>LFKV01000024.1 GCA_001189345.1 Candidatus Paraburkholderia kirkii
TGCAATAGGAAAGAAGACAATGGAGGTAGAAATCCTCCGTGAAGCAGTGGAGTATGGTCGAACAAAAAAATTGACTGCGCTCACCATTGCTGCCGGGGGACGACCGTTGAAGACGGTCTGTGAAGTCCTGGGGGTGTCGCGCTCGAATCTCGCAGTCAAGTCGAAGCGGCCGGCTGACTGGGTCGACCGGCGCAAGATGCCCGTGCTCGACGACACGGCGCTTGTCGCCGAACTTCATGAGTTGTTAGGCGACGCGCCGACGTATGGATACCGAGGTGCTTGGGCGTTGCTGAGGCGAAGCCGGGACATGCTGGCTCAACCGCGAGTAAATGCAAAGCGCGTGTATCGCGTGATGCGTCGCCACGGCCTGCTGCTTGAACATCGCCCTCGGCACGCCTCGTCTACGCGTCGGCATGACGGCAAGGTCGCGGTGGATAGCAGCAACATGCGCTGGTGCTCGGATGGCTTCGAATTCCGCTGCGATGCCGGTGTCCCATTGCGTGTCGTCTTCGCACTCGACTGTTGCGACCGCGAAGCCATGAGTTGGGCCGCGAGCACAGGCGGTTACACTGGCGATATGGTGCGTGACGTCATGCTTCAAGCCGTCGAGAACCGCTTCACCGGCGCGTTGAAGGCCGACAGGGAAGTCGAGTGGTTAAGCGACAATGGTTCCTGCTACATTGCCGATGACACATTGAAGTTCTCTCGAAAAATCGGACTGAAGCCAGTAACGACACCCGTCAGAAGTCCGCAAAGCAACGGGATGGCCGAGAGCTTCGTTAAAACGATAAAGCGTGATTACGAAACGATAAAGCGTGATTACGTTTCGTGGATGCCGAAACCCGACGCCAGGACGGCGCTGCAAAATCTGGCCATCGCGTTCGACCACGATAACGAGTCACACCCGCACAGCGCCCTTAAATACCGCTCGCCGCGCGAGTTTCGTCGGCAAGCAAATCCTCCAACCTAAGCGGGACCGGCTGTCCGGTTATGCGGGGGCAAGTCCACCACCGTACGGATCCTTCTCAAGCACTGTCTGTACCTTCGCTGCAAGCGAATTAAAGCCGGATCGCATGTCAGTGACGCCTGCGGCGATCCAGATCCGCGTATTTGCAGGCAGGCCGATCATCAGAGAAGCCGCTCGAGTACCAGGCGCAAGATCGTCGCGTCGGGCGTGCCTTCTATCCGGACGGAAGTATTGCCGTGCTGAAGCTCAATCCTGCCGCTCGTAGTAACTGGAGCGGCCTGCACAACTTCGTCGAATCCGGCAGATGGTCAGTTGCCCGATCGGGCTGAACATCGACAACAACAGGCAACATGGCCTGCGTCTGAGCATCTTCGACCAGCAGGCCCTGCGCGTACAGTTTGCGCCACGCCCATACCTGGTTGGCATTGACGTTATTGTCGCGGGCGACCCGAGCGACCGAGGCTCCTGGTTCAAATGTCTGCTCGACGACCGTTCGTTTCCATTCCAACGGATGCCGCCGGTTCTGGCGCTTGGCCGGCAATTCGACTGTCTGAGACACTGTGTCCATTCCGCGCGGGCGTTCGCCGCGGGTTCGCCGCCGCCCGTGCTGATGCGTCCCGAAACGGGGTGCGTGTACACGAGCTGGGTGGTCGGCACGTAGGGAAAAACGATCGCGTGGCCCGTGCGCTCGCAATCGAGATGTCTGACCAGATAAGCATGCTTCTGCCGTTCGAACCGCTCTACCACCATGCGCGAATACTCGGACGAAGGCCACGAGCCGTCGTCGGTAGCGGACAGGAGCAGCACCGGACCGGCGATGTGTTCGACGCGGATCCGCGCCCGTTCCACGGCTGCTTCATCGAGCAATGCGGTCCGGATCGCGCGTTCGTGACGATGCGGCGGCCGGCCGTCGTCGAAGGGCTTCCAGCTTGCCGTGCGGTTGTTTTCCCACAGATGCGGCAGCGGCTTTCCATCGAGCAGCCAGGTCGGGCCTTCGCGGCCGATCGCGGGATCGGCGGCATTCTGGGCGCTGTGCACCACTGCGCCGGGCACGTAGCCGATCACCGCCTTGATCCGGTCCGGATAGGTGGCGCCGAGCAGCAGCGCCAGTTCGCCGCCGCGCGATTGCCCGCTCACCGCGATGAACCCGTGCGCCGGCTGCAGCTCGCGTGCGATCCAGTCGAGCGCGCGGCGGAAGTACTCGAGCGGCGTGTTGGAGATGTAGTCGGAGAGTCCCGGCGTCTTGAAGTAACCGAGCGCGAGCGCCGCGTATCCGCGCGACGCATAGAGCGCCCCGCGCGGCTCGTTGATGCCGCCGCCCTATCCGTTGAGCACGAGCACCAACGGATGCGGTCCCGGCGCGGCAGGCAGGAACAGCGTGCCGACGCAGCCGTCCGCGCGCATCTCGCGCCGCTGCACGCCGGGCGCCATCAGGCGCTGGGTCAGTTCGGTCGCGGCCAGCACGTGCCCCGCGTCGTCGAGCACCTCGATGCGGGTCGTCAGCGGCTGCGCGACGTCTGCCGGAAACACGTCGCGTTTTCCGGCTTCCGTGGGCGCTTGCGACCAGACGAGCCCCATCGACGCCACGCCCTCGTAGTCACCTGAAAGCGGAGCGTCGCGGTCGGGGTCGACGATGCCGCGAGCGTCGGCGCGAAATACCGCGCGACTGGTCCAGACCGCGCCCGCTCCGCGCACGGTCCGGGTCCGAAGGGTCAGCGTCGCGCCCGCCCGCGCGCCGGTCACCGCGATGCGGCGCGCAACGTCGATCAGTGCGTCGCCGGGTGTAGCCGTGATGTCGATCATGCGTGCCTCAGCTGCCGCTGCGCGTGACCATCATGGCGGTGGTCCGGTCGCTGACCGCCGGTGTCACCTTCAGGCCTTTCTTCGCCGCCCAGACGTTCTCGTAGTGATAGAGCGGGATCACGCCCACGTCGTCGCTCACCACCTTCACGGCCTGCCGCAGGATCGCCTCGCGCTTGGCGGAGTCGAACTCCACGGTCGCCGCGTCGAGCGCGCGATCGACGGCCGGGTTGCTGTAGCGCCCCCAGTTCGACGCGCCGATGCCTTTCTTCGCATCGACCGTGCAAAGCACGTTGACGAGCGCATAGCTCGCTTCGCCGGTGCCGTTGCCCCACGCGATCATGCTGACCGCGAACTCGTTCTTGTTCGCGCGGCTCGCATAGGTGGCCCAGGGCATCACCTCGACTTTCGTCTTCACGCCGATGCGGGTCCAGAATTGCGCGACCGCCTGGGCCATCTCGGACGCCTGCGGGTAACGGTCGTTCGGCACGCTGAGGGTCAGCTGGAAGCCGTCCGGAAAGCCCGCTTCGGCCAGCAGTTTCTTCGCCTGGGCCGGGTCGTTCGGAATGTCCTTGACGTCCGGGTTATAGCCGAAGGTCTTCGCCGGCATCCACTGATTGGCGACGGTCGCCGCGCCCTGCAGGATACGGTCGGTGATGGCCGGACGATTTATCGCCAGCGACAATGCGCGGCGCACGCGTACGTCGAGCAGCGGATTGTTCGGCAGCGGCTTGCCGGCGTTGTCGGTGATATAGGGGTTCGGACCCGGACGGAAGCTCGGCTGAAGCAGCATCACGCGCAAGCCGGGATACGCGAATACCGACACCTTGGGCGTGCTTGAGACGCGGCAGGTCGGATACCGAGACCTTGTCGATCGCATCGACGTCACCCGACAGCAAGGCCGCCGTGCGCGCCGCCGCGTTGCTCACGTAGCGATAGTTCACCTTGTCCCAGATCGGCTTGGGGCCCCAGTACGCGTCGTTGCGCGTCATCACCACGCGGTCGCCCGGCGTGTACGAGACGAATTTGTAGGGCCCCGATCCGACCATGGCGTGACCCGCGTTGTAGTCTTCCGTCGACGACTTCTCGCCCACGTGCTTGCTCACGATGTGCACGGAGGTCAGATTGAGCGGCAGATCCGGCGTCGGCACGTTCGTCTTGATGATCAGCGTGTAGGGATCGGGCGCGGTCACGGACGCGATGGTGCGCAGATAGCCGGCGAAAGTGGCGACGGTCCCCGGCACGTTGCGCGCGCGCTGATACGAATAGATCACGTCGTCCGCGGTGAAGGGCGTGCCGTCCTGCCACTTGACGTCGTGGCACAGCTTGAATTCCCACGTGTCGTTGCCGATGGATTTCCAGCTGGTCGCGAGACCCGGCGCGAGGACGTTGTCGTGGTTCTCGACCAGCAGATCCCAGAAGTGCAGGTCGACGGAGCGGTCGCCCGCGTAGTTGTTCAGTTGCGGATCGAGCGACGACAGCGGATCGGCGAACGCGAGATTGAGCGTCTGTGCCGACGCGGCGCCGGAACCGGACATGGCCGCGCTTGCGAGCGCGGCGGTCAGCATGGAGAGGAGCGGGCGTTTCACGGTGCAATTCCTGTTGTTTGAAAGTTTTGCGGACGGTGCCTAGTGGACGTCGTTCAGGTGGCATGCGCTGACGTGCCGGATGGCGATGCCGCGCAAGGCCGGCGTTTCGGTCTTGCAGCGCGGCATGGCGTGCGGACAACGCGGGTGAAAATGACAGCCCGGCGGCGGCGCGAGCGGGCTCGGCATCTCGCCCTGAATGGCGGCGAAGCGCTTCCTGCGCGAGTCGAGGTGAGGGATCTCGGCCAGCAGGGTCTGCGTATAGGGATGATTCGGATGGCGGAAGATCTCCTCGACCGGCGCGTTTTCCACCACCCGCCCGAGATACATGATCACCACGCGGTCCGACACCTGCTCGACCACGCCGAGATCGTGGCTGATGAACAGGTAAGTGAGATTGAGCTGCTCGCGCAGATCCATGAACAGATTCAGGATCTGCGCCTGGATCAAGACATCCAGCACTGCCACGGCTTCGTCGCACACGAGCATCGACGGATTGACCGCGAGCGCTCTCGCAATGCCGATGCGCTGGCGTTGGCCGCCGCTGAACTCGTGCGGATAGCGATCGGCAAGCGAGGGATCGAGACCCGCGCGCCGCAGTTGCGCGGCGACGTAGCCGTCGAGATCGGCGCGCTCGACCAGACGATGCACGAGCGGCGCCTCGCCGACGATGTCGCGGATCCGCCTTCTCGGATTCAGGCTCGAATGCGGATCCTGAAAGATCATCTGGATCGCCAGCCGAGAGGCGCGCAATTCGGCTGCCGGCATGGCCGCGCGGCGCCGTCCGCCGACCAGCGCATCGCCTTCGGTCGGCGCGATCAGGCCGGACACGATGCGGCCGAGCGTCGACTTTCCGCAGCCCGACTCGCCGACCAGCCCGATCACCTCGCCCGGCATGATCTCGAGATCCACACCTTCGACGGCGCGCGTGACCGGTTGCGCCGCGAGCAGATTGCGCCCGCGCAGCCAGCGCATCATGGCGTTCTCGCGGCGTTCGCCGAAGCGCTGGCTGACGCCGCGGAGCTCGACCAGGGCGGTGGTATTGGGCGGGGAGGCAATGTGGCTCATGCCGTTGCCTCCCGGCGCAGGTCGGCGCGCCGTCCGGGATGAAAGCAGCGCACCAGATGCGTGTCCTGTTCGGCTTGCGCAGCCCGGCGGCAGCGAGCGCAGATCGGGCGTCATGTCCGCGATCTGCGAGAGCCGTCTGCCGCGCGTGTTGAGGCCCGGCAGGCTGTCGATCAGGCCGGCGGTATAGGGTGCTGCGGATGATCGAGCACGGCGTCCACGGTGCCCTGTTCGACGATTCGCCCCGCATACATGACCGCGATGTCGTCGGCGAGACCGGCCACCACCGACAGATCATGCGTGATCCAGATCAGCGACGTGCCTTGCGTGCGCACGAGCGTCTGCAATTCGGACAGAATCTGCACCTGAATGGTGACGTCGAGAGCCGTGGTCGGCTCATCGGCGATGATCAGATCGGGCTTGTGCAGCATCGCGATCGCGATTGCAATGCGTTGACGCATGCCGCCCGACAGCTGATGCGGATACGCTCGCAGACGCTCCTCGGGGTTGGCGATGCCCATTGCCGCCAGCGCTTCGGCGGCCTGCTCACGGGCGGCGCGCCGGCTGGCGCGACGATGCGCGCGCACGGCCTCGATCATCTGCGCATCGACGCGCTGCACGGGGTTGAGCGTGGACATGGGATCCTCTGGAACACTATGGCAACGCGGCTGCCGCGCAGACACCGCATCTCCGCCTCCGCGCAGGCCGACCAGGTTCTTTCCCCTGAACAGAATTTCGCCGCCGACCACGCGGCCGGGTGCATCGACGAGTCCCATGATCGAGAAGCCGGTGACCGACTTGCCCGATCCCGATTCGCCGACGAGACTCAGCACGCGGCCCCGCGCGAGCGTGAGCGAGACGTCTTCGACGGCGGGCAAGACGCCTTCGCGCGTGAAAAAGCGCGTCTGCAGGTGCCGGACTTCGAGCGTGTTCTCGACGGCGGGAAATGGAGTGGGCGTGCCGCTCATTTCGCGAACCTCGGATTGAGCAGCGTGCGCAGGCGGTCGCCGACCATGTTGATCGAGACCAGGATCGCCAGCAGCACCAGACCCGGATAGACGCTGATCCAGTATTCGCCCGAGAGCATGGTCTGATAACCGTTGGCGATCAGCAGTCCCAGCGAGGGCTCGGTAATGGGCACGCCCAGTCCGAGGAACGAGAGCGTCGCTTCGAGCGTGATCGCGCGCGCGACCTGCAGCGTGCCCACCACGATCAGCGAAGGCAGGCAGTTCGGCAGGATGTGAGCGAGCACGATGCGCCAGTTCGGAATCGCAAGACTGCGCGCGGCCTCGACGTATTCGCGCCGCGCTTCGACCAGGGCCTGCGCGCGGGCGGTCCGCGCGTAGTAGGCCCACTCGATCAGCACCAGCGTGAGCACCACATTCGTCACGCTCTTGCCGAGGAAGGCGAGCAGCAAGTCCACGAACCGCATGATGAGGCTGTCGGTCTTGCCACCCACGTACGCCGCGATCAGGCCGAACACCGTCCCGATCACGCCGGCGATGAACGCCGAGCCGAGACCGACCGAAAGGCTCAGGCGCAGGCCGTAAAGCATCGCCGAATAGAGGTCGCGGCCCTGGCCGTCGGTGCCGAACCAGTACGCATGCGTGCCCGCGCCGTTCATCGAGCCGGGCGGCAGGCGCGCCTCGAGCACGTCGAGCTGCAGCAGGTCGTAGGGGTTCTGCGGCGTGATGAGCGGCGCGAAAATGGCCGCCAGCACGAGCAGCATCGCGACGCCCGACGCGGCCAGCGCCGTGGGCGAGCGGGCGAAATCCGCGACCAGCCGGCGCCACGGCGGCTGACGGCGGCGCGCGGCCGTCCGCGCGGGCGTCTCCGGCATGAGCGGTGTCGTGCTCATCGGGCGCCCTCCAGCCGCACGCGCGGATCGAGGAACCGGTAGAGGATGTCGACGAGCAGGTTCAGCGAAACGAACATGCACACGACCACGATCAGATACGACAGGATCACCGGGCGGTCGAGCGCGTTGATGCTGTCGAGGATCAGCTTGCCCGCACCCGGCCACGCGAACACGGTTTCGGTCACGACCGCGAACGCGATGGTCGAGCCGAACTCCAGACCGATCACCGTGATGAGCGGAATCAGCGTGTTGCGCAGGACGTGCACGAGCACGATGCGCCCGCGTGGACAGTCCCTTGGCGCGCGCGAAACGCACGTGCTCCATCGGCAGGACCTCGTGCACGCCGGCGCTCGTCAGGCGCAACACGAGCGACACCTTGAAGAGCGACAGATTCAGCGCGGGCAGGATCAGGTGGCGCAGGCCGTCGAGCGTGAGCCACGACCACTGGATGCCGAACAGGCTCGCGGTCGCGCCGCGGCCGCTCGCCGGCAGCCAGCCGAGCTGAACGCTGAACAGCATGATGAGCATCAGGCCGACCCAGAACGTCGGCAGCGAGAAGCCGACGATGCTGCCCGTCATTAGCAGTTTCGACAGCGGATTGTCCGGACGCAGGCCCGCGAACAGCCCGAGCGGGATGCCGATCACGGGCGCGAGCAGGAGCGCCGCAACGGCGAGCTCGAACGTCGCCGGCAGGCGCTGCAGGATCAGGCCGATGGCGGGTTCGTTATAGACGAAGCTGTTGCCGAGATTGCCGTGCGCCGCGCCGGCCAGGAACGCGAGGTACTGCTCCAGAGCGGCTGGTCCAGGCCCAGTTGCGCGATGATGCGCGCCCGGTCGACCTGATCGACGTCCTGCCCGATCAGGATGTCGATGGGATTGCCGATCGCGTGCAGGCCGATGAACACGATCAGCGTCATCAGCAGCACGACGAACGCCGCCTGCGCGATGCGGCGAACGAGCCAGCCGCTCACTTGTCCTCCGCATACAGGGCCGGCGCTTCGGCGGGCTGCCATTCGTCGCCGTAGAGCTCGGGCTCCGCGTAGGCTTCCAGGGCGGCGTAATGCTGCTCCACGTCTTCCCGGTACAGCGGGGTGGGAGCCCCGGGCGAGCCGCTTCGCGCCGGTGCTGATGGCCGGAATGTCGCCCGAGACGGCGCCGTGCGAGAGCGTCGTCGGGTAGCAGAAGCAGTGGATGTTCGAGAGGCCAGGGCAGGCGCCCGGAACTTGCTCGAGGAATTCGAAGGCGGCTCCGAGATCGGGCGAATCGGACAGCTCGCGTCCTGATCGTCCGCGCTGCGCGGCGTGTAGCGGCTCGCCCACGTGCGCACGTGCGGCGCGAACGCGGCGAACTCGGGGCGCGCGGCCCAGTCGACCTTGAAGCCGGTCGACACCACGAGGAAGTCAGCCGCGAAGGTGCCCCTTGGGCGTGTGGATGGCGAGGCCGTTCGGCGTGCTGTCGACCGACGACACCGGGTATCCGAGGTTGAACCGCGCGTTGGCATGACGCGACACGCGCAGCGTGCTGCCGCGCGGCGGCGAAACCTGCACGGCGTTGATGTAATGGCGAATCTTCCATTTCCACTCGTCGGGCAGCGCGTGGTGGCCGTGCGTCAGGCCGGGATTGCCGGCGCCCTTGCCCTTGTTTACCCGCGGAAGGTCCGCGCGCCTGATCAGCAAATCGACGCTCGCGGCCCTGGCTTCAAGCGCCGTGGCGGCGCTGTCCATGGCCGACGCGCCGCCGCCGATCACCGCCACGCGCTTGCCGGCGAGCGTGCGGTAGTCGTATGCGTCGGACGAATGCGCCCAGCGCTCACGCGGCAAGCCCTCGATGAAACCAGGCAGCGCGGGGCCGCCCAGTCCGTCGCGGCCGGTCGCCAGCACCACCCGGCGCGCGTAGACCGCGCGTAGACCTCGAAACGCCGCTGATGCGCGCGCACGCTCAGCGCGACGAGACCGTCGGCGCGCGGCGTGATCGCTTCGATGGCGTGCTCGTTGTGCATATCGAGCGCGAGCACGCGGCGATACCAGATCAGATATTCCATCCATTGCAGGCGCTCGATCTTGTCGAGCGCCTGCAATGCCTGCGCGCCGAACCGGCCTCGAACCACGCGCGGAACGTCAGCGCGGGCAATCCCAGCGCCGGTCCGGTCAGTTGCTTGGGCGAGCGCAGCGTTTCCATGCGCGCGGTCGTGGCCCAGGGACCTTCCAGTCCCTGCGGCGAGCGGTCGAAGATGCGCGCCCGTACCCCAAGCAGCTTGAGGGCCGCGGCGACCGCCAGTCCGGCCATGCCGCCGCCGATCACCGCGACGTCCAGCACTTCGCCGCCGTCGTGGGTCTTGCCGATCACCCATTCCCGCGCGGGCAGGTCGAGGAGAGAGGTCGTCGGCGAGCCGCGCTTCGAGCGCCGCGAGGCCGCTGGGTGGATTCGATGAGGCGGTGGTGTCGGGGCTCACGTGGTGTGCTCTCGATCGGATTGAGAACGTCGTGGGGCACGTCGTAGAGCGCCTGAAAGATCGCGCCGTGCTGGCTCGCGTCGTGCAGGACAAAGTCGGGCAGGATCTCGGCGGCGGTCTGCGCGAGCGCTTGCGCCGCGGCAACGGTCACCGCGCCCGGCGGACGGAATTCCGGCGTGATGACGCCGAACAGGAAAACGATGCGGATATCGAGTGGACGGATCACCACGCCTTCGACCGGCAAGCCGAGCGCCGTCACCGGTTCCAGCACGGCGAGTCCGAGACCCGCGCGCACCGCGCCGAGCGCGTTCAGCGACGAATTGGTTTCGATCACGCCGGCCGTGCGCACGCCCGCCCGCGCGAACGCCGAATCGAGGCGCGGCCGCAGACGGTAGGGGTTTTGCATCGTGACGAGGCGCCGGCTGGCGGAGTCGCTCAGCGCGATCCGAGGCGCTTGCGCGAGCGGGTCGTCGGCGCGCACGGCGGCGACGCACGCGGTTTCGCCGATCCAGTGCACGAGCACGCCGCGATGCTCGAGTGGCAGGCTCGATATGCCGATATCGACGATGCCGTTCAGCACGGCATCGACTACCTGTTCCGGCGCTGCGCTGCGCAAATGGACGGATTCGAGCGGATGGCTGCGATCGAGCAAAGCCAGGGCGCGGGGTACCAGTCCGGCAGCGAGCGCAGAGGTCGCGGCGAGCGTGACGGGCGGGGGCGACTGCCGTGCGATCTGTTCGGCGCGCGCCTTGACCTGACGCAGGTGAGCCAGCGTGTGCTCGACGTCCTGGTAGAGCTGCGATGCCTCGCGCGTCGGCGCGACGCGCGGCCTGAAGCGCTGAAACAGCGGATAGCCGATTTCGGCTTCCAGTTCCTGAATCGAACGGGTGACGGCCGGTTGCGATCGCCCGAGCAGGCGCCCGGCAGCGGTGACGCTCGGCGGACATCACAGCGGCAAACGCCTCCAGTTGGCGAATTTCCATGGATACGCGAGCCTGATTGATCGAATCGATGAATTCGGAAAATGCATTCTTACGCAGGAAGCATGCATTTTGCAAATTATCAAAAATTCTTTATACAGGGCGGAACGCGAAAAGGGCGTGGCCGCCCGGGCGAGCGGTGCGCGGCGCTTTTGGCAGGCATGGAGGGAGGAGTGATTTCGAACCGGGGCGGGGCGAACGGGGGAAGCCCGCTATCGCCTGAAATCGGATGGTGGGCAATCGGCCGCGATGGTCCGGGCCGATTGCCGTCGTGCGCGAGTAGGGAAAACGTGGCCTGGCGGGCTACGAGAAATCGATCAGCACCTTCATCGCCTTTGACCGGTCACCTGCCTTCTCGAATGCCTGCAGGCAATCGCGATAGGGGAACACCTTGGAAATCAGCGGCTTCACGTCGACGAGTTCCTTGTTCAGCAGCTCGACCGCCACGGCGAACTCCTCATGGAACCGGAATGCGCCGCGCAGATCGAGTTCCTTCACGACGATCGCGTTCATCGGCAACGGCGCGTCGCCGCCGAGTCCGACCTGGACGATCACGCCGCGCGGCCGGATCACGTCGAGCGTCGCGCGCAGCGCTGCCGCGTTGCCGCTTGCCTCGAACAGCACGTCGAAGCTGCCTTCGTTCTTCGCGAACGGTCTTTGTTCTTCGCGAACGGTTGCAGCGCATTGGGCGATTCCATCACGTTGAATGTCTCGTCGGCGCCGACAAGGCGGGCGCTTTCGAGCGGAAGGGCGCTCACATCCGTCGCGACGATGTGCGCAGCGCCCGCGCGCCGCGCGGCGACGATCAGCGCGCCGATCGGACCGCAACCGGTCACGAGCACGCGCTTGCCGAACAGGGGGCCTGCGCGCCGCACCGCGTGCAACGCGACGGACAATGGCTCGGCCATCGCCGCTTCAGCGTCGCTGAGCGTATCGGCGACCGCGTGGGCCTGCGATTTGTCGATGACCACTTCCTGGCGGAACGCGCCTTGCGCGTGAGGCGTGCGCATTGCGCTGCCGTAGTAGCGCATGTCGAGATATCGTTCGTTGATTTCCGGCGTGGATTCGATCGGATGAGGGGCTAAGTGTTACTCCACCGCCTTCATCATCTCCTCCACTATCTTCTTGGCATCGCCGAACACCATCATCGTCTTGTCCATATAGAACAGTTCGTTGTCGAGCCCGGCGTAGCCGGCGGCCATCGAGCGCTTGTTCACGATGATCGTGCGCGCCTTGTAGGCTTCGAGAATCGGCATGCCCGCGATCGGCGATTTCGGATCGGTCTTCGCCGCGGGGTTCACCACGTCGTTCGCGCCGAGCACCAGCACCACGTCGGTCTGCCCGAACTCGCTGTTGATGTCCTCCATCTCGTGCACGAGCTCGTATGGCACCTCGGCTTCGGCCAGCAGCACATTCATGTGCCCCGGCATGCGCCCCGCGACCGGGTGAATCGCGTAGCGTACGTCGATGCCTTTCTCGACGAGCTTGTCGGTCAGCTCCTTCAACGCGTGCTGCGCCCGCGCCACGGCCAGACCATAGCCCGGCACGATCACCGCGCTCTCCGCATTGCCGAGCATGAACGCGGCGTCGTCGGCGGAGCCGGATTTCACCGGCTGCTGCTGTTCCTGTGCACCGCCCGCGGCTGCGCCGCCGGCCTCGCCCCCGAACCCGCCGAGAATTACGTTGAAGAACAAGCGGTTCATCGCCCGGCACATGATGTACGAGAGAATCGCGCCCGACGAACCGACCAGCGAGCCGGCGATGATCAGCATCGGATTGTTGAGTGAGAACCCGATGCTCGCCGCCGCCCAGCCGGAGTACGAGTTGAGCATCGAGACGACCACCGGCATGTCCGCGCCGCCGATCGGGATGATGATCAGCACGCCCAGCGCGAACGCGATGATCGTCATGACGATGAACGGCAGCCACGACTCGGTGAGCATGAAGATCACGCCGAAGCCGATCATCGCGATCGCCAGCAGCAGGTTGATCAGATGCTGTCCGGCGTAGACGACCGGGGCGCCCTTGAACAACCGGAACTTGTACTTGCCCGAGAGCTTGCCGAAGGCGATGACCGAGCCGGAGAACGTGATCGCGCTGACGAACGTGCTGATGAACAGCTCGACGCGATTGCCGTACGGAATCGGCTCGCTGGGCAGCGCGAGCCCGAAGGCGGACGGCTCGGCCACCACGCCGTACGCGATGCACACCGCCGCCAGACCGATCAGCGAGTGCATCGCCGCGACGAGCTCGGGCATCTTCGTCATCTCGACTTTCGCGGCGATGTACGCGCCCGCGCCGTCGCCGACGATCGCCGAGATCGCGTTGGTCACGGCCATGAGCGGCGTGTGCAGCGCCGGCGTAACGTTCCACACCACGTGATAGCCGACGTAGATGGCCATCACGAAGATGATGAGGTTGATCACCGTGTGATTGATGACGTCCATGTTCGTCTCCGTCTTAAGCCGTGGCGCGCGTGACTTGACCGTCGCGGCACTGGAGCGTGGCCGCGACGATGTCGTCCGCGAGGTCGATGTTGAGCGCGCCTTCCTTGGTCAGAATGAGCTTGAGGAAGTCCAGGAGGTTGCGGGCGTACAAGGTGGAGGCGTCGGCGGCGACCATCGAGGCCAGATTCGTATGGCCGACGATATGCACGCCGTGCTTGGTCACCACCTGATCGATTTCGGTGAGCGGGCAGTTGCCGCCTTTCCTGCCCTCGAACTCGGGGCCGCGTCCGGCGGCGAGATCGACGATCACGGAGCCGGGCTTCATGTGCTTGACCGTTTCGACGGAAATGAGCGTCGGGGCGGGGCGGCCGGGAATCAGCGCGGTCGAGATGACGATGTCGGCCGCCTTCGCACGCTCGTGCACCTGTGCCGATTGCCGCGCGAGCCAGCTCGGCGGCCTCGCGTTCCTCGTCGGTTTCGAAGGGCACGTCGACGAACTTCGCGCCGAGCGATTCGATCTGTTCCTTCACGGCGGGGCGCACGTCGGACGCCTCGACCACGGCGCCGAGCCGCTTGGCAGTGGCGATCGCCTGCAGGCCCGCGACGCCCGCGCCGAGCACGAGCACGCGCGCGGCCTTGACGGTGCCGGCGGCGGTCATGAGCATCGGCATGAAGCGCTGGTAGTACTGGCAGGCCATCAGCACGGCCTTGTAGCCGGCGATGTTCGCCTGGGACGAGAGTACGTCCAGGCTCTGTGCGCGGGTGGTACGCGGGGTGGCCTCGAGCGCGAAGGCGGTGAGGCCGGCGGTGGCGAGGTGCGCGGTGTTCTCGGCGTTGAAGGGATCGAGCATGCCGACGAGCACGGCACCCGGCTTGAGCATCGCCAGTTCGGTTTCGGTGGGCGACTGGACCTTGAGGACGATCTCGGCGGAAAAGGCGGTGGCGGCGTCAGCGAGGTCGGCGCCCGTCTGGGCGAAGGCATCGTCGACATAGCTTGCCGGCAGACCCGCGCCACTCTGCACCGAGACCCGGTGCCCTTGCGTGACGAGCTTCTTGACGGTCTCGGGCGTGGCGGAGACATGCGCCTCGTTCACCCGCGTTTCAGCAGGCACTCCGATGTGCATCTTCGAATCCTCCTGTCTTTTTTGCCTTCCGCGCCCGGAACAGGACTTAGGAAGGCTTAAGGCTGAGTTTTATTTCAAATGCTGGAATCGACGGCTATCGCCACTGTAACCGAAGAATGCGCGCGTAAAAATCCGATCCGGCACTTGTTCCATTTTCGGATCATCAGCGCTTACCCTTGCGAGCGGCGGGCGGGAATGGCCTGGCGACGGTAAAATATCCAACCATGAAATCAGACACTTGGGCCCCCCACGTTACGGTGGCGGCGATCGTCGAGCAGGAAGGACGCTTTCTCGTGATCGAGGAGCATACGTCGGCAGGGCTGAGAATCAACCAACCGGCCGGTCATCTGGAAGCGGGCGAAACGCTCGTCGAGGCGGTGATCCGCGAGACGTTCGAGGAAACGGCGCATCGCTTCGAACCCGAGGCGCTCGTCGGCGCCTACATGACGCATTTCGCGCGGCCCGAGCGCGATGTCACGTATCTGCAGTTCACGTTCTGCGGCAGGTCAGCGGGCGTCGAGGCCGGGCGCGCGCTCGACGAAGGTATCGTGCGCGCGATGTGGCTTACCGCCGACGAGCTGCGCGCGCCGGCCGGCCGGCACCGGACGCCGCTCGTGATGAAGTGTGTCGACGATTACCTGTCCGGGCGGCGCGTGCCGCTCGATTTCATTCATACGCATTCGGTCGCGCCGGTGGTGCGGGCTTAAGGCCCTTCGCATCAGCGCCCGCTTCAAAACCGCTCGACAGTCTCGAGCGGTGAATTTCCCGCACCTCATCGGCGCTGTGCGGGATTCACGCGGTGTCCCTATGAGCAAGCGAAGAGTAGTGGTGGGCATGTCGGGCGGCGTCGATTCGTCGGTCGCGGCATGGCTTCTGAAGGAGCAGGGCTACGACGTCGTCGGCCTCTTCATGAAGAACTGGGAAGACGAAGATGACGGCGAGTACTGCTCGACCCGGCAGGACTGGATCGACGTGGTGTCGGTCGCGGATCTGATCGGCATCGATGTCGAGGCGGTCAACTTCGCCGCCGAGTACAAGGACCGCGTGTTCGCGGAGTTCCTGCGCGAATACTCGGCGGGCCGCACGCCCAATCCCGACGTGCTGTGCAACGCCGAAATCAAGTTCAAGGCGTTCCTCGATCATGCGATGTCGCTCGGGGCGAAAACCATCGCGACGGGCCACTACGCGCGTGTGCGCGAGCAGGACGGACTCTTCCAGCTGCTCAAGGCGACCGACTCGACCAAGGATCAGTCGTACTTCCTGCATCGGCTGAACCAGGCGCAACTGTCGAAGACGCTGTTTCCGCTCGGCGAGATCCCGAAGACGAAGGTACGTGAAATCGCGGCGCAGATCGGCCTGCCGAACGCGAAGAAGAAGGATTCGACCGGCATCTGCTTCATCGGCGAACGGCCGTTCCGTGAATTCCTGAACCGCTATCTGCCGACCCGGCCCGGCCCGATGAAGACGGCCGAAGGCAGGATCGTCGGCGAGCATATCGGGCTTGCGTTCTACACGTTCGGGCAGAGGAAGGGCATCGGCATCGGCGGCGCGAAGGATGGCAGCGGCGAGCCCTGGTTCGTTGCGGGCAAGGACATGGCGAGCAACACGCTGTATGTCGTGCAGGGGCACGATCATCTGTGGCTGCTGTCGCCGGCGCTCGTCGCGGGCAATACGAGCTGGGTCGCGGGCTTCGCGCCGGAAGCGGGCGCGGTGTGCGGCGCCAAGACGCGCTATCGGCAGCAGGACGCGGCGTGCCGCTTCGCCGACGCGGGAGACGGGCGCTTCGCGCTCCATTTCGACGAAGCCCAATGGGCCGTGACGCCGGGGCAATCCGCCGTGCTGTATCAGGGCGACGTTTGTCTGGGCGGCGGCATCATCGAGCAGGCCGCGGTGAGGCAGGATGCGCCCCAGTCCGCATCGCTTTCCGCCGTGCGCTGATTCCGGTAAAAAGCCCTGACTCGCGCCAGGGCTTTTTACTCGGCATATCCATACCTATCGGCCCGATAAAAACTTTTTTGATACAAGTGCTTGACTGTCTATCTATCGATAGTTATTATGCATAACGAACGCAGGGACAAATTCGGAAAATGGACAAGAACACCGTACGCGAAGCACTTATGGACCACGCCCAGACGCTCCTGATGACGCGCGGCTACAACGGATTCAGCTATCGCGACCTGTCAGAATTGGTCGGAGTGAAGACCTCCAGCATTCACTACTACTTTCCGACCAAGGAAGATCTCGCGCTGGAAGCCGTGAACGCCTACAGCGCGGACGTCATGTCCTCGATCTACGCAATCGACAGTTCCGTGCCGGCCGACAAGAAGCTCGATCGCTATACGAAGCTCTTCGGGCGGATCATCGCCGGGGAAAATCAGATTTGCCTGTGCGGTATGCTAGCGGCGGACATCGAATCCTTGCCGGAAAAGGTGCGGTACGCGGTGCAGGCGTTCTTCAAGGCGAACGAGAGCTGGCTGGCGAGGGTACTCGCCGAAGGTGAAGCGCAGGACACGCTCGATGCCGGTGGAAAACCCGATGCGGCAGCCCGCGCGTTATACGCCGCGTTTCAGGGCAGCTTGCTGGCGTGCCGTCTTTTTCAGACGCGTGCGCGCCTGGAAGAAGTGGCGGATAGCGTCCGCCGGTAGACAACCCTGTGGATAACCATGTGAAAAACACCTGAATGACCATTGGGTTATATATCTTTACATAGATACATATTGGCCGATAAATGCAGTTTTTCGATCGGCTTGCTGATTTTGTCGGTTCTACGGCGACAAGTACGCCGTCACTGACAGGAATCGGGCCGGTCCGCGGTTTTTTATTGTTTTATCGTATTCAGTTATCTATCTAATAGTAGTTTCAATTTGAAACCTGTTTTCTTTCGTTCCACCGCCGTTCCGGTGTGCCGCCCGGCGCATCGGCTTGATCGTAATCCAATGACTCTGGAGTGAATCATGAAGAAGCTCAATACCGCAGTTCTCGCCACCGCCGTCGCCGCCGCGCTGTCGCAGTCCGCTGCTCACGCGGCATCCGCCGCGCCCGTGCTCGAACCGGCGACGCAGCAGTTCATCGATACCCTCGCCGCGAAGAACGCGCCGCCGATCTACACGCTGTCGCCCGCCGATGCGCGCAATGTCCTCGCCGGAGCGCAGGCGCAGCCGGTGAAGAAGCAGGCCGCGAAAATCGAGGATCGCGTGATCGAAGCCGGTCCGACGGGCAAGATCGCGCTGCGCATCGTGCGCCCGGAACACGCGAAGGGTGCGTTGCCGGTCATCATGTACTTCCACGGCAGCGGCTGGGTGCTGGGCGACAAGAACACGCACGACCGGCTGGTGCGCGAGATCCCGAATGGCGCGCAGGCGGCCGTCGTCTTCGTCGACTACGACCGTTCGCCGGAAACGAAGTATCCGGTGCCGACGAACAGGCTTACGCGGCGCGCGCTACGTCGCGGATCACGCGAAGGCGTTCGATGTCGACGCTTCGCGCATGGCGGTCGCGGGCGACAGCGTCGGCGGCAACATGGCGGCGGCCGTCACGCTGCTGGCGAAGGAATGCGGCGGTCCGAAGCTGCGCGCGCAAGTGCTCTTCTATCCGGTGACCGACGTGAATTTCGACGATGGCTCCTACACCGAATTCGCCAACGGTCCGTGGCTCACCCGCGACGCGATAACCGCGACGCGATAAAATGGTTCTGGGACGCCTACGCGCCGAATGCCGCGGACCGCGAGAAGATCACGGCTTCGCCGCTGCGCGCGAGCCTGGAGGAACTGAAGGAGTTGCCGCCGGCGCTCGTCATCACGGATGAAAACGACGTGCTGCGCGACGAAGGCGAGGCCTATGCGCGCAAGCTTTCGCAGGCGGGCGTGCCGGTCACCTCGGTGCGCTACAACGGCACGATTCATGACTTCGTCATGCTCAACGCGCTGGCGGGAACGCCTGCGACGCGCGCGGCCGTCGCGCAAGCCAACGCGACCCTCAAGGCCGCGCTTAAGAAGTAAGCGTGCAGAAGCGACGCTCCCGCCGGGCGCGGGAGCGTGTCCGCGCCGGTCAGATCGGCACTGTATCCACGAAGGATTGCCGTTGCGAGAGGCGCGCGTAGTACTTGTCGAGATTCGGATGCGCGTCGCGCCAGTTCAGCTCCGGCATGCGCAGGTCGAGATAGCCGCGCGCAGCCGCACGCGATGTCGGCGAGCGTGAAGCGGTTTGCCGAACACCATTGATTCGAGCCGATTCCGCGCGCCATCGCGCGCAGGCCGTCGTCGACCTTGCGCCGCTGGCGCGCCACCCATGACTCGCTGCGATGCGCTTCCTCACGCAGCACGCCTTCGAGACGGATCAGCACGGTGGCGTCGAGCATGCCGTCGGCGAGCGCTTCCCAGCAACGCGCTTCGGTGCGCTCGCGCCGCTCCTGCGGCAGGAGCTTGCCCACGGGCGTGAGCGTGTCCACGAATTCGCAGATGACGCGCGAATCGAACACGGCTTCGTCGTCCAGGATGAGGCAGGGCACCTTGCCGAGCGGGTTGTAGTCGTGAATTTTAGAATCGGATGCCCAGACGTCCTCGAGCAACAGTTCGCAATCGATCTTCTTTTCCGCTATGACGATCAGCACCTTGCGGACGAATGGGCTGGTGTGCGAACCGATCAGTTTCATCATCTTTTCTTCGCGTTGATTCGGAATTTCAGCGACGATGATCTTAACCGGGCGCACGAGCGAATTACAAATTCGAGATGCCTGTCGCCTGCCAACAACATGGCCGCGCGAGGACTCCACGATGCGTCGGCATGCGCGGCATGCACGGCCGGCGCCGCTTCGATCATGGCGTGCCGACCGTCGTCGCCGCGCTCGCCGAAGGGCACGGCAACATCGGCGCGGCGGCCGGTTTGGCGGTCGCACCGGCTTTGCCTTTCGCGGTCGCGGTCGCCGTGCTCGCCGTCGCGGGCGGCAGCGAGGCGAGGCTGCGCGTGCCGGCCGCGATCGCCGAGGCGAGCGCGTCCACCGCCTTGCGATGACCCTCGACGAGCGCGTCGTAGCCGGAGTCCACGCGCTCCTGCGCGACGGTCCGGCACGTCAGCACCGTCGACGAACCAGCCGCACGCACGCTCCAGACCGCATCGATCACCGCCTGCAAGCCCGGCCACGATTCGAAGCGCTGCACGTTCACCTTCACGCGATACACCGGCACGGATTCCGGCCGCGGCGTGTTGTAGACGTCGATCGTGCCCAGCTGCTGAGTGAGATCGGCGGACAGCGCGCGCTGCACTTCGTCGGCGGGCAGCGACGCCCAGCGATTTTCCTCCAGCACCTGCACCTGTGCCGGGCTCGTCTGCACGATCAGCTGATTCCGCGTGACCTGCTGGGGCATGTCCACGGGCGCCAGCTCGAAATAGAACGAAGCGGGCACGGAAGGCACGGGCCGCGCCTCGCCGCCACCGAGCGTGTAGAAGCGGCTCGTCGGCGAAGCACAGGCGGCGAGCATCCCCGCCGCGCCCAGGGTCAACATCAACGCGCCGAACTTCATGGTTTGTCTCCCGATTTACCGCGCAGCAGCGATTCCGGATGGCGTTCCAGATAGTCCGCGAGCGCATTGAGCGCTTGAAGCGTCCGCGTGAGCTCCTGCATGGCCTGACGCGTGTCCGACTGGATCGGCGAATCCGACTGCAGCGTCGCTTGCGCTTCGTTGAAGGTCTTCTTCGCCTGCGTGAGCGTGTCGCGCATTTCGGGGACGACTTCGCGGTCGAGCTTGTCGAACAACGCGTTCGCGTTCTTCAGCGAGCCGTTCAGGTTGGTGCCGATCTGATCGAACGGAATCTTGTCGATCTTGCGTGCGATGTCCGCGATCTGCAGCTGCAGCTGCAGATCGTCCAGCGTGTTCGGCACGGTCGGCAGCTCGATCGGGTCCGTGCTGGTGATGACCGTCACGGGTGGCGCCTTCGGGAAGAAGTCGAGCGCGACGTACAGCTGGCTCGTCAGCAGGTTGCCGGTGCGCAACTGGCCGCGCAGACCGCGCTTCACGAGCAGTTGCAGCATGTCCTGGCTCGCCGACGAGCCCTGCTCCGGCAACGCGTGCTTGGCGCGCCTGCCGAGGCGATCGGGATAGAGATCGATCGTGACCGGCATCATGAACGAATGCGATTTCTGGTCGTATTGCACGCCGATGCCCGTGACCTGGCCGAGCACGATGCCCCGGAAGTCGACCGGCGCGCCGACCGACAGCCCGCGCAGCGACTGGTTGAAGTTCATCACGACGTGCACGGCCTGGCCGTCCGGATCGCGCATGGCGTCGGCCTGATCGGAGGCGAGGCGGAAGGTCGCGTTGTTCTGCGCCTGCGGTCCGGACTGCTGGTTCGGCGGCGTCTGGAACGCGATGCCGCCCAGCACGACCGTCGCGAGCGATTGCGTGTTGAGCGTGAAGCCGCTCGAATCGAGCCGCAGATCGACGCCGCTCGCATGCCACCAGCGCGAGTTGGTGCCGACGTACTGATCGTAGGGCGCCGTGACGAACACCTGCAATATGACGCCGGTGCCGTCCTTGTCGAGCGAGAACGCGACCACCTGGCCGACCTGCACGCGCCGGTAATAGACCGGCGAGCCGATGTCGAGCGAGCCGAGCGATTCGCCGTGCAGCGTGAAGGTGTGGCCCTTCTGGTCGCCGGTCACGGCCGGCGGCGCCTCGAGGCCGACGAAATAGCTCTGGTCTTCGGTGGATTTGCCCGCATCGACGCCGATATACGCGCCGGACAGAAGCGTCGACAGGCCGGTCACGCCGCTGGCCGCGACGCGCGGGCGCACGACCCAGAAGCGCGTGTCCTTCACGGCGAAATCGGTGGCTTCCTTGGTGAGCTGGACGTCGACGAGCACGCGCGAGTGGTTTTTCGACAGCGTGATGGTCTTGACCGTGCCGATATCCACGTCCTTGAACTTCACCTTCGTCCTGCCGGGCTCGAGGCCCTCCGCGCTCAAGAAGCTGATGGTTACGGTCGGTCCGCGGCTCGACACCGTCTTCACGACGAGAATCACGCCGATCAGCGTCGCGACGAGCGGAATCACCCAGACGAGCGAGGGCAGCCAGCGGCTGCGCGGCTCGATCACCGGCTGCTTCGGGTCGTCCGGACCTTGGGCACTAGTCATATTTCTTTCCTGACGGTTCGATGTTGTGTCCCACATGAGGCGCGGGTCGAATTGCATGGATGCGATCATCGTCAGCACGACGACCGACGCGAACGCGAGCGCGCCCGGTCCCGGCGTGATGACGGCGAGCGACTTGAAGCGCACGAGCGCGATGGTGAGCGTGATCACGAAGACGTCGAGCATCGACCAGCGGCCGATGCCCTCGACGACGCGAAAGAGCGTCGTGCGCTGGCGCGGACGCCAGGTCGAGCGCCGCTGCACGCTGATGACGAGAAAGCCGAGCGTCACGAGCTTGAGCATCGGCGCGAGAATGCTGGCGATGAAAATCACCGCGGCGAGCGGATAGTCGCCGTCGTTCCAGAAGAGCGCGACCCCGCTCATGATGGTGTCGTCCTCGGAGCCGAGAATCGACGACGTGTGCATGATCGGGAAGAGATTGGCCGGGATATAGAGAATCGCCGCGCTGATGAGCAGCGCCCAGGTGCGCGCGATGCTGTCCGGATGGCGCCGGTGCACGACCGCGTCGCAGCGCGTGCAGCGCTGTTTTTCGACGGTGCGCGCAAGCGGTTGCACCAGCCCGCAAGCGTGGCAGGAGACGACGTTCGCGCGCGACGCCGTGGTGAAGTGCATCGCGGGCTCCCGCGGCTCGTCGGTCGCCGGATCGATGGAATCGTTCACGATTTTTGCCTCGCGTCGGTGGGGATGCGCTTGGCGCGCCTGCTGGCCGCGGAATCGCGCGGGCCGAGCCGGCTCGCGATATCCCACAGTGCTTGCGGATCGAAGCTCACAACGACCGCGAACATCAATGTCAGCGCGCCGAAAGCGAACAGCGCCGCTTCGGGAATCACGCGCGCGATGCTCACGATCTTCACGAGCGTCACGAGCACGCCGAGCATGAACACTTCGATCATGCCCCACGGGCGCACGAACTGAATCCCGCGCAGCAGCGCATTGAAGCCCGGCGGCACGTAGCCCGAGCGCAGCGGAAGCAGCACGTAGAGCAGCGCGACCAGCTCGCACAACGGAAACAGGATGGTCGAGCAGAAGACGAGAACCGCCATGATCTCCATCTGCTCGTTCCACAGCGCGACGATCGCGCCGATGAGCGTTGTCTCCGAAGTGAGGCCGTTCGTTTCCAGCTCGACGATGGGAAAGCCCTGCGCGATCACGAAGGTGACCAGCGCGGCGAGCGTCATCGCACAGACCTTGTCGAGCTTCGACGAAATGCTGCGATAGAGCAGCGATCCGCAGCGGGCGCACTTCGCCGACGTATGCTGAGGCAGTTCACATTTTCTGAAGAGCGCGTCGCATTCGTGACACGCGATCAGATCGTCCGGTTCGTTCGCGTTCATGTTGGAAGCCCGAGCCGTGTCGAGCATGTGTGTCGGGCGCCGCGAGGACCGGCTCCGGCGGAGCTCAGCAAGCGGCGGGCCAGCGCAAATGGTATCAAATGACGAATGACTGGCGGATCGGGCAGAACGCTTTGTGACGTGCGGAATGAAACGGCGTGCCCGCTCGTTAATGGATGGATGCCGGAATCCGTCGCGGCTCGTTCCGACTGGTCGCGCACTCATCGACCGTTGCATGCATGGAATAGTTCGTTGCATGCACGGCGGGCAAGAGCGCGGAGGGCGCCTCGATCGGCCGGAAAGCCGCGCCGCGCCTGGCTCCGGGCGTTTCGACCGGTCTTCCGGCGCGCGCTGGCAAATAATCAGCGTTGATGTAGCATGGCGGCCTTGAATACCCGTCGTTCCTGGACGACAGGCCGAGGAACATCGAACACCCTGGGTGACCGCACTATGGAAAGCAGCGCACACATCGCGACGACAACGCGGGAGCAAGGCTATGGCGCCACCGCGATCGGCCTGCACTGGCTGATCGCGTTGTTGATCGTGTGCGGTTTCTATCTCGGCTGGATCATGACCGACAATACCGGGCATCACGCCGACCAAGCTCAAGTATTTCTCGTGGCACAAGTGGATCGGCGTGACGGTGTTCGCGCTCGCCGTGCTGCGTCTCTTGTGGCGCGTCACCCACCCGGCGCCGCCGATGCCCGACGGCATGCCGCGCTGGCAGCAGGGCGCGGCGCATCTGACGCATTTCCTGCTACGTGCTGATGCTCGTCATTCCGGCATCGGGCTATCTGTACAGCTCGGCGGCGGACCTGCAGGTGGTCTATCTCGGCGTGCTCCCGCTGCCGACGATCATCGGCCCGGACAAGGCGCTGAAGGCGACGCTGCGCATCGTGCTCAATTACACGCTGCTGTTCTTCGTCGTCATGCACGTGCTCGCAGCGCTCAAGCACCACTTCGTCGATCGCGACGGTTTGCTCGCGCGCATGCTGCCGTTCCTCAGATAGGCGCGTTTCGATTGTTTCCTCGCCGTTGGCAGGACATTTCCCGGCGGCTGATTGTTCTCGCGTTCTTTTGATTTCCAACACCGGTTTATTCCAATGCCGGTTTGCTGGTTCGAACCGTTTGAATAGGGCACACATGAAAGTGAAACTCAATCGATGGATGCTGGTGACGACCGCCTCGCTCGCGCTGGCCGCGGCGGCGCATGCGCAGGTAGACGTGAGCAAGAGCTCGGTGATCGCCACCTCGAAGCAGATGAACGTGCCCACCGACGGCAAGTTCAACAAGTTCACCGCGCAGATCGCATTCGATCCGGCGAAGCCGACGGCGGGCACCGCGAACATCACGATCGATACCGGCAGCTACGACCTGGGCGACGACGAGTACAACAAGCAGGTGCGCGGCACGGAATGGTTCGATGCGGGCAAGTATCCGACCGCGACCTTCGTCTCCAGCGCGATCGCGCCTGCCGGCGGCAACAAGTACAACGTCACGGGCAAGATCACGATCAAGGGCAAGTCGCAGACGGTCACGGTGCCCGTGACGGTCACGCAGCAGGCGCGACGGAAACGTTCGACGGCTCGCTGCCGATCAAGCGCACCCAGTTCGATGTCGGAACGGGTGAATGGAAGGATACGTCGATCGTCGCGGACGACGTCGTCATCAAGTTTCACATCGTCGCCGCGAAGAAGTGAGCGGCGCTCAACCTTTTTCACGCGTGGTTTGCGTATCTATCTAGTCAGGAGAAAAACTTGAAAAAGCTTTCGATCATCGCTGCGGGCGCGCTCGCACTCGGCATGTCATTTAGCGCGTTGGCTGCCGACACGTACAAGCTCGACCCGAACCATACGTACCCGAGCTTCGAGGCCGATCACTTCGGCGGCGTGTCGACGTGGCGCGGCAAGTTCAACAAGAGCAGCGGTGAAGTGGTGCTCGACCGCGCGGCTAAGACCGGGACGGTGAACGTGACGATCGACATCGCGTCGGTCAACACCGGCAATGCGAAGCTCGACGAGCATCTGCAGAAGAACGAGTTCTTCGATGTCGCGAAGTACCCGACGGCGGAGTACAAGGGCACGTCGATAAAGTTCGACGGCGACACGCCGACGGAAGTGGTCGGCACACTGACGATGCACGGCGTGACCAAGCCGATCAACCTGAAGATCGAGCACTTCAAGTGCTTCGTGAACCCGATGATGAAGAAGGAAGTGTGCAGCGTGGAAGCGACGACGACCTTCGATCGCGGCGACTTCGAGATGGATTACGGCAAGACTTATGGGTTCAGCCTGAAGACGGTGCTGCATATTCAGGCCGAAGGCGTGAAGCAGTAAATCGGGCGCCTCAAGGCAAAGCGGCCGGTCTTCACAAGACCGACCGCTTTTTTTACGCCTCGATAAAACGGATGACGCTCAAATCTGCGCCCCCGCATTCGGATCGTTCGGATCGTACTTGTCCTTCTTCTCCTTCACGAGATCCTCGCGCTTCACGCCGAACCACATCGCGAGCGCCGCGGCGACGAACACCGACGAATAGATGCCGAACAGGATACCGACCGTCAGCGCCAGCGCGAAGTAGTGCAGCGTCGGGCCGCCGAAGAAGAACATCGACAGCACCATCATTTCCGTACAGCCGTGCGTGATGATGGTCCGCGACATCGTGCTCGTGATCGCATGGTCGATCACTTCCTTCACGCTCATCTTGCGCTGCTTGCGGAAGGTCTCGCGGATCCGGTCGAAGATGACCACCGACTCGTTCACCGAGTAGCCGAGCACCGCGAGAATCGCCGCCAGCACGGAGAGCGAGAATTCCCACTGGAAAAACGCGAAGAAGCCGAGAATGATCACCACGTCGTGCAGGTTCGCGATGACGCCCGCGACCGCGTACTTCCACTCGAAGCGGAACGACAGGTAGATCACGATGCCGATCACCACGCACGCGAGCGCGAGCAGGCCGTTCATCACGAGCTCCTTGCCCACCTGCGGACCGACGAACTCGACGCGCTGCAGGCTCACCTGCGCGTTGTCGGCCTTGAGCGCGGACATCACCTGATCGCTCTGCTGCGCCGACGTGAGACCTTGCTTCAACGGCAGACGGATCAGCACGTCGCGCGAGGTGCCGAAGTTCTGCACCTGCGCGTCGGCATAGCCGAGCTTCGCCATCGTCGCGCGCACGGGTTCGGGCGACACGGCTTGCGGATACTGCACCTCGACGACCGTTCCGCCGGTGAACTCCACCGACAGATGCAGCCCTCGATGCACGAGGAAGAACACGGCCGCGAGGAACGTCACGAGCGAGATCACGTTGAAGATCAACGCGCGCTCCATGAACGAAATATCGCGGCGAATACGGAAGAATTCCATTTGCTATATCTCCGGACTCAGCGGTTTCAGCGGGACTGGCCCGGTTTCTGTTGATCGACGCCGGGGCCCGAGCGGCGGCGCACCGTCGGCTTGCCCGTGCGCGCCTGCGCCTGGGCCGCGCGCGGCGCTGCCGCTGCCGTCTTGGTCTTGCCCTTCGCCGTCTTCACGATGATCTCGTCGACGGGCGATTCGTCGCCGCGCTGAGCCGCGAGATAGGCCGCGGCGGCGGCTTCGGCGTCGCTGCCTGCCGGACGCCACACCTGACCGATCGCCAGCGTCTTCAGCTTCTTCTTGCCGCCGTACCACAGGTTCACGAGACCGCGCGAGAAGAACACCGCCGAGAACATCGACGTAAGTATGCCGATACAGTGCACGACCGCGAAGCCGCGCACCGAGCCCGAGCCGAACGCGAGCAGCGCGAGACCGGCGATGAGCGTGGTGACGTTCGAGTCGAGAATCGTGGCCCAGGCATGCTTGAAGCCTTCCTGAATCGCGGTCTGTGGCGGCGCGCCGTTACGCAGTTCCTCGCGGATGCGCTCGTTGATCAGCACGTTCGCGTCGATTGCCATACCGAGCGCGAGTGCGATAGCCGCGATGCCCGGCAAGGTCAGCGTCGCCTGCAGCAGCGAGAGAATCGCCACCAGCGACAGCAGGTTGACCGACAGCGCCAGCATCGAGAACAGGCCGAACAGCAGGTAATACGCGATCGTGAAGATGGCGATCGCGGCGAAACCGTACTGCACCGAATCGAAGCCCTTCTTGATGTTGTCCGCGCCGAGGCTCGGGCCGACCGTGTGTTCCTCGATGATGTCCATCGGCGCCGCGAGCGAGCCGGCGCGCAGGAGTAGTGCGAGATCGGTGGCGGCCTGCGGCGTCGGCTGGCCGGTGATTTGGAAGTGGTCGCCCAGTTCCGACTGGATGGTCGCGACGGTCAGCACCTCGCCCTTGCCCTTCTCGAACAGCACCATCGCCATCGGCTTGCCGATGTTGTCGCGCGACACGGCGGACACCGCGCGGCCGCCGGCCGAATCGAGACGGATGTTGACCGACGGACGCTGGTGCTCGTCGAAGCCCGCCGACGCGTCGATGATGCGGTCGCCCGTGAAGATCACCTGCTTGCGCAAGAGCACGGTGCGGTCGCCCTGCTTGAACGCCTCGTCGCCGGGCGGTACCGCGTCGTTCGGGCCGATGTAGGTGTTGACCGGATCGGCGAGACGCGCTTCGAGCGTGGCCGTGCGGCCGATGATGTCCTTCGCCTTCGCCGTGTCCTGCACGCCCGGCAATTCGACCACGATGCGGTCCGAGCCCTGCTGCTGGATCACCGGCTCCGCGACGCCCAGTTCGTTCACGCGGTTATGCAGCGTCGTGATGTTCTGCTTGAGCGCGGCGTCCTCGACGGTCTTCTGCGCCACCGCCGAGAAGGTGCCGACGACCTGCACGCCGTCGCTGCCCGGACGCGTGCTCCATTGCAGCTCGGACACGCCGGTCGTGAGCAGCTGGCGCGCATTGTCCGCCGCGGCCTGATCCGAGAAATTCACGACGACCGACTGCCCGACGCGATTCACGCCGCCGTCGCGGATGTTGCGGTCGCGCAGGTAGGTGCGCGCATAGGCGGCGTCGGAATCGAGCTTCTTGTTGAGCGCGCCGGCCATGTCCACTTGCAGGAGGAAGTGCACGCCGCCGCGCAGGTCGAGACCGAGGTACATCGGCATCGCGTGCAGGGCCGTCAGCCAGCGCGGCGAGGCGCTCTGCAGGTTCAGTGCGACGATGTACTGCGGATCGCTCGGGTCGCTGTTGAGCGACTTCGAAAGCAGGTCCTTCACGCGCAACTGCGTGTCGGTGTCGGTCAGGCGCACGCGGATGTTCGCGTTCAGCTGCGAGTTGTCGAAGGTGACTTCATCGGCCTTGACGTTGTTCGCGACGAGCGCGCTTTCGACGTTCGCGAGCGTCGTCGAATCGAGCTTGACGGTCGCTTTGCCGCTCGACACCTGAACGGCCGGCGCCTCGCCGAAGAAATTGGGGAGCGTGTACACGAGGCCGATGACGAGCGCCACCAGCATCACGACATACTTCCAGAGGGGATAACGATTCATGGGGATGGCCGACCGTAAAGTTGGCTTCGGGGGGAGAGCGCGTCCGGCGTTATGCGCGATGAGCCGTCGGATGAGCCGGACGGCCCGGTGAGCGCGGCCGCGCAGGACGCGGTGGAACGAGTGGCCTTACAGCGACTTGATCGTGCCCTTCGGGAGAATGGTCGTCACGGCAGCCTTCTGGACGGTGATTTCCGTGCCTTCGGCGATTTCCACGCCCACGTAGGCGTCCGACACCTTGGTGATCTTGCCGACGATGCCGCCGTTCGTCACCACTTCGTCGCCCTTGGCCATGGCGGCGAGCATGTTGCGATGCTCCTTCTGACGCTTCATTTGCGGGCGAATCATGATGAAGTACAGCACCGCGAACATCAGAATGAGCGGCAGGAAGCTCATGAGGCTCGATTCCGCGCTGCCCGCGGTGGCGCTTTGTGCAAAGGCATTGGAAATGAACGACACGTTGGTCTCTCCGTTATTGCGTCAGAAATACGTTCGAAAAAGTCGAATGGAAATTAGCCCGGCATTCTACCACTCGCCCATGCCGCGAGACTCCGGGAATGCGCTTTGTCATCAAGCCGTTACGCGGCGTTCGAGGCATGTTTCGCAAGCAATGGAAAGTAGATTGTAATGCTTGCGGCGTCGTTTCGAGACGTTGCTCAGTCGACTCCGCGCGCGCGGTTCTCCGAAAAAGTCTTGCGGAACGCTTCGAACGTGTGATTTTCGATCGACTCCCGCACTTCGCTCATCAGTTGCAGGTAGTAATGCAGGTTGTGGATCGTGTTCAACTGCGCACCGAGAATCTCGCCGACCCGGTGCAGGTGATGCAGGTAGCCGCGCGTGAAATTCCGGCACGTATAGCAGCCGCAGCTTTCGTCGAGCGGCTTCATCGAGTTCCTGTGCGTCGCGTTCTTGATCTTGAGATCGCCGAAGCGCGTGAAGAGCCAGCCGTTGCGCGCATTGCGCGTGGGCATCACGCAGTCGAACATGTCGACGTCGGCGGCCACGCCCGCGAAGAGATCCTCGGGCGTGCCGACGCCCATCAGGTAATGCGGCTTGTCGGCCGGAAGCTTCGGGCCGATGTGGTTCAGCACGCGTATCATGTCTTCCTTCGGCTCGCCGACGGACAAGCCGCCGATCGCGAGACCGTGGAAGCCGATCTCGGACAGGCCCGCGAGCGATTCGTCGCGCAGGTCCTCGTACATGCCGCCCTGCACGATACCGAACAGCGCGTTCGGATTGCCGAGCCGGTTGAACTCGTCGATCGAGCGCTTCGCCCAGCGCATCGACATGCGCATGGAATCGGCGGCGTCCTGGTGCGAGGTCGGCACGCCGTGAGTCGCGTAGGGCGTGCATTCGTCGAATTGCATGACGATGTCGGAATTCAGCACTTTCTGGATCTGCATCGACACTTCGGGCGACAGGAACAGCTTGTCGCCGTTGATCGGCGATGCGAACGTGACGCCGTCCTCGGTGATCTTGCGCAGATCGCCCAGCGAAAATACCTGGAAGCCGCCGGAGTCGGTCAGGATCGGCCGCTTCCAGCCCATGAACCGGTGCAGCCCGCCGTGCGCGGCGATCGTCTCGAGGCCGGGGCGCAGCCACAGATGAAACGTGTTGCCGAGGATGATCTGCGCGCGAATCTGCTCGAGCTCGCGCGGCTGGATCGCCTTGACGGTGCCGTAGGTGCCGACCGGCATGAAGATCGGCGTCTCGACGACGCCGTGATTGAGCGTGAGACGGCCGCGGCGCGCCTGGCCGTCGGTCGTCAGCAATTCGAACTCGAGCCCGTTCTCGGGCGGGGTAGGGTTTGTCGTCATTGATCGTCCTGTGCTACCGGAAAACAGTCCGGCGCCGCAGTGTGGTTGAAATCAGCGCTGGCGCGTCAGAAGCATGGCATCGCCATAACTGAAGAAACGGTACTTCTCCTCGATCGCGTGACGATACGCCTCGCGGATCGCGTCCATGCCGGCAAATGCGGAGACGAGCATCAGCAGTGTGGACTTCGGCAGATGGAAATTCGTCACGAGCCGGTCGACGACGCGGAAATCGTAGCCCGGCGTGATGAAGATATCGGTTTCGGCCTGCGTCGCCGCGAGCGGACGGCCGGCTTGCGCGGCGTCGCGCGCGGCGGCTTCGAGCGCGCGCATCGATGTGGTGCCGACCGCGATCACGCGATTGCCGTGCGCCTTCACCACCGCGATGCGGTCGACGAGCGATTGCGGCAGGTCGTACCACTCGCTGTGCATCCTGTGCTCGGCGATGTTCTCGACGCGCACCGGCTGGAACGTGCCCGCGCCGACGTGCAGCGTGAGCGTCGCGCGCTCGACGCCGCGCGCCTCGAGTGCCGCGAAGAGGGCGTCGTCGAAGTGCAGGCCGGCGGTCGGCGCGGCCACCGCGCCGGGATTCGCCGCATAGACCGTCTGATAGTGCGTTTCGTCGTAGGCATCGGCGTCGTGCTCGATGTACGGCGGCAGCGGCAGGCGTCCGAACTGCTCGATGAGCGTCAGGCACTCGGCCGGAAAGTGCAGCGTGTAGAACGGCTCGACGCGCTCGCCGACGGTCACGTCGAACGCCTCCGCGAGCCGGATCGCGCTGCCGGGCGCCGGGCTCTTGCTCGCGCGGATCTGCGCGAGCGCCGTGGTGGCGCCCGTCAGACGCTCGACGAGCACCTCGACGCGCCCGCCGCTGGCCTTCTGGCCGAAGAAGCGCGCTTTCAGGACTTTGGTATCGTTGAAGACGAGCAGATCGCCCGGCTCGACGAGATTCGGCAATTCGGAAAAGCGCCGGTCCACGAGCGTGGCGGGAGACGTGCGATTGTCCACCTCGAGCAGGCGGCTCGCGCTGCGCTCGGCGAGCGCGCTCTGCGCGATCAGCTCGGGCGGCAGATTAAAATCGAAATCGGAAAGCGTGAACATGGTGTGAACAAAGCACGAACGAGGCACAAACGCGCCGAGCAAACCTCATATTGTACTTGCGAAGAGATTAGATGCCCTTGTTCGACCGCCGTCCGTCTTCCCCGGCCGACACCCTTCCGGTTGCGGAAGAAGCCGGCGCGCCCGTCGCGCGCAAGCGGACGAAGCCGGCCAAAAGCGCGGGGAAGAAGCTGAAACCGGCCGTCAAGACGGCGGACAAGCTCGCCAGGCTCGGCCTGAAATCCGACATCGATTTCGTCCTGCATCTGCCGATGCGCTACGAGGACGAAACCTCGCTCACGCCCATCGGCGAACTGATTCCCGGCGACAACGCGCAGACCGAAGGCGTCGTGTTCGACAACGAGATCGCGTATCGCCCGCGCCGCCAGCTGCTCGTGAAAATTCACGACGACGCTGGCGACGAACTCACGCTACGCTTTCTCAATTTCTACGGCTCGCAGGTCAGGCAAATGGCCATTGGCGTGCGCCTGCGCGTGCGCGGCGACGTGCGCGGCGGCTTCTTCGGGCTCGAAATGGTGCATCCGGCGGTGCGCCCCGTCGAGGAAGACACGCCGCTGCCGCAGGCGCTCACGCCGGTGTATCCGTCGACGGCGGGCATCTCGCAGGCGTACTTACGTAAGGCCATCGACTCCGCGATTTCGCGCGTCTCGCTGCCGGAACTGCTGCCGGAGCCGATCGCGCGCAAGCATCTCGCGCCGCTAAACGTGCCCGGCCTGCTCGATGCCGTGAAGACGCTCCATCACCCGCGCGCGGATTCCGACGAAACCGCGCTCATCGACGGCACGCATCCGGCGTGGACGCGCATCAAGTTCGAGGAGCTGCTCGCCCAGCAGTTGTCGCTCAAGCGCGCGCACGAGGAGCGCCGCAGGCGCGCCGCGCTCGCGATGCCGCGGCGTTCGCCGGACGACGAAGCATCGCTCGTCGTGCGCCTGCTGCGCGCACTGCCGTTCACGCTGACGGGCGCGCAGCAGCGCGTGGTCGCGGAAATCGCAGCCGAGCTGACGCTCGCGCATCCGATGCAGCGCCTGCTTCAGGGCGACGTCGGCAGCGGCAAGACGATCGTCGCGGCGCTCGCGGCGGCGCAGGCCATCGACGCAGGCTATCAGGCCGCGCTCATGGCGCCGACCGAAATTCTCGCCGAACAGCATGCGCGCAAGCTGCGCGGCTGGCTCGAGCCGTTCGGCGTGTCGGTCGCATGGCTCGCGGGCAGCCTCAAGGCGAAGGAGAAGCGCGCCGCGCTGGAGGCGGCCGCGCTCGGCACGGCGCAACTGATCATCGGCACGCACGCCATCATCCAGGACGCGGTCGAGTTCGCGCGCCTTGGGCTCGTGATCGTCGACGAGCAGCATCGCTTCGGCGTCGCGCAGCGGCTCGCGTTGCGCGCGAAGGCCCTGAATGCGGCGGACGGCGCGCACGATTTCCAGCCGCATCAGCTGATGATGTCCGCGACGCCGATCCCGCGCACCCTCGCCATGACCTACTACGCGGACCTCGACGTCTCGACCATCGACGAGTTGCCGCCGGGCCGCACGCCGATTCTCACGAAGATCGTGTCCGACGCGCGCCGCGACGAGATCATCGGCCGCGTGCGCGAGGCGGCACTGACCGGGCGTCAGGTGTACTGGGTCTGTCCGCTGATCGAGGAAAGCGAGACGCTGCAATTGCAGACGGCCGTCGAGACTTACGAGACGCTCGTCGCCGCGCTGCCGGAACTGCGCGTCGGTCTGGTTCACGGACGGCTCGCGCCCGCCGAGAAAGCGGCGGTAATGGATGCGTTCGCGCGCAACGAAGTGCAATTGCTCGTCGCGACGACGGTGATCGAAGTGGGCGTCGACGTGCCGAACGCGTCGCTGATGGTGATCGAGCACGCCGAGCGCTTCGGCCTCGCGCAGCTGCATCAGTTGCGCGGCCGAGTGGGGCGGGGCAGCGCGGCGTCCGTCTGCGTGCTGATGTACGCGAATCCGCTGTCGCAGACTGCGCGCGCGCGCCTGCAGACCATGTGCGAGATGACCGACGGCTTCGAGATCGCCCGCCGCGACCTGGAAATCCGCGGTCCCGGCGAATTCCTGGGCGCGCGTCAGTCGGGCGAGGCGATGCTGCGCTTCGCGAGCCTCGAGAATGACGGCTGGCTCATCGAACCGGCGCGCGAGGCCGCCGACGCGATGCTGAAGTCCTTTCCCGACGCCGTCACCCGCCACCTTGCGCGCTGGCTCGGCGCGCGCGAGCACTATTTGAAGGCCTGAGCGTGAATTCGGGCGCGGCTTGTCGGTCCCTATTTAGCCCGCGCGAATCAGGCGAACGCAGAAAGTTGTCGAACGGCCGCCGGCAGGTGTATAACTCAAACCTATCGAATCAATGTATTTCATTGACCCCCAATGACGCTCACTGAACTGAAGTACATCGTCGCGGTCGCGCGCGAACGGCATTTCGGTCGCGCGGCCGAGGCGTGCTTCGTCAGCCAGCCGACCCTGTCGGTGGCGATCAAGAAGCTCGAAGACGAACTGAATGTGCAGATCTTCGAGCGCGGCACGAGCGAGGTCAGCGTGACGCCGATCGGCGAGCAGATCGTCACCCAGGCGCAGCGCGTGCTCGAACAGACGCTCGCCATCAAGGAAATCGCCAAGCAGGGCAGAGATCCGCTCGTCGGTCCCCTGCGGCTCGGCGTGATCTACACCATCGGGCCGTATCTGCTGCCGACGCTCGTCAAGCAGATGATCAAATCGGTCCCGCAGATGCCGCTGATGCTCCAGGAAAACTACACGCTCAAGCTGATCGAGTTCTTGAAGCAAGGCGAAATCGACGTCGCGATCATGGCGCTGCCGTTTCCCGAAACCGGCCTCATGGTGCGCGCGCTTTATGACGAGCCGTTCGTCGTCGCGATGCCCTCGGGCCACGCGTGGGAAAACCGTCCGAAGGTCGACCCCGACGATCTCAAGCAGGAAACCATGCTGCTGCTCTGCAGCGGCCATTGCTTTCGCGATCACGTGCTCGGCGTGTGCCCGGAACTCATGCGCTTCTCGCAGAACGCGGACGGCATCCAGAAGACCTTCGAAGGCTCGTCGCTGGAGACGATTCGCCACATGGTCGCGAGCGGCGTGGGCATCACTGTGCTGCCGCGCATGTCGGTGACCGAGGTGAAGCCGCATGCGGGCGGCATCGATTCCGGCCTGCTCAGCTATGTGCCCTTCGACGAGCCGGTGCCGGACCGCCGCGTGGTGCTGGCGTGGCGCAAGAGCTTCACGCGTATGCCTGCGATCGACGCCATCTGCGACGCGATCGCCAACTGCAACCTGCCGGGCGTAAAGAAACTCGACATGCCCGTCGCCGTCAACTGACCCGCCTTTCGAACGCGCCGCGCTCCACGTCCCGAGCGCGGCGCGTCGTCGTTTTCGCGCGCGAAAGTCCGCCTATATAATAGATAAAATTTTTGATAGTATTTGTTAGGCTCCTCACATCGATCCCCAGGAACGGCGGACACGAGAACCGGAGGAAGCCGATGACCCGCAACGACGCCTCGACCACGCGCTTTGTCGTCCGATGGGACGCGTTTCACCACCTTGCGATGAACGTTCTCGCCGATTTCGCCCGCGCCGCCGTCTGAGCGCGCCCCCCCCCCCCCTCATCCAACGCAAACGCATACAGGAGCATCACGATGACGAACCAACGACTCACGACCGCCGCAGGCGCCCCTGTCGGAGACAATCAGAACTCGCAGACCGCTGGCCCGCGCGGCCCGGTCACGCTGCAGGACTTCTGGCTGGTGGAAAAACTCGCGCACTTCGATCGCGAGGTGATTCCCGAGCGCCGCGTGCACGCGAAGGGCTCGGGCGCGTTCGGCACGTTCCGCGTGACGCACGACATTTCCGCGCTACACGAAGGCCAGGCTCTTTTCGGAGATCGGCAAGGAAACGCCGGTTTTCATGCGCTTCTCGACGGTCGCGGGCGAACGCGGCGCGGCGGATGCCGAGCGCGACGTGCGCGGCTTCTCGATCAAGTTCTACACGGAAGAGGGGAACTGGGACGTGGTCGGCAACAACACGCCGGTATTCTTCATCCGCGATCCGCTCAAGTTCCCGGACTTCATCCACACACAGAAGCGCGATCCGTACACGAACCTGCGCAGCAACGTGGCCGCGTGGGATTTCTGGTCGCGTCATCCGGAGTCGCTGCATCAGGTGACGATTCTCATGAGCGACCGCGGCATTCCCAGGAACTATCGTCAGATGCACGGCTTCGGCTCGCATACGTTCTCGTTCATCAACGAGGACAACGAGCGCTTCTACGTGAAGTTCCACTTCAAGTCGCAGCAGCCGCTCGAGAATTACACGGATGCCGAAGCGGCCGCCGTGATCGCGAACGACCGCGAGAGCGCGCAGCGCGACCTGGTCGAGAACATCGACAGCGGCAATTTCCCGCGCTGGAATTTCCGCATTCAGGCGATGACGGAAGAGCAGGCGGCGAAGTCGGCGGTGAATCCGTTCGACATCACCAAGGTGTGGCCGCACAAGGGGACTATCCGCTGATCGACATCGGCGTGATCGAGCTGGACCGCAACGCGCGGAACTATTTCGCGGACGTCGAGCAGGCCGCGTTCACGCCCGCGAACGTGGTGCCGGGCATCGGTTTTTTTCGCCGGATCGTTTGCTGCAGGGCCGCCTGTTCTCGTATGGCGACACGCAGCGGTATCGCCTCGGCATCAACCATCACCAGCTTCCGGTGAATGCACCGCGTGTGGCCGTCGCCAACCCGTTCCATCGCGACGGCGCGATGCGCACCGACGGCAACCTCGGCGGGCGCGTCAACTACGAGCCGAATCGCTACGGCGAGTTTCCGCAGGACGCGAACGCGAACGAGCCGCCGCTCGCGGGCGGCGCGGTGCAGCGCTACGACCATCGCGAGGACGACGACTACTACAGCCAGCCGGCCGCGCTCTTCAGGCTCTTCGACGACGCGCAGCGCGAGCGCTTCTTTGGCAACATCGCGCGGCACATTCACGGCGTGCCGGACGAGATCGTCGCGCGGCAGATGGAGCATTTCCGCCGCATCGATCTGGCCTACGCACAGGGCGTCGCCGACGCGCTCGCGAAGCTCGGCGGGAAGGCTAGCGAGAAAGACCCCGCCGCTGTCTGAGAGCGGCGCCTCGAAACGCCGGGAGAACACATTATGTCTCAAGCGTTGAACCATATCGCCCAGGCGGTCGATCAGATCGACGCATCGAGCCGCGCGGCCTCGCGCGGGGTGCGGGTCGCCATCGCGTTCGGCCTCGTGGCGGCGGCTTACGGACTCGTCGTCGCGAGCGGTGCCGTCGTCGCCTGAGCGTGAGCCGGCGCGCGGGGATTGCGTCATCGAGGCGCACCCGCAAGGGCTTGATGAGCCTTGCTGCGCAATGAAACCGTCCCCGTTTCTAAGATAAACTGTCGAACGCTTGATACGCCGTGCAGCGCAGCGACGCGCGCGGCGTCCGCACCGTTCGAATCACTCTCTCACGGAGTCATCATGGCGAAGAAAGGCACTGCACCTGCCGTCAACATCGGCATCAGCGACAAGTGTTACGTCGCGCGCGGAATGAGGAGCGGTATCTCGCGCTATTCGAGGTGAGACGGTAAGCTCCGTCACGGGATCGGTAAGGGGAAGGACTTCCTTGGCGAACGCGCGATGCAGGTCAGGACCATGGATGCATCGTCGCGCGGTCGATGCATCGCCCACCATGCAAACAGTCCCGGGCTCGCCGGGGCTGTTGCTCAGAACGGGTCATCGATGCGATGACGCGGTGGTGGCCTGCGCGAGGGCATGGACCACGGTTCGTAGTAGCGCCGGATCGGCTCACGATACGCGGCGCTGAACCACAGGAACCATTTCGAGAGCAGGTGCTGGATCTGCGCGGCCGCCTCGTCGGAGAGTTCCGACAGCATTGGCGTGCGCGGTAAGTCATCCGCTTGCCGGTTTCGGGCCTTCGTGCGTCTGATTACCGATGAGGTGATGCGCTTCATCGAAGAAGCGTGCGCGACTCACGCTGGGCCGGACGTGCAGGAGCTGGTTGATCTGATTGCGGAACAGTTTGGCCTGGTGGTTCATCGACGCACCGTGGAACGCGCCCTGGCGCGTTTGAAAAAAACTGCGGTAAATCCTCCCGTAACGGCCCGCGATACCCAGTCCCTGAGCCGAAGCTACGAGATCTTGCGGCAGGAGGCTCTCGAGCCAGGCGGAGGCGGTCCGACGCTGATGCGAGGCCGTGCGCTGTTCATGTTCAAAGGCATGGCAGTCTGGAGGAAGTCTGTGACCGACGCGTTTCCGTTTAGAAGTGGTTTCAAAAAGAGCTCTTAGGGGCTGTTAACCCGTAACGCAACCTGTTAACCTCGTGGGCCGTCCCCCGCAAAAGCCGGACATGCGGTGACGCTTAAATTTTGAGGTAGTCTTCTGCCTATGTTTTAAGCCTAGTCACAACGTGGAACCTCTAGAAGTTCTGACCCAGCCGGAGCAGCGCCGCCGGCGTTCGGTTGAAGAAAAACTAGCGATAGTTCGCGAGACTTTCGAGCCCGGTACAACGGTCTCTGGCGTCGCTCGCCGACATCAAGTGAATGCCAACCAAGTCTTCGGCTGGCGCAAGCTCTATCAGGACGAGAGCCTATCGGTGGTCTGCCGGCGAGCACGTGGTGCCGGCATCTGACCTAGCCGAAGCAATGAAGCAGATTCGCGAGCTGCAGCGATTGCTAGGAAAGAAGACAATGGAGGTAGAAATCCTCCGTGAAGCAGTGGAGTATGGTCGAACAAAAAAATTGACTGCGCTCACCATTGCTGCCGGGGGACGACCGTTGAAGACGGTCTGTGAAGTCCTGGGGGTGTCGCGCTCGAATCTCGCAGTCAAGTCGAAGCGGCCGGCTGACTGGGTCGACCGGCGCAAGATGCCCGTGCTCGACGACACGGCGCTTGTCGCCGAACTTCATGAGTTGTTAGGCGACGCGCCGACGTATGGATACCGAGGTGCTTGGGCGTTGCTGAGGCGAAGCCGGGACATGCTGGCTCAACCGCGAGTAAATGCAAAGCGCGTGTATCGCGTGATGCGTCGCCACGGCCTGCTGCTTGAACATCGCCCTCGGCACGCCTCGTCTACGCGTCGGCATGACGGCAAGGTCGCGGTGGATAGCAGCAACATGCGCTGGTGCTCGGATGGCTTCGAATTCCGCTGCGATGCCGGTGTCCCATTGCGTGTCGTCTTCGCACTCGACTGTTGCGACCGCGAAGCCATGAGTTGGGCCGCGAGCACAGGCGGTTACACTGGCGATATGGTGCGTGACGTCATGCTTCAAGCCGTCGAGAACCGCTTCACCGGCGTGTTGAAGGCCGACAGGGAAGTCGAGTGGTTAAGCGGCGATGGTTCCTGCTACATTGCCGATGACACATTGAAGTTCTCTCGAAAAATCGGACTGAAGCCAGTAACGACACCCGTCAGAAGTCCGCAAAGCAACGGGATGGCCGAGAGCTTCGTTAAAACGATAAAGCGTGATTACGAAACGATAAAGCGTGATTACGTTTCGTGGATGCCGAAACCCGACGCCAGGACGGCGCTGCAAAATCTGGCCATCGCGTTCGATCACGATAACGAGTCACACCCGCACAGCGCCCTTAAATACCGCTCGCCGCGCGAGTTTCGTCGGCAAGCAAATTCTCCAACCTAAACGGGACCGGCTGTCCGGTTATGCGGGAGCAAGTCCACTCACATTCATATCTAAAATCCGAGAGTAAACGCGAAATCCGCATTGTTTACAACCCCTTTGTGACCGCTTTCCTATCCCAACATCGCTTCCGGGTGTGTCGACTTCTGTCTGTATAAAGAGATGGGTCGAATGGGCTCATTCTTCATCGGACCATTCACAGGGAGAACCGATCATGTCGAACCGTTCATCACGGATCGCGCTTCTGTTGGCCGGCATCGCATTTGCTCTGATTGCACCGGCCGCCTCATACGCACAACTCAATCTCCAGCAATTCGGCTTCGGCAGCGGCAAGTCGGAGGTCGCCGCCGGCGCGAACGGCGCAGCGCAGCCGTCGGCGCTGAACTCGCTCGTGCAGAACTATCTCGGTGCGAATCAGCAAGTGCTCTCCGGACAGTCGAGCCCCGCATCGGCAATGGGCATGTCGAGCGTCGCGAGTCAGGCGCAGTCGGCAGCGGGATTGCTGTCGGGCGCGTCGGGCGGCAGCGGCGTGCCGAGCTCGAGCGTGCTGTCGCAACTCGGGGGCACGCAGCAGAGCGTGTCGCAATCGCTGATGCAGGCGTTTTCGAACGGCACCGCGACGCCGCCCACCGCCGCGAACAAGCAGACCTTCAGCGACGGTCTCACGTCGCTGGAGCAGGGCGTGAAACAGTACGCGGGCCTGCTCGGATCTCGGTTCCGTGAAGAACTCGATGAACATGTCGTCGCTGCTGCAGGCCGGCTCGAATCCAGGGACCGCGCAGGCGGCGACGTATATCGCGCAGTCCGCGCCGGGGTAACTGCAATCGCTCATGCAGACGCTCACGCAGGCCGTGCAGTACGCGAAAACCAACGGCATCTCGGTGCCGTCCGTCGCGACCTCCGCCCTGAGCGGCGCGAAGTGACCTGACGCCGCGCGCTCGTCGCAAAAAAAACGGCAAGGCGCGCGAGCCTTACCGTCTTACCTTGAATTCACCGTCTGCGCTATATCGCCGCCTGGCGCATCGCAAGACGCCTGAGAAGGGGCGTGGGCTGCTTCCGGTGCAACCTGGGCGGCAACGGCGGCAGATAGGAAATGTCGGCAAGACGTTCGAGCAGGTCCGCGCCGAGGACGTCGAGCGCGGGCGGTTCCACGGGCTCCGCTGCGGCGGTCTCCGGTTCTTCCACGGCGATGCCGAGACTGCGGCGCACGTCCACGCCGCGAATATGAACCTTGTATCCCGGCATCGCTGATGACGTGCTCGCGGGTTTTCCAGAACTCCAGCGCGGAGGACGTCATCGGATGCGTCGACACGTATTCGATCACGATCTCGTAGCCGCGAACCTTCGGGTAATTCAACAGCAATTGGCCGGAGCGAAAATAACTGATGTAGCAGTCGATCTTTTCGTCAGGGCCTTTTGATGGGCTTGTTCCTCGCGCCAGTCGAGATCGTCGAAGAGCGCGATATACGCGCTTGAAAAGCACATCCACTCCGATGTAATCGATGACGTCCACGTCGCGCAGAGACATGGTCATTCCCCTACGCCCTCAAGCGGGCAAATCACAAAGGAGTGCATTGTAACGGATACGCATCGTCGAATAATCGTGAAACACCGTATTGGCAGTATCGAAATCTCACTTTCGTAAGACTCCGAATTTCTGATTTAAGTGCAGTCTTATTGCGCTCTAAGAGGACGGTTTCATAAAGGCTGTTGAGATTGCCGAAGAGTGTTCCAGCAGATCAAGCAACAACCGAGTTTGAGGAACGCTTCATGAATGTCCGCACGACGTTCGAAGCGAGTACGTAGACGGCGGAAGTTATGCAACCAGGCATGTGTACGTTCGACGACCCAACGGACTTTCCCAAGGCCGCTACCGTGCGGGTGACCGCGCCGCGCGATGCTGGTGGGAATGTTGCGCGCGTGAAGGAGGCACCGGTACTTGTCATGATCGTAACCGCGGTCGGCATAAACACAGCCAGGGCGACTCAGCGGCCGGCCGCGCACGCCGCCAATCGGTACGATGGCCTCGATCAACGGGATCAGTTGGGTGACGTCGTGACGATTGGCGCCGGTCAGGATTGCCGCGATCGGCGTACCGTTGGCGTCGGTGGTGACGTGGTGCTTGGAACCGGGTCGTGCTCGGTCGGTGGGGTTCGGGCCAGTTTTTCGCCCGCCCCAACCGCACGAATCGACGATGAGTCGACGACGACGCGGGAGAAGTCGATCTTCCCGGCCGCTCGTAGTTTCGCCAGCAGCAGTGCGTGCAGTCGATCCCACACGCCGGCTTGCTGCCAATCGCGCAGCCTGCGCCAGCAACTGACGCCAGAGCCACATCCCATCTCCGCTGGCAGATCTCGCCACCGGATGCCGGTCTTCAGCACGAACAAGATGCCGGTCAGCGCAGCCCGATCCGGTACCGGCTTGCGGCCCGGATACTTGAAGCGGCGCGGCTTCGCTGGTGCTAGTGCGCTGCGTTATTGAATTAGCACCCTGTCTGTGTTCAGATACAGGTCATGGGTCAAAATGAACCTGACAGATATCGAACGTGAGCAACTGTTGTCGGCGGCGCGCAGCCGAACGGTGCGTGCGGCGGACGTGCGACGCGCAAAGTTGATCCTGATGCTCGAGGACGGCGAATCGCGCGACAGTATCATGCGCACACTGGGTTGCGATTCGCGCTTCATCGCACGCTGGTCGGGGCGCTTCCTCAGCGAGCGACTAGCCGGCATGTACGCCCGGCACCGCGGGCGGGCGCCTACGCAGCCACCGGCCAAACTGGAAGCGCGGGTGCTCAAGTGCACCCTCAAGCACAAACCCGCCGACGGTTCGACACACTGGAGTAGCTACAAGCTCGCAGCAGAACTCGGCGACGTATCGGTCTCGGCCGTGCAGCGCATCTGGCGCAAGCACGGCATCAAGCCGCAGCAGTTGGAGCGGCACATGGTCTCCAACGACCCGGACTTCGAGACCAAGGCAGCCGACGTGATCGGGCTGTACCTGAACCCGCCGGCGCACGCAGCGGTGTTCTGCGTGGACGAGAAGACCGCGATCCAGGCACTCGATCGCAAGGACCGTATGCTGCCGCTGTCGCCCGGGCGCGCCGAGAGTCACGGCTTCGAGTACAAGCGCAACGGCACGCTCAGCCTGTTCGCGGCGTTCAATACTGCCACCGGCGAGGTGCTGGGCAAGACGGTGGCGCGCCACACCAGCGAGCAGTTCGTGGCCTTCCTGACCGACGTCGTCGCCAGCCAGCCCAAACGCCGGGAAATCCACGCGATCTGCGACAACGTCAGCAGCCATAAGACGCAGCGGGTTGCCGACTTCCTTGATGCGCAGCGCAACGTGCACCTGCACTTCACGCCGACCTACTCGTCGTGGCTCAACCAGGTGGAGAACTGGTTCTCGCGCATTCAGCGTGAAGTGATCGCTCGCGGCATCTTCACTTCGGTGAAGGATTGGGATCGCAAACTGATGCCGATACATCCGCGAACACAACAAGAACCCGAAACCGATCAAGTGGAAATATGACGATCCTTCGCGCCGGATTCGACCAGTGCCAATTCAATGACGCAATGGAGTAGCCGAAGCAATGAAGCAGATTCGCGAGCTGCAGCGATTGCTAGGAAAGAAGACAATGGAGGTAGAAATCCTCCGTGAAGCAGTGGAGTATGGTCGAACAAAAAAATTGACTGCGCTCACCATTGCTGCCGGGGGACGACCGTTGAAGACGGTCTGTGAAGTCCTGGGGGTGTCGCGCTCGAATCTCGCAGTCAAGTCGAAGCGGCCGGCTGACTGGGTCGACCGGCGCAAGATGCCCGTGCTCGACGACACGGCGCTTGTCGCCGAACTTCATGAGTTGTTAGGCGACGCGCCGACGTATGGATACCGAGGTGCTTGGGCGTTGCTGAGGCGAAGCCGGGACATGCTGGCTCAACCGCGAGTAAATGCAAAGCGCGTGTATCGCGTGATGCGTCGCCACGGCCTGCTGCTTGAACATCGCCCTCGGCACGCCTCGTCTACGCGTCGGCATGACGGCAAGGTCGCGGTGGATAGCAGCAACATGCGCTGGTGCTCGGATGGCTTCGAATTCCGCTGCGATGCCGGTGTCCCATTGCGTGTCGTCTTCGCACTCGACTGTTGCGACCGCGAAGCCATGAGTTGGGCCGCGAGCACAGGCGGTTACACTGGCTGAGTCACGCCGTTCGCATGAGCATTCTTCGCCTCTGTGACAGCGCGGTCGAACAGTGCGAGTCCTCTATCGAGGAATTGATGGTGCATGTGGAGCGCCTGAAGAATGCACTCAGCATCCACGAACAGCATTTGCTCGGCCTCAAACGGCAACTCCGTTGTAAAGACACGCTCCATTCTCGCGAGGTATCACCCGACACTTAATCGGTATTGGACGTTGCATCGCAGCGAGCTTTATCCTGAGCCTGCCATCGGCTTACTGCATTAGAACGACAGAAGAAGCACACGGAGACTTCGCGCAAGCCACGGCAGTGGCCGGCAGCGACCGACACAATCACGACGACGCAGGCGCCGGGCATGCAGCGCGCGGCGCGCTGTCAGCAGTTCGAGCAACATTCGTTTCCTTACGAGCACGATCACGACAAGGTGATTCGATAGACGTTTCGCCCTTGATCGACTCGGTATGCGGCATTACATATATAAATAAGCATAACGAATTAGTCAGTATTTTAAATCTGCTGAAAACAATACGAGATTCAAGTTTTGGAGAAAAGGAGATATCCATGCGTCAGATCGACCCTCAACGCGTATGAGACGAATCCCGGTTCGGGAAGTTTCACGTTCTTCTTTTGTTCTGGTGCGCGCTTATCATCATTTTTGACGGCTACGATCTCGCGGTCGTCGGCATCGCGCTGCCGTCCATCATGCGTGACATGGGCGTGCAGCCGACAAGCGCCGGTTTCATGGTCAGCTCCACATTGTTCGGGATGATGCTCGGCGCGATCTCCCTCGGCACCATCGCGGACCGCATCGGCCGTGTACGCGCGATCGCGATCTGCATCGTGCTCTTCAGCGTATTTACCGCGGCCGTGAGACTGACCAGAGATCCCGTCATGTTCGGTATCGCGCGTCTGCTCGCAGGGCTGGGCATCGGAGGAGTCGTACCCAATGTCGTCGCGCAGATGACCAAATACTCGCCGCGCAAGATCCGCAGCACGATGGTCACGCTCATGTTCAGCGGCTACTCGGTCGGCGGGATGCTGGCTGCGCTGGTGGGCAAGGCGCTCATCGAACGCTTCGGCTGGCAGTCGGTGTTCTTCGCGGCGGGTATTCCTGCTGTTCTTGCGCCGGTGATCCTGCTGTGCATGCCGGATTCAATGTCTTTTCTCGTGCGAACGGGGCGCATCGAGCAAATGAAGAAGATTGTTGCGCGCATCGATCCCGCATATCGTGCGCAGGCCGATGACGTCTTCGCGCTTTCAAGTCAGGAACCGGCGCACGGCTCGACGATCGCGCGGCTGTTCGCGGACGGCCGCGGCTTCAGCACCGTCATGTTGTGGACAGCGTTCTTTATGTGCCTCTTCATGGTCTACGCCTTGAGTTCGTGGCTGACCAAGCTCATGGCGAGCGCGGGCTACAACCTCGGCTCCGCGCTGACCTTCGTTCTCGTGCTCAACTTCGGCGCGATGGTCGGCGCAATCGGCGGCGGATGGCTGGCGGACCGTTTCAATATCAAGTACGTGCTCGTCATGATGTACGCGCTCGCCGCAGTGTCCATCAGCCTGCTGGGCTTCAAGGTTCCAGTCGGAATACTGTTTTTCCTGGTGGGGCTGGCCGGCGCATCGACCATCGGTACGCAGATCGTCACGTATGCGTTCGCAGGGCAATTCTATCCGGCAGCGGTCCGGTCGACCGGAATCGGCTGGGCATCGGGTGTGGGTCGGAGCGGTGCGATTCTCGCGCCAATCGTGATTGGCTATCTCGTGAGCCAGGCGTTGCCGCTGCAGCAGAACTTCATCGCGATCGCCGTGCCCGGCGTGGTCGCGGTCGTCGCCGTGAGTCTCATCCGGACGAGCCGTTCCTCGCAAGCCACGCCAGACGCGGTCGCAGAAGCGGATCCTGCATGACATACCCGGTGCATTCAAAACCTCTTTCTCCATTGCATTCGATTAAAACAAAGGAGATATCCGTGATCAGGAAGTGTCGATAAGCGTCGGACTCGCGTGTGCTTCGACGGCGCACGCGCAAAGCAGCGTCACGTTGTACGGAGTAATCGATCTAGGCGTCACGTATCTGAACAGCGCGCAGGTGGGCAGGGCGGACAATCAATTGAACGGCGCAAGTCAGGTCGCCATGACCGATGGACATGCAACAGGGCTGTCCGGCAGCCGATGGGGCTTGCGCGGGGTCGAGGATCTCGGTGGCGGCATGCAGGCCCTCTTCGTGCTGGAAAACGGCTTAATGGCCAATACCGGCTCGCTCGCGCAAGGCGGGGCGGAGTTCGGAAGACAGGCCTTCGTGGGGTTGTCGCTGCCGTGCTTCGGCACGCTCACGGCGGGCCGTCAATATGATCCGCTTGTCGAGTCGGTTCAGCAGTTCGCGGCATCGGGTAACTGGGGCGGTTACATGTCGTCTCATGTCGGGGATGTCGATAATCTCAGCAACACGAGTCGAGTCAACAATTCCTTGAAGTTCGCGACTTCGCCGCTCGGTGCATTGAAGCTCGAAGGGCTCTATAGTCTCGGCGGCGTGGCGGGGAATGCGACCCAGAATCAGGTGTGGTCGCTCGGTGCCAGCTATGCCGGAAGCGCCTTCAATGCCGGCGTGGGCTATCTCAACGCGCGCAATCCCAATGTGTTGTTCTACGGCAATACACCGAACAAGGACCTCGCTACTGCCAACAACATCGGCTCGCTCGGCTCGGCCACAGCGCCGGAGGTCTTGCCTGCCTATGCTGGATATGTGTCCGCGAACACGCTGCAGATCGTCGGCGTCGGCGCCTCTTATGCGATCGGCAAGACCACGGTGAGCATCGTGGGCACCAGTACTCGCTTTCAGGCATTGGGGTCGGACTCGGGACCCAATCCACTCGGATATACCGGGAACGCCACGATCAATAGCGCGGAACTGGGCGTGGCACTTTCGTGACCCCTGCGCTCGTCGCCGGAACGGCGTTCGACTACACGCAGCGAAGTTCAGTCAAAGGCGACGGCGGAGCGAAGTACATGCAACTCGATGCGGGTGTCGACTATCTCCTTTCGAAGCGCACCGAGACCTATCTGTTGGCTGTGCTCCAGCGCGCGACGGGCCGGGATTCGCTCGGACAGGCGGCAGTGGCCAACATCAGCGGTTTCACCGCATCGTCAACGGACAAACAGATTGGTGTTTGTCTTGGGATTCGGCACAAATTCTAGGCTGAGGAAGCCATCCTCTTATCATTTAGGGTCATTTATCGACTTCGTNCTTGGGTTTAGACCTAGTCGCGTCTTNCCGACCCTTATCAAGTTGTAACGATTCCTACTTGAAGCGTTANGCCTGCTCGAGGCTACTAACTTCCTAAGTAGTCGTGGTTTATGCATGTACACATAGCTTGCATTGATAATGTCCAAGAAA
>LFKV01000025.1 GCA_001189345.1 Candidatus Paraburkholderia kirkii
AGCAGCGTAAGCGCTCGATCTGTACCGTTGTCTCGCTCTAGGTAGAAGATGCAATCATCAGCCGCAACGGACGCGATTGACCGACAGTGTCCACGAACTGCGGAGAATGGACACAGTGTCTCAGACAGTCGAATTGCCGGCCAAGCGCCAGAACCGGCGGCATCCGTTGGAATGGAAACGAACGGTCGTCGAGCAGACATTTGAACCAGGAGCCTCGGTCGCTCGGGTCGCCCGCGACAATAACGTCAATGCCAACCAGGTATGGGCGTGGCGCAAACTGTACGCGCAGGGCCTGCTGGTCGAAGATGCTCAGACGCAGGCCATGTTGCCTGTTGTTGTCGATGTTCAGCCCGATCGGGCAACTGACCATCTGCCGGATTCGACGAAGTTGTGCAGGCCGCTCCAGTTACTACGAGCGGCAGGATTGAGCTTCAGCACGGCAATACTTCCGTCCGGATAGAAGGCACGCCCGACGCGACGATCTTGCGCCTGGTACTCGAGCGGCTTCTCTGATGATCGGCCTGCCTGCAAATACGCGGATCTGGATCGCCGCAGGCGTCACTGACATGTGATCCGGCTTTAATGCGCTTGCAGCGAAGGTGCAGACAGTGCTTGAGAAGGATCCGTACGGTGGCCAGGTTTTTATCTTCAGAGGGCGCCGTGGTGACCTTATGAAGGCGTTGTACTGGAGCGATGGCGGCCTATGTCTGTTTGCAAAGCGCCTTGAGAAAGGACGTTTTGCATGGCCACGTGCTGACACTGGTGTTGTGGCGCTGACAACGGCTCAACTGGCGCTGCTTCTCGAAGGGTTTGACTGGCGCGAACCGATCGAGGCAGCACGCCCGCGCAGCGCTTTGTAAACGTCAGTTACCTGATGATCCGCGTGCAGCAGACAGTCGTAAACTGCTGCCATGGATCTGACCGGTAGCGACCTGCCCGACGACATCGATGATCTGAAGCTGAGGATCGCGAAGTTGCGTCGCATGCAGTTCGGTCGCAATCATCTGGAACGCGAAGAGCGCATGCACCGTCCGGCCGAAGAACGTTGCCCCGGCTGCGGTGGCACGCTCAAGCCACTGGGCGAAGACATATCCGAGCAGCTCGAATCCAAACTCGCCTGTTCGTGCTGTGACTGCATCGTGCAGGCTGCCGCGCCGAGTCGTCCAATTGACCGGGGCCTTCCTGGGCCTGCATTGCTCGCACATATCGCGACATCGAAGTTTGCCTATCACATCCCGCTCTATCGGCAATCTGTCATGTACGCGCGCGATGGCGTCGAGATTGAGTCGGGCACCATGTGCCACTGGCTGGGCAGCCAGACATGGCTGCTCGATCCGCTGGTGGACGCAGTGCGCCGCTATGCGCTCGGTGGCACCAAGGTTCACGCCGACGACACGCCGTTGCCAGTGCTCGCGCCGGGCAATGGCAAGACGAAGACGGGGCGGCTCTGGGTATATGTGCGCGATGATTGGCCCAGTGGTTCGACTGAGGCTCCAGCAGTCTGGTTCGCTGATACACCGGATCGTCGCGGCGAACATCCGCAGCGACACCTTGCCAGCTTCAAGGGCGTACTGCAGGCTGACGCGTTTGCCGGCTACGCGGAACTCTACGCCGGTGGTCAGATCCGGGAAGCTGCGTGCCTGGCACATGCACGTCGAAAGCTGCACGATCTGCACGCTGTGCGACCGTCGTCGATTACCAACGAAGCACTCGAGCGCTTTGGCGCGCTCTATGGCATAGAGGAACACATTCACGGCAAGCCTCCGGGGGAACGGCTGCGAGTTCGCCAGACGCAGGCGGTGCCGCTGCTTGAGGATATGAAGCGGTGGTTCGAAGCGACGATTCTCACACTCTCCGCGAAATCGGACACCACCAAGGCGATCCAGTACTCGTTGAATCGCTGGCCTGCGCTTGTCTACTACTGCGGTGATGGTCAGGCGGAGATCGACAATCTGATCGCCGAGCGGGCGCTACGCGGCGTCGCAATTGGAAGGCGGAATTATCTGTTTGCCGGCGCAGACACAGGCGGCGAACGTGCAGCCGCGATGTACAGCCTGATCGGCTCAGCACGCCTGAATGGTATCGATCCCGAAGCCTATCTGCACTACGTCATCGAGCGCGTTGCCGATTACCCGATAAACCGCATCGACGACCTGTTACCCTGGAACGTCGCTCCTGTGTTGCCCGCCTCCGCGCACATCGATTCCATTCGCTAGCAGCGCCGCCTTCAAAGGTCAATGTCGACCCTCGATGGTACTGATCGAGCGCTTAGAGACGGTTTCATAAAGGCTGTTGAGATTGCCGAAGAGTGTTCCAGCAGATCAAGCAACAACCGAGTTTGAGGAACGCTTCATGAATGTCCGCACGACGTTCGAAGCGAGTACGTAGACGGCGGAAGTTATGCAACCAGGCATGTGTACGTTCGACGACCCAACGGACTTTCCCAAGGCCGCTACCGTGCGGGTGACCGCGCCGCGCGATGCTGGTGGGAATGTTGCGCGCGTGAAGGAGGCACCGGTACTTGTCATGATCGTAACCGCGGTCGGCATAAACACAGCCAGGGCGACTCAGCGGCCGGCCGCGCACGCCGCCAATCGGTACGATGGCCTCGATCAACGGGATCAGTTGGGTGACGTCGTGACGATTGGCGCCGGTCAGGATTGCCGCGATCGGCGTACCGTTGGCGTCGGTGGTGACGTGGTGCTTGGAACCGGGTCGTGCTCGGTCGGTGGGGTTCGGGCCAGTTTTTCGCCCGCCCCAACCGCACGAATCGACGATGAGTCGACGACGACGCGGGAGAAGTCGATCTTCCCGGCCGCTCGTAGTTTCGCCAGCAGCAGTGCGTGCAGTCGATCCCACACGCCGGCTTGCTGCCAATCGCGCAGCCTGCGCCAGCAACTGACGCCAGAGCCACATCCCATCTCCGCTGGCAGATCTCGCCACCGGATGCCGGTCTTCAGCACGAACAAGATGCCGGTCAGCGCAGCCCGATCCGGTACCGGCTTGCGGCCCGGATACTTGAAGCGGCGCGGCTTCGCTGGTGGTAGCAGTGGCTCGATCAGTGCCCACAGTTCGTCGTCGATGATTGGTTTGCCCATCTCCTCGATCCTGTTGTCACAACGATCGAGGTTAACAGGTTGCGTTACGGGTTAACAGCCCCTAAGACGGGTTAACAGCCCCTAAGAGATCTTTTTGAAACCAATTCTAAGAACGCAGGATTTCACGAAAACAAAAACCAAACAGAAAAAACACCGACTCCCAACCCAAATAATAAAAAAACACAAGAACCACAAGCCCCGTAAAGTGACCATATCGGATCAAACGGTAAATCGCACGCCCGCAAGGGCAAAAACCAATGCGTAAGGAGACTCCCATGCAGCTAGGTCATCTGGTCCTGTTCAAATCACTTTGCTATGTCGATGGCCGCTGGGTCCACAGCGACAGCGCCGCATCGATCGCAGTAACCAATCCCGCAGATCAGAACGTCATCGGTCACGTGCCGATGCTCGACCACGCGCAGATCGTGAACGCCGTCGACGCCGCCGATCGCGTGTTCCAGTCGTGGCGCTGGGTGCCGCAGCAAAAGCGCAGCGCGCTGCTGCTGCGCTGGCACGAACTGATCATGCGCCATCAGGCAGACCTCGCGGGCATCCTGTCGCTCGAACAAGGCAAGCCGCTCGCCGAATCCAAAGGCGAAATCGCCTATGCCGCAAGCTTCGTCGAATGGTTCGCCAACGAAGCCAGGCGCCTCGCGGGACGCACCATCCCTACGCATATCGACGGCGCGCATCTCGGCACCATGATGGAGCCCGTCGGCGTCGCCGCGCTCATCACGCTGTGGAACTTTCCCGTCGCGATGATCACGCGCAAGGCCGCTGCGGCAATGGCGGCAGGCTGCACGGTCGTCGTGAAGCCCGCGCACGAAACGCCGTTCTCGGCGATCGCGCTCGCGCAGCTCGCCGAGGAAGCAGGCTTTCCGCCGGGTGTATTCAACGTCGTCATCGGCGAGCCGCGGATGGCAATGGAAACGCTCGTCGGCGATACGCGCGTGCGCGCCGTCAGCTTCACCGGCTCGACGCGCGTCGGCGGCCTCGTTGCGAAGGCCGCCGCGCAATCGGGCATCAAGAAGCTCGCACTCGAGCTCGGCGGCAATGCACCCTTCATCGTGACCGAAGACGCGGACCTGGAACAGGCCGTGCGTGTCGCGGTGGGCGCCAAGTTTCAGACCTCGGGGCAGGATTGCTGCGCCGCGAACCGCATTCTCGTCGCGCGCCCGCTTTACGAACAGTTCGTCGAACGCTACACCGAAACGGTCAAGGCGCTGAAGGTCGGGACCGCATTCGAAGCGAACGTGGATGTCGGCCCGCTCATGCATCAAGCTGCATTCGAGGCGACCGTCGCTCGCGTGGAGGATGCGAAGGCGCAGGGCGCGCGCATCACCGCGGGCGGCAATCCGCATGCGCTCGGCGGCTGGTTCTTTGAATCGACCGTCGTCGCCGATGCCAAACCAGGCATGCGCATCTACGACGAAGAGAACTTCGCGCCGATCTCCGCGATTTCCCCGTTCGATACGCTCGACGAAGCCGTCACGCGCGCCAACGATACGGAATACGGTCTCGCCGCCTATGTCTACGCGACGTGCGTCGACACGATCTTTCAGCTCGTACGGCGCCTGGACTTCGCGATGGTCTCGGTCAACGGCGTGAAATTCACCGGCGCGCCGATTCCCTTCGGCGGCGTGAAGGCGTCGGGCCTCGGCCGCGAAGGCGGCGCGGAAGGCTTCGAGCCCTTCGTCGAAACGAAATACTTTTGCCTCGGCAATCTCGGCCTGCCGCTTTCGAGCGCGGCCTGAACCAACTCATCTCGAAGACACGCACTACCGATCAAGGAGAAGCACATAACCCAGCAGAAGCAATCGCTCGAACAACTGTTCGCCGAAGACCGCGCGCATTTCATGCATCCGTCCACGCACGCGCACGATCACGCGAGCGGCGCGCTGCCCGGCAAGATCGTCACCGGCACGAAGGGCATCCGCATTCAGGATCATCAGGGCAAGAGCTATATCGACGCGTTCGCGGGCCTGTACTGCGTGAACATCGGCTATGGCCCCACCGAGGTCGCCGAGGCGATCTACGAGCAGGCAAAGAAGCTCGCGTATTACCTACCACACGTATGTCGGGCACGTGACGGATACGATCATCGAACTGTCGTCGCGCATACACGATCGCCGCGTTCATCGCCGAGCCGGTGATGGGCACGGGCGGCATCATCGCGCCGCCGCAAGGCTACTGGGAGGCGATTCAGGACGTGCTCCGCAAGCACGACATCCTGCTGATCTCCGACGAACTCGTGTGCGGTTTCGGCCATCTCGCTACTAAGAAGTAGTTTCAAAAAGATCTCTTAGGGGCTGTTAACCCGTCTTAGGGGCTGTTAACCCGTAACGCAACCTGTTAACCTCGATCGTTGTGACAACAGGATCGAGGAGATGGGCAAACCAATCATCGACGACGAACTGTGGGCACTGATCGAGCCACTGCTACCACCAGCGAAGCCGCGCCGCTTCAAGTATCCGGGCCGCAAGCCGGTACCGGATCGGGCTGCGCTGACCGGCATCTTGTTCGTGCTGAAGACCGGCATCCGGTGGCGAGATCTGCCAGCGGAGATGGGATGTGGCTCTGGCGTCAGTTGCTGGCGCAGGCTGCGCGATTGGCAGCAAGCCGGCGTGTGGGATCGACTGCACGCACTGCTGCTGGCGAAACTACGAGCGGCCGGGAAGATCGACTTCTCCCGCGTCGTCGTCGACTCATCGTCGATTCGTGCGGTTGGGGCGGGCGAAAAACTGGCCCGAACCCCACCGACCGAGCACGACCCGGTTCCAAGCACCACGTCACCACCGACGCCAACGGTACGCCGATCGCGGCAATCCTGACCGGCGCCAATCGTCACGACGTCACCCAACTGATCCCGTTGATCGAGGCCATCGTACCGATTGGCGGCGTGCGCGGCCGGCCGCTGAGTCGCCCTGGCTGTGTTTATGCCGACCGCGGTTACGATCATGACAAGTACCGGTGCCTCCTTCACGCGCGCAACATTCCCACCAGCATCGCGCGGCGCGGTCACCCGCACGGTAGCGGCCTTGGGAAAGTCCGTTGGGTCGTCGAACGTACACATGCCTGGTTGCATAACTTCCGCCGTCTACGTACTCGCTTCGAACGTCGTGCGGACATTCATGAAGCGTTCCTCAAACTCGGTTGTTGCTTGATCTGCTGGAACACTCTTCGGCAATCTCAACAGCCTTTATGAAACCGTCTCTAAGATGGGCGCGCAGCACTCGGAATCAAGCCGGACCTCATCACGGTCGCCAAGGGCCTGACGAGCGCATATGCGCCGCTGTTGGGCGTGATCGTCGGCGAGAGGTGTGGACGTGATCGACAAGGGCTCGCAGGAATACGGCGCGATGGGGCACGACTGGACCTATTCCGGATATCCGATCTGCGCGGCCGCGGCGCTCGCGAACCTGGACATCCTCGAGCGCGAGAACCTCACGCAGAACGCGGCCGACGTCGGCGCGTACTTCCAGCAGCAACTGCACGCCGCATTCGATGCGCATCCGCTCGTCGGCGAATTGCGCGGCGCGGGCATGCTGGCGGTGCTCGAGTTCATGGCCGACAAGGAAGACCGCAAGCCGTTCGATGCGGCGCTGAAGGTCAGGCCGAAGGTGTCGGCAGCGGCGCTCGAGCGCGGCGTGATCGCGCGTGCGATGCCGCATGGCGACATCCTCGGCTTCGCGCCGCCGCTCGTGACGACGCGCGCCGAAGTCGACGAGATCGTCGGCATCGTGAAGCAGGCGGTGGATGCGGTCGCCAACGAGGTGATCGGCTCGGCGCTCGCGGCGCAGGCGATCTGACGTTCTCGCAGCAGTAGCAGCAAGGGCCCGCAGAAATGCGGGCTTTTTTATGTCCTCGAGGAAGTGGAATGCGCGTTGCTCGAAGATCTCCAACGTGCGGCCGAAAGGAGAGTCACGATGAGCAACGACGAACGGGAAACGAACAGCACTGGCAAGTCCCTGGACGATGCTGGCAGCGGCGCAAGCGGCGGCAATCCGCAGCAGGGCGTGCGCAGGTCGAATGCCGCGGAAATCGAGCCGGAAAACCGGCGTCTGGATCAGCACCCGTATCAGACGGCGGAAGTGCCCTACGGCTCGGGCAACGAGCCCGAGATTGCAGGCAAAGGCGGCCTGGGCCCGCAGGACGCGGATGCGCCCGACTCCGCGAACAAACATACCGAGCCGCTGAAGCGCAACTGACGATGCCGCTCGGTGCTCCAAAACAAAACGGCCACTCAGAGTGTGGTCGTTCTGCTCTTTCCGATTAACGCGTCGCAATGTACATCGTGATTTCAAAGCCGAAGCGCATATCGGTGAAACTCGGGGTTTCCTACTTCATAGAGCCTCCTTTGCGGTGACTAGCCAGACGGATGCCGGGCCATTGCGCGGTTCACTTCTGTCAGGCGCCGTGCAAAGCCGCGCACCCGTATCGACGCATTTTCACTGCTAACGCGACTTCGCTGCCTGACCGATTGGAAATTGCGTCGGCGTCCATTTAATTTATTTATAGAAGACACCGGCGGTTTCTCGAATCGTCAGGCGCGTCTCCTGTTTTGTCAGGATCGTTTGCGGGGTCGCGGCCGGCCGCTTCGCCGGACCGAGGGATTACCCTGTCTGCGGTTTTTCGGTCGGTATTGCTCAGATCATTGCCGCCCGGTGCGTGAGTGCCGGTGGCACGCGAATCTTCAGCCATTACAGTTTCCTCGTTCGAATGTCTCTTGGTCGGACGATCGAAAGTCAGGCGTGAAGCGCTTGAATGCCGCATCGCGGAATGTGCCGGACCGGGTGGAGGTCATTCCACGCGGGTCGCTTCGCGCAGCACTGCGTCCGCGCTGTCGAAATTCTGATCGTTCATCCTGTTGAGCACGGCCATGACTTCGCCGTCTGCGCCATTGCTTCTTGCGAGCGCCAGAAGCTTGTACTTGCCCATCGGGTAGTCAGCACCCTTCACCCTTGAGTGCGCGCTGGATTTCCTCGGGTCGCGGTTCATCGGGATGCCGGTGGTTCTGCGAGTGCGCGGGATGCTGTGCCATTTCCGCCTCCTTCTTCGACTTGACGATAACACTGACGGATTAGCAACAGGCGTACCCGTTTCGACACGCCGGCAGCGGGATCGCTTGATGCTGAAAGTCGGCAGGATCAACCGAGCGAGGAGGCGCAGACGCACATGACCATCACAGCAGATCGCATTTCCGACACCGAAATCAAGGTCGACGACACCATCTACACTTTCGACGCCAAGGCCACCGCCGGTGCCTTCCAGCAATGCCTGAGCGCGGACTCGGCGCAGACCTGCGCGGAAAATCACCCGCCGGTTGCGACGCGCGCCGCGTTCGACGAAAGCGGCGCGCCGAAGGGCGAGCCCGGGAGCATCATTTCTCCGTCGATGGGCGGCATGCCCTGATGCGCGGTCAGAGCGCCGCGCTCGCGGTCGTCGCGCGCGGGGCGAGCGAGGCGCGCGTGTGAGGGCATCGAGCGGCAAGGGCTGGTCGAAGAAATAGCCTTGCGCCTGAGCCGCGCCCATGTCGCGCAGCACGGAGAGCGTCGCGGTATCCTCGACGCCTTCGGCCACGAGCGTCAGATCGAGCGACTCCGCCATATGCACGATGGCGCGCACGATCGCGCGGCTGCGCGGGCTTGCGGTCAGCTCGAGATATGAAGGACTTGTCGATTTTGAGGCCCGTGAATTGATACTGGTGCACATAGCTGAGCGACGAAAAACCCGCGCCGAAGTCGTCCAGCACGACGGACATGCCGTTGTCGGCGAGGCGCTGCATCGTGTGTCGCGCGAGAACGGGCTCGGCGACGAGCGCGCCTTCGGTCAGCTCCAGGCACACGTGCGATGGCGATACGCGATAGCGCCGCAACAGTGCGAGCACGTCGTCGGCGAACTCGGGGCGCGTCATGCTATAGCTGGAGCAGTTCACATGTACCGCCGGCCAATGCGCGAAGCGCGCGTTGGAAAGAATCGCGGCGACGTGTTCGAGCATGTACAGATCGAGCCTGCCGATCAGTCTCAAGCCTTCGACCGACGGCAGAAACTCGTCCGGTCCGACGATGCGTCCATCGGGCTGACGCCAGCGAATCAGTGCTTCGAGCGCGACCACTTCGCCGCTCTTCACATCGACGATGGGCTGGAAGTAGGGTAGCAGCTCGTCGTCGCGCTTGATCGCATTGCGCAGCGCGCCTTCGCGTTCTACCTGGTCCGACACCTGCCGACGCAGCTCCTGATTGAACACGACGAAGCTGTCGCGCCCCGCGTTTTTCACGCGGGACATCGCGGTATCGGCATCGCGCAGAAGATCGGTGGGCTCGGTATGGAACTGGCTGTCGGCGCTCACGATGCCGATGCTGCACGAAGAGAACACCACGTGCTCTTCGATGTGAAACGGCAGATCGAAGGCCGCGAGAATGCGCTTCGCGATCGACACGGCATCGCGCACCGGCGCGTTCGGCGAAAGCACGGCGAACTCGTCGCCGCCCAGACGGGCGAGCAGATCCGCCGGGCGCAGATAATCGCGCAGACGCGCGGCCGCCTGCACCAGCAGCATTTCGCCGAAGTGGTGGCCCAGACTATCGTTCACCACCTTGAAGCGGTCCAGATCGATGAACATCACCGAAAGCTCGTCGCCGCGCGTCTGATAGTCCTTCCAGGCGCAGCGCAGCTTCTGCATCAGGTGGCTGCGATTGGGCAGGCTGGTCAGCGAATCGTGCGAGTTCTCATAGAGCAGGCGCGCGTTGGCGTCGTCGAGCTCGCGCGTGCGCGCCTGCACGCGCGCTTCCAGTTCGAGATTCGCGGCGTGCAGCGCTTCCGCGTCGCGGCGGCGCGAGAGCGCGGTGTCGATATGGCGCGAGACGAAGGTCAGCAATTCCTGGTCGCGCAGCGAATAGCGCACGAGCGGCGAATAGCTCTGCACGGCGAGCACACCGCGCACGACATCTCCATCGAACAGCGGAATGCCGAGCCAGGAGCGCAGGCGCACCTCGCTGTGCTCGATCTCGAACGCGCCGTCCTCGATCAGCCGCAGCGCTTCCTGATGATCGATGAGTCGCGCGCGCCGCTCGCGGATCACGTATTCGGTAAGACCGCGCTGGCCGCGGCGCGGGGCGTTCCAGGACGATCTCGTCGACGTAATACGGAAACGACACTTCGTTCGTCTCCGTCTCGAAGAGCGCGATATAGAAGTTGCGCGCATAGAGCAGCTCGCCGACGATGCCGTGCAGGCTGCGAAAGAACTCCATCATGTCGCCGGGCCGGCTCGACAGCTCGGCGATCTGGTAGAGCGCGGCCTGCAAGTGTTCGGAGCGCTCGCGCTCCGCGATGCCGTGACGCAGCGCCGCGTTGAGCTTCGACAGTTCCGACGTGCGCCGCGCGACCTGCTCTTCGAGATCGGCACGGTGCAGGATACGGTCGAGCGCCATCGCGACGTGCCGCGTCACCACGAGGAAGAGCGCGCGGTCCTCGGCGGTATAGATGCGCGACACGTCGTAGACTTGCATCGCGAGCATGCCGAACACTTCGTCGGCGGCATTCTTGAGCGGCGCGCCCATCCAGAACTCGGGGCGGTCGCCGATGCAGTAGAAGCGACCTTCGCGCTCGGCCGCGCAGATGCCGGCGGCCGTGATGAACAGCGGCTGAGCGCTCGTCAGCACTTGCCCGGTCATCGACAGGCGCGCGGGATTCAGGATGTCGTAGTTTTCGGCCGCCACGACGTCCGTGTCGATCACATCGACGTAATACGGATACGTGATCTTGCCCGTCTTGCGGTCGTAGAGCGCGAGATAGAAGTTTTCGGCGTCGATCAGCGTGCCGAGCCGCTCGTGCACGCCGCGCAGGAAATCGGCGCGTTCGGGCGCCGAGCTTGCCAGATAGGCGATTTCATACAACACGCGCTGCGTGAGCTGCGCGCGGGCGAGGGCGTCGGCCTGCACGCACTCGCCCAAGGCGCGTGCGAGCTCGACCAGCCGCGCATCGTTGCGATGCCCGGCAGGCGCGAGCAGCCAGCCGAGGACGCTTTCACCTCGCCCGGTCGGCCAGCCATGCCAGCCATGCCAGCCATGCGCGGCGTATAGCGCGTCGAGCCGTTCCTCGGCGATGCTGTGCGGCCATGTCTGCCCGTCGGGCAACGGGGCGTCCCCGCGACGCTCCAGATGCAACTGCTCGCCCGCGCGATACCATGCCCATTGCTGCGGGCAGCCCATTGCCACGGCCTGGCGCAGCAGGGCTTCGATCGACGGCGCGACGTTTGCCAAGGTCTTTTCTTCCATTGCCGTTACGGTTGCAGCTGCGGTCCCGCCCGCACGCCAGCTGGCGCTTCGTACGCGGAAAACACGGTCATCGGCGCTCCAGGTTGTCGCCACGGCGGGCGGTTCTCGTTCGGCGGGATGCGCTCGCGCGCCGTACCTCCGGCGTGCGTCTCATGCAAGCGTTCTTAACGGGGTAACGACAGGGAGCATACAGGCTTGAGCACGCGGGACAAAAAAACCGCCGTACTCGCGCGCGGAAGCGGGCATCTATTCCGAACGTGCGGCGCCGGTAAATCTCTCGCGATAGGCCTGCGGCGAGACGCCGAGCGCGCGCAGGAAGCCGCGCCGCATCGTTTCCTCCGAGCCGAAGCCGCAGCGCGCGGCGACCCGCTTGACCGGCAGGCCCGTATCGCCCAGCAGACGCCGCGCGGCTTCGAGCCGCATGCGCTCGATCGAGCGCGCGGGCGTCGTGCCGGTCTGCGCGCGGTAATGGCGCACGAAGCTGCGCTCGCTTATGCCGACCCGCCCGGCAAGCACGCCGACCGACAGATCCGACGCGAGATTCTCGGCGATCCACGCGTGCAGCTCGGCGAAGCGCTCGCCGGATTTCTGCAGCGACAGCGCGGCACTGAACTGAGCCTGCCCGCCGGGCCGCTTCGGGAAAACCACGAGATGGCGCGCCACGTCGAGCGCGAGCGAAAGGTCGATGCCCGCGGTGATGCCCGCCGACGTCCACACGTCGCCATCGCGGATGAAGATCGGATCGGACTCGACGCGCACCGCCGGAAAGCGCGCCGCCAGCTCGGCACACCGCGTCCAGTGCGTGACGGCGCGGCGCGCGTCCAGCAGGCCCGCCGCCGCCGCAGGAATGCGCCGGTGCAGACCGAGGCCGTGCGGCGCGCGTGCGCCGAGCGCGTGCGCACCCAGTCGCCCGCGACGATCAGCGTGTGCACGCTTCGCTCGCGTCGGGCAGCGCGTGCGCGACGAGCCCGAGCCTCGCCGATGCGTTCACGACGCCGTCGCGCGAGATCACGCGCGGGCGGTACGGGCGCGGCATGCCAGCGGCGACCGCCAATTCGTTGGCGGTCGCGAACACCTGCAAGGGACCAGCGACATCCAGCAACTGGACGTCCGGGAAGGCGAGCACGTCGACGGTGCGGGGCATATCGGTCTGCATGGCTGTTATTCCCGATCCCGGATTGGCGGAAAAAGTGGGTTGTGTGTCAATTTCCGCCATAGCGTAGCGGCGTAGCATCGGTTCGTCCACTGCTCATGACCATCGACCAAGGAGACGACGATGACACGACACATCGGCCTGCTGCTGTTTACGCGCGTGCAGCAGCTCGACATGACCGGCCCCTAAGACGCCTTCGCGCACATGACCGACACGCGGGTGCACCTCGTCGCGAAGACGCTCGACCCGGTGAAATCCAGCGCGGGCATGATCCTGACGCCCGACGCGATCTTCGCGGATTGCCCCGCGCTCGACGTGATTTGCGTACCGGGCGGCTCGGGCGTCGGCGATCTGATGGAGGACGAGGAGACGCTCGCGTTCATCCGCAAGCAGGCGGCGGGAGCCCGCTATGTCACTTCGGTCTGCACGGGGTCGCTCGTGCTGAGCGCGGCGGGTCTCTTGCGCGGCAAGCGCGCGACGACGCCATTGGGCCTTCCACTCGCTACTCGCGGAGCTCGGCGCCATTCCGGTGCACGAGCGCGTCGTGCGCGACGGCAACCTGTTCACGGGCGGCGGCATCACGGCGGGCATCGATTTCGCGCTGACGCTCGCGGCGGAACTCGTCGGCGAGCACGAGGCGCAGGCGATTCAGCTGGAGATGGAATATGCGCCGGCGACGGCGCGCGCGCGCCGGCCGCCGTCGTGAGCGATGTGCGCCGGCGTTCGGCGGCGACGCTGGCGGCGCGCAGCGCGATCACGGCTCGCGTCGCCGAGCGCCTGAAGCTGAATGCGTAATGCAAGATGGTCTTATGCATGCGTATGCAAAACGCAAACGCATGAGCGCGCGCGGGGCGCAAGGCGCCTAGAAACGCTTCTGCATGAAATAGCGCGACCGGCCCGCATGGAAATCGGCGATCTCGCCGAACGGTTCGTAACCGCAGCGCGCGTAGAGCGCGCGTGCCGCCGGATTGACCGTATCGAGCCACGCCGCGCCGCAGCCGCGCTTCCTCGCCTCGTTCTCCGCGGCGGCGAGCGCGCGTGCGCCGAGTCCGAGCCCGCGCGCGTCTTCGCGTATCCACAGCCATTTGACGAAGAGCCAGTCCCACGCGGTATAGCCCGCGAGGCCGCCGACGAAATCGTCGCCGCGATAGACCGACACCGCGAGATCGCGCTGCTGGCTTGGGCCGAGCTGCGCACGGTTGAAGGCGGCGAGGCCGCCCGCGACGTCACGCTCGAACGTCGTGTCGATCCAGTCGGTCACCGCGAGCGTTACATCGCCTGCATCGCTCTCGTTCATGCGCCGCTCGCTCACGCCTGTGCGGCCGGCGCGACCGAGGCGCCCTTGATGCCATGGCGCGCGAGCGCATCCGCGACGAAGCCGGAGCGCTTCACGTGCGTCCCGACCAGCACGTGTGCGCGCGCTGGCGCGCATTATTCGATGCCGCGTCGGTCGCGGCCGCGCTCGGGCGTGCAACCTGCAACGGATGAATCGTATGAAGCTCAATCTCGAACTGAATATCGTGGACCACGACGCGTTCTACGAGCGCCCCATCGACACGCATAACGGACTCTCCGACGAAGCGAGCCAGATGCTCAACGCGAAGCTGATATTACTGCTCGCGAATCACATCGGCGACAGCGAAGTGTTGAGCGAAGCGCTGGCGATGGCGCGTCACGGCCTCGTCGCGAGCTGATTCTTCAGGGCGACGCCGACGCGCTCGCAGATGAACGCGCCGATGCCCGCGATGTCGTCGAGCGCGAGGACGGGCAGCGTCGTATCGAGCGCGGCGGCATCGTCGGTCGCGATGGCAATGATCTCGACGTCGGTCTTGTAGAGCGGATCGCGGCCGACGGAAGGTCGCACGACTTCCAGCCGCGGCATAGCCTCGCGGGCGAATCCCTCGACGATCACGAGGTCCGCGTGCGCCAGGCGCGCGGCAAGATCCGCAAGCAGCGGCTCGTTTGCGTCGTTCAGCTCCCGCACGATCGCATAGCGATAGGGCGACGCGATCAGCACCTCTCCCGCGCCCGCGCGGCGAAAGCGCGCACTGTCCTTGCCCGGCGGTTCCAGCTCGATCGAATGATGGCTGTGCTTGATGACGTTGACCGTGAGGCCGCGTGCGCGCAGCCACGGCAGCAGCGCTTCGATCAGCGTGGTCTTGCCCTGGCCCAAGCGGCCGGCGATGCCGAAGAGCGGCGGATGATGCGAATTCATGCGAGTGGTCGGCTGATGGAGGAGGGGGTTTTTGAGTCGTCGTTGCCGTGAGGCCGGTTCGGTCAGGAGAGTTTAACGGGTCGATGGCGGGCGGGATGAAATCGCGCTATCGTCGGGCATTGCCTTTGCGGCACGTTCCGGCGATTCGGGCGTCGCATGCATTGCGTTGCGACCCCATCGCCCGAAAGCCCAGCGTTCACAGGATCCGACATGGCTGAAGACAATCCCGGCACTGCTCTCGCACCGCAGCAGTTTTCCGTCGACGTGATGCTCGAAAAATACGCCAAGGGCGACGAGTCGTGCATCGAGGATATCTATCGCCGCGTGGCGCGCGGCGTCGCGCTCGCCGAGCCGGAGGCGCTGCGCGCGAAGATCGAAGCGGAGTTCGTCGACAACTTCCGGCGCGGCGCGCTCGGTGCGGGGCGCATCATGAGCGCGGCGGGCGCGGGCATCGACGCGACGCTCATCAATTGCTTCGTGCAGCCGGTGGGCGATGCGATTCAGGGCGTCGACAGCAACGGCCTGCCGGGCATCTATGTCGCGCTGCTGCAGGCGGCCGAGACGATGCGCCGCGGCGGCGGCGGCGTCGGCTACAACTTCTCCGCGATCCGTCCGCGCGGCGCGCGCGTGCATTCCACGGGATCGGCCGCGTCGGGGCCATGCAGCTACATGGACGTGTTCGATGCCTCGTGCCGCACCGTCGAGAGCGCCGGCGCGCGGCGCGCAGATGGGCATCCTCGATTGCACGCATCCCGACCTGCTCGAATTCATCGCGGCAAAACATACGAAAGGGCGCTGGAACAATTTCAACGTGTCGGTCGCGGTGACCGACGCGTTCATGTAGGCGGTTGCCGACGATTCCCTCTGGCAACTCGTGCACAAGGCCGAGCCGTCGCCCGCGCAGCGCGCGGCCGAAGACATGCATCAGCGCGAGGACGGCTTGTGGGTCTATCGCGAAGTGCGCGCGCGCGAGGTGTGGAATACGATCATGCGCTCGACCTACGACGTCGCGGAGCCGGGCGTCGTGTTCATGTCGCGCATGAACGACGACAACAATCTGCGCGCCATCGAAACGATCCGCGCGACCAATCCGTGCGGCGAGCAGCCGCTGCCCGCATACGGCTGCTGCAATCTCGGTCCGCTCAATCTCGCGCGCTTCGTGCGCGATCCCTTCGCGCAGATGCGCGGCGGGGTGCCTTCCTTCGACTGGGACGGGCTCGCGCGCACGACGCGCACGCAGGTGCGCTTCCTCGACGACGTGCTCGACGTGACCCTCTGGCCGCTCGAAGAGCAAGCGCGTGAATCAGCGGCGAAGCGCCGCATCGGCGTGGGCTTCACCGGCCTGGGCGACACGCTCGTGATGCTCGGCCTGCGCTACGACGCGCAGGAGGGGCGCGACTTCGCCGCACGGCTCGCGCGCACGATGTGCGACGAAGCGTATCGCGCGTCCGTCGAACTGGCGCGCGAGCGCGGGGCGTTTCCGCTCTTCGATGCAAAGCGTTACCTGGAGGCGGGCACGTTCGCGTCGCGCCTGCCGGACGACATCAAGCGCGCGATACGCGAGCACGGCATCCCCGCAACAGTCATCTGCTTTCCATCGCGCCGACGGGTACCGTGAGCCTCGCGTTCGCGGACAATGCATCGAATGGCATCGAGCCCGCGTTCTCGTGGACGTATCAGCGCACCAAGCGCATGGCGGACGGCTCGCGCGAGACTTTCGCCGTCGAGGATCATGCGTATCGGCTCTATCGCGAGATGGGCGGCAACCTGAAGGCGCTGCCGGAGTACTTCGTGAGCGCGCTCGAGATGTCCGCGCACGATCACATGGAGATGATGGCGGCGGTGCAGCCCTTCGTCGACACGTCGATTTCGAAGACCGTGAACGTGCCCGCCGATTATCCGTTCGACAAATTCCAGGATCTCTATTTCGAAGCGTGGCGGCGCGGCCTGAAGGGGCTCGCCACGTACCGGCCCAACGAAACGCTGGGCGCGGTGCTTTCGGTGACGCCCGCCGAGACGCCGAGCGATTCGCCGGATCCCGAGCTCGATCTCGATCCGTTGCGCCATCGCGATCGATCATCGGCCGAAGGGTGAGTTGCCCACGATCATCGAGAAGGTCGAGTACCTGACGCAGGCGGGGAAGAAGTCGCTCTATCTCGCGGTGTCGTTCATCGAAGTGACGGGACGCATCGCGGGCGAGGACGTGACGATCGAGCAGCCCATCGAGTTCTTCATTCCCACGGGGCAGCGCGACGAATCGCAGCAATGGATCACCGCGACGATGCACGCGGCGGCTTTGCGGCGCGCACCCTGCAGGACATGCGCAAGGTGTCGTGGGATCGCGGCCAGGTGCGCCTGGGCGATGTCGAGCGTCTCGATGGACATCGCAGTCCGCGCTGGCACGATTCCGAAGTGGCGGCGCTAGCGTATGCGATTCAGCAGATTCTTTATCGCCGCGGTTTTCTCGATGCGGAGGGCAACCAGGTGCATTCGCGCGTGCTTGCGCGCAAACGCGGTGAGCGCGCGCCGCATGCGGTAGCTGACGAGAGCCAGGAAGCATCCGATGGCGTCTCGCCTGGCGAAATCGATCCACATGGTCTTTCCCAGATGCACGGCCGGAAATGCGCGACGTGTGGTGCGAACGCGGTGATCCGCAATGATGGTTGCGACTTCTGCACGGCGTGCGGCGAAATCGGTGCGTGCGGTTAAAAAAGGAAACGGCGCGGAGTTCGCTCCGCGCCGTTTCCTTTCACGCTCATTGGCAGCGTTCAGCGGCTTGTTGCCGGCTCTCTGGCGAGACTGCCGGCACATGCGATATTCGTGCTGCACGAACGGACGCCACACCGGCGTGACCGATGCGAAGTCGTCCAGAGCCGAGGACTGCTCGAGCGAAGTATTTTCGATCATGATGACCTCTTGAATGTCCTCTGACGGCGCGCTTAGCGTGCAGTCACCTTGCCTTACGTCGCGGAGCCGTTGGCGTACCCGACGATTTCACGATTGCGCGCTTCAGCCTGCGCCGCATCGCGAGCGCGTTGCTCGTTCTGCGCGGCGATGGCATTGCCCCACATGCCGCGCTCCGGATACGTGTTGCGGTTCAACGCGGGCAGCGAGCCGTTCGAATAGGCCGCCGCCAATTCGGCACGCACTTGTGCGCGCGTCTTCGGCGTGTCGCTCGAAGCCGCCTGCGTTTGCGTCGATACCGATCCGTGCCTGCGCGGCCGATGCCCTGGCCGCTCTCCGCGAACGCCATGGTCGAGACGACGGCGGAGATGGCTGCGAGAGAAAAACCCGTGATGAGCATGTTTCATGCGTGCGACTCCTTTCATTCCGATGCGGCGTGCGGGCAAATGCGGATTGCACTGTGCGGTTGATGCACGCCGCCACGGGAGTGAATTTAGTCGCGGGGTACGGACGGATAAATGCCGGATCAGCGAATAGATTTATCGAATTCGGCGAATAATCGCACGGAGCCTTGAGGGGCGGGCGTTTGCGGGGTGTCGAAAACGTGCCTGTGGAATCGATAGGCACGTCATGAAGCGATCGCTAGGCGAGTTGCTTGTGAAAGAACGTCGTCGCGCAAGACGTGCTGTCGGGCATCAGTGCATAGTTCGGCACCACGCCGACCCGCTGCCATCCGGCGCGCTCGTAGAGGTGTTCGGCGTTGCCGCCGGTGACCGTGTCGAGCACAAGCACGGACTTGCCCGCGGCGCGCGCTGCATCGTCTGCCGCGGCCATCAGTCGTCGCGCAATGCCCTGACGTCTTGCCCGCCGAACGACGAGCATCTTCGCGACATCGGCGCGATGCGGCTGATCGACGACGATCTGCACCGTGCCCACGATAGTCTCTTGCGCGTCTTCGGCGACGAGCAGGATGCGCTCGTCGCGCGCGACGCCATGCGCGATGCGCGTCCAGAATTCGACGGCCGTTGTGCGCGAGATGGGCAGCATGAAGCTGACGGACGCGCCGCCCTCGACGCAACCGATGAGGACATCCACCAGCGCCTCGATGTATCCCGATGCTTCGTTCGCGCCGAGGCGGCGCACGGTGATGTTGTGGTTCATTGTCGGTCTTGCCGCGCCGCCCGTCGTCTGATGATTAGCTATGCAACGATATCTTCCGTTCCCGCGACTTCCGGCGTGCCGTGACGCACGATCGTGGGCGCGGCCGTGCTCGTCGGCAGGCAGCGTTCTTCGGCGTCCTTCTGGCCTTGCAGCAACGGGCAGCGCTCGAACAGCTCGGCGGCCCAGTCGACGAACACGCGCACCTTCGGCGACAGATGCCGGTTGTGCGGATACACCGCCGAAATCGGCATCGGCAGCGGATTCCATTGCGGCAGCACTTCGACGAGATCGCCCGCGCGCAGGTGCGGCAGGGCCATGAAGCGCGGCACCTGAATGATGCCGACGCCTTTGAGACCGCAGCTAAGGTAAGCTTTTGCGTTATTCACCGCGATCATGCCGCGCATCTTCACTTCGATGGTTTCATCGTCGACGACGAAGTCCATGTCTATGATGCGGCCCGTGCGGCTCGAAAAATAATTCACCGCCGTGTGATTCTGCAGATCCTCGATCGTCTTCAGCGTGCCGTTGCGTTCGAGGTATTGCGGGGCCGCGACCGTCACGCCCTGAAACACGCCGATGCGCCGCGCGACGAGACTCGAATCCTGCAGCGTGCCCACGCGGATCACGCAATCGACGCCTTCCTGGATCAGATCGACCGGTTTGTCGCCGAAACCCATCATCAGCTCGATGTCCGGATAGCGCGTGTGGAAATCGCACAACTGCGGCATCACGATGAGCCACCCGATCGCGTCCGGCATGTCGACGCGCAGCTTGCCGTGCGGGCCCTTGCCGTTGTTCGAGAACGAGCCCTCGGCTTCCTCGATGTCCGCGAGGATGCGCACGCAGCGCTCGTAATACGCCGCACCGTCCGGCGTGAGATTGAGCCTGTGCGTCGTGCGCTGGAGCAGGCGCACGTTCAGATGCGCTTCCAGATTCTGGATGATCGTCGTGACCGAGGCGCGCGGCAGATTGAGAGTGTCCGCTGCGCGCGAAAAGCTGTTGGTGTCGACGACGCGGGTGAAGACCTGCATTGCTTGTAGCCGATCCATGTTCTCTCACCTTTGCTTAGCGCCGCAAGGAATTAAGCGTGCGCTAAAGAATGACCGAAAAAACAATCGCAAGGGATAACCACGATTGTTCGGTGCGACCGAATTGTGTTGCCGGATTATAGGCATTTATCTAAAAAGGCGCGGACTCCAGAATTCGCAGCATCGCAACTTACGCGTGACGGCCTTGCAGCACCGGCCGCGCACCGAGAATAACCATGGCGTCACTGCTGGATCTGGAGTCGAGCCCGCGGCTGTGCATCGAAGAGGTGCGCATCACGGGGCACGCGCAGCCGATCACCCTGCGCAGCTATCGCCCCGCCTCGGACGGCACGGTCCTGCCCATCGTTCTGTACTTCCACGGCGGCGGTTTTATTCGCGGCGGACTCGACGACGCGGATATCGCCGCCGCGACGATCGCCCGCGATACGCCCGCGTGGGTCGTGTCGGTCGGCTATTCGCTCGCGCCGGCATTCCCGTTTCCGGCCGCGCCGGAGGACGGCTATCGCGCGGCGCAATGGGCGGTCGCGCATGCCCGCGCGCAGCGGCCGATCCGCAGCGCATCGGCGTGGCGGGACACGACGCGGGCGGTAATCTCGCGACCTGCGTCGCCGCGATTGCGCGCGATCGCGGAGATATTCGCATGTCCGCGCAAGCCTTGCTCGCACCGCTGCTCGATCCGAGCATGACGCGCCTCGCGGACGAACGCAAAGTGCTGTGCCACGATTTCGAGGCATGCGAATGCGCGCAGTGGTATCGCGCGTATCTGCCGAACCCTTCGCAGCGGCTGCATCCGTACGCGGCGCCGCTCGAATCGCGCCGTCTTCATGGTCTGCCGCCGGTGCTCATCGCCAGCGCCGAACACGATCTCCTGCATATCGAAGCGGAGAAGTACGCGAGCGAGCTGATCGCGGCGGGTGTGCCGACCGAGGTCATGCGCCATTGCAAGACGTCGCATCAGGCACTTGCCGCGCACCCCGACGCGCTTGCCGACGTCGTCGCGTTCTTCAAGAAGCGGCTGACGCGCGCGAGATGACCGCAAGAAACAGCACGCAAGACACGCATCGCACAACAACAATCTCAACGCAACCGGAGCCTCTCACCATGTTCTTCAATCGCAAACGCATCTACGCCGCGCTGGGCGCAACGCTGATCGTCGCCGGCGCGGGCGGCTATACCGCCTGGCGCGGCCACGGCGACGCGGCGATGAATCAGGCGCAAGCTGTGGCGCACAGCCAGACCGCCACGAAAGTCGACGTGGCCACGGTGATCTCGAAGACCATCACCGACTGGCAAAGCTATTCCGGCCGGCTCGAAGCGGTCGATCACGTGGACATTCGCCCGCTCGTGCCGGGCACGATCGTCGCCGTGCATTTCAAGGACGGCCAGCTCGTGAAGAAGGGCGACCCGCTCTTCACGATCGATCCGCGCCCGTACGAAGCCGAAGTGGACCGCGCGCAGGCGCAGCTCGCGGCGGCGCAGGCGCGCAACGGCTACACGTCGACGGATGCCGCACGCGCCGAGCGCCTGCTCGCGGACAACGCGATCACCAAGCGCGACTACGACGAGAAGCAGAACGCCGCGCGCGAGGCCGTCGCCAACCTGAAGGCCGCGCAGGCCGCGCTCGAGACCGCGAAGATCAATCTCGCATACACGCACATCGTGGCGCCCGTATCGGGCCGCGTGTCGCGTGCGGAGCTCACGGTCGGCAACATTCGTGTCGACCGTCGCGAACGCGCCCTTGCTGACGACGCTCGTCTCCGTGTCGCCGACCTACGCATCGTTCGATGTCGATGAACAGACGTATCTGCGCTATCTCGGCCGCGATGCGGGAAGCAGCGTGCCGGTGTCGCTCGGTCTTGCGAACGAGGACGGCTATTCGCGCGACGGCGTGGTCGATTCCGTCGACAACCGGCTCGATAACACCTCCGGCACGATCCGCGTGCGCGCGCTTCAACAATCCGGACGGCTCGCTCGTGCCGGGCCTCTATGCGCGCGTGAAGGTGGGCGGCGGCACGCCGCACCCGGCCGTGCTCGTCGAGGACGAGGCCATCGGCACCGATCAGGACAAGAAGTACGTGATGGTCGTCGACAAGGACAACCGCGTACAGTATCGCGAGGTTTCGCTCGGTCAGACGCACGAAGGCTTGCGTGTCATCAGCCGCGGTTTGCAGCCGGGCGAGCCCATCGTCGTGAACGGCTTGCAGCGCGTGCGTCCGAACGACGTGATCAAGGCCAACAACGTTGCGATGAACGACGGCAACGCCGCGCCCGCCGTGAAGACGGCGTCCGCGCAGTAAGGCGTCGTTCGCAACAGACAGAACTCGTCATGAACATTTCCAAATTCTTCATCGACCACCCGATTTTCGCGGGCGTGCTATCGGTGGTCGTGCTGCTGGCGGGCATCATCGCGACGTTCAAGCTGCCGATCTCCGAGTATCCGGAAGTCGTGCCGCCTTCGGTCGTCGTGCATGCGCAGTATCCCGGCGCGAACCCGAAGGTGATCGCGGAGACCGTGGCTTTGCCGCTGGAAGAGCAGATCAACGGCGTCGAGGACATGCTCTACATGCAGTCGTAAGCCAATAGCGACGGCAACCTCACGACCACCGTCACGTTCAAGCTCGGCACCGATCCCGACAAGAACACGCAGCTCGTGCAGAACCGCGTGAACCAGGCGCTGCCGCGCCTGCCGCAGGACGTGCAGCGCCTGGGCGTGACGACCATCAAGTCCTCGCCGACGCTCACGATGGTCGTGCACCTGAACTCGCCCAACGGCCGCTACGACATAACGTATCTGCGCAACTACTGCGCTGCGTCATTGAATTAGCACCCTGTCTGTGTTCAGATACAGGTCATGGGTCAAAATGAACCTGACAGATATCGAACGTGAGCAACTGTTGTCGGCGGCGCGCAGCCGAACGGTGCGTGCGGCGGACGTGCGACGCGCAAAGTTGATCCTGATGCTCGAGGACGGCGAATCGCGCGACAGTATCATGCGCACACTGGGTTGCGATTCGCGCTTCATCGCACGCTGGTCGGGGCGCTTCCTCAGCGAGCGACTAGCCGGCATGTACGCCCGGCACCGCGGGCGGGCGCCTACGCAGCCACCGGCCAAACTGGAAGCGCGGGTGCTCAAGTGCACCCTCAAGCACAAACCCGCCGACGGTTCGACACACTGGAGTAGCTACAAGCTCGCAGCAGAACTCGGCGACGTATCGGTCTCGGCCGTGCAGCGCATCTGGCGCAAGCACGGCATCAAGCCGCAGCAGTTGGAGCGGCACATGGTCTCCAACGACCCGGACTTCGAGACCAAGGCAGCCGACGTGATCGGGCTGTACCTGAACCCGCCGGCGCACGCAGCGGTGTTCTGCGTGGACGAGAAGACCGCGATCCAGGCACTCGATCGCAAGGACCGTATGCTGCCGCTGTCGCCCGGGCGCGCCGAGAGTCACGGCTTCGAGTACAAGCGCAACGGCACGCTCAGCCTGTTCGCGGCGTTCAATACTGCCACCGGCGAGGTGCTGGGCAAGACGGTGGCGCGCCACACCAGCGAGCAGTTCGTGGCCTTCCTGACCGACGTCGTCGCCAGCCAGCCCAAACGCCGGGAAATCCACGCGATCTGCGACAACGTCAGCAGCCATAAGACGCAGCGGGTTGCCGACTTCCTTGATGCGCAGCGCAACGTGCACCTGCACTTCACGCCGACCTACTCGTCGTGGCTCAACCAGGTGGAGAACTGGTTCTCGCGCATTCAGCGTGAAGTGATCGCTCGCGGCATCTTCACTTCGGTGAAGGATTGGGATCGCAAACTGATGCCGATACATCCGCGAACACAACAAGAACCCGAAACCGATCAAGTGGAAATATGACGATCCTTCGCGCCGGATTCGACCAGTGCCAATTCAATGACGCAATGGACTACCAATGGGATTTCCGCCTGCCGCGCGGGCAGTCGATCAATGCGTCCGGGCACAAGTTCGGCCTTACGCCGCCCGGACTCGGCTGGGTCGTGTTTCGCGAGCGCAAGGTCTTCAACGAAGACCTGATCTTCTACGTCAACTATCTCGGCGGCGAAATGCCTACGGCCACGCTCAATTTCAGCCGCAATGCCGCGCCCATCGCGGTGCAGTATTACCAGTTCCTGCGCCTGGGCTTCGACGGCTACAAGCACATCATAACGCATACGCTCGACAACGCGGTCAAGCTGCGCGACGAGCTGGTGAAGAGTGGCTACTTCACGATCATGAACGAGACCCAGCGCATTCCGGTGGTCGCCGTCACGCTCGATCCAGGAGTGAAGAAGTTCAACGAGTTCGACATGTCGAACAAGGTGCGCGAGAAGGGCTGGGTGCTGTCCGCCTACTCGATGCCGCCCGACGCCGAAGAGGTGCGCAGCCTGCGCGTGGTGGTGCGCCCGCACATCAACCATAACGTCGCCATGAATTTTGCTCGCGACATCATCGGCGCCTGCGCGTATCTCGACGAGCACGGCGGCACGGCGACCGCGCCGAAGCTGCATGCCCACGTCGATCCGGAGAAGATCACGCCGGCGAAGTGCTGAGCCGCGGCACGACGACGCGCACGCAAAAAAATCGGGCCGCTGAAAAGCGGCCCGATGTCGTTCGACGCCGTGTCAGGCGATGCGCTGCTTAGAACTTGTGGCGGATGCCGACGCGGAACGCGAGCTGATTGTCCTCGCCCACGCCCGAGGTGCCGAAGTAGCTCGTCGACGAGCCGATCTGCGCCTGATTCTCCACGCCGTTGTTCGAACCCGATGCCTTCTGGTAGATCGCGAGCGCGTACACGTCGGTACGCTTCGAGAGCGCGTAATCGACGCTCGCGTCAATCTGGTGCCAGTGGCCCTTGAAGTTGTCCGTCAGGCCCATTGTACGAGTAGCCGAGACCGGCCGTCAGCGCCGACGTGAAGGCGTACTTGCCGCCGATGTCGAACGCGTTGAGCTTCAAGCTCGCGCCCGTGATCGGTTCGAAGCGCGTGTTGGTCCACAGACCGAAGATGGTCGCCGAGCCGAGCGTGTAGTTCGCGCCCACGCCGAACGTGCGCAGGTCCTTCGCGCCGCCCGTCGCGATGTTCGCGAGGTTGGTGCTGAACGCCGGCGTCGCCGCGCCCGGATAGTGGATGTCGTATGCCGCGCCGATGCCGAACGGCCCCGCCTTGTAGTTCAGGCCGAAGCTGTATGCGCGCGACGAACCGGCGACCGTGGTCGTGCCGACCGTCGTGTTCGGTGCGCCCGCGAAAGCGCCGGCCTGGTTCGAGAAGCCGTACATCGCGCCGAAGGTCACGCCGTAGAAGCTCGCGCTGCTGAACTTGACCGCGTTGTTGATGCGGCTCGAGGTCAGCTGGTCGACGTCGTTGATGTGGTACGCGTAGTTGCCCGCGACCGTCTGACCGCCGATCGAGTAGTTGCCGCTGAGGTAATCGGTCGAGAACGAGTATTGACGGCCGAACGTGAGCGAGCCGACGTCGTTCTTCGCGAGACCGACGAACGCCTGGCGGCCGAATTCGGCGCCGCCCTGGCCGAGCGTGCCGTTGCCGCTGTTGACGCCGTTCTCCAACGTGAAGATCGCCTTCAGGCCGCCGCCCAGATCTTCAGTGCCCTTGATGCCCCAGCGGCTGCCTTGCACCACGCCGTCGTCGTACTTCCAGAGGGAGTCGCTGCCGCTGGTCCGCGCGGCGTTATTGGCGTAGTTGATACCGGCGTCGATGACGCCGTACAGCGTGACGCTGCTTTGCGCGTGCGCGGAGGTGGCGGCGAGGGTGGCAAATGCGGCGAGCGCGGCGGTCGCCAAGAGATTCTTCTTCAAAACAAGCTCCGTGAGGCAGGTATCGCGTGGTATCGACGGTGTCGGCGTTGCCGCGCGCTCTGATGGCGCGTGTCGGCGACGGGCGCAAATGTAGCGTTCGCTAAAGAAAGAAATGTGACAGTGCTTTCATGCGGCTTGCGGTGTGTCGCGCGCGCAACAGGGCTGGCGCAAACCGTCTGCTTGTGCGTTGGCACTCGCCTGCGCGGCATCGGGGACGCGCGGTATGCTTGCGTTTCGATGACACGCGAGCGAGATCATGGACGAGACAGGAATCCGCGAACTGGAGGAGCGCCTGAAGAAGGCAATGGTGGCATTGGACGTCGAGGCGCTGGACGCGTTATTAGCCGACGACCTGAGCTTCGTGGATGCGACCGGAAAGGTCTGGACGAAAGCGGACGATCTGAACGGACATCGCTACGGCATGCAGCGCATCGAGAAGCTCGATGTCGAGGAGCAGAGCGTGCGGGTGTATGGATCGTTCGCCGTCACGGTGACGCGCGTGGCGATTTCGGGGACGTTCGCCGGCGCCCCGTTCGCGGGCAGCCTGCGCTACACGCGAACCTGGGGCGAGGTATACGATAAAAGCAGCGCCGGAACCTGGCGTGTCGTGGCCGCGCAATGCGGCCTCGCGCCTTTCTGAAAGGGTGTTTACGCTGACAGCAGCGACCCCGTGCGATAGGCCTTCGCGCCCGCGATGCGCGCGACTTCGAGCCCCGCCGTCGCGAAGCGCGTGATGTGCGGCGCGTACATCACGCCCGAGGTCGTGCACTTGAGCGTGGTGACGGTGTCGGTGAGCGGATCGACGACGTTGGCGATCGGCTCGCTGGCCTCGACGAACGCGCCCACTTGCGCGCGGAACACGAGCACGCCCGACACACGGGAGCGACGATCGGCTCCGCGCCCGCGAGCGGCGTCGCCGGGTAGGCGAGCGGCGGCTGTTCGAGCACTGGTGCATCGATCACGCCGCGCTGGATCAGATAGTTGACGATGGCTTGTGCGTCCTTTTCGGCGAGTTCGTAGGACACGTCGTGCTGGCTGCGCAATTCCACCGTCACCGAGATGCCGCCGTTCGGAATCGGGAAACGCTCGCCGTAGCGCTGGCGCAGATCCGACCAGCAGAAGCTGTGAATCTCGTCGAACGGATTGCCGACGGAATTCAGCGCGAGCAGCGACGCCTTCGCGTCGAGATAGCGCGCGAGCGGCTCCACTTCCTCCCAGATATCCGGATTCGTGTAGAGATGCAGGGCGGCATCGAGATCGCAGTGCAGGTCGAGCACGACGTCGGCGTCATAGGAGCGCTTCTGCAGTGCGAGGCGCTGCGATTCGAGCTCGGTGTGCGGCGTCTGCTTGTCGAGCGCTTCCTTCATTGCGGTGCGCAAGGCGAGCAGGTTCGCGTCGGCGTCCTTTCCGAGACGCGCCTCGATGCGCGGCGCAATCAGCGCGGCGAGATCGTAGAAGTTGCGGTTGAAGTTGTGACCGCTGTTGGTTTCGACGCGGCCCATCAGCGTGCCGTGCAGATGCTGGGAGAGCCCGATCGGATTCGGTACGGGCACGATCACCACCTCGCCGCGCAGCTTACCCGCTGCCTCGAATTCGGCGAGCTGGCGGCGCAGGCGCCACGCGACGAGCATGCCGGGCAGTTCGTCCGCATGCAGCGACGACTGGATATAGATTTTCTAGCCGCCGCCGGGGCCGTAGTGAAAGCTCGTGATGTTGCGGGAGGTGCCGAGCGTAGGCGATATCAGGGGATGATTTCGGTGGTCGCGCGCACGCGAATGCGCGGGTCTTGCCTCTGGAAATGGCCGGGCGCCGCGGTGTCTCCGTCCGTCGGCGTCCTGTCGGACGTTCGATCTTAGCCGAAATCGGCGCGGCAGGAGCCTGATCGGCCGCGCGCCCAAAAAAGAAACGGGCCCCGCGCTTTGAGCGCGGAGCCCGTGTTCAGCCGGATCGGCGTCCGTGCAGGCTTAGCTGCCGTACACGTCGAAGTCGAAATACTTCTTCTCGAGCTTCTTGTAGGTGCCGTCCTTGATGATGTCGGCGATCGCCTTGTCGATCTTCGCCTTCAGATCCGTGTCTTCCTTGCGCAGACCGATGCCCGCGCCGTTGCCGAGGATCTTCGGATCGACGATGTCCTTGCCCGCGAAGTCGTAACCCGCGCCGCGCAGCGTCTTGAGGAAGCCGATTTCCGCTTGCACGGCGTCCTGCAGCGTCGCGTCGAGGCGGCCCGAGGTCAGGTCGGCGTAGACCTGGTCCTGGTTCTGGTACGGCGTGACCGTCACGCCCTTCGGCACCCAGTAGGTCTTCGCGTAGGTTTCCTGGATCGTGCCCTGCTCGACGCCGACGTTCTTGCCCTTCAGGCTTTCAGCCGTCGGCAGGATATTGCTGCCCTTTTTCGCGACGAGGCGCGTCGGCGTGTTGAAGAGCTTGCTGGAGAAGGCGATCTGCTCGGTGCGTTGCGGCGTCATCGACATCGACGAGAGCACGCCGTCGAACTTCTTCGCCTTGAGCGCGGGGATCATGCCGTCGAAGTCGTTCTCCACCCACACGCACTTGGCCTTCAGGCGCGCGCAGATCCCGTTGCCGAGATCGATGTCGAAACCGACCAGCTTGCCGTCGGAACCCTTGGATTCGAACGGGGATAGCTTGCGTCGACGCCGAAGCGGATCGTCGAATAGTCCTTCGCAAGCGCCGGCGTGACGGCGGTGAGCGACGTGGCGGCGAGGAGGGACATCGTCAGTGCCGCGAGCAGTTTCTTCACTATTTTAACTCCAGAAGGTAGTCAGTTCGGCCCGGAAGGTCTCGTATCCGGGCGTCCGGCGCGTGTTGGGCGCCGGAGCGTGGCATTCCGCGGATCGTGTCCGCTCAGAATCGGCAGAAGGTTACCAAGCCAAAAATTTTGGGGAGCTAGTGAAAGCCCCGATAGCGGGGGCTTTAGAGTCTTTCCTCGCGCGGGTCCCCTCGCGCGGGTCCCGGTTCAGCGCTTCCTCAGCGGATGATCCTTCAGGAACCCCACGAACAACGCAAACGCGAGCAGCGCGACGCACGCGGCGACGAGATAGATCGTGTGCATCGAGCCCGCGAACGCGCGGAGGTAGTCGTCGTGAAGCGCGGCCGGCAGATGCGCCACCGCCTGCGGCCCGAGCGACTGCGGCAGCGCCGTGCCCGGCGGCACGAACGTCTCCAGCCGCCCGCGCAAGCTGTTGCTGAAGATCGCGCCGAACGCCGCCACGCCGACCGAGCCGCCGATCGAGCGGAAAAGCGTCGCGCTGGAGGTCGCCACGCCCATCAGCCGGAATTCGACGACGTTCTGCACCGCCAGCACGAGCACCTGCATCACCATGCCGAGCCCGAGGCCGAACAGCACCATGTAGACGTTCATGACCGACAGCGGCGTGTCGAGGCGCAGCGTGGAAAGCAGCAGCATCGCGACGGACACGAGCGCCGTGCCCGCGATCGGGAAGAAGCGATATTTGCCGATCTTGCTGATGATGCGTCCGCTCACGATGGACGACAGCAGCACGCCGCCCATCATGGGCGTGATTTGCAGGCCGGCTTGCGACGGCGTCGAGCCCTTCACGACTTGCAAATAGAGCGGCAGGAACGCGACCGCGCCGAACAGCGCGCAGCCGACGATGAAGCCGATCAGCCCCGCCAGCACGAAGGTGCGCTCCTTGAAGAGGGAGAGCGGCATGATCGGCTCGGCGGCGAGGCGTTCCTCGTAGACGAAGCCGCCGACGCATACGAGTCCGAGCAGGAGCGTGCACCAGAGCTGCGGCGAGCTCCACGGCAGGATCGTGCCGCCTTCGCTCGTGAAGAGAATGATGCAGGTGAGCGCGGCCGCGAGAAAGCCCGCGCCCATGTAGTCCACGCGATGATCGACGTGCGCAGCATGCGGCTTGAACACGAGCTGGATGACCGCGAGCGCGAGCGCGACCACGCCGAGCGGCAGGTTGATGTAGAAGATCCAGCGCCACGACAGATGCTCGACGAGAAAGCCGCCGAGCAGCGGGCCGACGACCGTCGCGAGGCCGTAGACGCCGTCGAACAGCCCCTGGAAGCGGCCGCGCTCGGCGGGCGGGATGACGTCGGCGATGGCGGCCATCGTGATGACCATGAGGCCGCCGCCGCCCAGGCCTTGCAGGGCGCGCAGCGCGATCAGCTGCGTCATGTTCTGCGCGACGCCGCAGAGGAGCCCGCGAGAAAGATCAGGATCGACGCCTGGAGCACGGCCTTGCGGCCGAACTGGTCGCCGAACTTGCCATAGAGCGGCACGACGATCGTCGAGCTGAGCAGATACGACGTGACCACCCACGACAGATTCTCGAGCCCGCCGAGATCGCCGACGATGGTCGGCAGCGCGGTCGACACGATGGTCTGATCGAGCGCGCCGAGCAGCATGACGAGGAGAAGCGCCGTGAACAGCAGTCCGATGGGCGGCTTCGCGGCCTGGCTGGCCTCCGCGGGCTGGTTCGGGCCGGCGACGGCGGTTTGATGCAAAGATGTCATTTTGTCCGAGGGCGGTTGCGACGCCGTAAGCAAAGTGAATTGGAGCGGTTCAATCCGGCACGGGAGCGGGGTCTCGTCGTGTCAGGCGGATTGAAATTAATTAATGTGTAAGTTAATATAGCCGTTGACAGTCGGCGAGTCAATTTCGATATGGCAATTTCGATATGGCAAAATATGCGGTGGAGGCTGGTGCGGGCATGCCCGGCGACGCAGCGCCGAAAAAGCAGCCCGGCCGCCGTCCTCGTCCTGGCCGTCCGAGCGGGGCGCACGGCGAACAGGTGCGCGCCCGACTGCTCGATATCGCGCTGGAGCTGTTCGCGCGGCAGGGCATCGGCGAGACGACGCTCGGCGCGATCGCGCGCGAGGCGGGCGTTACGCCTGCGATGGTTCACTATTATTTCAAGACGCGCGATCAGCTGCTCGACATGCTGATCGACGAGCGTTTCGTGCCTTTGCGCGCCGAGCTCGCGCGCGTGTTCAACGATCCGGAGTCGGAGCCCGCCGAAATCTTGCGGGCGTTCGTCGAGACGCTCGTCGCGACGGTCGATCGGTATCCGTGGTTCGCGGCGCTGTGGGTGCGCGAGATGATCAGCGAGGGCGGACTCTGCGCCAGCGCATGGCGGAGCGTTTCGGCGACCAGCACAAGGAGCGCGCCATCGAGCGCATCGCGGAATGGCAGAAGCAAGGGAAGCTGAATCCGGCGCTGTAGCCGTCGCTCGTGTTCGCGTCGCTGTTCGGGCTGACGGTGTTTCCGCTCGCGACCTCGTGCTGGCGTCGCGAGGGCGAGCGCGCGCTCGGCTCCGGGCAGCTGGCGCGGCACGTCGTGGCGTTGCTGATGAACGGGATTCGGCCTTTCTGACACAACGCAGGCGTTCGCAAGGTTATCCGCGCGGTTAAAATTCGTCCCTCGTTTTGCGCAAACATGCCGTCCGTCGCGGCGGCGCGCAATCCGCAACAAGAGGAGACGACCGATGGCAACACCCCAAGCGGCGCACGCACCCGCGCCTCCCGTCACCGCGGGCAGCATTTCCGCACGGCTCGATCGCCTGCCCGCCACGCGCTCCGTGTGGACGCTCATCGTGCTCCTGAGCCTCGGCTTCTTCTTCGAGCTCTACGATCTGCTGTACTCCGGCTATGTCGCGCCCGGTCTCGTCAGGAGCGGCATCCTCACGTCGATCACCGCCGGCTTCTTCGGCATGACGGGCGTCGTGAGCTTCATCGCGTCGCTGTTCGGCGGGCTGTTCGTCGGCACGATCGCGTGCGGCTTTCTCGCTGACCGCTTCGGCCGCTGCGCGATCTTCACGTATTCGCTGCTCTGGTATACCGGCGCGAACCTCATCATGGCCTTCCAGGACACAGCGACGGGCCTGAACGTCTGGCGCTTCGTCGCGGGCGTGGGCATCGGCGTGGAGCTGGTGACGATCGGCACGTATATCTCCGAGCTGGCGCCGAAGCACATCCGCGGCCGCGCGTTTGCCTGCGAGCAGGCGGTCGGCTTCATGGCGGTGCCGGTCGTCGCGTTTCTCGCGTATCTGCTCGTGCCGCGCGCGCCGTTCGGCATCGACGGCTGGCGCTGGGTGGTCGTGATCGGCGCGCACGGCGCGCTCTTCGTCTGGTGGATTCGCCGCACGCTGCCGGAAAGCCCGCGCTGGCTCGCGCAGAAGGGGCGCCTCGACGAAGCCGACCGCGTGATGCGCGCGCTCGAAGAACAAGTCGCGCGCGAGTACGGCAAGCCGCTTCCGTCGCCCGAGCCCGCGCTCGAAACGGCGCACGGCCGCGGCGCCTTCGCCGACATGTGGAAGCCGCCCTACGGCAGGCGCGCCGCGATGATGATGATCATTTTAAACGTGTTCCAGACCGTCGGCTTCTACGGCTTCGCGAACTGGGTGCCGACGCTTCTCGTCAAGCAAGGCATCACCGTGACCTCGAGCCTCATGTATTCGGGCATCGTCGCGATCGCCGCGCCTGTCGGGCCGCTCATCGGGCTCGTCATGGCCGACCGGATCGAGCGCAAGACGGCCATCGTCGCAATGGCGGCGGTGAATATCGTCTGCGGATTGCTGTTCAGCCAGTCGGGCAACGCGGCCTTCCTGATCGCGATGGGCGTCGGACTCACGCTCTCCGGAAACATCATGTCGTACAGCTACCACGCCTATCAGACCGAGCTTTTCCCGACGGGCATCCGGGTGCGCGCGATCGGCTTCGTCTATTCGTGGAGCCGCTTCTCGGCAATTTTCACCTCGTTCATCATCGCGGCCGTGCTGAAGGGTTTCGGCACGACGGGCGTGTTCGTGTTCATCGCGTCGGCCATGCTGATCGTCATGGCGGCCATCGGATGCATGGGGCCGAGGACGCGCGATCTGGCGCTCGAGAAGATCTCGCAATGAAGCGAAAGGCCGCCTGAAAAGGTGCCAGTTACTGCGTGTTTGCGTTCCGTATGCCAAAATCCGCAGGACTTACCTGATTGGCGGCCGATATTCGAATATGTCCGACACGCTCAACACACTCGAAGCAGATCATGCGATGCGCAACTGGACGTAACGGTCGACGGGGAAGATTCCGATCGGTTCCGACCTGCACAAGCGGCGGATGTTCTGCGAGATGTTGCTGACGACGCACAACCCGTACAAGCCCGCGGTCATCGACTGGCCGAAGCTCGATCCGGCCGCGCTGAAGCGCGTGACCTCGCTGCCGATCTGGGATATCGCCGTGCAGACGGAAGGGCGCGCATCCATTCGTGTCGCGACCTACGCGGGCACCGTCGTCCGCACCTGCGCGAAGCCCTGCGCATGAACGGCGGCGAGGAGGCGCGCCACAAGCTCGTGCTGTCGAAGCTCGTCGAGGCCTACGGAATCGAGCTCGCGCCCGAGCCGCCGTATTCCGCGCCGGCCGATCCGCTGCGCGCATGGATGCTGACGGGCTACAGCGAGTGCATCGACAGTTTCTTCGCGTTCGGTCTGTTCGAGGCGGCGCGGCAATCCGGATACTTCCCCGAGGCACTCGTCGAAACCTTCGAGCCGGTGAAAACCTTCGAGCCGGTGATTCAGGAAGAGGCGCGGCACATTCTTTTCTTCGCGAACTGGGTCGCGTGGTACCGGCGCAGCCTGCCGTGGTATCGCAAGCCGTGGTTCCTGGCGAAAACCGCGAGCGTCTGATTCTCGCTGATCCGCGACCGCATCTCGCTCGCGCGCGGCTTCGACAGGAGCGGCGCCGCGCAGGACGCGAACTTCCCCGCCAACGTGGGCGATTCGGTGGCGGGCGAGGTCTCGGTGCGCGTGCTGATCCAGTTCTGTCTGACAGAGAACGACCGCCGCATGGGCGGCTACGATGCGCGCCTCCTGCGTCCGACGACTGTGCCGAGACTCGCGCGTTTCGCGCTGCGCTTCATCAAGAAGTAACGCCCTTCACTCCACCGGTTTCGATGCCCGATCGAACCGGCGCGACGCTTCCTCCACGTCCTGCCGGAACTGCGTGAGCGCGGCCAGTTGCGCATTCGGCGGCTGCAGCGCCGTCCACAACACGTCCACGAGTTCGTTCGCCGTTGTCTCGATCTGAGTCTGACTCAGGCGGCGCTTCGCGAGCGTCGCGTCCCACAGCACGTGCTCCATCGGGCCGAACACGAGCGAGCGCAACAGGCGCAGCGGCACGTCTTTGCGCACGTGGCCGAGCGTCTGGCCGCGCGCGAGCACGTCCATGAGCGGCGCGGTATAGCGGCGCTGCAGCTCCGTGAGCGTGTCGGAGAGATCGTGCTGCTTCGTCCGGCCTTCCGAGAGCACGAGCGCGCAGAGGCCCGTGCCGTTCATCAGCATCAGCCGCAGGTGCGTTCGGACGATGAACGCGAATTGCTGACGCACCGAGCCCTCGCGCGGCAGGCCGGTTTCGAACGCGTCGATGATTTCGTCGTACCAGTCCGCGATCACGCGCGCGCACAGTTCGCGCTTGCCGCTGAAATAGCTGAAGACCGTCGCCTCGGAGATGCCCGCGCGCTGCGCGATCTCGGCGCTGGTCGCGGCGTCGTAGCCCTTTTCGGCGAAGACGTCGCGCCCCGCCTGCAGGATGTCCTTCACGCGCTGCTGCGATTTGACCCCGGCTGGCGCGCGGCGGCCGGTGGCGGTGGTTTGCGTCGACATTGTCGGAGACCGTAGCGAAAGAGCCCGCGAAATAAATGTGAGCGTAGCTCAAAAAACCTATTGACGCCTAGCCGATTTGAGCGTGAAATCTCCCAATTCCACGTATTTCGGACCGGTGTGAGCAAGACTCATATTTCGGGGCCTGCTGAAAACATCATATCTGGAGGAGACGACCCATGAGTACCGTACCCGGCCTCAATTTCGCGTTGGGCGAAGACATCGACATGCTGCGCGACTCGCTGGCCAATTTCGCGGCGAAGGAAATCGCGCTGCGCGCGGGCGAGATCGACCACACCGACCAGTTCCCGATGGACCTGTGGAAGAAGCTCGGCGACCTGGGCGTGCTCGGCATGACGGTCTCCGAGGAATACGGTGGCGCGAACATGGGCTACACCGCGCACATGGTCGCGATGGAGGAGATCTCGCGGGCGTCCGCGTCGGTCGGTCTGTCGTACGGTGCGCACTCGAATCTGTGCGTGAACCAGATTCATCGCAACGGCACACAAGCGCAAAAGGAGAAGTATCTGCCGAAACTCGTCTCCGGCGAGCACATCGGCGCGCTCGCGATGAGCGAGCCGAACGCGGGCTCGGACGTCGTCAGCATGAAGCTGCGCGCCGACGAGAAGGGCGATCACTACGTGCTCAACGGCACGAAGATGTGGATCACCAACGGCCCGGACTGCGACACGCTCGTTGTCTATGCGAAGACGGACGTCGAAGCGGGACCGCGCGGCATCACGGCGTTCATCGTCGAGAAGGGCATGAAGGGCTTTTCCGTCGCGCAGAAGCTCGACAAGCTCGGCATGCGCGGCTCGCATACCGGCGAGCTCGTGTTCGAGAACGTCGAGGTGCCGAAGGAGAACATCCTCGGTCAGCTGAACGATGGCGCGAAAGTGCTGATGAGCGGCCTCGACTACGAGCGCGCCGTGCTTGCGGGCGGCCCCACCGGCATCATGCTCGCATGCATGGACGCGGTCGTGCCGTACATCCACGATCGCAAGCAGTTCGGGCAGACGATCGGCGAGTTCCAGCTGATCCAGGGCAAGGTCGCCGACATGTACTCGACGCTGCAGGCGTGCCGCGCGTATCTCTACGCGGTCGGTCGCCAGCTCGACACGCTCGGCTCGGACCATGTGCGCCAGGTGTGCAAGGATTGCGCGGGCGTGATTCTCTACACCGCCGAAAAGGCGACCTGGATGGCCGGCGAAGCCATCCAGATCCTCGGCGGCAACGGCTACATCAACGAGTATCCGGTCGGCCGGCTGTGGCGCGACGCCAAGCTCTACGAGATCGGCGCGGGCACGAGCGAGATCCGCCGCATGCTGATCGGCCGCGAATTGTTCGCCGAGACGGCCTGAGGGCGCGCGTCATGGCGATCATCGAATCGAAGCTGAATCCGCGTGGCGAGGAATTCCGCACCAATGCGCAAGCGCTCGAAGCGCTCGTCGCGGACCTGAAGGAGAAAGTCGCGAAGATCGCGGAAGGTGGCGGGCAGGCCGCACGCGATCGTCACGTATCGCGCAACAAGCTGCTGCCGCGCGACCGCATCGCGCAACTGCTCGATCCCGGCACGCCGTTCCTGGAGCTGTCGCAGCTCGCCGCGTACGGCATGTACGGCGACGACGCGCCGGGCGCGGGCATCATCACGGGCATCGGGCGCATCGCGGGGCAGGAGTGCGTGGTCGTCTGCAACGACGCGACGGTCAAGGGCGGCACGTACTATCCCGTCACCGTGAAGAAGCACTTGCGCGCGCAGGAAATCGCGGAGCAGAACCGGCTGCCGTGCGTGTATCTCGTCGATTCGGGCGGCGCGAATCTGCCGAACCAGGACGACGTATTCCCCGACCGCGATCACTTCGGCCGCATCTTCTACAACCAGGCGAACATGTCGGCGCAGGGCATCGCGCAGATCGCGGTGGTGATGGGTTCGTGCACCGCCGGCGGCGCGTACGTGCCCGCGATGAGCGACGAGTCGATCATCGTCAGGAATCAGGGCACCATCTTTCTCGGCGGCCCGCCGCTGGTGAAGGCCGCGACGGGCGAAGAGGTCAGCGCCGAAGATCTCGGCGGCGGCGACGTGCATACGCGTCTCTCGGGTGTCGCCGACCATCTCGCGCAGAACGATGCGCATGCGCTCGGCATCGCGCGCAGCATCGTCGGCAATCTGAATCGCGTGAAGACGCCGACGCTCGCGCTCAAGGAGCCGCCGCCGCGCTACGATCCGCAGAGCGTGTACGGCGTGATTCCGGTCGACACGCGTAAGCCCTTCGACGTGCGCGAGGTGATCGCGCGTATCGTCGACGATTCCGCGTTCGACGAGTTCAAGGCGCACTACGGCACGACGCTCGTCACCGGCTTCGCGCACATCTGGGGGCATCCGGTCGGCATCGTCGCGAACAACGGCATCCTGTTTAGCGAGTCGGCCCTGAAGGGCGCGCACTTCATCGAACTGTGCTGCCAGCGCAAGATTCCGCTCGTGTTCCTGCAGAACATCACGGGCTTCATGGTCGGCCGCAAGTACGAGAACGAGGGCATCGCGCGCAACGGCGCGAAGATGGTGACCGCGGTCGCCACCGCGAAGGTGCCGAAGTTTACCGTGATCATCGGCGGCTCGTTCGGCGCGGGCAACTACGGCATGTGCGGCCGCGCGTATTCGCCGCGCTTCCTGTGGATGTGGCCGAACGCGCGCATCTCGGTGATGGGCGGCGAGCAGGCCGCGTCCGTGCTCGCGACCGTGCGGCGCGACGGCATCGAGAAGAAGGGCGGCACGTGGTCGAAGGAGGAAGAAGAGGCGTTCAAGGCGCCGATCCGCGACCAGTACGAGATGCAGGGGCATCCGTACTACGCGAGCGCGCGCCTGTGGGACGACGGCGTGATCGATCCCGCGCAGACGCGCGACGTGCTGGGCCTGGGTCTCGCCGCGACGATGAATGCGCCCGTCGAAGACACGCGCTTCGGCGTGTTCCGCATGTAATCACGGGGAAGCCATGTTCAACAAGATACTGATTGCCAACCGCGGCGAGATCGCCTGCCGCGTGGCGGCGACGGCGAAGCGCCTGAACGTCGGCAGCGTCGCCGTGTATTCGGACGCCGATGCGAAAGCCAAGCACGTCGACGTATGCGACGAAGCGGTGCACGTCGGCGGCTCGGCGGCGTCGGAGAGTTATCTGCGCATCGAGCGCATCGTCGAGGCGGCGAAGAAGACCGGCGCGCAGGCGATTCATCCGGGCTACGGCTTTCTGTCGGAGAACGAGGACTTCGCCAACGCGTGCGAGAAGGCGGGGCTGGTCTTCATCGGGCCGCCCGTCGAGGCGATCAGCGCAATGGGTTCCAAGGCGGCCGCGAAGACACTGATGCAGTCCGCGTCCGTGCCGCTCGTGCCGGGCTATCACGGCGACGATCAGGATCCTGCGTTGCTGCAGCGCGAAGCGGACCGCATCGGCTATCCGGTGCTCTTGAAAGCGAGCGCGGGCGGCGGCGGCAAGGGCATGCGCGTCGTCGGGAAAAGCGAGGAATTCGCGGCGGCGCTGGCTTCGTGCAAGCGCGAGGCGGCGTCGAGCTTCGGCAACGATCGCGTGCTGATCGAGAAGTATCTGCTGCGTCCGCGCCACGTCGAAGTGCAGATTTTCGCGGACAGGCACGGCAACGCGGTCTATCTGTTCGACCGCGACTGCTCGGTGCAGCGCCGCCATCAGAAGGTGCTGGAGGAAGCGCCCGCGCCCGGTCTCGCCGACGAAACCCACCGCGCGATGGGCGAAGCCGCCGTGGCCGCGGCGCGCGCGGTGAACTACGTCGGCGCGGGCACCGTCGAGTTCATCATGACGCAGGACGGCCAGTTCTACTTCATGGAAATGAACACGCGCTTGCAGGTCGAGCATCCGGTGACGGAGATGGTGACCGGCCTCGATCTCGTCGAATGGCAATTGCGCGTGGCGGCCGGCGAGCCCTTGCCTTTGCGGCAGGACGAGCTGAAGGTGAACGGCCACGGGATCGAGGCGCGCATCTATGCGGAAAATCCGGCGCGCGGCTTCCTGCCGTCGACGGGCACGCTCAAGCACGCGCGCATGCCGTACGCGGTGGAGTTCTCGATCGACGGCGACGTGCGCGTCGACAGCGGCGTGCGTCAGGGCGACGCCATCACGCCGTTCTACGATCCGATGATCGCAAAGCTGATCGTGCATGGCCGCGACCGCAAGGATGCGCTCGCCCGCATGGCGCGCGCGCTCGCCGAATGCGAGATCGTCGGGCTTTTGACGAACGTCGAGTTCCTGCAGCGCATCGTGAAGAGCGAGCCGTTCGGCGCGGGCGATCTCGACACGGGCCTGATCGAGCGTCATCACGATGCGTTGTTCGCGCCGTCGTCCGTCTCGCGCAAGAAGGCGCTCGCGCTCGCGTGCGCGGCGCTGCTCACGCGCGAGGGCGGCGAGGCGCACGGCCGCTCGCCGTGGGATGCGCTGTCGCACTGGCGCATGGCGGGCGGCTACAGTCAGGATCTCAACTGGTGCGTGCCGGACACGGACGAAGCGCTGAAGGTCGTGTTCACGAAGAATCACGAGAAGCGCCTGCGACTCGACGGCGAAAGCGCGCGCTTCGACTGGTCGCACAGCGGCGAGACGTCGTTCGCGGTGCAGCTTGACGATGCGCTCGTCAAGGGTCACGTCTTCGTCGACGGCGACGTCTTCCACGTCTTCCACGAAGGCGCGGCGTTCCAGTTCGAATGGCAGAACCTGATGGCTCACGCGGGCGACGCCGAGCACGAGGGACGGCTCACCGCGCCGATGCCCGGCAAGGTGATCGCGGTGCTCATCGAGACGGGCGCCACGGTTACGAAGGGCGCGCCGCTGATGGTGATGGAGGCGATGAAGATGGAGCACACGATTCTGGCTCCCGCCACCGGCAGGATCGGCGAGATTCTCTTCGCGGTGGGCGATCAGGTTGCCGACGGCTCCCAACTCCTCGTGCTGGAAACCGGGCAGGCCGCTTAATGCCCTGACTTCGGCGGCGTGCCGAGCAGCGTGCTTTCGCTCTCGGCGCGCACGAGAATCTCCACGCGCCGGTTCAGCGCGCGGCCTTGCGCCGTGTCGTTGCCGGCGAGCGGCCGCAGCCAGCCCATGCCTCTGGTCGTGATGCGCTCGGCCGGCACGCCGCGCGCGATGAGCGCGTGCGCGACCGCCTCGGCGCGCGCCTCGGACAGCTTGCGGTTATAGCCGAGCGAGCCTTCGTTGTCGGTATGGCCTTCGATCAGAATGGGCCGCATGCTGCGCTTCAACGCCTCGGCCACGCGATCGGGCATCGGCGACCGGCCTCGCGGATGACGGATTCGTCCGTGTCGAAGAGCGGCGCTTCGGGCAGCCGGATCTCGACGCCGCCCTTGACCGGCAACACGGTGATGCCGTATTGCGCGTTCAACCGATCTTCCTTCGACCGGTCGAGATCCGTCGAATATCCGGCGAGCAGCGCGAGCGTCATGCACGCCGCGACTGTCGTCTGCCAAGCCCTTCCCGCCATACCAAGATTCCCTGCGTCGATGCCGAGTCTCGATTATAGGGAGCACGAATCGTGTCTTTGTAAAGAACATTGCATGGACCGCGCCCGTGAAGTGGAATGATTCGTGCGCGACTACAATGCAGACGAACGTTTCCAGATTCGCTATTCATGGATCAATGCGACTGGATCACCACGAGGCGCCCCCACCCATGCAGACCCATCCGCGCAACGACATGACACCGGACTCGTCCGAGCGCACGCGCAAGATGCAGCGCACGGCTTCGGCCGCGCTCTATGCGGTGCTCGTGCTGATCGCCGTGTACACGGCGCGCACCTTCATTCCGGCGGTCGTATGGGCGAGCGTGATCGCGATCGCGCTGTGGCCCGCGCTGGGCTGGCTCGAGCAGCGGCCGATCTTCAAGCGGAGCCGCATTGCGGTGGCGGTCTTCCTGACCGCGGCGATCGGTCTGCTTTTCGTGGTACCGTTCTTCATCGTGGCGGCGCAGACGGTCGCCGAGGCGCACGACATGCTCCGCTGGTTTCACGACGCATTGCGCAACGGCATTCCGGCGCCTTCCTTCATCGAGCATCTGCCGATGGGCTCGCAGCAGGTCGCGCGCTGGTGGCAAGAGAATCTGGCGACGCCGCTCGAGTCCTCGCCCGCGGTGAAGAACCTCCACAGCGCGACGGTCGTCGCGATGACGCGTCACTTCGGCGGGCGCGTCGTGCATGGCTTCGTCGTGTTCGGCTTCATGCTGATGACGCTCTTCTTCGTGTTCCAGGCGGGCTCGAGGCTCGGCGAGCAACTGCTTGCAGGCTCGCGCCGCGCGTTCGGCTCGGACGGCGCGGCGCTCGTGCGGCGCATGGCCGAATCGGTGCGCAGCACCGTGGTGGGGCTCGTCGTCGTGGGACTGGGCGAGGGCGCGCTGCTCGGGATCGCCTACGTGGCGACCGGCGTGCCGCACGCCACCTTGCTCGGCATGCTGACGGCGGTCGCGGCGATGCTACCGTTCTGCGCGCCGATCGTGTTTCTCGGCTCGGCGCTATGGCTGCTGGCGCAGGGATCGATGATCGCCGCGGCGAGCGTCGCCGTGTTCGGGTTGATTGTGGTGTTCGTGGCGGAGCACTTCGTGCGGCCGGTGCTGATCGGCGGCTCGGCGCGACTGCCGTTCCTGCTCGTGCTGTTCGGGATTCTGGGCGGCGCGGAGACCTTCGGGCTCATCGGGCTGTTCATCGGCCCGGCGCTGATGACGATTCTCGTCGTACTGTAGGTGGATTGGGTGCGAGACTGATGTCCTGCGACGGAGCACCGGAAGAGGCTCCCGCTTGCGCTGCGCCCGGCATCGGCAGACGATCCGTGGCGTAGGCCGAACCCGCCGGACCGAATCAGGCGCGCTCCTGCACGCACACCCACGGCGACAGCACGACCGCCCACAGTTCCGGATCGCGCGCGGCAGATCGGCGGCGGTCTCGGCCTGCATGCGCTCGATCAGGCCGGCGGAAAGCCACTGGGCGACCTGCTGCGTGTCGTCGTTGGCGACGGCTTCCGCGACGCTCACGAGATCCAGATCGCCCTTGACCCAGATGAGCACGCCCTTCGCGAAGAAGCGCTCCAGTTCGGACCAGCCGATCTGGGCGGTTTCACCGAGGAGCTTGGCGTAGAGCGGGCTGGGCGTGGGAGCGTCGGACATGAGCGTAAAGCGAAAAAAAACGAAAAGCGTCCGACACTATAGCGCAGTGCCGGACGCCTTCGTTTCAAACAATTGTTGCGAGACTTTTTACAGGTCGAAGAAAACCGTCTCGTTCGCCCCGCGCAGAGGGATGTCGAAGCGATAGATCGTGCCCGACGAGCCCGGCTTGGCCGAGCCGCCCGCCTCGCGCCTGGCGATGAGCGTATGACGGCGCTCGGCCAGCACGCTCTGCAGCACGGCGTCCTTCGCGTTGGCTTCGGTTTCGTCCTCGAAGTAGATGCGGGTGTAGGCGTGCAGCAGCATGCCGCGCATCAGCACGATGACGTCGAGATGCGGCGCGGAATCGTCGGCGGTCTTGCCCGGCTTCACCGTGTCGACGATGAAGCGCAGCTTCGGATCCGTGCCCGTGCCCACGCGGGCGAAGCCGCGAAAGCCCGATTCGCGCGCTTCCTGCACGTTCTGCACGTAGCGGCCGTTCGCGTCGGCCTGGGCGACTTCGATCAGCGCGTCGTTGACGGGCCTGCCTTCGGCGTCGTACACGTTGCCGACGACTGCGATGTGCTCGCCCGGCACCTCACGGTCCGCCGCCGATGCGGTGAAGAGGCCTTCAGGTCGAAGTTATACTGCTCGGAAACCAGGCCGTAGGCGAAGTACGGTCCGACGGTCTGCGAAGGGGTCTGTTTCAGCGTGGTCATGTCGTTCATTCCGTCGGCGTTTGGTCCGGGCCGCGCAGCACGATGTCGAATTCGTAGCCGAGCGCGTAGCCTTCCTGGGTCGTATCGATCGAGAAGCGCGACACGAGACGGTTGCGCGCATGCTCGGGAATGCCCTGGAAGATCGGATCGAGTTCCAGCAGGGGATCGCCCGGGAAGTACATCTGCGTGACGAGACGCGAGCCGAAATATTCGCCGAAGAGCGAGAAATGGATGTGGTTCGGACGCCAGGCGTTCATGTGATTGTCCCACGGATACGCGCCCGGCTTGATCGTCATGAAGCGGTAGCGACCTTCGTCGTCGGTGAGGCAGCAGCCCGCGCCGAGGAAGTTCGGGTCGAACGGCGCGTCGTGCTGGTCGGCCTTGTGGACGTAGCGGCCCGCGGCGTTCGCCTGCCACACTTCCACGAGCGTGTTGCGCACCGGGCGGCCGCCTTCGTCGAGCACGCGGCCCGTCACGATGATGCGCTCGCCGAGCGGCTCGCCGTTCTTGGCGGCGTTGCGGGTGAGGTCGTTGTCGAGCGTGCCCAGATCGTCGGCGCCGTAGACCGGAACACGGCGGTTGCGCAGGTTTTCCTTCAGCGGAACGAGCGGCAGGCCGGGGCTGCGCAGGATCGACGACTTGTAGCCCGGCGACAGGTACGGCGGATGGGATTCCCAATCGCGCGGCGTGAGGATAGGGGAGGTCATGGCGACTGTCTCCTGTTTTTGTGGAAGTTGAATAGGATGTTTCTGACGGCTACGTTATAGAACGACGCAAGTTATGGAAAATGAATGTTTCGTGCCATCTTGCATAACGGATCGTCATGGATACCGACTTCACCAACACCCGCGTCAAGTTCCGGCATCTGCAGTGTTTTCTGGCCGTCACGCAGCTCAGCAGCGTGCAGCGCGCCGCGAGCATCCGCTCACGCTGGAGACGCCGCTCACGCCCGCGCTGCTCGCGCGCTTTGCGATCGTCGTGCCGCCGTTCGGCACGCTGATCCGTCAATCGGCCGAAAGCGTGCTGACCGCGTTCGGCGCGCATGCCCTGACGGCGCTCGTCGAAACCCTGTCGGTGTCGCTCGGGCGCGCGCTCGCGATGAACAACGACGCCGTGTGGTTCGTGCCCGCGGGCGCGGTGGAGCAGGACATCGCGCTCGGGCTGCTGGCCGCGCTGCCGATGCCCTTCGCCGGCACCGACGAGCCCATCGGCCTGATCCGCCGCAACGATGCGGCGCGCACGCCGCTCGAGGAAACGCTCGTCGATGCGCTGCGCGAGGCCGGGCGATCGCGCGCCGGGAGCAAATGACCGGCGAGCATGGGTGGCGCGCAAGTTGCTCCGGCAGCATTTACCGCGCAGATTTCACGGGAAAGAAATACTATGACGAAAAGCGGCGACTCGAGGACGTGACTGCAACAAACGCGCGCGGCGGCGGTCACATGCACGTTGCCCCGCCAAGCCCGTCGTGATGCCCTCGCCGCCTGCGCCACCGCACCTGACCATATCCGCAAGATGAAGACAGTTCTGCTCGTCGACGACGAGCCCGCCACCATCGAAGCCTGGACCCTCTGCATGCAAGGCGAGGATTGCAACGTCTTATGCGCGTTCGATGGCAACGGAGCGCTGTCGATTCTCGGCAAGCAGCGGGTGGACATCGTCGTATCCGACTGGGTGATGCCGGGCCTGGGCGGCGCGCTGCTCTGTCAGACGATGAAGAACGACGCGGCGCTCGCGCACATTCCTTTCCTGATGATTTCGGGGCATCCGAATCCGCCGGCGTTCGTCAGCTACGACGGCTATCTGCGCAAGCCGGTGGACATGGAGACGCTCATCTCCGCGGTGAACCGCTTGTGCGCCGCGAAGAAGCGGCCCTTGTACTGAGCGCCGAGCGCGCTTCACCGCAGTTCGGCCAGCGCCTCGTCCATCTGTGCCTGCGCGAGGCGGTTCAGCTCCTGCGGGATCTTGCAATCGAGCGGCAGGCAAGGCGTGACGATCACGCGGATATGCCCGCTGTGATCCGGCCAGCCCTTCGCGGGCCAGACCTTGCCCGCGTCGTGTACCACCGGCACGACCGGCACCTTCGTCGCGCAGGCGAGGCGCACGCCGCCCGAGGCCAGCTTGAGCAGCGCATCGTGCGCGACGCGCGTGCCTTCCGGAAAGATCACCACCGCATCGCCTTTCTTCAGCCGCGTGGCGCATTCGCGGGTCACCGCGGCATGCGCCTGGCGGATCGAGCCGCGATCGAGGCTCACCATGTCGAGCCCTCGCAGAACCCAGCCGAAGAACGGAATGTTCATGAGCTCGTGCTTGAATACGAAGCTGATGCGGCGCGGAAAGAGCGCCATGAAGGAAAGCGTCTCCCAGGTCGACTCGTGGCGCGAGAGGATGATGCACGGACCGGCCGGCAGATGCTCCAGCCCTTCGATCGAGCACGTGACGCCGGTGATTGCGCGCATCATCACGACCATGGCGCGGCACCAGAGCTTCGCGAGCCGATAGCGGCCGTTGTGGCCGACGAAGGGAAAGAGTGGCAGGATCAGGATCGACCACACGATGCCGCTGCCGAGCAGATAGGTGGCGAAGAGCCACTTGACGAGGGTGCGTCGCATCGGATTCGTAATGTGACGGGTGAATGACGAACGGCGGGAAGCCGCAAGCATAGCGTATCGGTTGAAACGCGCCGTAACGGTGCCGCGAAACCGATGCAACAATGGACCCGACGAAACACATCCAGCAAGGAATCGATGCAATGGAAACTCAATCGCCGAAGGACTTCGACGAAGGCATGCCCGACGTGGGCGACGGACATTCGATCTACTGGCGCGCGCAGGGTCCGCGCGAGGCGCCCGTCATGCTCGTCGTGCACGGCGGCCCCGGCGGCGCGATGAACGTGAAGTGGGCCGAGGTGCTGGAGCAGGACAAATGGCGCGTCGTGTTTTTCGATCAGCGGGGCTGCGGCAAGTCCACGCCTTTCGGCCTGCTTGCGCACAACGGCATCGACGCGCTCGTCGGCGACATGGAAAAGCTGCGCGTCGCGTTGAATGTCGGGCAATGGGCGCTCTTCGGCGGCTCGTGGGGCACGACGCTCAGTCTCGCTTACGGCGTCACGCATCCGGAGCGCTGTCTGGGCTTCCTGCTGCGCGGCGTTTTCCTGGCGCGGCGCGAGGACATCGACTGGTTTCTCTGGGACGTGCGCCGCGTGTTTCCCGAGGCGCACCGCGCGTTTCTCGATGCGATCGAGGTGGCCTGCGGCAAGCGTCCGGCGAGCGCGCGGGAAATCCTGCAGATGACCGAGGCGCCGCTCGCGCGCTTCGACGAGGCCGGCACGCGGCTCGCTCGCGCGTGGACGCAGTACGAGACGACCCTCTCCGTCGTCAACAAGCCAGAAAAGGAGTCCGCCGAGGAAGAGAAGCGGAAGCGCCCGAGCGCCGAAGCCAACGCGGCCGCCGTCTCGATGGCGCTGCTCGAACGCCACTACATGGCGAACGAGCTGCCGCCGATACCGCTGCTGCCGCTCGTCGCGCGCATCGCGCATCTGCCCTGCCGGATCGTGCACGGACGCTTCGACATGGTCTGCCCGGCCGATCAGGCGCTGGCGCTCGCCGCGCGCTGGCCCGGCGCGGAGCTGGCCGTCGTGGACGCGGCGGGGCACTGGACCTTCGAGCCGGGCAATCTCGCGGCGTTGCGCGCGGGCGTGGCGGCGCTCGCGGACGCGATCGGGCAGGCGAAGCGCGCGGCGACCTGAGGCGGCGCCGGCGCGCTCAGAAAATCGCGGGTGCCGCTTCGATCAGCCGGCGCCAGTCGAGATCCGCGCCGACGACCACGGGCCGGGCGGCGCGCTGTATCGCGATCGTGAGCGTTACGCAAAGCGATGTGCCCGTCACGGAGAGATACGGTGCACTTGCGATCACCTGCTGCGGATTGGCGTGCGCATCGACGAAATACGGGCGATTGTCCCAGCGTCCGGCGGAAGGATCGGCGATTGGCGCGAAGCGCTCGCTCGGCGCCTTCGCGGCGGCACCGGCCAGGACCGGCATGAACTCGCGGCCGCCCTGGTCGAAGAAGAAGCAGTTGAGCGTGCACGGCAGGGCGAGCAGGTCGGCGCAGGCGGCTTCCGTCGTCGCGCCCCCGGCGAAGCGCGCGGCCGCCTGCATCAGGCCCGAGCGATAAGGCAGCAGGAGCAGGTCGCCCGCTAGCCGCTCGATGCGGCGCATCTGAGCGAGCGCGTCGAACACGTCCTCGAAAAGGGGCATGGCCGCGCCACGCGCGACGAGATGCGCCGACGGCATGCCGAAGAGATAGCCCTGCACGAAATCGACGTTCGAGCGCGCGGCCAGCATCAGGTCCTCACAGGTCTCGATGCCTTCCGCCACCACGAACATGCCCGATTCGTGCAGCAGATCGACGAGCTTCGGCATCAGCGCGTCGCGCAGGGGCGCGCGATGCGTGCTCCCGGCGCGCACGAGACTGCGGTCGAGCTTGACGATGTCCGGCTTGAGCGTGAGCAGTCGGTCGATGTTGGAGTGCCCCGCGCCGAAATCGTCGACCGCGACGAGAAAGCCCTGCGCGCGGAACGCATGCGTCGCGCGGGCGATTTCCGCGACGTCCGTGCCGCCGGATTCCTGCACTTCGATCACGAGGCACTCCGGCGCGAGACCCGATTCGCGCGTCGCCGCCGCGAGCCGCGCGGCATCGCCCGGATCGGTGAAGGTCGCCGGATTGACTTTGAGGAAGAGCCACTGCGCGTCCGGCAGGAGCGGCGCCGCGTTGCGCAGGTGCGTGAGGTGGCTCATGCGATCGAGCTCGTTCCGCTTGCCCGCGACGATTGCCCGCCCGAACAGATCGAACGGGCCGACCAGCGCGCCGCCGCCCGCATCGCCGCGCAGGAGCGCCTCGTAGCCGACCTCGCGCTGATGCGGCAGGCTTGTAGATCGGCTGGAGATGCGTGCACAGCTTGATGCCGTCGACGATCCCCGTCTCGGCGCTCAATACGTTCCCGCGAAGCTGGCCGGCGCCGGCGGCGGTGCGGCGCCCAGAGACGGAGGCCGGGAAGCCGAGCGCCCGCAGACGAACGCGGAGAGGAGCACAGAGGTCGATGAACGGCACGGCAGTCACGCGCTTTGGAGGGGATGACCGACATATCGGCCGATCGTGAGGAAACTTGAGCGAGAGTCGTCTGTACATCGAGCCAGGCTGGCGCCGCCGGTTTGCCGCAGACGCACGCACGACCTATTTTTGTTGTTGCAGCGATATGATCCGCCTGCAACTTAAAGCGGGCACGAGTCGTCGAAAGTTGCAACAAACCCTTGAGAGAGATAGATGGCGCAACAGAAAACCAATCCCAAACTCGAACAGGCGCTGACGCGCGGCGATCTCGCGATCCGCCAGGCCAACTCGAGCTGCGCCACGGCGGTGCTGCGCGCGCTCGGCAAGATGATCCGTCGAGGCATCGGCGACGATCGGCGTCGAGGCGCATGTCGTCATTCACGATGGCGACAAGATCTACGATCCCGCCGACGGCGTCTGGCCGCAGCAATTGCTCGTATCGCTCGATGGCCCGGTGGAGGAGAACGATCCGGACGAGATCTGCACGGTGACGCTGCTCGCCGATACGCCGTCGACGGTATTCCCGCTGCGAGTGGCAGCGCGCCGACGGCAACATCGGGCGGCAGGAAGGCAGGCCGCTTGCGATGGTCGCCTTCATTACCGACGTGGATATTCCCTGGCTCGATGAAGACGACTGATTTTCTGATTCGCTTCGACGGGCTTTTATGCCGTCGACTCGGATATGTCATGCACAAGGCGGGCGCTTCCATTCCGGGCGCCCGCTTTTCGTTGGAAATCCGCCTCGCGCGCGCACACCACGAATCCCACATATTGAATTACAGTCCCTTCGCAGATTCTGCGAAGGGACCCGTAAGCAAACGTTACCGTGTCTTTTTTTTTCGTATTTTCCAGCGTTTACGCGATGCGCCGAAGCAGTTCTGCGAAGGCTATTCTTCCAGATGCCTCTAGCGTGATTGGTGGCTGCTCGCTCTCGTTTCTTCAACACGTTTCCGGCACGCATATTCCTATGCGATCTATGCATATTTCGGTTTGCGGCGGCTACGCGGCGATTGGCTCGTCGATTAGAAGCTTTCTTCCACTTGTTTAGCCTGAAATTTGCTGAGAAACAGCGGCAAGCGCGCACCTCGGTATTTGACTTCGTGAGAGGCTCGATGCACCGTGTGAGGAACCAATCAAAAACCGTCTTTGACACGCGACGTCTTTCCAATCGCCAAGAAAAAATGGGGTTTACAAATGGAACGTCTGAACCTTGCCAGCAACATCGCCGCCAACGAACCCGAAGCGGCCGTTCGCCCGACTCTCACGGTCGTGTCCTCACTTCATAAAACGGAGCGGATGCCGTTTACCATCCGTATCGTCCGCGACGATGCCGGATTGCAAAAAGCCGTATCGATCAGGCGTTCGGCCTACGGGCGGCATCTGCCCGAATTCGCCAAAACGATGACGATCGAGCCCTCCGACCGTGATCGCGGCACGGTCGTACTGCTGGCGGAATCCAAGCTGGATGGCGCTCCGCTCGGCACCATGCCCAGATCAATGCCTGCGGGCCGCTCGCCGTCGAGCAGTCGGTCCGCCTGCCCGAGCATCTGGCGGTGAGCCGTCTCGCGGAAGCGACGCGTCTCGGCGTCGCCGGCGGGATGGTGGGGCGGGTGGTGAAAGTGGCGTTGTGCAAGGCGCTCTGGATGTTCTGCGAACTGCACGAGATCGATTACATGGTGATCATGGCGCGCTCGCCGCTGGATCGAGAGTATGAGGCGATGCTCTTCAAGGACGTTTTCGGCGCGGGCGAATTCTTGCCGATGTCGCACGTGGGCGGCCTGCCGCATCGCGTGTTGGCGAAGGACGTCGCCGCGGCGCGCCAGCGCTGGGAGGAAGCCCGTCATCCGCTCTTCAATTACATGGTGCACACGCATCATCCGGACATCGATTTGCTCACCGGCTCGCTGAATCGGCGCGGCACGAGAAGGCGATCTCCGCGCAGAGCGACGAGATGCTGCCGTGGGCGCTGGCATATGTCGACCTCGACCGCTTCAAGCTGGTCAACGATCTCTTCGGCCACCGCTGCGGCGACGAAGTGCTGCGCCAGGTGGCGGCGCGCACGCGGGCGTACTTCGCGCGCAGCTACCCGGTCGGGCGCATCGGCGGCGACGAGTTCGTCTGCGTGATGCACGATACGTCGATCGAGGACGCCATCGCGCAATGCCGCGAGCTCATCTCGATTCTCTCGGACGCGCCGTATCAGGTCGGCAATCGCGCGTTCCAGGTGAAGAAGGCGTCGATCGGCCTCGTGGAATGCTCGCAGGGCGTGCGCGTGCAGGACGCGCTCTCGCATGCCGATCGCGCGTGCCGCGAGGCCAAGAAGGTCGCGCATACGCACCTCGTCACGTACTGCAAGGGCGCCGCTGCGTTCGAGGAGTGCGCGGAGGAGCTGAAGCTCGTCGAGACGCTCGGGCGCAATCGCCTGCCGCCGGGCCTCTTCCTCGTGATGCAGCCGATCATGTCGCTCTCGGCGCGGACCGAGTCGCTCAATTTCGAAGTGCTGCTGCGCATGCGCGCACCCGACGGCGCCACGTTGCCCGCGGGCAAGGTGATCGTCGCCGCGGAGGAATCGGGCAATATCGCGGCGATCGACCGCTGGGTCATCTCGACGCTGCTCGAATGGATCGAGGCGCATCAGCACCGGCTTTCCAGCACGCAGTTCATCTGCGTGAACCTCTCGGGCGGCTCGCTCAACGACGAGCAGTTCATGGAGGACATCTTCACGCTCTTCGCGCGTTACCAGTCGATCGTGCATTACCTCTGCCTGGAGATCACGGAAAGCGTGGCGCTGCACGATCTGGAGAACACGCAGCGCTTCATCGGGCGGGTGCACGACATGGGCGGCAAGATCGCGCTCGACGACTTCGGCGCGGGGATACATGTCGTTCAAGTATCTGAAGGCGCTGTCGGCCGATGCGCTCAAGATCGACGGCGAATTCGTGCGCTCGATGTGCGCGCACCCGGCGGACATCGCGATCGTCGAGGCGATCGTCGCGCTCACGCGCAACCTGGGCATGCGCAGCGTGGCGGAATGGGTCGAGGACATCGATATGCTGCGCGCGCTGCAGGAAATCGGCGTGGACTATGTGCAGGGCTTCCTCGTCGCGCGGCCGCAGGAAAGCTCGGCGATCCTGGCGGCGAGCTCCGCCGCCGGCTTCCTGAAGGACCCGGAAGTGGTGCGTTTCGTCGAATGCCTCTCGGAGCCTGCGCAGGCCACCGTATTCGACTACGAATGGCATGCGCGCGTCCGGCACGCACTGAGCGCGCCGGACGCGCTCAGGCCGTCTTCATCTCATTCAATATCCTCGCCGCCGCGATGGGAATGCGCGTGTCGTCCCATTGCGCGAGCCACTGAATCTCCTTGCGCGTGAAGTAGCCGGGATGATTGCGCAGCGCGAACTGCAGCGAATTCACGATGTGATCGCGAATGATCTGCGGCGCGTCGCTGTCGTTGACGATCGCGTGAAGGGCTTCGAGTGTGCTCATTTTTCCGAAAGACGAGAGTCGGCTGAATAAGGAATCCGTCGAACATAACCGACTAAAAAATCGAAAAAAATGATGGCGGCGCGCGCGGCCCGGGCTTGCGCGAAAACGTCGGCGGATGCGCGCTTGATAAAATCCCCTCGGACGCCTTTACTAAATAAAAATACTGGATTTAATCGAACGGGGACGAGCATATGAACGATGTCCGGCGGGCGCGCCTGGATCGCGGGGTTCGAGCCGATGTCTGAACGAGCGGCGCGACAGGCCTCGATGCACTCGGTCGGCTTGAATCAGCTCGGCATGCGCCAGTTCAACGAGCGCATCGTCCTGCAGGCGATCCGGCTGCACGGCGCGCTGCCCAAAGCCGATGTCGCGTGCCTGACGCGCCTGTCGATGCAGATGGTCTCGCTGATCGTCGATCATCTGATCGAGGACGGGCTGCTCGCGAAGGAGCCGCGCACCCGCGTGCGCGGGCGCATCGGCCAGCCGTCGGTGCCGATCTCGCTGCGCACGGACGGCGCGTTTTCCATCGGCGTGAAAGTGGGGCGGCGCAGTCTCGACGTGCTGTCGATGGACTTCGTCGGCAACGTGCGCGCGAGACGCTGGAGTATCCCTACCCCGATCCGCGCACGCTCTTTCCCGCGCTGGAGGAGCGGCTCGCGCGTGTCACCGCGGCGCTCGGCGACGACGCCCGGAAGATCGCGGGCATCGGCGTGGTGGCGCCGCTGTGGCTGGGCGGCTGGCGCGACTTCTTCGACACGCCGCCCGACGCGCTGGCGGCCTGGAACGACATCGACATTCGCGAGCGCATTCAGGCGCTGACGGCGCTGCCCGTCGAGTTCGCCAAGGACACCACGGCCGCGTGCGCCGCCGAGCTCGTGATGGGCGAGGGGCGGCGCAACTTTCTGTATGTGTTCATCGGGACGTTCATCGGCGGCGGTCTGGTGATCGACGGCCGGCTGCACGCGGGCCCGGGCGGGAATGCGGGCGCGATCGGTTCGCTGCCGCTCGCCGGTGGCGGCAAGGGCAAGCGGCCGTGGCAATTGCTCAATACTGCGTCGGTGTATGTGCTGGAGAAGGCGCTCGCCGCGGCGGGCGCGCCGACCGCCGCGGCGCACGACGCGCGCGCGTGGTCGCCGGAACTGCGCCCGCTGTCGGAGGTGTGGATGCGCGAGACGTGTCCCGCGATCGCGACGGGCATCGCGTCGTCGGCCGCGCTGCTCGACCTGGAAGCGGTGGTGATCGACGGGGAGATCGACCGGACCCTGCTGCGCGAAGTGATCCGCAGAACCGATGACGCGCTCGCCGGCTTCGACTGGCAGGGCATGACGCGTCCACGTCTCGTCGAAGGGCAGATCGGCCCTGACGCCCGCGCGATGGGCGGTGCGATTCCTGCCGTTCTATGCGCACTTCGCGCCGAAGCACGAGCTTTTTCTGAAGCCTCTGGAAGCCTAGGGCGGCGACGCGAGCCACGCGCGCCGCGCCGGTCTCAATCCAACGACAGCTGTACGGTGAACGCCAGCAACGCCGCGGAGAACGTCCAGCGCTGAACCGTCTGCGCTTTCGGATGACGCCTGAGCCAGCCCGAAATACGCACCGCACCGGCGGCCAGCGTGAGGTCGAACAGGATGCCGACCGCCACCAGCACGACGCCCAGCTCCAGCACCTGCGACCACATCGGGCCGGCCTCCGGACGCACGAACTGCGGCAGCAGCACGGAACAGAAGAGCAGCGCCTTCGGATTGAGGATGCTGCTCAGGATGCCCTTCGCACAGGCGGCGCGCAACGTGGAGGCGGCAGCCTGTCCGGGCGTCGCGTCGAGCCCGAACGCCGGCGATCGGAAAATCTGAATCGCGACGTACGCGAGATACAGGCCGCCCGCGATGCGTACGCCGTCGTAGAGTAGAGCCACGGCGCGCTGCGCAACAACGCGGCGACGCCGAGCGCCGAAAGCGTCACGTGCGTCGCGCGCGCGGTGGCGAGTCCGGCGGCCACGGCGAGGCCATGCCGCAGGCCGCGCGTGGCGCTCGTCTGAAGCACGAACGCCATGTCCGGCCCGGGCAGCGCGTAAACGACGGCAAGCGCGCCGATGAAAACCCAAAGCAGGTGTGCCGAGACCATGAAGCGTGCTCCTTGTTCGAAGGCAGTATCTTGTCACTTCGGATGAGGCGCTTTTCTGGCTTTTGGCATCCGATGTTCGTCACATAATGGCGGTTTCCTACAGAATTTTCGAAAACCCACAAGGGAAAGCTCCATGACCGAACTCGACCGTATCGACCGCGCCATGCTCGCGGCGATTCAGCAGGACGGACGCCTGCCCGTCGCGAAACTCGCCGAGCGCGTCGGCCTGAGCGAGACGCCGTGCGCGCAGGCTCAAGCGGCTGGAAAGCGACGGCTATCGCGCGATCCTTTCGCGCAAGGCGCTCGAGCTGGGCGTGGTCGCGTTCGCGCAGGTGCGCTTCAGCGTTCACGACCGCGCGCTGTTCGACCGCTTCGAACGCGAGATTCAGGGCATCGAGCGCATCGTGTCGTGTCACAACATCTCCGGCACGGCGGATTATCTGTTGCAGATTGTCGCGCGGGATCTCGACGAATACGGCGTCTTCATGCGCGACGTGCTGCGCACCTTGCCGGGCGTGACGGCCGTCGAATCGATACTCTCGCTCCGGGAAGTCAAACGGGATGGCGGTTTGCCGCTACGGTGAAGCTTATTGTCTATACAAGAATAGGAAAAAGATCGCACTGAGCCGCTGCAAAGCCTCGTGAATTCCCTAGTACAACCAATATTGTATATACAACATGATGGGATCAATTCGGCGCGGGTCGTCGCCCGTGCTCGTTCTTCTCTCATTTCTTGATGCGCAGGAGCCATCCGTGACCTCATCCTTCCGTTTCCGCGATACCGAGATCCGCGCCGCGTGGCGTCGAACTCAACGCCAAGAGCTGGCTCACCGAAGCGCCGCTGCGCATGCTGATGAACAATCTCGATCCCGAAGTGGCCGAGAATCCGAACGAACTCGTGGTCTACGGCGGCATCGGGCGGGCGGCGCGCGACTGGGCCTGCTACGACAAGATCGTCGAGACGTTGAAGCGCCTCGAGGCGGACGAGACGCTGCTCGTCCAGTCCGACAAGCCGGTCGGCGTGTTCAGGACCCACGAGAACGCGCCGCGCGTGCTGATCGCCAACTCGAACCTCATGCCGCACTGGGCGACCTGGGAGCATTTCAACAAACTCGACGCGAAGGGCCTCGCGATGTACGGTCAGATGACCGCCGGCAGCTGGATCTACATCGGCAGCCAGGGCATCGTGCAGGGCACGTACGAGACGTTCGTCGAGGCGGGCGGGCAGCACTATGACGGCGACCTGAAGGGCCGCTGGGTGCTGACCGCCGGGCTCGGCGGCAGGGCGGCGCCGCAGCCGCTCGCGGCGATGCTGGCGGGCGCGTGCTCGCTAAACATCGAGTGTCAGCAGAGCCGCATCGATTTCCGTCTGAAAACGCGTTACGTCAACGAACAGGCGACCGATCTCGACGACGCCCTCGCGCGCATCCGGCGGCGTTACACCTCCGAAGGCCGCGCGATCTCGATCGCGCTGTGCGCGAATGCGGCGGATGTGCTGTCCGAACTCGTGCGTCGCGGCGTGCGTCCGGACCTCGTGACCGATCAGACGAGCGCGCATGATCCGCTCAACGGCTATCTGCCGAAAGGCTGGACCTGGGCGCAATAAATACCGCGATCGCGCGCCGAGCGATCCGGCGGCCACGGTGAAGGCCGCGAAGCAGTCGATGGCGGAGCACGTGCACGCGATGCTCGTGTTTCGCGAACAGGGCGTGCCCACCTTCGACTACGGCAACAACATCCGCCAGATGGCCAAGGAAGAGGGCGTCGGCAATGCGTTCGATTTCCCGGGCTTCGTGCCGGCGTACATCCGGCCGTTTTTCTGCCGCGGCGTCGGTCCGTTCCGCTGGGCGGCGCTCTCGGGCAATCCGGAGGACATCTACAAAACCGACGCCAAGGTGAAGGCGCTCGTCCCGGATGATGCGCATCTGCATCGCTGGCTCGACATGGCGCGCGAGCGCATCAGCTTTCAGGGGCTGCCGGCGCGTATCTGCTGGGTGGGGCTCGGACAGCGCGCGAAGCTCGGCCTCGCGTTCAACGAGATGGTGCGTAACGGCGAACTGTCGGCGCCAGTGGTGATCGGCTGCGATCACCTCGATTCCGGCTCGGTCGCGAGCCCGAACCGCGAGACGGAAGCGATGCGGGACGGCTCGGACGCCGTATCCGACTGACCGTTACTCAACGCGCTTCTGAACACGGCGAGCGGCGCGACGTGGGTGTCGATCCATCACGGCGGCGGCGTCGGCATGGGCTTCTCGTAGGACGCGGGCGTTGTGATCGTCTGCGACGGCAGCCGCAAAGCCGACGAGCGCATCGCGCGCGTCCTGCACAACGATCCGGCGACAGGCGTCATGCGTCACGCCGATGCGGGCGGGCTACGACATCGCAATCGAATGCGCGCGCGAGCAGGGTCTCGATCTGCCGATGATCGAAGGCGCCAACGGCCAGCGATGAGCAAGCGATGAAAAAGCTCTGGCAACGCTGCCACGCCGCGACGATGGCGCGCGGCGAGTATTCGATCATCCAGGACGCGGCGATTCTGACGGACGGTGCGCGCGCATCGAATGGATCGGGCCGCGCGAGGCGGCGCCGGATATCGGCGAATGCGAGCGTGTCGATCTCGAAAGTGCGTGGGTGACGCCTGGGCTGATCGACTGCCATACGCATCTCGTGTTCGGCGGCGATCGCAGCGCCGAGTTCGAAGAGCGGCTTCAAGGCGTGAGCTACGCCGATATCGCGGCGCGCGGCGGCGGCATCGCGAGCACCGTGCGCGCGACGCGCGAAGCCAGCGAAGACGCGTTGTTCGAGACGGCGAAGTCGCGCGTCCTCGGCCTCATGCGCGAGGGCGTGACCGCGCTCGAAGTGAAGCCCGGCTACGGGCTCGATCTCGAAAACGAGCGCAAGATGCTCGCTGTCGCGCGGCGTCTCGCCGATGCGCTGCCGCTCACCGTGCGCGCGACCTGCCTCGCGGCGCACGCCTTGCCGCCGGAGTACGCGCATCGCGCGGACGACTACATCGCGTATGTCTGCGATGAAATGCTGCCGGCGCTCGTGGCCGATGGTCTCGTCGATGCCGTCGATGCGTTCTGCGAGCACATCGCTTTCTCGACCGAGCAGGTCAAACGCGTGTTTCGCCGCGCGCGCGAGCTGGGCGTGCCCGTCAAGCTGCATGCGGAGCAACTGTCGTCCTTGCACGGATCATCGCTGGCGGCGCGCTATCGGGCATTGTCGGCGGATCATCTCGAATACATGACCGAAGAAGACGCGCTCGCGATGACGCGGGCGGGCACGGTCGCCGTCCTGTTGCCTGGCGCCTTCTACATGTTGCGCGAGACGCAATTGCCGCCGGTCGATGCGCTGCGGCGGCATCGGGTGCCGATCGCGCTCGCGAGCGATCTCAACCCCGGCACGTCGCCGGCGCTCTCGTTACGTCTGATGCTGAGCATGGGCTGCACGCTGTTTCGCCTGACGCCCGAGGAAGCGCTCGCCGGCGTGACCGTTCATGCGGCGCGGGCGCTCGGTCTCGACTCGACGCATGGCTCGCTCGAAGCCGGCAAGGCTGCCGATTTCGTCGCCTGGCGCATCGGCAGGCCTGCCGAGCTCGCGTATTGGCTGGGCGGCGCGCTGCCCGGCGCGCCTTGCGCGGCGGCGAGGAGATCGATTTCGATCGCGTCGCCCGATGAAACGACGCCTCGTCCGAACCGGACGAGGCGTCTGTCGAAGCTGAAAAGTGCAACGTTGCAGCGCGATGTTACGTACTGCGCTTGCGGATCAATCCCCAGATGACCAGCAGAACGATCGCGCCGATTACCGACGCGATCCAGCCGGCCGGCTGTCCGGGCTAATACCAGCCGAGCGCCCGGCCGACATAACCCGCGATCAGCGAGCCGGCGATGCCGAGCACGATGGTCATGATCCAGCCCATGCTGTCGTCGCCCGGTTTGATGGCGCGCGCGATGAGACCGACGACGAGTCCGACGATCAAAGTACCGATGAATGCAAGCATGCGGTTGCTCCTTGACAGAGTTTTACTGCTTCTATTCCATTGCGTCATTGAATTGGCACTGGTCGAATCCGGCGCGAAGGATCGTCATATTTCCACTTGATCGGTTTCGGGTTCTTGTTGTGTTCGCGGATGTATCGGCATCAGTTTGCGATCCCAATCCTTCACCGAAGTGAAGATGCCGCGAGCGATCACTTCACGCTGAATGCGCGAGAACCAGTTCTCCACCTGGTTGAGCCACGACGAGTAGGTCGGCGTGAAGTGCAGGTGCACGTTGCGCTGCGCATCAAGGAAGTCGGCAACCCGCTGCGTCTTATGGCTGCTGACGTTGTCGCAGATCGCGTGGATTTCCCGGCGTTTGGGCTGGCTGGCGACGACGTCGGTCAGGAAGGCCACGAACTGCTCGCTGGTGTGGCGCGCCACCGTCTTGCCCAGCACCTCGCCGGTGGCAGTATTGAACGCCGCGAACAGGCTGAGCGTGCCGTTGCGCTTGTACTCGAAGCCGTGACTCTCGGCGCGCCCGGGCGACAGCGGCAGCATACGGTCCTTGCGATCGAGTGCCTGGATCGCGGTCTTCTCGTCCACGCAGAACACCGCTGCGTGCGCCGGCGGGTTCAGGTACAGCCCGATCACGTCGGCTGCCTTGGTCTCGAAGTCCGGGTCGTTGGAGACCATGTGCCGCTCCAACTGCTGCGGCTTGATGCCGTGCTTGCGCCAGATGCGCTGCACGGCCGAGACCGATACGTCGCCGAGTTCTGCTGCGAGCTTGTAGCTACTCCAGTGTGTCGAACCGTCGGCGGGTTTGTGCTTGAGGGTGCACTTGAGCACCCGCGCTTCCAGTTTGGCCGGTGGCTGCGTAGGCGCCCGCCCGCGGTGCCGGGCGTACATGCCGGCTAGTCGCTCGCTGAGGAAGCGCCCCGACCAGCGTGCGATGAAGCGCGAATCGCAACCCAGTGTGCGCATGATACTGTCGCGCGATTCGCCGTCCTCGAGCATCAGGATCAACTTTGCGCGTCGCACGTCCGCCGCACGCACCGTTCGGCTGCGCGCCGCCGACAACAGTTGCTCACGTTCGATATCTGTCAGGTTCATTTTGACCCATGACCTGTATCTGAACACAGACAGGGTGCTAATTCAATGACGCAGTGCAGTAGGAGCGCCGGACGCGCGTGATTGTATGCGTTTGATTCGGAGCGTAACGGGTTGCAAGACGGGGATTGCAAGGCGGCGCGGACCGCGTGCGCGATCCCACATAGCAAAGTCGGAAAGGGCTACCTGCCGCACACAGTAGAAGATTCGTTTCAGCGAAAAATTTGCCTGGCATGTATCATCCAGCAAACTTGTTTCAAATTGTATCCGCTATGAATCTGCTATGGGTTTTCGTCGCCATCGCGCCGCTTGCTCTGGCATCGTTCGTCGCGTTCGCCGCGCATATCGATCCGCTGTCGGGTCACTGGCGCACGCGTGATGCCAGGCGCCGCGAGGAGGGCGCCGCGAGCGCCTCGGATGCCTGATATGGCACGCGCCGGTCAGACAGGCCCTGCGAGCGTCATTGCTTGCAGCGGATCACCATCGGAGCGGTTCTTGATGTTCGCCCCGAAGATCCCGCCCACCGAACCGCCGGCCGTTGCGCCGTTGTCGGTGTCCTTCGAAATCACGTCGTAGCCGTACGCGCCGCAGGTTTCGCCCGCCTGCTTGTAGCAGGCGGCCCAGCTCGTGCTCGCGTCGTCGCCGCTGCAGTTGATGGCGAAACCGGTGTCGCCGGAGGGCAGGTAGGTCATCGTGCGCGCATCCGGCGAGCGTTCCCGTCAAAGCCAGCGCCGCGCAGATGGCGCCCGCGTTCATTCTCTTCGTCAATCTCATCGATCTTCCTCGTAACGTCCGCCGGGCGCTCAGCGCGGCGGCAGATAGCGCGCCGGGTCCGTCGAGCGGCCCATGTAGCGCACTTCGAAATGCAGCATCGTGCGATTGCTGTCGGTATCGCCCATTTCGGCGATCTGCTGACCCTGCTGCACGGTCTGGCCTTCCTTCACCAGCAGCACGCGATTGTGCGCGTAGGCGGTCAGATAGTCGTCGTCGTGCTTGACGATCAGCACGTTGCCGTAGCCGCGCAAGCCATTGCCTGCGTACACGACATTGCCGGCGGCGGCGGCGGCGGCGACGGGCGTGCCCGCCGCATTGGCGATGTCGATGCCCTTCGAGTTCTTGCCGTCGAAGCCGCGGATCACGCTGTCCTGAGCCGGCCAGATGAGCGACATGCCCGGTCCGGCCTTGTTTTGCCGCCAGTGCTTGCGCGCTGGCGTCGCTCTTCGCGCCGCTTTCCGCGCCCGAAGCCGGCGAATTGGCCGCCGTCGCGCTGCCCGCCGGCGGCGCGACGCGCAACACCTGTCCGACCTCGATGGCGTCGGGGTTCGCGAGCCCGTTCCATCGCTTGATGTTTGCGACCGTGGTGCGGTTTTCGCGGGCGATCTTGCTCACCGTGTCGCCGCGCTCCACCCGATAGAAGCCCGGCGCGACCGGGCTCGAGCCACAAGCGGCCAGTACCGCGACGAGCGATGCGCAGACGAGCCGTCGAATTCCTTTATGCAAACCTGACCTCGCAAAGCGTCGCCGCGCCGAGCCGGGAATACGGCCGCGCGGCGAATCGAAAGGCAGGATTTTACCGTCTCGGGTTTCCCCGAACAGAATGACGCCCCGAGCGAGCGTCGCCTTACTCGTCGGGCGTGACGACGAGCCTCAGCGACGCCGTCTCCGTCTTGCCCGGCGCGAACCAGCGCAGGCCGCGGCCGTTGTGGATGGCGTCGGGCAGGCCGATCCAGGGCTCGACGCAATTAGAAGTCCGAGTGTCGGATTCCGTCCACGTCGTGACGGCGTACCACGGCACCGAGTCTGGCTGATTCAGCTCGAAGTTGACGGTGCGCTCGAGCCCCGGCAGATTCAGCAGCACGGGCTCGTCCGACTGCCGCGTGAGGCAGTGAAAAGTATCGACGATGCTCGGGTCCGCCAGCGAATAGCGTGGCAGGCCCGGCTCGGCCCCGGTAATGGAGCCGTCCGGCAACTGGCGGCGCCGTTCCGTGCGCGGCAGCTCGATGCTGCTCGCGCCGCGCTGCTCATGCGGCAAGTGGAAATAAAAGTGATGCCCGGCGTACCAGGGCAGCTCGACCTCGCCCGGATTCGACGTCGTGAGCTCGACCTCGAGCGTGCGCGCATCGACGATGCGGTACGCCGCTTCGAAGCGGAACGCGAACGGATAGCCCTCGCGGGTCGCGTCGCTGTCGACGAGCGTCATGCGCAAGCCGTGGCCATCCGCGTCGCGCGTGCAGGAGAAGGGCAGGTCGCGCGCGAAGCCGTGGGTCGGCAGCGCATGCACGGCGCCGTCGGGATTGCGCCATTTGCCGATTTCACCGTTCACGAAATGCCGCCCGAGAAACGGGAAGAGCAGCGGATTGCCGCCGCGGATCTTCGCGGGATTGGACCAGTCGGGCGCGTCGGGCCAATGGATGACCGGCTTGCCGCCGACGCGCCAGGTTATGAGCCGCCCGCCCGCGCGCGGCGCGAGCAGGATGGCGGTGCCGTCGCGCTCGATTTCGATGACGTCTGTTTCCGGGTGACATGATGGCCTTGTACTCCGTGAGATGACGCGAAGCCGCGCGATAAAGCGGCCCGGTCCGCAACCCGAGAATTCTGCCTTGGAATTTTCTACGGAAAAACCCTTTGCGGGAAATTGCGACTGACCAGCGGTCATTCGATATGTTGTTATATGATCTCAATGTTGGGAATCAGACGGACAAGGAGCAACCATGGATCTGGCGATGGCAATGGGCGTCGCGATGTTCGGCCTGTTCGGCGCGAGCATGGCAATCTTTCTCTACAAGCTGAAGGCCTGAGCGGCAGTCGCGGTCCTCGGATGCCGCCCGGCGATCCGGACGCGGTTCCTTTCCGACGCCTTATATCTTGCTTGCGGTTTATCCTCGTTTGGCCAACGGCTGACTGTCGGCACAATTTGTGTGCGGTAAACCCTTGGCGCTCGATTTCGCCACCGGCATAATCGGTCCCGTTTGCGCGCCGTACCATCTTTTTCTCCCTTTTCCTTCTCCCCCGTTCGCCTCGTCTGGCTTCGCGCGATGCGAGGGATGGAATTGCACGGCGCGTCCTTCATCTCTCAAGAAAAGGACCGACGCGTGACTCTGTGGTTTCTCGTATTCCTGAGCGTGCTCCAGGGCGTGACCGAACTCTTTCCGGTCAGCAGTCTCGGCCATACGCTGCTCGTTCCCGGCTTGATCGGCATGCATATCGACAAGCATGCGCCGCAATTGCTGCCGTTTCTCGTCGCACTGCATCTCGGCACCGCGATCGCGCTGCTCTGGTATTTCCGTGACCGCTGGATCGCGCTGATCCGCGGCTTTTTCGCGTCGCTCGGCGGCCGCCGCAACGACGACGGCCACATGATGTGGGCGCTCATCATCGGGACGATTCCGACAGGCATCGTCGGGCTGCTGCTCGAAAAGCGGCTCGAGGCAATTTTTCACGATTTGCGGATCGTGGCGGCGGCGCTGATCGTCAATGGCGTACTGCTGTGGTTCGGCGACCGTCTGCAGAAGAGCCGCGCGATGCGCGCGCCCGAGAAGCTCACCTTCAGGCAGGCGTTCCTGGTCGGTCTCGCGCAGATCGGCGCGCTGATTCCCGGCTTTTCGCGCAGCGGCCTGACGATGATCGCCGGCGTCGGCGCGGGCCTGACGGCCGAGGCGGCGGCGGAGTTTTCCTTCCTGCTCGGCACGCCGATCATCTTCGCGGCGGGCGTGCTCGAACTGCCGAAGCTCTTTCATGCGCCCGGACGACAGTTGTTCGACTCGGTGCTGGGCGGCGTGCTGACGGGCATCGCGGCGTATCTGAGCGTGCGTTTCCTGATGCGCTACTTCGAAGGCCACGGCAAGCTCGCGTCGTTCGGCGTGTATTGCGTGATCGCGGGCGTGTTCTTCCTCGGCTGGTTCCTGATGCATCCGCAGCCGGTGTGACGGACGCGGGACGCGCGCGGCGGCGAATGAGGTAAAATCGCAGTCTATTCCGATCGGCGGCCTCGCGCCTGCACGGGCCGCGCGTTCCGGTCATCCGCCCTTAGCTCAGTTGGATAGAGCAACGGCCTTCTAAGCCGTAGGTCACACGTTCGAATCGTGTAGGGCGGGCCAGTCGTTTTTTTTTTTTTTTTTGCGTCGAGCCCGGTCGTCATGGCCGGGCTTTTTGCGTTTCGGGTTCCGCGCTGGCGTGTAGCCTGGGATATCGCTCCGGTCTCCGAACGCGCGCTATCGACGGACCATTGCTTCGTGCTGCATACCAGCTGAGCGCGGGAAGGTCAATTCCTCTTCGCTGGCCCGCTTCCTGCCCATCCCCGCATCGTTCACGGGTAGGCGCGGCCGTTCCCCGCAATCCCGCGCCGCGCAACGCATCGCGAAAAATCGACCGGCTCGTGCCGGGCGGCGCGCTGCCCGCTTGTGGTACGTGGGCGCGTCATCGTGGCGCGCGGCGCGCCGCAACGGTGACGCAGCGCACGCCTCATCGATGGAAGAGGGATGACTTGAACAATCGAGCATACGAAACCAGTCCGGCGCAATGCTCGCTATGGAACCGCAAGCAACTGCGTCTGCAACCGGAAGCGCGGCGCGTGCTGCTCGCGCTGCCGGAGCGCGTGCTCGGCGCATCGCTCTCGTCGCTGTTCGAACTGAAAGGCTTTCCCGCGCAGCTTGCGGTGGATGCGGCGTCGCTCAGGCGCGCGGTTGGTGCGTGGCGTCCGCATGTGCTCTTTCTCGACACGCGCGTGGGCGGCTGCGGCAACTATGCTCTGGCTCGCGAGCTGCGCGAAGCCGAGGATGGCGCGGCCCGTCTCATGATCGCAATGAGCGGTTTCCTGCCCGAGGAGCCGATCGCACTGCTCAAGAAGGCGGGCTACGATGGTCATTGCCGCCGCCCCTGTCCTGTATGGCAAATGACCGATCTGCTCGACGAATTCTTCGCGTGCCACGCGGTCCGTTGAGCGCGCCGCGCGGTCCGTCGGGCGTGCCTAGCGCGCGATCGTGCCCGGCGCGGCTGGGCGTCGCGTGTCGTCGCGCCGGTGCATCGCGCGGGCATAGCTCGTCGGCGCGAACACGAAATTGAGCGCGATCATCGCGACGAGGTTCGCGGCGAGCATCATCTACGACATCGAGAAGCTGCCGCTGACGTCGCGCACGATCCCCGCGACGACCGGCGCAAGCGCCGCGATGACGAAGCCCACGCCCTGCACGAACGCGACGAGCCGCGCGGCGAGCTCGGGATCGTCGGCGTGATCGAGCGTCAGGACGAGCGTGAGCGCGAACACGCCGCCGAGGCCGCCGCCGAGCAGGGCGACCACCGCGACAGGCGCGGCGAGCGGCGCGAAGAGCAGCAGGCCGAAGTCGGACAATTGCGCGACGAGACCCGCCGCAATCCACGGACGTCGGTCCTTCTCGTGTCCGAACCCGCGCCCGAAACGCGAGGCGGCCATCGGCAGCAGCAACGCGGACGAAGCCTGAAACACCGTGAGCAGCGCGCCGCTTTCGCTCACGCCGCGGCCGAGTTGCTGATAGTACGCGGGCATCCACGCGACGAGATTCGTATAGCCGCCGTTGACGAATCCGAAGAAGATCCCGAGCATCCACGCGCGCCGATTGAGAAAGAGCGACGACGCAGGCGCCGCGCGGCGCGTCGACGACGCGCGGGGCAATGCGTCGACGCGCGTCAGCATCAGCCACACCGCCAGCGCGATGAGCGCGGGCAGCGCCCAGAACGCGAGCCTCGCCTGCCACGATGTACGCGACGCCACGCCCGGCGTGATGCTCGCGCCGAGTCCGCCGCCCGCCATGATCGATGCGGAATAGAGACCCATCGCGAAGGGCAGGCGCGCGGCGAAGCGCGTCTTCATGACGCCGGGCAGCAGCGCCTGAATGACCGCGACGCCCGTGCCCGCGACCGCCGCGCCGGGCAGGATCACGCCCATCAGCGGGCTGATCGACGTGAGCAGCGGCCGCAGGTTCAAACCGATCGCGACGATCACCGCGAGCCAGGCGAGGTTCGAGGTGCGTGGGTTCATCGCGTGAAGTCCGCTGAAATCGGCGTGCCGTTCGCCATGACGAAGCGGCGCGGCGGGCACATCGCGACGGCCTGCGCGACGGTTTCGGCATCGACGAGCACGAGGTCCGCGCGCATGCCGGCCGCAAGCCCGTACTGCGCGAAACCGCAGCCGCGCACCGCCTCGCCCGCGACGCAGTCGAACGCGGCGGCGAGATCGTCGTCGCGGCGCAGGTCGTAGCGCATCGCGATGAGCTTCGCGCGCTCGAGCATGTCGGGCGAACCGAAGGGCGTCCAGGCGTCGCGGATGCCGTCGTTGCCGCCGAAGAGCGTGACGCCCGCCGCGCGGGCCTCGCGGAACGGCGGCACGGAAACCGGGGCGGGCGCGGTGGTCAGCAACGCGACGTTCGCGCGCGATGCGTTCGAAGAGCGCGCCGCGCCGCGCGTCGGGGAGCGCGCCGTGGCAGAACGCATGGCTTACGACGACGCGTCCCTGAAGCCCGAGCGCTTCCACGCGATCGAGCAGCAGATCGAACGTGAATGCGCCGAGCTCGCCAGGTTCGTGCAGATGGATGTCGATGGGCTTGCCGCGCTTCGTCGCGAGCGCGAACGTGACGTCGAGCGAGGCCGCCGGATCGCCGTCGATGGCGGCGGGATCGAGCGCGCCGAGCACGTCGGCGCCATGCGCCAGCGCGGCGTCGAGCAATTCGCGCGTGCCGGGACACTGCATCACGCTGGATTGTGGAAACGCGACGATCTGCATGTCGAGCACGTCGGCGAGCACGGCGCGTGTGGACGCGACGCCCTCGAGATGACGCAGCCCCGCGTCGGTATCGACGTCGACGTGCGTGCGCAGGCGCGTCGTGCCCTCGCGCAGGAACGCGAGCGCGAGTGCGCGCGAAGCCTTCGCGGCATCGTGTGGCCGCTCTCGGCGCGCCAGCGCCGCTCGTTCTCGATGCGATCGATCAGTCGCGGCCCCACCGCGTTGCGATACCACGCATGCCCCACCTGGTCTTGTCCAGATGCGTGTGCCCCTCGACGAAACCGGGCAGCAGCCCGAACGCGCCGTCGATGACCGTGTCGCCGGGCGCGGGCTGGCGCTCGCCGTGTGGCAGAATCGCGTCGATCGTCGCGCCGGCGACGCGCACGTCCGCCGGCGCGCCTCCGAACGGTCGCGCGTTGACGATCCATGCCGATGGTTTCATGCGATCCGGCCCTCCTGGTTTTCGACGATTTGGTTGATCATTTTACTAGTTTTTGGTCAACCAAAAATACGCCGGGCCTGATAGCCCGGATTTGGCTGCGTAGGTGGACCGCGCATCGGGCCAGCGGCCGATGCACTCGCTACAATGCGAGACAACACAGGCCCGACAGGCATCATGGCATCACGCAAGGACATTTCACCGAACGAAACGCCGCCCGACGAGCGCGTCTATGCGGCGATCGCCTCCGCGCTTCTGAACGGCAGGCTCGCACCGGGGCGCAGCTCGTCGAGCGCGAGCTAGCCGCCGCATTCGACTGCACGCGCGGCACGATCCGCAAGGTGCTGGCGCGGCTCGGCGCGGAAGGCAAGCTCACGCTGGAGGTCAATCGCGGCGCGTTCGTGCCGTCGCCGACGGTCGCCGACATCCGCGAGGTCTATCGCGCGCGGCAGGTGGTGGAGGCGGGAATCGTCGCGGCGCTGTGCGGCGGCCTGACTGCGCCGGCGAAGCGCGCCTTGCGCGCGCACGTCAGGGCCGAGCAGCGCGCGGTGAAGGCGGGCAGCGTGGAGGAGTGCGTGCGTCTCGCGGGGCACTTTCATCTGCTACTCGCGGAACTGGCGGGCGCGCCGGAGGTGCAGGCGTTTCTCGCGAAGCTCGTCGCCAAGACCGAGCTCTACAAGGCCCTGTTCGATCCGTCGAAGGTGTCGAACTGCGCATCGGACGAACACGGTCGCCTCGTCGACGCGCTGGGGGAAGGCGCGCTCGATGCCGCGCTCGCGACGATGCGCGCGCATATCGGCGAGCTGGAAGCACGCGTGCTCGCGCGGCGGGCGCCGTGCAGACGAGCGATCTGGCGGCGCTGTTCGCCGGCGCGTGAGGCGCTGGCGATCGAACGAAAAACGGGCCGCGGCGTCGAAACCGCGCCCCGTCTCATTGCACGGCCGGTACGGCAGTCTGCCGCTTACTGCGAGAAGTCGAGCGAGCTGGTCAGGTCGCCCATCGCCTTGCCGCCGTTCGCAACGAGCGCGTCGTTGCGCGCCTTGAGGCCCGGCAGCTCCGGCAGGTTGAAGCGCTTGGTGATGAAGCGCAGGATCGACGTGGTGTCGTACTGCGTGTGATCCACGAAGCCTTTCTTCGCATACGGCGAAATGATGAGTGCCGGAATACGCGAGCCCGGACCCCAGCGGTCGCCCTTCGGCGGCGCGACGTGATCCCAGAAGCCGCCGTTTTCGTCATAGGTCACGACGACGACGACCATGTTCTTCCATTGCGGGCTCTTCTGCAGATGGGAGATGAGATCGGCGATGTGCTGGTCGCCCGAGGCCACGTCCGTGTAACCCGCGTGCTCGTTCAGGTTGCCCTGCGGCTTGTAGAATGCGACTTGCGGCAGCGTGCCGGCGTCGATCGCCTTGATGAACTCGGAACCGTTCGTGCCGCCGTCGAGCAGGTGCTGGGCGCGGTTGGCCGTGCCCGGCGCGAGATCGGCGAAGTAGTTGAATGGCTGATGGTGCGTCTGGAAGTTCGGCACCGAGTTCGTCGAGTCGCCGATGACCGCGCGGCTCTGCAGCGCCGCGCCCCACGATCCGCCGTACTACGCCCAGCTCACGCCGGCGTTGTTCAGCAGGTCGCCGATGTGCTGCTGCGTCTGCGGCGGTAGCGTGGTGGCCACGCCTGGATTCGCGAGCGCCGGATCGCCGCCCGAAGCCGGTGCGTTGCCGCTCGGCTGATACGGCGGCTGCATCGTGTTGACCGTGTAGAAGTCAGGCGTGAGGTTGCCCAATTCACGAACTTCGGAATGCCGGTCAGCGCCGACGCTGGCGAGTTCGAGGCGACCGTGAGCGAGACGCCGTCCGGATTCACGGCCGAGATCGATCCCTTCGCGACGCTCGTGTCCGCGTTCGGATAGGTCGGCGTGCACGCGCAGACGAGCCATTGGTGATTCAGGAACGAGCCGCCGAATGCGCCCATGAAGAAGTTGTCCGCGAGCGTGTACTGCTGCGCGATCTTGTAGAGCGGCAGCTTGTCGGGCGGCGTGTCGTAGTGGCCCATGACGAGACCGCCGGAGTCGGCCCACGCGGCGAACTTGTCGTTCTTGCCGCCGTCGATCTGCATCTGGCTCTCGTAGAAACGGTGATACAGGTCGCGCGTCGTGACGTCGAGCCGCAAGACCTTCTTCCACAATGGCATCTATCACTCGCTGGAAGACGTCGTGCGCTTCTACGTGGAGCGCGACACGAACCCGGAGAAGTTCTATCCCGTGTCGAAGCGGGACGTCGTGCAGAAGTTCGACGATCTGCCGAAACGCTACTGGGACAACATCAACACCGATCCGCCGTTCGATCGCAAGAAGGGCGACAAGCCCGCGCTCGACGAGGCCGAGATCAAGGACGTCGTCGCGTTCCTGGGCACGCTCACCGACGGCTACGATCCGGCAAAGGACAAGGACGCGCAGAAGGGCACGGGCATCAACGAGATGAAGTCCGCCGCCGACTGATCGCCCGAAGCCGGGCGGGGCGGCCGAAAGCCCCGCGTCATGCTATCCTCGTTGCGGCCCGCCACGCGGACTGCCGTTGGTGAATCGCCGTTGCCGCCCTGGTCGTACGAGCAGGCGGCCATATTCATTCGCAACGAGGAGAACCCAATGCCGATCGAACATCGAGCTCTCGCTCGCGCGTCTCTTCCGACCATCGCGGCGGCCCTGCTCGCGGTCGTGAGCGCGCAAGCCGGGGCCGCCAATCTCGGCTTTCTGAACAACACGCCGATCACCTACATGAAGCAGCGCGACCTCCAGGCGCTCAACAGTGCCGCGCGCACTGCGCTCGAAACGAAGAAGGACGGCGAATCCCTCGACTGGAACAACGAGGGCGCGGCAACACCGTGCCGATCCACGGCACCATCACGCCCCAGAAGACCTTCGACGAAGGCGGTCTCAAATGCCGCGAGGTCACGCTCGTGGCCATCGCGAAAGGGCAGACGCAGACCTGGTCGCCCACCGCGTGCAAGCAGGCCAACGGCAAGTGGCAACTCAAGAAGCAGTGATGACCGGAAGAGGCGATCGATGACTGGCCGCACCGTATCGTGCGGCGTGGTCATCCTGAACATGCGAGGCGACGTGCTGCTCTGTCACGCGACGGAAACCACGCACTGGGACGTGCCCAAGGGCGCGGCCGACCCCGGCGAAAGCCCGCGCGAGGCGGCGTTGCGCGAGCTCGTCGAGGAGACCGGCATCGTTCTGCCGGCCGGGCGTCTGAAGGATCTCGGCCGCTTCGTCTATCGCCGCGACAAGGACCTGCATCTCTTCGCCGTGCGCGTGAGCGACGACGAAGTACAGCTCGAGAACTGCGTGTGCGAATCGTATTTCCCGTGCTACAGCGACGGCACGATGATTCCCGAGATGGACGCATACCGCTGGGTCAGCCCGGCGGAAGTGGATCAATTCGCGAGCCGCAGCCTTGCGCGGCTCTTTCAGACCACGCTCCTGCTCTCGGAGCTGCACGAGACGCTCTGAGGGGTTTCGATTCTTCGATCAGTCCGGCGTGCGGTCGTTGGGATGGGCGAAGAGCGCCTTCATCTCCGGCGACATCGGGAACTGCAGGTTCACGCCGTCCGGCGGGATCGGGCGCATGAAGCAGGTGTCGTAGAGCTTCGCCGCCTCGCCCGAGCGCTGCATGCCGGCGATCATGTCGTCGACCAGGCGTTTGAACACCGGATCGCCCTTTCTCATCATGCAGCCGTACACCTCGTTCGCGAGCGAGGCGCCGGTCACCGCGTATTCGTTGCTTCCTGTCGAGGCTCATCTGCCTCAGCATGCGCTCGTCCGACGTGCCCGCCGTGGTCGCGACGGTCTTGTTCGCGAGATCGCCGTAATCGCGGATGCCCGACTTCTTCTTCACGGCCATGCGGATGCCGTACTGGAAGAAGCTGTTGGAGAACGCGACGAGCGGATCGCGCTCGGCGACGTGCGCGGTCGAGCCGCATTCCAGATCCACCTGGTTGTTGACCACATAGGAGATGCGGTTCGCCGACGTGACCTGCACATTCTTCACCGCGAGATTCGACATGTCGAGCCGCTTCTTGATTTCGTCGACGACCTTGAGCGCGATGTCGTACGAATAGCCGACCGGCTGCTGCTTCACCGTGTAGGAGAACGGCACTGACGATTCGCGCGTGCCGAGCACGATGGCGCCGTTCTCGGCGATCTTGCGCAGTGTGGCGGAGGGTTGCATCGGATCGGCGGCGGACTGCGCCGTGGCGAGTTCGCCGGACGTGGCGGCGCTCGCGGACACGAGCGCGAGCGAAGAGGCGAGGGCGCAGAACGCGCTCAGTGCGGCACTTCGTTGCGCCCGCGAACGGTGCGCGAAGGAATGCGGCAGCTTCATGATGTCCTCGTTGGCAGCGGCGAGCCTCCGGTCCAGCCTGACGCATCGAGGACGCCGCGTTGCCGCGCGGCGTCCCGCTGGATTTCTGTTGCCCTCGCCGGCCGATGTCAGGCCTGCTTGCCCCAGCTGTCGCGCAGGCTGACGATGCGGTTGAACACGGGCTTGCCCGGCTTCGAATCCACGCGATCCGCGACGAAATAGCCGTGCCGCTCGAACTGGAAGCGGTCTTCGGCGTTAGCATCACGCGCGCTCGGCTCAAGATACGCGTTCACGACGCGCTTCGAATCCGGGTTGAGCGCGTCCAGGGATTCTGCGCCGCCCGCGCCGGGCTGCGGCTCCCTGAAGAGACGGTCGTAGATGCGCACTTCGGCCGCATAGGCGGTGGCGGCGCTCACCCAGTGGATCGTGCCCTTCACCTTGTACGCGTTCGCGCTTTCCGTGCCCGACTTGCTGTCCGGGAAGTAGTTGCAGTGGACGGCGATCACGTTGCCGTTCTCGTCCTTGTCCGCGCCCGTGCACTCCACGACGAAGCCGTACTTCAGACGCACCTTGTTGCCCGGAAAGAGGCGGAAATAGCCCTTGGGCGGCGTTTCCCGGAAGTCCTCGCGCTCGATCCACAGCTCGCGCGAGAACGGGAACGTGCGCACGCCGCGGTCCGGGTGATGCGGATGCACCGGCGCGCTGCATTCCTCGCGCTGTCCTTCCGGATAGTTGTCGATGACGAGCTTGAGCGGGTCGAGCACCGCGATCGCGCGCGGCGCCTTTTCGTCGAGATCGTCGCGCAGCGCGCCTTCGAGCACGCTCATGTCGATCCACGAATCCACCTTCGTCACGCCGACGCGCTTGACCATCAGGCGGATGCTTTCGGGCGTGAAGCCGCGCCGCCGCACGCCGACGATGGTCGGCATGCGCGGATCGTCCCAGCCGTCGACGTGGCCTTCCTGCACGAGCTGCAGCAGCTTGCGCTTGCTGGTGATCGCGTAGGTGAGGTTCAGGCGCGAGAACTCGATTTGCTGCGGGAGGGGGCGCCGGAACACGCCGTCGTCCGCGAGCTGCGCGAGGAACCAGTCGTAGAGCGGACGATGATCCTCGAACTCGAGCGTGCACAGCGAATGCGTGATGTTCTCGATCGCGTCCGACACGCAGTGCGCGTAGTCGTACATCGGGTAGATGCACCACTTGTCGCCGGTGCGGTAGTGATGCGCGAAGCGGATGCGGTAGATCACCGGATCGCGCATGTTGAAATTCGGCGACGCCATGTCGATCTTCGTGCGCAGCACGTGCTCGCCTTCCTTGAACTCGCCCGCCTTCATGCGGCGGAAGAGCTCGAGGTTCTCTTCGGGCGTGCGGTCCCGATACGGCGAGTCGATGCCGGCTTCCGTGGCCGAGCCGCGCGTCGCGCGCATCTCCTCGGCGGTCTGGCTGTCGACGTACGCCTGGCCCTTCTTGATGAGCATCTCGGCGAACTCGTACAGCTTGTCGTAGTAGTCGCTCGCGAAGTACTTGTGCTCGCGGCCGTCCTTCTGCCAGTCGAAACCGAGCCACTCGACGGCGTCGATGATCGAATCGACGTACTCGACGCTTTCCTTTTCGGGGTTCGTGTCGTCGAAGCGCAGATGGCACACGCCGCCGTAGTCCGCGGCGAGGCCGAAGTTCACGCAGATGCTCTTCGCATGGCCGATGTGCAGATAGCCGTTCGGCTCGGGCGGAAAGCGCGTCTCGACCCGCTGCGACCATTTGCCAGAGCGGTTGTCGTCTTCGATGATGTTGCGAATGAAATTGGATGGCGCCGGGGCGTCGTTGCGATCGGTGTTCATGCGAAACAGAGTGCCAGCGGATGCGCTCGCGCGCGTGATCTCGGGTAAGCGTTCCGTGCTCGGAGACGCGTACGGATGACTTGAATATCGTGTCGATTTTACCTTACGCAATCGTCGGGGGACAGGCCGCGGCGCCCTCGGGCGACGGCTTGCGCGCCGTTTCGTCGCGCGATGCACACAGGTCCGGCGTTTCGAGTTCCGTTACATGGATTACGGGACGACGCGCCGATCGTAACCACCGTAACGGGACGTAAATCGTATTGAAAGCTGCGCTTCCGGACTTTTAAGATCGGTCCGCCTGCCCGATCGGGTCCGTTCGAGTCCGTTCGAATCGGTTTCGCCGGCCCGATCGGGTGCATGAAAAGCACAACACATCAGAACGACAACAGAAACAGAAGGAAGCCAACCATGAAAAAGATCGCCATCACGACGCTTAAGCTCGCGGCCTGCGCAAACGTGTCGCGCCAGCAGGCGCACGCCGGGGTCGGCGCGGCCGCGGGCGGCCTGATCGGCGCGGGCGTGCGCTGATCGGCCGCCGATCGCCTCACCGGGCGCTCAGATCGCCTTCGACGCGCGCAGCCGCGCGATTTTCGCCTCATCGTAGCCGAGGACGTCGGCGAGCACGCTCGACGTGTGCTCGCCTAGCAACGGCGGATGGGTGCGCGCCTCGGGCGGCGTCGCGCTCATCTTGATCGGGCTCGCGACGAGCTTCACGGCGCCGGCCGTCGGGTGCGGCAACTCGATCTGCATCCTGCGCGCGAGCACCTGCGGGTCCTCGAACACCTCGCCGAGATCGTTGATCGGCCCGCACGGCACCCCCGCGGCCTCGAGCGCTGCGATCCATTCGTGCTTGCCCTTGGCACGCACCATGTCCGCGAGAATCGGCACGAGCACATCGCGGTTGCGCACGCGCGACGGATTCGCCGCGAAGCGCGGATCGTCGGCCAGGTCCGCCCGGCCGCCGGCAACGACAAACTTGCGGAACTGCCCGTCGTTGCCCACGGCGACGATGATCCAGTCGTCGCTCGTCTGGAAGGTCTGATACGGCACGATGTTCGGATGCGCGTTGCCCCACCGCACCGGCGGCTTGCCGCTCGCGAGATAGTTGGTGTTCATGTTGGCGAGCATCGCGACCTGCACGTCGAGCAGCGCCATGTCGATGTTTTGCCCCTCGCCCGTGCGGTCGCGATGGGCGAGCGCAGTGAGCACGCCGATCGTCGCGTACATGCCGGTCATGAGGTCGGAGATCGCCACGCCGGCCTTTTGCGGGCCGCCGCCCGGCTGGCCGTCGCGCTCGCCGGTGATGCTCATGAATCCGCCGATGCCCTGCACGATGAAGTCGTAGCCCGCGCGCTGCGCATACGGCCCGGCCTGCCCGAATCCCGTGACCGAGCAGTAGACGAGGTCCGGCTTCACCTGCCTGAGCGATTCGTAGTCGAGCCCGTATTTCTTCAACTGACCGGCCTTGTAGTTCTCCAGCAGGACATCGCTGTGCGCGGCCAGCTCCCGCACGATCTGCTGGCCCTCGGGCGTGGCGATATCCACGGTCACCGAACGCTTGTTGCGGTTCGCCGCGAGGTAGTACGCGGCCTCGTGCGTGTCCTCGCCCGCGGGCGTCTTCAGGTAGGGCGGACCCCAGTGGCGCGTGTCGTCGCCGGTTTCGGGCCGCTCGATCTTGATGACGTCCGCGCCGAAGTCGGCTAGGGTTTGCGCGCACCACGGTCCCGCCAGCACACGGGTCAGGTCCAGCACGCGGATATGGCTCAAGGCTCCCATTCGATGGTCCGCTCGCTCAGGTTGTGTCACCGAATTACGACTGTCGCACAGAACCGCCGCGCGCGCGACAGCCGCGACGCCGGGAAAGTACCCGTGGACACCCCGCGCGCCCGGTCGCACGCGGCGAATGCCGTATAATCGACAATCACCCTTGCCACACCGGCCAAGGCTCGGAAAGAGCCGCCCGCGGGCACCATCAAAGAAAAGAACCGAAGACACGCCCCGTACGCTATGAAAGCCGCCGAAATACGCGAGAAATTCCTAAAGTTTTTCGAATCGAAGGGCCATACGATCGTGCGTTCGTCGAGCCTCGTGCCCGGCAACGACCCGACGCTGCTCTTCACCAACTCGGGCATGGTCCAGTTCAAGGACGTGTTCCTGGGTTCGGAGTCGCGTCCGTACTCGCGCGCGACCACCGCGCAGCGCAGCGTGCGCGCGGGCGGCAAGCACAACGATCTGGAGAATGTCGGCTATACCGCGCGCCATCACACGTTCTTCGAGATGCTCGGCAACTTCTCGTTCGGCGACTACTTCAAGCGCGACGCAATCCATTATTGCTGGGAGCTGCTGACCAAGGTCTACGACCTGCCCGCCGAGAAGCTCACGGTCACCGTCTACAAGGAAGACGACGAAGCCTACGACATCTGGGCGAAGGAAATCGGCGTGCCGGTCGAGCGCATCATCCGCATCGGCGACAACAAGGGCGCGCGCTACGCATCGGACAACTTCTGGCAGATGGCCGACACCGGCCCGTGCGGCCCCTGCTCGGAAGTGTTCTACGACCACGGCCCCGAAATCTGGGGCGGCCCGCCGGGATCGCCCGAGGAAGACGGCGACCGCTTCATCGAGATCTGGAATCTCGTGTTCATGCAGTTCAACCGTGACGCGCAAGGCAACATGACGCCGCTGCCCAAGCAGTGCGTCGACACCGGCATGGGCCTAGAGCGTCTCGCCGCCATGCTGCAGCACGTGCACAGCAACTACCAAATCGACCTGCTCCAGAACCTCATCAAGGCCGCGGCGCGCGAAACGAACACGCCGGATCTGGAAAACAACTCGCTGAAGGTGATAGCGGACCACATCCGCGCGTGCTCGTTCCTGATCGTCGACGGCGTGATTCCCGGCAACGAAGGGCGCGGCTACGTGCTGCGCCGGATCGTGCGCCGCGCGATCCGCCACGGCTACAAGCTCGGCCAGAAGAGCGCGTTCTTCCACAAGCTGGTGGCGGATCTCGTCGCGGAAATGGGCGCGGCGTATCCGGAGCTCACTGACGCGCAGCAGCGCGTGACCGACGTCCTGCGTCAGGAAGAAGAGCGCTTCTTCGAGACCATCGAGCACGGCATGTCGATTCTCGAGGGCGAACTCGCCGACCTGGAGAAAAAGGGCGTCAAGCAACTGGACGGCGAACTCGCGTTCAAGCTGCACGACACCTATGGCTTCCCGCTCGACCTGACGGCGGACGTGTGCCGCGAGCGCGGCGTGACCGTCGACGAACCCGCGTTCGACGACGCCATGGCGCGCCAGCGCGACCAGGCCCGCGCGGCGGGCAAGTTCAAGCTCGCGGCGGGCCTCGAATACTCGGGCGCGAAATCCACGTTCCACGGCTACGAAAAGGAAATCTTCGACGATGCAAAGGTGCTCGCGCTGTACGTCGAAGGCGCTTCGGTGAATGAAGCGAAGGACGGCCAGCAGGCGGTCATTGTGCTCGATCACACGCCGTTCTACGCGGAATCCGGCGGCCAGGTCGGCGATCAGGGCGTGCTTGCGAATGCGAACGTGCGCTTCGCCGTCGCCGATACGCTCAAGGTGCAGGCCGACGTCGTCGGCCATCACGGCACGGTTGAGCAGGGCACGCTCAAGGTCGGCGACGCCGTGAAGGCGGAGATCGACGGCGTGCGCCGCGCCCGCACCGCGCGCAACCACTCGGCGACGCACCTGATGCACAAGGCGCTGCGCGAAGTGCTCGGCGGCCACGTGCAGCAGAAAGGCTCGCTCGTCGACGCCGACGAGACGCGCTTCGACTTCGCGCACAACGCGCCGATGACCGACGACGAAATCCGCCGCGTCGAGCAGATCGTGAACAACGAGATCATCGCGAACGCGCCGGGCGTCGTGCGCGTGATGCCGTACGACGAAGCGGTGAAGGGCGGCGCGATGGCGCTCTTCGGCGAGAAGTACGGCGACACCGTGCGCGTGCTCGATCTCGGCTTCTCGCGCGAACTCTGCGGCGGCACGCACGTACAGCGCACGGGCGACATCGGCTTCTTCAAGATCGTGATGGAAGGCGGGGTCGCGGCGGGCATTCGCCGCGTCGAGGCCATCACCGGCGACAACGCCGTGCGCTACGTGCAGAAGCTCGATTCCCGCATAAACGCGGCGGCGAGCGTGCTGAAGGCGCAGCCCGCCGAGCTCACGCAGCGCATCGCGCAGGTGCAGGAGCACGTGAAGTCGCTGGAGAAGGAACTGGGCGCATTGAAGTCGAAGCTCGCCGCGAGCCAGGGCGACGAACTCGTGTCGCAGGCGGTCGACGTGTCTGGCGTGCAAGTGCTCGCCGCGCAACTCGAGGGCGCGGATGTGAAGACACTGCGCGAAATCGTCGACAAGCTCAAGGACAAGCTGAAGAGCGCGGCGATCGTGCTCGCATCGGTGGATGGCGGCAAGGTCAGCCTGATCGCGGGCGTGACGCCGGATGCATCGAAGGAGGTGAAGGCGGGCGAGCTCGTCAACTTCGTCGCGCAGCAAGTCGGCGGCAAGGGCGGCGGTCGTCCCGACATGGCGCAGGCGGGCGGCACCGAGCCGGCGAATCTGCCGGCCGCGCTCGCGGGCGTGAGGGGGTGGGTGCAGCAGCTTTTGGACTTGCTCCCGCATAACCGGACAGCCGGTCCCGCTTAGGTTGGAGGATTTGCTTGCCGACGAAACTCGCGCGGCGAGCGGTATTTAAGGGCGCTATGCGGGTGTGACTCGTTATCGTGGTCGAACGCGATGGCCAGATTTTGCAGCGCCGTCCTGGCGTCGGGTTTCGGCATCCACGAAACGTAATCACGCTTTATCGTTTCGTAATCACGCTTTATCGTTTTAACGAAGCTCTCGGCCATCCCGTTGCTTTGCGGACTTCTGACGGGTGTCGTTACTGGCTTCAGTCCGATTTTTCGAGAGAACTTCAATGTGTCATCGGCAATGTAGCAGGAACCATCGCCGCTTAACCACTCGACTTCCCTGTCGGCCTTCAACGCGCCGGTGAAGCGGTTCTCGACGGCTTGAAGCATGACGTCACGCACCATATCGCCAGTGTAACCGCCTGTGCTCGCGGCCCAACTCATGGCTTCGCGGTCGCAACAGTCGAGTGCGAAGACGACACGCAATGGGACACCGGCATCGCAGCGGAATTCGAAGCCATCCGAGCACCAGCGCATGTTGCTGCTATCCACCGCGACCTTGCCGTCATGCCGACGCGTAGACGAGGCGTGCCGAGGGCGATGTTCAAGCAGCAGGCCGTGGCGACGCATCACGCGATACACGCGCTTTGCATTTACTCGCGGTTGAGCCAGCATGTCCCGGCTTCGCCTCAGCAACGCCCAAGCACCTCGGTATCCATACGTCGGCGCGTCGCCTAACAACTCATGAAGTTCGGCGACAAGCGCCGTGTCGTCGAGCACGGGCATCTTGCGCCGGTCGACCCAGTCAGCCGGCCGCTTCGACTTGACTGCGAGATTCGAGCGCGACACCCCCAGGACTTCACAGACCGTCTTCAACGGTCGTCCCCCGGCAGCAATGGTGAGCGCAGTCAATTGTTGTCTCGTTCGACCATACTCCACCTGCTTCAGGCGCGGATCGCTGTCCGTCTATCGTGATCCGTTGCGCACTGACGATCGTTCTTGTTCCTATTCCATTGCGTCATTGAATTGGCACTGGTCGAATCCGGCGCGAAGGATCGTCATATTTCCACTTGATCGGTTTCGGGTTCTTGTTGTGTTCGCGGATGTATCGGCATCAGTTTGCGATCCCAATCCTTCACCGAAGTGAAGATGCCGCGAGCGATCACTTCACGCTGAATGCGCGAGAACCAGTTCTCCACCTGGTTGAGCCACGACGAGTAGGTCGGCGTGAAGTGCAGGTGCACGTTGCGCTGCGCATCAAGGAAGTCGGCAACCCGCTGCGTCTTATGGCTGCTGACGTTGTCGCAGATCGCGTGGATTTCCCGGCGTTTGGGCTGGCTGGCGACGACGTCGGTCAGGAAGGCCACGAACTGCTCGCTGGTGTGGCGCGCCACCGTCTTGCCCAGCACCTCGCCGGTGGCAGTATTGAACGCCGCGAACAGGCTGAGCGTGCCGTTGCGCTTGTACTCGAAGCCGTGACTCTCGGCGCGCCCGGGCGACAGCGGCAGCATACGGTCCTTGCGATCGAGTGCCTGGATCGCGGTCTTCTCGTCCACGCAGAACACCGCTGCGTGCGCCGGCGGGTTCAGGTACAGCCCGATCACGTCGGCTGCCTTGGTCTCGAAGTCCGGGTCGTTGGAGACCATGTGCCGCTCCAACTGCTGCGGCTTGATGCCGTGCTTGCGCCAGATGCGCTGCACGGCCGAGACCGATACGTCGCCGAGTTCTGCTGCGAGCTTGTAGCTACTCCAGTGTGTCGAACCGTCGGCGGGTTTGTGCTTGAGGGTGCACTTGAGCACCCGCGCTTCCAGTTTGGCCGGTGGCTGCGTAGGCGCCCGCCCGCGGTGCCGGGCGTACATGCCGGCTAGTCGCTCGCTGAGGAAGCGCCCCGACCAGCGTGCGATGAAGCGCGAATCGCAACCCAGTGTGCGCATGATACTGTCGCGCGATTCGCCGTCCTCGAGCATCAGGATCAACTTTGCGCGTCGCACGTCCGCCGCACGCACCGTTCGGCTGCGCGCCGCCGACAACAGTTGCTCACGTTCGATATCTGTCAGGTTCATTTTGACCCATGACCTGTATCTGAACACAGACAGGGTGCTAATTCAATAACGCAGCGCAATAGAGACTTCGAGGCAGCCGCAGCAACGCGACCGCGGCAACCCGTTCTGAAGCGAGGGCATTCGCCGTCGCGCAGTGACGAACGCAGCGAACTCGAAGGCGTTCATCTGGGAGTTTCATATGGATTTCAATTCGAGCACTTTTCAGATCGATCCCACGCCTCAGCGCGCAGACGGTGAGTACATGGCGCACGCAAGGATCGTCTGTCGGCTTGCCGGTGGCGGCGAGCCTGACGTTCATATGAGCGGCGATCTCGCCGCATCTGATTTGCGCGAAGACGCGATCGTGTTCGCGAAGGAATGGGCCATCGCCTGGCTTGAGGCACGATTCGGATAGACAGCTTCGCGCCTCGTCCACAGGCAGGCGGAACCGGAAATCGCGACCGTTGATGTTTCTGCTTGCGACCGCTCGCGGCACTGACGAGTGACTTACGCTGAACGGGAAACGTCGTCGCCCGCACCCGTCGAGAATGTCTCGTTCAAGGATTCTCCGAGAGGTCAAAATGGAAAAGCATGAATACCGCGGATATGAGATCGCGATCGAGGTAGAGCGCCTGGTCTCGGGCCGCTTCATGATCGGTTCGCGCATCACGGCGACCTCGGACGAAGAGAAGGCGCGCAAGCTGAGGATGCCCTGGGTCGACTCCAGACAGCTGCACTCCACTGACCAGGAACAGGCGATCGCGCGCGCGTTGAACTCATCGCGACGCGCGATCGACCAGCTAATCGAAGGCCGCAGCTAGATCCTCGAGACAAGGTGGCTGGCGGCGCGCCCGAGTGCCGCACACGCCGATGCCGCATTCAAGCGTGGCCGCGTTGCGGCCCAGGGGCGTCCGCTCGCGTGCGCCTCCCCTTCGACGATCGACCCGTGCAGGGGACTCGCGTGAGCCAAGACTCGCTTCAACTCTATTGCAGTTTCAACGGAGACAAGTGGCTGCTTTGCCGCGACGAGCGCGGGCGTCCCGTCGTGCGGCACGTGCCGAACGCGGCATCGGCGGGAACGATTTCGGACGTCGCAGTCGAGCAATTTCTCGCTTCCGGCCGCTTCGGACCAGAACACGATGCGCTACTGGAAAGTATCGCCGGCTTGGTGCCCTCGGGCGAATCCCCGGGCCCGGATCATCGCATCGATCATCAGATGACACTGGAGCCACTGCTCCTCACCGCGACGCGGGTGTGCACCTTCGCGCAGCAGCGGCGGCTCACGAATGCCAGCGGGTTCTTCTTCAGGCGCGGCGAACGGCTTCCTCGTTACGAGCCGTCACGTCGTGATCGACGCGCCAAGCCAGCATTTCCCGGATCGGCTGGAACTCGAACTTCACGTGGACGCCGCGAACCTCGGGGCTTCCGAATGGTTCTCGGTGCCGCTTTATGCAGCAGGCCAGAGTCTTTGGCGTCAGGGGATCGATGTAGCCATCATCGAGATCCAACGAAGCGCGTTACCGCGGGGTGCGAGCTATTACGCATTCGGTCCGGAGCATCTGGCGGGGCCGCGGCAGATGACGCCGACCGGCGCGTCGCTTTTGATCGTCGGCTTTCCGCTGGGATTCCATGACTCGCTGCATCACCTTCCGGTCGTAAGGCAAGGTGTGCTGGCGTCGGCGTTCGGTCTTCGCTTCCAGGGCAAGGGTTGCTTTGCCACGGACGCACGGACTCATCGCGGCACGAGCGGGGTGCCTGTCGTCATGAGCGCACGCTCGGGTGAGGACGCGCCTGGCGAGCTGCCGTGGGTGCTTCTGGGCGTGCATTCGTCGACCATCGACGGGTACGAGAGACATGCAGCTAGGCGAATCACTGGGTCTCAACAGCGCGTAGTATGCGGACATTCTGATGATCCTGACCGATCATTAGCCGGGATGCGCATCGCTTTCCTGTTCACGGTTTCTTCGCCCATCCGGTGGGCCGAAAGAACTTGACGGCTTTCGAGGCTGAGCGTAGTTTTCTTAGTTAAAGCTTTCAAGAAGCGCGATTGCTGCTCATCATTGACCGCAGCCTGCGGTATTCGTTGTCCTCTCCCTCCTTGATCCTTTATCCCGCGACCCTACCGGGGGCGCGTCTATTCGTTCACCTTCAGGAGAGTTCCATGGATACCGGCACCGTCAAGTGGTTCAACGACAGCAAGGGTTTTGGCTTTATCACGCCCGACACCGGCGGCGATGACCTGTTCGCGCATTTCTCGGAGATTCGCGGCGAAGGGTTCAAGACGCTCGCCGAAAATCAGAAAGTCAGCTATGAGACGAAGCGCGGCCCCAAGGGTCTGCAAGCTGCGAACATCACGCCGCTTTAAGTTGCTTCGCTTCCGGTTCTGCGTGCGCGGCCGGCAGTTTCCCTGCCCAGTTGCTCAGCCACCGTCGGCCGCATCGTCGCATCGACCAGCGCTCGAATCACCTGGCGCTCGAGCTTCCGACTGCGCGCATCATCCAATGGCCAGAACGCGCCGTTCGAGGCCGTCTTCCGCGAGCGTGCTCGCCAGCGCTGTAGGGAATTCCCTGATACGGGCCCAAAGGCGGACCGGTTGCTTCGGGCAGGATCGAAACGGCCAATTCGTTCCTTCAAGAAATGAGCCGCTGAACCCTCGGCTTCGGCGCAAATCATTGTTTCTTCTAGAAATATCGTGTCATGTCGACGGTCCGACGCGATACGAGAGTTCAAACTGAAGCGCCAGCGAACGAAGTTTCAAAGTCGAGTGGATCCCGATCACAGGGATTCCCCGCTCATTCCCCTCCTTGAAATTGTCAAACACGGTCCATATAATTGGCACTCACTGCACGAGAGTGCTAACAAGCTTGCCGTCCGGTGAGTTTCATCTCACAGGACGGGTTTTCCCGCGTTTTCAGTCTCAATCAAGAGAGGAGTGTGTGTATGAACCTTCGTCCTTTGCACGATCGCGTCATCGTCAAGCGTCTGGACCAGGAAACCAAGACCGCATCGGGCATCGTCATTCCCGAGGCCGCGGCAGAAAAGCCGGATCAAGGCGAAGTCCTGGCCATCGGCCCGGGCAAGCGCGATGACAAGGGTGTGCAGAACGCCCCCGACGTGAAGGTGGGCGACCGCGTGCTCTTCGGCAAGTACGCTGGCCAGACCGTCAAGGTCGACGGCCAGGAGCTGCTCGTCATGCGCGAAGAAGACATCATGGCCGTTCTGGTCAAGTAAGCATCCTTCCTGCACGTCTGGCTTCGTGATGAAGGCCGCGGCCCTGTCGGGCGCGCCAAGCGAAGCCGGCAAATCGAATCGAATCAAGGAGTCTGGATATGGCAGCTAAAGAAGTTACTTTTGGCGATTCCGCACGCGCCAAGATGGTCGAGGGCGTGAACATCCTGGCCAACGCGGTCAAGGTCACGCTGGGCCCGAAGGGTCGCAACGTCGTGCTCGAGCGCAGCTTCGGTGGCCCGATGGTCACCAAGGACGGTGTCTCGGTCGCGAAGGAAATCGAGCTGAAGGACAAGCTCCAGAACATGGGCGCGCAAATGGTCAAGGAAGTGGCTTCCAAGACCAGCGATAACGCAGGTGACGGCACCACGACCGCTACCGTTCTGGCGCAATCGATCGTCCGCGAAGGCATGAAGTATGTCGCATCGGGCATGAACCCGATGGACCTGAAGCGCGGCATCGACAAGGCCGTTGCTGCTGCAATCGAAGAACTGCGCAAGATCAGCAAGCCCTGCACGACCAACAAGGAAATCGCACAAGTCGGCGCGATCTCGGCAAACAGCGACACCTCGATCGGCGAGCGCATTGCCGAGGCGATGGACAAGGTCGGCAAGGAAGGCGTCATCACCGTCGAAGACGGCAAGTCGCTGCAAGACGAGCTGGACGTCGTGGAAGGCATGCAATTCGACCGCGGCTACCTGTCGCCGTACTTCATCAACAACCCGGACAAGCAAGTCGCCGTGCTGGAAAACCCGTTCGTGCTGCTGCACGACAAGAAGGTTTCCAACATCCGCGATCTGCTGCCGGTTCTGGAACAAGTCGCGAAGGCTGGCCGCCCGCTGCTCATCATCGCTGAAGACGTCGAAGGCGAAGCCCTGGCAACGCTCGTCGTCAACAACATCCGTGGCATCCTGAAGACCGTCGCCGTCAAGGCTCCGGGCTTCGGCGATCGTCGCAAGGCCATGCTGGAAGACATCGCGATCCTGACCGGCGGCCAGGTCATCGCGGAAGAAACCGGCCTCACGCTCGAAAAGGCGACGCTGGCCGAGCTGGGTCAGGCGAAGCGCATCGAAGTGGGCAAGGAAAACACCACGATCATCGACGGCGCTGGCGAAGCCGTGAACATCGAAGCTCGCGTGAAGCAAGTGCGCAAGCAGATCGAGGAAGCGACCTCGGACTACGACCGTGAAAAGCTGCAAGAGCGCGTGGCGAAGCTGGCCGGTGGTGTTGCGGTGATCAAGGTCGGCGCCGCGACCGAAGTCGAAATGAAGGAAAAGAAGGCACGTGTCGAAGACGCGCTGCATGCCACGCGTGCCGCAGTTGAAGAAGGTATCGTGGCAGGCGGCGGCGTTGCGCTGATCCGTGCTCGCAAGGCAATCGAAGGCGTGAATGGTGCGAACCCGGATCAGGACGCCGGCATCAAGATTGTCCTGCGCGCGATGGAAGAGCCGCTGCGCCAGATCGTCACGAACGGCGGCGGTGAAGAAGCTTCCGTCGTGGTGGCGGCTGTTGCTGCCGGCCAGGGCAACTACGGCTATAACGCGGCAACCGGCGAGTACGGCGACCTGGTTGGAGCCGGCGTCGTCGACCCGACGAAGGTGACGCGCACCGCGCTGCAAAACGCGGCATCGGTGGCGGGCCTGCTGCTGACGACCGACGCAGCCGTTGCCGAACTGCTGAAGGAAGACGCTCCGATGCCCGGCGGCATGGGCGGCATGGGCGGTATGGGCATGGACATGTAATTCAGCTCACGCCGAGATTACACGGTTCGTTCCGGAGCCGGCGCGGGTTTCTCACGAAGCCCGCGCAGTGCAGAAAAAACCCGCAGCGATGCGGGTTTTTTCGTCCATTCGCTTCGAAGGCAAATGCGTTCTTGTTTATTTCCTCCGCAGCTTCTGCGCGGCGGCCTTGTAGTCGTAGGTCGGATAGAACTCCGTGCGATAGCCGCCCCACGCCGTGCTCTCGATCGCACGGTTCACTTCGCGCAGGCGATCGGCGGGCACGCGCAGCGTCACGACCTGGCCGATGCCCATCATCACGTACACGACACCACTTCAACGCCCGGCGGCGGAAACGCCTTGAAGTAGCCTTGCTCCTTCAGTTGCTGATTGATCTGCGGGAGCGTCTTCGATTCATCGTGCCAGAGGAAGATCGTCAGCAGGAACGTGCCGTCGCCCGCGGGCGTGGCGCCGGCGGAGAGGCGGTTTGCGCGAATGCAGGTGCGGCCAGAATCAGCGTCGAGGCGAACATCAGGCTTTGGGTGAAGCGCGCGATTCGTCTTACCGGCTTTCGCATCGGAAGTGCTCCTCGGAAAAGAATGTCGCTACTTGTGATGAAGCCGCAGCCGCTCCAGCAGATGCAGCGCATTGGGCTGCGCGTGGCCTTCGGCGGTGTTGTCGAAGATGCACCAGACCTCGGCCGTTTTCTTCGCGCGCGCGTGCAGCGTGCGGGCGAGATCGTCGAGATAGGTGTAATCGTACGAGGACTTGTAGAGCTCGAGCGAGCCATGCAGCCGCACGTACACGGAGCGACGTGTCCGCGCGATCCCTGATTTCGCAGCCGTCGGGGATCGAGTCGGCATCCACGTAGGCGATCTGATGCGCCTTCAATAGCGCGGCGGCGTGCGTCGTGAACCAGCTGTGCTCGCGTGCCTCGCACGCGACCGACAGCGTGGTGCGCTTGCGCAGCGCCTTGAGGAAGCCTTCCGCGATGTCGTGGTCGAACGGCAGGCTCGGCGGCAGTTGCACGAGCCAGCAGCTGAGCCGGTCGCCGAGCTGTCCGGCGGCCTGGAGGAACGCGTCGAGCAGGGCTTCGGTGCCGGCGAGCCGCGCATCGTGGGTGATCGCCTTCGGCAGCTTCACCGAGAAGCGGAACGAGTCGGGCACGCTTTCCGCCCAGTGCGCGTAGGTTTGCTCGCGATGCGGCTTGTAGAAGCTCGAGTTGATCTCGACGCACGTCAGCACCTGCGCGTAGCGTTCGAGATGCGTGCCTTCGCCGGGAAAGCTCGCGGCGACGGCGCTCGACAAGCCTCAGCCCGCGCAGCCGATGCGGATCGCGCCTTGCGGGCCGGACTTGTGCAGATGGGGCAGTCGGTACGGCATGCGTTCGCGAAGCCTCCCTTGTTGGTTTTAGTGTCGCGCCTCTCCGGGCAGTCCCGTCGCATCGTCGGACAGCGAGGATGCGTCGCCGTCTTCATCGGTGTCGTTCGAGCGCACCCAGAAGAATCGGTCCGGCAGATACGCGCCCATGCCCGGACGGAACGCGGCGCGCGCGGCCTGGAACACGTATTCCTGCGCCTCGCGCGCGGCTTCGGCGGGCTCCTGGCCGTTCGAGAGCAGGGCGGCGATCGCCGCGCCTAGCGTGTCGGTCAGGCCCATGATGCGATGCACCCCGCGATCCCAGGTATCTTGCCGCACCTGGCCTTCCTCGCTGAAGAGCGTGATCACGTGACGATGCGTGCCCGTTTCCATCGCGAGCACATATTCGCAGCCCTGCGAAAGGATGTGGGAGATCGCGGAATCGAGCGTGGGCGATTCGGCGTCGCTGTCCGGCTGCGCGAGCTGCAGAAGCGTGGCATGATCGGCAATCAGCATGGTGGTTTGCGGCACCAGAAGATCGGCGAGCGATTCGCGCAGCTCGTCGGCGGCGAGGACGTGCTCGTCGTCGGGCGTGAAGTCCGGCGCGAGGATCAGCGGCACGTCGTCGTAGTCGGAGACGACTTCGGCAATCACCGACACCACCTCCGCGCGGGTTGCCGCGCCGATCTTGAACGCGGAGATCGGCATGTCCTCTAGCAACATGCGCGCCTGGGTCGCGACGGTGTCCGGACCGAGGCCGGTGACTTCGTCGCAGGTTGCCGAGTCGCGCACCGCGTAGCCGGTGAGCACGGTCGCGCCGTGGCAGCCCATGCTCGCGAGCGTCAGCAGGTCGGCCTGCAGGCCCGAGCCGCCGGTGGGATCCGACAGGCCGAAGGTGAGTACGATCGGTGGGGAGTCGCCGGTCATGGCAAAAGCGGACATTATGGTATTGGATTGCTTGGTGGACGTTTCGGCTCGAAGCGGACTCGTCCGCGCGTGAGCGCGAGAGCGAATGCCCGCCCGGGTCTCGGTCCGATTATGCGGCCTAATGCCGTCTGACTGTTCTCTTTGCATACTTTTTTTCCGGCGCGCTAGCCTTCGCAAGACGATCCCGCCGGACGGGGGCGCGACGAATGTCACGAAGTGCGCACCGCGCGGGCGGTTTGCTAGGCATCGACACGGCAACACGGTACCATCTTGTCCTAATTTCAACCGACCAATCGACGCGGCATAAGTATGGAATACAGAAGCTGGATGTGCCTGATCTGCGGCTGGATCTACGACGAGGGGGCGGGATTGCCCGAGGAGGGCATTGCGCCGGGCACACGCTGGGAGGACGTTCCGATCAACTGGACCTGTCCCGAATGCGGAGCCCGCAAGGAAGATTTCGAGATGGTTCAGATCTGATCCTCACGCTCTGCCGCGCCGCATGATTCGCGTCATGCGGCGCGCGTTTTTTGCGGGCCGCGCCCCGGCGCGACGCGGTGCCGCATCGGGCGGATATCGTGCAGCCTGCTTTTTTCCTCGTCGCGCAGCCTGAGGCAGGATCGTTGCGGCGAGGCCGGCGTTGCCCGGCAGATTCGATTTCCGCGCCGGCCGCTCAAGGCATACCCTTGAGGCAGGCGCGACCAGCGACGGAGCGGCGCCCGGCGCCGCGCCAACCGATGACACATTTCAACCGCGTGCGACGGTCCCGCAGAGCGACGCGCCCGCGAAACGGCTTGTGAGCGCACGACATGACATCACGTCCCGATCTGCACGTTCCGTTCGAAGCCTTGCCCAATCCGCGCGGCGGATCGGTGCGACTCGCCGAAATGGCGCTCACCGACGCGCTGCACGCATTCCAGCGTTAGGGAGAAACCGGAGCCGCACTGCATTCGGCCGGATGGCTGCCCGCGCAGCGCTTCGCCGAGGCGCTCGCACTCGTCGCGCCGCTCGGCGACGAATGCGAGCCGCGCGCGCATCGCCGATGCGATCGCCGTCTTCGGCGCGGCGGTCGAGCGTCACAATCTGCGCGAACTGTCGTGCTCGACGGTGCTTTTCGATCACTATCGCGGCCTGCATGCGCTGCTCGCGGCGCATACGCGCGTGGCGCCCGTTTCGTACGACGACCTCGCGCTCGCCGGCCGCGCGATCGCGCCGGAGCGGCTCGCGCGCGTGCGGGTGCACTACGAGGAGGCGCTGCTCGGGTTCCTGCGCGGCCCGGCCGGCGAATCCGCCGACGCCTTCGCGTGCCTCGACGCCTGTCTCGCCGATCTCCGCGGCCCCGATCCGTACGATTTCTGGCGGCTGGCCTCATCCGCGGTGCGCGCGCTGCGCGAGCGCGCGCACCGCCACGCCGCTCAGTCCGACGCCGCGGACCGGAATGCCCCGGCTACGAGGCGGACGCGAAGCGCCTCTACGCGCGGTTCAACCTGGGGCTGGCGGACCAGGCGCACGCGTTGTCGTACGCGCCCCGCTCGCTGGTGCGCGCGACGCTCGCGCTTCTCTGGCGCGATTTCGCGCTGTACGGCGCGGCGCCCGAGGACGCCGATTACGTCGACGTGCTGCGCGACTACGGTCTGACGGTCACCCTGGCACGTGGCGGCGACGCCGGCGTCGGAAGCGGCGTGGGAAGAGGGCGCCGCACAGGCGAGCGACGAAGCCTCGCGCGATGCCGCGACGCGCGATCTCGGCGTGCTGCGCGTGAACGCGGCGGCCTACGAGGATTTTCTGCAGAGCGCGGCACGCAGGCGAGCGAAACTGGGACGGTGGACAAAGCAGCGGCGCTGTCGGCGGCGAACGCGTCGCATCGGCTGGGCGCGGCGGCGTGCGCGCTGGGGCTCGGCCATGTCGCGCTGCTCGCGGACACCCTCGGTCTTGCGTGGCGGCGCGTCGCGCATCACGGCGAAACGCACGCCTTCGGCGCCGACGGCGCGACCCGCGGACTCGACGCCGTGGTGCCCGAGCGCGCCGCGCAGATGCTGCGCTCGATGCTGCATCAGGCGGCGGCGGGCATTGCGCCATCGGAAGGCCGCGGCTCGAGCTCGATCGTTGCGCTCACCGCGATGATCGAACGACCGCTTCCGATCGCGCGCTAGCCGTTCCCGTGGTCCATGCGGCGTGGCGCGGCGTTCTTCGCGCCCGGCCCGCGCACCGCGTCGTAGCGTGCGCTTCCTCGCCGCTTCGTGATCGACGATCGGCTGCGGATAATCCGCGCCGAGCGAGATTTTCGCGGCCTTCAGCGCGTCCGGTTGCGCGAGCCGTGGTGCGTGGATGTCCCGGTCCGGAAGGCCGGCGATCTCCGGCACGTAGTGACGGATGAACGTGCCTGCCGCATCGAATTTCCGCGACTACGTCAGCGGATTGAAGATACGGAAGTACGGCTGTGTACGGCTGTGCATCGCAGCCGCTCGATGCCGCCCATTGCCATCCGCCGTTGTTGTTCGAGAGCTCGAAATCGTTCAGTAGCGCTTCGAAATACGCTTCGCTAACCGACAGTCGATGCCGAATCCTTTTTGACATCCTGCCCTGCCTAAAGGCAAGGGATTCCTACGGCGCCCATTGCAGGCACAGTGCCTGAATGACTCGCTTCGGTGGGTTCCTGCTTCGCGGAGCGGCCTGGCTGCACCGGCTCTCCACGCAACGCGGTGCCCCCGCGCCAGAATATTGATCGCGCCGACGACGTCGGCGTTTTCCTCGTAGCCGCATTCGATGCACGCAAACCACGCTTGCGTCTGCCGGTTCTTCGCCGATCCATGGCCACAGGCCGGACATGTTCGACTGGTGTTATACGGCGGCACGGCGATGAGCCATCCACCGGCCCACGCCAGCTTGTAGTCCAGTTGGCGACGGAATTCGAACCAGCTTTGATCGGAGGATGGCTTTGTTCAATCCGGACTTGGCACGAACGGTTTTACCCGGCGACCAGGTTCTGCCTGCCGCCGCCGACTTGGACATGTCCCGAACCTGCAAGTCCTCGATACACACCATCGCATGGTTTTGGCTGATCGTGGTCGTGGCTTTGTGCAAGTAGTCGCACCGGGCGTTGCCGATGCAGCTATGGATGCGCTGGATTTTTGCCTTCGCTTTCTTCCAGTTGTTGCTGAAACTGATCTTGCGGCTCATTGCTCGCTGGTAACGGCGCAAACGAGCCTCGTGCTTCTTGAAGCTGTTGAGCGGGGCAAGGTAGCTTCCATCGCTCATCGTTGCGAACCGAGCCACACCCATGTCGATACCGATGGCGCTGCTGGACTGCGGTACAGGCTGTTCGACTTTCCGCTTGGTCTGAATTCTTACGAACCGCTTACTCGCACGCAGACTGACAGTGACGTTCTTCACTTCGCCCCGTACATCGCGGCTGTTGCGGTAGCGCAGCCAGCCGAGCTTGGGAAGAAAGACGCGGTTGTTGGTCTGGTCGAGCTTGATCTGTTTCGGGTCGGGGTACCGGAAACTGTCGGACTGGCCCTTTTTCTTGAAGCGCGGGAAGCCGGCCCGCTTAGCGAAGAAATTGGCGTAGGTGCGTTCCAAATTCTTGAGCGTCTGTTGCAACGGATGCGTTGGCGCATCTTTGAGCCACGGCGTTTCCGGGCCATTGCGCCAATCGGTGAGCAGCTTGCACAAGTCGGCGTAACCGAGCTTCTTCTCGCACCGCTCGTAACGCGCCTTCTGTAATGCTAGCGCCTCGTTGTACACGAACCGGCACGACCCGGCGAAACGGCGCATCTGGCGCTGCTGTTCGCCAGTGGGCATCAGTTCGTATTTGAAAGCTTGGAGACGCTGTATGGCGAAAGTGTAATTTGATCTACGAGCACCGACAACAATCTTAGGCACGAAAGACATTTTGCGTCTTTCTGATACATGTCCACTTGATCTTCGCGATTTAGAGACGGTTTCATAAAGGCTGTTGAGATTGCCGAAGAGTGTTCCAGCAGATCAAGCAACAACCGAGTTTGAGGAACGCTTCATGAATGTCCGCACGACGTTCGAAGCGAGTACGTAGACGGCGGAAGTTATGCAACCAGGCATGTGTACGTTCGACGACCCAACGGACTTTCCCAAGGCCGCTACCGTGCGGGTGACCGCGCCGCGCGATGCTGGTGGGAATGTTGCGCGCGTGAAGGAGGCACCGGTACTTGTCATGATCGTAACCGCGGTCGGCATAAACACAGCCAGGGCGACTCAGCGGCCGGCCGCGCACGCCGCCAATCGGTACGATGGCCTCGATCAACGGGATCAGTTGGGTGACGTCGTGACGATTGGCGCCGGTCAGGATTGCCGCGATCGGCGTACCGTTGGCGTCGGTGGTGACGTGGTGCTTGGAACCGGGTCGTGCTCGGTCGGTGGGGTTCGGGCCAGTTTTTCGCCCGCCCCAACCGCACGAATCGACGATGAGTCGACGACGACGCGGGAGAAGTCGATCTTCCCGGCCGCTCGTAGTTTCGCCAGCAGCAGTGCGTGCAGTCGATCCCACACGCCGGCTTGCTGCCAATCGCGCAGCCTGCGCCAGCAACTGACGCCAGAGCCACATCCCATCTCCGCTGGCAGATCTCGCCACCGGATGCCGGTCTTCAGCACGAACAAGATGCCGGTCAGCGCAGCCCGATCCGGTACCGGCTTGCGGCCCGGATACTTGAAGCGGCGCGGCTTCGCTGGTGGTAGCAGTGGCTCGATCAGTGCCCACAGTTCGTCGTCGATGATTGGTTTGCCCATCTCCTCGATCCTGTTGTCACAACGATCGAGGTTAACAGGTTGCGTTACGGGTTAACAGCCCCTAAGAGATCTTTTTGAAACCAATTCTAAATGCCTGCGCGGCATCTTCGCCACGGAGGTCCTCGATGATCTGGCATATTGCGCATCGGGTGAGAAAGCTCGCCACGGTCATGCGCAGACGGTTGTGCATGTAACACGCGTTGATCTGCCGCATCGCCGTATCGACGATCGATTAGCCCGCCTCGCCCGCGCGCCATGCGGCGAAATTCGCATCGGCGGCGTCGCCGGTTTCCCAGCGGATGCGGTCGTATTCCGGCTTGAACGCGCGATGATCTCCCGGCACGCCGACGTGCGGAAAATGGTGCAGCACGGAGAAATAGAACTCCCGCCAGATCAGCTCGCCGAGCCATGCTTGGGCGCCCTTGTCGCCGTGGCGCTGCGCGTCGTGCGCGGCGCGGGCGAGCGCACGGATCGACACGGTGCCGTGCCGCAGATGCGCGCTGAGGTAGCTCGGGCCTTTCAGCGCGGGGAAGTCGCGGGTGCGGCCGTAATCGGCCATGCGCTCGCGGAAATCGTCGAACAGCGCGAGCGCGCCGCCCGCGCCGGCGGGAAACGCAGGGCCGCGCGCATCGGGAAAACCGAGCGCGGCAAGCGACGGCATCGCGTGCCCGACGCCCGGCGGCGGCTTCGCCAGCGCGTACAGATGGTCCTCCGATGCATGCGGCCCGAGCGCGGCCGGCGTGAGCGTTTCGAGCCATTTGCGCTTGTAGGGCGTGAAGACGGTATAGGGCGTGCCGGCGCCCGTCATCACATCGTCATGATCGAAGACGGCCTGATCCTTGAACGTGAGGAACGCGACGTCCTTGCTCGCGAGCTTCTTCGCGACGGCGTCGTCGCGCGCCTTCGCGGCGGGCTCGTAATCGCGATTGGCGAAGACCGCGTCGACGCCGCATGCTCGCGCGAGCGCGGGAATCTCGCGGACCGGCGCGCCGTGCCGCACGATCAGCGCGCTGTCCGCGTCGCGCCAAGGCGCGGCCGAGCTCGACGGCGCTTGCGTGGATGAACGGCACGCGCCGATCCTTTTTCGCGAGCGGCGCGAGAATCTCGCCGTCGAAAACGAAGGCGCACAGCACGCGACGGCACCGTGTGAGCGCGTGATAGAGTGCAGCATTGTCTGCCGCGCGTAGGTCCCGCCGAAACCAGACCAGACCCACATCGAAGTCGGCCATCTCGCAGCGCCTTTGTTAAAAAATTCTGAATTATGTCCAAGACTTCCGATCGCATCAATTTGGCGAATCAGTTCCTGATCGCCATGCCGAACATGGTCGATCCGACGTTTTCAGGAACGGTGGTCTACCTTTGCGATCACACCGAGAAGGGCGCGCTCGGTCTCGTCATCAACCGGCCGACCGACATCGATCTTCAGTCGCTCTTCAACCGCATCGATCTCAAGCTCGAGATCGAGCCACTCGTCCATTTGCCCGTGTATTTCGGCGGTCCCGTACAAACGGAGCGCGGCTTCGTGCTGCACGAAGCGGGCGAGGGCGAACCCTACAGCTCGTCGATGAGCGTGCCTGGCGGCCTTGCCATGACCACGTCGAAGGACGTGCTCGAAGCGGTCGCGAGCGGCAAGGGGCCCGAGCGCTTCCTGCTCACGCTGGGTCATGCCGGCTGGGGCGCGGGCCAGCTCGAGGAGGAAATCTCGAAGAACGGCTGGCTCACCGTGGAGGCCGACCCGCGCATCATCTTCGACGTGCCCGCCGAAGACCGGCTCGAAGCGGCGCTCTCGCTGCTCGGTGTGTCGCGCTCGATGCTCTCCGGCGAAGCAGGGCACGCATGAGCCGCGAAGCCACGCTGCTGGCATTCGACTACGGCGAGAAGCGCATCGGTGTCGCCGTCGGCAATACGCTCACGAAACACGCGCGCGCGCTGGCCACGCTGGAAAACCGCAACCGCGAACATCGCTTTCTCGAAGTGGGCAGACTCCTCGACGAGTGGAAGCCCGATGCGGTGGTCGTCGGCATGCCGATGCATCCGGACGGCACCCCGCATGAAATGAGCGCGCTCGCGAAGCGCTTCGGCAATCAGGTGAACGGCCGTTTCAACGTGCCGGTGCAATGGGTGGACGAGCGCTACTCGTCCGTCGACGCCAAAGCCGATCTCCGCGAGCGCGCCGACGCGCGCGGCCGCTTCGACGACATCGACGCCGAAGCGGCCCGCGTCATTCTTCAACAATATCTCGACGGACTTGCCGACGATCATGAGTTCCATTGACGCCGAGGCGCTCTACCGCGCGCTCGTCGAACAGATTCGCGCCGCGTATGGACCATCGCTCGCCGCGCCCGACGGCGCCGTGCTCGCGGGCATCTACAGCGGCGGCGTATGGCTCGCCGAACGGCTCGCGAAGGACCTGAATGCGCCGCACTTTGGCGTGGTGAACGTGGCGCTGCATCGCGACGACTACGCGAAGAAGGGCCTGCACAGCCAGGCGCGCCCGACCGAGCTGCCCTTCGACGTCAACGGCCGGCGCATCGTCCTGATCGACGACGTGCTCTCGACGGGCCGCACCGTGCGCGCGGCGATCAACGAGCTTTACGACTACGGCCGCCCGGCGTCGATCGATCTCGCGGTGCTCGCCGATCGCGGCGGACGCGAGATGCCGATCGCGGCGCGCTTCGTTGGCGGCACGGTCGAGGTGCCGGCAAACGAGGATCTCGTGCTGGCGCGAAGCGATACGAACGTGTTCACCTTCACGACGGAACCGCGCGCGCATTGACCAGCAGCTCGCGGCTGCGCTTTCAGCTTTCTCCAAGGAATTACCCGGGATCACCATGAACACCGCCACTCAGGGCGCAGCCGAAACGGGCACGCCCTCATCGGACAAGGCCGCCGACAAGTTCCGATACGGCTTTCTCAAAGGCAATCCGCAGCTCACGGAGAACGGCGAGCTCAAGCATCTGCTGACCATCGAAGGCTTGCCCCGCTCGATCGTCACGCACATTCTCCACACCGCCGAGCAGTTCGTGAGCGTGACGGACCGCGAGGTGAAGAAGGTGCCGCTCCTGCGCGGCAAGTCGGTGTTCAATCTCTTCTTCGAGAACTCGACGCGTACCCGCACCACGTTCGAGATTGCGGCGAAGCGTCTTTCGGCGGACGTGCTGAACCTGAACATCAGCGCGTCGTCCACCAGCAAGGGCGAATCGCTTCTCGACACGATCAACAATCTCTCCGCGATGCACGCGGACATGTTCGTCGTGCGTCATGCGTCGAGCGGCGCGCCGTATCTGATCGCCGAGCATTGCGCGCCGCACGTGCACGTGATCAATGCGGGCGACGGCCGTCACGCGCACCCGACGCAGGGCCTGCTCGACATGTATACGATCCGCCATTACAAGCGCGACTTCACGAAGCTGCGCGTGGCGATCGTCGGCGACATCCTGCATTCGCGCGTCGCGCGTTCGGACATTCATGCGTTGACCACGCTCGGCGTGCCGGAAGTGCGCGCGATCGGGCCGCGCACGCTCCTGCCGAGCAACCTCGACCAGATGGGCGTGCACGTCTATCATAATCTCGACGAAGGCCTGAAGGGCGTCGACGTCATCATCATGCTGCGCTTGCAGAACGAGCGCATGAGCGGAGCCCTGCTGCCTTCGGCGCAGGAGTATTTCAAGAGCTGGGGCCTGACGCCCGAGCGTCTCGCGCTCGCCGCGCCCGATGCGATCGTGATGCATCCGGGCCCGATGAACCGCGGCGTCGAAATCGACTCGCAGGTGGCGGACGGCCCGCATTCGGTGATCCTGAATCAGGTGACCTTCGGCATCGCCGTGCGCATGGCGGTGATGGGCATCGTGGTCGGCAATAGCGACTAAGCATCGAAGAAGACAAGCGACGTCAAGCACCCCGGCCTGCAGGCCGGAGCGTGTGAAGCGATTCACTCGCTCGAGTTTGACCAGACCGAGCGCCTTCGGGCGCTACGTTGTGCAGAAGACAGCAGACCCACCGCCGAATGCTTCCTCAGTTCGGCGCACTGGAAGTCGCAGCAGCAGACACGGTTCGGGTAACCACGAAACGGGCTGCGACGGGTGAGCCAACTCACCACCTGCTGCACAACATGGTCGAGGGGAGCCATGCCGATCCCACAGGCACTAGCCTTCGGCGTCGAGGTATGCGTCACAAGGCCCGTAAGGGCAATCGCTCCGGACAGAATCCGGATGCATCACCACGGAGAGGATGTGGCTGTATTTGTGCTGGACAGAAGGGGCAGGGCGCTGATGCCGTGCAGCGAAAAGCGCGCGAGGTTGTTGCTTGCGCGGGGTCGTGCGCGCGTGCATTGCGTGATGCCGTTCGTCATCCGGCTCACGGACCGCGACACCGTTTCCTGTCAGTTTCAACCGTTGCGCCTCAAGCTCGATCCGGGCAGCAGGGCCACCGGTCTCGCGCTGGTGCGCGACACGGAAGTGCGCGATACCGCAACGTGCGAGCTTCAGCGCGGCGCCGCGGTGCTCAACCTGTTTGAACTGGTGCATCGCGGCCGGCAAATCAGCGAGGCGCTGACGGCGCGCCGCGTTATGCGCCGCCGGCGCCGCGGCGACCTGCGCTACCGCGCGCCGCGGTTCCTGAATCGCACCCGTCGAGCGGGCTAGCGCCTCCTTCCCTGCTACGCCGGGTTGACACCACGTTGTCGTGGGTGCGACGCATTGGACGCTGGGCGCCCGTGACAGCGCTCTCCAGCGAGCTGGTGCGCTTTGACATGCAGGCGCTGGAGAATTTTGAAATCAGTGGTACTGAATACCAGCAGGGAGTGCTGACAGGCTACGAGGTACGCGAGTACCTGCTCGAAAAGTGGCACCGGCAATGTGCGTACTGCGACACGGCGCATGTTCCGCTGCAGATTGAACACATCGTGGCGCGGGCGCGTGGTGGCACGAACCGCATCTCCAATCTGACGCTGGCGTGCGAGCCATGCAATCAGGCGAAGGGTGCCTTGCCCATCGAGGTGTTTCTGGCCAAGCAACCAAAGCGGCTGGCGGCCATGCTGACGCAGGCAAAGCGACCACTAAAGGACGCGGCTGCTGTCAACGCCACACGCTGGGCATTGGTCCATGCCCTCCGTGCTACTGGCCTGCCAGTGGAGCTTGCTTCGGGCGGGCGCATTTAGAGACGGTTTCATAAAGGCTGTTGAGATTGCCGAAGAGTGTTCCAGCAGATCAAGCAACAACCGAGTTTGAGGAACGCTTCATGAATGTCCGCACGACGTTCGAAGCGAGTACGTAGACGGCGGAAGTTATGCAACCAGGCATGTGTACGTTCGACGACCCAACGGACTTTCCCAAGGCCGCTACCGTGCGGGTGACCGCGCCGCGCGATGCTGGTGGGAATGTTGCGCGCGTGAAGGAGGCACCGGTACTTGTCATGATCGTAACCGCGGTCGGCATAAACACAGCCAGGGCGACTCAGCGGCCGGCCGCGCACGCCGCCAATCGGTACGATGGCCTCGATCAACGGGATCAGTTGGGTGACGTCGTGACGATTGGCGCCGGTCAGGATTGCCGCGATCGGCGTACCGTTGGCGTCGGTGGTGACGTGGTGCTTGGAACCGGGTCGTGCTCGGTCGGTGGGGTTCGGGCCAGTTTTTCGCCCGCCCCAACCGCACGAATCGACGATGAGTCGACGACGACGCGGGAGAAGTCGATCTTCCCGGCCGCTCGTAGTTTCGCCAGCAGCAGTGCGTGCAGTCGATCCCACACGCCGGCTTGCTGCCAATCGCGCAGCCTGCGCCAGCAACTGACGCCAGAGCCACATCCCATCTCCGCTGGCAGATCTCGCCACCGGATGCCGGTCTTCAGCACGAACAAGATGCCGGTCAGCGCAGCCCGATCCGGTACCGGCTTGCGGCCCGGATACTTGAAGCGGCGCGGCTTCGCTGGTGGTAGCAGTGGCTCGATCAGTGCCCACAGTTCGTCGTCGATGATTGGTTTGCCCATCTCCTCGATCCTGTTGTCACAACGATCGAGGTTAACAGGTTGCGTTACGGGTTAACAGCCCCTAATAACTCTTTTTGAAACCACTTCTAAATTCAATCGGGTAACGCTCGGGATGCCAAAGACGCATGCGCTCGATGCGGCATGCGTTGGGACGCTGCTGGCGGTGAAGGATTGGCGCAAGCCAACTCTCTCCGTGAGTTGCACAGGCCGGGGCAGCTATCAGCGCATGCGTTTGGATAGGTATGGCTTTCCGCGCGGGTATCTGAGCCGAGACAAGCGGATGCACGGTTATCAGACCGGCGACCTGGCGCGTGCCGAGGTGCCTTCCGGCAAGACGGCCGGCACACATGTGGGTCGTGTGGCAGTGCGTGCCACTGGATACTTCAATCTGCAGATGGCAGGCAGTGTGGTGCAAGGCATTGCACATCGCTACTGCCAGCTCATTCAACGTAGCGATGGCTACGGCTACACAAGGATAGCTTTACCTAAAGGAGAGACGGGGCGAAGGCCGTGCTGCGCACGGCGCGCTATCCCTTCCCGGCCTGAAGGCCGGGGTTTCCCGTGCATTTCGATGAAGATCCAGATTCAAGGCGGCACGATCATCGACCCGGCCGCGGGCACCGAAGAACGCAAGGACGTATTCATCGCGGCGGGGAGAATCGTCGGCGTGGGCGGCGCGCCTGCCGATTTCAACGCGGTGAAAGTCATCGATGCGAGCGGCCTGTGCATCGCGCCAGGTTTCGTCGATCTGTCGGCGCGTCTGCGCGAACCGGGCTTCGAGCACAAGGCGACGCTCGAATCCGAAATGGCCGCCGCGATGGCGGGCGGCGTGACGAGCCTCGTGTGCCCGCCTGACACCGATCCCGTGCTCGACGAGCCGGGTCTCGTCGAGATGCTCAAGTTCCGCGCGCAGAAGCTGCATCTGGCGCATGTGTATCCGCTCGGCGCGCTGAGCGTGGGACTGAAGGGCGAGACCATCACCGAGATGGTCCAGCTGACCGAGGCGGGCTGCGTCGGCTTCTCGCAGGCGGACAATCCGATCGTCGATACGCGCACGCTGCTGCGCGCGCTGCAATACGCGACCACTTACGGTTTCACCGTGTGGCTGCGTCCGCAGGACGCGTACATGGCGAAGGGCGGCGTCGCGGCGAGCGGCGCGGTGGCGTCGCGGCTCGGACTCTCGGGCGTGCCGGTGTCCGCAGAGACCATCGCGCTGCATACCATCTTCGAGCTGATGCGTGTGACGGGTGCGCGCGTGCATCTGTCGCATCTATCGTCGGCGACGGGCGTCGCGCTCGTGCGCGCGGCGAAGGCCGAAGGGCTCGCGGTGAGCTGCGACGTGACGATCAATCACGCGCATCTGACCGATGTCGACATCGGCTATTTCGATGCGCAGTTCCGCCTCGATCCGCCGCTGCGCTCGCAGCGCGACCGCGACGCGATCCGCGCGGGCCTGGAAGACGGCACCATCGACGCGATCTGTTCCGACCATACGCCGCTCGACGACGACGAGAAGCTGCTGCCCTTCGCCGAAGCGACGCCCGGCGCGACCGGCCTCGAGCTGCTGCTGTCGCTCACCGTGAAGTGGGCGCGCGAAGCCGACGTGCCGCTCGCGAAGGCGCTCTCGCGCATCACCTCCGCGCCGGCCGACGTGCTCAAGCTGCCCGCCGGGCGCATCGCGACGGGCGCGCTCGCGGACCTGTGCGTGTTCGACGCGGCAGGCGAGTGGCGCGTCGATCCGCAGAAGCTCAAGAGCCAGGGCCGCAATACGCCGTTCCTCGGCTACGAACTGCCGGCGCGCGTGCGTGCGACGGTCGTCGTCGGCCACGTCGCCTACGAGAGCCGCTGATCGGGGACACGGGCATGGGCATCGCATGGCGCAAGCTGCGGCTTCTCGTTCACCTGCTGTATGGCATGTGGGTCGTTGCGATGCGCTTTCCGCGGACGTCCGCGAGCGAGCGCAGCGAGATGAATCGCGTATGGTCGATCGAAATGCTGCGGCTGTCCGGCATGAAGCTCGTCGTGCACAACGACGAAGTGCGGCTCGATGCCAGCGTACTCGTGGTCGGCAATCACGTCTCGTGGATCGACATCTACGTGATCAACGTGTGGCGGCCGACGCCGTTCGTGTCGAAGGCGGAGATCCGCAAGTGGCCGGTGGTCGGCTGGCTCGCGCAACAGCTGGGCACGGTGTTCGTGCAGCGCGAGAAGCGCAGCGACGCGAAGCGCATCATGCACGAGCTCGCCGACAGGCTGCTCGCGGGCGAGATGATGTGCGTGTTCCCCGAAGGCACGACCACCGATGGCCGGTCGCTCTTGCCATTTCACGCGAACCTGTTTCAGGCGGCGGTGTCGGCGTCGTGCCCGGTGCAGCCGATCTGCCTGATGTACGAGGATGCGCAGGGCCGGCAGTCGACCGCGCCCGCGTATATCGGCGACATGACGCTCGGCGATTCGCTCGATGCGCTCTTGCGCGCCACGCCGCTCACCGCGCATCTGTAAGTGTGCAATCCGCTCGCGCTGAGCGCGGACCGGCGTCTGCTCGCGAGCGAGGCGCAGGCGGCGGTACAGGCGGCGCTGGACCGCATGCGCGGCGCGCATGCGGTCGTCACGGAAGCGCTACCCGCGCAGCCGGTCACTTCTTCATCGAACAACTCACCTGCGTGACGACCCGCTGCGCCGGATCGGCCGTGAGCCGCACCGCCGACAGCTTGTTGCCCCATACGCAGCCCGAGTCGACGCACAGCACGTCGTCGCGAATCATGAGGCCGAGCGCGGCCCAATGGCCGAAGACGATCGTCACGTCCCGCGTGCGGCGGCCCGGCGCGTCGAACCACGGCATGTAGCTGGGCGGCGCGGCGTCGGGACCGCCGTTGTTGGCGAACTCCATCGCGCCTTCGGCCGTGCAGAAGCGGATGCGCGTCAATGCGTTGTAGACGACGCGCAAGCGGTCGGCACCCGTGAGGGAATCTTCCCAGCGATGCGGCTCGTTGCCGTATAGCGTGGCGAGCGTCTCCTTCCAGTTCGGGGCGCGCAGCGCGCATTCGAGCTCGTGCGCGAGCTCCATCGTCATGGTCGCGTCCCATTGCGGCAGCACGCCCGCGTGGACCATCAGGATGCCGTTCTCAAATGCGCGACCGGCTTGTGGCGCACCCATTCGATGAGATCGGCGGCGTCGGGCGCTTCAAGGATTTCATTGAGCGTGTCGCCTTTCTTGGGCTTGTGCAGACCCGCCGCGACCGACAGCAGGTTCAGATCGTGATTGCCGAGCACGACCGTCGCGCGCGGGCCGAGCGCAATCACGTCGCGCAGCGTCTGCAGTGACTTCGGGCCGCGATTGATCAGGTCGCCGGCGAACCAGAGTGGCACGTCGTCGGCGGGGCGGCTTTCCTGAGGAGACGCCGGAACGGATCGCGGCAACCCTGCAGGTCGCCGAAGACGAGGGGCGAGAGAAGCGTCGATGCTGGAGGTGAGTGCGGGTCATCGGGGAATGCGTGTGGTGCCGGCGGGCGGCTCTTGAGAGAATCGACGCATTATGAAACAGATGGTGAATAGTGTCTGGCCATACGTAGCCGAGACGCGTAGTTACACATTGCAACTCTATGCAACCACAAAATAGCTAGCTGTATCAAGTTGTTAGGCGTGTGGTTTTGCAATGTCAGGCCTTATAATTCACAGTTGGCCAGATTTATACTGATGAAGTGTGGGATCGGTCGTAGATTCCGCGCTGACGCCTGCTGCCTGCGCCAGAGGCGCAATTTTTGCGTATTTTCGAACACACGTTCAGCTTGATTCAGCTGTCTAAAAAAACAACAGCGAAGAGGATATTTATGATTCTTGTGACGGGCGGTGCCGGTTTTATCGGCGCCAATTTTGTTCTGGATTGGCTCAAAGGCTCGGATGAACCCGTTCTGAACGTCGACAAACTGACGTATGCGGGAAATTTGGGAACACTCAAGTCGCTCAAGGACGACGCTCGCCACGTTTTTGCCCGGGCCAATATCTGCGATCGTGCCGCGATGGACGTGCTCCTCGCTGAACACAAGCCGCGCGCGATTTTGCATTTCGCTGCCGAGAGCCATGTCGACCGCTCGATTCACGGTCCGGCCGATTTCGTGCAGACGAATGTCGTCGGCACGTTCACGCTCCTCGAAGCCGCTCGCATGTACTGGAGCAAGCTGCCCGAAACCGAAAAGCAAGCTTTCCGCTTCCTCCACGTGTCTACGGATGAGGTCTTCGGTTCGCTGTCCGCTACCGATCCGCAGTTTTCCGAGACCACGCTGTACGCGCCGAACAGCCCGTACTCCGCGACGAAGGCTGGCTCCGATCACCTGGTGCGCGCCTATCATCATACGTATGGCCTGCCGGTTCTGACCACGAATTGCTCGAACAACTATGGGCCTTACCAGTTCCCTGAGAAGCTGATTCCGCTGATGATCGCGAACGCGCTCGCCGGCAAGCCGCTGCCGGTGTACGGCGACGGCCAGAACGTGCGCGACTGGCTGTACGTCGGCGACCATTGCTCCGCGATTCGCGAAGTGCTTGCGCGCGGCGCGCTCGGCGAAACGTATAACGTCGGCGGCTGGAACGAGAAGAAGAACCTCGAAGTCGTGCATACGCTGTGCGATCTTCTCGACAAGCTCAAGCCGAAAGCGAGCGGCTCCTATCGTGATCAGATCACCTACGTGAAGGATCGCCCGGGTCACGACCGCCGCTACGCTATCGACGCGCGCAAGCTCGAGCGCGAGTTGGGCTGGAAGCCGGCGGAAACGTTCGAGACTGGTCTCGCCAAGACTGTGCCGTGGTATCTGGACAATCAGACGTGGGCGGACGAGGTGGCTTCCGGCGAATACCGGAAAATGGGTCGAGACGAACTACGCGCAGCGCGCGTGAGGGGCTGACGATGGCGCGCAAAGGCATCATTCTGGCCGGCGGTTCAGGCACCCGGCTTTATCCGATTACGCACGCGGTGTCGAAGCAGCTGCTGCCTGTCTACGACAAGCCGATGATCTACTATCCGCTGTCGACGCTGATGATTGCAGGCATCCGTGATGTCCTTGTGATCTCGACGCCGCAGGACACGCCGCGCTTCGAATCGATGCTCGGCGACGGCAGCCAGTGGGGCATGAACATTCAGTACGCTGTGCAGCCGTCGCCGGACGGGCTCGCGCAGGCGTTCATCATCGGGCGGGAATTCGTCGGCAATGATCCCTCGGCGCTCATTCTCGGCGACAATATCTTCTACGGGCACGATCTCGCGAAGCAGTTGGACAGCGCCAACGCGCGTACGGACGGTGCAACCGTGTTCGCTTACCACGTGCACGATCCGGAGCGTTACGGCGTGGTCGAGTTCGACCAGAAGTTTCGCGCGCTGTCGATCGAGGAGAAGCCTACGAAACCGCGGTCGAATTATGCGGTGACGGGTCTGTATTTCTACGACAATCAGGTTTGCGATATCGCCGCGGACATCAAGCCGTCGGCGCGTGGCGAGTTGGAAATCACCGACGTCAATTCGCGCTATCTCGAGAACAAGCGGCTTGATGTAGAGATCATGGGCCGCGGCTACGCGTGGCTCGATACGGGCACGCACGAATCGCTGATCGAAGCGGCTACTTTCATCGCCACGTTGCAGAAGCGTCAGGGGCTCGTTGTGGCGTGTCCCGAGGAGATCGCTTACCGCAAGAAGTGGATCGGCGAAGAGCAACTGCTTGCACTCACTAAGCCGCTGTCGAAGAATGCGTACGGTCAATATCTGCTCAATCTTCCGAAGGACCAAGTCGCATGGCCATCCAAGTAACCGCAACGGCGCTGCCCGAAGTCAAAATCATCGAGCCGAAGAAGGTGTTCGGTGATGCGCGCGGCTTTTTCTACGAAAGCTTCAACGCGCGCGATTTCGCCGAGCATGTCGAGAGCGGCGTCGAGTTCGTGCAGGACAATCACTCGCGTTCCGCGAAGGGCGTGCTGCGCGGGCTGCATTATCAGATCCAGCATGCGCAGGGCAAGCTCGTGCGCGTGGTGGAGGGCGAGGTATTCGACGTCGCGGTGGATATCCGCAAGAGCTCGCCGAACTTCGGCAAGTGGATGGGCGTGAATCTGTCGGAAGAGAACCATCGCCAGTTGTGGGTTCCGCCGGGGTTCGCGCATGGTTTCGTCGTGCTGTCCGAATCGGCGCAATTCCTCTACAAGACGACCGATTACTGGTATCAGGCGCACGAGCGCAGCATCGTGTGGAATGATCCGGAGATCGGTATCGAGTGGCCGGGCGGTTTCGAACCGATTTTCGCGGCGAAGGATGCGGCGGGCAAGCGGTTGTCGGAAGCGGAGTGCTTCGAGTGAGCGACGTGATGACTCGAGATGCTGAACGCACGATCCTGCTGACCGGCGTCAATGGTCAGGTGGGCTTTGAACTGGCACGCAATCTGCGGGGGCTCGGCAAGGTGGTCCCGGTTGATCGCAGTCGGCTCGATCTTAACGACCTCGATCAGGTTCGCCGCGTCGTCCGGGAAGTGAAGCCATCGCTGATCGTGAATCCGGCCGCGTACACGGCGGTCGACAAGGCCGAGAGTGACGTCGAAGCAGCGATGCGCGCGAACGGTGAAGCGCCGGGCGTGCTGGCGGAAGAGGTGAAGCGCTTGGGCGCCGCGTTGGTTCATTACTCGACCGAGTATGTCTTCGATGGCACCAAATTGGGCGCCTATGTCGAAGACGATGCAGTGAATCCGCAGAACGTCTACGGGAAGAGCAAGTTGGCGGGCGAGAAGGCTATTGCCGCATCGGGTTGCGATCATTTGATCTTTCGTACGAGCTGGGTTTACGGCATGCGCGGCAAGAACTTCCTGCTGACGATGCTGAGGCTCGGTGCGGAGCGCGACGAGCTGAACGTGGTCGCCGATCAAATCGGTGCGCCGACGTGGTCTGTCACGATCGCGGCCCTGACGGCGAATGTACTGGCGCAATCCGTTGTTGCGGAAGATGGCTGGTGGTCGGAGAAATCAGGCCTATATCATCTGACGGCCGGCGGCTCGGCTTCATGGCACGGATTCGCACAAGCCATTTTCGACATGTCGGACCTGCAAAAGAAGCCAGTGGTCAAGCCGATTCCTGCATCGTCGTATCCCACACCGGCGAAGCGTCCGGGCAATTCGCGCCTGTCGAACGAAAAGCTCCTTTCGGCGTTCGGAGTGCAGGCGGAGGACTGGTCGACGTGTCTGCGCGTTTGTCTGGCCAAATGAGGCCCGCAGCCCCTTGCTTCCCGCATCGTGCATGACAAATGGGCTATGGTAAATTCGACGGGTCGCGCCCGGCGCGCTCGCAATGATCGTGCTTGTCGCGGCGCTGCGTGCGGCGGGACGGGCGCGAAAGCCATTCTGCTGGGGATGTACCCCCCGCATCAGAACATGCGTTCGATGAGGGACCACCGTGGTTGAGTGCGATCAGATCGGGATCGTGGTGGTCTTTTATCATCCCGAGAACAGCAGCGTCAGACAAGCCAGGCGGTTTGCAGAGTTCGGCCTCTGTGTCGTCGTCGACAACACGGAAGGCGTCAGCGATCCGGCCGTCCTCGGCTTGGGCACGGAAGTTGTTTATTTGCCGAACGGCCGCAATCTCGGCATTGCGACGGCGATCAATCAGGGTGTCACGCATCTCATCCAGGCGGGATGTACGCAAGCGCTCCTGTTCGATCAGGATAGCGAGCCGTCGAGCGAACTCCTGCACATGCTGCCGCGTCTGCTTGCCCAAGAGATTGCGAATGGGCGGCGGGTCGCGTTGATGGGCCCGGCTTATGAGGACGCGCGCCTCGGTGGTGCCGCGCCGTTCGTCAGGTTTGGGTTTCCGACACTCGAGCGCATCGGGCCGACTGGCACGGATCTCATCGAAGTCGATTTCTTGATCACGTCCGGCTCTTGCTTGAACCTTGCTGCCTGGCGGGATATCGGTCCGATGGACGATGGCCTATTCATCGATTTCGTCGATCTCGAATGGTGCGCGCGCGCGCGCAGGGCCGGGTACGAGGTGCTCGGCACACCGCTCCTGCGCTTGCGCCATTCGCTGGGCGGTGAACCGGTGCGCATTCTGGGACGCGCGTATCCGTCGCACAGTCCTTTGCGTCACTATTATCTGTTCCGCAATGCAACGGCGCTGATCCGGCGAGCCTACATGCCGTGGACGTGGAAATGGACGGAGGTCGTAAAATTTCCGGCTCGCCTGGTGATCTACGGCGGATGGCTCAGGCCGCGCGCGGAGCATTTGCGCATGGCGATGCGCGGCATGTGGCACGGCCTGATCGGCAAGATGGGTCCTTACAGCAACGATTGAACCGCGGTTACGCGAAACAGCAACTTTCACACATACGGTACGGTTACATCACTTCAATGTATAAACTGATCACTGCGGATTTGGTATCCAGTCTCCACTCATGGCGGCTCTGGACGCTTCTTGGATGGCTAGAAGTGCGACAGCGATATGCGCGCTCGCGCGTCGGTCCGTTCTGGCTGACGATCAGCATGGGCGTCATGGTCGCTTCCATCGGGATCGTCTACGGTACGCTCTTCGGCCAGAGCATGCACGACTATCTACCGTTTCTGGCCATCAGCCTCGTCATGTGGGGTTCGTTCTCGCAGACCGTCATCGAAGGCAGCAACGCCTATATCAGCAGCAGCCAATACATCAGGCAGGCGTCGACCCCCAAGCTCATCTACGTGCTGCAGGTTGTCTGGCGCAATCTCGTCATTCTGGCGCATAACTTTGTCATCATCGTCGTGCTGATGATCGGCTTCGGTGTAAAGAGCTGGGTCACGCTACCGCTCTTCATCCCGGTGTTCTTTCTTTACATGCTCAATGCAATGTGGGTCGCAATGGTTGTCGCCCTGCTGTCGGCGCGCTTTCGCGATCTGCCCCAGATCGTCTCGGCGCTCATGCAGGTGGCTTTCTACATCACGCCCATCATCTACCGACCAAATGCACTGAGCCGGTTCTCGTTCATCGTCGATTTCAACCCACTGGCGTATCTGATCGAACTGGTACGTGCACCGCTGATTGGGCAGGTGCCCAGCGCCGAGACTTGGGCCGTGTGCGTAGGGCTCGCGGTGATCGGTTGGGGGCTCGCGCTTAGCCTCACGGGTCGTTATTTGAAGCGCATTCCGTACTGGATCTGAGGGGCAGTCCATGGCCTACATCGAACTCAAGGGCACAACGCTCGACCTACCTATTTACGACGTTCAAGGACGGTCGTTGAAGAAGAAAGTGCTGCGCATGGGGCGGCGCAATACCATTGCGGAAGACAACGACGGTGTCATCTTCGTCCGCGCACTCGACAACGTGGACGTGCGCTTCGAAAGCGGCGACCGGATCGGACTTATCGGACAGAACGGCGCAGGCAAGTCCACGCTTTTGCGGACCATGGCGGGAATTTACGCGCCTACACAGGGCACAGTGGTAAGCAGTGGAAAGATCGTGCCGCTACTCGACATCAGTTTGGGCATGGATGAAAACTCTACCGGGATGCAGAACATCCGCCTGCGCGGACTGCTGCTCGGAATGAGCGACGAAGAGATTCGCGCCAAGACGCAAGCGATCGCCGAGTTCAGCGGACTCGGCGACTATCTCGATCTGCCGATCCGCACCTATTCCAGCGGGATGCGCGTGCGGCTGGCTTTCGCGGTATCGACGGCGGTCGACGCCGAAATCCTCCTGCTCGACGAAGTGATGGGCGTCGGCGACGCCGCGTTCATGCACAAGGCGAAGGATCGCCTTGCGGACCTGCACAGTCGCGCTGAAATCGTCGTGCTCGCGATGCATGCCAACTCCGAGATCCGTCGCGTCTGCAACAAGGCGCTGTGGATGGAGCGGGGCCGTGTGCGCGCTTTCGGCGAAGTCGAGGAGGTCGTCTCTGCTTATGAAGCCGTGGTGAACTGACGGCTCTGGCGCTCGCATGCAACCGTTCCCCGGTACGAGCGCCGCGGCGCTTACCACCGCTGGTCGGATTCAAGCCTGATCGGCGCTCGTTGAGACGATGAATGAACCCAGACAAGTTTCGCATCCTTCTGCTTGACACGAAGTTCCGCAATCCGAATCACTATATTTGCCTGGCGATCCTGAAAACGCTCGGCCGATGCGCGGAGGTGGACTTTGTCGCCAAGGCGAGCCCGCTGGACGCTATCGCCACGGCGAGCGCCAATTGCTGCAATCTGTTCATCGCGTTCGACGGCGAGGAACTCGACGCCACGCTCTGCGCGCGCATTTCCGCTGTTTGCGGGCGATCGGTGCTTTGGGTCACCGAGGACCCATACGAACTCGAAGTCAATCAGAAGCACGCGCAACTCTTCGATCTGGTTTTCACCAACGATTCGTTCAGCGTTGCGGCCTACGGCGGGAAAGGCCGCCATCTGCCCCTCGCGAGTGCACTCGAATTTCATTCATTTCCGGTGCGCAGCGCGGACTTACCGTTTCGCTACGACCTCTTCTTCGCGGGAACGGCGTGGCCAAACCGAAGCGCGTTCATCCGGTCGATCATGGTGCGCATGCCCGAGGACTGGAAGTTCAAGCTCGCCCTGCCGTCCAACCCATTTCTGCCACCGCATGGGGTCGATTTGCCGGAAAGCATGTTGTCGTGGCGAACTTCACCTGTGGATTTCGCACGCTTCGCAAACGCAAGCGCGGTAACGCTGCTGCTACCTCGGATCTTCTCGGCGTCCGGGGGACGCGAGTATGCGGAAACGCCGCCACCACGGCTTTTCGAAGCAGCGCTTGCCGGCAGCGTGCAGATGGTTCATGAATCGCTGCGGGAGGTCGCGCTAGCGTTTGAGCCCGACAAGGAAGTCGTGCTGTTTTCTTCCGAAGACGACTTCTTCGCGAAAGCCGAGCGGCTGATCCGTGATCGTCCGTATCGCGACGCGATTGCTGAAGCGTCGCGGCAGCGCGCGCTCGCGGAGCATGTCTACGACAATCGGGTCGCCGACATCCTGAAGCACGCGCGTGATATTCGGAAGCCGCCGCCGCGCGTCGATACGGACGATGTCCGCACCGTGCTCTTCGTCGTGCATAACGTCGCACAGCGAGGCAATTTCGGCGGTGTTGAAGTGTATCTCGAGCGGCTGCGCACGAAGCTTGGCGCGGACTGGCGTGTACTGTTCTACGTCTCGGGCACGAGCGAAAAAGACAGTGTGCTGCTCGCGGGCGACTATGCACAAATCGAACGCCACACGTTCCGGCAAAGTTACTCGCCCAGCCTACTCCAGTGCGCCGAGCGGGAAAGCGCGCTGCGCGAGATAACCGTCAGGCACAACGTCGATCTCATCCATTTTCATCATTTCATCGGGCATGTGCCGTCGCTGATTCATGTCGCGCGGCAGATGGGCGTGCCCAGTGCCTTCACGGCGCACGATTTCTTCCCTGTCTGCAACGAGTTCAACCTGATCTCGTTCAAAGGCGACTTCTGCGGCGCCCCCGACATCCCGATTTCGCAGTGCGACGTTTGCCTTTCGCAAAAGCGCGGAATCGGGCCGGGCTCGCAGGCGCAGCGGCGCGAGTTCTGGAACGACGCGCTTCGGCACATCGACTTGCTGATCTTCAACACCGAAGGTGGCAGGCGGACGTATTCCCGCACTTATCCGTCGGTGCGGCAGCATCCGCACACGATCGTCCTCCCGGTACCGGTTCCCGATCAGCCGGCGGCGCGCAGGCAGCGTGGTTCCGTGCTGAAGATCGCCGTGCTCGGCAACGTGACGTTGCAGAAAGGGGGCGCAATTCTGAGCCGTGCCTTTCCAATGCTCGAGAACATGAAAGTTGAGTTTCACGTCTTCGGCCGGATCGATTCTGAATACGCTCAACTCGCGAGCAGCGAGCGGCCCAGGAACCTGATCGTACACGGTGCGTATTCCGTTGATGCATTGCCCGATGTGCTGCGTGAGTGCGATGTATCGCTGCATGTATCGATCTGGCCGGAAACCTACTGCCTGACGCTTTCCGAGGCTTGGCAGATCGGGCTCGTGCCTATCGTCACGGATATCGGCGCGCTCGGCGAACGTGTCGAGCATGGCATGAACGGCCTCAAGGTCGCGCCAGGCAGCGAAGGCGCACTGATCGACGCCATTGAACGTCTGATTGACGATGCTGCGTTGCTGGACAGGTTGCGCAGCAACATCTCGGGCAAGTTGTACGCGAGCCTTGAACCGCACGTCGACGCGCTGCGTGGCGAGTACCGGTCGCTTTTGTGCGTTCACCAGCCAGCCGTTCCGATTGACGAGCCCGTGAAGCATCCGACGCTTCAGGACATGGGCGTCATGGTTCAGTCGCCGAACTGGCATCATGGCGGGCGTGCACGCGGCGGCTTGCTGAGCGGGGGGGCCAGCGGGCTGATGTTCAAGGCCCGTCGTCTGACGGCGTTCTACCGGCGAGCGGGGTGGCGGCAAACCGTGCGCATCGTCGCGAATCGCATTCGCAACAACGTATGAGAGGTTCCATGCGAGTTCTCGTCTGTGGTGCGTCGCCTGACGCGGTCAATAACAACTCGGTCCTGCGTAGCTACGTGGGACGCGGTTTCGAATCGCTCGGCGCGGCGTCGGCCGTGCGCACGTGTTCGCTTGAAGTCGCCGAACAGACCGCGCGGGATTTTCGCCCGGACCTCATTTTGGTGTTCGGTTCCTGCATGCCCTCGGTGTCGTACTATCTCGGGCTGAAGATGGCTGCGCTGGACCTGGGCACGTGCATGGCCTTCTGGCTGCACGACGACCCGTACGAATTCGATGTCGCTGGCAAGATCGTCCCGCTTGCCGATATTATTTTTTCCAACGACCGCTGGACGGTCACGCATTACGAGCATCCGCGCGTGTATCATCTGCCGCTTGCCGCGGACCGACAAGCGCATTTCCGGACGCCCGCCACGACGAAGTCGCGTGATGTATTCTTTTGCGGTGTCGGCTTCCCCAACCGGATCGTATTGCTACGCGATTGTCAGCCGGTGCTGTCAGGCTTGAAAGTGGTCGTCGCCGGATCCGAATGGCCTTCTGATATTTCATTCGCCAGCAATGCGCGAATTCCGAACGCTGAATTGCCCGACTGGTGCGCCAGTTCCCTCGTGACCCTGAACCTGGGGCGCCGCTTCAATCTCGCGAACAGCCGGTTCAACCTCGATGCGTCGACGCCTGGGCCGCGCACCTTTGAGGCGGCGGCAGCCGGAACGGTCCAGTGCATGTTCGTCGAAGGACTGGAGATCCAGGATTACTACGACGTGCAAGCAGACGAAATACTGCTGTTTGATTCGCCGCGCGAACTGCGTAGGCACGTCGAAATGCTGCGTGACGATCCGCAGCGCGCGATGTCGATCGCATTGGCGGCGCAGGGTCGCACGTCGCGCGACCACACTTATGAGAATCGTGCGGCGCGCATTGTGGAGATTGTCGCGAGCGAGCGTCTCGTCAGTGGCTCGCCGCTGGGCGCCTCGTGTCTAGCGCCTGCTTAGGCGGCGTATGTGTCGCAGCGGCGCGGTCACGCGCCAGCTCACGGTTCGCCGCATCGCGGCTACTTCTCCGTTCGCGGACTCAGCCTGCTTTCTGAGCGCTTCGTTCTCTGCCGCAAGCGCCTCCATTTCCTCGCGTCGCTGCCGTTCCGTGGTACGCCATTCGGTGCGTTCGTGAGCGAAATCGGCGGGATACGCGCGCGTCAGGTCCGTCGCTTCGTCGAGCCGGGCGCGCTCACGTTCGCATTCGCGTCGCAGCGACTCGAGCTGGCCGCCGAGCTCCACGACGGATGCCTCCGCCTTGACAAGGCGTTCCAGCGAATGGCTTTGCCGGATGTCCAGTTCCACCACGATGCTTTGCCGTGGGCGACTCTGCGCGGGCCATTCGATGGTGATTTGCGGATTGTCGGTGATGCAGGTAAAAAGCGTGCTGCCGTCCAGGTCCGTTGGCACGATGCCAGAAATCTTCTCAGGAAGCGGCTTGCCCGTGCGCCACGACCACAGCGTCGTGTCGCCGTCGCCGAGTACGGTGATTTCGCGCATCTCCAGTGCCTCGGCGCGATTGGTGGGATCGAGGCGCAAATGACGGATGTCGCGGCCATTCACGGGGAAGGCAAGACGGATGCGCTGCCACTCCGCCAAGATCGATGCGCGATACACGAAGCAGGTCGCATCACTGAAGCCTTCGCAGTCTTCGGCAGTGAACACGACCATCTGAGTCGGCGGTGTCGCATCGAACCGGCCGACGAAACTCTCGTCGCGCTGCAGATTCGACGTAATGTGAGCCCGCTTCAGTGCTTGCAGATTGACCGGAGCCGGATCGAATCGTGCGCCGGCCTCACTGCTCATGCGCGTCCGCTCGCGCCGGATGTGCGACAACAGGAAGTCCCCCCCGTGGATCAGCGATGTCGGCAGGAAATAACGCGTCAGCAGCCATGTCAGTATGTTGTCGCACGTCGATGGGTCGACGGCGCCAGATCGAGCGGCGTCGCGCACGTCGTGGCTCGCCGCTATGAAATCGAGCTGGCTCGAGCCGGCAACGATCAGACGCTTGTGCCACATCAACGCCTGAAAACCGATGCTCGAACTGACCGTGATGACCGTGTCCACATAATCCATCAGATGCTGAGAGGCGCCGTCGACGTTGCGCAGTATCGGGTCCCAGATCAGATTCGGGTACTGACGCTGCAACGCCCGAATGGACGCTTCAGGAACGGCAGGAAAGCGCGGATGCTCCGTACAGATAACAGCGACGGTATCAGGAACCGAACTCAGCGTATGCGCGAGCAGATCGTACTGGTTCGGAAACTGGGCATAGGCGACATAGCTATAGAACGCCTCAGCCTGCAGGCTCAGCAGAACCGCCCGCTCGAAGCCGCTGATTGCCTGCTCGGCCCATTCCTTCAACGGGTTCGCGGGCCCAAACAGCCGTTTCACGTAGTGCGTGCGAATGGCTTCGATCAGATCGAACTCGTCGCGCGTCGGCCGGTAGTCGGCGATCTCTACCGCCCGCAACGACAGCGTGCTCTGCGTCTGCATTCCGCGTGAGTCGAGATACATCGTGCTGGCGAACGGCGGCACGGAGAACATGCCGTTCTCACGATGAATGATCAGGCAATCGGGAAACGCGAGCCGAATGAACGGAACCGGCGAGAAAGTGATGCACACGTCGGGTGGACCGTCCGGACATGCGGCTCGGACCAGGTCCGCCATTTTGTGCAGGCGCTCCGGGTCGGGGGACGGCCGGCTCCACTCGACAGCGAGTTCCAGACTGCTTGTCCCGAGCCCAGGGACGAGTCGGTCCTGAGGGATTGCGCGCGACGCGCATCCGGACAGCACACTTTGCGCGACAGGCAGAACCACCTCGGAACAGATGCAGATGAACTCGAGAGGCTCCGTCGCATCGTCGGCGGAGGCCCGGATCGCTTGCATCATCGCGCGCGCCGGCCACACCCAGCCGGCTTTCCATTCAGGTAGCGATCCCTCGACGAGCGGATCGAGATAGCAGAGCGTTCTCAACAGTTGACCGTCCACGGAAAAGTAGAGGAGCGTACGGGCGCGCGCCCGTACGTGCTCGCGTGTTGGAGATCAGCGGATGCGGTTCAGAATCGAGCGCAGCGAGACTTGGCCGCGCATCAGCCGCGCGGCGACCCGCAGCGGCCGAGTCAGTTGCCATGACTTCGAATGCGCGATCTGCTCGATGAAGCGATTCCGGTCCGCGAGCTCATGCCGAACTCGGGTGAGTTCGCGCTCCGTTTCCTGCGAATTTTCCTGCGATGCGATACGGATCACATGCGACGGCAGTGAGAGCATTTGCGACGCGCCTGGAGAGTTGATGAGATGCGCGACCATCTCGCTCATCGAACGATCCCACTTGGTGCGATCCTTCTCCATCACGGTATTGCCCGTTGCGCGCAACGAAATGCCGACATAAAGCTTGTCGACGACGATCGGAAAACAATCTCGTGACAGGAGCGTGTTCAGGATCGTCATGAAGTCCTCGTAGTACGTGACGGTCTCATACACACGCGACGGAATCGCGAGCAGGGCGGAGCGCTGGAACATGACTCCGCAGAACGGCGAGTGATTGTGTCCCGACAGCGACGACAGAAAACGTTGTGACGAGAAGAGCCGGCCTTCCGCCGACCGATACAACCGGACGTCACGTTCGTTGCCCGGCGCGACCGGACGCTCATCGAAATGCTGGCAGTCGAAGAAAATCATTCCCCCGGACGGCGACGCGCTGATGATGAGGCTAAGACGCTCGGCTTCGTTGGGGAAGATCCAGTCGTCGTCGTCGGCGAACCAAAAGTAGTCGTAGTCGGCGTCGACGTTTTCCGCCGCGAAACGCACGAGCTGATAGCGGGTATCCGTGTTTTCTGGCAGATCCGCTTCCAGCACGCGGGCGCGGCGTTTGGCGTCGTCGGGCGCGCGGCCGCGCTTGTCGGTCACGATGACGCTGCGGAATTCAGTCGCATCGCCGGCGGATGCGATAAACGCCTCGACAGTATCAAGCGTGCGACTGAGCAACTCCGGCCGGGCGAACTGCGTACGGGTGACGATCGCCACCTTCTTCACGCGTCGCCCCTTGATGGCTTCTCTCAGACTGTCGAGTTCGATCTCGATACCGCCACGCTTCATCGGATTGCGGGGGTCGAAGCCGGCCAGTGTCATCCCGTTGAGCGTCTGGATGGTGCGATTCTGGACGCTGCGCGTCAGATAGAACTTGAACGCTTCGGATTCATTGGCGCGATCGAAATCGTCCTGATTGCCGCGGCTGCCGTGCCAGCACGCGAGTTGCGGCGCCACGTACACTCCCAGCCCCGCGCGGATGGTCTCGATGCTCAGGATGATGTCATAGAGCTGAAAGCCATCAAATGCGGGCAGACGCACGCCGCGCGCGCGCATCGCTTTCAGGCTCATGAGCATCACGTTGCCGTCGATGGTCTGCGCCGGCAGGATATGCGAAGCGAGGTTCGGGCCGCCGTGAGGGTCGCTAAGATACCGCACGACGTTCGTTCCGGCGTAGCCCACTTTCATCGACAGCACCGCAGCATTGCCGGCGAGCCCCCAGTTCGGCCACTCAGTGTTTAGTTGGCCGATGAGTTCGTCGAGCCTTAAGCCAAAGTCTCCGCAAAGGAAAACGTCGTCATGGACGACGCAAGCATAGTCGTCGGCGCAGTGGTCGATGAGATTCTGAAGCAGCTCGAAATACGAGCGTTGCCCAGTTTTAACCGTAATGCGGGATTGCAGGGTAGAATGCGTCTGAACGAATTCCATACCGTGCCTTTCCGATCGCGCAACAACGTGAATCATTCGGTCCTCAGGACGTGAAAACGGTTGATACCCAGGATCTTGACGTGCTTGTGGGTGCGTTCCGCATACCGGTTCGAGACCTGTTTTGCGAAACCGGAAAAATAATCCGAAATCGCAGCGTCAGCGAGTTCCTTGTCAGGAAACGTGGTCAACATTTCAACCGCTCTCCGCTCGCCGTCGGGACCAAAGAACTTACGCGAGATAATCAGAAAGTTTCTTAAGCCGAGGTAATGTTCGGATGAGATAAGGTCATCACGATAAAACCGGCCACCGCTGAAATGGGTCACCGTCGCGCCGGCTTCATAGAGGACGGAATATCCGTTGAGCCATGCCTGCCACGAAAGGTCGACGTCTTCCAGATAAAGAAAATACAGATCGTCCATGCCGCCGATGCGTTCATAGAATGACGCGTCGATCAGGCAGAATGCACCGCTCGCCCAAGGCGTTTCAAGGGATAGCGGGTCGTATTCCTTCGGATGTTCGAAGGGCCATTGGCGTCCCTCGACGATACCGACGCGCGACCCTTCCTGCTTTCTGCGGATGAGCGCATCGATTGAGCCGGTTTGGGGGATGCAGTCAGGGTTAACTATGACGAAATGATCGGATGGCTTATTTTTTTGGAATAGAATATTGTGGTTATCTGCGAAACCCGTCTTCTCGGTTGAGGAATTCTCGACATCGATAATTTCAATATCGTCTTCCGAACGGCTTTCGAGGCGCGCGGTGCTCTGTGGATCGTAGTTAATCGTGACGAGCCGAATCGGACGTTCTGTTGTCCTTTTTAATGCTGGAATAAAACAGTTGTTGAGATGCTTTATATGCGAGACCCCGTATACGCACTGAACATGTATGGGCTGCGTATTCAAACAATCCTCCCAGGATCTTTTCGTGTTGCAACCGTATTGAATGCCATAGTCGCTGGCGCCGTCCGGACGCCCCCGCCAACGAGTTTATCAGATCACCGGCGCTGCTCTCGTCCGCTTGAACATTGGCGCGTCGGGAAATCGATTTCTGGCAGTCGGGAGGCCTGCCTCCCGGTTACCTATTCCATTTCTTGATGTTTTCTCAGCAGAATGTTTCGGTTGACGCGAGCCAGTTCCTGCCTCCACCCGGCGGGCATTAAGGCTCGCCGCATTGCGGAATAAGCCGTGGGTGCTCTCGTGCCGGGCCGCCCGGTGTAGCGGCTGACCTGACGGTCAGTTTCCTGCTTGCGCTCGTCGCCGCGCTGCGCATCGATGATGCGCACGATTTCCGATCCCGTGAATTCTCTCGCGACTACACCGAAGTTGACATTCACTTCCGCGCAAGTGATCGATCACGGCGGTCGGGATGCCCGCTGCAAGCGCTTGTATCGCGACGGTGTTCCCAGACGTCACGACCGCATTAGCTTTGGCCAGCGCTTCGTCGGCCGATTCGTTTGGTTCCGAAAAGGCGAATTCGTCACGCAGTGAATCGTAAAGCTGTACGTGCTCCGGGTGCGGGCGCAGCACCACCCGTTTCCCGCTCGATGCCTGGATTTCCAATGCGAGACGCCTCACGTCGTCGCAGTGCATATCGAGCTGCAATGCGAAAAGGATGCCCGCACCACCACGGGACTGGATGGATGCCACATCGAGTTGCGGAAGCGTCATCGTGATGATGTCAGCAGCGAACTGAGGGGCCATGCGAGTAGCGAACGCGGGCCCGAAGACGACGAAGCGATCGAACGACTTGGAATAGCGATTCGTAATAGGGCCATGTTTGCACGAATCCATGCTGGAGCCCAACGAACTGGAGGTTCGGGAAAATGAGGCTTCACCCAGTTCCTGAGCATCAGCTCCGGACCGCCGACGCAGGTCCCGAGCAATACCGCGTCGTACGGCTTGGAACCGCAGACTTCCATGATCTCGCCGCGATGTTTCTCAATATCTGGAACAACGAATTGAAAGTCGCCGCCGATCGGCGCTCGCAGAGCGGTGTAAAGTGCAATGTCGCCATTAAAGGAGCCCGGCGGAGTCAGGGTCGGAGATTCTCGGGAACAACAGGTAAGCGCACTCGCCGCCGAATGACCGAATGAGGTCGAACAGGGGCGTCCAGTGTGTCAGTGAGCACCGATTGAAGCAAGTTACGAGACACTTCAGCATCAGGATTTATATCATCACGAAAAAACAAGATGGCAGATGGACAACAGAATGCGGCAATTATTACCGAAATGAACAAAGTGTTACAAAAACTTTCCTGGTTCTGTTAATCTCATGCGCCGTCGTTGTACCGAAGTGTTTAATACACGAGGGCACGAACCGGTGCCAACGTTACAAGTCTATCCAGATCGTCATGAATGAACCGCTTAACAGTCGCTTTTTGCAGTGGCTCAAAAGACAAGACTCTGAAATTGCCGCCGAGCCGAACGCGCCCGATCTTCAGGATTTCGTGCGCAGCGTACTTGACCCCGAAGGCTATCTACTGACCAGATGTAGCCGAAGCGGGGGTTGAGCCCATAGCGCATTGGCTCAACCACGGAATCTTCGAGGAACGGGCACTGGCGAAATGCAAGAGAAATGCAAGAGAAATGCAAGCGTGTCATTCTAAACGACGATTCCCCTATCGAACATAATGCGCAGGCGCGCTACTTTGAGTGGATGGGGCAGCGCGTTGTGATCGCCGTTGACGAGGCGCACCAAGGCCTCGAAAGCCCGGCTCCGGGTAGTCGCTCGCAAGAGGAGCGGCGCTTCGCCCGTTTCGCTGAGGATAATCTCGATCGCGAGTTCTACCTGCAAGAATATCCCGATGTGCTAGAAGAAGACGGCGCCGATCCGCTCGATCACTTTCTCAAGAATGGCGCGCTGGAAGGCCGACGCCTAAACGCCGAGCTTTCGGCGCAAGTCGTCGACGAGCCGGAAAAGGCGTTCGTCTGGCGCGACAGACACGTGCGCATCGTCGATAACGAGGAGCGTCGGGCGGGCGTTGTTGCAGAGGAAGTCGATCTTACTGGCCTGAGCTATGCGCCAACCAGGGACGGGAACCGCTTCGTCCGGTTCGTCGCCGATCACATCGATCGCGAACTGTATTTAACCGAAAATGATGATGTCCGCAATGACGGCGCCGATCCGCTGATTCACTACCTGAACAATGGCGTATTTGAAGGGCGGCGCCTTGCCGGGGATCTGAGCGTGCGCATCGAGGCGGGAGTCCGGCAATTCGCGTGGCGAGGCGCCGGCGTCACGGTATCAACGGTTGAGGAGCTCGAAGCGGCGTTGCCGGTCGTAAACGAGACCGTTACGGCGGACGTGAGTATCGTCACGGAATCCGCGAGTGAGGAAGAGTTTGTCGATTTCATTTCGGAACACTTGGATCGCGAAGCCTATTTGGCCGCTTATCCGGACGTACGCGATGCCCGGGCCGATCCCGTTCAGCACTGGCTCGACTCGGGAATCTGGCAAGGGCGGTCGATTTCGTCGCGCGTCGCGATCACCATTGGCGAGCGTGCCGAACGTCGCACGGTATCGTCGGTCCGCCGCTTCAAATGGCGCGGCACGACTGTTTCCGCATCGTTCAAGAGGATGAGTCCCGCGATCCTGTCGCAGATCATCGCGCAGTCGCGGCATGACGGCGCAGTCGCCGCGCCTGGCGCTAAAGCGATTGCCGGACTGCGCGAGTTCGACGCCATCGACCTGATGGCACGAAACGACATCGATGTTCGCAGTATTTTCTCGGCCATCGAAGAGCAGCCAGATGTGGTGCTGATCACGCCTTTTCTCTGTCCGGGCGGTGCCGAGAAGTATGTAGCGGATCTCGTCGAAGGGCTGCACCAGGCGGGCCGGGGACCGATTCTCGTGCTCGTCACTGAGCATAACGTCCGCGTGGCCGCTGGCTGGGAGAAACTGGCGATTCTCGCTCCGCTGAAGAAGGCGCGCGTTCTATTAGGCGCGCCTTCTATTCTGGCCCGACGTGTTCGGTCCCGGCTACGCAAACCCGATTTTCTTTGCTCGTGCATTGAATGCGTTGAAAGCGTAAGCGCTCGATCAGTACCATCGAGGGTCGACATTGACCTTTGAAGGCGGCGCTGCTAGCGAATGGAATCGATGTGCGCGGAGGCGGGCAACACAGGAGCGACGTTCCAGGGTAACAGGTCGTCGATGCGGTTTATCGGGTAATCGGCAACGCGCTCGATGACGTAGTCCATTGCGTCATTGAATTGGCACTGGTCGAATCCGGCGCGAAGGATCGTCATATTTCCACTTGATCGGTTTCGGGTTCTTGTTGTGTTCGCGGATGTATCGGCATCAGTTTGCGATCCCAATCCTTCACCGAAGTGAAGATGCCGCGAGCGATCACTTCACGCTGAATGCGCGAGAACCAGTTCTCCACCTGGTTGAGCCACGACGAGTAGGTCGGCGTGAAGTGCAGGTGCACGTTGCGCTGCGCATCAAGGAAGTCGGCAACCCGCTGCGTCTTATGGCTGCTGACGTTGTCGCAGATCGCGTGGATTTCCCGGCGTTTGGGCTGGCTGGCGACGACGTCGGTCAGGAAGGCCACGAACTGCTCGCTGGTGTGGCGCGCCACCGTCTTGCCCAGCACCTCGCCGGTGGCAGTATTGAACGCCGCGAACAGGCTGAGCGTGCCGTTGCGCTTGTACTCGAAGCCGTGACTCTCGGCGCGCCCGGGCGACAGCGGCAGCATACGGTCCTTGCGATCGAGTGCCTGGATCGCGGTCTTCTCGTCCACGCAGAACACCGCTGCGTGCGCCGGCGGGTTCAGGTACAGCCCGATCACGTCGGCTGCCTTGGTCTCGAAGTCCGGGTCGTTGGAGACCATGTGCCGCTCCAACTGCTGCGGCTTGATGCCGTGCTTGCGCCAGATGCGCTGCACGGCCGAGACCGATACGTCGCCGAGTTCTGCTGCGAGCTTGTAGCTACTCCAGTGTGTCGAACCGTCGGCGGGTTTGTGCTTGAGGGTGCACTTGAGCACCCGCGCTTCCAGTTTGGCCGGTGGCTGCGTAGGCGCCCGCCCGCGGTGCCGGGCGTACATGCCGGCTAGTCGCTCGCTGAGGAAGCGCCCCGACCAGCGTGCGATGAAGCGCGAATCGCAACCCAGTGTGCGCATGATACTGTCGCGCGATTCGCCGTCCTCGAGCATCAGGATCAACTTTGCGCGTCGCACGTCCGCCGCACGCACCGTTCGGCTGCGCGCCGCCGACAACAGTTGCTCACGTTCGATATCTGTCAGGTTCACCTCGACCCACGCCGTCATGAAGTCTCCCTAAGCGGTCCCGCACCGCCCGTCAAGTCATACGAAATGGCTATCGTTTCCAGTTTCATGAAATCGACACATGGTCCGTGAAACATAGCCAGTTGTGCCTCCCGAACGCTTCTCGCCTTCTTCTTCTTCTTCTTCTTCTTCTTCTTCCATCTTCCGTTAGAACTCGCGCAAGCCCCCCAGCCCAAGACTCAAGGACGCGACATGAACTGCATCGCCTTTCCTCAATCCCGAGAAGCCCACTTGCCCGGACAGCGCGTCGCGCTGCTGGTCTTTCTGCTCACCATCGGGGCAGGCGCGATCTACTGCGTCATGCACCTGCTCGACGATCTCGCGCCGGTGCGCGAATCCTCTGCGTTTCCGTACATCCTGCTCGGCATCGCGCTGCTCATCGCGCTCGGTTTCGAGTTCGTCAACGGCTTTCACGACACCGCCAATGCCGTCGCAACTGTAATCTACACGCACTCTTTGACACCTAATCTGGCGGTCGTCTGGTCGGGCGCATGGAATTTCATCGGCGTGCTGATTTCGAGCGGCGCGGTGGCGTTCGGCATCCTGCAATTGCTGCCGGTCGAGCTCATCATCGGCGTGGGCAGTTCGCAAGGCTTCGCGATGGTCTTCGCGCTCCTGATTGCGGCGATCATCTGGAACCTCGGCACCTGGGCGCTCGGCCTTCCTTCTTCGGGTTCGCACACGCTGATCGGTTCGGTGATCGGCGTCGGCCTGATGAACCAGATGCTGCACAGCACCAACGGCACGTCGGGTGTCGACTGGAGCCAGGCGGTCTCGGTCGGCAAGTCGCTGCTGTTTTCGCCGATCGTCGGTTTCCTCCTCGCGGGCTTTCTGCTCTATGTGCTGAAGCTCGTCGTGCGCGTGCCGGCGCTCTACAAGGAGCCTGAGAAGAACACGCCGCCGCCGTTCTGGATCCGCTGCCTGCTGATCCTCACCTGCACGGGCGTGTCGTTCGCGCACGGCTCCAACGACGGCCAGAAGGGCATGGGCCTCATCATGCTGATCCTGATCGGCACGGTGCCGACCGCGTACGCGCTCAACAAGGCCGTGACGGCGAACGAGACGCAGACCTTCCTCGCGGTGAGCCACAGCGCCTCCGAGGTCCTGCAGCGCTACAGCAACGGCGTCGCGCTGGCCGCCGACGTGCGCGGCCAGGTCAAAAAGTACGTGCAGACGAAGACGCTCTCGCCGGACACGATCGCATCGCTCAGGCAGGTGGTCGAATCGATCGAATCCCAGATCCGCCCGAGCGAGACGATAGCCGGCGTGCCGCAGGGCAGCGTCCGCAACGTGCGCAACGAGATGTACATCGCGTCCGAGGCGCTGCGCATCATGGAAAAGCAGAAGTCGCCCGCGTTCTCCAGTGACGACGACTCCGTGCTCACCAACTACAAGAAGCAGCTCGATCACGCGACCAAGTTCATTCCGATGTGGGTGAAGGTCGCGGTCGCCGTGGCGCTCGGCCTGGGCACGATGGTCGGCTGGAAGCGCATCGTCGTGACGGTCGGCGAGCGCATCGGCAAGTCGCATCTGACGTACGGTCAGGGCGCATCGGCGGAACTTGTCGCGATGCTGACCATCGGCGCCGCCGATGTCTACGGCCTATCGGGTCAGCATGACGCACGTGCTGTCGTCGGGTGTCGCGGGCACCATGGCCGCGAACGGCTCCGGGCTGCAATGGCGCACCATGTGCAGCCTCGCGCTCGCGTGGATTCTGACGCTGCCCGTGTCGATCGCGCTCGCGGGCGTCCTGTTCTGGGCGTTCCGCGGGATTTTCTAGGCGTCGAGACCGTCGTCGGCGCGATAGAACGGCGCGGGAAACCCTTCGAACGGCTTTCCCGCGCCGTGCAAGTTTGCCCGCCTGCCGCAACTCCCTCTCTCCTTTTCGACGTCCGCCCTCCCGTCCGCCTTGTCGCGCGGGAACTTCACGCCCACGGGCACAGCCATTGCTCGAATCCTGTCGTCGATCGCACTTCTGATCGGACGGCGGCCACGAGCCGCCGACTCCCCGGCGTATGAATGTGTGACAGTTGGGAGGCCGCGCCGGGCGCCGATCCGTCATCGCGATCATTTGAACAAGGAGAAGTCAAATGACGATCGGAACCATTCTGCTGATCATCCTGATCCTGCTGCTGATCGGCGCCATTCCATCCTGGCCGCACAGCCGCAGCTGGGGCTACGGGCCGAGCGGGATCGTCGGCGTCGTGCTGATCGTGGTGATCGTTCTCTTGCTGATGGGACAGATATGACGTTCCGCGCGGCCGCGTCCGTTCGAGCCCCCACCGCCAGCCAAAAAAAAGGCGCTCCCGTCGGGGCGCCCCTTTTTCAATGCATGATTCTCGGGAACGTCAAACCCGCATGACCTGCCCGTTCGGCTCGATCTTGCGCGGAATGACCGGCTCGGTCTGCTTCGGCGACGATGCCTTCGGGCGCGGCGCGGCGGACGGCGGCTCGATCGCGGCCTTGTCGACCACCTGCTTGACTGACGTCGCGCTCTTGCGCTTCTTCTTCGCAGCCGTCTGCGTGGCGGTGTGCGTCTTGCTCTTGCCCTTCACGGTTTGTGCTTCGGGAGGATTCCAGACTTCCGTGTAGCGCTCGGCCGCAAGCAGCGACGACGAGCCGACGAGAAGTAGAAGGATCAGGAATGCGCGCTTCAAGAGATTCGCTCCAACGGTTAATGGCCCGCTCTGCGCGAGAGGATGGCGTCGAGCGACCGGCCGGATGTCTCCAGCTCGCGCAACGCGGCATCGAGACGCTCGAGCGAGCGTGCGGCGGATCGTCCGTCCTCCTCGAAATCCGGTTCGCCTCGCGTTGCATCGAACGCCGCGTTGACGGCGCGCGTCGCACGCATGAAACGTTCGAGCGCGGCGGCTTCGAGCGGATCGTTGCGTGGGTTCATCGGCAGCTCCCCGGTTGCAGACAGGTTGTACGAATATACAGTAAGCCGCCGTCGCGGCAAACAGGCCGCGCGCGGCGTGGCGAAAATGCCGAAGCGCCTCTTGACTGAGCGCCGGCACTACCCCAACCGCGAGCGGCGGCATTTCGCCACGTCTCGCGCCCACGATGCGCAAGCAGCACGCGCTCGCGCTGCGCAGATGCCGTCTTTCCGCGCCGGTCGAACCGCCCTGGGGCCCGGCCTATCGAATGGTCGAATGGGAGGCGAAGAACGATCCGCGCGTGCAGCGCCGGGTGCTCCCCGCCGATTGCACGCCCTCGCAGATCGCCGATGCGCTCCGAGCCCACGTGCCCGGCCGCCGCTACGGCCCGGACGACGATGACGACGACTGATCCGGCGCTTCGAGCAAAAACGGCCATGTCGCGCTTTTATTAATCCATATATGGACTAATCTGTCCAAGTTCCTTTGGAGACTTAACGACATGCCCAATGCCGCACGCGCCACCTCGGCGGCGACCGGCCACCCGGTTCCGCGCCCGGCGCTGGATTCGGGCGATTTGTCCGCCGCCGGCCCACGCGCCTTCTTCAACATCGCCCGCGACTGGTCGCTTTCCGCCGAAGAGCAGATCGTGCTGCTCGGCTCGCCGGGACGCTCCACCTACTTCAAATGGAAGAACGCGCCGCAGTCCGCCCGGCTCGCACGGGACACGCTGGAGCGCTTTTCGCTGATTCTCGGCATCTACAAGGCGCTGCAGATTCTCCTGCCCGACCCCAAGGCCGCCGACACCTGGATCAGGCGTCCTAACGCCGCGCCGTCCTTCGGCGGTCGTCCGGCGCTCGAGCGCATACGGCGGGCAATATCAGCGATCTCATCGCCGTACGCCAGTACCTCGACGCGATGCGAGGCGGCTGGGCGTGATGGGGATGGCATTCAGTAAGGACGCATCCGACTGGCGCGAACGATGGCCGCACGGCGTGCTCGACTGGTCGCCCGCGTATCGCGTGATTCCCACGCGCTTTCCGGCCGTCAATCTGTTCGACCGGGTCGCCTCGCCGCAGGATTTCGAGGCGCTCTACGCGCTCGAAGCGATGACCAACGACCGTCTGCGCACCGAGGTCGGCGAGCTGGATCTCGCGCCGCCCGACGAGCGCTGCTTCGGGCCGGGCTGCGGGCCGATCATGGCGGCGTTCACCCATCTGAACCCGAACGGCAACCGCTTCTCGGACGGCAGCTACGGCGTGTTCTACTGCGCCCGCGAGCGGCAAACCGCGATCGCCGAGACGCGCTATCACTCGAGCCTTTTTCTCGCCGCGACCAGGGAAGCGCCGCTTCGCCAGCAGATGCGGCTCTACACGGTGATGGCGCACGGCGAGGTCGTGGACCTACGCGGCGACGCGATCGCGCAAGCCGGCCTCGATGCGCGCATCCTCGACCCCGACGATTACGGCGCCGGCCGGGCGCTTGGCCCTGCGGCGTGGGCAGCCGGCGCACCGGGCATCGCGTACCCGTCGGTGCACGACAGCCAGGGCGAGTGCCTCGCGGCACTGCGTACCACGACGATGCTGCGCGACTGCCGTCACGCCGCGTATCTCGAATACAACTGGAATGGCGAGGCGGTCGATTACGTGTTCGAGCTGAATCAGGTCGGTTGAGCGGGCAAACGTTTCAACCGGCTTCAGCGATCGCCACCGCCGTCTGCGAGCTCGTGCGCGCGAGCTTCTTCGATGCCGGCCGCGCGGCCTTCGGCGCCGGCTTCTTCGCAACCTGCTCCAGCGCCCGCGACGCCGCACGCTTGCCGCTCGTCTTCAGCGCACCGGCGTGCGCCTTGCGGCCCGACCCCGCGAGCAGGCGGGTCAGGCGCGCGTCGCCCGCATCGGCGCCCTTGCCGTGCTTGCGCGTCACCTCGCGAGCGCGGCGCTTCGCATCCCTCTCCAGAAAGATCGCGAGCGCGGCTTCGTCGGTCCTGAGTCCGCGGCGACGCGACGCGGGCATCGTCCCGGCGAGCTCGCCCGCCTCGAACGCCTCGATCGCCGCCGGATGCACGTAGTACTTGCGGCACACGGCAGGCGTGTTGCGCAGAAGCTGCGCGACTTCCTTGATCGTGTCGACGACGTGCCGGCGCGCCTCGGTCACCGTTTCCTATTCCAGCCGTCCGAGCGCCGCGAGCGCGAACACGCTGCCCGCCCACGTGCGGTAGTCCTTCGCGGTGAAGTCAACGTCGGTGATGTCGTGCAGATACTCGTTGATGTCCGACGAGCTGACCGAACGGCGCGTGCCGTCTGCATCGAGATACTGGAACAGGTCCTGCTCCGGCAGATCCATGCAGCGCCTGACGATGCACGCGACGCGCGCGTCGCTCACCGCGACGTCGTGCTCGATGCCGCTCTTGCCGCGAAACCTGAAGCGCAGCATGCCCGTCGACACTTTCAGATGGCGCTTCCTGAGCGTCGTCAGTCCGTAGGAGCGATTCTCGCGCGCGTATTCCTCGCTGCCCACGCGAATCAGCGTCGTATCGAGCAGCCGGACGACGGTCGCGAGCACCTTATTGCGCGGCATGCCCTCGAGCGACAGATCGCGGGCGACGCGGGTGCGCAGCTTCGGAAGAACCGCGCCGAAGGCGATCAGGCGCTCGTACTTGCTGGCGTCGCGCGTTTCGCGCCATTGCGGATGATAGCGATACTGCTTGCGCCCGCGCGCGTCGCGGCCGGTCGCCTGCAGATGGCCGCGCGGGTCGGGGCAAATCCAGACGCCGGTATAGGCGGGCGGGATGGCGAGCGCATCGATGCGGCGAATCTTGGCGTCGTCGTCGATGCGCTTGCCCTGGATGTTGAAGTACGCAAACGCGCCGTCGATCCATTCGCGGGTGTAGCCGCGGCGCGAGTCGTCCACGTAGCGCAGGCCGGTCGGCAGATTCGCCGGGCAGCCCTGCTCGCCGTCCCTCGGGCCGTTGCCCGCCTCGTCAGTTCTCGCGTTTCGTCCGTTCTTCGCCACAGTGCGCCTCGCCGGAATGGCCTTCGATTCACGGCGAAGCACCGAGCAACGCGCGTGCCGCCGGTGCCCCGGCCGCGCGTACGGACGAGCGGCTCAGGGCAGCGCGAGTGCGCGCGCGCCTTCGGAGGCGGCCCAGCGCTCCTTCACCGACCAGCGTTCATCCGTGCCCGCCTGGACGATCGTGAGCCGCACTTCCGACGCGAACGCGCCGGTATCGATGAAGATCTGCGAGCCGATCTGCCTGATGGCGCGCATCGGCGTATGGCCGCAGTAAGTCGGCGACAGGCCTTGCTGACGCGCGGGGTCAGCCTGGCCGAGCGCGAGTCCGCGACCCCACAGCAACTGGTTGCGCACGTCGTCGGAGAAATCGGCGGCGTCGAGATCGGCGTCGCTGCCGAAGAATTCCGCGTGCAGCACGTTGAAGCGCCGCGCGCCCTCGCCGACGACGCGCACGAGCGGCAGCTTCGCGAGCCGCACCGCGAGCTCGCCGAGCTGATCGTTGCCGAGGGTTTCGGCCCACGCGCCGCCTATGGCATACCAGGCCTGACGGCGCATCGCGCCGGTGGCGACTGCGATCAGCGAATCCTCGTGATTGCCGAGCACGGGATAGAACCATGGCTTGTCGACGAGATCGATCGCCGCGAGCGAATCCGTGCCGCGATCGACCAGATCGCCGACGGAGAACAGCCTGTCCCGCGCACCGTCGAAGCCGATCTCGTGCAGCAAGTAGCGCAGCGCATCGACGCAGCCATGCAGATCGCCGACCACGAAGTCGCGGCCGACGTCATTGGCGGGATGCCTGCAGACGATGGGATAAGTAGGACCATTCATGCGTCGATCTTAGCGCCGGTCGGTGACGGCGTGTGAGGGGTTGGTCGCTTTCGCGAAGCGATTTCGATGCCCATGCCGCGCGCGGGCGCGGGCCATTCCCACGCGCGCGTTCGGCGGCCAACTACGCAATAATCGCAGGCGTCGAGCGCGTTCTCCTCTTCGTCCATGTCCGCGAACAAGAAGCAAATGCACTTTCTCCCGGCGTTGCTGCGCAACCGCCCGCGCGCCGTCATCGGCTTGCTGGTCGGCTGTGCCGTCGCCGCGCTCTTTCCGGCGCACGTGCGACCCACGGCGCGCGCGCTGATCGGCTGGGACTCGGCCGTGTGGCTCTATCTCGTGCTGATCTGGCTGCAGATGGCGACCGCGGGCCAGACCGACGTGCAGGCGCTCGCCGAGCGCGAGAACGAAAACGCGGCCACCGTCCTGATGGTCGTGAGCGTCGCGGCGGTCGCGACCATCGTCGCAATCGTCGTCGAGCTGGCGTCGGCGAAAAGCCTCGGCTTCCGGGGCGTCCCGAATTACCTGCTCACCGGCGCGACGATGCTCGGCGCCTGGTTCCTCATTCCGACGATGTTCACGCTGCACTACGCGCGGCATTACTACCAGTCGCCCGAGAACGATCCCGCGCTCAGGTTTCCCGACCGGCATCTCAAGCCCGACTACTGGGACTTCCTTTACTTCTCCTTCACCATCGCGGTCGCCTCACAGACCGCCGACATCGCGCTCGGCTCGACCAGTGCGCGCCGCGCCGTGCTCGCGCAGTCGGTGCTGTCGTTCTATTTCAACCTCGCGGTGCTGGGCCTGTGCATCAACATCGCGGCGAGCATGGTGGGCGGCTGACGCACGCCCGCGCGCACGCATCACGACGCTGTCACGCGCGCGCCATAAGCTGACCCGATGCCCGTGTAAAAATGCGGCGCGTGCCGCTGTCAGTTTTACGCCTGTCGCGATCCTCACGCATCGCCGGACGAGCGAGCCGGACGATCTCGTCCCGCCATTGGCGGAATCCGACGGGTTGCGCCGCACGCACGTCCTCAGCCGATGGCACACCGATTGCTGCAGATTGCTGCAATGCGCCAGCCTTTTCAGATGCGTTCCCCGGATCCGCATTCGCCTGCGCGGCGCATCGACCGCGCATTCCTCCCGCCAGGAGCCCGCTTTGCCTTTGAACGTTCTGCTGGTCGCCTCCGAAGTCGTGCCGCTCGCCAAGACCGGCGGACTCGGCGACATAGTCAGCGCCTACGCTGCCGCGCTGCGCGAAGCCGGCGTCGATGCCACCATCCTGCTTCCCGCCTATCCGAACGCCGTCGCCCAGGCCGAAAGGCTGAGCCGCGTCGGCACGCTCACCGGCCTGCCCGGCGGCGACGCCACGCTCCTGCGCGGACGCATGCCTGGCACCCGCGTGCCCGTGCTGCTGCTGTGCTGCGACGCGCTCTATGCGCGCACTGGCCTCTATCAGGACGCGCAGGGCCGCGACTACGCGGACAACGCAATTCGCTTCGCGACGCTGTCGGCCGCCGCGGTCAGGATCGCCCAGGGCGTGCGCAACGTGAAGAAACCCGACATTGTCCATGCACACGACTGGCATACCGGCCTCACGCCGCTGCTGATGAAGCACGCGAAGCACGCGGGCGTGCACGCCAAGAGCGTATTCACGATCCACAATCTGGCATTCCAGGGCAACTACCCGCTCCTTGGTGTATCGCTCAGCGTGCCGGAAAAGTGGCTCGCGCACGCGTTCAGCGACCCCGAGAGCATCGAGTTCTATGGCGCCCTCAGTCTGATGAAAGCGGGCATCGTCCACGCGGACCGCGTGACGACCGTCTCCGAAACGTATGCGCGCGAAATCCTCACGCCGCGTTTCGGCCATCTCATGGAGGGCGTGCTGCGGCGCTATGCGGACAAGCTTTCGGGCGTGGTGAACGGCATCGACGAGAACACGTGGAATCCCGCCGCCGACCCGCACATCGAGCGCAACTATTCGTTCGACGACATGCGCGGCAAGCACCTCTGCAAGCGCGCGCTGCAACGGAAATTCGGCCTGTCCGTCGATCCGTTCGCGCCGCTCATGGCGATCGGCAGCCGGATGACCGCGCAGAACAGAAGCTCGCGGACGTGGTGCTCGAGGCGCTGCCGCATCTGCTGGAGAAGCATCCGCGTCTGCAGCTGGCGGTGCTCGGCAAGGGCGAAGCGTACATCGAGGCGGGATTCAGGACGCTCGCGCAGGAATGGCCGGATCGCGTCGGCGTGCATATCGGCTATGACGAGCGCCGCGCGCATGCGCTGCATGCCGGCGCGGACATCCTGCTGCACGGAGCCGCTTCGAGCCGTGCGGGCTCACCCAGATGTACGCGATGCGCTACGGCACGCTGCCGGTCGCCTCGCGCGTGGGCGGTCTTGCCGACACGATCGTCGATGCGGCGCAAAACGCGGATCGGTTCGGTCACAACGTGCTGCGGCCGTCGGTGTATCTGCGTGACGGCACGCACGACCTGCCCTCGCGCATGCCCCCGCACGACGGGCCTCGCACGCGCCCACCGGCTTTCTCTTCGACGGCGAACGCGCCGACGATGTCATCCGCGCGGCGAGCCGCGCCCTCGATGCCTACATGCGTCCGCAGATCTGACGCGCGCTGCAGCGCAACGCGATGTCATGCGATTTCGGATGGAACGAAGCCGTGACGAAGATGGGCGCACTGTACGCTGACCTGAGCGGCGGCGACCGAAAGACGTCCCGGTGGGACGCGCGCCCGGGCCGCACGGCGCTGCGCGCGCGCCGCACCCCCGACGTCATGCAGGCGCCCGCGCCGGTGCCCGCGCAGGCACAGGACGAGCGCGCGCTCGCGGGCGACAGGACGTTCGTCGCGCGCAGCGCCTGAACACGGCCGTCGCCTGCTCCGCGGAACTGACGTAATGTAGGAGCCGACCCGGGCGCGGCACGCAACGTGCTCCCACTCCGTGCAATGCTCCGAGGGACCCCTCGAGAATGCGCGGAGAAAGCCTCTCGGGACCGTGGCACCACCGCGAGCGCGAGCAACGCCCGATGCACGGTGCATCGCAAGACGCGGTCAGGCCGGCGTCGATTCGGGCGGCGCCGAGGTGTAATCTGAGTTCTGCCTGAAGTCCGCGCGCGAGCCGCATGGTGCGCGGACCGGCGCTTCAGCGAGTTTGGCCCGTGAGCGCGATCGCGATCGATGTCCGTATCCCCGCCATCGCAAGACGACTCTGGAAAAGACGAACGATGGAAAACCATCAAGCTCATCATGCGTATGCGCCGCGTATTTACTTCATCGATCCCCTGCTCGTCGGTCTACTGGCGAACTGGCCTGCCCAGTTCGAGCATGCGGCCGCGCTCGGCTTCGACCATGTCCTGATCGGCTCGCCGTTCGTGCCCGGCAGCAACGGGCATCGCGGGGCCGTCGCCGATCATCATCGCCTGCATCCCGTCTTCGAGTCCGATGCGAGCGCAGCCGACGGCCTGCGTCAGCTCGCCGACGCCGCGAAAAAGCACAAGCTCACGCTGCTCGTCGACATCGTGATCGACCGCGTGAGCGCGGAAGGCGGGCTCTATCAGGACAACAGGCACTGGTTCCAGCCCTTCGAGAGCGCGGATGCGCGGCTCGATCCGCGCCGGCCGCCACGTCAGCGCAACGTCGCCTGGGCCAATTTCGCCGATGGCGAAGCGGCGCATCATCTGACCGAATGGTGGGCGAGGGAATTGAACGCGATCGCCGATGCGGGCGTCGGCGGCTTTCGCTTCGATTCGCCCCACACGGTGCCCGCGCACGTGTGGCGGCGGCTCGGCGCGGCGGTGCGGGAGAAGCATCCGGCCACGCGCTGGCTGGCATGGACAGTCAGCGTCACGCGCCACGATCTGCACGGCCTGAGCGACGCGGCCTTCGACGCCGTATTCAGCTCGACGCGCTGGTGGGACTTCCGCAGCGCATGGCTCTTCGACGAGCACGCGGCGCTCGCGCGCATCGCATCGCCCATCGCGTTTCCCGAAGACCCGTTCGGCGCGCGCCTCATCAGCGATCTCTCCGACACGAGCGACACCGCGCTCATCGAACGCGCCTACACGCGCGTGCTCGACACGGCCGCCGCGCTCGGCACCGGCTGGATGGTGCCGATGGGCTTCGAATACGGCGTCGGCCTGCCGATGTCGCCGCAATACGGCATCGCCGCCGAGTACGAGCGTGCGAAGAACGAGAAGCGTATCGATCTGACGGCGCGCATCAGGCGCGCGAACGACTTGCAGCGCAACGTCACCACGCTCTCGAGCGTCGGCGAGCTGCGCTCGCTGACGGGCGCCGGCACGCCGTACGCCGCGCTCATTCGCGCCGATGGCGGCGACCTGCGCCACAGCGAGAACGCGGTGCTCGTCGTGATCAATCCCGATCTCGTCGCGCCCGTGCATGTCGATACGCTGCATGTGCTCGAATCGGCGCCTGGCAACTACACGCGCTTCGCCCACATCGACGATGTACTGGGCAAGGCCGAGCGTATCGCGCCGTTCATGCTGAAGGCGGGCGAAGTGCGACTCTTTCGCGCGGAAGCCGAGCCGTTTATCCTGCTTGCGCAACCGCAGGTCAAGCGCGGCGCGAAGGCCGCCGACAAGAAGGCGGTCGCCGAGGCAGTCGCGGCGCCGCGCGTGTCGATCGAGAGCGTGACGCCCTCGGTGGACCACGGGCGCTTCCCGGCGAAGCGCATCGTCGGCGAGGCGGTGGAGATCCAGGCCGCGATCTTCGCGGAAGACCACGACAAGATCGCCGCCGCCGTGCAATGGCGCGCCGCCGACGAAACCGACTGGCACGAAGCGCCGATGACGCCCGTGCAGCCGGCTGGCCTCGATCTGTGGTCGACGCGCATTCCGCTCGAGCGCGTAGGCCGTCACGAGTTCGTCGTGACGGCATGGCGCGACGACTACGCGTCGCTCGTCGATCACATGCAGAAGAAGCTGAATGCCGGGCAAGCCGTCGATCTGGAGGTCGAGGAAGCGAGGCATCTGTTCGCGCTGATTCTCGCGGAAGTGAGAACCGTCGACAGCGCGCCGCTCGAAGCGATCGTCAAGGAGTTCACGAAAGCCGACGACGCGCGCAAGTTCGAACTCGTACTCGCGCCGGCGACCACAAAAGCCGTTGCGGCGGCAAGGCACCGGTCGTTCCTGTCGCGCGATCCGGTCGTCTATCGCGTCGATGCCGAGCGCGCCGCCGCGCGTTTCGCAAGCTGGTACGAGATCTTCCCGCGCTCGATGAGCGACGACGAGAACCGTCACGGCACCTTCATCGATGTGGTCGGCAAGCTGCCGCGCATCCGCGAGATGGGCTTCGACGTGCTGTATTTCCCGCCGATTCATCCGATCGGCGTCGCGAATCGCAAGGGCAAAAACAATACGCTGACGGCACAGCCGGATGACGTCGGCAGCCCGTATGCGATCGGCGGCAAGGAAGGCGGACACGACGCCTTGCATCCGGAGCTCGGCAACCTCGACGACTTCAAGCGCATGCTCGAAGCCGCGCACGAACACGGTCTCGAGATTGCGCTCGACTTCGCGGTGCAGTGCTCGCCCGATCACCCGTGGCTCAGGGAACATCCGACCTGGTTCGCCTGGCGTCCCGACGGCACGCTGCGTTACGCGGAGAATCCGCCGAAGAAGTATCAGGACATCGTGAACCCGGACTTCTACGCGCAGGACGCGAAGCCCGACCTGTGGCTCGCATTGCGCGACGTGTTCCTGCACTGGATCGAGGCGGGCGTGCGCATCTTCCGAGTCGACAATCCGCATACGAAGCCGTTCCCGTTCTGGGAATGGGTGATCGGCGACGTGCGCGGGCGCCATCCCGACGTGATCTTCCTCTCCGAAGCGTTCACGCGCCCGCGCGTGATGAATCGCCTCGCGAAGCTCGGCTTCTCGCAGTCGTACACGTACTTCACGTGGCGCGAGAGCAAGCGCGATTTCATCGAGTACATGCACGATCTCACGCAGACCGACGCGAAGGAATACTTCCGGCCGAACTTCTTCGTGAACACGCCGGACATCAATCCGCGCTTCCTGCAGAGCTCGGGGCGTCCCGGCTTCGTGATTCGCGCGGCGCTGGCCGCGACGCTATCCGGCCTGTGGGGCGTGTACAGCGGCTTCGAGCTGTGCGAGTCGGCGGCGCTGCCCAACAGCGAGGAATATCTCGATTCCGAGAAGTATCAGCTGCGCGCGTGGGACTGGTACCGGCCCGGCAACATCGTGACCGAGATCACGGCGCTCAATCGCATCCGCCGGGCGAATCCGGCGTTGCAGACGCATCTCGGCGTGAACTTCCTGCCCGCGCATAACGATCACATCCTGTTCTTCGAGAAGGCGAACGCCTCGCGCGACAACGTCGTGCTCGTCGCGATCAATCTCGACCCGTTCAACGAGCAAGGCGCGGATGTCGAGCTTCCGTGGCAGACGCTCGAACGCTGGGGCGTGCACGAATGGGATGCGATCGCGGTCGAGGATCAGGTGACGGGCGAGCGGTTCGAATGGCGCGGACGGCGCCAGCACGTGCGGCTCAATCCGCATTCGCTGCCGTTCGCGATCTGGCGCATCTCGCCGACATGGGGCTTGCCGAAGCCCCAGCCGGGCGAGGAAGGATGAATCATCGACGGCGAACGAGAGGACACCGATAACAAGGGCGGCAGTGGGGTCCTTACGGACATTGGAGGAGCGAAACCGTGGATACAAGGGTGAAGCGCAACAAGAAGGCGTCGATTCTCAGCGACGATCCGCTCTGGTACAAGGACGCGATCATCTATCAGGTTCACATCAAGTCTTTCTTCGATGCGAACAACGACGGCATCGGCGATTTCCCCGGCCTGCTCGCAAAGCTCAACTACATCGCGGAGCTGGGCGTCGATGCGATCTGGCTCTTGCCGTTCTATCCGTCGCCGCGCCGCGACGACGGCTACGACATCGCCGATTACCGCAACGTGCATCCCGACTACGGCACAATCGCGGACGTCAAGCGCTTCATTCAGGAGACGCACGCACGCGGCATCCGCGTGATCACGGAACTGGTCATCAATCACACGTCGGACCAGCATCCGTGGTTCCAGCGGGCGCGTCGTGCGAAGCCGGGCTCGAATTATCGCAACTACTATGTGTGGTCCGACACGGACAAGAAGTACGAAGAGACGCGCATCATCTTCATCGATACGGAGCCGTCGAACTGGACGCATGATCCGGTCGCGGGCCAGTGCTACTGGCACCGCTTCTATTCGCATCAGCCCGACCTGAACTTCGACAATCCCGCCGTGATCAGGGAAGTGCTCGGCGTGATGCGCTTCTGGCTCGACATGGGCATCGACGGCCTGCGGCTGGATGCGGTGCCTTACCTCGTCGAGCGCGAAGGCACCAACAACGAGAACCTGCCCGAGACGCACGCGATACTCAAGAAGATCCGCGCGACCATCGACGCGGAGTATCCGAACCGCATGCTGCTCGCGGAAGCGAACCAGTGGCCGGAAGACGTGAAGGAATACTTCGGCGACGAAGACGAATGCCACATGGCGTTCCACTTCCCGCTGATGCCGCGCATCTACATGTCGATCGCAAGCGAGGACCGCTTTCCGATCACCGACATCATGCGGCAGACGCCTGATCTCGGCACGACGAATCAATGGGCGATCTTCCTGCGCAACCACGACGAGCTCACGCTCGAGATGGTCACGGACTCCGAGCGCGACTACTTGTGGAACACGTATGCGAGCGATCGCCGCTCGCGCCTGAACCTCGGCATTCGCCGGCGTCTCGCGCCGCTGATGGAGCGCGACCGCCGGCGCATCGAGCTCATCAACTCGCTGCTCTTCTCGATGCCGGGCACGCCCGTCATCTATTACGGCGACGAGCTCGGCATGGGCGACAACATCCACCTCGGCGACCGCGACGGCGTGCGCACGCCGATGCAATGGTCGTCGGACCGCAACGGCGGCTTCTCGCGCGCCGATCCGGAGCAACTCGTGTTGCCGCCGGTGATGGGCTCGCTTTACGGTTACGACGCCGTCAACGTCGAATCGCAGAGCCGCGATCCGCATTCGCTCCTGAACTGGACCCGCAAGATGCTCGCGGTGCGCCGTTCGAAGCATGCCTTCGGGCGCGGCACCATCCGTTTTCTGCGCCCCGCGAATCGCAAGATCCTCGCCTATGTGCGCGAGCTCGAAGGCGAGCCGCCGATTCTGTGCGTGGCGAATCTTTCGCGCGCGCCGCAGGCCGTGGAGCTCGACCTGTCGGAATTCGAGGGCTCGGTGCCGCTCGAAATGACCGCCGATTCCCCGTTCCCGCCCATCGGCAAGCTCACCTATCTGCTGACGTTCCCGCCCTACGGCTTTCTGTTGTTCCAGCTTTGCCCGGGCAACATGCGGCCTTCGTGGGCGCAGGCGCCGTCCGAGCAACTGCCCGAATTCGTCACGATGGTGATCCGCGCGGGCCAGACCGGCCCCACGCCGGAGAACGTGCGTCTGCTCGAATCGGAAGTGCTGCCGAACTACCTGAGCAAGCGCCGCTGGTTCGCATCGAAGGATCAGAAACTGCATGCGGTGCGCCTGGCCGCGCTCACGACCATCGAAGGCGCGGGCTTCGCGTTCACCGAAATAGAGGCCGACGTAGGCGACCACTGCGAGCGCTACGTGCTGCCGCTGTCGATTGCCTGGGGCACGGAAACCACCTCGTCGCTCTATATGCAGCTCGCATTGGCTCACGTGCGGCGCAATCGCAACATCGGGCATCTGACCGATGCGTTCTCGGTGCCGCAATTCACGTATGGCGTGCTGCGCAAGCTGAAGGAGCGCGCCGTCGTGCCGACCGTGCAGAAGAGCGAGATCCGCTTCCTTCCGACCGAGCGGCTCGACGAGCTCAATTTCTATCCGGCGGATCCGCCCGAGATCCGCTGGCTGGCGGCTGAGCAGAGCAACAGCTCGCTCGTGATCGCGGACAAGATCGTGCTGAAGCTCGTGAGGCGCGTCGTGGGCGGCGTTCATCCGGAAGCGGAAATGAGCCGCTATCTGACGAAGCTCGGCTACGCGAACACCGGCCCGCTGTACGGCGAGGTCGTGCGTGTGGATCCGCAAGGCGTGCCGCATACGCTCGTCATCCTGCAGGGCTTCATCGACAATCAGGGCGATGCGTGGAATTACGCGCTCGACTATCTGCGCCGCACCGTGGACGAGCTCGCCGTCGCGGTGGAATCCGAAGAGCACACGCCGGAGCGCGATGCCCAGACCGAAGGCTTCATGGGCTACGGCAGCATCGCGGGCGTCATCGGCAAGCGGCTGGGCGAACTGCATGTCGCACTCGCGAGCCCGACCGACGACGAAGCCTTCTCGCCGCAGCGCGCCACGCCCGAGGACGTGAAAGGCTGGATCGACGGCACGCTGAAGCTGCTCGACTCCGCGCTCGACATCATCGCGCAGAAGATCGACGAATTCAGCGAGCACGACCGCTTCCTCGCCCAGAGCCTGCTCGACCGCCGCGACCGGCTCGTCGACGCGGTGAAGAAACTCGTCGCGCCCGATGCCGACGCGCTGTGCATCCGCATCCACGGCGACTTCCACCTGGGCCAGGTGCTGATGGCGCAGGGCGATGCGTATCTCATCGACTTCGAAGGCGAGCCTGCCCGCGCGCTCGACGAACGTCGCAGAAAGACGAGCCCGCTGCGCGATGTCGCGGGGCTGCTGCGCTCGCTGTCGTATGCGAGCGCGGCGGCGCAATCGACGACGGAAAACGCGCCCGCGCAGACCGCGGATCGCAAGCGCGCGCTCTTCGAGCGGCTGCGCACGTTCGCCGAGGAGAGTTTCTTGCGGGAGTATGCGGAGGCGATCGCATCGTCGCCCGAAACGATCGCGGCCGAGGACGTGTTTCAGCCGTTGCTCGATCTTTTCCTGATCGAAAAGGCCGCTTACGAAATCCGCTACGAAGCAGCGAACCGGCCGACCTGGATCGGCCTTCCGTTGCGGGGTCTCGCGTCGCTCGCGAGCCGCTTGCTGGGAAACATGGGCGAGCCGCCCGCCCCGGGCACGCGGCCCGTGTTCGGAGCAACCAAGGACAATCCGGATGGAACTCATCATGAACACTCGTAGCGGTCCGGCGGATACCAGGAATCCGGCGCACGGCCTCAATCCGCTCGATATCGACGCACTCGTCGAGGCACGGCATCCCGATCCGTTCTCGATGCTAGGCCTGCATCAGACCGATCTCGGGCATGTCGTGCGCGCGTTCCTGCCGGGCGCGACGGCGGCGAGCGTCGTCGATGCGGCGAGCGGCGAGCATCTCGCCTCGCTCGCGCACATTCACGACGCGGGGCTTTACGCGGGCTTCGTCGAGAGACCGGCGACGTATCGGCTGCGGATCGACTGGCACGGCACGCCGCAGGAGACGCACGACACGTATTCGTTCGGGCCCGTGCTCTCCGACGAGTGGCTCACGTGCCTCTCGCATGCCGATCCTTACGCAGTGCTCGAATGCCTCGGCTCGCGGCCGGTCAGGCATGGCGACGTCGCGGGCGTGCGCTTCGCGGTATGGGCGCCGAATGCGCGGCGCGTGTCGGTGGTCGGCGATTTCAACACGTGGGATGGACGTCGTCATCCGATGCGCCTGCGTCACAACGCGGGCGTGTGGGAGCTGTTCGTGCCCGGCATCGGCGCGGGCACGCGCTACAAGTACAAGATCGTCACGCGCGACGGCCACACGCTGCCGCTCAAGGCCGATCCCTGTGCGATGCAGAGCGAGAAGCCGCCGTCGACGGCATCGGTGGTGGCGGACGCTGATGTGATCGATCATTACGCGTGGACCGATGCCGAATGGATGGCCACGCGCGGCGGCAGGCAGACGCCGCAATCGCCGATCGCGATCTACGAGGTGCATGCCGAATCGTGGCTGCACGTGCCGGAGGAAGGCAATCGCGGCATGAACTGGCACGAGTTGGCGGAGTGCCTGATTCCGTATGCGAAGGGCATGGGCTTCACGCACCTCGAATTCATGCCGATTGCCGAACATCCATTCGGCGGCTCGTGGGGTTATCAGCCGCTCGGCCAATTCGCGCCGTCCGCCCGCTTCGGCACGCCCGAGCAGTTCGCGGAGTTCGTGAACCGTGCGCACGAAGCGGGGCTGGGCGTGATCATCGACTGGGTGCCCGCGCATTTTCCGAACGACTCGCACGGCCTGGTGCAATTCGACGGCACGCCGCTCTACGAGCATGCGGACCCGCGCGAGGGCTATCACCAGGACTGGAACACGATGATCTACAACCTCGGCCGCAACGAGGTGAGCGCGTTCCTGATCGCATCGGGCCTTGCGTGGCTGAAGCGCTATCACGTCGACGGTCTGCGCGTGGACGCGGTGGCATCGATGCTTTATCGCGACTATTCGCGCAAGGCGGGCGAGTGGGTGCCGAACATCTATGGCGGGCGGGAGAATCTCGAATCGATTGCGTTTCTGAAGCGGCTGAATCAGGAGGTACGGCAGATTCCGGGCGCGATCACCGTGGCGGAGGAATCGACGGCGTGGCCAGGTGTGACGGCGAGTGTGGAAAGCGGCGGGCTGGGTTTCGATTTCAAGTGGAACATGGGCTGGATGCACGACACGCTGCACTACATGCAGGAGGATCCGGTCTACCGCCAGTACCACCATCATCTCTATACGTTCGGGATGGTCTATGCGTATTCCGAGCGCTTCGTGCTGCCGCTGTCGCACGATGAGGTCGTTTATGGCAAGGGCTCGCTGATCGGCAAGATGCCGGGTGACAGGTGGCAGAAGTTCGCCAACCTGCGCGCCTATTTCGGTTTCATGTGGACGCATCCGGGCAAGAAGCTGTTGTTCATGGGTGGCGAGTTCGGGCAGTTCGCCGAGTTCAATCACGATGAATCGCTGCACTGGCATCTGCTGGATGACTCGTTGCATGGCGGCTTGCAGAGGCTCGTGCGCGACTTGAATCTGCTGTATGCGAGCGAGCCTGCGTTGCACAAGCTGGATAGCGATTCGCGGGGCTTCGAGTGGATCGTGGGTGACGACAATATGAACAGCGTGTATGCGTATCGACGCACGGATGCGGAGGGGCGCGATCTGGTGGTGGTGTGCAATATGACGCCGGTGCCGCGGCTTGCATACCGGATCGGGTTCCCGCGTCGCGGGAGGTGGAGCGAAATATTTAATTCCGATGCGTCGGTTTATAGTGGCTCGAATATGGGGAATGGAGGGGTTATTCATACGGATGACTATCCGAGCCATGGGCGGGGGCAGTCGGCGGCTTTGACCTTGCCTCCGTTGGCTACTATTGTGTTGCGGGTGGATTGAAGGGGGGTTTTTGGTTTGCTTGATGGGGGCTTTTTTCTTTCGTGAAACTTGTTTTCTTATTGGTCTATAAGCACTGCCCCTGTGCGGGGCGGCAGTGGACTTGCTCCCGCATAACCGGACAGCCGGTCCCGCTTAGGTTGGAGGATTTGCTTGCCGACGAAACTCGCGCGGCGAGCGGTATTTAAGGGCGCTATGCGGGTGTGACTCGTTATCGTGGTCGAACGCGATGGCCAGATTTTGCAGCGCCGTCCTGGCGTCGGGTTTCGGCATCCACGAAACGTAATCACGCTTTATCGTTTCGTAATCACGCTTTATCGTTTTAACGAAGCTCTCGGCCATCCCGTTGCTTTGCGGACTTCTGACGGGTGTCGTTACTGGCTTCAGTCCGATTTTTCGAGAGAACTTCAATGTGTCATCGGCAATGTAGCAGGAACCATCGCCGCTTAACCACTCGACTTCCCTGTCGGCCTTCAACGCGCCGGTGAAGCGGTTCTCGACGGCTTGAAGCATGACGTCACGCACCATATCGCCAGTGTAACCGCCTGTGCTCGCGGCCCAACTCATGGCTTCGCGGTCGCAACAGTCGAGTGCGAAGACGACACGCAATGGGACACCGGCATCGCAGCGGAATTCGAAGCCATCCGAGCACCAGCGCATGTTGCTGCTATCCACCGCGACCTTGCCGTCATGCCGACGCGTAGACGAGGCGTGCCGAGGGCGATGTTCAAGCAGCAGGCCGTGGCGACGCATCACGCGATACACGCGCTTTGCATTTACTCGCGGTTGAGCCAGCATGTCCCGGCTTCGCCTCAGCAACGCCCAAGCACCTCGGTATCCATACGTCGGCGCGTCGCCTAACAACTCATGAAGTTCGGCGACAAGCGCCGTGTCGTCGAGCACGGGCATCTTGCGCCGGTCGACCCAGTCAGCCGGCCGCTTCGACTTGACTGCGAGATTCGAGCGCGACACCCCCAGGACTTATAGGCTCCCGTCCTGATAGAGCTTGCGCCAGCCGAAGACTTGGTTGGCATTCACTTGATGTCGGCGAGCGACGCCAGAGACCGTTGTACCGGGCTCGAAAGTCTCGCGAACTATCGCTAGTTTCTCTTTAACCGAACGCCGGCGGCGCTGCTCCGGCTGGGTCAGAACTTCTAGAGGTTCCACGTTATGACTAGGCTTAAACATAGGCAGAAGACTACCTCAAAATAATTTAAGCGTCACCGCATGTCCGGCTTTTGCGGGGGACGGCCCAAAAGCCCAAAACAAGGAAACAAACAAAGCGCGCTACCGAACAGACAAACCAACCTCACCCCGGCCCAACAGGGCCAAAAAAAGAAACCCAAACCACATAACCCAAAACCACAACGAAACAAAGGTATAAACTTAATCCACCGCCGAACGGAAAAAGGCAAAAAAAGAGGACGGGGCACATGGCAAATGCACTTCCCGACAAGTTGCTCCCGGGCGCACCCTACCCGCTCGGAGCTAACTGGGACGGTCTTGGCGTCAACTTTGCAGTGTTTTCATCGAACGCGCACCGCATCGAACTCTGTCTCTTCGACAGCACCGGCCGGAAGGAACTGATGCGCTTCGATCTGCCCGAATGCACCGACGAGGTGTGGCACGGCTATCTGCCCGGCGCGCATCCGGGCACCGTTTACGGCTTTCGCGCGCATGGCCCGTATCAGCCGCAACAGGGACATCGCTTCAATTCCCACAAGCTGCTGCTCGACCCCTACGCGAAGAAGCTCGTCGGCCCCTGGCGCTGGTCCGATGCGCTCTTCGGCTATCGCGTGCATTCGAACCGACTCGACATGTCAATGGACCGCCGCGATTCGGCGCCCGCCATGCCCAAGTGCATCGTCACCGACGACGCCTTCGACTGGTCCCGCGACGTGCAACCCGATACGCCCTGGGGCGAGACGATCGTCTACGAAACGCATGTGCGCGGCGCATCGATGATGCGCGACGACTGGGCCGGCCCCGGCATCGACGGCGAAATCGACGTGCTGCTCATAATGTTCAACGGATCGTCACAACCGCTGTCGTTCGTGCCCCCAGCGCCGCACTTGGAATGGAATGTGCTCCTCGATAGCGTGGAGCCCGACTCGGTCACGCGGCCGCTCGTCGGCAGCGAGCTGGAAGTGGCCGCGCACAGCGTCGTCGTGCTGCTCGCCGAACCCGCCGGCGACGCCGACTGGCAGGTGGTCTGGATGGCGGGCGCGCATCAGGGGCCGCGTCTTCTGACGGCGCTGCCGCCCGACCTCGGCACCATGCCCTCGCATCGGCTGCCGGAAACCGACTCGCCGCACTGACGCGCACGCTCCCGGCATATCTGCGGAAATTCGCCGAAACAGCAGCAAAACAGGCAGGAAATCATGTCCGAACGTCCGATCGATCCGCACGAGCATCATCATGCGTATTGCCTTCCTTTCGGCGCGCATCTCACGGGCGCCGTGCACGAGAATCCGCGCACGCGCTTTCGTTTCTGGGCGTCGTCGTGCAAGTCCGTGCAGGTGGAGCTCGAGCGCGCGGGCAGCGCGCTCGAGCTGATCGACATGCAGGCGACCGGCGACGGCTGGTTCGAAGCCGAAGCCGACGGCGGCGCGGGCACGCTGTATCGCTATCGGCTCGACCAGGATCTCGCGGTGCCCGATCCGGCCTCGCGCTTTCAGCCGCAGGACGTGCATGGCCCGAGCGAAGTGATCGATCCGCGCGCCTATCGCTGGACGCACACGAACTGGCACGGCAGGCCGTGGGAGGAAACCGTGCTCTACGAGCTGCACGTCGGTGCGATGGGCGGCTATGCCGGCGTCACCGCCCGCCTGCCCGAGCTCGCGCAACTCGGCGTGACGGCCATCGAGCTGATGCCGCTCAACGATTTCTCCGGCACGCGCAACTGGGGCTACGACGGCGTCCTGCCCTATGCGCCCAACTCGTCGTACGGCCGCCCCGACGAGCTGAAGAAGCTCGTCGATACCGCGCACGGCCTCGGCCTGATGGTGTTTCTCGACGTGGTCTACAACCACTTCGGCCCGGACGGCAACTATCTGCATGCGTACGCCAAGCCTTTCTTTCGCGAGGGCGTGAACACGCCGTGGGGCCCGGCGATCGATTTCGAGCGTCCGCAAGTGCGCGACTTCTTCTTCGACAATGCCCTGTATTGGCTCAACGAATATCGTTTCGATGGCCTGCGCTTCGACGCGGTGCATGCGATCGACGACGAATGGCTGCGCGAGCTTTCGCAACGCGTGCGCAGTTCGGTCGAGGCGAGCCGTCACGTGCACCTCGTGCTGGAGAACGAGCACAACACGGCGAATCTGCTGGAAGCGCATTTCGACGCGCAATGGAACGACGACGCGCACAACACGCTGCACGTACTCCTCACCGGCGAAAACGAAAGCTACTACGGCGCGTATTGCGACAAGCCCGTGGAGAAGCTCGCGCGCGTGCTCGGCGAAGGCTTCGCGTATCAGGGCGATCCGTCACCGATTCACGACAGCAAGCCGCGCGGCGAAAAGAGCGCGCATCTGCCGCCGACGCGCTTCGTGATGTTCCTGCAGAACCACGATCAGATCGGCAACCGCGCGATGGGTGATCGCCTGCGTTCCCTGACCGACGACGAATCGCTCTTCGCCGCGACGGGTCTCCTGCTGCTTTCGCCGCAGATTCCGCTGCTTTTCATGGAAGAGCAGTACGGGTCGAAACAGCCGTTCCTCTTCTTCACCGACTATCACGATCAGCTGGCCGACGCTGTGCGCGAAGGCCGCCGCCGCGAGTTCGCGAAATTCTCTGCGTTCAGCGACGAAACGCGCCGCGCGCGGATTCCCGATCCGAACGACAGGAAGACCTTCGAGATGTCCTCGCCCGGCGCCCCGGACAAGCAGGACGAGCAGGATCGTCTCGACTGGCTGCATTTCTATCGCTCGGCGCTGACCGTGCGCGCGAAGCTCATCACGCCGCGCCTGAAGGGCGCGAAATCGCTCGGCGCCGAGGTCCTCGGCGAAAAGGCGCTCGTCGCGCGCTGGAGGCTCGGCGACGGCGAGACGCTTGCCGTCGCGCTGAATCTCGACGAGACGGGCATCGCGCTCAATGAGCAGCCGTCGGGCAAGATCATCTTCGAGACGCCGTCGCGCGCGCAGGATCGCGCGCGCGACGGCGAGCTCAGCGGCCGCACGTTCCTCGCATGGCTCACCGGCGAGGTGAACGAATATGCGATCGCGCATGATGCGCGCCGCTTCGAACCGGCATCCGCCGAAGGAAAGAACTCGTGAGCGCCGCCACCAAAACGCCCGATGCCCGCGACGCGCGCCCGATGAGCAGCATCGAAGCGCTCGCGGCACGCGCCGGCTTCGAGATCGAATGGCAGGACGCGCACAAGAAGATGCAGCGCGTGCCCGAAACGACGCTGCGCATCCTGCTCGAAAAGCTCGGCCTGGCGTGCGGGAATGCCACGCAGATCAAGCAGAGCATGGCCGCCGCCGATGCGGAAATGAGCGGACGCAGGCTGCCGCCGCTCATCACGGCCGAAGTGGATCGCGGCATCGCGCTGCCAGTGTCGGCGGCAAAATCGGGCGCACGCTATCGCATCGAGCTGGAAAGCGGTGCGGTGATCGACGGGCGCTTCACCTCGCCCAAGGGCGAGATCGCGCTGCTCTCGCCGATCGCCGAGCCGGGCTATCACACGCTCGTCGTCAACGATCATCGCACGACGCTCGCCGTCGCACCCGCGCGCTGTTACACGATCGACGATGCGTGGCGCACGCTGCACGAGGATGCCGCCCACGCGCCACCGCTCTGGGGCGTCGCGGCGCAGGTATACGGCCTGAGGCGCAACGGCGACGGCGGCATCGGCGATTTCACCGCGCTCGCGTCGCTCGCCACGCAGACGGCGAAGCGCGGTAGCCATGCGGTCGCCATCAGCCCGATGCACGCGATGTTCAGCGCCGAGCCGGGCAAGTTCAGCCCCTACTCGCCGTCGTCGCGGCTCTTTCTCAACATCGCGCACGTCGATCCCGCCGCCGTGCTCGGCGCCCCCGCCGCGCGTGCCGCGATCGAGAAGGCCGGCGTCGCCGGCGACCTCGCGGCGCTCGAGGGTCTCACGCTGATTGACTGGCCGCGCGCGACGAAGGCGCGGCTTGCGGTCTTGCGGGCGCTCTTCGACGCGTTCTCGCAAGATCACGATTCGCCCTTCGCGAGGGACTTCGCCGTTTTCGTCGAGCAAGGCGGACGTCCGCTCGAGGATCACGCGTGCTTCGAAGCGCTGCAGACGGCGCAGATCGCGCAGAACGGCAAAGGCCACTGGCGCAACTGGCCCGACGCGTTGCGCGATCCGCGCAGCGACGCGGTGGCGGAGTTCGCGAAAGCCAATCGCTGTGAAGTGGACTTCTTTCTCTTCACGCAATGGCTCGCCGCGAAGGGACTCATGCACGCGCAGCACGCCGCGCGCGATGCGGGCATGGCGGTCGGCCTCGTCGCGGATCTGGCGGTCGGGTGCGACAGCGCGGGCAGTCATGCCTGGTCGTATCGCGACGAGATGCTGACGGGCGTCTCGGTCGGCACACCGCCCGATCTCTTCAACCAGGCCGGGCAATCGTGGGGCCTGACGACGTTCTCGCTGCGCGCGATGCGCACGCAGGGCTTCGCGGCGTTCATCGACATGCTGCGTAGCGCGTTCGCGCGGGCAGGCAGCATCCGCATCGATCACATTCTCGGCCTGCGCCGCCTCTGGCTCGTGCCCGAGGGCGAAAGCGCGAAGAACGGCGCATATCTGCGCTATCCGCTCGAAGACATGCTGCGGCTGATCGCGCTCGAATCGTGGCGGCATCGCGCGATCGTGATCGGCGAGGATCTCGGCACCGTGCCGCCCGGCTTCACGGAGCGCTTGCAGGAGCATGGCTTGCTCGGCATACGCGTGCTGTGGTTCGAGCGCGAAGCGGACGGCCCGGGCTTCAAGCCGCCGCGCGAATGGGACAGCGGCGTCACCGCGACGACGACGACGCACGATCTGCCGACCGTCACCGGCTGGTGGCGCGGCGAAGACATCCTATGGCGCTCGAAGATCGGCCAGACGATGGCGCGCACCGACGGCCGCGATGCCGTCGAGATGGTGCTCGAGGAGCGCGGCGCGGATCGCGGGTATCTGTGGCAGGCCTTCCAGGACGCGGGCCTCGCGCCTGCCGACGTGGATGCACCCGACGTCGACAACGCGCCCGTCGACGAGGCTCTGGCATTCGTCGCCGCGACGCCCGCGCCGCTCGTCACGTATCCGCTCGAGGATCTGCTCGCCCTCGCCGAGCAGCCCAACCTGCCCGGCTCGATCGACGAGCATCCGAACTGGCGGCGGCGCATGGCCAGGCCCGTGGAGGAACTGTTCCTCGACGATGCGTTCTCCGACCGCCTGCTCGCGGTCGATGCCGCGCGCAAGCGCTCCGCGCAACCGAACGAACACACATCGAAACCGACAGAATCGCCATGACCGTACCGCGTTCCACGCTCAGGCTCCAGCTTCACAAGGGCTTCACCTTCGACAACGCCGCCGCGCTCGTGGACTACTTCTCGTTGCTCGGCGTGAGCCATGCGTACGTGTCGCCGATCACCACCGCGACCACCGGCTCCACGCACGGCTATGACGTCGTGGACTACACGAAGGTCGATCCCGAGCTGGGCGGCGAGGACGGCCTGCGCCGCTTCGTCGAGAAGCTGCGCGCGCACGAGATGGGCCTCATCGTCGACATCGTGCCGAACCACATGGGCGTGGGCGGATCGGAAAACGCATGGTGGCAGGACATCCTCGAATGGGGACGCCACGCCGCGCATGCGCGCTACTTTGACGTCGACTGGCATTCGCCCGATCCCGCGTTGCGCGGCAAGGTGCTCGCACCGTTTCTCGGCGCCCCCTACGGCGGCGAGTTGCAGGACGGGAAGATCAGGCTCGCGTATCGCGCGGACGAGGGACGCTTCGTCATCGAGTATTACGGGCATGTGTTTCCGGTCTGTCCCGTCGACTATCCTTCCGTGTTCCAGGAAGCGCCCGAACTGGCCCAGCGCTTCGCGGGCCTGACGACGCAGCCCGACGATCAGCCGCGCGCCGCCGATGCGCGCACGGCGCTCGTGACCATCGCGCAGACAGAGGGCGAGCAGGCTGCGGTCGAGGCGATCCTGGCCGCGCATTCGCCCGATGCGCCGTCGGGCCGCGATCGCCTGCATCGCCTGCTGGAGCGGCAGCATTACCGGCTCGCGTGGTGGCGCACCGCCACGGACGAAGTGAACTGGCGGCGCTTCTTCGACGTGAGCACGCTCGGCGGCGTGCGCGTCGAGCGGCCCGAAGTGTTCGAGGTATCGCATGCGCTCATCTTCAGGCTCTTCACCGAGGGTTTGATCGACGGCGTGCGCGTCGACCACGTCGACGGACTCGCCGAACCGCGCGAGTATTGCCAGCGCCTGCGCACGCGGCTGGAGGAGCTTTCGACGGAGCGGCCCGAGGCGTTGCGGCACGGCAGGCACACGTACTTCGTCGTCGAGAAGATCCTCGCGCGCGGTGAGCCGCTGCGCCGCGACTGGCAGGTCGACGGCACGACAGGCTACGACTTCATGAACGACGTGGGCGCGCTGCTGCACAATCCCGCAGGTGCGGAGCCGCTTGCCGCGTTGTGGGCGGAAATCACCGGCAAGAGCGAGCGCTTTGCCGACGAAGCGCTCGCGGCGCGTCGCAAGATTCTCGCGGAGAATCTGTCGGCGGAACTGGATCGCGTCACGCGGGCGCTGCATCGCATCGCCCGCGACGCGCAGACCACGCGCGACTTCACGTTCACGTCGATCCGGCGCGTGGTCGCGGAACTGATCGTGCAGTTTCCGGTGTATCGCATCTATCCGGTGAGCGGCGTGCGTAGCGCCGAGGACGAGCGCTTCTTCTCGCAAGCGCTCGAAGCCGCGCGTGCGGTGCTCGCGCGCGCGGATCATGTCGTGCTGGATCAGGTCGCACAATGGCTCGGCGGCAAGCTGCCCGATGAGCCGCCGCAGACCGAGCAGCGCAGCGATCGAAGCGAGCGCGGCCGGGATCGCGCCGCCGAGCGCAATCGCGAGCGCAGCCAGGCGCAGGCGAGCCAGAACCCGCAGCCGTCGAGCGGTTCGCAGCGGCGCGCGGCGCAGACGCTGTTCTCGCAGCTGACATCGCCGGTGGCGGCCAAGGCGGTCGAGGATACCGCGTGCTATCGCTACGGGCGGCTCATTTCGCGCAACGAGGTCGGCGCGGATCCGGGCGAGTTCGCTCTGTCGGTAGATGAATTTCATGCGGGCAACCGCGAGCGGTTCCAGTCGTTCCCGCACGCGATGCTTTGCACCGCGACGCACGATCACAAGCGCGGCGAGGACGTGCGCGCGCGCCTCGCGGCATTGAGCGAGATTCCTGACGAATGGGCCGCGACGCTCAGGCAATGGTCCACGCTGAACACGCCGTTGCGACGCGGTTCGAGCGGCGGATCGGCCGAGACGAGCGACAACAGCGACTGGGCGCCGGGCCCGGCGGCGGAATCAATGCTTTACCAGACGCTCGTCGGATGCTGGCCGCTCATGCTGGCCCCTGACGACGAAGCGGGCGTGCATGCGCTCGCGGAGCGCGTGGCGCAATGGCAGTTGAAGGCGTTGCGCGAGGCGAAGCTGCGCACGAGCTGGTTTGCACCCGACGAGGTTTACGAGAAGGCGTGCAGGGACTTCCTGTTCGATATCGTCGCGCCGCAGCGGCGCAATGGCTTTCTGCAGGAGCTCTCGAAGTTCGTCGAGCGCATCGGGCCGCTCGGCGCGATCAACAGCTTCCAGCAGACGCTCTTGCGGCTGACGTCGCCGGGCGTGCCGGATCTTTATCAGGGCACGGAATTGTGGGATTTCAGTCTGGTCGATCCGGACAACCGGCGTCCGGTCGATTATGAATTGCGGCGCAAGTGGCTTGCGGAAATCGAGGAGAAGGGGCCACCTTCGGAGCAGATGGCGAACTGGCGCGATGGCCGCGTAAAGCTCGCGCTCGTGCGGCGCACGCTAGCCTTGCGCAAGCATTGCGAATCGTTGTTCGCGCAGGGCGAATATGTGCCGCTGGAAGTGCAGGGCGAGCATGCGGGGCATGTGATTGCCTATGCGCAGCATGCGGGAAGAGCGTTTGCGATCGTTATCGCGACGCGGCTTGCGGGGCCGCTGCTGGACACGGATCGTGATGTGCCGCTCGTCGAGCCCGGGCGTTGGGGCGATACGGCGATCGTGTTGCCGGAGGCGCTGCATTCGCGCGCGTTGTTTGACTGGTTGAGTCCGAATGCGCCTAAGGCCGAAGGCGAGAGGCTTTTCCTGCGGGATGCGTTGGGGGTTATGCCGGTGGGTTTGCTGGTTGAGGAAGGCGTGCCAAAAGTTTAGGTCGGGGGGCGGATTTGTCGTTTGCTGGGGATTTCGTGAAACTTGTTTTCTTATTGGTCTTAAGCACTGCCCCTGTGCGGGGCGGCAGTCACTTTCTTTGCTGATGCAAAGAAAGCAGCTTTTGGCCCGGAGAGCTTCAGACGGGCTCGTCGTCATGGTTCGGATTGGCCCAGCCCCTAAGTGTCGCCCTCAAAGGACTAACGGGGCTTGGCTCGCGCACGGTCTGCCAAGCTAGTCATCCAAGAACGCTGGTTCAGCACGAAAGAGCACCGGCCGGCTGCGCGGCCGAAGGGGACATCGGGTCTGCACGTACTTCTTTACTAACGTCTCCATCTCACTGCTTTTGCCGAACGGCGGTTTCCCTTGCATACCGGACGGCAGCGCGTAGCGCAGTGCCGGAACTGTTTGGCGCTGAACCAGCGCGCTAAACGGGATAGCTCGTCAGACCGTGCGCGTGCCAGGTCGGGTATGGCCTTATGAGGGCACTCGCTACTGAGCCCACGAAGGAGGAGAAAAGTGGCCAAACTGTGTGTGACCGCGGGCGGATGAGAAGCTGCTTTCTTTGGTCACTTTCTTTGCAGCAGCAAAGAAAGTGACTGCCGCCCCGCACAGGGGCAACGCCAATAGACCGATAAGAAAACAAGTTCCACGAAAAAAACCCAAAAGCAAACGAGAAAAAAAGTCATTGCGCTTCCTCAAGCGCCTCTTCCCTCGGGTAGACCCGCACCAAAACAATCCACGGCCCTTTCATCTTCTTGACGACGATATCGAACCGATCGAACTCGACCCGTTGCCCCTCGGTGGGCAAATCCCCGAGTGCATTGATGACGAGTCCCCCGACCGACTCGGCGCGTCCTTCGTCGATATCGATGCCCAACGCCCGCTCCAGCGACACCTACCGGCAAGCTGCCCTTGCCCATCAACGTGCCATCGTCCATGCGCGACCAGTCGGCGTCGCCCTGACGGAATTCATCGTGGATCTGCCCCACCAGCGCGCCGAGCAGATTATCGAGCGTAATGAAGCCGATCGGCTTCGCCCCCTTGCGCCCGACGATCGCAAGATGAGGCGCGCCCTTGCGAAAGCGCCGGAAAAGTTCGAGCGCAGACAGATTCGGCGCCACATACTGCACCGGTCGCACATGACGCGATAGCTCGACCTTCCCGGCCTCCTTCGAGAAACTGAAGTTGAAGCCGCGTCCGCCGCCATCGCCCGCAAGCAGCAAGTCCTTCAGATGGATCATGCCGATCACGCGCTCGCCGGACGCATCGGCAAACAGCGGATAGCGCGAAAAACGATGCCGCGCAATCACGGCAAGGTTCTCGCGCATCGGCAGGTCGTTGCGCAGGCCGACCAGCTCATGTGCCGGACGTATCAAATCCGACACCGTCATGCGGCTGAAATCGAGCGAGTGGGCGATCGTGTTCCACTCGTCCGCGTTGTACGACGATGCGCTGCCGTGACGCCGGCCGCGCAGGATCAGCTTGAGCTCATCAGTCGAGTATTCGCGCTCGTGTTCAGCATCCAGATGAACGGATACATCACCCAGTAGAAACCGTACAGCGGCGTCGCAAGCCACAGGCCGACCTGCTCCGCGCGGCGGATGGCCCACGATTTCGGCGCCAGCTCGCCGACCACGATATGCAGAAACGAAATGACCGAGAACGCGAAGAAAAGGGAGATCGACTCGATTAGCTTCTCCGACTCGACGCCGAGCAGCGAGAAGAGCGGATGCAGGAGTGTCGCGAACGCCGGTTCGCCGATCCAGCCAAGACCGAGCGAAGCCAGCGTGATGCCGAGCTGGCATGCGGAAAGATAGGCATCGAGCTGCCCGTGCACCTTCGCGAGCAGACGGCCCGGCAGGCCGTTGGTGCGCGCCATCGCCTTGACGCGCGTGGGCCACAACTTGACGAACCCGAACTCCGCCGCGACGAAAAAACCATTCAACGCGACGAGCAACAATGCGCCGATCAGCGCGACGACCTGAGCCAAAGCAACTCTCTTCGAAAGTGGAAAGCGTCAGTATATGGGCGACAGGCAATCGAAAGTCAATTCACATCCCCGCAATCGGAACGCGCATCGACACCGTGACCTCGGCGCCGTCCGCGATATCGGTGTGCTCGAACGCGCCACCGTGCGCCTCCGACACGCGCTTGCACAGCGCGAGGCCCCACGCGATGCGCCCGCCCTCGTGCGACTCCAGCGCCTGACGGCGCGCGAACGCTTCGAGCACGTGCGGCGACGCGGTATCGTTGAGCGCCTGCGCGGACGCCGTGAAACGCACGTCGGTGCGCCACATGCTGCCCTCGATGTTGCTCGACGTGCGCACCGTCGCGCCGCCCGCGCTCGCTTCGGCGGCAAACGCCAGCATGAGCCAGAGCGCCTGCAGCAGGCGCTCCGCGTCACCTTCGACCTGCTCTTCCGCCAGCATCGAGTCGAGCTCGATCGTCACGCCCCGCGCATTCGCCACGCTCGCGCGCGCAAGCGCCGCGCTCTTCTCCAGCAGCAGACGCAAAGCGACCGGCGCGAGCGCGACCGACAGCGCCTTGGTCTCGGCCCGCGTCGTGTCGACGGATTGCTCGATCAGCTTCACCTGCTGCTCGACGCCCGAACGGATGCCCGCGAGCGCGCGCTGCGCGGCGGAATCGTTTGCGTCCACCTTGCGCTCGAGCACGTAGCCCCAGCTGTGAATCGCATTGAGCGGGCCGCGCAGGTCGTGCGACACGATCGACAGCACGTGATCGCGCATGAACAGCGCGGCCTCCGCACGCAGATGCGCGACCCGGTCGGCGGCATCGCCTTGCTGGTCCGAGGCGCCCGCGCCCGCCGACGGCGAGACGACCAGCGTCACGTAGTCCGGCCCCGGCAGCGCGATGATCGCGAAGGCGCGCGTCGTACCGTCGTCGCCGATCAACACTTGCGCGCGGCGTGTGCCTTTGCCCGCGAGCGCGGCATCGGCGGCCTCGCCGAGCACGGCGGCGAGTGGACGGGGTAATGGGGTGTCGGCGAGCGCGCGGCCATTCAGCGCGGCGGGATCGAGTTCTAAAAGATGGGCAAAGACGGCGTCGGCCGAAAGGCAGCGCTGCGCGGCGTCGAGCACCAGCACGCCGTCGTTTCCTGCGACGGCCGCGTCGAAGGTCCTCGCGCCTCCGGGCTCGACCGTACTGGAAAAAGACGTTGTCACGGTTAGGGTCCTTGCGTGTATCGGTGTTGCGGTTGATGTCGCGGAAATGCTAAGCGCTTCACGGCCGCACCGCATGTCTGCACTGACGAATGCGCCGCGCGGACTGGCTCTCGAGCCATTATATGTGAGCGCCCATGACGCACGCCGCGACCGTGGCCGCCTTTCCGCGGCACGGCTTGCAGAGCAATCGGCGTGCGCGCCCGCCGGTTCCCCATCCCGAATGCAGCAAGGAAGGCGTTTTAACCCTTTTTAAAATCCGCGCGATTTGCATGCCGCATATACGCGCCTAAAGAAAATACGACCTTGCTTTTAATGCCGTTTTAAACATCCGGTACACGGCGGCATTTTGTCGCGGATTCTTCTTTTTCTCTCGGCATGGGCGCCAAGATCGATCGGGCGGGAATCGCGCTTGCTGGCACGCTTGCTGGAGGCCGATGTGCGTGCAGGCCCGCGTGCTTATCCGCGCAATCAGCATTCTCAAAGAAAAGTCAAGGAACGATTTGATTTTTCTCTTGCCATCATTTATGCGTTTTCGCTCGCAAAAATCAAGGCAACACTATCCGGGATTTTCATTGCGTGCGTAGCCGAACATTCTCGGCTTACAACTACCTATAACATTCCACCTGAAGATTGACGCATTGCGCAGCCGGCACATATGAACCGGCCTCTGCCACGGTGGCCTTCAATTCAAACTCTAACCGGTGACACGAGCCCTATGACACGCGTCCACAACGGCCCTCCCAGGACTTTGCTCTCGGTGATCATTCCCGCGTACAACGTGGAGCATTTCATCGCCGCGTCCCTGGAGTCCGCTCTATCGCAACCGCACTCGGAGGAGATCGAGCTCATCGTCATCGACGACGGATCGACCGACCACACGCTCGAACGCATCCTCGAAGTACAACGTACCGAACTCGGCCGCAACATCCGCGTGATCCATCAGGAGAATCGTGGCGTATCGGCCGCGCGCAATCGCGCGATCACAGAAGCGACGTCGCCGTACATCGGCTTTCTCGATTCGGACGATGTCTGGTCGACGAACTTCACCGCGAAGATCATGCCGCTGCTCGACGCAAAGGTCGCGGATATCATCGAGTTCAACGTCGGCATCATCAGCTCGGCGGGCAAGATGATCGACACGGTCAAGCTGATCGATCCCGCGACCGTCGGCGCACGCCCCTGCGATCTCGCCGCATTGCTCGACTTCGCGCGCGTGTATCAGGTGTTTCCGGCCGCGCGCGTGTACAAGCGCGCGCGCTCTGGGACGGCATCGAGTTTCCGGCGGGGCGCGTCTACGAGGACGCCGCGGCGATCCCGCTCGTCTATGCGCGCGCAGTCGCTCTTCCGTCTCGCCGACAATCTTTACTTCTATCGCCGTCGCGCAGGTAGCATTACCACCAAGGCAACGCCGTTCACGGTCATGTCGCTCGCGACCTGTGCGGAAGAAACCTTGGAGCGTTGCAACGGAGGCGCGCTGGATCCCTTCTGGCTCGCGATGTTCCACAAGGTCTTCTCGTATGCATGTCACCAGGCGGCGCGCGTGGATGCGCGTGCGTTCCCGGAATCGATCAGGACGGTCGAGGCCACCGCGGCGCACTATCGCATCTTCGCCGCGAATCGCACCGATACGCCCAAGGAGCTGCGCTTTCACAGGAAGATCGTCGCCGATCGCCGCTGGTTCCAGGCCAAGCGCATGGTCAAGCGCGCTCGGCCTCGAGCTGCGTCCGCCCGCGGCGCCGCCGCGTGCAGTTCCTCCAGGAAATCTGCGCGGCCGGCCGTCCGCAGGCAGTCAACGATGATAAAAAAAGTCACGAGGCGCGTTCAGCATGCAGATCTATCCGAAGAGGCCCGGCTTCACCGCCGGCGAGTCGTTCGAGCTCGCGGTACAGCCGGGGTCCCGTTTTTCCATCGCGATCTACCATCAGGGCAATGACGAGACGCTGACGAGCATGGGCGGCATCGCCGTGCAACCGGGCGGCGTCGTACAGGCCGAGCTGAAAAACGGCAAGTACGTCTTTCAGTCGCCGGGGCGCGTCGGGCCCGTGCGTCACGACGAAGACTGGGGCTGGCCGACCATCACGCTCAAGCCGAATGCGGAAACGCTCGAAACAGGCGCCTATGTCGCGATTGCGTATGAAGTCGGCGCGCACACGGAGCTCGGACGCTGCGCCGCCGCGCACAAGCCGATCTTCGCGGGACCGCCCGACTCGGACAGCATGGCGCTCGTCGTCGCGCGGCCGCGCACGCCGTCCGCGGACATCGCGTACATCGTGCCGATCAACACCTATCACGCGTACAACTCGATGGGCGGTGGCTGTTATTACGGCGACCCGATTCATCGCACGCAGCCGCAGACGAAAGTGAGCCTCTTGCGTTCGGGCGGCGGTCTCGGCGCGCAACTCGGCGAGCCGACCGATCCCTATGATCCGCGCTCGCCGCGCCAGCAGTTCACGCACTGGGATTCGAAGTTCATCCGCTGGCTGCGCGCGGAAGGCATCGCATGCGACTTCTATACCGATCACGATCTGCATTGCGGCACGGACCTCAGGCTCGAGAACTATCGCTGCATGCTGAGCGTCGGGCATCACGAGTACTGGTCGACGGAGATGCGCGAGCGCGCCGCGAAGTTCATCGCGCAAGGCGGCAATCTCGCGATCTTCAGCGGCAATACGTGCTTCCGTCCGATCGACTTCGGCGATGCGCCCATCGACGGCGACTACGCGGTGATGAACCGCCTCGGCGAGAAGTGGCCCGGCCATGACGAGTCCAGGCTCATCGGCCTGAGCTTGGTTATGGCGGCGGCAAGTACGGCGTATGGAAGCGCCTGCGCGGCGGATGGATCAAGCGCGAGCGCGAAGCGATCGGCTTCACGGTGCGTCAGGCGAACCATTGGGTCTTCGCGGGCACCGGTCTCGCCAACGGGCAGACCTTCGGCGCGAAGGACCGTCTGGTCGGCTACGAAGTGGATGGCGTGCCGCCCGTGCCGAACGGTTTCGTCACGCTCGCGGATACGGTCCGGCTCACGGGCTGGGACATGGGGGGCGTGGGCGCAATGGGCGTATTTGGACTTGCCCCCGCATAACCGGACAGCCGGTCCCGCTTAGGTTGGAGGATTTGCTTGCCGACGAAACTCGCGCGGCGAGCGGTATTTAAGGGCGCTGTGCGGGTGTGACTCGTTATCGTGGTCGAACGCGATGGCCAGATTTTGCAGCACCGTCCTGGCGTCGGGTTTCGGCATCCACGAAACGTAATCACGCTTTATCGTTTCGTAATCACGCTTTATCGTTTTAACGAAGCTCTCGGCCATCCCGTTGCTTTGCGGACTTCTGACGGGTGTCGTTACTGGCTTCAGTCCGATTTTTCGAGAGAACTTCAATGTGTCATCGGCAATGTAGCAGGAACCATTGTCGCTTAACCACTCGACTTCCCTTTCGGCCTTCAACGCGCCGGTGAAGCGGTTCTCGACGGCTTGAAGCATGACGTCACGCACCATATCGCCAGTGTAACCGCCTGTGCTCGCGGCCCAACTCATGGCTTCGCGGTCGCAACAGTCGAGTGCGAAGACGACACGCAATGGGACACCGGCATCGCAGCGGAATTCGAAGCCATCCGAGCACCAGCGCATGTTGCTGCTATCCACCGCGACCTTGCCGTCATGCCGACGCGTAGACGAGGCGTGCCGAGGGCGATGTTCAAGCAGCAGGCCGTGGCGACGCATCACGCGATACACGCGCTTTGCATTTACTCGCGGTTGAGCCAGCATGTCCCGGCTTCGCCTCAGCAACGCCCAAGCACCTCGGTATCCATACGTCGGCGCGTCGCCTAACAACTCATGAAGTTCGGCGACAAGCGCCGTGTCGTCGAGCACGGGCATCTTGCGCCGGTCGACCCAGTCAGCCGGCCGCTTCGACTTGACTGCGAGATTCGAGCGCGACACCCCCAGGACTTATAGGCTCCCGTCCTGATAGAGCTTGCGCCAGCCGAAGACTTGGTTGGCATTCACTTGATGTCGGCGAGCGACGCCAGAGACCGTTGCACCGGGCTCGAAAGTCTCGCGAACTATCGCTAGTTTCTCTTCAACCGAACGCCGGCGGCGCTGCTCCGGCTGGGTCAGAACTTCTAGAGGTTCCACGTTGTGACTAGGCTTAAAACATAGGCAGAAGACTACCTCAAAATTTAAGCGTCACCGCATGTCCGGCTTTTGCGGGGGACGGCCCACGCGGCATGGCGACCGCGCAAGCATTGATCGACGATCCCGACATGCGCCGCTTGCTCAACGAGCGTTGCGGCGATGCGCGCGAGAAACTCGCGCCGCCTCCCGAGCCTTCCGTCGTCGAAGCCGAGCCTCCGCAGGTCGTCGAAGCGGCCGCGGAAACATCGAACGATCATGCGGAATTGCCGCAAGCTGCCGATTTCGAACGCGCTTCATCCTTCCTGCGCCGCGCCTTGAGCGTCGTCCGGCGATCCGGCGTCAAGCCGGTCAACGCCGGGATCTGAATTCCGCCGCGTCCTGACTCTCCGATCACCAGGCCGTGCGCCGACGCACGATCGTGCCCCGTTCCTGGCCGAGTTGCGCGGGATTGACGGATTTGCACGAGAAAGGCGCACGTCAAAACCATTACACTTGAGGAAGCTGAACCATAAGCCCGGGCGGCGTACGCGCATGTCCGGTGTTTGAACTTCGAGGAGGAAATGTTCGTGGCTAACGAAAAGATGCTCGCGCAGATGGCTGAGAAGAATGGTTTTATCGCCGCACTGGATCAGAGCGGCGGCTCGACGCTCGGCGCGTTGCGGCAATACGGAATTCCGGACGACGCCTACAGCGGCGATGCCGAAATGTTCAAGCTGATGCACGAAATGCGCGTGCGCATCATGACCGCGCCTTCCTTCAAGGGCGAGAAAGTCATCGGCGCGATCCTGTTCGAGCGCACGATGGACGGCGAGGCGGAAGGCAAGCCGGTGCTGACGTTCCTGTGGGAAGACTGCGGCATCGTGCCATTCCTCAAGGTCGACAAGGGTCTGGAAGCGGAAGCGGACGGCGTGCAGGTCATGAAGCCGATCCCCGGCCTCGACGACCTTCTCGCGCGCGCGGTCAAGCTCGGCGTCTTCGGCACCAAGATGCGCTCGGTGATCCACCAGACGTCGGAGAAGGGCATCGCCGCGGTGGCGAAACAGCAGTTCGACGTGGGTGCGCAGATCATCGAGCACAGTCTCGTGCCGATCCTCGAACCCGAAGTGTCGATCAAGAGCCCGGACAAGAAGGATGCGGAAAAGATTCTGCGCGACGAGTTGCTGAAGGGCCTCGATGCGCTGCCGGAATCGAGCAAGGTGATGATCAAGCTGACCATCCCCGACGAGCCGGATTTCTATCGTCCGCTGATCGAGCATCCACGTGTCGTGCGTGTCGTCGCGCTGTCGGGCGGCTATACGCGCAGCGACGCATGCAAGAAGCTCGCGCAGAACCACGGCATGATCGCGAGCTTCTCGCGTGCGCTCATCAACGAGCTGAAGAAGTCGATGAGCGACAGCGAGTTCGACAAGACGCTCGAAGAGTCGATCGACGAGATCTACGACGCGTCCGTCAAAAAAGTCTGATTCATCGTTCGTCGATGCGTCGAGTGGGCGGCGGTGTCTGCACGACGGGCGCCGCTGCCCGAACGATGTCCTCGCGCGTGCCGTTCCCCGGCGCGCCATTGATCGTCCGCTTCGTTGCCTTCGCCGTTTCGCCCTCCGAGACGAGCTTTCTCTCTCATCCCTCCGTATAGACCTCCGCGGCCCCATCGCAGATGGTCGTGCGCTTCAAGGCGATTTCCTCAAGAAAACGATCGTTCGTGCCTGTTACTGCGCGCAGCCTGCCTATTGCGCTTGCTTATAGCCGATTCAATCGCCCTTCGTTTCGATCCCTTGTGCCCGGATTAGTCGCAATTTCGCCAAAAGTGATTTCGTTATTTAGGTATTTACCCTAGGTTTGGCACTGCCTAAACTCTGTCCAACGGTCGCAAACGAAGCAAACACGGCGGCGTGAGCGGCACTCGAAAACTTCAGTAACGGAGGAAAGAATCATGAACAAGTTCATCGGTATTGCAGCGGTCGCTCTTGCTTTTGCCGCTCCGGTCGCATCGTTCGCGCAATCGAATCAACCCGTGACGCGCGCGCAGGTTCGCGAAGAAATCGTTCAGCTGGAAAAGGCGGGTTATAACCCCGGCGTCATCAACGACGCGAAGTATCCGGCGGACATCTAGGCCGCCGACGCGCGCGTCGCCGCGCAAAACGGTGCGGCGCAAAGCGCGTTCGGCGGTGTGACGGAAGGTGCGGCGCAATCGGGCGCGCGAGTCAATGCGGTTCAGGGCGACGTAGTCCCGACGTTCGCGCATCACTAAGCAGCAAGGGGTCTGACGCAACGCGCCCGCGTGACAGCGGGCGCGTTGCGCTTTGGCGCGCGCCCATGAGCGACGCACGTCAAAGCGGAAACCCGCCCGCAAAGGTCTCGCGCAAATATCCGATGAAAAGCGCGACCGCGCGCGGCACGTGCGGCGCATAGGGCCGCACCACGTAAAGCTGGTCCGCGAACGCGCTGACCGGACGCCATTCCGGCAAGAGCACGACGAGCCTGCCCGCCTGAACGGCGGCCTGCGCGGTGAAATCCGGCAAGAGCGCAATGCCGAGATCGTCGAACGCGGCATCGCGCAGCACTTCGCTGTTGTTCGCCGCGAACAGGCCGCTCACGGCCAGCGTGTAAGGACCCGCGGAACTCTTGCGCCCGCCCTTGCGCTGGAATGACCAGATGCTCGACGCCTGCGCGCGCGGATAGACCAGACAATCGTGCATGGCGAGATCGTTCGGGGTCAGAGGCGTGCCGCGCCGCTTCAGATACGCGCGCGTCGCGACGATCACCGAATGCGTGTCGCACAGCTTCCATGCGACGTGCGTATCCGGCACCTGCGCGCTATGCCGCACGGCCAGATCGAAGCCTTCGGTCGCGCGATCGAGCTTAGTCTGTCCGACGCTTCGAGCTGCACCCTTCCGGGTGCGCGTGCAGAAACCCCGACATTTTCGGCACGAGCTGCTACCGCGAGAACGCCCGCCGCGCGTTCCAGTTCCGCAATGCGCTGGCTCATTGCCGCTTTCGACACGTTCAGGCACGCCGCGGCGGCGGTGTAGCTGCCCTGTTCCGCGAGCACCGTCAGCCAGTGCAAATGGGTCCAGAGCGACTCGATCTTTTGCTCGTCCATCGGCGGATTGTTTGCGGATATAAACAATGAGTTCAATCATAGCGTCTTTGCGCGGGGCGCGACGCTTCTTACACTGTATCCGTCGCCAAACCAATCACTGAGAGGAGTCGAGATGCAAGCGTTCAACGATACCGCCGACGTGGTCCACTATATTCACGGCCAGCGTACGAGCGGCTCCGCCACGCGCACGCAGCCGGTGTTCAACCCCGCGACGGGCGAACGTCCGCGCAAGCTCGTGCTGGGCGAAGTCGCCGATGTCGATGCCGCCGTGGCGAGCGCGAAAGAGGCGTTCCCGGCCTGGCGCGACACGCCGCCGATTCGCCGCGCGCGCGTCATGCTGAAGTTTCTCGAACTGATGAACAAGCATCGCGACGAGCTCGCCGCGATCATTACCGCCGAGCACGGCAAGGTGTTCTCGGATGCGCAGGGCGAAGTGTCGCGCGGCATCGACGTGATCGAATTCGCCTGCGGCATTCCGCAACTGCTCAAGGGCGATTACACGGAGCAGGTCTCCACCGGCATGGACAACTGGACGACGCGCCAGCCGCTCGGCATCGTCGCGGGCATCACGCCGTTCAGCATGGTGCCGTGCTGGATGTTCCCGGTTGCGATCGCGGCGGGCAACGCGTTCATTCTGAAGCCGAGCGAGCGCGATCCGTCGGCGTCGCTCTTCATGGCCGACCTGCTGAAGGAAGCGGGCCTGCCCGATGGCATCTTCAACGTCATGCAGGGCGACAAGGTCGTCGTCGATGCGCTGCTCGCGCATCCGCAGGTCAAGGCGATCAGCTTCGTCGGCTCCACGCCGATCGCCAACTACATCTACGAAACGGGCGCGAAGCACGGCAAGCGTTTGCAGGCGCTGGGCGGCGCGAAGAATCACATGGTTGTGATGCCCGACGCGGATCTCGATCAGGCCGTCGATGCGCTGATCGGCGCGGGCTACGGCTCGGCGGGCGAGCGCTGCATGGCGATCTCGGTGGCGGTGCTGGTGGGCGACGTCGCCGACAAGATCGTGCCGCGTCTCGCCGAGCGCGCGAAGCAGCTCAAGATCAAGAACGGCATGGAGTCCGATGCGGAGATGGGCCCCATCGTCACGCGCGCCGCGCTGGAGCGCATCGAAGGCTATATCGCGATGGGCGCCGACGAAGGCGCGAAGCTCGTCATCGATGGCCGCGGCTACAAGGTGCCGGGCCATGAGGACGGTTTCTTCACGGGCGGCACGCTGTTCGATCACGTCACGCCGGACATGCGCATCTCTACAAGGAAGAGATCTTCGGGCCGGTGCTCGCGTGCGTGCGCGTGAAGGACTTCAGCGAAGCCGTCGATCTCGTCAACGAGCACGAATTCGGCAACGGCGTCGCCTGCTATACGCGCGACGGCCATATCGCGCGCGAGTTCGGCCGCCGCATCGAGGTGGGCATGGTCGGCATCAACGTGCCAATTCCGGTGCCGATGGCGTGGCATGGCTTCGGCGGCTGGAAGCGCAGCCTCTTCGGCGACATGCATGCGTATGGCGAGGAAGGCGTGCGCTTCTACACGAAGCAGAAGTCGATCATGCAGCGCTGGCCCGAGAGCACCGAGAAGGGCGCCGAGTTTGCGATGCCTACGGCCAAGTGATTCTTTCTTCTATGAAGCCTGTCATCGCGTCCGTCTGTCGGGGTTGCTCCCGTGCGGAGCGGCGGTCACTTTCTTTGCTGCTGCAAAGAGAGTGACCGAAGAAAGCAGCTTTGTTCAGGGCCCGCGGTCACACGCAGCTGGGCCATGCATTGCCGGATGCGGTCGGCTCGATAGCGTGTGCCATCATGGGCCACGTCGGGCGCGGGCCGCGCTCGCCCGCTTTTTCCTGTTCAAAGGACGCACATTCATGAGCAAGAATGCATTGACATCGCTGCTCGGCATCGACACGCCGATCGTTCAGGCGCCAATGGCGGGCGTGAGCACGCCGGCGCTCGCCGCGGCCGTATCGAACGCGGGCGGGCTCGGCTCGCTCGGCGTCGGCGCGATGAATGCCGAAGGCGCGCGCAAGGTGATCCGCGAGACGCGCGAACTCACGGACAAGCCGTTCAACATCAACGTGTTCTGTCATGCGCCGGCCAAGGCGGACGCCGCGCTCGAAAAGGCATGGACCGACTGGCTCGCGCCGCTCTTCGCGCAATACGGCGCGACGCCGCCCGAGAAGCTGAGCGAGATCTATACGAGCTTCGTCGTCGATGAGGCGATGCTCGAGTTGTTCGTCGAAGAGAAGCCGGCGATCGTGAGTTTCCATTTCGGCTTGCTGCCCAGGGAATATCTCGACGCCTTGCGCAAGGCAGGCATCAAACTGATTGCATCTGCAACCAACGTGCGCGAAGCGGAGCAGGTCGCGGCGGCGGGCATGGATGCGATCGTCGCGCAGGGTATCGAAGCGGGCGGGCATCGCGGCATCTTCGACCCGCAAGCCGACGACGACAATCTCGGCACCTTCGCGCTCACGCGCCTCCTCGCGCGCAAGTTCGACGTGCCGGTGATCGCGGCGGGTGGCATCATGGACGGCGCCGGCATTGCGGCGGCGCTGGCGCTCGGCGCGCAGGCGGCGCAGCTCGGCACCGCATTCGTGCCGTGCACGGAAACGTCGATCGACGCGGGATACCGTCGCGCCATTCTCAGCGACGCGGCGGACCGCACGACGTTCACCGCCGCGATATCGAGCCGCAAGGCGCGCAGTCTCGTCAACCGGTTCACCGAACTGGGCGGCAGCGCGCAGGCGCCCGCGATCCCCGCCTATCCCATTACCTATGATGTGGGCAAGGCGCTGCACGCGGCCGCGAAGGCAAAGGGCGAGTTCGGCTACGGCGCGCAATGGGCGGGGCAGGCGGCCGCGCTCGCGCGCGAATTGCCGGCAGTCGAATTGATGGCGCGCCTGCAGGCGGAGCTGCGGGAAAGCATCGAGGGCTTGCGGAAATATGCATCTCGCTGATCGATGTAAAGCTTAGTTGAAACGCTTCGTTGGTCGAGCATTCTGTCGATGCTTCAATGTTCCGGTCGCATTCATTGCGGCCAGCATCCGACAAACGCATACCAACGGAGATTTTCGATGCCCGAAACCCGCACGCTCGCCGCCGACTCCGCGCGTCATCCCGTCGCGTCAAATGAACCGTTCCAGGTGCGCCCGATCGGCGGACGCATCGGCGCGAAAGTGCGCGGCGTGTCGCTGTCCGCCGATCTCGACGATGCCGCCATCGGTGCGGTCAACCAGGCGCTGCTCGAGCACAAGGTGCTCTTCTTCCGCGGCCAGTCGCAGCGTAAACGCTCGATCTGTACCGTTGTCTCGTTCTACTCCATTGCGTCATTGAATTGGCACTGGTCGAATCCGGCGCGAAGGATCGTCATATTTCCACTTGATCGGTTTCGGGTTCTTGTTGTGTTCGCGGATGTATCGGCATCAGTTTGCGATCCCAATCCTTCACCGAAGTGAAGATGCCGCGAGCGATCACTTCACGCTGAATGCGCGAGAACCAGTTCTCCACCTGGTTGAGCCACGACGAGTAGGTCGGCGTGAAGTGCAGGTGCACGTTGCGCTGCGCATCAAGGAAGTCGGCAACCCGCTGCGTCTTATGGCTGCTGACGTTGTCGCAGATCGCGTGGATTTCCCGGCGTTTGGGCTGGCTGGCGACGACGTCGGTCAGGAAGGCCACGAACTGCTCGCTGGTGTGGCGCGCCACCGTCTTGCCCAGCACCTCGCCGGTGGCAGTATTGAACGCCGCGAACAGGCTGAGCGTGCCGTTGCGCTTGTACTCGAAGCCGTGACTCTCGGCGCGCCCGGGCGACAGCGGCAGCATACGGTCCTTGCGATCGAGTGCCTGGATCGCGGTCTTCTCGTCCACGCAGAACACCGCTGCGTGCGCCGGCGGGTTCAGGTACAGCCCGATCACGTCGGCTGCCTTGGTCTCGAAGTCCGGGTCGTTGGAGACCATGTGCCGCTCCAACTGCTGCGGCTTGATGCCGTGCTTGCGCCAGATGCGCTGCACGGCCGAGACCGATACGTCGCCGAGTTCTGCTGCGAGCTTGTAGCTACTCCAGTGTGTCGAACCGTCGGCGGGTTTGTGCTTGAGGGTGCACTTGAGCACCCGCGCTTCCAGTTTGGCCGGTGGCTGCGTAGGCGCCCGCCCGCGGTGCCGGGCGTACATGCCGGCTAGTCGCTCGCTGAGGAAGCGCCCCGACCAGCGTGCGATGAAGCGCGAATCGCAACCCAGTGTGCGCATGATACTGTCGCGCGATTCGCCGTCCTCGAGCATCAGGATCAACTTTGCGCGTCGCACGTCCGCCGCACGCACCGTTCGGCTGCGCGCCGCCGACAACAGTTGCTCACGTTCGATATCTGTCAGGTTCATTTTGACCCATGACCTGTATCTGAACACAGACAGGGTGCTAATTCAATAACGCAGCGCAATAGTGGCGACGTAGTGAATCGCGGCAGAGTCAGCCGTGCAACGGTCTCTGGCATCGCTCGCCGACATCAAGTGAATGCCAACCAAGTCTTCGGCTGGCGCAAGCTCTATCAGGACGGGAGCCTATAAGTCCTGGGGGTGTCGCGCTCGAATCTCGCAGTCAGTCGAAGCGGCCGGCTGACTGGGTCGACCGGCGCAAGATGCCCGTGCTCGACGACACGGCGCTTGTCGCCGAACTTCATGAGTTGTTAGGCGACGC
>LFKV01000026.1 GCA_001189345.1 Candidatus Paraburkholderia kirkii
GGCACCTGCACTTCACGCCGACCTACTCGTCGTGGCTCAACCAGGTGGAGAACTGGTTCTCGCGCATTCAGCGTGAAGTGATCGCTCGCGGCATCTTCACTTCGGTGAAGGATTGGGATCGCAAACTGATGCCGATACATCCGCGAACACAACAAGAACCCGAAACCGATCAAGTGGAAATATGACGATCCTTCGCGCCGGATTCGACCAGTGCCAATTCAATGACGCAATGGAATAGTCACAACGTGGAACCTCTAGAAGTTCTGACCCAGCCGGAGCAGCGCCGCCGGCGTTCGGTTGAAGAGAAACTAGCGATAGTTCGCGAGACTTTCGAGCCCGGTACAACGGTCTCTGGCGTCGCTCGCCGACATCAAGTGAATGCCAACCAAGTCTTCGGCTGGCGCAAGCTCTATCAGGACGAGAGCCTATCGGCGGTCTGCCGGCGAGCACGTGGTGCCGGCATCTGACCTAGCCGAAGCAATGAAGCAGATTCGCGAGCTGCAGCGATTGCTAGGAAAGAAGACGATGGAGGTAGAAATCCTCCGTGAAGCAGTGGAGTATGGTCGAACAAAAAAATTGACTGCGCTCACCATTGCTGCCGGGGACGACCGTTGAAGACGGTCTGTGAAGTCCTGGGGGTGTCGCGCTCGAATCTCGCAGTCAAGTCGAAGCGGCCGGCTGACTGGGTCGACCGGCGCAAGATGCCCGTGCTCGACGACACGGCGCTTGTCGCCGAACTTCATGAGTTGTTAGGCGACGCGCCGACGTATGGATACCGAGGTGCTTGGGCGTTGCTGAGGCGAAGCCGGGACATGCTGGCTCAACCGCGAGTAAATGCAAAGCGCGTGTATCGCGTGATGCGTCGCCACGGCCTGCTGCTTGAACATCGCCCTCGGCACGCCTCGTCTACGCGTCGGCATGACGGCAAGGTCGCGGTGGATAGCAGCAACATGCGCTGGTGCTCGGATGGCTTCGAATTCCGCTGCGATGCCGGTGTCCCATTGCGTGTCGTCTTCGCACTCGACTGTTGCGACCGCGAAGCCATGAGTTGGGCCGCGAGCACAGGCGGTTACACTGGCGATATGGTGCGTGACGTCATGCTTCAAGCCGTCGAGAACCGCTTCACCGGCGCGTTGAAGGCCGAAAGGGAAGTCGAGTGGTTAAGCGGCGATGGTTCCTGCTACATTGCCGATGACACATTGAAGTTCTCTCGAAAAATCGGACTGAAGCCAGTAACGACACCCGTCAGAAGTCCGCAAAGCAACGGGATGGCCGAGAGCTTCGTTAAAACGATAAAGCGTGATTACGAAACGATAAAGCGTGATTACGTTTCGTGGATGCCGAAACCCGACGCCAGGACGGCGCTGCAAAATCTGGCCATCGCGTTCGACCACGATAACGAGTCACACCCGCATAGCGCCCTTAAATACCGCTCGCCGCGCGAGTTTCGTCGGCAAGCAAATCCTCCAACCTAAACGGGACCGGCTGTCCGGTTATGCGGGAGCAAGTCCAATTCTCACGCGCTGCTGAAAATAGCGCCGCTGACCACCCGTCAACTGCTCCATCTCCGCAATATCGTGCTCCAGAAAATAAATGATCACCGGATTGCACGGCAACCCGCTCGGCACGTTGACGTCGCCCGTGCGATCCGTCACGCGCGCATCGTTCCTGCTATTGCCCGGGCTGACGACGAGCACGCGCACCGTATCGTTGACCTTCGACGGCGGCCCGAAATAATCCACCGCGTAGTCGAGCTCGGTCTGCGGGTCGACGCCGTTCAAATGCGGCTGCATGAACAACAGACGCTCGGCCGGCGCGATCTGGACACCCGGCGCCGAAGCCGCAGGGGCGTCAGCGGCAATTGTGCCCATCGACATCATCAGGCCGGCGCACGCAATGACACACGCCCGAAGACAACCCCGGTTCGGCCGCTTCATTGCGCGGCTGCCGGCTGCAACGGCAGCAAGGGAACCTGGTAGCTCGACAGGATCTGATCGATCTTCGGCTGGTTCGACGCGATCCAGTTGTCGACCTTGTCGCGCCACGCCTTCTCGCCATAGCGCACGCCCATCGAAATCTCGTAGTCGAAGCGAATCGGCTGTCCCGCTGGGAACGGCACGAGCCGCACCTTGTTGTCGGAGCGATTCACGAAATAACCCGCGATCGGCCCCCATACGAAAGCCGCATCAACATTGCCTTGCGCCAGATCATACTCGATCATCTCACCCGGAAAGGCTTCGGGATCGCCGCTCCGCCCCTGATACGACACCGCCTGATTGATCAGATTGTGGCTAAGCAGCCAGTCCACCGTCGGGCTCTTCACGAAGATCCCGAGCTTCATCTTCTTCAATTGGTCCGCCGGCAGGTTCATCAGATCCGTCGGCGTCTTGATCCTCGCGTACTCGGGCTTGTTGGGGAACACCATCGCGTAGGTGGAATGCAGATACGGACGCGTGGTCGCCGTGAGCTCGTAGCCCTTCGGCACGCCGATGATCAGATCGCACTTGAAGCGCTCGGTCTGCGGCACCTTCTCGCGCAGCGTGTTGCGCACGAAGCCCATGCGTTGCGGCCAGTACGTATACTCGAGCTTGTAGCCGAAATCGCTCGCCATCTGGCTCGCGATCTTGTTCTCGTAGCCCTCGCCCTTCTGATTCGAGAGCGGCATGTTGTTGGGGTCGGCGCACACGCGCAGCAAGCCGTTCGCGCCGTCGTTGTTCGGCAGGTTGGGCGGCGGGCCGCCCGCACCCTGCGCGAATGCCTGTTGCGCCGAGAACGTCGCGAATGCCGCACATAGTGCGGCTAGGAATCGGAACGAAGCGGCGCGGCTTGCATTACGATCAGACATCGACACCTCCGGGTATGAAAGCAATCATCAGACGTCCAGCCGCCCCAACGGGCGTGCAACGCCCTTATTTTGCATCGATCGCCTGCAAGTCGCCCGGGTTGATCTTGCCGTCGGAGCGCCCCTTCAGATGCGCATAGAGGTTTTCCCAGTTCTTCTGCATCATCTGGCCGGTGCTGAAGTCGGGCATGCCCTTGTCCACGCGCCCGCCGAATACGGTGCGATGAAATTCGTTCTTGTCCAGCGTCTTGAAAGCATCGACCAGCGACGGGCCGACCAAACCTTCCTGCTTCGCCCCGTGACAACGTTCGCACGCAAGTGCGCGCCAGGTACGCCACCCTTGCAGCGTATCGTTGTCGACCTTGTTGCCGTCGACGACCTTGTACGCGACCGGCTTCATCTGTCCCGGGCTCGGTGCCGTCTGGGCAAACGAAGCGGACGACGCAGCAAGCGTCATCGACAGCAGCAAGAGTGATCGGCCTTTCATACGTCTGACTCCTTGAACATGTCTTGTATATGGGGTGTTTCCGCGCGGCGGCCGTTGCAGCCGCCGCGCATTGCTGCGATCAGCCAGAACGCATCAGCTCGGGATTGCGAACACGAACAGCGTGCCACCGAGCGCCGTGTACTTCGCCAGTTCGCGGTAACCGCCGACCGCGCCCAGGCCTTCCGTCGATTTCTCGAGACCTGCCGCCATGCCGATGCCGGCCCAGCCGCCGATGCCCGAATACACGCCGACGTACTGCTTGCCCTGATACTGGTACGTGAACACGTTGCCGATGATCCCGGACGGCGTCTTGAACTTCCACAGCTCCTTGCCGTCCTTGATGCGCACAGCCTTGATATAGCCTTCGAGCGTGCCGTAGAACACGATGCCGCCGGCAGTGGCGAGGGCGCCGGACCACACCGAGAATTTCTCCGGCTTGGACCACACGATCTTGCCTTTCGAGGCATCCCACGCGATGAAGTTACCCATCGCGCCGTTCTCGTTCGGACCTGGATACATCGAGAGCGTCGCGCCGACGAACGGCTGGCCCGACACGTAATCGACCTGGAACGACTCGTAGTCCATGCAGACGTGATTCGTCGGCACAAGGAACAGACTCGAGTTCGGGTCGAATGCGGCCGGCTGCTGGTCCTTCGAGCCGAGCGCCGCGGGGCAGATGTTCTTCACGTTGTGATCGGGCCCGGCCTTCTGCGTCGAGTAGCTCGCGTTGCGAATCGGCAGGCCGCTCTTCAGATCGACGCTGTCGGCCCAGTTCACCGCCGGATCGTACTTCTGCGCAACGAGCAGTTCGCCCGTCTGACGGTTGAGCGTATAGCCGAAACCATTGCGGTCGAAGTGAACGATCGCGGGCACCTTCTTGCCGCCGATGTTCAGGTCGGAGAGGATCATTTCGTTGACGCCGTCATAGTCCCACTCGTCGTGAGGCGTCATCTGATAGACCCATTTCGCCTTGCCCGTATTCAGATCGCGGGCGAAGATCGTCATCGACCACTTGTTGTCACCGGGGCGCTGCGTCGGATTCCACGTGCCCGGATTGCCCGAGCCGTAGTACACGAGATTCAGCTTGGGATCCCACGCGTACCATCCCCATGTGGTGCCGCCGCCGTACTTCCATTGATCGCCCTGCCAGCTCTTGAGCGACGAGTCCGCGCCGACCGGCACCATCTTGCCGTCGGACCAGGTCATCGTTGCCTGCGGATCGATCAGGATTTCGTCATCGGGGCCGACGCTATAGGCCTTCCAGACTTCCTTGCCGTCCTTGATATTGTATGCGATGAGACGTCCGCGCACGCCGAACTCACCGCCCGAGATGCCGGTCAGCACCTTGTCGCCGAAAACGTGCGGCGCGTTGGTGTTGGTTTCGCCTTTCTTCGGATCGCCGTTCTGCGCGGTCCAGACGACGTCGCCGGTTTTCGCGTCGAGCGCGACGAGCTCGGTATCGGCTTGCTGGAGGAAGATCTTGCCGTCGCCATATGCGAGACCACGGTTGACCGTATCGCAGCACATCACCGAGATGACCTGATTGTCCTGCTTCGGCTGGTATTGCCAGATGAAGGTCTGATCCTTCAGGTTGATGGCGATGACCTTGTTGGGGAATGGCGAATGGATATACATCGTATCGCCGATGACGAGCGGCGATCCTTCATGGCCGCGCAGCACACCAGTCGACATGGTCCAGGCAACCTGTAGCTTGCCGACGTTGTTTTCGTTGATTTGCTTGAGCGTGCTATAGCGGTGATTCGAATAATCGCCCGCCTGCGCCGCCCAGTTCGAGGGATTCTTGATCAGACTGTCGAGCTGCGAGTCGGCCTGCGCCACATATGAATTGAGGCCAGCCGTCGCGACCACCGCCAGTCCAAGAACCAGGGTGCGTAAGTTCATGTCTCCTCCAGAATGGTGATGCCTCCGACCCAGGGATGACCACGCTACCGGGTTGCATCGTGCGCGCCTTCAAATGCAGGTAACGAGCTGCGCTTCGTCCAGTGCATAGCCGGACGCTTGCGTAGAGAGGCCAGCTGCATATTCCATGTGAGGTCGAGGCAAGCGGCGCATACTTGGCTGGTGTGTCGACTCTTTTTCTGGAGGCTTCGCCATGGCTCAAGCCGAAAAGGTCTATTCCGACGAGGAGGTTCAGCAACGTCTCACGGGTTTGCTCAAGCACTGGTATCTGGAGGATGGGTGGCTCCGGCGCAAGTTCAAAACCGAAAGCTGGAAGGGCACGCTCATGGTCGTCAATACGGTTGGGCATCTTGCCGAGGCGGCCTGGCATCATCCTGATTTGACGGTTTCTTATGCTTTTGTCGTGGTCAAGCTCAAAACGCATTCCGCCAAGGGCATTACGGATAAGGACTTTGCCTTGGCCTCCAAGATCGAAGAGGTCATTCAGTGGCAACCTGGGAAGGAAGATGGGCCTCTTGAAGGTACGCCTTCCGGCGATCAGCGGTTTCCTTATATCAAGTATGACGATGCTTGAGTTTTTGGTTTTTGGCTTTTGTTGTTTGCTTCGGTTTTCGTGGAATCCTGTTTTCTTTGTGGTCTATTAGCACTGTTCCCGGGGCGGGGGTCACTTTCTTTGCTGCTGCAAAGAAAGTGACCAAAGAAAGCAGCTTTACATATGCCTGCGGTCACACACACGTTGGCCATTTTTCTCCTCCTTCGTGGACTCAGTAGCGAGTGCCCTCATAGGTCTAATCGGGCCTGGACCGCGCACGGTCTGCCGCCCGAAACCCCTTAGCGCGCTGGTTCAGCACCAGCAAGCTCCGGCACTGCGCTACGCGCTGCTGTCGGGTGTGCAAGGGAAACCGCCGTTCGGCAGAAGCGGAGAGATGGAGGCGTTAGCAAGGAAGTACGGGCAGACCCGATGTCCCCTTCGGCCGCGGAGCCGGCCGGTGCTCTTTCGTGCTGAACCAGCGTCCTTGGATGACTATTGCACTGCGTTATTGAATTAGCACCCTGTCTGTGTTCAGATACAGGTCATGGGTCAAAATGGACCTGACAGATATCGAACGTGAGCAACTGTTGTCGGCGGCGCGCAGCCGAACGGTGCGTGCGGCGGACGTGCGACGCGCAAAGTTGATCCTGATGCTCGAGGACGGCGAATCGCGCGACAGTATCATGCGCACACTGGGTTGCGATTCGCGCTTCATCGCACGCTGGTCGGGGCGCTTCCTCAGCGAGCGACTAGCCGGCATGTACGCCCGGCACCGCGGGCGGGCGCCTACGCAGCCACCGGCCAAACTGGAAGCGCGGGTGCTCAAGTGCACCCTCAAGCACAAACCCGCCGACGGTTCGACACACTGGAGTAGCTACAAGCTCGCAGCAGAACTCGGCGACGTATCGGTCTCGGCCGTGCAGCGCATCTGGCGCAAGCACGGCATCAAGCCGCAGCAGTTGGAGCGGCACATGGTCTCCAACGACCCGGACTTCGAGACCAAGGCAGCCGACGTGATCGGGCTGTACCTGAACCCGCCGGCGCACGCAGCGGTGTTCTGCGTGGACGAGAAGACCGCGATCCAGGCACTCGATCGCAAGGACCGTATGCTGCCGCTGTCGCCCGGGCGCGCCGAGAGTCACGGCTTCGAGTACAAGCGCAACGGCACGCTCAGCCTGTTCGCGGCGTTCAATACTGCCACCGGCGAGGTGCTGGGCAAGACGGTGGCGCGCCACACCAGCGAGCAGTTCGTGGCCTTCCTGACCGACGTCGTCGCCAGCCAGCCCAAACGCCGGGAAATCCACGCGATCTGCGACAACGTCAGCAGCCATAAGACGCAGCGGGTTGCCGACGTCCTTGATGCGCAGCGCAACGTGCACCTGCACTTCACGCCGACCTACTCGTCGTGGCTCAACCAGGTGGAGAACTGGTTCTCGCGCATTCAGCGTGAAGTGATCGCTCGCGGCATCTTCACTTCGGTGAAGGATTGGGATCGCAAACTGATGCCGATACATCCGCGAACACAACAAGAACCCGAAACCGATCAAGTGGAAATATGACGATCCTTCGCGCCGGATTCGACCAGTGCCAATTCAATGACGCAATGGAATAGCAAGCCGTCGACGAGGCGCTTTCCGCCGTGCGCTCGCGCATCGACGACGCGACGTTCGCCGCGCTCGATCAGTCGGCGCAGGCGTCGAGCGGCGCGATGCTGCTGCTCGTCTTCACGATGCTCGTGGGTAGTGGCGTGCTCATTTGGCTGTTCGCGAGCCGCGAGCGGCAGTCGCGCGAGAAGCTCGGCATCATGCGGGCGAGGCAGCGCAGCAACGAGCGCTTTCGCAGCATGTTCGAGGCGCATCCGGTGCCGATGTGGATCGTCGATCGCGAGACCATGCGCTTCATCGCCGTGAATCCGGCCGCGCTCGAGCATTTCGGCTTCGACGAGCTCGAGTTCATGAGCATGACGCTGCGCGATCTGCACTACGCCGACGACTTCGACAGCTTTGCCGCGCGGCTTGCGCGCAGCGGCGGCGAGACGGGCGAACGTTCCGCGCCGGGACAAGGCTCGGCGGGCGTGTGGCGCTATCGCTGCAAGGACGGATCGATCGTCGGTGCGGACGTGTCGCATCACGCGCTCACGTATTCGAATCGGCCTGGCATCTTCATGCTGGCGAACGACGTGACCGACCGCATCAATGCGGAGGCGGAGGCGCGCCGCTCGAACGAGATGCTCGAGACGATCATCGACAACATTCCGCAGCGCGTGTTCTAGAAGGACCGCGAGTTGCGCTATCTCGGCTGCAACAACGCTTACCAGTTGCACACCGTCGTCACAAGCAAGCTGCCGCTGCTCGACGGCGAAGGGCAGACCATCGGCGTCCTCGGCTCGTATCACGACGTCACCGACCGCAAGCGCACCGAACTCGCGCTGCGCCTGCAGAGCCGCGCGCTCGACGCGAGCGTGAACGCCATTGTGATCATCGGTGTGGTCGACGGCGCGAACGTCATCGAGTATGCGAACCCGGCGTTCAAGCGCATCACCGGTTACGACCCGAGCGAGGTGATCGGCCATGACTGCCGCTTCCTGCACGGCCCGGACGGCGATCAGGAGGGCCTCACCGCGATCCGTCGCGCGCTCTCCGCGAACCTGGAGGCGAGCGTCGTGGTGCGCAACTACCGCAAGGACGGCACGCTTTTCTGGAACCAGCTTTTCGTCGCGCCCGTGCCGAATGCGCAGGGACTGACGACGCACCACATCGGCATCATCAACGACGTGACCGATCTGATACGTTATCAGGAAGAACTCGAATATCAGGCGAATTACGACACGCTCACGCTCCTGCCGAACCGCAACCTGCTGCGCGACCGGCTGCAGCACGCGATCGAGACGGCGCGGCGGCGCGAGACGAAGATCGCCGTCGTGTTCATGGATCTCGACGGCTTCAAGAACGTCAACGACAGCCTGGGACACAGCGTCGGCGACCGCCTGCTCGCGGTGATCGCGGAGTGGCTCGCGCGCTCGGCGCGATCGAGCGACACGGTCGCGCGCCACGGCGGCGATGAGTTCGTGATCGTGCTGCCCGACCTGACCGACGAGGCCGGCCTGATCGCGTGGATGGAGCGCACGCGCACGGCGATCTCGGAGCCGGTCTGGATCGACGACACCGAGCTGTACGTCGGCTGCAGCATGGGCGCGAGCCTCTTATCCGCAGGACGGCGACGACGCCGAAACCGTCATGAAGAAGGCCGATCTCGCAATGTATCGCGCGAAGGACATGGGCCGCAACACGTACCAGTTCTATCAGCCGGAGATGAACGCGAGCGTCGGAATCTGGAACGCCGCCTGCGGCGCGCGCTGCGCGACGGCGAGTTCCTGCTGCACTATCAGCCGCAGGTGGACATGACGACGCGGGCGATCGTCGGCATCGAGGCGCTCGTGCGCTGGCACGATCCGGAACAGGGGCTCGTGTCGCCGGCTTCGTTCATTCCGGTCGCGGAGGAAAGCGGCCTGATCGGGCCGCTGTCGGAGTGGGTGCTGCGCGAGGCGTGCCGGCAGAACAAGGCCTGGCAGGACGCCGGGCTGCCGCCCGCGCGCGTCTCGGTGAACCTGTCGGCGCGGCATTTCCAGCAGCGCGACATCGCGCGGCTCGTCACGTCGGTGCTGGAGGAAACCGGACTGGAGCCGCGCTATCTCGAACTCGAGCTGACCGAAAGTGCGATCATGCGCAACGCCGAGGAAGCGATCACGATGCTCTCGGAGCTATCGTCGCTCGGCATCGGCATCGCGATCGACGACTTTGGCACCGGCTATTCGAGCCTCTCCTATCTCAAGCGCTTCCCGGTGCACCGGCTGAAGATCGACCGCTCGTTCGTCGCGGACATCGGCGCGTCGAGCGACGACGAAACCATCACGTCGGCAATCATCGCGCTCGCGCATTCGCTGGAATTGCAGGTGATCGCGGAAGGCGTCGAAACGTCCGCGCAGCACGAATTCCTGCGCGAGCGCGACTGCGACGAGATGCAGGGCTATCTCTTCTCGCACCCGATGCCGCACGACGCGATTCCGGGTCTCCTGCAGCAGGGCGTGTTGCCCACTGATCGCACCTTCAGTCGAGCGACGGCAGCACGCGCGGACGCCGGTCGCGGTCGGTCGCGACGTAGGTGAGCGTCGCCTCCGTCACTTTGACGACCTCTTCGGCGAGGTTCATGCGCTGCGCGTAGACCTCGACCGACACCGTGACGGACGTATTCCCGGTCTTCACGATATCGGTGTAGAAGCTCAGTAAATCGCCGACGAACACGGGATGCTTGAAGAGGAACGAGTTCACCGCGACAGTCGCGACGCGGCCGTTCGCGCGGCGGCTCGCCGGAATGGAGCCGGCGATGTCCACCTGCGCCATGATCCATCCGCCGAAGACGTCGCCGTGGACGTTGGCGTCGGCGGGCTGCGGCACGACACGCAGCGCGACCGGCTTCTGGGAGAGTTTGGATGACTCGGTCATGGCAGGGATTCCGGTTTGCAAAGCGGCTGAAAGGCTCGCGGGCGCAAGCGGCCCCTTGAACCTTCTGCGACAATGCCTATTTATGGATAACCCCGTTAGCGTGAGGCAATGACCTCGTTGACGCCGGGGCTTGCAGCAAATTGTACGGGAAAGCACGCCACAGACGTGCTCCCGCTCGACGATATACGCGCCCCCTGCAACGCCGACGCCGCGCTTGAGCCCGCTCGCGCGACGCGCTCGAACGATACGAACTCATGCGCCGCTTCCCCAACAGAGAGCCCGGGCCCGCGCCCCAGGGCCCGCGCAACGACTGGCAGACGATCCGCTCGCTGTTGCCTTACCTCACCACGTACAAATGGCGTGTCGCGTTCGCGCTGACGTGCCTGATCGGCGCGAAGGTCGCGAACCTCGGCGTGCCGATCGTGATGAAGCGCATCGTCGACAGCCTCGCGTCCGTGCAGCATCTCACCGCGCTCGGACGCGCGCACGACGCGCCGGGCATCGTGCTGATCGGCGGCATCGGGCTGCTCGTGATCGCTTATGCGGCGGCGCGGCTTTCCACCTCGCTCTTCACGGAGTTGCGCGAGCTGCTTTTCGCGAAGGTGACCGAAAGCGCCGTGCGGCAGCTCGCGCTGAAGGTGTTCCGGCATCTGCACTCGCTGTCGCTGCGCTTTCATCTGGAGCGGCAGACGGGCGGCATGTCGCGCGATATCGAGCGCGGCACGCGCGGCATCCAGCAACTCGTGTCTTATTCGCTCTACAGCATTCTGCCGACGCTCGTCGAAGTCGGACTCGTGCTCGCGTTCTTCGTGACGAAATACGAAGCGTATTACGTACTCGTCACGCTCGTCGCGTACATCATGTTCACGGTGAAGGTGACCGAGTGGCGCACGCATTTCCGCCGCACTATGAACGATCTCGATTCGAAGGCGAACTCGCGCGCGATCGATTCGCTGCTCAACTACGAGACCGTCAAGTACTTCGGCAATGAAGAGTGGGAGACGCGCCGCTACGACGAGAATCTCCAGCGCTATCGCGCGGCCGCGATCAAGTCGCAACGCTCGCTGTCGCTGCTCAACTTCGGGCAGCAGACGATCATCGGCATCGGGCTCGTGTTCATTCTGTGGCGCGCGACGCAGGGCGTAATGGCCGGGCGCCTCACGCTCGGCGATCTCGTGCTCATCAACACGTTCATGCTGCAGCTCTATATTCCGCTGAATTTTCTGGGCGTGGTGTATCGCGAGCTCAAGCAGGCGCTGACCGACATGGACCGCATGTTCACGCTGCTTTCCGCGGGCCGCGAAGTGCCTGATGCGCCGAATGCCCAGTCGCTCGCCGTGCGCGGCGGCGAAGTGCGCTTCGAAAACGTGAGCTTCGCGTACGAGAAGGCGCGGACCATTCTGCACGGCGTCGATTTCACGATTCCGGTGGGCACGACGACAGCCGTGGTCGGACACAGTGGTTCGGGCAAATCGACCCTCGGGCGCCTGCTCTTCTGCTTCTATGATCTCGATCGTGCGCCGGGCGGAGGTATCCGCATCGACGGGCAGGACATCCGCGACGTCACGCAGGACTCTTTGCGCGCGGCGATCGGCATCGTGCCGCAGGACACCGTGCTCTTCAACGACTCGATCTACTACAACATCGCGTATGGACGCCCGTCCGCGAGCCGCGAGGAAGTGATCGCGGCGGCGCGCGCGGCGCATATCCATGAATTCATCGAAGCATTGCCGGAGGGCTATGACACGGCCGTCGGCGAGCGCGGGCTGAAGCTTTCGGGCGGCGAGAAGCAGCGCGTCGCGATCGCGCGCACGCTGCTCAAGAATCCGCCGATCCTGATCTTCGACGAAGCCACGTCCGCGCTCGATTCGAAATCCGAACGCGCGATCCAGCACGAACTCGATTCGATCGCGCGCGAGCGCACGACGCTCATCATCGCGCACCGGCTGTCGACGGTCGTGCATGCGCAGCAGATCATCGTGATGGACCATGGGCGCATCGTCGAGCGCGGCACGTTCGCGGAATTGCTGAACGCGGGCGGGCTGTTCGCGCAGATGTGGATGCTGCGGCAGCAGCGCGCCGACGACCCCGATGCGAGGGAGGCGGCGCTGGATCAGCGGGATACGGCCGGAGTGTGATGGCAAAAATTCACAAGATGCCGTCCCGGCGGTGAAACCCGCTGCTATATACTGCCGTCCTGATTGCTTAGGTAAGCTATGAGTAGCCGGGACTTAAAAAGGACGCAGGGTGAAGTATTCGTTCGACAGCAGCTTCAAGTTCGATAATCAGATGGAATTTGGAAACCTCGGTCTTTGGTTCTGGCTCGCCATCGTCGTGACCACGATTGCCGCGATCTATCCGTACGTGAGGATCATTCGACGCACGGGGCGTTCCGGCTGGTGGATGCTCACCGGATTCGTTCCCGTGCTCAACTTCATCATGTTGTGGGTGTTCGCATTCTCGCGCTGGCCACTGACCGCGCAGTAGGAACAACGCGCCGAATGCGCAGGTGGCCACGAAGCCCATCTGATAGCTGCCCGTGCTTTCCTTCGCGATGCCCATGATCACCGGCAGATAGAACCCGCCGATGCCGCCCGCCGCGCCTACGATCCCCGAGAGCGGCCCCGTCTTGCCCTTCCAGCGATGCGGCACGAGCTGGAACGTCGAGCCGTTGCCGAGACCGAACGCGACGTAAAGGCAGATCAGGATCGTGAGGCCGCCGGCAACCAGCGGCATCCAGATCGCGAACGTGAAGTCGCCGGCGGCGATCGCGGCGAGCAGCACCAGCAGCGCGCGCACGCCCGTCACGCGATCGGCGACATAGCCGCCGAACGGACGCACGATCGCGCCGAGAAACGCGAGCAGCGACATGAAGAGGCCTGCTTCGAGCTTGGGCATCTGATAGAGTGACGTGAGCAGCAGCGTCACATACGACGACATGCCGCCGAAGCCGCCGAACGTGATGCTGTAGATCAGCATGATGACCCACGTGTCGCGCTCGCCGAGCACCGAACGATAGCGGCGCGGCAGCACGGCGATCGCGATGAGCGCGCCGATCACCGGCAGGAGCAGCACGCCGGCCTTTATATAGCGCGGCCGCCGTGAGCGCGAGCAGCGGCAGGGCGGCGGCCGTCGACGTCTTCCAGCCGAAGGCGTCGGCCAGATGCGGGAACAGGAAGCCGTCGAGCACCGCGCCGATGTTGCTCGCAGCGGCGACACTGAGCACGAGCCCCTGCACCTTCGGCGGATAGTTGCTGCCGGCCATCGGCAGCGCGACGGCGAAGCTCGCCCCGCCCATGCCGAGGAGCACGCCGAGCACGAGCAGCAGCGCGTACGAAGGCATGCCGGGCACGAGCGGCAGCACGACCGAGGGAATCGCCGAGAGCACGACGCCCATCAGCGCGATGCGGCGGCCGTCGGTCGACTGATAGAGATTGCCCAGCGTGACGCGCAGGATGGCCGCGGCCAGCACCGGCACCGCGACGAGGAAACCTTGCTGCGCGGCGGACATGGTCACGTCGTGGCCGATGAACGGCGCGAGCGGGCCGTACAGCACCCAGACGGTGAAATCCGTATCGAAGTAAAGGAAGCAGGCGAGAAGCGAGCGCCAGTTGCCGCTCTTGAGCGAAGCAATCAGGTTGGACACGAGACGGGTTCCGTGTACGCGCGTGCTCGTGGATGAGCACGCAACGGCCCGTAAAATCGCAAGCATCATGCCAATGAAATGCATGTTTATGCGCGATGTCGCGAAGCGCGCGTGCGGGCGCGGGATTGCAGGGCACGCGCGTTCGGCGGGTGCGCGCGTCCGTTTCCCGGCGGCGCCGGCGTTTCCGGTGGCGAGCACCGCGCGCGTGCGCGGCCGCCTGCGGATGGTGCGCCACGCCTTCGTGCGGTTCATGCGCCCCGCTAGAATGCCTTTTTTGCCGCTCACGCACCGTGCGCGCCCGAAACGCATAGAACCGATCGCATGGAACTGAAATGGCTGGAAGACTTCGTCTCGCTCGCGGAGACGCGCAGCTTTAGCCGCTCCGCCGAGCTTCGGCACATCACGCAGCCCGCGTTCTCGCGGCGCATCCAGGCGCTCGAGGCGTGGCTGGGCACGGAGCTCATCGACCGGTCCGTGTATCCGACCCGGCTCACGCAAGCCGGCAACGTGTTCTACGAGCAAGCGCTCGCGATGCTCTCGCAGTTCCACGAGGCGCGCGCGCTCCTGCGCGGGCAGGGTGGCGTGCCCGCGGCGACCATCGAGTTCGCCGTGCCGCACACGCTTTCGCTCACGTACTTTCCGCGCTGGCTGGGGCACATCGAGGCGCGGCTGGGCCGCATCCGCACGCGGCTGCGCGCGCTCAACGTGCACGATGCGGTGCTGTCGCTCGTCGAAGGCGGCTGCGATCTCGTGATGGGCTACCACCATCCGAGCCATCCCGTCGCACTCGATCCGTCGCGCTACGACATGCTCACACTCGGCGCCGAGCCGATCAGTCCTTTTTCGGCCGTCACCAAGGGCGGACGCGCGCGCTACACGCTGCCCGCCACCGCCGACTCCCCCGCGCCGTATCTGTCGTACACGCCGAACGCGTATCTCGGCCGCATGATCGAGGTCATCATCGCGACGTCGCCGGCGCGGCTCTATCTCGACAAGGTCTATGAAACCGACATGGCCGAAGGACTGAAGGCGATGGCGCTCGCGGGCCACGGCGTCGCCTTCCTGCCGCACAGCGCGGTCGAGGATGCGGTGGAGGAGGGGCGGCTCATTCGCCTCGACCGGGGAACTCGCGGCACGCCCGCCGGGCGGTTCACGCTGACGATGGAAATCCGCCTCTATCGCGACAAGCTCGCGTCGCAGGGCGAGGAGCCGCGTCAGGCGCTGATGCGCGCGCTCTGGGATGCGGTCGGCGAGGAGTTGCTGAAGGCGTCGTCCGAAACGCCCGCCGCGTAAGGCTTGACGGCATTATGCAAGAAATGCATGACGGAATAAGAAAACGGTATTGGATTTGGAAACGCCGTTTTTCGACAATGAACGCATTCCACACAACGCTGGAGCTTCAATGTCCTCTCCGAAGTACGACCATGCCATCCCCTCGTATCTGCACGCCGACGATCTCGGCCCGTGGGGCAACTACCTGAAGCAGGTCGATCGCGTCGCTCCCTATCTCGGCTCTCTCTCCCGCTGGCTCGAAACGCTCAAGCGCCCGAAGCGCATTCTCATCGTCGATTGTCCGATCGAGCTGGATAACGGCACCGTCGCGCACTTCGAAGGCTATCGCGTGCAGCACAATAACTCGCGCGGTCCGGGCAAGGGCGGCGTGCGCTACCACCAGGACGTGACGCTTTCCGAAGTGATGGCGCTGTCCGCGTGGATGTCGGTGAAGAACGCGGCGGTGAACGTGCCGTACGGCGGCGCGAAGGGCGGAATCCGTGTCGATCCGCGCACGCTGTCGCGCGGCGAGCTCGAGCGCGTGACGCGCCGCTATACCAGCGAGATCGGCATCATCATCGGGCCGAACACCGATATTCCCGCGCCGGACGTGAACACGAACGAGCAGATCATGGCGTGGATGATGGACACCTACTCCATGAACCAGGGCCAGACGGCCACCGGCGTCGTAACCGGCAAGCCGATCTCGCTCGGCGGCTCGCTGGGCCGCAAGGAAGCGACGGGCCGCGGCGTGTTCGTCGTCGGCACGGAAGCGGCGCGGCGCATCGGCATGGAGATCGAAGGCGCGCGCATCGCGGTTCAAGGCTTCGGCAACGTGGGTGGCATCGCGGCCAAGCTGTTCCAGGAAGCGGGCGCGCGCGTGATCGCCGTGCAGGATCACACGGGCACGATCCATAACTCGAAGGGCATCGATACCATCGTGCTGCTCGATCACGTTGCGAAGAACGGCGGCGTCGGCGGCTTCGCGGGCGCGGATCCGGTGCAGTCGAAAGAGTTCTGGATGATCGAAAGCAACATCCTGATTCCGGCCGCGCTGGAAAACCAGATCACCGAGAAGAACGCGGCGAAGATCCGCACGAAGATCGTCGTCGAAGGCGCGAACGGTCCGACCACGACCGCAGCCGACGATATCCTGAACGACAAGGGTATCCTCGTGATTCCGGACGTGATCGCGAACGCGGGCGGCGTGACCGTCTCGTACTTCGAATGGGTGCAGGACTTCTCCAGCTTCTTCTGGACCGAGGACGAGATCAACCAGCGTCTCGAGCGCGTGATGCGCGAGGCGTTCGCCGGCGTGTGGCAGGTCGCGAGCGAGCAGAAGGTTTCGGTGCGGACGGCGGCGTTCATCGTTGCGTGTACGCGGATTCTGCAGGCGCGCGAAATGCGCGGCCTGTACCCCTGATCCGATGCGACGGCGCGTTCGTTGCAACCGGCGTCGGACGCGCGGCGCGCACGAAGCGGGTCGCGTTCGCGCCCTATAAAAATGCGGGCGGCATTCTCCGGAATGCCGCCCGCATTTGCATGAAAAATACATTAATATGCGCGGTCTTACGGGTTGCACCCGACCGTTTCGCAAATAAGACGGCGTTGGTTAACAATCACTCTTTCAGAATAATTACCCTGCTAAACTTGCCCCGTTTTTCGCCACAGGAGATCGAACAATGAAGATTAAAAAGGCTGTGCTGCTCGTCGCCGCGCTCGGGTTTCTCGCAACGGGCGCCTATGCTCAGGACGTCGGCACGCTCAAGAAAATCAAGGATACGGGTGTGATCTCGCTGGGGCATCGCGAATCGTCCATTCCGTTTTCGTGCTATGACGACAAGCAGAACGTCGTCGGCTACTAGCACGAGTTCGCGCTGCAGGTCGTCGAGGCCGTCAAGCAGAAGCTGAACATGCCGAATCTGAAGGTGAAGCTCACGCCGATCACCTCGCAGAACCGCATTCCGCTCGTGCAGAACGGCACCGTCGACATCGAATGCGGCTCGACCACGAACAACGCCGAGCGCCAGCAGCAGGTCGCCTTCTCGAACACGATCTTCGTGATTGGCACGCGCCTCATGACCAAGAAGGATTCGGGCGTGAAGGACTGGGCCGACTTGAAGGGCAAGACCGTCGTGACCACCGCCGGCACGACCTCCGAGCGCCTGCTTCGCAAGATGAATCAGGACAAGAGCATGGGCATGAACATCACTAGCGCGAAGGACCACGGCGAGTCGTTCCTGACGCTGTCGACGGGCCGCGCCGCCGCGTTCATGATGGACGACGCGCTGCTCGCGGGCGAGCGCGCCAAGTCCAACAACCCGAACGATTTCGTGATCGTCGGCGCGCCGCAATCGCATGAAGCGTACGGCTGCATGATCCGCAAGAACGATCCCGAGTTCAAGAAGGTCGTCGACGACGCGATCGCCAAGGTCGAGACGTCGGGCGAAGCCGACAAGATCTACAAGAAGTGGTTCGAAAGCCCGATCCCGCCGAAGGGCCTCAATCTCAACTTCCCGGAAAGTGACGACATGAAGGCTCTCTTCAAGAGCCCGAATGACAAGGCAATCGACTAACCGGTTCGAGTATCGAACGAACGAAACGGAAGGAGCTTGCTTTTTCCGTTTCTTTTTGGAGTGAGTCCATGTCTTATCACTGGAACTGGGGCATCCTGCTGAGTCCGGTTTCGACCGGCGAGCCCACGACCTACCTCGGCTGGCTGATTTCCGGCTTCTGGGTGACGATTACCGTGTCGCTCGCGGCCTGGGTGATCGCCCTCGTGGTCGGCTCGTTGTTCGGCATCTTGCGCACGGTCCCGAATCGCTTCCTGGCGGGCATCGGCACCGTCTATGTCGCGATCTTCCGCAATATTCCGCTGATCGTGCAGTTCTTCATCTGGTATCTCGTGATTCCGGAGCTGTTGCCGCCTTCCATCGGCAACTGGTTCAAGCAACTGCCGCCCACGGCGCAATTCTTTCCCTCGTCGATCATCTGTCTCGGGCTCTTCACCGGTGCGCGCGTGTGCGAGCAGGTGCGCTCGGACATCAACGCGCTGCCGCGCGGACAGCGCAACGCGGGCCTCGCGATGGGCTTCACGCAATGGCAGACGTATCGTTACGTGCTGATGCCGGTGGCGTACCGCATCATCGTGCCGCCGCTCACGTCGGAGTTTCTGAACGTGTTTAAGAACTCGGCGGTCGCCTCGACCATCGGTCTGCTCGATCTGTCCGCGCAGGTGCGCCAGCTGGTCGACTACATGGCGCAGACGTATGAATCGTTCATCGCGGTGACGGTCGCCTACATGCTCATCAACCTCGTCGTGATGCTGTTGATGCGCTGGGTCGAAGCGAAAACGCGGCTGCCCGACTACATCGGAGGCAAGTAATGCATCGTTTCAACTGGAGTGGCGTCATCGGGTCGTTGCCCACGTTGATGACGGGCGCCAAGATCACGCTGCAGATCACCGTGCTCGCCATCGTGGTCGGCATCGTTTGGGGAACCGTGCTCGCGCTGTTCCGCCTGTCGGGCGTGAAGCCGCTGCAATGGTTCGCGAGCGCCTACGTCACGCTGTTCCGCTCGATCTCGCTCGTGATGGTGCTTTTGTGGTTCTTCATGATCGTGCCGCAATTCCTGCAGAACGTGCTCGGGCTGTCCGCGGACATCGACATTCGCCTCGCGTCCACCATGGTCGCGTTCTCGCTGTTCGAAGCCGCGTACTATTCGGAAATCATCCGCGCGGGCATTCAGGCGGTGCCGCGCGGCCAGGTGAACGCGGCGTTCGCGCTCGGCATGACCTACGGCCAGGCGATGAAGCTCGTCGTTCTGCCGCAGGCGTTCCGCGCGATGGTGCCGCTTCTGCTCACGCAGGCCATCGTGCTGTTTCAGGATACGTCGCTCGTCTACGTCATCAGTCTGGCGGACTTCTTCCGCACGGCGACGAACATCGGCGACCGCGACGGCACGTCCGTCGAAATGGTCCTGTTCGCGGGCGCGTGCTATTTCGTGATCTGCGTGGTGGCGTCGGCCCTCGTCAAAAGTCTTCAGAAAAAGGTCGCAAGATGATCTCTATCAAGAATGTTTCCAAGTGGTACGGGCAGTTTCAGGTGCTGACGGACTGCACGACCGAAGTGAAGAAGGGGAGGTCGTCGTGGTGTGCGGCCCATCGGGCTCGGGCAAGTCGACGCTCATCAAGACGGTGAACGGCCTCGAGCCGTTCCAGAAGGGCGAGATCATCATCAACGGGCAGTCGCTGACCGACAAGAAGACCAATCTGTCGAAGCTGCGCTCGAAGGTCGGCATGGTGTTCCAGCACTTCGAGCTGTTTCCGCATCTGACGATCACGCAGAACCTGACGCTCACGCAGATCAAGGTGCTCGGCCGCTCGAACGACGAAGCGACGCAGAAGGGCTTGAAGCTCCTGGATCGCGTCGGCCTGCGCGCGCATGCGGACAAAGTATCCGGGCAGCTGTCGGGCGGTCAGCAGCAGCGCGTGGCGATCGCGCGCGCTGTCGATGGACCCGATCGCGATGCTCTTCGACGAGCCGACTTCCGCGCTCGATCCGGAAATGATCAACGAAGTGCTCGACGTGATGGTCGAACTCGCGCAGGAAGGCATGACCATGATGTGCGTGACGCACGAAATGGGCTTCGCGAAGAAGGTCGCGAACCGCGTGATCTTCATGGACCGCGGGATCATCGTGGAGGACGATCAGAAAGAAGCGTTCTTCGCGAATCCGAAGTCGGACCGCGCCAAGGATTTCCTCGCCAAGATCCTGCACTGATCGACTGGCTTTTCGTCGCCGCAATGGAGAACGCGGCCTTCCGTACGGAAGGCCGCGTTTTTTTCGACGGTTCCGATCAGGAGTTGTCGACTACCGCCGCATCGGGCGCGTTGCGCTTCACGGATTCGATGCCGTTCTCGCGCGCCGAGGTGCTGCTGTAGCCTTCGCTAACGCCGATCACTTCGTGGTTCCCCGCCTTGAGCGTGAACATCGGCTGGCCGGCCTTGTTTTCCTTGCGCTCGTAGCGCTCGTCGAGCGGCGCGTTCTTGCGCACCGATTCGATGTCGTTCTCCGCCGAGCCTTTCACCTTGTACATCTCGCTCGTCAAGATGCGCTCGCCGTTGCCCGCTTGCAGGTTGAAGTAGAACTCGCCGTTCTTTGGTAAGCGCTCGATCAGTACCGTCGAGGGTCGACATTGACCTTTGAAGGCGGCGCTGCTATTCCATTGCGTCATTGAATTGGCACTGGTCGAATCCGGCGCGAAGGATCGTCATATTTCCACTTGATCGGTTTCGGGTTCTTGTTGTGTTCGCGGATGTATCGGCATCAGTTTGCGATCCCAATCCTTCACCGAAGTGAAGATGCCGCGAGCGATCACTTCACGCTGAATGCGCGAGAACCAGTTCTCCACCTGGTTGAGCCACGACGAGTAGGTCGGCGTGAAGTGCAGGTGCACGTTGCACTGCGCATCAAGGAAGTCGGCAACCCGCTGCGTCTTATGGCTGCTGACGTTGTCGCAGATCGCGTGGATTTCCCGGCGTTTGGGCTGGCTGGCGACGACGTCGGTCAGGAAGGCCACGAACTGCTCGCTGGTGTGGCGCGCCACCGTCTTGCCCAGCACCTCGCCGGTGGCAGTATTGAACGCCGCGAACAGGCTGAGCGTGCCGTTGCGCTTGTACTCGAAGCCGTGACTCTCGGCGCGCCCGGGCGACAGCGGCAGCATACGGTCCTTGCGATCGAGTGCCTGGATCGCGGTCTTCTCGTCCACGCAGAACACCGCTGCGTGCGCCGGCGGGTTCAGGTACAGCCCGATCACGTCGGCTGCCTTGGTCTCGAAGTCCGGGTCGTTGGAGACCATGTGCCGCTCCAACTGCTGCGGCTTGATGCCGTGCTTGCGCCAGATGCGCTGCACGGCCGAGACCGATACGTCGCCGAGTTCTGCTGCGAGCTTGTAGCTACTCCAGTGTGTCGAACCGTCGGCGGGTTTGTGCTTGAGGGTGCACTTGAGCACCCGCGCTTCCAGTTTGGCCGGTGGCTGCGTAGGCGCCCGCCCGCGGTGCCGAGCGTACATGCCGGCTAGTCGCTCGCTGAGGAAGCGCCCCGACCAGCGTGCGATGAAGCGCGAATCGCAACCCAGTGTGCGCATGATACTGTCGCGCGATTCGCCGTCCTCGAGCATCAGGATCAACTTTGCGCGTCGCACGTCCGCCGCACGCACCGTTCGGCTGCGCGCCGCCGACAACAGTTGCTCACGTTCGATATCTGTCAGGTTCATTTTGACCCATGACCTGTATCTGAACACAGACAGGGTGCTAATTCAATAACGCAGCGCAGTAGTAGACAAGCACAGGCCAGCGATTCAACGAGTACTGGATCGCCTTGGTGGTGTCCGATTTCGCGGAGAGTGTGAGAATCGTCGCTTCGAACCACCGCTTCATATCCTCAAGCAGCGGCACCGCCTGCGTCTGGCGAACTCGCAGCCGTTCCC
>LFKV01000027.1 GCA_001189345.1 Candidatus Paraburkholderia kirkii
AACTGTTGTCGGCGGCGCGCAGCCGAACGGTGCGTGCGGCGGACGTGCGACGCGCAAAGTTGATCCTGATGCTCGAGGACGGCGAATCGCGCGACAGTATCATGCGCACACTGGGTTGCGATTCGCGCTTCATCGCACGCTGGTCGGGGCGCTTCCTCAGCGAGCGACTAGCCGGCATGTACGCCCGGCACCGCGGGCGGGCGCTACGCAGCCACCGGCCAAACTGGAAGCGCGGGTGCTCAAGTGCACCCTCAAGCACAAACCCGCCGACGGTTCGACACACTGGAGTAGCTACAAGCTCGCAGCAGAACTCGGCGACGTATCGGTCTCGGCCGTGCAGCGCATCTGGCGCAAGCACGGCATCAAGCCGCAGCAGTTGGAGCGGCACATGGTCTCCAACGACCCGGACTTCGAGACCAAGGCAGCCGACGTGATCGGGCTGTACCTGAACCCGCCGGCGCACGCAGCGGTGTTCTGCGTGGACGAGAAGACCGCGATCCAGGCACTCGATCGCAAGGACCGTATGCTGCCGCTGTCGCCCGGGCGCGCCGAGAGTCACGGCTTCGAGTACAAGCGCAACGGCACGCTCAGCCTGTTCGCGGCGTTCAATACTGCCACCGGCGAGGTGCTGGGCAAGACGGTGGCGCGCCACACCAGCGAGCAGTTCGTGGCCTTCCTGACCGACGTCGTCGCCAGCCAGCCCAAACGCCGGGAAATCCACGCGATCTGCGACAACGTCAGCAGCCATAAGACGCAGCGGGTTGCCGACTTCCTTGATGCGCAGCGCAACGTGCACCTGCACTTCACGCCGACCTACTCGTCGTGGCTCAACCAGGTGGAGAACTGGTTCTCGCGCATTCAGCGTGAAGTGATCGCTCGCGGCATCTTCACTTCGGTGAAGGATTGGGATCGCAAACTGATGCCGATACATCCGCGAACACAACAAGAACCCGAAACCGATCAAGTGGAAATATGACGATCCTTCGCGCCGGATTCGACCAGTGCCAATTCAATGACGCAATGGAATAGTCACAACGTGGAATCTCTAGAGTTAGGCGACGCGCCGACGTATGGATACCGAGGTGCTTGGGCGTTGCTGAGGCGAAGCCGGGACATGCTGGCTCAACCGCGAGTAAATGCAAAGCGCGTGTATCGCGTGATGCGTCGCCACGGCCTGCTGCTTGAACATCGCCCTCGGCACGCCTCGTCTACGCGTCGGCATGACGGCAAGGTCGCGGTGGATAGCAGCAACATGCGCTGGTGCTCGGATGGCTTCGAATTCCGCTGCGATGCCGGTGTCCCATTGCGTGTCGTCTTCGCACTCGACTGTTGCGACCGCGAAGCCATGAGTTGGGCCGCGAGCACAGGCGGTTACACTGGCGATATGGTGCGTGACGTCATGCTTCAAGCCGTCGAGAACCGCTTCACCGGCGCGTTGAAGGCCGACAGGGAAGTCGAGTGGTTAAGCGGCGATGGTTCCTGCTACATTGCCGATGACACATTGAAGTTCTCTCGAAAAATCGGACTGAAGCCAGTAACGACACCCGTCAGAAGTCCGCAAAGCAACGGGATGGCCGAGAGCTTCGTTAAAACGATAAAGCGTGATTACGAAACGATAAAGCGTGATTACGTTTCGTGGATGCCGAAACCCGACGCCAGGACGGCGCTGCAAAATCTGGCCATCGCGTTCGACCACGATAACGAGTCACACCCGCATAGCGCCCTTAAATACCGCTCGCCGCGCGAGTTTCGTCGGCAAGCAAATCCTCCAACCTAAGCGGGACCGGCTGTCCGGTTATGCGGGAGCAAGTCCACCCTCGCGGCCGCCTCCCACTTCTTCAAGCGCCATATCAAGTCCAAGGATTCGCCCATGACAGGCTTCGATCGCCAGACGATCTCCGACACCACCGCCAAGATGCTGCTCGAAGTGCAGGCAGTGCACTTCAACGCGGAAAAACCGTACATCTTCACGTCCGGCTGGGCGAGCCCGGTGTATATCGACTGCCGCAAACTGATTTCCTACCCGCGCGTACGCCGCGGCCTCATGGAAATGGCCGAGTCGACCATTCTGCGCGACGTCGGCTACGAGCAGATCGACGCGGTCGCGGGTGGCGAAACGGCGGGCATTCCGTTCGCCGCATGGATCGCCGACCGCCTGATGGTGCCGATGCAGTACGTGCGCAAGAAGCCGAAGGGTTTCGGCCGCAACGCGCAGATCGAAGGTCTGCTGACCGAAGGTCAGCGCGTGCTGCTCGTCGAAGACCTGACGACCGACAGCCGCAGCAAGATCAACTTCATCAACGCGCTGCGCACCGCCGGCGCGACGGTGAACCACTGCTTCGTGCTGTTCCACTACAACATCTTCAAGGAAAGCGTGTCGGTGCTGAAGGACATCGACGTCGATCTGCACGCGCTCGCCACGTGGTGGGACGTGCTGCGCATCGCGAAGGAGCAGGGCTACTTCGAGACCAAGACGCTCGATGAGGTCGAGAAATTCCTGCACGCACCGGCGGAATGGTCGGCGGCGCACGGCGGCGCAACCGCTGCTCCGCAATAAGCATTACCGTTCGCGAAGCATTAGTAGCAAAAAGCCGCTGATTTAAATCAGCGGCTTTTTTATTTTCAACGAGCCGAGGCAACTATAGCGAATTCGGGTTGGAAACCGACGAGTCGTCGGCACTTCCGTCGCCGGAATACGCGGAAAGATTCATTAACCCGTTGCTTTGCGCGTACTGAAATAGTTCGGAATCGCGTTCGATGCCGAGTTTTCGCATAGCCGTATTCTTTTGCGTGCTGATCGTCTTGATACTGCGCCGCAATTGACCCGTGATTTCCATGATCGTCATGCCCGAGACGAACAGCCGCACCACTTCGAGTTCGCGCTTCGACAAGATCACGCTGCGCTGCTGCCCGTTCGCGCCGAGCCCCATGCTGTCGAACGCCGCCTTGACCGACGGGCCGAGATACTCCTGTCCGCGCATGACGTGCTGGATCGCCCAGCCGATATGATTCATGTCGTCGGCCTTGTTGATGATGGACATCACGCCCACCTCGCGCAAACGTTTCAGCAAGGCCGGATTTTCGAGCATGGTCAGCACGACGAGCTTGACGCGCGGAAACTGCCGCCCGATATACTCGAGCAGCGGCATGCCGTCGCCGTACGAGCCGCCGGGCATGGCGAGATCGGTGACGAGGACGTCGCATGGTGTTTTCTGCAGGAGCTGGATGAGCTCGGTCGACTGGCGCGCCTGACCGACGACATCGACCTCGGGAAACTTGTTGAGCGCCTGCGTCGCGCCGAACAGGATCACGGGGTGGTCGTCTGCGATGGTGACTTTTATTCGCTGGCTCATTTGATTCTCCTGCAAATCGGTCGATTAGATGTCGCGCGAATCTGCATCGCATTACTCATTTTTACATTCAATATCGTCAGAAGTCCATGCCGTCAAGGCGTCACTCACTTCCGTCCAAACCGATGCGCACACTCCGCGCCATCGGTTAATTCCCCAAGGGTTCAGGGCTTTAAAGCTTTGTTGCAATGTTAAACTGCAACGTGTCACGAAGCGCATCCCTGACCCTGAGACAAAAAACATCGTTGCAGTCAGCGAAACGCTGATATAACGCGACGATACCGACAGGAGTTCAGCCCATGCGCCTCACAGGCCGAAGCGGGAATTCGATTGGCCTTGTCGCATTTTCACTGTTCATCACCTGCGCGGCCGCGGTTCTCTCGAATTCGCGCGAGGCCGCTGCCGAACCCGCCTTCACCGTCTCGAGAACCGACCTCGCGCCGGGCAGGACGATCGGGCGCGATCTGCTTTTCGACCAGTCCGAGTGCAAGGGCGGTAACCGTTCGCCGCAGATTTCATGGCGCGGCGCTCCCGCGAACACCCGCAGCTTCGCCGTGACCGTTTTCGACCCCGACGCGCCCGGACGCGGCTGGTGGCACTGGGCCGTCGCGGGCATTCCCGCCGGCACGGATCGCCTGCCGAACAATGCGAGCGCGTCCGGCGTCCTGCGCAAGATGGGCGCCGTCGAGGCGCGCAACGACTGGGACACCGACAGGTTACGGCGGCCCGTGCCCGCCGCCCGGCAAGCCGCATCGCTACGTGGTGACGGTCTACGCGCTCAGCAGCGATGATCTACGTCTGCGTCAGGGCACGCCCGCGCTGATGTTCGAGCACGAGATCCGCACGATGACCATCGTCAGCGCACAACTCACCTTCACGTACGGGCGCTAGCCGTGGCGAGAACCGTGCGCTCGCGCCGGTCAGCCGGAAATCGTCTTTGCTAGACTGGCCCGAATCATCCGCCGACCGCGTCCGATCGCACGTTCACGCCGGGCGAGCCGGCTCGCGAGCCCATCATCCGCGCTTCAGGCGCGCCGCAACGCGGAAAGACTCAAGGCATCATGTCGACTATCGTCGTCGTTTACCACAGCGGCTACGGCCACACCAAGAAAGTCGCTGAGGCCGTGCGCGCCGGCGCGACCCAGGCCGGCGCCGACGTCAGGCTGATCGCCGTCGGCGACCTGAACGACACCGGCTGGGCCGAACTGCTAACTGGACGCCGCGGACGCCATCGTCTTCGGCGCGCCGACCTACATGGGCGGGGGCCGTCCGCCGACTTCAAGAAGTTCGCCGACGCGAGCTCGAAGCCCTGGTTCGCGCAGAAATAGAAGGACAGGATCGCCGCCGGCTTCACCAATTCCGCTGCCATGAACGGCGACAAGTTCCTGACCATCTCCTATTTCGTCACCCTGGCGATGCAGCACGGCATGATCTGGGTCGGCGCCGGAATGATGCCGTCGAACACGAAGGCGGCCACGCGCAACGATCTGAACTTCGTCGGCGGCTTCACCGGCCTGCTCACGCAGTCGCCCACCGACGCCTCGCCTGACGAGGCGCCGCCGCCCGGCGACCTCGAAACGGCGAAGGTGTTCGGCGCGCGCATCGCCGCGGTGACGGCGCGCTGGACCGGCAACCAGGCGAGCGGCGAAAACGGCGGACATCAACCCGCCTCGGAATCGCCTTAAACTATCGGTTTTGCGGCGAGCACCCGCACGAACCAGCGAAATCGAGATGACCACGAAAATATTTGTCGACGGACAGGAAGGCACCACCGGCCTGAAGATTTTCGAATATCTGTCGCAGCGCCGTGACATCGAGGTGTTGCGCATCGACGAAGCGAAGCGCAAGGACGTCGAGGAGCGTCGCCGGCTCATCAACGCGTCGGACGTGACGTTCCTGTGTCTGCCGGACGTCGCCTCGCGCGAGTCGGTTTCGCTCGTCGACCGCGACAACGCGCGCACCGTGATGATCGACGCCAGCACCGCGTTTCGCACGCAGGACGACTGGGCGTACGGCCTGCCCGAGCTCGCGCGCGCGCAGCGCGAGCGCCTGCGCACGGCGAAGCGCATCGCGGTGCCGGGCTGCCACGCGTCGGCGTTCGTGCTGTCGGTGCAGCCGCTCGTCGCGGGCGGCCTCGTTTCCGCGGATTTCGACGCCCACGCTTACTCGATCACCGGCTACAGCGGCGGCGGCAAGAAGATGATCGCGGAGTACGAAGCGGGCGGAAACGAGAAGCTCATGAGCCCGCGCCCCTACGCGCTTGGTCTGACGCACAAGCATTTGCCGGAGATGTCGGTGCGCACGGGCTTGACGCGCGCGCCGGTCTTCACGCCGATCGTCGGCGCGTTTCTGAAGGGTCTCGCGGTCACGACCTACTTCTCGCCGGACCAGCTCGCGCGCCCCGCGAAGCCGCAGGACGTGCGCGAGATGCTCGCCGAGTACTACAACAACGAGCCGTTCATTCGCGTGATGCCGTTCAATGCCGAAAGCAATCTCGATGCCGGCTTCTTCGACGTGCAGGCCTGCAACGACACGAATCGCGTGGATATCTTCGTGTTCGGCAACGACGAGCGCTTCGTGACGGTCGCGCACCTCGACAATCTCGGCAAGGGCGCGTCGGGGGCAGCGATCCAGTGCATGAATCTCGCCATCGGCGCGGACGAGGGGACGGGTCTCGCGCGCTGATCGCGCTTCGTCCGCAGCAGCCTCGACGCAAAAGGCCGATCCGCTTTATCGCGGATCGGCCTTTTTGATTGCTGTAGATGCGCCGCAGCATCGAAGCGTATGGAGGGAAAAAAAGCCCGCCAGTGCTGGCGGGCTGAATCCCATATCAGTGGAGACATGGAGAGGACAGGATAAATATATCAAAGGTTTTGGTGCATCGCAACATCGCGGGTTGCGGCACACTGACGCACGCTCGTTCTAAAATTTTCAGGGCTGCGTCATCGACAGGATGAAATGCAGCTGATCCGCCGAGATCGGCTTGACGAGATGCACGTCGAAACCGGCGTCCAGCGTCATTTCCCGATGCTGCGGCTGGCCCCAGCCGGTAAGCGCGACGAGCATCATCGCGTGGCCGTTCGGCAGGCGGCGCAACGCCCGCGCCGCCGCGAGGCCGTCCACGAGCGGCATGCCGAGATCGAGAATCACGACTTCGGGCTCGAACTGGGCCGCGACCTCCACCGCCTGCGCGCCGTTCGCCGCCAGCGCCACTTCGTGTCCCATGCTGTTCAGCAGGTGGGCGAGACCTGCGAGCGCATCGTCGTCGTCATCGGCTATGAGGATGCGCTTGCTCACGATGGCCTCAGCGGGATCCGGACACTTCGAGCTTCAGCTTGTTCGATCCCGCCTGTGCCGCCGTGATCCCGGTGCGCACGCCGCGCGCGCCTATACTAGAATAGAAGTGCTGGCGGGCGGGCGAGTTCTGGTCGTGCGTCGCATCCGGCAGGCAGGACGCGATGTCGGCCGCGACGCCTTGCAGCGCGTCGGCGCTGAAGCCGCCGTGCGGCGTCCAGGTGTAGCGATAGCTGGTCTGCGAGGCGGCGCACGTCGCGTCGTCGCCATAGGGCAGCGCGACCGCGCGGCCGTCGGTTGCCGAGAGCGACGAAAAGCTCGGCGCGGCGGCCACGATGCGCTTGAGCGCGTCGCATGGGCTGGGCGTGTCGTCGGCGCGGGCGGGCGCGGAGACTGCGAGCACGCCGCAACAGAGCGGCAAGAACGGCGCGTCGGCCAGTCAGATGGATGAGGCGTCTCCTTTTTGGCTGTTATTGTCGGTTTCGCGGCGAATCGGGCAGACGAGCGCTACTATCCGCCCGCCGTTTGCGAATGTATGTTCGAAAGCGAATGAAGCACTGCAGACAAGCAAGTGATACACCCGTTCATGCAGACATTTTGCGTTTAGTGGCGCACGAGCGCCATCATCGCGCCGAAGCCGACGAATATGCCGCCCGTCAGCCGGTTGAAGAGCGCGACGCTCGCGCTCTTCAACCGGTCGCCGAGGCCCGCGTACACCGCGTACCAGCTCACTTCGATGACGGCGAAGGTCGACACGAGCACCGCGAACTGCGGCAGCACCGGGCGGCCCGCGTCGATGAACTGCGGCAGGAGCGCCGCGGCGAAGAGAATCGCCTTCGGATTGCTGCTCGCGACGAGAAAGCCGTTGCGAAAGAGCGTGAGTCGTCTGGTCGATTGCGCGGCGCCGCTTTCATCGCGGACATCGACGGCCCCCGCCTTCGCACGCCAGCTCTTCAAACCGAGCCAGACGAGATAGGCCGCGCCGATCAGCCGCAGCATGTCGGAGAGGCGCGGCCAGGCTTCGAGAAAAACGCCGAGCCCGGCCGCCGACACCGACAGCATGATGACGAGCGCCGTGAGACAGCCGTCGTGGCCGTCGAGCGCTCGAGGTCATGACGCGCGCCGTGCGTCATGACGAGCAGCATGTTGGGACCGGGAATCGCGGAAACAACGAAGACAGTGGCGATGAACAGCCACCAGACATGCAGGTTCATTGCGGCGCGGCGTGTAAGAAGGAAGGATCCGCATTATGCCGTCTGCGGGCACCGATCGAGGCAGAACGCCGCTTTCGCCATACCACCACAATGGAATCAGCGGAAAATCAGCGCCCCGCGCGGCGCGCCGCCACCTGGCCCAGCACGGCGAAATCCTTCTCGCCGTCGCCGTGGGCGAGCGCATCGACGAGGTTGTCGCGCACGACGCTCGCCACGGGCAGCGGCACGTTCACGGCGTCGCCCGCGGCGATCGCGAGGCGCACGTCCTTCAGCCCGAGGCGCGCCTTGAAGAGCACGGGTTCGTAGCGCCGCTCGGCGATCATCGTCCCGCAGCCCTGATACACCGGCCCCGGGAACAGCGAATGGGTGATGACATCGAGCAGGGTCTGCGCCTCGACGCCGTGGCCGCTCACGAGCGCCGCCGCCTCGCCGAACGACTCGATCGCCGCGGCCAGCATGAAATTCGCCGCGAGCTTGAGCACGTTCGCATGCTGCGGTTCGCTGCCGACGCGCCAGGTTTTCTGCCCGAGCGCATCGAGCACGGGCTGCACGCGGTCGATGGCATCGCTCGCGCCCGCCGCGAGGATATTGAGCTTGCCCGCAGCCGCGACGTCCGGCCGGTCGAGCACGAGTGCGGCGACATACGCGACACCGTGCTGCGCGTGCAGTTCGGCAAGTTCGACGGCGAGCGCCGCCGAGATCGTCGCCATGTTGACGTGCACGAGGCCTTTCGGCGCGTGCTTGAGCAGGCCGCCCTCGACGAACACCGAGCGCAGCGCGTGGTCGTCGGCAAGCATCGAGAACGCGGCGTCGCCAGCGAAAGCCTGCTCGGGCGTGTCGACCACGGACGCGCCCTGGTCCGCGAGCGCGCGCGTCTTGTCGCGCGAGCGGTTCCAGACGCGCACCGTGTGCCCCGCCTTGAGCGCGTTGCTCGCCATCGCGCTGCCCATCTCGCCCAATCCGATGAATCCGATATCCATGCTCGCTCCCTCGTGTTGTCCGCTCGCCGCGCGCCCGGTGGCGGCACGGCCCGAACGGCCAGTTAAGCACATCGCGGGAAAGCACGCAGAGGCGCGCGATGCGATACTTCCCGCATGGTCAAGGCGCGCTTTCACTTCCATCGCGAACTGAACGATTTCCTCGCTCGGCCCATGCGCGGGCACACCGTTCGCGTGCGCGTGCGCGAAGACGTCGTCGACCAAGCACATACATGATCGAGGCACTCGGCGTGCCGCATACGGAAGTCGGGCTGATCGTGAGGAACGGCCGCGCCGTTGGCTTCGACGCGCAGATCGAGCCGGACAATTTCATCGAGGTCTATCCCGTTCGCCACGCACCCGAAGGCATGGCGAACGGCTCACTGCTGCTGCGCCCGCCGCTTCATGCGGCCGACCTGCGCTTCATCGCGGACGCGCACCTCGGCGGGCTCGCGCAACTGCTGCGGCTAGCGGGCTTCGATACGCGCTACGACAACAACTTCCCCGACGACGAAATCGAGCGGCTCGCGCAGGACGAATCGCGCATCGTACTCACGCGCGACCGTGAGCTGCTCAAGCGCCGCAGCGTACTGCGCGGCTGCTACGTGCGCGCGCTGCAGCCGGACGAACAGTGGCGCGAAGTCGCCGACCGCCTCGATCTCGCGCCGCACGTGCGCCCGTTTCGCCTGTGCCTGATGTGCAATGCGCCGCTGCGTCCCGCCGGCCTGGGCGAGATCGACGGCCGCGTGCCCGAGGGCGTGCGCGAGCGGCATACCCGCTTCGTGACCTGCGACGTGTGTCATCGCGTGTTCTGGGAAGGCTCGCACTGGCGGCGCATGCGCGTGCGCATCGACGCGCTGGCGGAAGCGAGCCGTTAGCGCGAGTCCCGCGTTACGTACAATACGGCCCCTGGACTCAATCTCGCTCCCGGAGCATCGCGTGAACAAATTCGAACTGGAACAGAACAAGGCCTTCAAACTCGCCAACGACCTCAAGCAAGGCGGTCGAGCGCGCGCGGGCGTCGCCGGCGCGGCGAAAACCGACCGGCGCGAGCAGCGCAAGCTCGATCAGGCCAAAGGGCTCGTGCCTTTTGCCTGCAAGCTCGATGAAAAGCTCGTGAAGCAGTTGAAGGCGCGCGCCGAGGCGCGCGAAGACGGCATGACGGAAGCGCTGGCGGAGTTGCTGGTGAAGGCGGGGCTGGAGCGGTGATTTTTTCGCCGGCGGGCCGCGGGGCTACTTGTCGCCGTCGTGTCCGCGGCAGCTAATGACGAGAAGCTGTGCATCCGTGACGACGTACACGAAGCGATTCTTCTCGTCTATGCGACGCGACCGCGCCTTCTCGCGCTTGAGCGGCTCCGGCTTGCCCGTTCCCTTGAACGGATGGCGAAAGCACTCGTCGATCAAGCCGGTTACTTTCTCGAAAATCCTCGCGTCCGAACCGCGCCAGAAATGGTAATGGTACCAGCTTGGTCTTGAAAAACCGAATGCCACGAGACATCATCCGAACTGCTTCGTTCTCTTGGCAAACAAGCTGGCGAAAGCTTCGAAAAACGATGGTTTCGACCCCTGAGTTCTCTCTTCGACATACGGCTTGCGCGCATTACCGGCGCGCGTGTCTCGCGAATGTCCAACATCGTATGGCGCTTCGTCCACGAGATCTGCCGGCGAAAGACACTTGTCTTCCGTGTATCCCTGCGACCTGAACCAGGCAAGAGATTCTTCGAACAGATGCTTATCCAGTTCCTGTTCGGCCTCTTCGAGACACGCCGCCATCCGCTCCAGCGTTTCCCTGGAAACCACGACCAGTTCTTGCGAATCGAACAGCAGCATCGCGCCTGACTCGCTCAACTTCCCGGCTTCACGCGCTTCGTCGTAGTCGCGCTCGATTTGTTCAACAATCCTTACCGTTTCCCACCCTCACACCCGTAACAGCACAACGACAGGCAGATTATCATGACTCGTGCCGCCATGACGCCAGCTGTCCGAATGGCCAACCACGCATACTTGCGAACGCGTCGCCCTCAGACGCTTCCTTCCTTCTCGATCACGAGAATGCGCGCCTCGCCGACCGGTTCGGCGAAGTGCTCGTCGCCGGCCTGCGCGTGGAAGATGTCGCCCGTGCGCAGTGTCAGCGTGCGCTCGCCCTCGCCGTCGCGCACGTACATGCGCACTTCGCCCTGCATCACGGCGAACACTTCCTCGCCGTCGTTCACGTGCCATTATTTGTTTTGTAGGGCTTGTCCGTCCAGTGCAGACGGCACGACGTGCCGTTCATCACGCAGATGTCGAGCGCCCCATGCGCGCCCGGCCGTGAATTTGCCGCTTTCGATCACTTTCATTTCGATGCCGCCTAGCGGACGGTGTCGCGCGCTTCGTCGACGTCCGCGTGACGCGTCGCCGGAATGCACGCCACCACGATCAACGAGAGCGCGAGCCCGCCCATCACGTAGAAGGTGGGCGCGAGCTGCGATTCCGTGACGCGGATGAGCCACGTCACGATGAACGGCCCGAAGCCGCCGAAGATCATCACCGCGATGTTGTACGCGAGCGAGAGGCCCGTCGAGCGCACGTGCGCGGGAAAGAGCTCGGCGATGAGCGCGCCGAAAGGACCATAGTATCCCGACAGCGCGATGGAAAGCAGGCCCTGCACGATGACGAGCCGCATCACGCTCGGCTCTGCCCCGAGCCACGCGAAGAGCGGATAGATGGCGACGAGCGTGATGAGCAGCGACCACAGCGACAAACCCTTGCGCCCGATGCGGTCCGACCACGCGCCCGCGACCGGCGAGAGCACCGTCAGCAGCAGATTGCCGACGATCAGCGCGGTGAACGACTGCCCGAGCGGCAGCTTCAACTGCTTGACGGCGAAGGTCGGCAGATAGGCGATCAGCACGTACACTGTCACCGTCAGCGCGATCACCGAGCCGAGCCCGCACAGCATTTCGCGGCTGTGGCTCCGGAACACTTCGCCGAGCGTCGCGCGGCGCGCGGTCTTCTGCGCGTGCAGGAACGCCTCGGTATCGGCCATGTTGCGGCGCATGTAGAGGCCGATCGGCCCGATCACGAGGCCGAGGATGAACGGCACGCGCCAGCCCCAGGAATCGAGCGCCTGGGACGAGAGGCCGCGCGAGATCGCCGAGCCGACCAGCGCGCCGAGCAGCAGCGAGGCGGCCTGGCTCGCCATCTGGAAGCTGCCGTAGAAACCGCGCTTGGAGAACGGCGCGGCTTCGATCAGCAGCGCGGTCGAACTGCCGAATTCCCCGCCCGCCGAGAAACCTTGGAGCAGACGCGCGAACACGATGACGAGCAGCGCGCCGATGCCGATCGCCGAGTACGGCGGCGCGATCGCGAGCAGGAAAATGCCGAGCGTCATCAGCCCGATGACCAGCGTGAGCGCCGCCCTGCGTCCCGCGCGATCGGCGTAGAGACCGAGCACAATGCTGCCGACCGGCCACATCACGAACGCGACGCCGAAAGTCGCGGTGGTGAGGAGAATCGACGAATAGTCGCTCTCGCTCGGAAAGAACAGGCGCGCGATGACCACCGTCATGAAGCCGAACACGGTGAAGTCGTACCACTCCAGCGCGTTGCCGATGACCGCCGCCACCACGGCGCGCGCGTTCAATGGTCTTCCTGTCATGTGATCCCCTGGGTTCATTGGGTTCGTGCCGAGGTCGGCGACGTCAAGCGCCCTGCCCCGCTGGTCTGGTCGTCCGCGCTTCGTCGATCGGATTCGCACGCGCGGCTCTTTTTGCCTTGGCGAGTGTAAAGACGGATTTTCTCCCGAGCAAGCTAATTGCAAACGAAGAAAAGCGCGCCGGGCCTTGCGGCCGGGCGCGCTCGCCGGAAAATGCGCGGTCGCTTACGCCTTCTTCACGTAAGCATTGCACCAACCCTTCGATGCGACCAGCTTGCTGCTGAACATCGGGCACGGCGCAAAGGCGTCCGTCGGCTTGCCCTGATAGAACTGGCAGTTGCCGCAGTCCTGGCCTGCGGCGTACTTCGCGAACTTGGCCTTGTCGACCTTGCTCGCATCGGTCTTGTAGCCGAGGGCTTGCGCGGTGGGATCGGCTTCGTCGACCTTCGGCGCATCGGCGAAGGCGGTTCGGGCGCCGAGTGCGAACGTCGAGGCGACGCCCACGCTGGTGATGAGCACGCTGGTGATGAGAAACGTGCGACGTGATGTCTTCATGGTGACTCACTCCATGTTGTATTTGGGGGATTGCACCGTTCTTGGCGACGGCGGTATCCGAGCATAGCAACCTGGAAGTGAATCGAAGAAGTCAAATGTTAGAGATAAGAGAGGACGGAAAGTCGCACGTAAGCTAGCGCGCCATGTCCGCCACCCGCTCGGCGATCGCGAGCGACGCGGTCAAGCCCGGCGATTCGATGCCGAACAGATTCACGAGCCCCGGCACGCCGTGCGCCGACTTGCCCTGGATCATGAAGTCCGCCGCCGCCTGGCCGGGACCGGACAGCTTCGGCCGGATGCCGGCGTACGCGGGCTGCAGCGCGTCGTCGGGCAGGCCCGGCCAGTACGCGCGGATCGCGGCGTAGAAGGAATCGGCGCGGCACGGATCGACGTCGTAGTTGAGCGCCGGCACCCACTCGACGTCCGGGCCGAACTTCGCCTGCCCGCCCAGATCGATCGTCAGGTGCACGCCGAGGCCGGCTTCATTCGGCATCGGATAGATGAGCCGCTCGAACGGCGTGCGCCCGCTCACGATGAAGTAATTGCCCTTCGCGAAGTAGAGCGGCGGCACGTGGCGATCGTGGAGGCCGCGAATCCTGCGCGCGATCTCGTTGGCGTGCAGCCCCGCGCTGTTGATCAGATACGACGCCCGGAAGCGCGCGGGCGATTCGCCGCCGATATCGACGATGAAGCAGCCCTCGCGCGCATCGATGGCCGCGACCGGCGTGTGAAACACGATGTTCGCGCCGTGATTCTCCGCGTCGCCTTGCGCAGCGCGAGCATTAGTGACTGTCGACGATGCCCGTCAGCGGCGAATACACCGCCTCGACGCACCGCAGTTGCGGCTCCATCTCCGCCGCCTGCGCGCCGCTGATGCGCACGAGCCCCTCGACGCAGTTCTCGATGCCCTTCTGCTCTAGCGCCGCGAGCTGCGGCACCTGATTGCGCGCCGTGGCGACGAGCAGCTTGCCGCACTGGCGGTGCGGCACGCCGTAGCGGCTGCAGAACTCGTAGAGCATGTCGCGGCCGCGCACGCACAGCTCCGCCTTCAGCGAACCGCGCGGGTAATAGATGAGATGCCCGCGTGGCTCACTTTGCTGTTGCGCGAGCTCGTGCCGATGCCGATGCCGATGCCGATGCCGATGCCCGACTCCAGCATGACGACTTCGCGTCCGCGCATCGCCAGCGCCCGGGCAATCGCCAGCCCGACGACGCCCGCTCCGATCACTACGCACTCGATCCGATCCATGTCTTTTTCCGCCGCAGATTCGTCCCAACTATTTTACGTTCGAGACTATTGCGCGATACACAACAAACGCACCCGGATTGCATCGTTTTCCGACGCAATTCAGAAAAAGGCAAGAAACTGGCCGCCAGATGTCAAAAATGGTAGATTTTGGCGGCCTTTTTGGCAATTTCGCGATCGGAGGCTTTTCAGAAACCGATCGCTTTCCTGCGCGAATTGCGGTCGAGCTGGATGTCGCGCGCTTCGACATGATGCCTTCCGTCGATGCGCGCGTTGCCGAATGCGTTGAGCATGGCGCGTCGCATGCCGCGCGGCGACGCCTGCGTGAGCGCGTCGAGCGGCGCGTCGCCCAGCGTTTCGGGAAAGCACGCGCCCCACGTATGCGCGTTGCGGATTTCGGCGTAAATCGACTGCGCGATGCGGCGCGCGCCCTCGCGGTCCGGCGCCGGAATCTCGTAGACGTTCATGCGGTTCAGGAGCGGCTCGGGAATCGCGCGCGTCGTTGGCGGTCGCGATCCATACGACGTTGCCCGCGTTGATCGGCACCTCGGCGAACTCGTCGATGAAGGTCTGCGCCGTATCGTGCTCCAGCAGCGCGTAGAGCGCGCCGAGCGGGTCGTAGTGCGCGTCGCCGGTGGCCTTGTCGATCTCGTCGACGGTGATGACGGGGTTCGCGTAGCTGTCGTTGACGAGCGCGTCGAAGACCTTGCCGGGCTTCGCGTTACGCTACTGCGACGACGCGCCCGACAGAACCCAGCCCGCCGTGAGCGAGCTCATCGCGACGTAATGGCAGGACGTGCCGAACAGCCGCGCCAGCTGCTTCGCGAAATGCGTCTTGCCGATGCCCGGCTCGCCGAGCAGCAGCACCGGCATGAGCTCGAGGCGATCGTCGGTTTCGAGGCACAGCGCGATTTGCTTGCGGATGTCGGCGAGCGGCTCCTCGAAGTTCGGCAGCGTGGCCGCGAGATCGTCGATGGACGGCATGCGGTTCGGCTTCACGCAGAAGCGCAGATTGCCCACCTTGAGCATTTTTTCGTGAGTGGCGCGCAAGGCCTCGCTCGCGCCTTCGGACAGGTTGTTGAGCGCGGTCTCCACGTCGTCGAGACTGTAGACTTTGCTGAACGATGCCACCGCGAGCTCCTGTTTGACCACGGCTGTCGCATGTCATACCCCGTCTTTTTTATGGTCGACAGGCTCAGTGTATCGACGCCAAAACGCCGGGCGAAGCGAGCAGCCGGGCCAGTGTGCTGCTAATCGGGACGCGCGTCTCCCACGATGAAACCGCGATCCGCGCGAGCTAGTATCATCGTCGGGGTCGACGCGGCGGGCGGGTTCGAAACGTGCTCTGTCCCCGGTCGGGTTGAGTTGTGTTTCGGCCGGCCCCCATATCGTATTTCATGGGCGCGCTGGACCGGCCCCGTGCCACCGTGTCAGAAAGAAGTCGCCGAGGAACGCCGATCCAGCGGCCGCTCAGCGGGCGTGCCGCCATCCGAACAGTCCGCGCGCAGGAGTTGCTTTCAATGCAAACAACCTTACGCAATACATTCAGCACTGTTTTCCTGAAATCCGCGCTGATCGCGGGCGCATGCCTCGCCGCGTCGATCGGCGCCCGTGCCCAGACCGCGGCGCCGCAGCCGGTGACCTGGGAATTGCAGGTCGTGCGCGACGGGCAGCAGATCGACTCGTTCTCCGGCACGACCAACGTCGGCCAGGCGCGCACCGACACGCATCACGACAAGGTGCAAAACCGCGTCGGCTGCGCGGACCAGCGCGCGGGCGACATCGACCTGCAGCGCACGCTCACGGTCTCGCCGACCCACGCGAGCGCCGACGACATCACGCTCGCCATCGACGCGCAGGAAACCCTGCAGGACGACAGCATGCGCGTCTCGCCCTCGGGCTGCAAGCTGCCGGTGCCGCGCCAGGTGAGCGCTTCGCATCCCGGCCTCGTGCTCAAGCCGGGCGAATGGGCGCAATGGCAGATCGTCGACAGCAATCCGTCGCTCGCGTACCGGGTCCGCGCGAGCCGCGGTTCATCCCCGGCGGCGCAATGAGAACCGCGGTGACATAGACTCGAGAAGCCGCCGCCCCAGACAAAGAACGCATGCGAAACCCAGAACATCTTCCGCCAGGCCCGTCCGACCACACGGCCACGCCGGATTTCACGGCGGTCAGCTGGAACCTCCACAAGGGCCGCTCGCCGCTCGGCTTGCGCGCCTGGAACGCAATGCAGCGGTGGGTCCAGACCACCAACGCGAACGTCTATTTCCTTCAGGAAGCGATGGCGCGGCGCCTGCCGCAGCCCGTGCTGGCAAGCGGCTTCGGCAATCCGCCCACCGCGCCGCTCGACGATGTCTGGCATTGCCAGGCGACCGAGATCGCAACCGCCCTCGAATTGCAGATCGCACTCGGGCCGAACGTATTCAAACCGTCGTGGCGGCACGGCAATGCCATTCTGTCGCCGCATCCGCTCGATCTCTCCGGACGCTGGGACATCTCGGCGCATCGCTTCGAGCGGCGCGGGCTGCTGGTGGCGCGCGCCACCTTCGCCGGTCAGGCGATCACGCTACTGTGCGCGCATCTCGCGTTGACGCGCCAGGCGCGGCTGCGCCAGATGAACTGGATCGCGCACTGGATCGCGAAGGAAGCGCCCGAAGGCCCGCTCGTCCTCGCGGGCGATTTCAACGACTGGCGCAACGACTCCGTGCCGCTTTTCAGCGAGCTGGGCATGAGCGAAGTCGCGACGATGCTCGGCGAATCGGGGCGCACGTTCCCGGCGTTCTCGCCCGCGCTCGCGCTCGACAAGATGTTCGTGCGCGGGCTGAAACCGATCGAATGGATCGTGCCGACGCAGGACACCGCGTGGCTGTCCGATCACCTGCCGTATATGGCGCGGCTGCGGGTGGAGTAAAAAGCGCCTAGACGCCCGGCCCGGCGAGCACCGCTTCGAGATCGGCAATGCTGACGGGCTTCGTCAAATGATGGTCGAAGCCCGCGTCCAGGGCGCTCTGACGGTCGGCATCGCTGCCCCAGCCCGTCAATGCGAGCAGCAGCGCGTCCTTCGTCGCCTCGCGCTTTCTCATCTCGCGCGCGACGTCGAAGCCGCTCATGCCCGGCAGGCCGATGTCGAGCACGACCACGTCGGGCTTGAAATCGTCGATCGATGCCAGCGCGCGCGGACCGTCGTGCTCCGTGCGCACCTGATGTCCGAGCGCTTCGAGCAGCATCGACAGCGCAAGCGCCGCATCGACGCTGTCGTCGACGAGCAGGATACGGTGGCACGGCGCCGCGCCGCCGCTCGCTTCGGCGGTGGTGTTCATGCGAGTCCCCTGAGTGGTGTTGCCTTTCGCCGTAAAGGAGCCGGGTGTTTTCGGCGTAATGGCGCCAGCGAAAGGCGCCTGATTCGGGGCTCGAACGGGGATCAAGGATCCTTGTTTTTACCTCCTTTCGCAAGTGCTGATTTGTTGCTCTCGGGCATCGGGCGTGGAACAAGGTAGCTCTCGCCGTCGAGCACGACGCGGTACGCCGCATGTCGCAGGCGATCAAGCGTTGCGGCGCCGAGCATTTTGTTGGTCGCGAACGCATCACCCCATTCCGTAAAATCAAGATTGCTAGTCAGGACGGTCGATGTACGTTCGTACCGTTCGGCGATCAGATCGTGGAAGTCCTCATCTTCGGGCGTGCGCATGGGTTTCAGTCCGAAATCGTCAATGATGAGCAGTGGCAATTTGGCAAGCGCCTGGAAGCGCCGTTCGTAGGAGCCGACAGCCTGTGCGTTGCGCAGCGCGCCGAGAAGCCGGGTCTGGGTCATGAACAGGACATCGTGACCTTGCCGGGCGGCCGCATGACCGAGTACCTGCGCCAGATGTGACTTGCCCGTTCCACATGGACCGGCGATCAGCACGCTGACCTTCTCATCGATAAAACGGCAGGTTGCCAGATCGTGAACGACAGCACGATTGAGATTCGGCAGGCGGTCGAAGTCGAAACCTTCCAGTGTCTTCTGGCCACGGAAGTTCGCGCGGCGCATGCGGGCGTCGAGCTTGCGGTGATCCCGCCGTGCAATCTCGTCCTGGATGAGCAACGTCAGGAAGTCGGTATAGGCAAGCTTACGGTCGATGGCTTCACGGTTGCGCGCTTCGAGCGTGTCGAGGATGCCGGACAGGCGCAATTGCTTGAGGGAAGACGTGAGTTCGGGAATTGGATTCATGTTCAGTGGCACGGAATTCGCGAAGAGGAAGGAAGCTCGACTTCACGTATTTGACGCCCGATTCGACAATTCCCTTTTTAGCCGGGTCCCTCGGCGGACACGGATCGACCTTGAACGAATGCCCTTCGGCGCATTGCACGTAGGCCCGCTGTGGCGCGACAATCCGGATGAGAGACGCGCGACAATCAAGTTGAGAATGTCGCGGCAGAAATGCTGATGCCGATGTTGATTGACGCTGGCAAGCGTTTATTGATTGACGCGCGGAGTTGATTGACGCGGGCGAGTGGGTGTTGCGCGACAATCAAGATGAGAATGTGGTGGCGGGAAGGTGATGCTGCGGTTGATTGACGCGGCTAGCTTTGCCTGCGAGCCGCGCGTCAATCAGGACGAGAACAGCGGATCATTCGGTGAGGTCGATGCCGTGCTGATGCTCCTGTGTCGGTGGCACACCAACGTTCTTTGGTGTCGCTCTACTGGCCGGGCGTCCCGGTCCCTGCTGCTTGGGCTGCAGGGCAGTACGGCGACGGTAGCTTTCGACGTTCAGCTCAAAGATGGTCGAGTGGTGGACCAGCCGGTCGACGGCGGCCACCGTCATGGCCCGGTCGGGGAAAACCTTGTCCCATTCGCCAAACGGCTGGTTGGCCGTTATGCAAAGGGAACGGCACTCATACCTGGCGCTGATGAGCTCGAACAGCACCGACGTCTCTGCCTGATCCTTGCTGACATATGCGAAATCGTCCAGGATGACCAGGTCGAAGCGATCCAGCCGGTTGACGGCGGACTCCAGCGCGAGCTCGCGGCGCGCGACCTGCAACCGTTGCACGAGGTCGGTAGTGCGAGCGAAGAAGACCTTCCAGCCCTTCTCCAGCAGGCTCAGTCCGATCGCCGACGACAGGTACGATTTGCCCCCTCCGCTAGGCCCTAACTGCGTCATTGAATTGGCACTGGTCGAATCCGGCGCGAAGGATCGTCATATTTCCACTTGATCGGTTTCGGGTTCTTGTTGTGTTCGCGGATGTATCGGCATCAGTTTGCGATCCCAATCCTTCACCGAAGTGAAGATGCCGCGAGCGATCACTTCACGCTGAATGCGCGAGAACCAGTTCTCCACCTGGTTGAGCCACGACGAGTAGGTCGGCGTGAAGTGCAGGTGCACGTTGCGCTGCGCATCAAGGACGTCGGCAACCCGCTGCGTCTTATGGCTGCTGACGTTGTCGCAGATCGCGTGGATTTCCCGGCGTTTGGGCTGGCTGGCGACGACGTCGGTCAGGAAGGCCACGAACTGCTCGCTGGTGTGGCGCGCCACCGTCTTGCCCAGCACCTCGCCGGTGGCAGTATTGAACGCCGCGAACAGGCTGAGCGTGCCGTTGCGCTTGTACTCGAAGCCGTGACTCTCGGCGCGCCCGGGCGACAGCGGCAGCATACGGTCCTTGCGATCGAGTGCCTGGATCGCGGTCTTCTCGTCCACGCAGAACACCGCTGCGTGCGCCGGCGGGTTCAGGTACAGCCCGATCACGTCGGCTGCCTTGGTCTCGAAGTCCGGGTCGTTGGAGACCATGTGCCGCTCCAACTGCTGCGGCTTGATGCCGTGCTTGCGCCAGATGCGCTGCACGGCCGAGACCGATACGTCGCCGAGTTCTGCTGCGAGCTTGTAGCTACTCCAGTGTGTCGAACCGTCGGCGGGTTTGTGCTTGAGGGTGCACTTGAGCACCCGCGCTTCCAGTTTGGCCGGTGGCTGCGTAGGCGCCCGCCCGCGGTGCCGGGCGTACATGCCGGCTAGTCGCTCGCTGAGGAAGCGCCCCGACCAGCGTGCGATGAAGCGCGAATCGCAACCCAGTGTGCGCATGATACTGTCGCGCGATTCGCCGTCCTCGAGCATCAGGATCAACTTTGCGCGTCGCACGTCCGCCGCACGCACCGTTCGGCTGCGCGCCGCCGACAACAGTTGCTCACGTTCGATATCTGTCAGGTTCATTTTGACCCATGACCTGTATCTGAACACAGACAGGGTGCTAATTCAATAACGCAGCGCAATAGTAGACAAGCACAGGCCAGCGATTCAACGAGTACTGGATCGCCTTGGTGGTGTCCGATTTCGCGGAGAGTGTGAGAATCGTCGCTTCGAACCACCGCTTCATATCCTCAAGCAGCGGCACCGCCTGCGTCTGGCGAACTCGCAGCCGTTCCCCCGGAGGCTTGCCGTGAATGTGTTCCTCTATGCCATAGAGCGCGCCAAAGCGCTCGAGTGCTTCGTTGGTAATCG
>LFKV01000028.1 GCA_001189345.1 Candidatus Paraburkholderia kirkii
ACGGGTTATCGCATCGATCAGGACCGGCGACTGCCATCGCAGAAGAAGGCACCACGTGCGCGCCGCCGTCCCGAGCTTCCGGGCAACGTGCGCCGCACACTGGAGCGCCGTATTCGCGACTGGCGCGCACTCCATGGCGAGGAGCATGACGTTATGTTCCGTCAGGTACACGAACCCGGTCGTCTCGGGTTGTCCGACTTCACCGAGATGGACAGCCTGGGCGTCACCGTGGCGGGTGTCGCGCTTGACCACCGCCTCTATCACTTCCGGCCGGCCTGCTCGGGCTTTGAGCACGCTCACGTCATTCTCGGCGGCGAGAGCTATGTCGCGCTGGCTGAAGGGCTGCAGAACGCCATCTGGGCACTCGGGGGCGCGCCGCGCGAGCACCGCAGCGACAGCCTGTCGGCGGCGTTCCGCAATCTCGATGCCGACGCGCGCAAGGATCTGACCACGCGTTACGATGCACTGTGCGCCCACTACGGCATGCAGCCCACACGCAACAACCGTGGCGTTGCCCACGAGAACGGCGCCATCGAGAGCCCTCATGGCCACCTCAAGAGCGCAGTGCGTGATGCGTTGCTTCTGCGCGGCAGTCACGACTTCGACAATCTCGGTTCCTATCGCCGCTTCATCGACGAGATCGTCGGTCGAATCAACGCGCGTAATGGCAAACGCATTGAGCTCGAGCGGGCACTGCTTCAGCCGCTTCCGGTCCAGCGTACGTGCGACTACGAGGAAACGCGCGTTGACCTTCGATCGCCTGCTTGAGCAGCTACCGCAGCGCCAGGCATGCAGGACCATGATTGAACTGCTCAGCCTGGCCCACGAGCACAACTGCGAAGCGCAACTGGCCCAGGCGCTGCAGCAGAGTCTGGACGATGGACAGTTACCCGAGCTGGACGCACTGTGTTCGCGTTTCGAAGCGAAGCGCACGAACAGCATGCCGGAGGTGAACGTCCAGCTGGCACCGCTGAGCGACTACGAAGCCCTGCTTGACGACATGGCGACGGAGGTGACGGCATGGTCTCGACATCAACGCCACCCGCCTGTCGCTGCTGCTCAACGATTTGCGGCTGCCCGCCATCAAGCAGATCTGGTCCAGCTTTGCTGAGCGCTCCGACACGGAAGGATGGCCGGCAGCGCGCCTGCCGATGGCGCTGGCCGAACACGAGATCGCCGAGCGCGATCGACGCCGAATCGAACGTCACCTCAGGGACGCAAAGCTGCTGCCGGGCAAGACACTGGAGAACTTCAATTTCGACGCGGTGCCAATGGTGTCGCGCGCGCACGTCTCGGCGCTTTGCGCGGGCGACGGCTGGTTGCGTAACGGCACCAACCTGATTCTTCTAGGGCCTAGCGGAGGGGGCAAATCGTACCTGTCGTCGGCGATCGGACTGAGCCTGCTGGAGAAGGGCTGGAAGGTCTTCTTCGCTCGCACTACCGACCTCGTGCAACGGTTGCAGGTCGCGCGCCGCGAGCTCGCGCTGGAGTCCGCCGTCAACCGGCTGGATCGCTTCGACCTGGTCATCCTGGACGATTTCGCATATGTCAGCAAGGATCAGGCAGAGACGTCGGTGCTGTTCGAGCTCATCAGCGCCAGGTATGAGCGCCGTTCCCTTTGCATAACGGCCAACCAGCCGTTTGGCGCGAGAGCGTGTTACGCGGCACCAGGCCGGCGGCTTCCAGCAGCAGGCGGATCTGGCGGATTGAGCGACGCGGGTTCTCACGTTTGGCCGCGAGCACCGCGACCTGCACCGGCTCGGGCAGCTTCGAGCGGCCAGTATCGGTACGGGGCGCATCGGACAGGCCAGCCAGTCCATTGCGGCGCCACGCGTAATACCACGTCTGCAGGGTCTTCTCGCTGATGTGGCGCCGGCGTGAACCGGAAATGGCGTATTCCTGCTGCGCGAGCTGCCGCACGATCTGCTGCAGTTCGCCGCGACTCAAGCGCTCGCGGCTGACCAGCGGGCCGAGCACCGACAGGCGGAACAGCGCCTTCGGATCGATATCGTTCATGGAGGTCCCTGTCGAAGTGAAGGAACCACCATCAAAGCGCTGATCGTCGGCGCTGCGATCCGCTGCACCCATAACAGCCGTGACACCACAGGCAGCCACTGCCGCAATGCGGACAGCGATCGGGCCGGTAAGAAGCGGGAGAGCACTCAATCGCGCGACGATGTTGTTCGAGGCAGAGAAAGGCAAATGCAATGCGATGCATGGCCCGTCTGTTCTTGATGTGTTTGTACGACGCCTGAGAAACATCGCACGATATCAGAGCAGCGCCGGCCATCCTGCTACCCCTCATGTCTCGCGCTGCGCGCGGTAATCGACAAAACATCGTCCTGGCTGACCGCGCGACAATCTCACCCCTCCCAGCTCATTCTGCGCGCGACGTAACACATGGTCAGTAGCGTCCGATATTCCACCCGCGTCAACCCCACGCAGGAACGCAGATGCCCAGAAGGATCTCACGCGCGCGGGCGCGACAGTCTGCGTGCCTCCCGAAGCTTGAGCCGCAAGGACGCTGAGGGATTCCAAAGCGCCTGTGCAAGCCTTGTGGGGCAAGGCTTTTCACCAATTCGATCCGGCAAATACAACAAAAGATACAATGGTCCGAGGTTTTGCCGCAAATATCGCGACCTTGCAACGGGAATCTGACCGCACCGGCTTACCCGAAAGCAACGTGCGTCGAGAGTCAGGGCATCATGAAGGCTGGCCGCGAAATAATGGATCGTCTTCGCTGTCTGCGTGTCTGTCCAGAGTAGCGGCTGTTAGGCGAAATTGATCATGGATCAGATGAGGGTCTGAATATCTGGCGACACGGCTTCCATCCATACGCCTCGTGACCCGTTAGCCTGTGGACACGCCGCCTCCGACAGCACAAAGTGAACGGACATCGCCTTGACCGGCCGGGCGTCCGGTTATGCGGGGGCAAGTCCAAATCTGACGATTCCGGCCGGCGAAGTGTTCGGCATCATCGGGCGCAGCGGTGCGGGCAAGAGCACGCTGGTGCGCACCGTCAATCTGTTGACGCGGCCGAGCGAAGGCAATGTGATCGTCGACGGGCGCGATCTCACGACGCTTTCCCGGGACGACCTGCGCGCGGCCCGCCGCGACATCGGCATGATCTTTCAGCACTTCAATCTGCTGTCGTCGCGCACGGTGTTCGACAATGTCGCGCTGCCGCTCGAGCTCGCGGGCAAGAAGCGCGCGGAGATCGAAGCGGCCGTGCTGCCGCTGCTCGAGCTCGTCGGCCTGACGACGCACAAGGACAAGTATCCCGCGCAGATCAGCGGCGGGCAGAAGCAGCGCGTGGGCATCGCGCGGGCGCTCGCGAGCAATCCGAAGGTCCTGCTCTCGGACGAAGCGACCTCCACGCTCGACCCCGAAACCACGCGCGCCATTCTCGATCTGCTGCGCAAGATCAATCGCGAGCTCGGGCTCACGATCGTGCTCATCACGCACCAGATGGAAGTCATCAAGCAGGTGTGCGACCGCGTCGCGGTGCTCGAGGCGGGGCGCGTGGTGGAAGAGGGCAAGGTCGTCGATGTCTTCATGCAGCCGCATCACGAAGTCACGCGTGCCCTGATCGGCGACGTCATCGCGCACAAGCTGCCGCCTGCGCTCAAGGCGCGCGTCAGCGAGCGCCTGAAGACGGGCAGCGGCCATCTGCTGCGGCTCGCGTTCACGGGCTCGGGCGTCGATCAGCCGATTCTCTCCGAGACGATTCGCCGCTACGAGCTCGACTTCAACATCCTGCACGGCCAGATCGACGAGATTCAGGGCCAGGCATTCGGCTCGCTCGCGGTGCTCGCGGGCGGGCAGCCGGTGAAGGTCGCCGAGGCGATCGAATATTTGCGCTCGCAAGGCGTCGTGGTGGAGGAGCTGTCCCATGTTGAGTGAAATGTTCGACATGTTCGTGCAGTCGTTCTGGGAAACGCTAGTCATGGTCGGCATCTCGGGACTGGTCGGGGCGGCACTCGGGCTTTCGCTCGGCGTGCTGCTCTATCTCACCGATCGCGACAGTGTGCTGCAGAACGTCGCGGTGAATCGCGTGCTGGGCGGCATCGTCAACGCGGTGCGCTCGACGTCCTTCATCATTCTCCTCGTCGCGGTGATTCCGTTTACGCGGCTCGTCGTCGGCTCGTCGATCGGAACCGCGGCGGCTGTCGTGCCGCTGACCATCGCCGCCGCGCCGTTCATCGCGCGGCTCGTGGAAACCGCGCTGCGCGAGGTCGATCGCGGCCTCATCGAAGCCGCGCAAGCGATGGGCGCGACCACGAGTCAGATCGTCTTCAAGGTGCTCCTGCCGGAATCGCTGCCGGGCGTCGTCGCGGGGCTGACGATCACCTTCGTGTCGCTCGTCGGCTATTCGGCGATGGCGGGCGCGATCGGCGGCGGCGGCCTCGGCGATCTGGGCATCCGCACGGCTATCAGCGCTTCCTGCCGGAAGTGATGGTGACGGTCGTCGTCATCCTGATCGTGTTCGTGCAGCTCGTGCAGTCCTTCGGCGACTGGCTCGTGTGGCGCCTGAGCCACAAATGACTCTCCATAAAAGAAAGGCTTGTCCATGCAACGTCGATTCATTCTGAAATTTGCCGTCGCGCTGCTGGGCGCAACACTGTTCAACGGCGTCGCGCTTGCCGAAGACGCGATCAAGATAGGCGTGACAGGCGGCCCGCATGCGCAGATCATGGACGTGGTGAAGCAGGTCGCCGCGAAGAACGGCCTCAAGATCACGGTCGTCGAGTTCTCCGACTGCGTGCAGCCGAACGCCGCGCTCGCCGCCGGCGATCTCGACGCGAATAGCTATCAGCATCTGCCGTATCTCGACGCGCAGGTGAAGGATCGCGGCTACAAGCTCATCAAGATCGCGGATACGGTGACGTTCCCGATGGGCATCTATTCAAAGAAGGTGAAGTCGCTCGCGGCGCTTTCGAACGGCGCGTGCATCGCGGTGCCGAACGATCCGACCAATGGCGGGCGCGCGCTGCTGCTCCTGCAGAAGCAGGGCCTCATCAAGCTGTGCGCGGACGCGGGCCTGAAGGCGACGCCACTCGACATCGTCGAGAATCCGAAGAAGCTGAAGATCGTGGAGCTCGACGCGGCGCAGATTCCGCGTTCGCTGGGCGACGTCGACGCCGCCGCCATTAACACGAACTTCGCGATGGAAGCGGGTCTCAAGCCCAGGTCGGATGCGATCGCGATCGAGGATCCGCGCGGGCCGTACGTGAACACCATCGCGATTCGCGCCGCCGACAAGGACAAGTCGTAGGTCGCCAGGCTGATTGCGGCCTATCACTCGCCCGAGGTGAAGCAGTTCATCGAAGGCAAATACGCGGGGGCCGTGATTACGGCGTGGTGAGCACGTCTCGCGGCCGGATTCGGGTTTTCGTGGATATAAATAGAACGATCGTTCTATAAAATTGGGCCAATACCTATGGCACGACTACCCAACCCACCCGATTGCGGCGGGGATAGCTGACGCGTCGCTCGTATAATAACGCTGGGTTGATGTAATCGTAACTTTGGAGCGTGTGCATGAAAATTCTGGTGCCAGTCAAGCGCGTGGTCGACTACAATGTGAAGGTCCGGGTGAAGTCGGACAACACGAGAGTCGACATCGCCAACGTGAAGATGTCGATGAACCCGTTCGACGAGATCGCCATGGAAGAGGCGGTGCGTCTGAAGGAAGCGGGCGTGGCCACGGAAGTGATCGCGGTGTCGTGCGGGGTGACGCAATGTCAGGAAACGCTGCGCACGGCGCTGGCCATCGGCGCGGATCGCGCGATCCTGGTTGAATTCGCAGAGGAATTGCAGCCGCTGGCGGTGGCGAAGATCCTGAAAGCGCTGGTCGATCAGGAGAAGCCGGAGCTGGTCATCCTCGGCAAGCAGGCGATCGACGACGACTCGAACCAGACCGGTCAGATGCTGGCTGCGCTGGCGGGTCTGCCGCAGGCGACGTTCGCCTCGAAGGTCGTGATCGCGGAGGGCAAGGCGAGGGTGTCGCGTGAAGTCGATGGCGGCGCCGAAACGCTGTCGCTGAAGCTCCCGGCCGTGGTGACGACCGATCTGCGCCTGAACGAGCCGCGCTATGTGACGCTGCCCAACATCATGAAGGCGAAGAAGAAGCCGCTGACGACGGCGAAGCCGGCGGCGTTGGGCGTGGATGTGACGCCGCGTCTGAAGACCCTGAAGGTCACGGAGCCGCCCAAGCGCAGCGCCGGCGTCACGGTGCCGGATGTGAAGACGCTGGTGGAGAAGCTCAAGACCGAAGCCAAGGTGCTATAAGGGAGACGGACGAAAATGACGATTCTGGTTATTGCAGAGCATGATAATGCGTCGATCAAGGCGGCGACGCTGAACACAGTGGCGGCCGCTGCGAAGATCGGCGGCGATGTGCATGTGCTGGTCGCTGGCTCGAACGCGCAAGGCGCGGCGGATGCAGCGGCGAAGATCGCGGGCGTGTCGAAAGTGCTGCTGGCCGATGCGCCCCAACTCGCCGAAGGCCTGGCGGAAAACGTCGAGGCGACGGTGCTGAACATCGCGAAGGACTATTCGCACATCCTGGCGCCTGCTACGGCTTACGGCAAGAACATCGCACCGCGCATCGCGGCGCATCTGGATGTCGCGCAGATCAGCGACATCACCGCGGTCGACAGCGCCGACACGTTCGAGCGTCCGATCTATGCGGGCAATGCCATCGCGACGGTCCAGTCGAGCGATCCGATCAAGGTGATCACGGTACGCGCGACGGGCTTCGATCCGGTGGTGGCGGAAGGCGGCAACGCGCAAGTCGAGAAGATCGAAGCGGCAGCCGACGCGGGCATCTCGCAGTTCGTGAGCCGCGAGGTGATGAAGCTGGACCGTCCGGAGCTGACGAGCGCGAACATCATCGTGTCGGGCGGTCGGGGCCTGGGCAGTGGCGAGAACTACACGAAGATGCTGGAGCCTTTGGCGGACAAGCTAGGCGCGGCGCTGGGCGCCTCGCGCGCGGCGGTGGACGCGGGCTACGTGCCGAACGACTATCAAGTGGGACAGACCGGCAAGATCGTCGCGCCGCAGCTGTACGTGGCGGTGGGCATCTCGGGGGCGATCCAGCATCTGGCGGGCATGAAGGACTCGAAGGTGATCGTGGCGATCAACAAGGACGCCGAAGCCCCGATTTTCAGCGTGGCCGATTACGGTCTCGTCGGCGATCTCTTTGCCGTCGTGCCCGAGCTGGTGAAGGAACTCGGCTGACCCCGTGCCGCGTGAGTGACGCACTCGCCAAAAACAAGAAGAAGGGCGCGACAGACGTTGCGCCCTTTTTTTGCGCCGAACATCCGATAAAGGAGGAGACAGGACAATGAGTTATCACGCCCCGGTCAAGGACATGCTGTTCGTGATGAAAGAGCTGGCCGATATCGACAGTATCGCCGCTCTGCCCGGTCACGAGGACGCGGGCTTCGACACGGCTCAGGCCGTCGTCTAGGAAGTGGCGCGCTTTTGCGGCGAAATCGTCGCGCCGCTGAACGTCGCGGGCGACCGCAATCCGAGCGCCTGGGCGAACGGCGAAGTCACGACGACGCCTGGCTTCAAGGATGCGTTCCGTCAGTTCGCCGAAGGCGGCTGGCAGGGTGTCGTGCATCCGGCGGACTTCGGCGGCCAGGGCTTGCCGAAGCTCATCGCGACGCCGTGCATCGAGATGCTCAACTCGGCGAATCTGTCGTTCGCGCTGTGTCCGCTGCTGACCGACGGCGCGATCGAAGCGCTGCTCACCGCGGGCAGCGACGAGCAGAAGGCGCGCTATCTGCCGAAGTTCATCACGGGCGAATGGGCCGGCACGATGAATCTCACCGAGCCGCAGGCCGGCTCCGATCTCGCGCTCGTGCGCACGCGCGCCGAGCCGCAGGGCGACGGCACTTACAAGCTGTTCGGCACGAAGATCTTCATCACTTACGGCGAGCACGACATGGCGCAGAACATCGTGCATCTCGTGCTTGGACGTCCGCCCGACGCCCCCGAAGGCGTAAAGGGCATTTCGCTGTTCCTCGTGCCGAAGTTCCTGGTCAACGACGACGGCTCGCTCGGCGTGCGCAACGACGTGCATTGCGTGTCGATCGAGCACAAGCTCGGCATCAAGGCGAGCCCGACCGCCGTGCTGCAATACGGCGATCACGGCGGCGCGATCGGCTATCTGGTCGACGAGGAGAGTCGCGGGCTCGAATACATGTTCATCATGATGAACGCGGCGCGTTTCGCGGTCGGCATGCAGGGCGTGGCGATTGCCGAGCGCGCGTATCAGCAGGTGGTCGCGTACGCGAAGGAGCGCATGCAGAGCCGTCCCGTCGACGGCAGCGCGAAAGAGCCGGTAACGATCATTCACCATCCCGACGTGCGCCGCATGCTCGCGACGATGCGCGCCTACACCGAGGGCGCCCGCGCGCTCGCCTACGTGGCGGCGGCGCACAGCGATCTCGCGCATGGCCACGCCGACGAAGACGCGCGCAGGAGCCATCAGGCGATCTACGAATACCTCGTGCCGATCGTGAAGGGCTTCAGCACGGAAATGTCGGTCGAGGTTGCGAGTCTCGGCGTGCAGGCGCACGGCGGCATGGGCTTCATCGAGGAGACGGGCGCGGCGCAGCACTATCGCGATGCGCGCATCCTGCCGATCTACGAGGGCACGACGGCGATCCAGGCCAACGACCTCGTCGGACGCAAGACGGTGCGCGACGGTGGCCGCGCGGCGCAGGCACTGCTCGCGCAGATCGATCAGACCATCGCGGCGCTCGCCGAGGCCGAAGGCCAGCCGTTCAAGTCGATGCATCGGCACCTGAGCGCGGGGAGCCTGTCGCTGGCGCGCGCGATCGAGTTCATCGTCGCGAAGTTCAGGAGCGATCCGAATGCCGCGTTCGCGGGCAGCGTGCCGTATCTGCGGCTCGCGGGCATCGTGCTGAGCGGATGACAACTGGCGCGCGCGATGCTCGTCTCTAACGCCCGGCGTGCGGAGGACGAGCGCTTTCATTCGGCGAAGATCGCGACGGCGGAGTTCTTCGCGGAACATATCCTGTCGTATGCGCCGGGCATCGAGGCGTCGATCGTCAGCGCGAACGGGAAGAAAGGAGTGCTCGTGCTGAGCGAAGATCAGTTCTAGAAGCGACGAAGGCGCCGCGAGGCGCCTTCGTTCTTTCACGCGGTAGCCGGATCAGGCGTTCGCGTAATCCGGCCGCGTCTTCACGCCGGCATCGCCGAAATAGCGATGCACCGACAGATCGTCCGCGCGGATCGCGGGCTGCTTGCCGGACATCAGATCGGCAAGCAACTGGCCCGAGCCGCATGACATCGCCCAGCCGAGCGTGCCGTGACCCGTGTTCAGGAACAGGTTTGGCACGGGCGTGCGGCCGACGATCGGCGTGCCGTCCGGCGTCATCGGGCGCAGGCCGGTCCAGAACGTGGCGTTCGCGGTGTCGCCGCCGCCCGGGAACAGGTCGTTTACGCACATCTCCAGCGTCTCGCGGCGCGCCTTCTTCAGCTGCTTGTCGTAGCCGACGATTTCCGCCATGCCGCCCACGCGAATGCGGTCGTCGAAACGCGTGATCGCGATCTTGTAGGTCTCGTCGAGCACGGTCGAGACCGGCGCGCGGCTCGCATCGACGATCGGCGCGGTGATCGAATAGCCTTTGAGCGGATAAACCGGAATCTTCACGAGATCGCCCAAGAGCTTCGGCGAATAGGAACCGAGCGCGACCACATACGAATCGGCCTGCACCAGTTCCTTGCCGTACTGCACGCCCGCGATGCGGCCGTTGCTGATGGCGAGCGCGTCGATCGGCGTGTTGTAACGGAACTTGACGTCGAGCGCTTCGGCCATCGCGGCGAGGCGCGTCGTGAACATCTGGCAGTCGCCGGTTTCGTCGTTCGGCAGGCGCAGGCCGCCCGTCAGCTTGTGCGAGACGGCGGCGAGGGCGGGCTCGGCTTTCTTCAGTTCGTCGGCCGTGAGCAGCTCGAACGGCACGTTCGCGTCCTTCAGCACGGCGATGTCCTTGCCCGCGCCATCGAACTGCTGCTGCGTGCGGAACAGCTGCAGTGTGCCGCCGGTGCGGCCTTCATACCGGATGCCGGTGTCGGCGCGCAACGCTTGCAGGCAGTCGCGGCTGTATTCGGCCAGGCGCACCATGCGGCCCTTGTTCACCGTGTAGCGATCCTGCGTGCAGTTGCGCAGCATCTGCCACATCCATTGCAGCTGGTTCATCGTGCCGTCGAGGCGGATGGCGAGCGGCGCGTGCTTCTCGAACATCCACTTCACGGCCTTGAGCGGCACGCCCGGCGCGGCCCACGGCGAGGCGTAGCCCGGGGAGATCTGTCCGGCATTGGCGAAGCTCGTTTCGAGGGCGGGGCCGGCTTCACGATCGATGACCGTGACTTCGTGGCCGGCGCGAGCAAGGTAATAAGCGCTCGTCACGCCGACGACGCCGCTTCCAAAAATAACGATTCGCATGTGATCTCCATCGAAAATTCGGGAAACTTCCGCGCTTTTCACCCGAGAGTCGCCCGAAAAGTCGATCGAGCCGGTCAACGGAAGTTCGTATAGTATTATCGCCTATAATATATATGGGTATGTAGCCAGTTTTAGTTATTGTATTTGGTCGATTTTCAGGGAAAACCAATGCGAGCACAGCGAAATCCGGTCCGCGCGCTCGACAAGCTCGATCACAAGATCCTGAACCTTCTCCAGGAGGACGGCCGCATCGCGATGAAGGACCTGGCGGAGCGCGTCGGGCTGTCCGTTACGCCGTGCATCGAGCGCGTGAAGCGCATGGAGCGCGACGGCGTGATCATGGGCTACTACGCACGCGTGAATCCGGCCGAACTGGGCGCGGCGCTGCTCGTGTTCGTGGAGATCACGCTCGATCACAAGAGCGGCAACATGTTCGAGCAATTCCGGCGCGAAGTGCAGAAGATTCCGGAGGTGCTCGAGTGCCACCTCGTGTCGGGCGATTTCGACTATCTGATCAAGGCACGCATCGGCGAGATGGCGGACTACCGCAAGCTGCTCGGCGACATCCTGTTGCAGTTGCCGGGCGCGGTGCAGTCGAAGAGCTATGTGGTGATGGAGGAAATCAAGGAGACGCTGAGGATTCCGGTCGAGGTGTGATTTTCGCTTGCGATGCCGCGTCGATACTGTATATTTATACAGTATCGATTGTCGGATTTCGTCGCAATGTCATCGCCCGACCGTGAATATCCCGTCGCGCCGCCCGCGCCGCTGAAAGGGCGCGGCGCGGTCACGAACATCCAGGGCCGCTACGAGAAGGACGAGCGAAGGACGAGCGCGAACGCGTCGACGACGGCTGGCAGCACACCGCCGCCCAAGACGATGAAGATGCGCCGTCGCTGCGTACGCAGGTGTTTGAGGAACGCGCGAAAACCATCCTCACGCGCAACGGTTTGCCGGACATTCCCGCCGGACATTCCCTTTACCACCTCGCTCAATCCCTACCGGGGTTGCGAGCACGGCTGCATCTACTGCTTCGCGCGTCCGACGCACAGCTATCTCGGACTTTCGCCCGGGCTCGATTTCGAAAGCCGCATTTACGCGAAGATCAACGCGCCCGAACTGCTCGAGCGCGAGCTTGCGAAACCGGGCTACGAGCCCGATTCGATCGCGCTCGGCGTCAATACGGACGCCTATCAGCCCGTCGAGCGGGATCTTCGGCTCATGCGGCGCGTCATTCAGGTTCTGCCCGATTGCGGGCATCCGTTCGCGGCGATCACGAAGTCGCCGCTGATCGATCGCGATATTGACCTGCTCGCGCCCATGGCCGAACGCGGTCAGGTCATGGCGGCCATCACAGTCACGACGCTCGACGCGGACATCGCGCGCACGCTCGAGCCCCGCGCGGCCACGCCGTCGCGACGCCTGCGCACGATCCGCACGCTTGCCGAGGCGGGCATTCCGGTGGGCGTGAGCATCGCACCGGTCATTCCGTTCGTCACCGAGCCGGACATGGAGCGCGTGCTGGAGGCCTGCGCCCAGGCTGGCGTGACGAGCGCGAGCTACATCGTGCTGCGCCTGCCGTGGGAAGTCGCGCCGCTCTTCAAGGACTGACTCGCCGCGCATTTCCCCGATCGAGCGGATCGCGTGATGAGCCGTGTGCGCGACATGCGCGGCGGCAAGGACTACGACTCGAACTTCTCGACGCGGATGAAAGGCGAGGGCCTGTGGGCCGACATGCTGAAGCAGCGGTTCCGTCAGGCCACGAAGCGCCTCGGACTGAATGCGCGGTAGCATGGCCTCGATATGTCCGAGTTTTAGCGGCCGGCCAGGCGAGCCGCGGCGCCGATTAACCCGCAGCTCGATTTGTTCTGACGTTTTATTGCGACAGAGTTTTCGCCGCTTCGACCTGGCTCTCGAAATAGGTCTGGAAGGTGAGCGCGAGACCGGTCATCAGCAGGAAGGCGCCGATCAGCAGCGAGAACATCACGACGAAGATGACGGTCCAGCCGGAGTGGCTGGTGCGGCCCGTGTGGGCGTTGAATTGCGCGTCCCATTTGGCGTCGGGGCGCAGGCCGTAGACGATGGCGGAAAGAAAGGCGGCGAGCAGCGAGACCGCGCCCGGAAACGCCAGCACCCAGCCGAGAATCGACGTGCGCTCCGACTCCGCGAGCAGCAGATAGCCGAACGCGCCCAGAATGATGCCGACGATATGGGCCCAGCCGTATTTGTCGCGCATGCCATACAGATAGAAGCGATGCAGGCCGATGTAGCCGAACAGGAACGCGAGCGCTGCGGTCAGCGTCTTCGAGCGAAAATAGGGCGGAACCTGCTTGCCGGCCGGCTTCGAGCCGGATTGCGAGGCGACAGACGAGGAAGTCATCAGCGAAAGCGGTGGTGAAATGGATGCGGGCGCCGAATCCAAGCCGACGCCGGTCTGTCATTTTACGCCGACGAGCGGACGCACCACCAATGGCACGTTGCCACATGAGCGCGATTCCTGATATCAGAAAACGGCGGGAATCGACCGTGAACGCGCTCCGAACAGCGCCTCGCAGCCAAAAAAAGCGTTAAGTGTTTGTTAGAGCTCCGGAATCCAGCTATAATCACCTATTATCGTTGTTCCGAACCCCGGTTTTCAAGGATTTCAGCATGGTCATTATCCGTCTGGCTCGTGGCGGTTCGAAGAAGCGCCCATTCTACAACATCGTCGCAACCGACTCGCGTAGCCGTCGTGACGGCCGCTTCATCGAGCGCGTGGGCTTCTACAACCCGGTCGCCACGAAGGGCGAGTCGCTGCGTATCGCTCAGGATCGCCTGACGTACTGGCAAGGCGTCGGCGCGCAACTGTCGCCGACCGTCGAGCGCCTGGTCAAGCAAGCTCAGCAAGCCCAGCCGGCTGCTTAAGCGCGCTTCGTCGACGCTGTACAAATCGCTCGAAACCTGCCCAAAGGTTCGCTGATGTGGTTCGCTGATGTCCGTGCGCGATTCAGAATCCGGACGCGCTTCCGGAAACATCGGCCGACCGAAGCCGGGGCAAGATGAAGGTCCCGCCACGTTTGGCGCATTCGTCCGCAAGCCGGGCGCGCGCCGTGTGGCGGTCGACGTTTCGAGCAGTATTTCCGGCGGCGGCAAGCAGGAAGACGCAATCGAGCCGGTCGAGACTGTGCCCGAAGACGCCGTCGAAGTCGGTTTCATCGCCGATGCGTATGGTCTCAAAGGCTGGGTCAAGGTCGTGCCGCACGCGAACGGCAAGCAGGGCGGCGACGCGCTGCTGAGCGCGAAATGCTGGTGGCTCGTGAAGGGCCGCGAACGCAAGTCCGTGCGCTGTCTGCAGTCGAAGGTGCATGCCGACACCATCGTCGCGCGCCTCGCCGGCTGTGACGACCGCGATGCGGCGCTCGCGCTGAAGGGACACACGGTGAATATCGCGCGCAGCGATTTCCCGAAGCTCGACAGCGAAGAAGAATTCTACTGGGTCGATCTGATCGGCCTGGATGTCGAAAACGAAGCGGGCGTGGCCCTGGGCCGCGTCGCCGATCTGATCGACAACGGCGCGCATTCCATCCTGCGGATCGAGTATCCGGGTACGGACAAGGATGGCAGGGCCGTCACCGGCGAGCGGCTGATTCCGTTCGTTGGCGTATATGTGAAGACGGTGGACCGGGCGGCGAAGCGTATCGTCGTCGACTGGGACGCCGATTATTGAACATCGGCACGTTACGGAGAGAGCGATGCAGTTCGATGTCGTGACGCTCTTTCCCGAGATGTTTCGCGCGCTGACCGACTGGGGCATCACCAGCCGGGCGGTGAAGCAGGAGCGGTTCGGTCTGCGCACGTGGAATCCGCGCGATTTCACCACGGACAACTACCGCACGGTAGATGATCGCCCTTACGGCGGCGGCCCCGGCATGGTGATGCTGGCGCGCCCCCTGGAGGACGCGATTCACGCGGCGAAAGCCGCGCAGCACGAACAGGGCATCGCGTCGACGCGCGTGGTGAGCGTGGTGATGATGTCGCCGCAAGGCGCGAAACTGGACCACGACCGCGTGATGCGCTTTGCGCAGGAACCCGGTCTCGTGCTGCTGTGCGGCCGCTACGAAGCGATCGATCAGCGCCTGATCGATCGCGAAGTGGACGAAGAGATCAGCCTCGGCGACTTCGTGCTGTCCGGCGGAGAACTCCCGGCGATAGCGCTGATGGACGCAGTCGTGCGCCAGTTGCCCGGCGTGCTGAACGACGCGCAATCGGCCGTGCAGGACAGTTTTGTCGATGTGCTGCTCGATTGTCCGCACTACACGCGGCCGGAAGAGTACGAAGGCATGCGCGTTCCGGATGTGCTGCTGGGCGGCCATCACAAGGAAATCGACGCGTGGCGCAGGCGCGAGGCGTTGCGCAACACATTCAACAAGCGGCCCGATTTGATCGAGCGGGCGCGCGGAAGCAAGATGCTGAGCCGTGCCGACGAGGCATGGCTCGCGGAACTCGCGAAGGACGCGTTGAAGCCTGCCTAGGTTTTGAGCCGACGAGCGGGACAAGGGGGCGCCGACTGGACTGAACACCGGCGCCTAAAGCAAACCCATCCTCTACCGGGGCCTTCATATAGGGCACACAACTCCGGCAAGATGGCACAAGGAGTCGGTAATGAATCTGATTGAACAACTCGAGAAAGAAGAGATCGCACGCGTTCTGGGCGAGAAGACCATCCCCGACTTCGCGCCGGGCGATACCGTCGTCGTCAACGTGAACGTGGTCGAAGGTACGCGCAAGCGTGTCCAGGCTTACGAAGGCGTCGTCATCGCGAAGCGCAACCGTGGCCTGAACTCGAACTTCATCGTCCGCAGGATTTCGTCGAGCGAAGGCGTCGAGCGTACGTTCCAGACCTACTCGCCGCTGCTCGCGAGCATCGTCGTGAAGCGCCGTGGTGATGTTCGCCGCGCGAAGCTCTACTACCTGCGCGAGCGTTCGGGCAAGTCGGCTCGAATCAAGGAAAAGCTGGTCTTCAAGGACAAGGCTGCTTCCGCCGAGTAAGTTGCCGGCACAGCGTAGTACTGAAAAAGCACCCCTCGCGGGTGCTTTTTTCTTTGGCGTGTTCAAATTGAGGCTTCGACACCCACTCTTCTGATCCGTGTCCACCGGCAAGACCTCGACTCCTCGCATCCTCGAACCCGAAAAGATGCCCGTCTTCGCGACGGGCGAATCGCTGCCACCCATCCCGCCCGACCGGCTCACGCCCGATGGCCTGCGCGCGCGTTTCGGGCAGACGCTCGACTGGACGCAAGAGACTGGACGCAAGAGCTGCCCGAGCAGCGCATCAAGGCCATCGGCGGCGATCCGCGCGTCGCGGCCGTGCTGGTGCCGCTTGTCGTGCGAGAAGGCGGCCTCATGCTGCTTCTGACGCAGCGTGCCGATCATCTCTCGGACCATGCGGGCCAGATCAGCTTTCCGGGCGGGCGCCGTGAGCCCGAGGACGTGGACGCCGCCGCCACCGCATTGCGCGAGGCGCAGGAGGAAGTCGGACTGGATGCCTCGCACTGCGAGGTCATCGGCGAGATGCCCGAGTATCTGACGGGCACGGGATTCCGCGTGACGCCGGTCGTCGTGCTCGTTTATCCGCCGTTTTCGCTGAAGGCCGACACGCGCGAAGTGGCCGACATCTTCGAGGTGCCGCTCGTCTGGCTCATGAATCCGGCCAATCACGAAGTGCGCGTTTTTCGTTGGGAAGGCGGCGAGCGTCGTTTTTTTGCCATGCCCTTATACGCCGCGGGTGAAAGAAAGGCTCCTTATTTCATCTGGGGCGCAACGGCCGGCATGTTGCACAATTTCTACCGCTTCCTCGCGGCTCGAGCGTGACGGCGCAGAAAGTCGGCACGCTCGCGCCGGCACGCGCAATTCGCTCGCGCGCTAAACGCGTCAGGCGCTGTGCTATCGTTACGCGAAACTCGAACTAAACGGACTGTTCCGGCGCTTCGCATGACTTTTTTCTCTGTGTTGCTGGGCTCTCATCATTGAGCAGGTGCGCGCGTTGTCGCCGCACAATCCGATTTCGGCGTTGCTTCAATATCTGCGGAATCCACCGCGCACGGGTTCGATGCCGGCAAGGAGAAGCACGGCATCGTCGCCTGGCTGGTCGTCGTGCTGCCGTGGACGCTCGTCGTCGGGCTCGTCTATTACGTGCTGTACCGGATCAATTTCGTGCTGGCGTTCCTGTGGAACGTCGTAATCGTCTATTTCACGCTCGGCTTTCGCCAGTTCAGCCACTATTCACCGACATTCATCTCGCGCTCAACAACGACGACGTGCCCCGGGCGCGCGAGGTGCTGACCGAATGGACCGGTATCGATACCGTCGACATGCCCGTCAGCGAAATCGTGCGCCACACGCTGGTTCATGCGGTGGTCGCGTCGCATCGGCACGTGTTCGGCGTGTTCTTCTGGTTCCTGATTCCGATCGGTCCGGCGGGCGCGGTGCTTTATCGCATCGCCGAGTATCTGGCGCGCGCGTGGTCGAAGCCGAATCCTGAGCGTACCGCCGCGTTCTCGTCGTTCGCGTAGCGTGCGTTCTTCATCATCGACTGGGTGCCCGTGCGCCTCACCGCGCTCGGCTTCGCGATCGTCGGTAATTTCGAGGATGCGATCTACGCGTGGCGCAATCACGCGCGCCAATGGCCAGACGCCAACGAAGGCGTCCTGCTCGCGGCGGGCAGCGGCGCGCTGGGTGCGCGTCTTGCCGGTCCGCTCGCCGAGCCGTTGTCGGTCGAGGCGCTCGCCGTCGGCGAGGCGGGCCCGCTGCCCGTCGGCGACGACTGCACGCCGCGCACGCTGCAATCCGCGGTCGGTCTCGTCTGGCGCGTGGTGATCCTGTGGATGCTGCTTCTCCTGATGCTGACCATCACCATGTGGCTGGCGTAGTCAGTCGTCCAGGGGGTCTCGCTCCGTCTGACACTGCCAGCACACGGTGAATTGCGCTTCCAGCCATTCGCCGCAGCGCCTGCAACGCCACCAGGGCCGGGCGCCGGCGTCCGGCCCTTTCCTCGCGCGCTCGATCAGCCGCAACGCCAGCGCTTCGTCGCGATCGTCGACGATCCAGATTTCCAGCGTGCACTGATCCGCCGGAATCTCTCCCATCGCGCCATTCAGATATCGGTTGTGCGATTCGCACGACACGCCCGCGGTCGCCAGCACGTTCACCCAGTGCTGCGCCGTGGATCAGGTCGGGGGCGCGCGTGAGCCGCTTCATCGAACGATTTGGCTCGCTTCGTGGACGAGTTGCGCGTAGAGCGCATGACGCTCGGGCCTGATCCTGCCGGCCTCGACCGCTTCGAGCACCGCGCAGCCCGGCTCGTGCAGATGATGGCAATTGTAGAACCGGCAATGCCCGAGATACGGCCGGAAATCCGCGAAGGCGCGCTCGAGCTGGCCTTCGGTCAGATGGTGCAGGCCGAACTCCTGAAAACCGGGCGAGTCGATGAGCGAGCCGCCGCCGGGAAGACCGTAGAGACGCGTGAACGTGGTCGTGTGGCGGCCGCTGTTGAGCGCCGATGAAATATCGCGCGTGGCGGCGTCCGCGTCGGGGACGAGCAGGTTCACGAGCGTCGATTTACCCATGCCGGACTGGCCGAGCAGGATCGTCGAGCGGTCTTTAAGACGCGCGTCGAGTTGCGGATGGACGTCGCCGGGCGCCATTTTCGCGGACAGCTCGATCACCATGTAGCCGAGTTCGCGATACGGCGCGAGACGCGCGCGCGCGAGCGGCAGCGCGGCTTCCACGTCGATCTTGTTCAGCACGATGAGCGACTCCAGTCCGTGCGCTTCCGCCGCGATCAGCGCGCGTCCGAGCAGGTCCTCGCTGAAATGCGGTTCGGTGGCGAGTACGATCAGCAACTGATCGAGATTCGCGGCGAAGAGCTTCGACTTGAACTGATCCGAGCGATACAGCAGATTGCGCCGCTCGCCGATCTCGCCGATCACGCCCTGATCCGCCGACGATGGCTCGTAGATCACGCGATCGCCGACGGCCACGTCGCTTTTCTTGCCGCGCGGGAAGCACTGGAGCATCGGTCCGCCGTCTTCCGGCGTGACGAGATAATGCCGCCCGTGCGCGGCGATCACCGTGCCTTCGATGCGATCGCCGGTCGACGCGCGACGGGTTCGCGGTGCGCCGCGCGTCATGCGGCCTGCTGCATCAGACGGTCGATGCGCTGCGAAGCGGGCGGGTGCGAGTAATAGAACGCGGTGTAGACCGGATCGGGCGTCAGCGTCGACGCGTTGTCCTCATAGAGCTTCACGAGCGCGTTGACGAGGTCCTTCGGGTCGGTCTGGCTCGCGGCGAAGGCGTCGGCTTCGAACTCGTTCTTGCGCGAGGTCAGGCTGCCGAGCGGCGTGATGAAGAACATGAACACCGGCAGAACGAGCATGAAGAGCACGAGCGCGAGCCCGTTGTTGCTGCCGACGAGCGACGGCCGCACGCCGAGGCCTTCGTAGAACCAGGTCGTCTGCACGAGCCAGCCGAGCAGGGCGAGCATCGCGAGGCTGATGCCGAACATGACGATCATCAGCTTGAGCACGTGGCGGCGCTTGAAGTGGCCGAGCTCGTGCGCGAGCACGGCTTCAATCTCGCTGCCGGAAAGGCGCGCGAGCAGCGTATCGAAGAAGACGATGCGCTTGGCGGTGCCGAAGCCGGTGAAATACGCGTTGCCGTGCGCGGAGCGGCGGCTGCCGTCCATCACGAACAGGCCCTTGGCCGCGAAGCCCGTGCGCGACATCAGGTTCTGGATGCGCGCGACGAGCGCCTCGTCCTTGAGCGGCTCGAACTTGTTGAAGAGCGGGGCGATGAAGGTCGGGTAGATGATCATCGCGAGCAGCTGGAACGCGACCCAGACCATCCACGTCCACAGCCACCAGTAGGTGCCGGTGCGGTCCATCAGCCAAAGCGTGAGCAGCAGCAGCGGCGCGCCGATCACGACGGCCAGCACAGTGCCTTTCACGAGATCGACGAAAAAGAGCTTCTTCGACATGCGATTGAAGCCGAACTTCTCTTCGATCACGAAGTGCCGGATGTAATCGAACGGCAGGTCGATGGCGCTCGTGATCGCGACGACCGACGCCACCAGCGCGATCTGTCCGAGATAGCCGCGCCCGAGCCAGTCGGTGATGGCGAGATCGAGCGCCTGCACGCCGCCGAGCAGCGTCAGCGCGACGAGCACGACCGCGCTCGTGACGACCTCGATCATCGTGAGGCGCGTGCGTTCGACGGTGTAGTCCGCGGCGCGCTGATGCGCGGCGAGCGGGATCGTCCCGGCAAATTGTGCCGGCACGCCGTTGCGGTGCGCGGCGACGTGGCGAATCTGGCGCGACGCGAGCCAGAGCTTGGTCGAGACCATTGCGACCAGGGCGACGACGAACACCGTCGAGAAAGCGAGAGTGAGGTTAGCCATCCGGGAATTCCGATTGAACTATGCGAGAATTATAGGTTCTTGGCCGTGCCGGCACGCAGCGTTCAAACCCGACATCGCGCAATCGTCGCGATAGCGCAAGGTGATCGATGCGGCATGGCGTCATCCTCTCTCAGGCAGCTTTCATGACCGACATTTCCGACCGTTCCGGCGCACCGATCGAATCCGCCGACACCGCGCCCGTGCGCAGCGACATGAACCTCGTGTGGCTCGACATGGAGATGACCGGGCTCGATCCCGACAACGACCGCATCATCGAGATCGCGGTGGTCGTGACGAATTCGACGCTCGACCGGATGGTGGAAGGGCCGGTGCTCGCGATTCATCAGTCGGACGAAACGCTCGGCCGCATGGACGAGTGGAATCGCAACACGCACGGCCGCTCCGGGCTGACCGAGCGCGTGAGGGCATCGACCGTGGACGAAGCCGAGGCGACGCGCCAGATTCGCGATTTCCTCGGCCAGTACGTGCCTCCGGGCAAGTCGCCGATGTGCGGCAACTCGATCTGCCAGGATCGCCGCTTCATGGCGCGCTGGATGCCGGAGCTGGAAACGTTCTTTCATTACCGCAATCTCGACGTCAGCACCCTGAAGGAGCTGTGCCGCCGCTGGCAGCCGGCGATCTACAAGGGCTTCCAGAAGCGCGCGATGCACACGGCGCTCGCCGACATCCACGAGTCGATCGACGAACTCAAGTACTACCGCGAGCACTTCCTGATTCCGCTGGCGCCCGTCGCGGACGCGTCCTGAGCGTATTTCAGGCCTTCGGCGGGCGGATCGCGCTCTTCGGGCGGAACGCGGCGATTACGCCGGGCCGCGTTTCGATGTACGGCCCGCCGATCAGATCGATGCAATACGGCACCGCCGCGAAAATGCCGGGCACTTCCGTCTTGCCGTCCGCGTCCTTCAAACCTTCGAGTGTTTCGCGGATCGATTTCGGCTGCCCCGGCAGGTTGACGATCAGCGCGGCGTGATCCGCCGTCTCCCGGATTACCGCGATCTGTCGCGAAAGAATCGCGGTCGGCACGAAATTCAGGCTGATCTGGCGCATCTGCTCGCCGAAGCCGGGCATCGGCTTCGTGGCGACGGCGAGCGTCGCCTCGGGCGTCACGTCGCGGCGCGCGGGGCCGGTGCCGCCCGTCGTCAGGACGAGATCGCAGCCGTGCGTGTTGACCAGTTCGACGAGCGTCGCGGAAATGGTTGCGGCGTCGTCCTGGATCAGGCGCATTTCGGCGCGAAAGGGCGTCGCGAGCGCTTCGCCGAGCTACGCCTGCAGCGACGGCAGGCCCTTGTCCTCGTAGACGCCTTGAGAGGCGCGATCGCTGATCGACACCAGCCCGACGATCAGCTCATCCGGATGATTACGCTTGCGTGTCGTCACAATCGTCCTCGTCGCCTTCGATGTCTTCGTCGTCGTCCTCCACGCCCGCGGCGTTCTTGATCCACTGGAACAATTCGCGGAAATAGCGCGGCGGCTTCTGCTGCTCGCGCTCCTTGCGCGCGTTGCGGATCAGCGTGCGGCCTTCCTGCGCGTCGACGCCGGGGTGAGTGCGGTGAATTCGGTGAGCGCGGCGTCGTCGGCGAGCAGCTGCTCGCGCGTGCGCTCGATCCAGTGCAGGCGCGCGGTTTCGCTCTTGTTCACGCCGCGATGCATTTCCAGCGCCGTGCGCAGCGCCGCGACCTCGTCTTCGTTCAGCGAGCGCATCAGCTTGCCGACATACTGCGACTGACGGCGCTTGCCTTCGTGATCGGTGATGCGGCGCGCCTCGCGCACGGCGTCGCCGAGATCTTCGGGCATCGGCATGCGTTTTCAGCGCATCCTTGGGCAACGCGATGAGCGCTTCGCCCAGCTCCTGCAGCGCGTGCATTTCGCGCTTCAGCTGGGACTTGCTCGGACGGTCGTAGCCGTGTTCGTCGGCACCGCGCGCGTCGTCGCGGGCGGCATCGATCGGTTGAATGCGGGTTTTGCGGTTCATCCTGACATTGTATCTTGCGGCGCCTGTCCCCCGGGCCCGCGACGAAGCTTGGCGGGTGAATGCACGCCGTCCTTGCTATGATCGCGGGATACGCCAGTCCCGTCATTCGACGCCCGCATCGCGGGCGATTCGGGCCGGGAATTCCGAAGCAACCACGACATGCGCGGGCGCACGACGCCCGGCTTCCAAAGGCAACCGAAAATGGCCGCAGACATGGACGTCAAGCAACGCTATTTCCCGCATACGCAGGACGAGCTGAAGGAGATAGCCTCCGACATCCTGCGCTACGCGAGGGAACTCGGTGCGACCGACGCCGCCACCGAGATCTCCGAAGGCGACGGCCTGTCGGTGAGCGTGCGGCGCGGCGAAGTCGAGACGATCGAGCACAACCGCGACAAGATGGTCGGCGTGACCGTGTTCATCGGCAAGAAGCGCGGCAACGCGAGCGCCGCCGACTTCACCCGCGACGCGCTGCGCGACACGGTCGCCGCCGCGTACAACATCGCGCGCTTCACCGCCGAGGACAGCGCGGCGGGCCTCGCTGAAGAGGCGCTGCTGGAGAAGGCGCCGCAGGATCTCGATCTCTATCACCCGTGGGACATCGACGCGGAAGAGGCCGCCGAGATCGCGCGCCGCGCCGAAGCCGCGGCGTTCGCCGTCGACAAGCGCGTCACCAACTCGGAAGGCGCGAGCGTGTCCGCGCAGCATTCGCAGTTCGTGCTCGCGACCTCGCGCGGCTTCATGGCGGGCTATCCCTACTCGCGGCACTACATCGCGTGCGCGCCGATCGCGGCCTCCGGCCGGGACATGCAGCGCGACGACTGGTACACCTCGAAGCGCGACGCGGCCGGTCTCGCCGCGCCGGAAGCGGTCGGCCGTTACGCCGCCGAGCGCGCGCTGGCGCGTCTGGGCGCGAGGAGCCTGGATACGCGCAAGTGCCGCGTGCTCTTCGAGGCGCCGCTCGTGGCCGGCATCCTCGGCGCGTTCGTGCAGGCGGTGAGCGGCGGCGCGCTGTATCGCAAGACGACGTTCCTCGTCGACAGTCTCGGCAAGCCGGTGTTCGCGCCGCACATCCAGATCGTCGAGGATCCGCACGTGAAGGGCGGCATGGGCAGCGCGCCGTTCGACGAGGAAGGCGTGCGCACGCAGCGGCGCAACGTGGTCGAGGATGGCGTCGTGCAGGGCTATTTCCTCTCGACGTATTCGGCGCGCAAGCTCGGCATGCAGACGACCGGCAACGCGGGCGGCTCGCACAATCTCACGATGAAGAGCACGCGCACCGCGCCCGGGGACGACTTCGAGGCGATGCTGAAGAAGCTCGACACCGGCTTGCTGCTGACCGAGCTGATGGGGCAGGGCGTGAACTACGTGACCGGCGATTATTCGCGCGGCGCCTCGGGTTTCTGGGTCGAAAACGGCGAGATCGTGCACGTGGTGGAGGAAATCACCGTGGCGAGCACGCTGCAGGAGATGTTCCGCCATATCGAGGCGATCGGCGCGGATACCGTCGTGCGCGGCACGAAGGAAATCGGCTCGGTGCTGATCGAGCGGATGACGGTTGCGGGACAATAGGCGCCAGAGCGCTGCAAACGCAAAGCCCCGGCATGCCGGGGCTTTTTTCATTCCGATGACGCCCGTTTGCGCTCGTAGGTGACGAACGCGAAATCGAACGCGTTCGGCGACGCGGCGCGATGCGTCTCGCGCGATACCTCGCGCCAGCGCGCCGGATCGGGGGCCGGAAAACGCGTGTCGCCGTCGAAATCGGCGTCGATCTCGGTGACGATCATCTTGTTGGCGCGCTCGACGGCATCCCGATACAACTGCGCGCCGCCGATCAGAAAGGCTTCCTCGGCGGGCGCTAGCGCGAGCGCCGCCTCGAGGCTCGTCACGACGTCGCAGCCTTCGTAGCGCCGCGTGGCATCGCGCGACACGACGATATTGCGCCGCCCCGGCAGCGGCCGGCCGATCGATTCGTGCGTCTTGCGGCCCATGATGATGGGCGCGCCCATCGTCGTGCGCTTGAAGAAGGCGAGGTCCTCAGGCAGGCGCCAGGGCAGTTGGTTATCGCGTCCGATCACGCCATTGCGCGCACGGGCAACGATCAGGGTCAGCGTCGTCATGTGGAAGAATGAGGTCGAGGCAAACTGGCGCACGCGTGTGCCGCCGGGGCCTCGATTCTAACCGACGCACGCGCGCCGCCCGGGCGCCGGCTCAACGCTCCGGTGAGTCGTCGGCCAGCGGCGGCGGCGTTCGGGGCAGCGCGGGCGCGGTCTCGTCCCACAAGGTCACGCTGATCCCGAAGCCGGTTGACCGTATGGCGGGCATGCACGTCCGGACGAATTCGTCCGCATCGTCGCCTTGCTGCGCGTCGGATGTTTCGTCGCGTCTGAATGAACTGTCGAGTGCCATCTTGACGACATAACCCAAGGTGACTATTCCCGGATGCGAAACATCCGGAAATAAAGTAATCGCTCCGCCGGTATGGAATGGAGGGTTATCTCGAGAATGAATGCTTTGAGGGATTTGAACGTGCGTTCGGCAAACGGTATTTCTTACCTTTGCGTCAGCTTTAGAATTAGCGAATTACATGCCATCGGCCGCGATCCATTGCCGTGCAAAGATTGCCGGAAAGCGCATGAAAAAAGGAGGCGGGAAATCGCGCGAAAACATTTCAAAGCTGAAACATGAACGCAGAAAAACAGGAAGTTCCCGTGAAATCGGTATAAGATTTTGTCTTATTAAATTGTGCGGAAAGTTTTTAATAATTATGTGAAAAATTCTTTCCAGGTCCGTCCCATCAGGGTTTTGTGGCTAATCCGGTGCCGCGGACGATAATTGTTTTCGGGGGTTTCCGTATAGTAGTCTCTCAAAAACGGCACAGAATCAGACATAAAGGTTTCGTAGACGGGTGCGGGATGTATCGCGCCGTGTCCGGGGGCGAGGTATCGAATTTGCAAAAGTCCCTCCGCCGATCGTCTCGGCGAATGTACGGGGGGCAAGAACATGGTCGCGCTGCATGACGCGGCGTCCGGCGGCGCGCGCAGCGAGGGCCGCGCCGAGGGCGAGATGGTCGGCTCGTGCGATGCGATGCTCGCGCTGTTCCGCTCGATCCGCAAGGTCGCGATGACCGATGCGCCCGTGTTCATTTCCGGCGAATTGGGCACCGGCAAGGAGTTGACGGCGGTCGCGATTCACGAGCGTTCCGCGCGCCGCGATCAGCCGTTCGTCGCGATCAACTGCGGCGCGATTCCCGCGCATCTGCTGCAATCGGAGCTGTTCGGCTACGAGCCGAGCGCGGCGCGTTCACGGGCGCGAACCAGCGCAAGATCGGCCGCGTCGGGGCGGCCAACGGCGGCACGCTGTTCCTCGACGAAATCGGCGACCTGCCGCTCGAAAGCCAGGCGAGCCTGCTGCGCTTCCTGCAGGAGCGCAAGGTCGAGCGCCTGGGCGGCCACGGCTCGACGCCGGTGGACGTGCGTATCATCTCGGCGACGCACGTCGACATGCAGACCGCGATGATCGAAGGGCGCTTCCGCGCGGACCTGTACCACCGCCTGTGCGTGCTGCAGATCGACGAGCCGCCGCTGCGCGCGCGGCAAGGACATCGAGCGCTCGCGAAGCACATGCTCGACCGCTTCAAGAAGGACGCGAGCCGGCGTCTGCGCGGCTTCTCGCCGGACGCGATCGCGGCAATCCACAACTATGGCTGGCCGGGCAACGTGCGCGAGCTGATCAACCGCGTGCGGCGCGCGATCGTGATGTCGGAAGGGCGGCCAGATCACGGCGCGCGATCTTGAGCTCGGCGAATACGTCGAGGTCGCGCCGGTTTCGCTCGCGCAGGCGCGCGAAGCGGCGGAACGCCAGGCGATCGAGCTCGCGTTGCTGCGCCATCGCGGGCGTCTGGGCGATGCGGCGCACGAACTGGGCATCTCGCGCGTGACGTTGTACCGCCTCCTCTCCGCGCACGGCATACGCCACATCGAGGTCGATGCGCCGCTGGAGCACGCGACGCGCGGCTGAGCGCCGGTCGCCGGTATCGCTGAACGGGCGCTTTCGGGCGCCCGTTTTTCGTGTTGCCGCACTAGAGCACGGGCACTCCGCGCTTGGTAAAATCGCTTCTTTACGCCTTCCGTTCGTGACGGCGCGCGGCACACCAAGGAATATCGAATGAAACAGTATCTCGAGCTCGTCCAGACGATCCTCGATACCGGCACGTGGCAGGAAAACCGCACGGGCATCCGCACCATCAGCATGCCCGGCGCGATGCTGCGCTTCGATCTGCAGCAGGGCTTCCCGGCCGTGACGACCAAGAAGCTCGCGTTCAAGTCGGCGATCGGCGAGCTGGTGGGCTTCCTGCGCGCGTCGAAGAGCGCGGCGGACTTCCGCGCGCTCGGCTGCAAGGTCTGGGACGCCAACGCGAACGACAATCCGCAGTGGCTCGAGAATCCGTACCGGCAGGGTCCGGACAATCTTGGCGACGTGTACGGCGTGCAGTGGCGCAAGTGGCCCGCGTACAAGCTGATCGACGCCGGCGCGGACGACCAGATCGCCGATGCCACCAATCGCGGCTATCAGTTCGTCACGAGCTTCGTCGAGAACGGGCGCGAGCAGGTCCTGCTGTACAAGGCCATCGACCAGTTGCGGCAATGTCTCGACACGATCATCGAGCGGCCGACCGACCGGCGCATCCTGTTCCACGCGTGGAATCCCGCGAAGCTCGACGAGATCGCGCTGCCCGCGTGCCATCTGCTGTATCAGTTCATCCCGAACGCGGTGACGCGCGAAATCTCGCTGTGCCTGTACATCCGCAGCAACGACGTCGGGCTCGGCACGCCGTTCAACCTGACCGAAGGCGCGGCGCTGCTGCATCTCGTCGGCCGGCTGACGGGCTATACGTCGCGCTGGTTCACGTACTTCATCGGCGATGCGCACATCTACGAGAATCAGCTCGACATGCTCAACGAGCAGTTGAAGCGCGAGCCGTATCCGCTTCCGCAACTGATCATCTCCGACCGCGTGCCGGATTACGCGGTCACGAAGCGCTACGAGCCGGAATGGCTGGAGAAGATCGAGCCGAAGGATTTCGCGCTCGAAGGGTACAGGCATCACGAGGCGATCACGGTGCCGATGGCGGTCTGAGCGCAGGCCGGCAGCTTCACACATGAAAACGAAACGCGCGGCTTTTGCCGCGCGTTTTTCGTCGTGCGGTCTCAACCGCGATGATGATCGTTGCAGCTGCCGTGCTGCGGCTGTTGGGCCTGCGGCGGCTGCGGACGCGATTCCTGGTGCGACTCCTGATGCGGCATCTGCGGCGGAGCCTGACGCACTTCCTGATGCATCGGCTGGCGCGGCGGCTCCTGATGGAACTGCGGCCGCTGTGCTTCCTGCTGCGGGCGCGGCTGCGGCGCGGGCATTGGCGCGCGGGGCTGCTCGACGCGTGCCTGATGGACCGGCTCCGGCTGATGCTGCTGCGGCGGCGCGTGCTGCATCGACATCGGCGGGTTGGGTGCGCCGTGCTCGACGTGGGGCGCCTGAGCCTGCATCGGCGCATTCGGCGTATTGCCGGGATGCGGTTGCACCGGCACCATGTCCGTCACCCTGCTGCGCGAATCGGTCGTGGAAAGCCGGCGGCGCGACAGGCGCGCGCGTCGCGACCACCGGGCGCGCGAATCCGCCCTGCGGCGGCCGATAGTCCGCGCGCCGCACGCCGGGCGCGAAGCTGTCGCGCGTCGGCGCGATGCCCGGCGTCCCCGCAAAGAAACGCGGATTGCGCCAGCGCGCCGGATCGACCGATACGGCTGATGTCCGGCCGGCTGACCGCGCACGAACATGTTCGCCGGCACGACCGTGAGTGCGCGCGGCGCGCGATAGCGCGGCGCGCGATAGTTGACGTAGGTGTTGCGGACCGAGCGATCCACGTAGATGTTTCGATTCACGCGTTCGTAGTAGCGCGGGTTCGATCCGTCGCGATGCGGATGCCATGCCTCGCCCGGCCCGAGCGGGAACCACGCGAGCCCCGCCGCCGCGACGCCGCCGACCGTCAGCGCGATGTTCCAGTCGACGCCTTCGTCGCCATCGCCGACGAAGGCGACGAAGGCGACGAGCGCGGGCGCATACGCCGGCGGCGCGCTGACCGCCGTCGGACCGGGCACCCACGCCCACTGCGATCCGATGTACGCCCAGCGGCCATAGTGATACGGCGCGAAGCCCCAGGGCGCGTCGTCGATCCAGGTCCAGCCCCACGGGTCCTGCCAGACCCAATGTCCCTCGCGATACGGCGCCCAGTCGGCGGACACGGAATTCGGCACCCAGACCGTTCCATACGAGGGATCGGTACGCCACGTGCCATTGGCGTCGAGATCCTGATAGCCGGGAATGTCGCGCGACACGTAGCGCGTCGAGATCGAGCGGTCCTCGGCGGCGTCGCGGCTCGCGGCCCACTGATCGAACGCATCCGGCGCGGGCGCGGCGTTCGCCGACGCCTGCTGAAGATTCGTGCCCTCGAACGTGACCTGCTGGCCGCCCGCGAGCTGCACCGCGCCGCCGTCGCCGTACGCGGTGACGCCCCCGCTGCGCACCGTCACCGTGGTCGCGCGGCCATCCGGCGCGACGTCCACGCGCACGTCGCCTGGCGCGGTGATCGCGAGCGCCGCGTTGGGCGTGTCGATCTCGTAGCGCGTGCCGGGTGGCAGCTCGCGCACGTGCGCCGAAAGCGTGCCTTGCGCGACCTTGAGCTGCGCGGTGTCGTCGTCGAGGACGAGGACGGAGAGCGCGGTCGACGAGCCGAGCCGCATCGCCGTCGAGCCGATATGCAACTCCGAGCGCGCGTTCTCGTCGTTCCAGAGCTGGTCGCCGGTCGTGAGCGGCCGGTTGATCTGCGCATATGACCAGTCCGATGCGCCCGCGGGCTCGGTCGTCACGGTTCCCGCCATGTAGTTCAGGCGCGCGATGCGCCCGGGCGGATCGCCCTGGCTCGCCTGCGCCGCCGCAGCAGGCGGTGTCTGCGCGAACGCGCCGTGCCCCGATAACGAAAAAAGCGCGCACGCGCACAAGGTGGCGGCCGCGATGGTCCTGATTTTCATCATGTTCTCCGATGGCCGCGCCGTGCGTCATGATGGACGCCGTCGATCCGCGCAGCCTGCCGGATCAATGTATCTCCCGCGCCTGTATCCGTACGATGCCGTTTGTAACCGCGCGCAGGCGTGCGTAACAAAGCTTTATCGCGCCGCCAGGAAGCTTTCGAAGTACCGGTGTCCCGCGGGCGTCACGCGCAGCACGCGGCGTTTCGCCGTCTGCTCGATCCAGCCGCGCGACTCGCACGCGTCGAGAAACGCCGCGCCGAGCGCGCCGCCCAGGTGCGGCCGCCGCTCGCTCCAGTCGATGCACGTGCACGCGAAACGACGCCGCCGCGCGCTGCGCCGTCAGGTCGATGCCGAGCTCGGCGAACGTGCGCGCCTTTCGGGGTCGCGTCGAGCGCGGCGGGGCCGTGCGCTTGCGCGCGAAAATGACGGGCGCGGGAATCGGCGTCGGCGAGTACGGAGTTCATGGCGAGGTCCGGATCAGGCGAAGTAGTCGACATACCCACTCTAGCGCGAGTCCGCATCCGATGTTTCACCGCGCGCCGAAATGTCGATGCATGAGCGTGGCGCTAGAATGACCGCTGGATTCCGAAGCAGCGGGGGAAATCTCCATGTTCAGACTCATTTTCGCGAGCGTGCTCGGCTTTTTGGTGCTGTGCGCGGGTTGCGCGAGCGCGCCGTCGTCATCGGCGGGCGGCGGCAGCATCACGATGTACGGCACCATCGACCAGGGCATCACGGTTCACGACTAAGGCTCTTTTCGCTTCGTATAATTAGCGTCACATGCCTCGAACGATAACGCCTCCATGAACACGCCGATCTCATCCCCCATTCCCGCGGTCTCGAAGAGCCGCGCCGAAACCACGTTCCGCTTTCTCGCCGATCCGACTTCGGTCAACTTCGGCGGCAAGGTGCACGGCGGCGCGCTGATGAAGTGGATCGACGAAACCGCCTACGCCTGCGCCGCGATGTGGTCCGGCCGCTATGCGGTGACGGTGAGCGTCGGCAATATCCGTTTCCGGCGGCCGATTCTCGTCGGCAATCTGGTGGAGTTGCGCGCGCGGGTCGTGACGACGGGGCGCACCAGCATGCACATCCATATCTCCGTGCACGCGGGCGATCCGAAGGTCGGCGAGTTGCAACAGACGACCGATTGCCTGATGGTCTTCGTCGCCGTCGATGAAAAAGGGCAGCCAACGCCCGTGCTGTCCTTCGTGCCGGAAACGGAAGAGGAAAAGCGCCTCGCCAAATACGCGATGGACGTGCAGGACGCGCTCGACGCGATCGTCGAGCTGAAGCCGGAGGAAGTGGCGGCGGGGAAAGTCTGATCCCGCCGCTTTTTCCCCGCGAAAAACGCGCTTACTTCCTGCCGACCATATCGCCCGGCTTGACCCACTCGCCGAACTGCTGCTCGGTCACGTGACCGAACGCGAGCGCGGCGGCCTTGAGCGTCGTACCTTCCTTGTAGGCCTTCTTCGCGATCTGCGCGGCTTTGTCGTAGCCGATGTGCGGGTTCAGCGCCGTCACGAGCATCAGCGATTCGTTGAGCAGGCTGTCGATGCGCTTCTCGTTCGGCTCAATGCCCACCGCGCAGTTGTCGTTGAAGCTCTGCGCGCCGTCCGCGAGCAGGCGGATCGATTGCAGCACGTTGTGCGCGATCATCGGCCGGAACACGTTCAGCTCGAAGTTGCCGCTCGCGCCGCCGAAATTCACCGCGACGTCGTTGCCGAACACCTGGCAGCAGAGCATCGTCACGGCTTCGGACTGCGTCGGGTTCACCTTGCCCGGCATGATCGAGCTGCCCGGCTCGTTTTCCGGAATCGACAGCTCGCCGAGCCCGCAGCGCGGTCCGCTCGCGAGCCAGCGGATGTCGTTGGCGATCTTCATCAGGCCCGCGGCCACGGTCTTGAGCGCGCCGTGCGCGGCGACGAGCGCATCGGCGGCGGCCATCACCTCGAACTTGTTCGGCGCGGTCTCGAAGGGCAGGCCGGTGAGCTTGCCGATCGCCTGCGCGACCTTGGCCGCAAATTCCGGATGCGCGTTGAGCCCCGTGCCGACCGCCGTGCCGCCCTGCGCGAGCTGGTACAGATGCGGCAGCGACGCTTCGACGTGGCGAATGCCCTGATCGAGCTGCGCGACGTAGCCCGAGAACTCCTGGCCGAGCGTGAGCGGTGTCGCATCCTGCAGGTGCGTGCGCCCGATCTTCACGATCCTGTCGAACGCCTTTGCCTTCTTTTCGAGCGTATCGCGCAGCGTCCTGAGCGACGGAATCAGATGCTTGACGATCGCGTACGCCACCGCGACGTGCATCGCCGTCGGGAACACGTCGTTCGACGACTGGCCGCGGTTCACGTCGTCGTTCGGATGCACGAGGCGCTCCTCGCCGCGCGGGCCGCCCAGGATCTCGCTCGCGCGATTGGCGATCACCTCGTTGAGGTTCATGTTGGTCTGCGTGCCCGAGCCGGTCTGCCAGACGGCGAGCGGAAATTCATCGGGATGCTTGCCGTCGATGATTTCCTTCGCCGCCTGCATGATCGCGTGCGCCTTCTTCGCGTCGAGCACCTTCAGCCCTTCGTTCACCTCGGCGGCCGCATGCTTGATGATCGCGAGTGCCGTGATCAGTTCGGGTGACTGCTTTTCCGTCGAAATCTTGAAGTTCTGCAGCGAGCGCTGCGTCTGCGCGCCCCACAGCTTGTCGTTCGGCACGGCAATCTCGCCGAACGTGTCTTTCTCCATCCGTACGTCGCCTTTCGCGTCGTGTGTCATGGCGTAAAGCTCCTCGTGAAGTGTGTGCTTCAGGTGATGTCAGAGTTGCTTGTCGACGGGCAGCAGCATGAAGAGACCCGTCATCGCGTTGCGATAAAAACCTGCTTCGGGATCGAAATTGTAGGTGACGGGCTTGCCGTCGTCCTCGGTGGTCCAAACGAGCCCCGATTGCGGCGTTCCCGTGCGCCGCAGCTCCTCGGTGACCGCCGCGCTCGCCAGCTGGACCCGCCAGCTGGTCTTCGGCGAGATGCCGTGCTCGAACAGCTGGGCGGCTTCGTCGGCGATGGTCTTGTCGTGAATCACGAGCGCGAGCTCGGTGTTGAGCTTCGCCGAGCGGGGATCGAGATTCATCGAGCCGATCACGAGAATACTCCGATCGATCACATAGGCCTTGGCGTGCAGGCTCGCGCGCGATTGCGAGCCGAACAGCCCCATGCGCGGACTGCCTTCGCCTTCGGCCTGAATCGGCTTGAATTCGTACAGCTCGACGCCGTTGCGCAGCAGCGGTATGCGATACGGCGCGTAGCCGGCCTGTACGGCGACGGCGTCGGTCGCGGCGAGCGAGTTGGTGAGCACCGCGACGCGCACGCGGCGTTTCGTCAATGCAGCGAGCGCCTTTACGCCCGCGTCGTGCGGCACGAAGCAGGGCGAAAGGATCAGGAATTCGCTCCGCGTATCCTTCAGCAGGTCGGCGAAACGCGTCATCGGCGGGCTCTTGTAGTCGTCGCTCGGATGCTCGATCTTCGACGGCGGATCCACTCAGAACTCGGTCGGCGCCCAGACGAGGCCCATTTCCTCGCGCGAGATCTGCTGCGCGAGCGGCGTCGCATTCAGCGGGTCGGCCTGCGCGCGCCAGTGGGCGCGCAGATCGTCACGCGTCTTGTCGAGCTCGGACGGGTCGAACTTCTGCTTGTTCAGCGCGCGCAGCGGGTAGGAGAGCGCGCTGTTCCAGTAGTCGTCGAAGCTCGCGGAAATCTGCTGCGTCACGGGGCCGGCGGCGAACACGTCGAGATCGCGGAACTGCAGTGTCGGGCTCGCGCTGAAGTATTCGTCGCCGAGATTGCGGCCGCCGACGATCGCGATCTGGTTGTCCGCGATCATCGCCTTGTTGTGCATGCGGCGCGTGAAGTGACCGAGGTTCGTGAAGAAGTTCTGCGTGCGCTCGGAGAAGCTGCGCTGCGCGCTGCCGAACGGGTTGAACACGCGGATCTCGATCCTGTCGTGCGTGTTGAGCGCCGCCATGATCCGGTCGATGTCCTTGAAGTTCAGGTCGTCGACCAGCATGCGCATCCGTACGCCGCGATCCGCCGCATAGAGCGCCGCGCCGAGCAGCAGCTTGCCGGTGTTGTCCTCTTCGGCGATGTAGTACTGCATGTCGAGCGCCTTCGTCGCCGCGCGCGCGAGCGCGATGCGGGCCTGAAGCGCGTCGGTGCCGGTCGGTAGGAGATGCACCGCGGACCGGTCCGGATGCTTCTTCTCCAGCGGCGCGAGCGCGTTCGCAAGCGGCGTCGATTCGCTTGCCGGCAGCGCGCGGCTCGCCGGGCGATCGAATGCCGTCGCGGGCGGGCGCGTCGCGCAGGCGGCGACGAGCGCCGTCGTCAGGATCGCCGCGGCGAGATCGCGCGCGCGGCGCACGGCGGCGCCGAATCGTGGTTGCGGCGCGATTCGCCGGTCGATGTCTCGATGGCTTTCGTCCCGCCACGCGGCTTCCAGTATCTCCCGGCTTTCCGGCACTTCGATTCCTCGTTCTAGACACAATGTATTGGACCTGCTCTACCTCAAGCGACGCGGGTTAAGCTTGAGGCTCCGAAGAACCGAAGGCTCAGAGCCGCAATTGAGGAGAGCAGATCGTGAAGAAGTTTAGCAAGTTCGTTGGGATGGGTGTTCACAAGGCGACGATTGCGGTTTCTGTAGCCGATGCGAACGGAGGTGAGGTTCGCTATGTTGGGAGAGATTGCGAACACACCGGGGGGCGATCGAAAAGCTGGTTCGGCAGTTGAGAAAAGGTGACGCGCATCTCTCGTTTTGTTACGAGGCCGGCCCGTGCGGATATGGAATCCATCGGCAGCTCAGTTGTTACGTCGCGCGCGGAATGAGGAGCGGTATCTCGCGCTATTCGAGGTGAGACGGTAAGCTCCGTCGCGGGATCGGTAAGGGGAAGGACTTCCTTGGCGAACGCGCGATGCAGGTCAGGACCATGGATGCATCGTCGCGCGGTCGATGCATCGCCCACCATGCAAACAGTCCCGGGCTCGCCGGGGCTGTTGCTCAGAACGGGTCATCGATGCGATGACGCGGTGGTGGCCTGCGCGAGGGCATGGACCACGGTTCGTAGTAGCGCCGGATCGGCTCACGATACGCGGCGCTGAACCACAGGAACCATTTCGAGAGCAGGTGCTGGATCTGCGCGGCCGCCTCGTCGGAGAGTTCCGACAGCATTGGCGTGCGCGGTAAGTCATCCGCTTGCCGGTTTCGGGCCTTCGTGCGTCTGATTACCGATGAGGTGATGCGCTTCATCGAAGAAGCGTGCGCGACTCACGCTGGGCCGGACGTGCAGGAGCTGGTTGATCTGATTGCGGAACAGTTTGGCCTGGTGGTTCATCGACGCACCGTGGAACGCGCCCTGGCGCGTTTGAAAAAAACTGCGGTAAATCCTCCCGTAACGGCCCGCGATACCCAGTCCCTGAGCCGAAGCTACGAGATCTTGCGGCAGGAGGCTCTCGAGCCAGGCGGAGGCGGTCCGACGCTGATGCGAGGCCGTGCGCTGTTCATGTTCAAAGGCATGGCAGTCTGGAGGAAGTCTGTGACCGACGCGTTTCCGTTTAGAAGTGGTTTCAAAAAGAGCTCTTAGGGGCTGTTAACCCGTAACGCAACCTGTTAACCTCGTGGGCCGTCCCCCGCAAAAGCCGGACATGCGGTGACGCTTAAATTTTGAGGTAGTCTTCTGCCTATGTTTTAAGCCTAGTCACAACGTGGAACCTCTAGAAGTTCTGACCCAGCCGGAGCAGCGCCGCCGGCGTTCGGTTGAAGAGAAACTAGCGATAGTTCGCGAGACTTTCGAGCCCGGTACAACGGTCTCTGGCGTCGCTCGCCGACATCAAGTGAATGCCAACCAAGTCTTCGGCTGGCGCAAGCTCTATCAGGACGAGAGCCTATCGGTGGTCTGCCGGCGAGCACGTGGTGCCGGCATCTGACCTAGCCGAAGCAATGAAGCAGATTCGCGAGCTGCAGCGATTGCTAGGAAAGAAGACAATGGAGGTAGAAATCCTCCGTGAAGCAGTGGAGTATGGTCGAACAAAAAAATTGACTGCGCTCACCATTGCTGCCGGGGGACGACCGTTGAAGACGGTCTGTGAAGTCCTGGGGGTGTCGCGCTCGAATCTCGCAGTCAAGTCGAAGCGGCCGGCTGACTGGGTCGACCGGCGCAAGATGCCCGTGCTCGACGACACGGCGCTTGTCGCCGAACTTCATGAGTTGTTAGGCGACGCGCCGACGTATGGATACCGAGGTGCTTGGGCGTTGCTGAGGCGAAGCCGGGACATGCTGGCTCAACCGCGAGTAAATGCAAAGCGCGTGTATCGCGTGATGCGTCGCCACGGCCTGCTGCTTGAACATCGCCCTCGGCACGCCTCGTCTACGCGTCGGCATGACGGCAAGGTCGCGGTGGATAGCAGCAACATGCGCTGGTGCTCGGATGGCTTCGAATTCCGCTGCGATGCCGGTGTCCCATTGCGTGTCGTCTTCGCACTCGACTGTTGCGACCGCGAAGCCATGAGTTGGGCCGCGAGCACAGGCGGTTACACTGGCGATATGGTGCGTGACGTCATGCTTCAAGCCGTCGAGAACCGCTTCACCGGCGTGTTGAAGGCCGAAAGGGAAGTCGAGTGGTTAAGCGACGATGGTTCCTGCTACATTGCCGATGACACATTGAAGTTCTCTCGAAAAATCGGACTGAAGCCAGTAACGACACCCGTCAGAAGTCCGCAAAGCAACGGGATGGCCGAGAGCTTCGTTAAAACGATAAAGCGTGATTACGAAACGATAAAGCGTGATTACGTTTCGTGGATGCCGAAACCCGACGCCAGGACGGCGCTGCAAAATCTGGCCATCGCGTTCGACCACGATAACGAGTCACACCCGCACAGCGCCCTTAAATACCGCTCGCCGCGCGAGTTTCGTCGGCAAGCAAATCCTCCAACCTAAGCGGGACCGGCTGTCCGGTTATGCGGGAGCAAGTCCAATGTTCATCGCCACCACGTAGCCGGATACCTTCGGCACGATGATGACCGCGTCGCCGTCGGTGTAAGCGTCGTCGGTGCTTACCTGATTGCGCGTCACGAACCACCAGATGAACGCGCCGATCGCCAGTATCACCACCACGACGCCGAGAATGATCAGCGGCTTTTTGCCGGGTTTCTTGCGGCCGTTGCCGTTGTCCTTTGCATCGCCGCCGCCGTTGTCCTCGTCGTTCCTTTCGTTTGCCCTGGCCTTGAGCCTCGGTTTGACGCCCGCGTCGTCATTGCCCTGCGCATCCCGCGCAGGGCCGCGCCCGGCGGCGCTCGTGCGCGCGCCCTCATGTGCTGCGTCCTGGGTATCGTCTGAATCTGGCATTGCCGCTCGCTGGGTGTCGTCACTCGCTTCCGCAATCCCATGAATGAAGGGCGGACGCCAGGTCGCTCACGCGTGGATCTTCGAGCGGTGTCATTCAAGCAAGCGGCGTTCCTTTCGCGGGCCGTCCGGCGGCGAGCGAACGTGCGTGCGGGTTGGCACGAAAGTACCGGTTTGGCGAAACGAAGGAAACGCGCCGCTTTTCGAGTTCCCTGGTAAATCTTCCACAGCCCGCGCTGCCTGCTCATTCGTGGCTAACTTTCGCCGGCGAAGATGCATCCCGAGCAGAAATCGAATCTGAAAGGAGATGCACCATGTACAAGCACATCCTCGTCGCTGTGGGACCGGGCTTCAGCGAAAGCGCCCTCGATACCGCGATCAGCCGCGCGCTCGAGTGCAACGCGCGCCTCACCGCGCTGCATGTCGTCGATCAGGTGCCATGGTGGGCCGTCGTCACGGCGGACTGCAACCGCGCGCAGACGCTCGCCGTCATCGACGATCACGCCCGCGCCGTCACGCGCCACAGCGCGCGGCTAATCGAGCGCGCGGGCATCGACGGAACCGTGCGCAGCATCGAGCTGCCGCCGAATGCGAGCCTGGGCGAGACGATCGCGAAGGCCTCGATGGCGCTCGGCGCGGACCTGATCGTGCTGGGCGGCGAAGCGGACACCGGCTGGCGGCACGGCGGGCAGCGCCTGCGCGATGCCGTGTGCGCGCGGACGAAGTGCGACGTGCTGATTGCGTCGCCCGCCGGGATTCATGCCGATGCGGCTCACATGATGTGAGGAGAACGCAGCGCGCGTCAGAGCGCGCTGCGCAAATGCGCGGCAAGCTGCACGATGCCGATCGAGATCTTC
>LFKV01000029.1 GCA_001189345.1 Candidatus Paraburkholderia kirkii
AGTTCGCGCTGGTGCAGTCGGACGTGTACCAGGCCTACATGGACATGGCGACCTCGGGCAACGCGGATGCCGGCAAGATCATCAAGCCGCTGCGGCTCATCATGCCGCTGTACGACGAGGAGATCTACTTCGTCGCACGCTCGGACTCGCCGATGAAATACATCCACGAGATCAAGGGCAAGAACATCAGCGTGGGGCCGATCGGCAGCGGCACCGCGCATCGGCGGAGACGCTCTACCGGCTGATGTTCGGCGAGCCGATCGCCGATGCGAATGAGCAGCATCTCAACAATGAGGATTCTCTCGTGCGGCTGATCGTCGGCAAGATCGACGTGGCGGTGATCGTCGCGGGGCAGCCGGTGAAGCTCTTCCAGGACTGGACTTGCCCCCGCATAACCGGACAGCCGGTCCCGCTTAGGTTGGAGGATTTGCTTGCCGACGAAACTCGCGCGGCGAGCGGTATTTAAGGGCGCTGTGCGGGTGTGACTCGTTATCGTGGTCGAACGCGATGGCCAGATTTTGCAGCGCCGTCCTGGCGTCGGGTTTCGGCATCCACGAAACGTAATCACGCTTTATCGTTTCGTAATCACGCTTTATCGTTTTAACGAAGCTCTCGGCCATCCCGTTGCTTTGCGGACTTCTGACGGGTGTCGTTACTGGCTTCAGTCCGATTTTTCGAGAGAACTTCAATGTGTCATCGGCAATGTAGCAGGAACCATTGTCGCTTAACCACTCGACTTCCCTTTCGGCCTTCAACACGCCGGTGAAGCGGTTCTCGACGGCTTGAAGCATGACGTCACGCACCATATCGCCAGTGTAACCGCCTGTGCTCGCGGCCCAACTCATGGCTTCGCGGTCGCAACAGTCGAGTGCGAAGACGACACGCAATGGGACACCGGCATCGCAGCGGAATTCGAAGCCATCCGAGCACCAGCGCATGTTGCTGCTATCCACCGCGACCTTGCCGTCATGCCGACGCGTAGACGAGGCGTGCCGAGGGCGATGTTCAAGCAGCAGGCCGTGGCGACGCATCACGCGATACACGCGCTTTGCATTTACTCGCGGTTGAGCCAGCATGTCCCGGCTTCGCCTCAGCAACGCCCAAGCACCTCGGTATCCATACGTCGGCGCGTCGCCTAACAACTCATGAAGTTCGGCGACAAGCGCCGTGTCGTCGAGCACGGGCATCTTGCGCCGGTCGACCCAGTCAGCCGGCCGCTTCGACTTGACTGCGAGATTCGAGCGCGACACCCCCAGGACTTATAGGCTCCCGTCCTGATAGAGCTTGCGCCAGCCGAAGACTTGGTTGGCATTCACTTGATGTCGGCGAGCGACGCCAGAGACCGTTGTACCGGGCTCGAAAGTCTCGCGAACTATCGCTAGTTTCTCTTCAATTGAACGCCGGCGGCGCTGCTCCGGCTGGGTCAGAACTTCTAGAGGTTCCACGTTGTGACTAGGCTTAAAACATAGGCAGAAGACTACCTCAAAATTTAAGCGTCACCGCATGTCCGGCTTTTGCGGGGGCGCGATGGATGCCGAAACCTTCGGCCTTGCGCGCGCGTCAGCTCGAAGCGAAGATTCTCGAACTCGGCGCGGAGAACGTCGCGGCATTCATCGGCGAGCCGTTTCAGGGCGCGGGCGGCGTGATCTTTCCGCCCCCGGCTTACTGGCCCGAAATCGAGCGCATCTGCCGCAGACACGACGTGCTCCTGATCGCCGACGAAGTCATCGGCGGATTCGGACGCGTCGGCGAATGGTTCGCGCATCGGCACTTCGGCTTCGAGCCGGACCTCATCACGATGGCCAAGGGCCTCACGAGCGGTTATGTGCCGATGGGCGCGGTGGCGCTGTCGGATTCCATCGCGGATGCGATCGTCGATGGCGGCGAGTCCAATCACGGCTTTACTTATTCCGGGCATTCGGTCGCGGCCGCCGTCGCCGTCGCCGTCGCCAATCTGAAGCTGTTGCGCGACGAGGGCATCGTCGCGCGCGTAAAGGACGATGCGGGACCGTATTTCCAGATGCGCTTGCGCGAGGCGCTCGGCGAGCATCCGGTTGTCGGAGAGATCGCGGGCGCGGGGCTCGTCGCGGGCATCCAGCTTGCCGAGGATCGCGCGACGCACAAGCGCTTCGCCAACGGCGACGAAATCGGCACGCTGTGCCGCGACTTCTGCTTCGCCGGCGATCTCGTGATGCGCGCGAGCCACGATCGCATGCTGCTGTCGCCGCCGCTCGTCGTCACGCATGGCGAGATCGACGAGATCGTGGACAAGGCCAGGGCCGCGATCGACGCCACCGCGCGCGCGATCAGGAACGCCGCCTGGCGAAGTATTCCGCGGCCACTCGTCCGGCGAAGCAGCGGCATCGAGCAGACGAATCACGCCGCATGCGGCGTGATTCCATTTCAAAGCCCGTTTTCCACCATATCGAGCAGGCGCTCGGCAAGCGGCTCGATCCGCACGCGCTCCGGGTCCTGCAACGGCCCTTCGATCAGCAACAACGCGAAACCGTGCGCCGCGCTCCACGCGAGATATTCAGCCTCGGGACGCCGCTTCGCATCGAGGGCGCCCGTCTCCACCATCTCGTCGAGCGCACAGCTCAGCAACTGAAACGGATCCAGTCCGCCCGGCCCCTTTCCGTAAGGCACTTCGTGCTCGCCCCATTCCGCTTGCGGCGCGGCAAACGCGGTGCGAAAAAGCCCCGTTTCAGTCTACGCGAATCGCAGATATCCCGTGCCGATGGCGCGCAAACCTGCGCGCGCCGTATCCGCGCGACGGCGTTTCCTGGGTCGCGCCGCCAGTTCCTTCTCCATCGCCTACGCAACGAACGACATCGCCGCCGAGCGCACCGCCGACAGCAATTCCTGACGACTCTCGAAGTGGCGATAGGCCGCGTTCGGCACCACGCCGGCGCGGCGCGTGGCCTCGCGCAGCACGATCGCATCGGGGCCGCCTTCGCGCGCGAGCTCGATGCCCGCGTCGATCAGCGCGCGTCGCAAGTCGCCGTGCCGGTAGGTGCTGCGCGGTTTGCCATTCGTCATTTCGATTTGCAGGGCTTTCCATATGTGGAACTGTCCATTACCTCTGCTACGTTTGGTGGACGGTGTACACAACGCAAAAATAGTGCTGCATCAGTGCCTGCCGTTGCTTCGTCACGACGCGACGGCATGGTGTGCGATGCATGCGCGCAGTGCGCGCCGTCAACCGAAGGAGGCAGGCATGACCCAGCCGAACGATCGTGCGCATGAGAGCGAGGATGTCGCGCGCATCCGCGCCTTGATCGAGGCGTGGCGGCAGACGGTGCTCGCGAAGGACGCCGCCGCGCTCGTGAGCCACTACGCAGCGGACGTGGTCGTGTTCGACGTCGTTCCGCCCGCGTCGCTGAGGGGCGTGGAGCGCTATCGCGCGAACTGGCAACGCTGGTTCGACAGCATGAAGGGTCCGCTCGTGCTCGAGATGCGGGAAGTGGAAGTCGCCGCCAGCGGCGATCTGGCTTATGCGCACTCCGTCAACCGGGTCGCCGTGGGCGAGCGGAAGATATCGTGCGCGCCACCGTGTGCTTCAGGAAGATCGGAGGCGACTGGCGTGTCGTGCACGAACACGCATCGGTGCCACTCATCATGGATATGGACCCGGACGAGAAGTCATAACTCAAGGAGCAGACATGCAAGTGCAACCCTATCTGTTTTTCGAAGGCCGCTGCGAAGAGGCGGTCACGTTCTATCGCGAGAACCTGGGCGCGCGAGTGGTCATGATGATGCGCTTCAAAACCCCGAGGCGGACAAGCAAGGCGGCAGCGAGGCCGCCAGCGGCTGCGGCATGCCGCCCGGATCGGAAGAGAAGATCATGCACACGGCCTTCACCATCGGCGATTCCATGCTGATGGCGTCCGACGGCATGTGCAGCGGCAAGCCGGACTTCAAGGGCGTGTCGCTCTCGCTCACGGCCGACGACGAACAGCAGGCGGAAAAAATACTTCAACGCGCTCGCGAGCGGCGGCCAGGTACAGATGCCGATGACGCAGACCTTCTTCGCCAGGCGCTTCGGCATGGTGACCGACAAATTCGGTGTCGCCTGGATAGTGCTCGGAGGACTCGAGAACAAGCCCGCCTGATGGCGTGCGAAGCGTCCGGCTGGAATGCCGCTTGCGTGCCCTTTCATCGCATCATTCGAAAGGAGAAGCGACATGAGCAACTACGCCGGACGTTCGCAGGAAGACCGCATCGCGCAGTGCAAGGGTCATCGGCAACCGTCGCAGGAACAGCCGGGCGGGTCCATGGCCCAGCCCGGCACGGAGCCTGACAAGGAGCACAGCAGCGGGCAGCTGACTGAGGAAGGCAAGCAGGTATGGCGCACCGGCTCAGGCATCGATGGAGGCGGAAAGACCTGACACCCATATCGACCTTCTGAATCATGAAACAATGGCGGGGGGTGAATTGCACCGATTGCACTCGACCGACAGGAGACAGGAGCTTTCAATGAGCGCCCCGCGCAAAAACCATCTTTCAGGCTCGGACATGCCTGCTGACCAAGCCGATCGTCCGACCCGTGAGGAAGCCGAAGCCGCCGTGCGCGTCCTCTTGCGCTGGGCCGGCGACGACCCGGGCCGCGAGGGCCTCCTCGACACGCCGGCCCGCGTCGTGCGCGCATACGAGGAATTTTTCTCGGGCTACACGCAGAATCCGCACGACATTCTTGCGCGCACGTTTTCCGAAGTCCAAGGCTACGACGAGATGATCGTTCTCAAGGACATTCGTTTCGAAAGCTATTGCGAGCATCACATGGTGCCGATCATTGGCCGCGCGCATGTCGCGTATCTGCCGAACAAGCGTGTCGTCGGCATTTCGAAGCTCGCGCGACTCGTCGACGCATTCGCCAAGCGCCTGCAGATCCAGGAGAAAATGACCGCGCAGATCGCCGATACGCTGGACGAAGTGCTGCAGCCGATCGGCGTCGGCGTGATCCTCGAGGCCGCGCATCAATGCATGTCCACGCGCGGCGTGCACAAGGCGGGCGTGTCGATGGTCACGTCGCGCATGCTCGGCTCGTTCCGCGACGATCCATCGACGCGTCGCGAATTCCTTTCCATCGTGGGCAATCAGAGCGCGTTCAGCGTATCGAATACCTGAGCTCGCGAATCGAAGCACGCAGGCAAAAAAAGGGCCGCGATGGCCCTTTCGTCATTTCATGCGATCGTCGAACGCGTTCGTTCACGCGCCGAAGCCGTTGGCGGGCGCATCCGCGCCGCTGCCCTCGTGCACCTTGCTCTGCGACACGTTGCTTCCTGGCGGCACGCTGTGCGTAAGCCACACGTTGCCGCCGATGACCGAGCCCTTGCCGATGGTCACGCGGCCGAGGATGGTCGCGCCCGCGTAAATGACGACGTCGTCCTCGACGATCGGATGCCGCGCGTTGCCCTTCACGAGCGATCCGTCGCTCGTCGAAGGGAAGCTCTTCGCACCGAGCGTCACGGCCTGATAGACGCGCACATGCTGCCCGATGACCGCCGTCTCGCCGATCACCACGCCCGTGCCGTGATCGATGAAGAAGCTCGGCCCGATGGTCGCGCCGGGGTGAATGTCGATGCCCGTCAACGAGTGCACGATCTCGTTGATGAAGCGCGCGAGCAGCGGCACGCCGAGCTTGTGCAAGGCATGCGCGAGACGGTGATGCGTCATCGCCCAGATGCCCGGGTAGCACAGCAGGATCTCGGTGATGTGCTGCGCGGCCGGGTCGCCGGTAAACGCGGCCTGAATGTCGCTCACGAGCAGCACGCGAATGTCCGGCAGTTGTGCGCCGAACTCGCGCGCAATCGCAAACGCTTGTGCGCCCAGTTCGGCCTCGCTCGTGTCGCGATGCTCGGGCAGAAAACGCAGTGCGCGGCGAATCTGCTCGTGCAGCAGACGCAAGGTGCTTTCGAGCGTCTGGCCGACGTAATAGTCGATGCTCTCGTCAGTCAGATCGGGGGCGCCGTAGTGCGTGGGAAAGAGCGCCGAACGCAGGCCATTGACGATCTTCACGATCGCCTCGCGCGACGGCAGCTCCCGTATGCCGAGCGGATGCCGCGTGCGATGCAGTTCCTCGCGCGACTGTCGCAGGTCCGCGACGATGCGCGCCAGGCCCCATTCCTGCGGTGTGGCATCGCGTGCGATGTCGTGAGCGGGTTCGAGCGGCGATGTGGCGCCAAACGTAGGCGTGTTCTGCATGTCGGCCATGAATCGAGAGAAGCGGACGCCGTGACGCGCACGGCGGATGGAACATCAAGCGTAACCTGTTTTGCGCAAGCCTGCCGCGCGACGGTCAGCGCGTCTCATCCCGGTGCTGCTTCCCGGGGCTTGTCCCCGGTCTCTGCCGGTTACCCGAACATCGTCACACCGTTACGTTGCTCGCGTCGATCCAGCGCACGGCCCAGTCGCGCGCGTGCGCGATGGCCTCGTTCTCGTCGCGGAATCGCAAGTCCGACGGAAAGAAGCGGTTCGCGACGAGCTCGCCATCGCTCGATCGCGAGATCACCACATACGGCTGGTAGCTGCCATCTCCGGCCCGGGCGGGCGCGCAATTTAGAAGGTAGCCTCGGTGTGAAAAGGCTGCATCGTGTTGCATGAGTCACCTGTGTGAAAGTGCCCTGCTCGTTCGAATCGCATTGCTCTTTCTCCGGCGGCATACGGGCGCACCCTCCTGCATCACACGCTTCGTATGTTGCGCTTTGCCGCCGACAGGTTCCAAATAATACTTGCAGGAAATAGGCTTGGGGTTGAAAAAAGCCTGATATTTTCGGGCATCGCTGAAGGCGCCCTGCGGCAAGGGTTGCGGTTCCGTCGCCAAAAAGCCGGAACGACTCTTGCTTCATAGTTTAATCAGTTCGGATCCAATGGAGCATGCAATGAACAACGCTGAATCGAACGAGCCGCAAGACAAACAGACGGATCGTACCGCCGACAGCCCGATCAAGACGCCGGGCGCGGAAACCGCTCACGTCAAGATGAGCGACGCCATGAAGGCGGCAGCGGGTGGCGAGGCGCATGCGGGCGCGGGCGCCCACACTAAGGAAGAGGCGAAGAAGGAGGGCATGGAGCTCGGCCCGCAAGGGCTCTACGAGAAGCCGCCGCGCGGGGTGGACGTCGCCAACGACGACGGTCTCGACGATACCGTCGACGCCGACGCGAAGAGCATTCAGGCCCGCAGCGACATCGAGATGCGCGCGCGCAAGCCCGACTCGGTCATCAATTCGAATGCGACGCCGGTGAACTACGTGCCCGAGCCCGGCGACGGCCTCGGCGGTTTCGACAGCCGGCCCGGCCGCAACGGCATCTTGCTCGCGCTGGAGCACGGATATCGCCTGATCGACCGGGGAATGGTCGCGCCGACGGTGCCCGAGGTGGAGAGCAAGGCGCGCTTCGAGGGGCGCGATGCGCACGGCCACGCCTTGCGCGGACGCAAGCACTATGCGCTCAACCATCTGCGCCCGTCACGGCTGTTTGAGCTCGAACGCAGTGGGGACATCAGGCGAAGCTGACATGAATACCGGTCATGCATGAAACGCGGGAGCCGCGTCGGCGACGCGGCTCTTTCGACGAGGTCGAACTGCGATGCGCTATTTCTTCTCCGGCTTCGCGTCGTCGGGTTCGATGCGGGTCACGCCGCCCGTCGCGGGCGGATCGCTCGCGGGGAAGGTGTCTTCGACGGCCTTGTCGATGTCCTCGTCGTCGCGGTCCGAATGAGGGCGTTGCTCGTTGGGGGCCATGTTCAAACTCCGTTTGTCGTGGATCGTGGGGAAAGGTGAGCAACGGCTGTTCCAAGCGCCGATACGTCGAGCGCCTCGGATTTGGTACGATGTATGCGTATCGCTGCGATGCAAGACGGAGTCACGAATAGATCGACAAAGGGGAAAGGCCAGATGACCACGATTCGCGCATCCGACGGCTACACGAGCGACCACGAGCAACAACTGAAGGATCTCCGCGCTGACGCCGGCGCAGTTCCGCATCGGGCTCGACGACAAGCTGATGGGTCAGGTCAATCTCGTCCTCACCGCGCGCGACCACCTGAACGACGGCGGCTCGTTCACGCTGACGAGCGGCATCGTCGGCGCGGCGCCGATCCGGCAAGGCGCCAGCGCGGCCACGGTCAACGGCGCGATCGAAGGCTTCGTGCGCGGCGCGGCGATCGAGCTGCCGCGCGGCCTGCGCATCAACGCCGCCAGCCCGACGATGCTCGAGGAATCCCGCCGAGAGCTTCGGGCCGTTCTTCCGCGGCTTCGAGGCGGCGAGCGGCGCGCGCGTGGCGCTGGCGTACAGCCGCAGTGTCGAAGGCGCGGAGACGGGGCGCATCTACAATGTGCATTGACAGGCGCGAAGTGTGCATGGAGCACGGCGCTTCGATCGCTTATCCTCGGCGCTTCATGACGGCCAGGGAGCGGCGCGATGCAATGGAACCGGGGCGACTATCGCCTGAGCACCGACATCGATGAGTTCGATTTCGACGTCGTGCACCGTTACCTGAGCGAAGTGGCGTACTGGTCGCCGGGCATCGCGCGCAAGAAGGTCGAGCGCGCCGCGCGCCGTTCGCTCCGTTCGGGCTCTTTCTGGGCGACGAGCAGATCGGCTACGCGTGCGTCATCACCGACACCGCGACCTTCGCCTATCTCGCCGACGTGTTCGTGCTGCCCGGGCATCAGGGCACCGGCCTTGGAAAATGGATGATCCAGTGCGTGATGGCACACCCCGGCCTGCAGGGGCTGCGCCGCATGATGCTCGTCACCTCCGATGCGCACGGACTCTATGCGCGCCACAGCTTCGCGGCGAGCGCGCATCCCGAGCGCATCATGGAAAGGCTCGGCAAGCCCTGACCCCACGGGCATCGACGGTCTTCAACCGCCCTTCGCGCCCTGCGTGTTGACGACGTACAGCGAATAGAGCCCGTGGCTCGTCGCCATGAACAGACGATTGCGGTGCCGCCCGCCGAAGCACACGTTCGCGCAGCGCTCCGGCAAGTCGATATGGCCGATCGCCTTGCCCTGCGGCGTGAACACGCGCACGCCGTCGAGCTCCGCATCGCCCATGCCCCAGCCGCACCACAGATTGCCGTGCACATCGACGCGGAAGCCGTCCGGCGTACCCGCTCCCGCGTCGATCACGAGACGCGGTTCGCCGAGCCTACGGCCGCCGTCGAGCACGTCGAACGCGTAGATCCTGCGCGGCGTCGAGCGCGACTCGACCACGTACAGCACCGCTTCGTCCGGCGAGAACGCGAGACCGTTGGGGCCGACGAAGTCGTCGATCATCACCGTGATCTCGCCGCTGCGGCCATCGACCCGATACACGCACGGCTTCAGTTGCGGCTCCTGCCTTTCGCCTTCATAGAAGCCGTCGATGCCGAAGGTCGGATCCGTGAACCAGATCGAGCCGTCCGACTTCACGACCACGTCGTTCGGCGAATTGAGCGGCTTGCCGCCGTAGCCGTCGGCGAGCACGGTGACGGCGCCATCGTACTCGGTGCGCGTCACGCGGCGCGTCAGATGCTCGCAGGTCACGAAACGGCCTTCGCGGTCGCGCGTATTGCCGTTCGCGTTGTTCGACGGCTTGCGAAATACGCCGATCTGGCCGCTTTGCTCGTCCCAGCGCAGGATGCGATCGTTCGGGATGTCGCTCACAGGAGATAGCGGCCGTCGCCGAACCAGACCGGCCCTTCGGACCAGCACGCCCCCTGATAAAGGCACTCCACCGATGCCGACGCGATGCGCAACGCGTTGAAGCGCGGATCCAGCACGCGCACGGCGGGATCGGGATAGCGGCGCGAGTCGCTTGTTATGTTCTTTCGTCTCCTGTTGTCCTGTTGAAGAGCGGACGCGCGCGTCCGTCGTGATTACCTCGAATGCGCCGCGGCCGGCATCGCTTCCAGAGCGGCAACCGACTTCTGCATGCCGTCGAAAATGCGCTCCGCCACCCAAAGCGGGAAATCCCCGGGCAATTGCGCCGCGACCGCGTCGATGACCGCCGGCGTGCGCCCGATGATCCGTTGAATGATCGGCTCCGCGCTTTCTCCGAAGCCGCATTTCAGCGCCATCGCGTTGAAGTGCCGCCGCTGAATGTCCCGAAACCCCGTAGTGCCGGCTCCCGGCCGGGACGGCCATCGCGAGTTTGGCCCTGTACCACGACCACTGATTGGCGCCGTCGCCTTCCACCGGCCAGATCGACATGACGTCATAAAGCGGCGTGAGGCGGTATTGTCTGCCTCTCAGCAGATGGATGCTGAAGTTCTTTGCGTGACCGTCCGGCGCGGCAAGTAACCAGAACAGAATTTGCGTGCTCACCAGCGTTTCAATGTCGCGGCGCGCATCGCTCGATTGCTGCAGATCGCGCGCGAGATCCAGCACGCCCGGACCGCCGTCCTGCTCGTAATTCCTGTGCGGAGGCAATCCATTCACCTGGCAGAAGTCTTCCTGCGGCAGGCGAAGAATCCATTCGCCGCCCGGATGCATGCGCCGGTCGAAACGTTCCACGACGAGCACGCGCTGCGCGCCGAACCGCGCGAGCTCCACGTTCGCAACCGGCACGCCGAACGCCCGCAGCAGGCGCATGCACAGCCATTCGTTCTCGACCGACGTCGTGAGATCGGCGCGGCGGTTGCCCACGAGCCCCAGCGGCAGCTTGAGGATGTGGGTCGTCGGCGTCGCGCCCTGCGGCTTGAGCCATCGCCCTTCATGCCGCAACAGCGCGGTCTTCTCCTGCGCGCCGGCGAGCGAGATGCGGAAGTCGTCTTCGTCGTCCGCGCCGAAGGGCGCGCCGCCGGCGATCTGGCTCAGCAGACTCTCCACGTCTGCGTCGCCGAGCGGCGTGCCCTCGATGCTTTCGACGCCTTCGGGCGACTCGTTCTCGCCGAGCAGCTGCACGGCGCCGACGCAGTCGCGACCGATGGCCTGCAGCAAGTCGAAGGCGTCGAGACTGCCGGTCTGGAAACGTTGCGCGATGCGACGCCGGATCGGCTCGCTGTCGGGGAGAAGATTGTCGAAGTAATGACGACCGCGTCGCCTTTCAGCGGCGCGCCGTCGAGCCGGATCGGCAGCGACATGGAAAGCGGGCGCGGGTCGGGAAACAGATCGGGAATCGACGCGAACGCGGTCCCGACCATCATGCCGACGCCGACGCCCTGCAGGCCGCGCGCGAGCACGAGGAACAGCATGCCCGGCGCGAGGCCGCACAGCACCGACGCCACCGTGAACATGATCACCGCCGCGATCACGAAGCGCTTGCGCCCGAAATAATCGCCGAGCTGCCCGAACACCGGCACCGTCACGACCGACGCGAGCAGATAGGCGCTCGCGATCCACGCGTAGAACTCGAAGCCGTGCAGCTCCACGACGATCGACGGCAGCGCGGTGCTGACCACCGTCTGGTCGAGCGCCACCAGCATGTTGACGAGGCCGATGCCGAGCATCGCGTAAAGAGCGGTTCTGAAGGGCAGTGCGGGGGCGGCGTGCGGCGCCTGGGTTACGATCGGGCGGGCTGGAGAAATGCTAAAGGGAGGTTGCGTCGGCTCGAATTAAGCGGGCGCTGATGTCGAGAACCACGAATTGTACGGCCGGCCTTACGCTGCATCGACTTATCGCCAAAAAGCTGCGGCGCGGCGCTTCGGGTACGCCCTATCATGCGTGGGCAACCGGACGCCGCCCGGAGCGCATGAAAAGGCGGCGTCCGCGCCGTACGCCAACCGATCGTCAGCCTTGTACGAGGCCAGACCAGATGTCAAAATCGGCTCTGGCCGCAAATTGGGGAAAACGTCATGTTCAAACGCATTCTCGTCGCCATCGACGGCAGCCGGACCTCGGAGCGCGCCTTTGCCGCCGCCCTCGATCTCGCCGTCACGCACCAGGCGATCATGCAGCCTTACTACGTTGTGGAAAGCGGGCCGATGTATCTCGACGTGCCCGGCTACGATCCCTCCTCGCTGCAGTCGAGTCTGATGGAGCAAGGCGCGGCACTTGCGCGCGAAGCCGCCGACGCGATGAAGGCGCGCGGCGTCGCGGGCGAAGTCGTGACCGTCGAGGCGACCGCGAGCGACGACGTGTCGACGCTCATCGTCGCGGCGTGCCGCGTCTTCAACGCCGACCTGCTGATCATGGGTACGCATGGCCGCAAGGGATTCCAGCGGCTGATTCTCGGCAGCGTGGCCGAGCGCTGTCTGCGTCATGCCACCTTGCCGGTGCTGCTGATTCCGTCCGCCGCGGGTGCGCCGCCGGAAGCGCCAGCCGCCTGAAGTTAAAAAGTTTCAAAAAAATCGCCGCCTGCGTCAATTTTTCACGTAGGCGGCCGGCGGCGCCATGGGAGAATCGTTTTGTCATTCATCAACAAAGCGAAGCCAAATGAGCGCCCTGTCTGACTTCACCCGCGCGCGGCGCAATGCGGCGCACTGCTCGAGCTGCGCCATCTCTGCATGCCGGAAGGCCTCTGCTCCCACGACGTCGCCAAGCTGGAGAACATCACCTCGGTTACGCGCAAGGTCAAGCGCGGCGATGCGCTCTTTCGCGCCGGCGACCGCTTCGATGCGCTGTTCGCGGTGCGCTCCGGCTCGATCAAGACGGTCGTCACGCACGACGGCGGCCGCGAGCAGGTGACCAGATTGCTGCTCGCGGGCGATGCGCTCGGCTTCGAGGGCATCGAGGACGGCGAGCATACCTGCGACGCCATCGCGCTCGAGGACAGCACCGTGTGCGTCGTGCCCTACGCGCTCTTCGAGCACATGTGCCGCGAAACCGACGCGCTGCAAAGACGCCTGCATCGCATGATGAGCCACGCCATGAACCGCGAGGCGAGCCACCTCGTGCGGCTCGGCATGCTGCGCGCCGACGAGCGCGTCGCGCGGCTGCTGCTCGATATCTCCTCGCGGCTGTCGCGGCGCGGCTATGCGTCCTCGGAGTTCACGCTGCGCATGACGCGCGACGACATGGGCAGCTATCTCGGCATGACGCTCGAGACCGTAAGCCGCACCCTGTCGCGCTTCGACAAGCTCGGGCTCATCGAGATGCAGGGCAAGTTCATCCGCATCCGCGACTTCGACGGCCTGCGCGCCGTCTGACGGCGTACCCCGCCCGATTGTTTCTGTCGCGAGAATAATCGACGCTCATATTTCGGTTGGCACGCGGTTGGCTACGCATTAGTCTTTTGAGTTGGCCAGCCACGGAGATTGGGCGACATGAATCGCGAACCTTCCCTGCGTCACCCGCTGCTGGAGCGCCTCGCCGAGGCCCGCCGCGTCACCGACGAACTCTTCGACGTCGTCAGGCCCGAGCACCTCTACGATAGGCCGATCGCCGAGCGGCATCGCATCGTCTTCTATATCGGGCATCTCGAAGCCTTCGACCGCAATCTTTTCGACAAGCGGCTCTTCGACATGCCGAGCTCCAATCCCGAATACGACCGCCTCTTTGCCTTCGGCATCGATCCGGTGGACGGCGACTTGCCGACCGATCAGCCTGCCGACTGGCCCTCACTCGAACACGTGCGCGCCTACAAGGACGAAGTCCGTGCCGATATCGACGGGCGCTTCGATCCGATCAGGATCGCGGTGGCGCCCGTTTCCGCCGACGAATCGCCCGCGCAGCTGCTCGAAGTCGCCATCGAGCATCGGCTGATGCATGCGGAGACGCTCACCTACATGCTGCATCAATTACCGGTCGACCGGAAAAAGGCGCCGGCCGATGCCCGTTCGGAGCGGGAGTCGGCTCGCGCGCTCGAACATGAAACGGTGCGCGTGCCGGCGGGCAGCACGACGCTCGGCCTCGCGCGCGAAAGCGGCCTGTTCGGCTGGGACAATGAGTTCGGCGCGGAGCGCGTCGAGGTGCCCGCGTTCGAGATCGACCGCTACATGGTGACGAACGGCGACTACCTGCGCTTCATCGAGGCGGGCGGCTACTGGAACCGCGCGCACTGGAGCGACGCCGACTGGACGTGGAAGGAGGAACAGCGCATCGTGCATCCGGCCTTCTGGATTCCCGGCGACGGCGACGCTGACGATCCGCGCGGCGGGTGGAAACTGCGCACGATGTTCGACGAGATTCCGCTACCGCCCGACTGGCCCGTCTATGTGAGCTACGCGGAAGCGAACGCGTATGCGCGCTGGGCCGGCAAGTCGCTGCCGAGCGAAGCGCAATGGCAGCGCGCGGCATCGGGCGCGCCGCAGGTCGCCGAAGGCAATTTCGATTTCCGTCGTTGGGATCCGTCGCCGGTGCAGGCGCATCCGGAGAATCGCAGCGAGTTCGGCGTCGGAGGACAGTTCGGCAACGGCTGGGAATGGACGTCGACGACCTTCGGGCCGCTGAACGGATTCGAGCCGTTTCCGTTCTATCTCGGCTATTCGGCCAACTTCTTCGATGGCAAGCATTTCGTCATCAAGGGTGGCTCGCCGCGCACCGCCGCGTGCATGCTGCGGCCCAGTTTCCGCAACTGGTTCCAGGGGCATTATCAATATGTTTATGCGGGGTTTCGCTGCGTAAGCGCCTGACCGCAGCAGGACCGCTCCGCTGCGTCGGGTTCCCGACGTCGCAGGTCTTGCAGTCCGGCGGCCGACCCGCAAACGGTCGCTCCCGTCGTCGCGGGTCGCTCACTGCGCGGCCGCTTCCTCGTATCGAGACATTTGATAATCGCTGTCGCCGAAGAGCGGATCGAACATCGTCAGGCGCTTGAAGTAGTCACCCACGTCCAGTTCGTCGGTCATTCCCATTCCGCCGTGGAGTTGCACGGCTTGCTGGCCGACATAGCGTCCCGCTTTCGCGACCGTCACCTTCGCCGCCGCGATCCTGCGCGTGCGCTCCCGAGGATCGGGTTCGTCGAGCGCCTGCGCAGCGACATACGCCATCGACAGACCGAGCTCCTTCTGGATCAGCATGTCTGCCATGCGGTGCTGCAGTGCCTGGAAGGCCCCGAGCGGTTTGCCGAACTGCTGGCGCGTGCGCAGATACTCGGCCGTGATCTCGATCAGCCGCTCCATCGCTCCGGACGCCTCGGCACAGAGCGCGGCGATGCCATGATCGAAGCCATGCTGAAGCGCGCTCAGGCCGCCTTCGATCAACCCGTCGGCCGCGACCTTCACACCGTCCAGCGCGACATCGGCTGCGCGGAGCCCGTCCATGGTCGGGTAGCCTGTCGTCGTCACGCCTTTTGCGTTGCGCGGCACCATGAACAGGCCGATCTCGCTGCCGCCCGCGATGCGCGCCGTAACGATCAGCGCATCAGCCACTTCGCCGTGCCACACGAGCGACTTCCGGCCATCCGGGACGTAGCCTTCGCCGTTTCGTTCCGCGACCGCCTTCACTGCCTCCGGGCGGTAGCGTGAATCACGTCGAGGTACGCAACCGAGACGATCTTCTCGCTGCCGGCGAGCGCCGGCAGCCATTGCTGCTTCTGCGCATCGCTGGCGTAGCGGCCGATTACCGCGGCCGCGACCACCGCCGACGAGATGACGGGCTCCAGCACGAGCCCCCGGCCGAGCTCGCGCTGCACGACGAGCCGGCTCGCCGGCCCTTCGCCGAAGCCGCCATGATCGGCGTCGATCGTGAGCCCGAGCACGCCCAATTCGCCGAGCGTCGACCAGACCGCGCGATCGAACGCCCCGCCTTCGCGCGAGCGTCTGCGACGGCGGTCGAATGCATATTCGGTATCCACGAACCGGCGCAGGCTGTCGGCCATCATCTGCTGCTCTTCGCTGTAGGTAAAGTCCATGCCCGTTCCTTAGAAGCCGAGGATCATTTTCGAGATGATGTTCTTTTGCACTTCCGTCGCACCGCCGAAGATCGAGATTTTGCGCATATCGAAGTACGCCGAAGCGGCGGGCGACGCCCAGTCCGGACCGCTGACGGGCTGCGTGGCGCCGTCGAGCAGCCAGTCCGGCGAATACGGCCAGCTGTGCGGTCCCGCCACCTCCTGTTGCAGCCGCGATATCCTGCTGGATCTCGGAGGCGCGGATCTTCAGAATTGACGCTTCCGGACCGGGTCCGCTGCCGGCCCCCTGCGTGGCGACGCGCAGCAGCATCTCCAGCGCCATCACGTCCATCTCGATGCGCGCGAGTTTGTCGCGCATCCGCGCATCGTCGATCATCACGCCGCCTTTTCCGTCCGGCGCGATCGAAGCGTAGTGCTTGAGCTGCCGCAGCTCACGGTAGCAATGGCCGATGCCCGCAATACTCGTGCGCTCGTGTCCGAGCAGGTATTTCGCATAGGTCCAGCCCTTGTTTTCTTCGCTGACCAGATTTTCGACCGGCACCTCGACGTCTTCGAGCCATGTCTCGTTTACGTCGTGACCGCCGTCGAGCGTCACGATCGGGCGCACGCTCACGCCGAGCGTCCTCATGTCGATCAGCAGCAGCGAGATGCCCTCCTGCGGCTTCACGTCGGGATCGGTGCGCACCAGGCAGAAGATCCAGTCCGGCGAAGATCCAGTCCGGCGAAATGCGCCATCGTGGTCCACGTCTTCTGGCCGTTCACGACGTACTTGTCGCCCTTCTTCACCGCCCGCGCCTTCAGCGACGCCAGGTCGCTGCCCGCGCCCGGCTTGGAATAGCCCTGACACCAGAAATCCTCGACGCTCGGAATGCGCGGCAGAAACCGCGCCTGCATCTGCGGGGATGCATACTTCATCAGCACCGGCCCGATCATCAGCAGGCCGAAGGGCAGCGGGCGCGGCGCGCCAAGCTTGAACGCCTCGACTTCGAAGATCAGCCGCTGCAGCGGGCTCCAGCCCGTGCCGCCGTGCTCTTTCGGCCACGCCGGCGCACCCCAGCCGTGCGCGTTCAGGATTCGGTGCCAGCGCACGTAATCCTCCTTCTCGACGCGACGGTGGCCCAGCACCTTGTCTCGTTATCGTTCGGCCAATTCGCGTCCACGAACGCGCGCACTTCGTCGTGGAAAGCCTGTTCGTCCGCGGTATAACGCAAGTCCATCCCGATGTCCTCCTCGATGTGCGCGCTGCGCGCGGCCAGGGTCGCGCGCACCTCTGTTTCGTTTCCAGTCCTTCTCTGCGACGTCGACTGCGCCCCTGCGATGCAATACCCGGGAGCGCGCGGCTGTCGGCAATGAGTGTGTGGGGACCCTTGCGCGCGACGCAACTTGTATTCGACGAACGCGGCATTCGGCGTCCGCGAACACGCGCCCTTCCTGCAAGGATCATCGGACGTCGCGGTTCTGAAAGCACGAACGCGGCCGTCGCAACTTGCGATTTGAACCCGGACACCTGCCTTGTTACATTGAATTGCCGAGGCCGGCGTGCTGGCCGGCCTCACCTCGAACGACACCGGGATTCGCAGCACTGCCGTTCTTTGCTCGACATTCCGGCCCGGGAATCGATCGGTTCTACCAAGCGATCGCCGAACATCCATCAAGCGGAGGAAGACTTATCCAAGCTGAAAAACCCCGTTGTGCGAACTGCTCAACATCGACTACCCCATTCTGCAGGCAGGCATGGGCGGCGTGGCGTTCGGGCCGCTGGCCGCGGCCGTTTCGAAAGCCGGCGGGCTCGGCACCATCGCCGCCATTTCGCCGACGCCCGAGCGCGTCGAACAGGAGATCCTGCTGGCTCGCAGCCTGACCGACAAGCCGATCTGCGTCGACATTTTTCCCGCTTCGCGCGCCCAAGGACAAGTCCGATGTCGAACTCCCGGATCTGCCGGGGCCGCTCAAGCGGCTGCACAAGGAAATCGAAGAGCTGGGCGTCGAGATAAAGCCGGCCGACGACCAGGCCATGAGCATCGAAGATGCGAAGACCAAGCTCGAAATCTGCTTCAAGCATAGCATCGAAGTGATCGCCTGCGCACTCGGCACGCCCAAATGGGTGGTCGATGCCTGCCACGAACGCGGCGTCAAGACCATCAGCATCGTCGGCCGCACATCGCACGCCGCGTCGGCCATCCGCGCCGGCACCGATGTCGTCGTCGTGCAGGGGACCGAAGGCGGGGGGCCATACCGGCGACGTCGGTCTCATCAAGCTGCTCCAGGAAGTGCTGGAATTTTCGACGGTGCCGGTGGCGGCGGCCGGCGGGATCGTCAACGGCGCGCAGATCGCGGACGTGATGACGCAAGGCGCACAGGGCGTGTGGGTCGGTACGCGTTTCATCGGCAGCGAGGAATCGAGCGTGGGGCCGAACTACAAGCAATCGATCGTCGAGGCGGAGAACGACAGCACGATCCGTTCGCTGCTCTTCGATGGCTTTTACGTCCGTCAACTGCAGAATCGGTTCACGGAAGTCTGGGAAGGTCACGAGAGCGAACTCCTGCCGTATCCGATCCAGCGCATCGTCATCGCGCCGTCGCGTTTCGCGGCCGCCGCTGCGGACCTCAAGGACCATCAAGCGCCGCCGGCGGGTCAAGGCTCGGGCATGATCCGCGACGTTTTCCGCCGGCGGCCGTCGTGCTGCAACGACTCGTCGACGAGACGATCGCGACGCTCAGACAGTCGCGCGGCCGGATCGACATCGACGCCTGATCCGAAGGCTGACGTGCTGCTCGCTTTCCGGCGGCGGCTGCGAACCCACTTCGATTTCGCTAGGCAATCCAGAGCACGCGGCGGCACGATCGTGTTGTCGCCTCGACCAGTGCTCGCCACGCCTTGCCGGCAGGATATCGACGCATCGGACCGGGCCAGCGCCCATCTGATTCGACTCGTGCCGGAAGGAGCCGCATCGCCGGCCGGCCTCGAGGAAACCCGTCATCGCTTCGCTGGTCGCGGGATGAACCCGGTCGAACGCGACCCGCCTCACGGATGCCGCTCGCCGCCGAAGTACGGACCGCCGGGCCGTATGTCGACGCACCGAATTGCCGTTCCGGCAACGGAGCAGCCTACCGGCTGGCTTCCTCTCGCGCGATCAGGCCGCGTCCGACCACCTGCGCCTGGATCTCCGCCGCACCTTCGAAGATGTTCAGGATGCGCGCGTCACACAGGATGCGGCTCATCTCGAACTCCAGCGCATAGCCGTTTCCGCCGTGGATCTGCACGCCCGCATCGGCATTGCTCCACGCGACGCGCACGGCCAGCAGCTTGGCCATGCCCGCTTCGATGTCGCAGCGATGGCCCTTGTCTTTCTCGGATGCCGCGTAAGTACGTGATCTATCGCGCCATCGCGGTCTCGGCCATCATCATCGCGAGCTTGTCGCCGACGCGCGGGAATTCGACGATCGGCTTGCGGAACTGCTTGCGCTCGCCGGCGTAGCGCCACGCGAGCTCGAATGCGCGCCAGGCAACGCCCACGGCACGCGATGCGGTCTGGATGCGCGCGCCCTCGAAGGTCTGCATCAGCTGCTTGAAGCCCTGGCCCCGCATGCCGCCGAGCAGACCGTCCTCGGGCACACGGAAACCATCGAAGCCGATTTCGTACCCCTTCATCCCGCGATAGCCCAGGACATGAATTTCCCCCGCCGGTCATGCCCTCCGCCGGAAACGGCTCGCCGTTCACGCCGCGCGGCTTCGGCGCGAGGAACATGCTGAGGCCCGTGTGCCCCGCAATGTCCTGCTCCGAACGCGCCAGCACCGTCATCAGATCGCTGCGCGAGGCGTGCATGATCCAGGTCTTGTTGCCGTCGATACGCCAGCCCTCTGCGTCCCGGATCGCACGGGTTCTCAGTGACGCGAGGTCCGAACCCGCGTCGGGCTCGGTGAATACCGCCGTGGGCAGCACCTCGCCGGACGCAATGCGCGGAAGCCACCGCGCCTTCTGATCCGGCGTGCCGGCACTCGATATCAGCTCGCCCGCGATTTCCGAACGCGTGCCGAGCGAACCCGCTGCGATCCAGCCGCGGCTCAGCTCTTCGGTCACGATGCACATGGTGAGCTTGCCGAGTCCCATGCCCCCGTATTCCGGATCGATGCATACACCAAACGTTCCGAGGTTACCCAGCTGGGTGATCAGCGCGTCGGGAATCAGCTCGTCGGCCAGATGCCACGCGTGCGCATGCGGCAGGATTTCGTTGTCGGTAAAGCGGCGGAACTGGTCGCGGATTGCGTCCATATCCTCGTCGAAGACCGTATCGGAAATCGCCGCGCCCTGACGATACGCATCGATCAGCGCGGCGCGCGCCCTGGCGCTGCCGCCATGCTCGACAAACCAGCGCACGCTACTGTGCCGGCCAGCTGCGCTGCTTCGCCTTCGAGCACCAGCTCGTGCGGCCGGAAGATCTCGCTTTGCGACATCGGAATGCCTCCGGTCAGCTGATTCACATACTCGGCCACGCCGATGCATACCGCCAGTTCGTCGGACTGCCCGAGCCGCCCCGCGTCGGCCAGGCGCTCCGCCCACTGCACCGCCCGGAGAATGGTTTCGACAGTCGTTGCGACCCATGCGAGCCCGTGTGCCGCGCGCTGATGCCGATCCAGCAGACCGGGATCGGCGCGGCCGTCGGCCCTGCAGCGCCGCGCCACCGCTGCTTCGTAGGTTCGCAGGGCAGGCGCCATGGCCGCGGCATGCTCAATGAAGTTTGAGTAACTGGACATGATGTTCGGATCGCGGCCGGGACGGCGCCGCATCAAGGTTGACTAACGTTGTTCGGGACCGGCGACGATGCCGGCGTCGTGCAGCTCGCCGATTCGCGCCGACGACAGCGACAGCACGTCGGCGAGCACCTCGTCCGTGTGCTCGCCGAGGCGCGGCGCACGCTCGACGGGCTGACGCGCGGCGCCGTCGAAGCTCGCCATCGCACCGGGCGCCGGGTAGCGATATCCGCTCGGATGATCGAGCGTCGTGAACAACTCGCACTCGGTCGAGCAATGCGGGTCTTCGCGCAGCGCCGCATGCAGCGTCCAGTACGGCGACCAGCAGACCGCATTCGCGTCGAACACGCGCTGCAGGTCGTCGAGCGCGAGCCTGCCGATCGCGCGCTCGAACGACGGGAACAGCGCGTCGCGATGCACGAAGCGCACGCCTTCGTTATGCGCGAACGACACGCCGAGCGACGCCTCGAGCGCGGCGATTTCGGCACCGAGCTCGAGCACCTTCACGAGGCCCGACCATTGCCGCGCGGTGATCGCGACCACCATCACGCGCCGTCCGTCGGCGGTGACGAAATCCCGGCCGAAGGCGCCGAACAGATCGTTGCCCTGCCGCGGACGATCGTCGCCCGTCAGCACTTCGGCGATCTGCCCCATATGGCCGATCAATGCCAGCGCAACGTTCGAGAGCGGCACCAGCACTTCCTACCCCTGCCCCTGCCCCGTGTCGCGTCGGAACCGCTCGGCGGCGAGCAGTGCGAACGCCGCGTACGAGCCGCTCAGCAGATCCCAGGCGGGCAGCACGTGATTCACCGGCGCATCGCCGTTCGCGGAAGAGCCGGTCATGTACGGCAGACCGAGCGCCGCGTTGACCGTGTAGTCGAGCGCCTGCGAGCCGTCATTCCAGCCCGTCACGCGGACCGTGATCAGATCGGGCCGCTGCTCGCGCAACGCGTCGTGAGACAGGAAACCGCCCTTCGGAAAGTTGGTGACGAACAGGCCCGCGCCCGGCCCCGGAGCAGTGACGACGTCGGCCGCGAGACGCCTGCCCTCCGGTCGCAACAGGTCGATCGCGATGGACTTCTTCCCCTTGTTGAGCCCTTCCCAGTAGAAACTTCGCCCTTCGCCGGATACCGGCCAGCGACAAAAGTCGGGGCCGCCGCCGATCGGATCGATGCGAATCACCTCCGCGCCGAGTTGCAGCAAATGCAGCGCGCTCGAAGGCGCGGCGATGAAGGAGGCGCATTCGACCACCCGCATCCCGCCTAGTACAATATCCCTTAAATGGCTTTAATAATTATCGCGCTGCAAATATGGCTGTAGGAGCGTGACGACGATCTCGGCCATCTCGTGGAGCGAACCTGTGCCCGGCAGCGGTTCCCATCGGCCGGTTTGGCTGCGAAAGGCTGCACTATAACGATTCCGGGCGAGCTCGGTAAGGCGCGCCACAACAGTCGGTTCGTCATCGTCGAGACGTTTGATCAGCAGGTGCCGCCCGTAGGTTTGTGTGACGATCTGCTCATGGCCGAGCAAGCTGCGCAGTTGACGCTGGAGTTCAGTCGCGTAATGCTTAGTGGGTATGGCTGGCATGTCTGTCTCTCGATTACGATGTGCCCGTTTGCAACGGATAGCCCCGGAAAGTTCATGTGTAGGGGCGTGCTGCCTGATTATGCTCGTGCATAAACTGCTCGGTGCGCTCGCGCAGATGCGCCGTGCTGGTATGATTGGCATGGCGTAGCACCCACCGCGTATAGCGGGCAAACCACAGTTCGATCTGATTGACCCAACTCGCGTGCAGCGGGGTGAAGTGGAAGTGACTGGGCCGTCTCCCGCAAAAGCCGGACATGCGGTGACGCTTAAATTTTGAGGTAGTCTTCTGCCTATGTTTAAGCCTAGTCCATTGCGTTATTGAATTAGCACCCTGTCTGTGTTCAGATACAGGTCATGGGTCAAAATGAACCTGACAGATATCGAACGTGAGCAACTGTTGTCGGCGGCGCGCAGCCGAACGGTGCGTGCGGCGGACGTGCGACGCGCAAAGTTGATCCTGATGCTCGAGGACGGCGAATCGCGCGACAGTATCATGCGCACACTGGGTTGCGATTCGCGCTTCATCGCACGCTGGTCGGGGCGCTTCCTCAGCGAGCGACTAGCCGGCATGTACGCCCGGCACCGCGGGCGGGCGCCTACGCAGCCACCGGCCAAACTGGAAGCGCGGGTGCTCAAGTGCACCCTCAAGCACAAACCCGCCGACGGTTCGACACACTGGAGTAGCTACAAGCTCGCAGCAGAACTCGGCGACGTATCGGTCTCGGCCGTGCAGCGCATCTGGCGCAAGCACGGCATCAAGCCGCAGCAGTTGGAGCGGCACATGGTCTCCAACGACCCGGACTTCGAGACCAAGGCAGCCGACGTGATCGGGCTGTACCTGAACCCGCCGGCGCACGCAGCGGTGTTCTGCGTGGACGAGAAGACCGCGATCCAGGCACTCGATCGCAAGGACCGTATGCTGCCGCTGTCGCCCGGGCGCGCCGAGAGTCACGGCTTCGAGTACAAGCGCAACGGCACGCTCAGCCTGTTCGCGGCGTTCAATACTGCCACCGGCGAGGTGCTGGGCAAGACGGTGGCGCGCCACACCAGCGAGCAGTTCGTGGCCTTCCTGACCGACGTCGTCGCCAGCCAGCCCAAACGCCGGGAAATCCACGCGATCTGCGACAACGTCAGCAGCCATAAGACGCAGCGGGTTGCCGACTTCCTTGATGCGCAGCGCAACGTGCACCTGCACTTCACGCCGACCTACTCGTCGTGGCTCAACCAGGTGGAGAACTGGTTCTCGCGCATTCAGCGTGAAGTGATCGCTCGCGGCATCTTCACTTCGGTGAAGGATTGGGATCGCAAACTGATGCCGATACATCCGCGAACACAACAAGAACCCGAAACCGATCAAGTGGAAATATGACGATCCTTCGCGCCGGATTCGACCAGTGCCAATTCAATGACGCAATGGAATAGGCTGGCGGTTCGCTCAGATTTCCTCATCTCCCTCCGTCCGCGCCGCATCATCCAGCTTCTTCATGTTGTCGAGCAGCTTGAGCAGGTAATGCAGCGTGTGCGTGACGTCATCGATGGAAAAGTCCTTCAGCACTTCCTCGTAGTAACCGTGAATCTTCGGCGTCGCCTGCTGCGTCCACAGCCTGCGGCCCGGCTCCGTCATGGTGATGAGTCGCGAACGGCGGTCGCGGCTATCCGCGCTCACGCGCACGTGGCCGTCGCGTTCCATCCGACTCACGAGTCCGGACAGGTTCTGCCGGCTCACCATCAGATACCGCGCCAGATCTCCGACGCTCATGCCTCCTTCAGCCTCCGGCCGCGAGAGCGCGCCCAGCACGGTCCACTGCTGCGTCGTCAGGCCCTCCGTTTCCACCGCGCGGCTTCCGGTTTTATGCAACATATTGGCGCACTGATACAAACGGAAGAACAGCCGGTTGGCGAGCTCCAGCTTTGCCGCCGTATTTTTTGCTGAAACCAAGGGATTCTCCTAATCGGGTTGCGCTTGTCATCGCCGGAAGGTGTTTTTAGTATACGTCAATATATTGACGTAATTACGCGGCGCGAGCGCTATGTTCGATGGCCGCAATGGTAACCCCTGACCATTCACGGAGAAGACTGTGCAAAGACTGCAAGGCAAGACGGCGATCGTCACGGGCGGTGGCGGCGGCATCGGCGGAGCGACGTGCCGCCGGTTCGCGGCGGAAGGCGCGCGCGTCGCGGTGCTGGATCGGTCGCTCGACGCCGCGGAAAAAGTGCGCGACGGCATTCGCGAAGCGGGCGGCGTCGCCGAGGCAATCCGTTGCGACATCACGAGTCGCCCGGACGTCGACGCCGCCGTCGCATCGACCGAAGCGCGACCTCGGTCCCGTTGACGTGCTCGTGAACAACGCCGGCTGGGACGTATCAGGCCGTTCACGAAGACCGAGCCGAGCCAGTGGGAGCGTCTCATCGCGATCAATCTGACGGGCGCGCTGCATCTGCATCACGCGGTGCTGCCGCGCATGGCCGAGCGCAAGTCGGGACGCATCGTCAACATCGCCTCGGACGCGGCGCGCGTCGGGTCTTCCGGCGAGGCCGTCTATGCGGCGTGCAAGGGCGGCCTGGTGTCGTTCCCCAAGACCATCGCGCGCGAGCACGCGCGTCACGGCATCACGGTCAACGTCGTATGCCCCGGTCCGACCGATACCGCGCTCTTCGCCGAATACAAGGAAGGCGCGGGCAATCCCGAGAAGCTCCTGGAAGCCTTCCAGCGCTCGATTCCGCTGGGCCGCATCGGCCAGCCCGACGACCTGCCGGGCGCGATCATCTTCTTCGCGAGCGACGACGCGCGCTACATCACGGGCCAGGTGCTGAGCGTATCCGGCGGCCTGACGATGGCCGGCTGAACCGATCGAGGACAAGGACCCCGTCATGAACTACGAAGACATCCTCTACGAAGTGCGCAACGGTGCCGTGTGGGATCACCATCAACCGTCCCGAGAAGATGAACGCGTTTCGCGGACGCACCTGCGACGAGCTCATCCACGCGATCAATCGCGCGGGCTATTCGCGGGAGATCGGCGTGATCGTGCTCGCGGGCGCGGGCGACAAGGCGTTCTGCACCGGCGGCGACCAGTCCGCGCATGAAGGGCAGTACGACGGCCGCGGCACCATCGGCTTGCCGATGGAAGAGCTGCACAACGCGATCCGCGACGTGCCCAAGCCCGTGTGATCGCGCGCGTGCAGGGCTACGCGGTCGGCGGCGGCAATGTGCTGTGCACGATCTGCGACTTCACCATCGCCTCGGAGAAGGCCGTGTTCGCGCAGGCGGGCCCGAAGGTCTGCTCGGTCGACCCGGGCTACGGCACGGTGTTCCTCGCGCGCGTGGTCGGCGAGAAGAAGGCGCGCGAGATCTGGTATCTGTGCCGCCGCTATCCGGCCTCCGAGGCGCTCGCGATGGGCCTCGTCAACGCGGTCGTCCCGCACGAGCAGCTCGACGCCGAAGTACGGAGATGGTGCGACGAAATCATGGAGAAGAGCCCGACGGCGATCGCCATCGCGAAGCGCTCGTTCAACATGGATATGGCGCATCAGGCGGGCATCGCGGGCATGGGCATGTACGCGCTCAGGCTCTATTACGACACCGAGGAATCGCGCGAAGGCGTCAGAGCCTTCCAGGAAAAGCGCAAGCCGGATTTCCGGCGCTACGCGAAATACCGGGGCGACGCCATGAATCCCTATCTCGATGAAGACCTCGTCGCGCTCGGCGAACACGCGCGCCGCTTTGCTTGGGGACGCATCGCGCCCGGCTTCGAGGCGCGCGATACCACGTGCACGCTCGATCGCGAACTCATGCTCGAAATGGGACAGATGGGGTTCATCGCGCCGGAGCTGCCGGAGGAGTACGGCGGGCAGGGGCTCGGCTGCCTAGCGGCGGGCGTCATTCACGAAGAGATCGCGCGCGGATCTGAGCCTCTCGTACGTCAACCTGCTGGCATCGCTCAACGGGCAGATTCTCGCACATCACGCCGCGCCGGACATCGCGCGTCCCTGGTTCGAAAGACTGACTCAGGGACGCGCGCTGCTGGCCATCGCGCTGACCGAGCCGCGCGGCGGCTCGGATGCCGCGAACCTGCGTCTGCGCATGGAGCGCGTCGGCGATCACTACGTCCTCAACGGCGAGAAGACGTCGATCTCGGCGGCCGATCAGGCCGATGCGGCCATCGTGTTCGCGCGCACCGGCAGCGTCGAGGACGGCGCGCGCGGCGTCTCGGCGGTGCTCGTGCCGATGGATCTGCCGGGCATCACGCGCAATCGCTTCGATTGTCACGGGCAGCGCGAGATCGACCGTGGCTCGATCTTCTTCGAGAACGTGCGGGTGCCCGCCGATCATCAGCTGGGCGACGAAAGCAAGGGCTTCGTGCAGGTGATGCAGGGCTTCGATTTCTCGCGCGCGCTGATCGGCTTGCAGGTGCTCGCGGTCGCGAAGGCGAGCCTCGAGGAGACGTGGGAATACGTCGCGCAGCGCGAGGCGTTCGGCAAGCCGCTCTCGGCGTTTCAGGGCGTGTCGCATCCGCTCGCCGAATACGAGACCCAGGTCGAGGCGGCGCGCCTCCTCTGCCTGCAGACGCTCTGGCTCAAGGACCGTGGCCTGCCGCACACCGCCGAGGCCGCGATGTGCAAGTGGTGGGGCCCGAAGCTCGCGTACGACGCGGTGCATCAATGGCTGCTGTCGTTCGGGCATGGCGGCTACGATCGCGGACCGATGGAGCAGCGCTTGCGCGACGTGCTCAGCCAGATCGGCGACGGCACCGCGCAGATCATGAAGACGATCATCGCCCGCACGCGCGCGGGGCGCGATGCGGTTCCGGCGTGAAGCACTTCAGACCATCGGGGACAGCTTATGGATTTCGACGCCGTTCTGATTCCGGCAAGACGCGCCGATAGCATCGCCCGCGGATACTGGCACGACCGCACCGTCAACGACGATCTCGACGCATGGGCCGGGCGCTGTCCCGACAAGATCGCGCTCACGGCCTTCGAGGCGGAAAGCGGCACGACGACGCGCTTCACGTATCGCGAGATGGCGTCGATGGCCGATCGCATCGCGGTGGGTCTCGCGCGGCTCGGCGTCGGGAACCACGACGTCGTATCGATGCAATGCCCAACTGGTGGCAGTTCACGCTGACCTATCTGGCGTGCTCGCGTATCGGCGCGGTGGTCAATCCGCTGATGCCTATCTTTCGCGAGCGCGAGCTTGCGTTCATGCTGGCCCACAGCGAGAACAAGGTGCTGATCGTGCCGCGCGTGTTTCGCGGCTTCGATTTCGGGCAGATGGCGACGAATCTGCAAGCGAGCCTGCCTCGGCTGGAGCATGTCGTCGTAATTGGCGGCAAGGACGCCGGCAGCTTCGAAGCGCTTCTCAGCGAGCCTGCATGGGAGCGCGAACCCGATGCGCGCGAGATCCTGACGCGGCATCGTCCCGGCCCCGACGACGTCACGCAACTGCTCTACACGTCGGGCACGACGGGCGAGCCCAAGGGCGTGATGCACACGGCGAACACGCTGATGTCGAACATTCGCCCCTATGCCGACGCCATGCGCCTCGGCCCCGACGATGTCGTGCTGATGGCCTCGCCGATGGCGCATCAGACCGGCTTCATGTATGGCCTCATGAGCCGGTCATGCTCGGCGCGAACGCGGTGTTGCAGGACATCTGGCAGCCGAGGACGGCGGCTGCGCTGATCGAGAGCGAGCGCGTGAGCTTCACGATGGCCTCGACCGTGTTCCTGACCGACCTCGCCGACGCGCTCGGCGACAGCGGACGGTCCGTGCCGACGCTGCGCGTTTTCCTGTGCGCGTGCGCGCCGATTCCCGGTCCGCTCGTCGAGAAGGCGCGCGCGGCGCTCGGCGCGAAGATCGTGCCGGCGTGGGGCATGACGGAGATGGGCGCGGTCACCCTGACGCGTCTTGATGACGACGAACGCGCCTTCGCGACCGACGGCCGTCCTCTGCCGGGCGTCGAAGTGCGAGTGGTCGACGCATGCGATGCGCCGTTGCCGGCCGGCACGGTGGGGCGCCTGCTGGTACGCTCGTGCTCGAGCTTCGGCGGCTATCTGCATCGCGCGCATCTCAACGCGACCGATCCGCACGGCTGGTTCGATACCGGCGATCTCGCGTATCTCGACGCGCGGCTATATCCGCATCAGCGGGCGCAGCAAGGACGTGATCATTCGCGGGGGAGAGAACATTCCGGTGGTGGAGATCGAGGCGCTCCTGTATCGGCATCCCGCGATCGCGGCGGCGGTGCTCGTCGCCTATCCCGACGAGCGTCTCGGCGAGCGCGCGTGCGCGGTCGTCGTCAGCAAGCCGGGCGAGTACATCGATCTGCCGTCGATCGCCGGCTTTCTCAAAGCGCACAAGGTCGCGATGCAATACATTCCGGAGCGCCTGCTCGTGTGCGACAGCCTGCCCACGACGCCCTCCGGCAAGGTACAGAAGTTCAAGCTGCGCGAGTGGCTGCGCGAAGGCGAATCGCAACAGGAAGCACGACGATGGAGGCGCGACCTGCCGTCGAGGAAACCGTCGGGCGCGTCGGCGTCATCGCGCTGAACCGGCAGTGGCAGCTGAAGGCGCGCCGGCATCACGGCCGAAGGGTCGGGGAACAGGTAATTGATGGGCGAAGTCGGCACCCCGCCGCCTGCGATATTTTCGACCCCATTTCGTCACGGGCTGGGCGTGCGCGTTCGCGCAGAAGTGATCGAACTCGAACCACGCTTCCTCATAGTCGCCTTCGCGGGCGAGCTCGAACTGCCTGCCGCGGGTCGCGCACGACGCAAGATTCATGAACTGCATCAGAATCGGCCGGCATGCATGGCCAATGTAAGCGTCCGCTTCCTCTCTCGGCCGCTCGTTCGCCGCGCAGAGCATCTGACGCCACGCGAGTATCGTCTCGCGGCAGGCGTTGCATTGCGCATCGCCCGCGATGAGCGCGCTTGCTTCCAGAACCGCGATCGCAAGCTCCTCGAATTTCGCGAGTTTGATCCATGCTGCGCGCGTGAGCGAGTCCGCCGTGCCGCCGTCCAGGTCGACGGATGGATCGAGCGCCGCGCCGGCCGTCTCGGAGACGGCTCAACCTTCATAACAATGCCTTCCTCGTGCAGCATGACGCGTGCGCCGAAATCCGCGACGAGCATCGCGAGGCGGCATCCCCGCCCATGCTCATGTCCTGAAGCCAGGCTTCGTCCGACGTTCGCAGCGCCGCGGCGATTTCCTCGCGCGCATCGGCGAACCAGCGGCTCTGGGCAAACCCTTCGATTCGACTCATGGCGTCCTCTCGACGCGAGCGGGGAACGATTAGCTTAACGCGCACGCGTGAACCTTGCGCGCACCGAGCTTCGGCCAACATGCACTGCATTTTCGCCAGCGCGAGCGCGGATCCTGCCGCTGCCGGCCGGCGTGACCGATGATTCGTCCAATCGAAAACCGAGTGACAAGGAAACATGAAAACACGAGCCGCCATTGCATGGGAAGCCGGAAAACCTCTGACGATCGAGGAAGTCGATCTCGAAGGCCCGCGCGCGGGTGAAGTGCTGATCGAAGTCAAGGCGACGGGCATTTGCCATACCGATTACTACACGCTGTCCGGCGCGGATCCCGAAGGCATTTTTCCGGCGATTCTCGGGCACGAGGGGGCGGGCGTGGTCGTGGACGTCGGGCCGGGCGTCGGCACGCTGAAGAAGGGCGATCACGTCATTCCGCTCTACACGCCGGAGTGCCGCCAGTGCAAGTTCTGCCTGTCGCGCAAGACCAATCTCTGTCAGGCGATTCGCGCCACGCAGGGCCGTGGCCTGATGCCCGATGCGACCTCGCGCTTTTCGCTCGATGGCAAGCCGCTGTTCCACTACATGGGCACGTCGACGTTTTCCAACTACATCGTGGTACCGGAGATCGCGGTGGCGAAGGTGCGCGAGGACGCGCCGTTCGACAAGATCTGCTACATCGGCTGCGGCGTGACGACGGGCGTGGGTGCGGTCGTGTATTCGGCAAAGGTGGAGGCGGGCGCGAACGTGGTCGTGTTCGGTCTGGGCGGCATCGGGCTGAACGTGATTCAGGGCGCGAAGATGGTCGGCGCGGACAGGATCATCGGCGTCGACATCAATCCGGGGCGCGTCGAGCTGGCGAAGAAGTTCGGCATGACGCACTTCATCAACCCGAAAGAGGTCGAGAACGTCGTCGATCAAATCGTGCAACTGACCGATGGCGGCGTGGATTACTCGTTCGAATGCGTGGGTAACGTGAAGCTGATGCGTCAGGCGCTCGAATGCACGCACAAAGGCTGGGGGCAGTCGTTCATCATCGGCGTGGCGGCGGCGAGCGAGGAAATCGGCACGCGGCCGTTCCAGCTCGTCACGGGCCGCCAGTGGAAGGGCTCGGCGTTCGGCGGCGCGCGCGGGCGCACCGACGTGCCGAAGATCGTCGACTGGTACATGGAAGGCAAGATCAACATCGACGATCTGATCACGCATCATCTGCCGCTGGAGCGCATCAACGAGGGCTTCGAGCTGATGAAGAAGGGCGAGTCGATTCGTTCCATCGTGGTCTATTGAGCGAGGAGGGGTTCATGCTGGAACTCGTGGAAGAGCATCGCTGTTTCGACGGCGTGCAGCGCATCTACCGGCACGATTCGGAAACGATCGGCCTGCCGATGCGCTTTTCGGTCTTTCTGCCGAAAGAAGCGTCGTCGCGGAAGGTGCCGGCGCTGTTCTATCTCACCGGTCTCACCTGCACCGAGGAGACGTTCCCGATCAAGGCGGGCGCTCAGCGCTACGCGGCCGAGCACGGCATTGCGCTAATCGCGCCGGATACGAGCCCGCGCGGCGCGGGCGTGCCGGGCGAGACGGATGCCTGGGATTTCGGCGTCGGCGCAGGCTTCTATGTTGATGCGACGCGCGAGCCGTGGGCGCAGCGTTATCGCATGTACTCGTATGTGACGCAGGAGCTGCGCAAGACGGTCGTCGCCCGGTTGCCGGTGCGCGAGGACCGGCTCGGCATTTTCGGTCATTCGATGGGCGGGCACGGCGCGCTCGTGCTCGCGTTGCGCAATCCGGACCTGTACAGGTCGGTGTCGGCGTTCGCGCCGATTGCGGCGCCGTCGCACTGTCCCTGGGGCGTGAAGGCGTTTTCGGGCTATCTCGGCGACGATCGCGAAGCGTGGAAGCAATACGATGCGAGCGAGCTCATCAAGGGCGACGCCGCGTCACGCTTCGAGGGCGGCATCCTGATCGATCAGGGGCTCGCGGATCAGTTTCTCGCGGAGCAGCTTCATCCCGAGCGCTTCGAGCGCAATGCACGCGGCGCCGGACACAGCGTGACCGTGCGCCGTCACGAAGGCTACGACCACGGGTATTTCTTTATCTCGACTTTCATCGGCGAGCATATTGCGCATCATGCGCGGACGCTCTGCAAGTAGGTACCGCGAACCGGTGAGGCAGGGCGGCGTTGTTGCGCCGTCATGCCTCAACCGGAACCTGAACTGGGAATCGTCCAATGGAGTCTCAAGGGATACTGCCCTAACCTGTCGGTCTCGGAACCCTCTGGGACAGGCCGCCGGCGCGATTGCGTCGCCGAACCCCGCTCCAACGCACGATCCCCATGCAAGAAGTCCGCAACGCCGACGCATCCCTGGCCGCATATGCCTTCGCGGAAACGCTCTATTGCCGCGGACGGTTCGCCGACGCGCTCGCGCTTCTCGAGCGTTCTTCTTTCACCCGCACGCAAGCGCCGATGCTCAACCTCGCGGCTGCGTGCTGCCTCACGCTCGAGCGTGTCGCCGAAGCCGAAGCCGAAGCGTATTATCGCCGGTCGATCGACATCCGCCCGGATTTCGTCGAAGCGCATAACAACCTCGGCATCGTCCTGAGCCGAAGCGAGCGCCTTCGGGAGGCGGAGGCGGCCTACCGGCATGTGCTGGAAATCCGGCCGAATCATGCTTCCGCGCATCCTAATCTCGGACGCATTCTCGAGACGCGTGGCGTGCTCGATGCGGCGCGGGCCACGCATCTGCGGGCGCTCGAATGCAATCCGGACGACGCGAGCGTCCACACCAATCTCGGCGCGTGCTGCATGCAGCTTGATCGCTTCGGCGAAGCGGAGGCGGCGTTCCGGCGCGCCGCATCGCTCGTGCCGAACGATGCGCGTGCCCGTTTCAATCTCGGCACGGCACTGAAGAAGCTTGCCCGCTTTGAGGAAACCGAGGCCGCCTATCGGTAGGCGCTGGCGCTGTATCCCGGGCACGTGGACCCACGCCTCAAGCACGACGCTCGAATCCGTGCCCGCCGCGCTGCCTTATCTGCGGGTGCCGCGCGAGCGGGCGCTCGCCTGGCGAGACCGGCTGCCCGCGGGTGGCTTCAAGGTCGGTCTGGTGTGGGCCGGCGATCCGCGCCATCACACGGCGCATCTGCACGCCGTGGACCGGCTCCGCTCGCTTTCGGCGCAGACCTATTTGCCGATTCTGCGCGTGCCGGGCGCGACCTTCGTCAGCTTAGAAGTGGTTTCAAAAAGATTTATTAGGGGCTGTTAACCCGTAACGCAACCTGTTAACCTCGATCGTTGTGACAACAGGATCGAGGAGATGGGCAAACCAATCATCGACGACGAACTGTGGGCACTGATCGAGCCACTGCTACCACCAGCGAAGCCGCGCCGCTTCAAGTATCCGGGCCGCAAGCCGGTACCGGATCGGGCTGCGCTGACCGGCATCTTGTTCGTGCTGAAGACCGGCATCCGGTGGCGAGATCTGCCAGCGGAGATGGGATGTGGCTCTGGCGTCAGTTGCTGGCGCAGGCTGCGCGATTGGCAGCAAGCCGGCGTGTGGGATCGACTGCACGCACTGCTGCTGGCGAAACTACGAGCGGCCGGGAAGATCGACTTCTCCCGCGTCGTCGTCGACTCATCGTCGATTCGTGCGGTTGGGGCGGGCGAAAAACTGGCCCGAACCCCACCGACCGAGCACGACCCGGTTCCAAGCACCACGTCACCACCGACGCCAACGGTACGCCGATCGCGGCAATCCTGACCGGCGCCAATCGTCACGACGTCACCCAACTGATCCCGTTGATCGAGGCCATCGTACCGATTGGCGGCGTGCGCGGCCGGCCGCTGAGTCGCCCTGGCTGTGTTTATGCCGACCGCGGTTACGATCATGACAAGTACCGGTGCCTCCTTCACGCGCGCAACATTCCCACCAGCATCGCGCGGCGCGGTCACCCGCACGGTAGCGGCCTTGGGAAAGTCCGTTGGGTCGTCGAACGTACACATGCCTGGTTGCATAACTTCCGCCGTCTACGTACTCGCTTCGAACGTCGTGCGGACATTCATGAAGCGTTCCTCAAACTCGGTTGTTGCTTGATCTGCTGGAACACTCTTCGGCAATCTCAACAGCCTTTATGAAACCGTCTCTTAGAAGGGCGCGTCGACGCAGCCGCAGATCGGCACGCTTGCGCCGGCGTTGCGGCCTGTCGACCTGATGAAGGAGGTGAAGGACTTCGCCGATACCGCCGCGATCATCGAGCAACTGGATCTGGTGATTACGGTCGATACGTCGGTCGCGCATCTGGCGGGCGCGCTGAATCGTCGGGTGTGGATACTTTCGCGCTACGACGGCTGCTGGCTATACGAGGGCGATGATTCGTCGCCCTCGTATCCGAACGCGCGGCTCTTCCGGCAGAGGCGCCCGGGCGAATGGGATGAGGTGATCGAGCGCGTGGCGGTCGCGCTGCGAGACGCGCTGAACGCTCAGTGCCCGCGCCGCCCGAGCAGGCTTGCGCCGTAGACCAGCGCGGCGAGCATCGTGATCCAGAAGCTCGTCGGCCAGTCGGTGAAAAAGGCGAGCGTGAGACCAACCCAGGCTTGCCCGAGCGCGAACGCGGCAGCGAGGACCAATCCGGACGACAGCCGCGTCGTCACGTTCTGCGCCGCGGCCGCGGGCCCCACCATCAGCGCGAACACGAGCAGCACGCCGACGATCTGCGTGCCCGCCGCGACCGCGAGCGCGGTGATCGCGAGAAACAACACGGAAACGAGCCGCAGCGACACGCCCTTGGCTTCGGCAAGCTCCGGCTGTAACGACGCGAACATCAACGGCCGCATGATGAACGCGAGCGCGGCAAGGCTCACGATCGCGAGTCCCGCCAGCACGACGAGCGTCTCGTGACTCACGCCGAGCACGTTGCCGAACAGAAGCGCCGTTGTTTGCGTGGCATAGGCGGTGAAGAAGTGCAGAAACAGCAGGCCGAAACCGAGCGATAACGAAAGAATCACGCCGATCGCCACGTCGCGGCCCGACAGGCGCTCGCCGAGCGCGCCCATGCCGATGCCCGCCGCGAGCGTGAAGCCGACCATTCCCCAGAGCGGCGGAATGCCGAGCAGCACCGCGCCGGTCGCGCCGGTGAAGCCGACGTGCGAGAGCGCGTGGCCCGCGAAGGTCTGCCCGCGCATCACGAGAAAGTACCCGACGATTCCCGACAGCACCGCGACGATCCCCGACGCCGCGAATGCATTCACCATGAAGTCGTATTCGAACATTGTGCTTTTTATTTGACGTGGCTGTGGCCGTGACTGTGTGCATGGTCGTGGCCATGTTCATGCTCGTCGCCTTCCTCGTGAGCGTGATCGAGCTTGTCGATCTCGACGTCGCCCGACATCACGAAGATGCGGCCGTTCACGCGCATCACGTCGATGGGCGAGCCGTACAGGCGCGACAGCACTGGCTTCGAGATCACCTCGTCGACAGTGCCGAGCGCCGCGCGGCCGCTGCCGAGATAAAGCACGCGGTCGAGCGAGTTCAGAAGCGGATTGAGCTCATGCGCCGAGAACAGCACGGTGATGTTGAGCTCGCGCTGTACGCGCCGCACCAGCTTGACGACGCCTGTCTGGTGACGCGGATCGAGGCTGATGAGCGGTTCGTCGAGCAGCAGCAGACGCGGATCGCCGAGCAGGCACTGCGCGAGCAGCAGGCGCTGACGTTCGCCGCCAGACAGCTCCGACAGCGGGCGCGCGGCCAGCTGATGCGCGCCGACGAGCTCGAGCACGCGCTCCACGTCCGCGCGGACGCGCGCATTGCGATGCGGTAGTCCCCAGTGATGCCCGTCCGCGGCCATCGCCACGAAATCGCGGCCGAGCACGCGCCGGTTCGCGAGGCCGGTGCGGATCTGCGGCATGTAGCCGATCGACGCATTGCCGCGCGCGACCGCCTCGCCGTTCACGCGGATCGTCCCGCTCCCGACCGGCACGAGCCCGAGCAGCGCGCGCATCAAGGTGGTCTTACCTGCACCGTTCGGGCCGAGCACGCCGATGAACTCACCGTTCCGGACCGTAAAACTCGTGTCGTTGAGAATCTCGCGGTCGCCGAGCGCAAGCGTCACGCGATCGACTTCGAGCGCGGGTTGCGCGGCGCTCATCGTTGCCATCCTTGCAGGGCGCCCGCGAGTGCGTCCAGTTGCGACTGCATCCATTGCTGATACTCTTCTTTGCGGGCAAGGTCTCCGTCACGCTGATGCTCGGCACATGCGCGTCCTTACCAGAGATGCGGATTGTCGCCGGCCTTCCTGCCGACGAGCTGCGCCGCGACGATCACCGTGCGCTTCTCGTTGCTCTTCGATGCCGCGAACAGCTTGTCCATCCACGGGTCGTAATCCGCGCAGTTATAGACGACGAGCGCCGCGTGCTGCAGCGCGCGCGGTTTTCGGGCTCGCTTCGAAGAGATGCGGGTCTTCGTCCGGGTTGCTGAGGATGCTCGTCACCTGCACGCGATCGCCGCCGAGCTGGCGAATGACGTCGCCGTAGAAGTTCTCCGCCGCGACGACCGGCACCCGCGCGGTCTGCGCCGATGCCGCGTTGCAAAAGCCGAGCGCGATGGCGAAGCAGGTCAGGACGTGCGCGAATTTCATCGATTTCCTTGTGTTGGGCAGCGCGTAGCGCGTGTGCGGGTTGTGATCGGACGAACGGCTCAGGCGCCGCGATGCCTTTTCTGACAGTCACCGCACAGCCCGCTCAGTTCGACGACCTGGTGATGCACCTGAAAACCATGCGCGGGCGGGCTTGCCGACAGCGACGACGCCAGCTCGCGGCCCTGGATTTCGAGCGTCGCGCCGCATTCGTCGCAGATGAGGAATTGGCTCTCGTGCGGCTTGCCGGCATCGCAGCAGGCAACGAACGCGTTCTTCGATTCGATGCGATGCACGAAGCCGTTTTCGACGAGAAAGTCGAGCGCGCGATACACGGTGGTCGGGGGCACGCGCGCGCCGCGCTGCGGCTCCATGGCATCGATCAGGTCGTAGGCGCCGATCGGCTTGTGCGCCTTGAGCACCAGTTCATACACCTGTCGGCGCAACGGCGTGAGCGCGACGCCGCGCTCGCCCGCGAGGGCTTCGGCGCGCGCCAGCATGGTTTCGACGGATGCGGTCATGTCATGTCGGCCACGCGAGACGTGGCCCGTGCAAAGAGGTTGAAGCACGAGCAGGCGCGCCGCTCGTCGGACGATCCAGAGATGATATAACGTATCAGAAATGCCTGCACGTTTGCGCACGTCTTTTCTCTCCATTCGGCACGCCAGTTGCTGTGCCGCGCCTTGCCAGGCGGGTTTTCCCGAAGCTCCCGGACGTTTGTGCGCCGCAACATCGAAACCTGTGCCGACGCCTTGACACGATCGCGCGCAACGCCGATCATTCGATCAAACATAGAGCAATTGTTCAGCTGCGGAGCGTTCGCTCACATGGGCGAAGCGCAGAGCGAGATGCGGAGCACGCTGCCGGACAACGCAAAGATTCGGAGACATCGGTGAGGCTGAGAGACAAGGTCTCGATCATCACGGGCGCCGCGAGCGGCATCGGCGAGGCGGTCGCGCGGCGCTATCTGGACGAGGGCGCGCAGATCGTGGTCGTCGACGTGAAGGAGACATGGCGGAGCGCTTTGCGGACGTATCCGCGCGCGTTCTGGCGCTCAAGGCCGACGTCACGCGCCGCGAAGACATCGAGCGCAGCGTCGAGCGCTTCGGCGGCATCGACATCCTCTTCAACAACGCGGCGCTGTTCGACATGCGTCCGCTTCTCGACGAATCCTGGGACGTCTACGACCGCCTCTTCGCGGTCAACGTCAAGGGCATGTTCTTCCTGATGCAGGCGGTCGCGAGGCGCATGGTCGAGCAGGGTCGCGGCGGCAAGATCATCAACATGTCGTCGCAGACCGGACGGCGCGGCGAGGCGCTCGTGTCGCACTACTGCGCGACCAAGGCGGCGGTGATCAGCTATACGCAATCGGCGGCGCTCGCGCTCGCGAAAGAGCGCATCAACGTGAACGGCATCGCGCCGGGCGTCGTCGACACGCCGATGTGGGAGCAGGTCGATGCGCTCTTCGCGCGTTACGATAACCGCCCGCTTGGCGAGAAGAAGCGGCTCGTCGGCGAGGAAGTGCTGCTCGGACACATGGGCGTGCCGGCTGATCTGACCGGCGCGGCGCTGTTTCTGGCGTCGTCGGATTCGGATTACATCACCGCCCAGACGATCAACGTCGACGGCGGCAACTGGATGAGTTGATGCACCGCACTCGCCTGCGGCATGCGGCTTGAAGCGCGGAAGGTACCGTCTATAGTGAAACGGCGTCGCGGCGAATGCGCGCGACGCGAGGCCGAAGGCGAAAGCGCTACGAGCACTGCGAAGGCAGACGCAGCAGACGTGCCGTGCGAAACGCGACACAAGGAAGACCCGGCAACCACGCGATCCCGATCGCGCACTCTCGAAGGCAGGCAGCGGCATACACAGCGCTTGCGGTCATGCAACGAAACCGTCCGCGGGCCCGTGCCAACAAAAAGGAGACGAACCAACATGAAACGCACTCAACGCATCGTTCGGGCACAACCGCGCGCGCGGCGCCGTCAAGGCGCTTTCGGCCGCGCTCGCCGCTGCCGCGCTCGTGCCGCTATCGGGACATGCGGCGACGACCATTACCACCATTACCATCGCCACGCTCAACAACCCCGACATGATCGAGCTGAAGAAGCTCGAGCCGGCGTTCGAGAAGGCCAATCCGGACATCCAGCTGAAGTGGGTGATTCTCGAGGAGAACGTCCTGCGCCAGCGCGCGACGACGGACATCACCACCAACAGCGCCAGTTCGACGTGGTCACCATCGGCACGTATGAAGCGCCGCAGTGGGGCAAGCGCGGCTGGCTCTCGCCGATGACGGGCCTGCCCGCCAACTACGATCTCGACGACGTCGTGAAGACGGCGCGCGACGGCCTTTCGTACAATGGCCAGCTCTACGCGCTGCCGTTCTACGTCGAAAGCTCGATGACGTATTACCGCAAGGACCTGTTCCAGGCCGCGGGCCTCAAGATGCCCGACCAGCCGACCTACGATCAGATCAAGCAATTCGCCGACAAGCTTACCGACAAGTCCAAGGGCCAGTACGGCATCTGCCTGCGCGGCAAGGCCGGCTGGGGCGAGAACATGGCGTACGTGTCGACAGACGTGAACACCTTCGGCGGCGAATGGTTCAACGAGAAGTGGCAGGCGCAACTCGACACGCCGGAATGGCACAAGGCCGTGACCTTCTACTCGGATCTGCTGAAGAACGATGGCCCGCCGGGAGCGAGCTCGAACGGCTTCAACCAGAACCTTACGCTGATGTCCTCCGGCAAGTGCGCGATGTGGATCGACGCGACGGTCGCCGCGGGCATGCTCTACAACAAGTCGCAATCGTAGGTGTCGGACAAGATCGGCTTCGCGGCGGCACCCGTCGCCGTCACGCCGAAGGGCTCGCACTGGCTGTGGTCGTGGTCGCTCGCGATTCCGAAGACCTCGAAGCAGCAGGACGCCGCGAAGAAGTTCGCCGCTTGGGCAACGTCGAAGGAAGGAGTACATCGAGATGGTCGGCAAGGACGAGGGCTGGGCCTCGGTGCCGCCGGGCACGCGCAAGTCCACCTACGCGCGTCCCGAGTACAAGCAGGCCGCGCCGTTCGACGACTTCGTGCTGCAGGCGATCGAGACCGCGAACCCAAACGACGCGACGCTCAAGAAGGTGCCGTATAGCGGCATCCAGTTCGTCGGCATTCCGGAGTTCCAGTCGTTCGGCACGGTAGTCGGCCAGTCGATCGCAGGCGTCGTGGCAGGTCAGACGAGCGTCGACAACGCGCTGAAGGCGGCCAATGCCGCAGCCGATCGCGCCGTCAAGCAAGTCGGTTATCAGAAGTAAATCCGCGTGGTACACGGGCCGCTTCGTTTCGTGCGAAGCAACGAAGCGGCCCGCATGCATCATCATCGAGAGGTGACACGATGAGTCAACTGAATCCCCCCCTCACCGATCATCACATGGAGAAGTCCGCGGCCGAGCGCGACAAGCAGCGCGCGAAGTCGGTGCGCTGGCTGATCACGCCGTCGACCGGACTCCTGTTCCTGTGGATGGCCATTCCGCTCGCGATGACGATCTGGTTTTCGTTCTCACGCTACAACCTGCTGAACCCCGACGTCAAGGGATTCGCGGGCCTCGACAACTTCGAGTTTCTCGTCACCGATCCGGCGTTCGGCCCCTCGATCGGCCTACGCTGACGCTGATCATCTCGGTGCTTGCCATCACGGTCGTGGGCGGCGTGCTGCTCGCCGTGCTGTTCGACCGCAAGTTCCTGGGTCAGGGCATCGCGCGCCTGCTCGTGATCGCGCCGTTCTTCGTGATGCCCACGGTTTCCGCGCTCATCTGGAAGAACATGATCCTGCATCCGGTGTACGGCCTGATCGTCGGCCTGATGCGCTCGCTGGGCATGCAGCCGATCGACTGGTTCGCCGAATATCCGCTCTTCGCGGTCATTCTGATCGTCGCGTGGCAATGGCTGCCGTTCGCCTTCCTGATTCTCTTCACGGCGATTCAATCGCTCGACCAGGAGCAGAAGGAAGCGGCGCGCATCGACGGCGCGGGTCCGTTCTCGATGTTCTTCTTCATCACGCTGCCGCACTTGAAGCGTGCGATCGCCGTGGTCGTGATGATGGAAACCATTTTCCTGCTGTCGATCTTCGCTGAAATCTACACGACGACGGGCGGCGGTCCCGGCACCGCGACGACCAACCTGTCGTATCTGATCTACGCGCTCGGCCTGCAGCAATTCGACGTCGGCCTTGCATCGCGGGCGGCATTCTCGCGGTCATTCTGGCCAACATTGTCGCGTTCTTCCTCGTGAGAATGCTCGCGAAGAACCTCAAAGGGGGGAGTACGAGTCATGAGCACGCATCCGGTCACTGCAACCACGCGCACCCCCGTGCTCGATCACGTCAAGAACGTGGTGCCCGGGATCGTCGCGTGGCTCGTCTCCTCCTGCTGTTCTTTCCGATCTTCTGGATGACGATCACCGCGTTCAAGACGGAGCAGCAAGCGTATTCGTCGTCGCTGTTCTTCACGCCGACGCTGGAGAGCTTCAGGGAAGTGTTCGCGCGCAGCAACTACTTCGGCTTCGCGTGGAACTCGGTGCTGATCTCGGTCGGCGTCACGGTGATCTGCCTGATCCTCGCCGTGCCGTGCACCTATGCGATGGCGTTCTTCCCGACGAAGAAGACGCAGTCGGTCCTGCTGTGGATGCTTTCCACGAAGATGATGCCGTCGGTCGGCGTGCTCGTGCCGATCTATCTGCTGTGGAAGAACACGGGCCTGCTCGACACCGTGTCCGGCCTCGTCATCGTGTACACGCTGATCAATCTGCCAATCGCCGTGTGGATGGCCTTCACGTATTTCAACGAGGTGCCGAAGGACATTCTGGAGGCGGGCCGCATCGACGGCGCGACGACGTGGCAGGAGATCGTCTATCTGCTGATGCCGATGGCGCTGCCCGGACTGGCTTCGACGGGCCTTCTGCTCATCATCCTGTCGCGGAACGAGGCGTTCTGGAGCATCAACCTGTCGAGCTCGAACGCGGCGCCGCTGACGGTGTTCATCGCGTCGTACTCGAGTCCGGAGGGACTCTTCTGGGCGAAGCTCTCGGCGGCCTCGTTACTCGCGGTCGCGCCGATCCTGATCGTCGGCTGGGTCTCGCAGAAGCAGCTGCGCGGCCTCACGTTCGGCGCCGTGAAGTGAGGATGCGAGCGTGAATCTCACTCCATCCACCGAGGCCAGACATCTCGAGGATCGCCTGATGATCTGCGACTGCGACGGCGTCCTGATCGACAGCGAGACCGTGGCGGCGCGCATACTCGTCACTGGGCTGCAGATGCTGTGGCCGGGCATCGACGTCGAGCCGGTCGTGATGCCACTGCTCGGCCTGCGCATCGAGGCGGTGCTGGCGAGCGCCGCCGACACGGTCGGCCGCACGCTGACGCACGAGCAGGTCGTCGCGATCCGCCGCGCCGTCGAAGCGGCGGCGATTCAGGCGCCGATGGTGCCGGGCATCGCCGAGGCGCTGGCGGCTGTGCCGTTCACCAAGGCGTGCGCGAGCAACAGTTTTCGCCATACGTTTTCGCCATACGTCGATGCGGTGCTGCAGCGCACCGGCCTCGTGCGTTTTTTCGGCGAGCGTCGTTTCTGCGCGGACATGGTCGAGAACCCGAAGCCGGCGCCCGAGTGTATCTCGCCGCGGCGCGCGCGATGCGCCATCGATCCGCTGCGCTGCCTCGTCGTGGAGGACAAGCGTGACCGGCGTGACGGCGGCGACAGCGGCGGGCATGCCGGTGCTCGGCTTCATCGGCGGCGGGCACGCCACCGAAGGACAGGTCGGCGCGCTGGAGAAGGCGGGCGCGCAGGTCGTATTCGACGACATGACGCGACTGCCCGCGCTTGTCGAGCAATGGCTGCAGAACGCGACGTTTGAAATCAGATAGCGATGCGCTTCAAGCGTCGCGAAGGAGACATACATCATGGCTAGCCTGACACTGTGCAACATCAGCAAGCGTTATAAGGAAACCGAGGTGATGCGCAACATCAACCTCGATATCGAGGACGGCGAGTTCGTCGTGTTCGTGGGCCCGTCCGGCTGCGGCAAGTCGACGTTGATGCGCATGATCGCGAGTCTGGAGGACATCAGCGGTGGCGATCTGATGATCGACAACGCGCGCGTGAACGAACTGCCGCCCGCGAAGCGCGGCATCGCGATGGTGTTCCAGTCGTACGCGCTCTATCCGCACATGACGCTGTACGACAACATGGCGTTCGGCCTCAAGCTCGCGGGCGAGAAGAAGCCCGCGATCGACGCCGCCGTGAAGAATGCGGCGAAGATCCTGCACATCGACCATCTGCTCGACCGCAAGCCGAAGCAATTGTCGGGCGGCCAGCGTCAGCGCGTCGCGACGATCTCAATGCGCGCCTGTCGACGAAAGACGCGCAAGGCGTTCCAGCGAATCGTTTCCGGCCGAATCTCGTGATCGGCGGTCTCGATGCCTACGAAGAGGATTACGTCGGCGACATGCAGATCCGCGGTAAGCGCTCGATCAGTACCGTCGAGGGTCGACATTGACCTTTGAAGGCGGCGCTGCTATTCCATTGCGTCATTGAATTGGCACTGGTCGAATCCGGCGCGAAGGATCGTCATATTTCCACTTGATCGGTTTCGGGTTCTTGTTGTGTTCGCGGATGTATCGGCATCAGTTTGCGATCCCAATCCTTCACCGAAGTGAAGATGCCGCGAGCGATCACTTCACGCTGAATGCGCGAGAACCAGTTCTCCACCTGGTTGAGCCACGACGAGTAGGTCGGCGTGAAGTGCAGGTGCACGTTGCGCTGCGCATCAAGGAAGTCGGCAACCCGCTGCGTCTTATGGCTGCTGACGTTGTCGCAGATCGCGTGGATTTCCCGGCGTTTGGGCTGGCTGGCGACGACGTCGGTCAGGAAGGCCACGAACTGCTCGCTGGTGTGGCGCGCCACCGTCTTGCCCAGCACCTCGCCGGTGGCAGTATTGAACGCCGCGAACAGGCTGAGCGTGCCGTTGCGCTTGTACTCGAAGCCGTGACTCTCGGCGCGCCCGGGCGACAGCGGCAGCATACGGTCCTTGCGATCGAGTGCCTGGATCGCGGTCTTCTCGTCCACGCAGAACACCGCTGCGTGCGCCGGCGGGTTCAGGTACAGCCCGATCACGTCGGCTGCCTTGGTCTCGAAGTCCGGGTCGTTGGAGACCATGTGCCGCTCCAACTGCTGCGGCTTGATGCCGTGCTTGCGCCAGATGCGCTGCACGGCCGAGACCGATACGTCGCCGAGTTCTGCTGCGAGCTTGTAGCTACTCCAGTGTGTCGAACCGTCGGCGGGTTTGTGCTTGAGGGTGCACTTGAGCACCCGCGCTTCCAGTTTGGCCGGTGGCTGCGTAGGCGCCCGCCCGCGGTGCCGGGCGTACATGCCGGCTAGTCGCTCGCTGAGGAAGCGCCCCGACCAGCGTGCGATGAAGCGCGAATCGCAACCCAGTGTGCGCATGATACTGTCGCGCGATTCGCCGTCCTCGAGCATCAGGATCAACTTTGCGCGTCGCACGTCCGCCGCACGCACCGTTCGGCTGCGCGCCGCCGACAACAGTTGCTCACGTTCGATATCTGTCAGGTTCATTTTGACCCATGACCTGTATCTGAACACAGACAGGGTGCTAATTCAATAACGCAATGGACTAGTTGGTCCAGATCGGCCATTTGCGGTCGTAGAGGTCGAGTTCGGGAATCGTCGACGCGAGGTCGAGGTTCGCGGCCCAGTAGGCATCGACGGTTCCGACGTCGCGCCAGTAGGCAGGCGCGTCCGGATCGCTGCTGGAAGTCACGCACGACATGCCGAACGGATGCGCGATGGCCTTCCCCGTCGTCACGACGCGCGGAATGATGTCCTTGCCGAAGTCGTGATCGATGTTCGAGGTTTCGATGTTCTCCTGCAGCATCTCGTAGAGATACTTCGCGCTGAACACATAGATGCCCATGCGCGCGAGCGCGACGTCGGGCTTGCCGGGCATCGCGGGCGGATCGGCGGGCTTTTCCAGGAAATCGGTGACGCGGCGGTTTTCGTCGACGTGCATCACCCCGAACGCGACCGCGTCCATGCGCGGCACCTCGATGCAACCGACCGTGCAGTCGGCGCCGCTCTCGACGTGATCGAGGACCATGCGCGTGTAGTCCATCTTGTAGATGTGATCGCCCGCCAGCACGATGACGAATTCCGGGCCGATCGAGCGGATGATGTCAAGGTTCTGATACACCGCGTCCGCCGTGCCGCGATACCAGCTCGAATCGACGCGCTGTTGCGCCGGCCAGATGTCGATGAACTCGTTGAATTCGCCGCGCAGAAGCCCCAGCCGTGCTGCAGGTGACGGATGAGCGAATGGGCCTTGTATTGCGTGACGACGGCGATGCGGCGGATGCCGGAATTGAGGCAGTTGGACAGCGCGAAGTCGATGATACGGTACTTGCCGCCGAAGTGGACGGTGGGCTTGACCCGCTTGTCGGTGAGCGGCCCGAGACGAGTGCCGCGCCCGCCGGCGAGAACGATTGCGAGGGTCGACTTCTGCAAATCGGTGCGATTTTCTTAGACAGCGTCTCCATGTCAGCCTCCTGATTTGACCTGCGACTACCTGCGACTATTGGTTTCTTGGTTTCTTGCGGTGTGTTCGTCCTCGTATGCTTTCGATGCTTGTGGTGATTGCGTCGCGGGCCGCCGGAATGCGCGGGCGCGCGACGCCATTGAAGCAATATCCGGCGCGCATCGGAATTCGTGTATGGAAGTCGCTCTTTTTTTGGCGCTGTCGCTCAGCCGCGTGATGCCCGCGGCCGATCCCGCGGATCAAGCAAGCGGTGTGCCGAACGCCGCACGAGCGTGCGCGGCGGCCGTCGACGCGCCGCGCAGTGTTGCAGGCGCGCGACCTTTTGGCTTTCCCGCCGATCGCGTCGCTCGACAAGATGCCTGCGCGCAATTTATAACTATAACCGTTAGGCCATGCCGCAGTGCGGCGAGGTGCGGCACAATAGAAACATGCGGTCCGGACACGCGTTCGCAAGCGGCATCCGCGCGCATGCCTGGCCGCGTGTCGCTTGCGCTGCACTGCGGGATGCGGACGGCAATGGACCCGCGAAGCCCGCCCGGATAAGCGTTTCATCTGACCGAACAACCTGGAATCAGTCGGGAATCAGAACATGAACAACGTCCTGAGCATTCAATCGCATGTGGTGTTTGGCCATGCGGGCAACAGCGCGGCGGTTTTCCCCATGCGGCGTCTCGGCGTCAACGTGTGGCCGCTCAACACCGTGCAGTTCTCCAATCACACGCAGTACGGCCGCTGGACCGGCAGCACCTTCGACGCGGACGAATTGCAGAACGTGATCGAAGGCATCGGCGCGATCGGCGTGCTCGCGCGCTGCAACGCAGTGCTTTCGGGCTATCTCGGCGCGCCGGAGCAGGGCCGGGCGGTCGTCGAGATCGTGAAGATGGTGAAGGCGGTGAATTCGCGCGCGCTCTTCTTCTGCGACCCGGTCATGGGCCAGACGGGCGGCTGCACGGTCGCGCCGGGCATCGAGGACTTCCTCGTCACCGTCATGCCCGGCATCGCCGATGCGATGATGCCCAATCACGTCGAGCTGGAGAAACTCGTCGGGCGGACCATCGAGACGGTGGAGGAAGCCGTCGACGCCTGTCACGAAGTACTCGCGCGCGGTCCGCGCATCGTGCTGGTCAAGCATCTGCTGGATCGCAACAGCCGCGCCGACACCTTCAACATGCTCGCCGTCAGCCCGACCGAAGCGTGGTTTGCGCAGCGTCCGCTCTATCCGTTCGCACGTCAGCCGGTCGGCGTGGGTGATCTGACGAGCGGCGTGTTCGTCGCGCGCACGCTGCTCGGCGATTCGCTGCGCAAGGCGCTCGAGCACACGCTCGCGGCGGTCAACGCAGTGGTCCGGGCGACGTACGATGCGGGGCGCTACGAACTGGAGATCGTCGCCTCGCAGGACGAGATCGCCAACCCGACCGACCGTTTTCCCGCGATTCGCGTGACCGGAACGGAAGCGGCGGCTAGCTCGCCTCGCGGCCGGTTTCCATGAACCCGAAGCGCCACGACAGCCGCCGCGTCGCAGCCAGAAGGGCGCGCGCTAGCGGACCGTCCGCGGCGCTGTCGAAGCCGCCCGCCGAACCGATCAGGGCGAGCACGAGGCACACGCTGCCGGTGTGATCGAACACCGGCGCCGCCAGCGTGTGGATGCCGGGCACCGGTGCGCCGAGCGCCGTATCGAAGCCGGGTGTCCGGATCTCGTCGAGGCGCGCGCGACAGCCGGCATCCAGCGCGCCGGCATGCCGTTCATCGCCTGCGAGGATTGAACCCGGCTGCACGCCCGCGAGCCGGATGCCGTCCTGCTCCATCAGGCTCGCCAGCATCTCCCCGGAAAGATGCGCGGCGTACACCCGGCCGATGGCCGTATTGACGAGCGACATCACGGTGCCCACCCGCAGGCTCACATGCTGCGGCCGCGCCGATTCCTCCAGACGGATCACCGTCGGTTCGAGCGGCCCGAGCGTGGCCGCCGCGACCGTCATCGACGTGCCGGCGGCGAGTGCGACGATCTCGGCTTCGGCGTCGCGGATCGGCGAGAACCGCTGCAGCGCGATGAGCCTGAGCTCGCGGCTCAGCGGCCCCGCGTGGAAAAGCCCCGTCTCGTCGCGCGCCAGCAGCTCGACCTTCACGAGACTCACGAGATGCGCGAACGCCTTCGCGGGCGGCATGCCGGCCGCCGCGGCGAGATCGCGCAGCGTCAGCGGCCGGCCCGCCGCGACCAGGGCGCGCAGCAGGTCGCAGGTCGCGTCGAGCGCGTGATGCCGCGTTGCGGCCAGGTATCGGCGTCGTCCTCGAACATCGTCATGAGAGCAGCCCGGCGATATCGCGCGCCGCCGCCTTCAAGGCGCGCGCGAGCGGGCCGTTCCAGTCGACGTCGCACGAGCCGATCGGGCCGATCGCCGTCAGCGCGAGCTCCATGCGCTGCGCGCCGTCGAACACCGGCACGCTCATGCTGCTCACGCCCGGGCTCGGCGCATCGATGCCGCGTTCGATGCCGCGCGCGCGAATCTCGTCGATGCGCGCGGCCATTTCCGGCGCGTTGGTTTCTGCCTGATGCGCGAGCATCGCGGCGACGCGGGCTTGGTCGTCGAAGGCGCGGAACACGCGTCCGGTCGACGTCGCTGACAGCGACATCACCGTGCCCACGTGCAGATTGACGTGCAGCGGAAAGCCGCCGCGCTCGTAACGCACGACGGTCGGCCCCTGCGGTCCGGCTACGCTGACCGCGACGCTCGCCCGTCGCGAGCGCGAGCGCCGCCACGCGCGGCGCCGCCGCGCAATACGCGGGCTGACGTTCTAGATTCAATAGACCGAGCCGGAGCGAAAGCGGGCCCGGCTCGTAGTTGCCGGTGAGCACGTCGCGCTTGACGAGCCCGAGACGCGTCAGGCTGACGAGATACGTATGCGCCTGCGCGGTCGACAGCGCCGCGGCTTCGGCGAGCGCGTCGAGCAGGCGCGCGCCGACCTCGACGCTCTGGATGCCGCGCTGCTTTTTTTCTTCGCCAGATTCGGAACGAGCCAAGAGCACTCCGCGATCGATGAAAGTAAACGAATGGCCGATGTTAGCCGAGCAGGAATCATCCGATGAAGCCGTTCGGTATTTACCCGTAATTTGCAAATAGCAAGTACGCTTGCTGTTGACAAAAACGGCGCGACACCGATCATCCACCCATCCCCACGAGAATGGAAGCGAGACACGATCATGGCAAAGGCATTCGCATCGCAGGCCGATCTGGAAGAGAAGAAGATCACCTTCACCCAGCTTTCCGAGAACGCGTACGCGTATACGGCGGAGGGCGATCCGAACTCCGGCGTGATCGTCGGCGACGACGGCGTGCTGATCGTCGACACGACCGCCACGCCCGCGATGGCGCAGGACCTGATCGCGAAGATCCGCAGCGTCACCGACAAGCCGATCAAGTATGTCGTGCTGTCGCATTACCACGCGGTGCGCGTGCTCGGCGCGTCGGCGTATTTCAAGGAAGGCGCGCAGCAGATCATCGCGAGCCGCGGTACGTACGAAATGATCGTCGAGCGCGGCGAGGCCGACATGAAATCGGAGATCGAGCGCTTTCCGCGCCTGTTCGCGGGCGTGGAGACCGTGCCCGGCCTCACGTGGCCGACGCTCGTCTTCGAGAAGGAAATCACGCTGTGGCTCGGCAAGCTCGAAGTGAGGATCGCGCATCTGGGCTCGGGCCACACGAAGGGCGATACGGTCGTCTGGCTGCCGTCGCAGAAGGTGCTTTTCTCAGGCGACCTCGTCGAATACGATGTGGCCTGTTATTGCGGCGACGCGCAGCTCGAGGAATGGCCCGCGACGCTCGAAGTGCTGCGCGCGCTGAAGGCGAAAAAGCTCGTGCCGGACCGCGCCCCGCGCTGCTGTCGCCCGTGGAAGTGGACCGGGGCTCGACTACACGAAGGATTTCGTCACGACGCTGCTGCAGGCCGGCCGCGAAGCCGTCGCCGACAAGCTCGACCTGAAGGGCTCGATGGCGCACACCCGCAAGGCCATGGACCCGAAGTTCGGCCACGTCTTCGTCTACGAGCACTGCCTGCGTTCGACGTCTCGCGTGCCTATGACGAGGCGAGCGGCATCCGGCATCCGCGCATCTGGACGGCCGAGCGCGACCAGGAAATGTGGGCTGCCCTGCAGGACTAAGCTTCTTCCCTCGCGGCGCGTTTCGAGGAAGGCGCGCCGTATTCCCCTCCAAAGGCGCTCAACAGGCGCGACCAAGACGCCGGCCTTCCTACGCCCATCTGGAGCGAGACATGTCGAAGTCGATCAGCACGGCGGCGCTCAGCCTGAGCGCCGCCGCGGAGCCGCACGCCCTGTCGGACTATGCGCTGTTCCGCAAAGTCGCGTGGCGCATCATTCCGTTTCTGTTCCTGTGCTACGTGGTCTCGTTTCTGGACCGCATCAACATCGGCTTCGCGCAATTGCAGATGAAGCACGATCTCGCGCATTTTCTGAACGCGACGCGACACCCGAAGTCGGCATGGCACGTGACGAAGCGCTTCGCCGCGTTCGCTTGGCACAGGCTACGCTATGGCCGCTCGATGCATCTCGTCAACGGCAACGCGCTCGTCGCGCGTTTGCTCAAGTCGGCCGCGGATCGCGGCGTCGATCTGCGCACGCGGGCGAAGGCCGTATCGCTCGTGCGCGAAGGCGGGCGGGTGACGGGCGCGCGGGTCGAGATCGAAGGCGTGATGCACGAAGTGCGCGCGTGGCGCGGCGTCGTGCTCGCGTGCGGGGGGCCGGCCCAGCGCCGAACCCGTGTCTCGCGCCGATCGTCGAGGGCCCGTTTCATGCGGTGAAGGTTCTGCCGGGCAGCCTCGGCGCTTTCGCCGGCCTTTCGACGGACGACCGCGCGCGTGCTCGATGAGTCGCGCGCGCCGATTCCCGGCCTCTACGCGGTCGGCAACGACGCGGCGAGCATGATGGGCGGGCATTATTCGGCCGGCGGCATCACGCTCGGGCCGGCGATGACCTTCGGCTATCTCGCGGGACTGGAACTGGCGGCGGCGCCGCGCGCGGAAGCCGTCACGGATCTCTCAATCTTCAAACAGGCAAGGACTCTGCAATGACTCTGTACGATACGGTCACGTTGACGGTGAGGATCGGCGCGAACGCGCAGGTCTTCGAGAACATCAAGGCGAGCGGCGACGCGCCCGGCTCGAAACTGCTCGGCTGCTGGTATTCGGACATCGGCGCGCTCGGCCGCGTGATGGTGCTGCGCGGGTTCGAATCGGAGGCGGCGCTGGTCACGGAGCGCCAGCGTCTCCTGCTCGAAGGCAATCCGTTCGGCTGCGGAGAATTCATCACCGACGTCGAGGTCAGCAGCTACGCGCTGTTTCCGTTCCTCCCGCCGATCGAGCCGGCCGTGCACGGCGGCATTTACGAGATGCGCGTCTACGGGACGAAGCTCGCGAGCCTGCAGCATACGATCGACGCATGGCGGAACGCCGTGCCGGAGCGCGCGAAGCGCTCGCCGCTCATCGGCGCGATGTACGCGCTCGACGGCGCCGTGCCGCGCTTTCTCAACATCTGGCCGTACAAGAGCGTCGACGAGCGTTCGCGCATCCGCGCGGAGGCCGTGGCGGACGGCATCTGGCCGCCGAAGGGCGGACCGGCCCATCTGACGACGATGGAATCGACCATCTACGTGCCCGCGCCGTTCTCGCCGCTGCGCTAACCGGAGGCATTCGATGTCACGACGCAAGCTATCCCTGTCCGCGCTGACGGTGCTCGAGCTGACGCCGCCGCGGATGGTCGAGTGCGCGGCGCAGGCGGGCTACGATTTCGTCGGCCTGCGTCTCTTGCTCGCGACCGACACGGAAGTGCGCCACGAGATCGTCGGCGCGACGCCGCTCAGGCGCGAAACGCTCGCCGCGATCCGGGACACGGGCATCGGCGTGCTCGATGCCGAAATCCTGTGCCTGAAGCCCGGCACGAACGTCGCCGATTACGAGCCGATGCTCGAAACCGCCGCCGAACTGGGCGCGCGCTACGTGCTCGTCGCGGGCAACGATCCCGATGAAGCGCGCACGGCCGAACGGTTCGCGCAACTGTGCGATCTGGCGAAGCCATACGGCCTTTCGCCATCGCTCGAACCGATGCCGTGGACCGACGCGAAGGACATCGTGCAGGGGGCGCGCATCGTGAAGGCGGCGGGCCGCGCGAACACCGGATTGATCGCCGATCCGATTCATTTCGACCGCGCCGGTTCGTCGACCGACACGCTGCGCGAGTTGCCGCGCGAATGGTTCGGCTACGTGCAGTTCTGCGACGCGCCCGCCGAGCGTCCGGCCGATCTCGACACGCTGCTGTATCAGGCGCGCGCCGAGCGCATGATTCCGGGCGAGGGCGGTCTCGATCTCGCGGGCATCCTGCGCGCGCTGCCGGACGGCCTGCCGCTGTCGATCGAAGTGCCGATGAACGAATGGGCGAAGACTGCGAACGCGCTCACGCGCGCGAAGCGCCTGCGCGAGGCGACGCTCGCCGTGCTGGCGGAGGCTGCCGAACATTGACGCGATCGCGGCGCGCCAGTTGAATTCCGAGGTGGAATCGTGCTCTCATTCCGAATCGGAACTTCGAGAGACTGAAGATGGCAGGAAACCTGGAGCGGGCGTTGTCGATCATCGAGCTGCTGGCGAAGAACGGCGGGCGCATGCAGCTCGCCACGATCGCCGACACGCTCAACATTCCGCGCAGCGGCACGCACCGCCTGCTCGCGATGCTGATCGACGAGGGCTATGTCCGGCAGGACGAGGATCACGGCGAGTACATGCTCGCGCTGAAGCTCGTGTCGCTCGCGCTCATCTATCTCTCGACGGGCGGCGTGCTCGACGTGTCGCAGCTCGACGTGTCGCAGCCGGTGCTCGACCGGCTCGCGGCGCAGTCGGGGGAGCTGGCGCGGCTGGGCGTCGTAAGCGCTGGCGCTCGTCTCGAAGCAGGGCGGGCTGGGCAAGCCGGGTTCGGGCGGCCCGAAGGCGCCGAAGACGATCCAGCAGTTTCTCGCCGATCTGCACGCGGCCCGCAAGCGCGGCTACGGCATCGCGAGCGAGACCTACGAGGCCGGCATGACGTCGATGGCCGCGCGATCCATCATCCGGTGACGGGCGTCGTGGTGGGCGTGGTGAGCCTCGCCGGGCCGACGAGCCGCTTGCCCGAGGCGCGTCTCGACGAGCTTGCACCCGCGCTGTTCGAAGCGGCATCGGATATGGGCGCGGCGACGTTGAGTTCGCCGTATTTCAAGCGGTCGGTCGCGAAGGCGGAGGGGGCGGTGAGGTTTCGGCGGCGGCTGAAAAGGCGGTGGGGAAAGGGAAGGCGAACAACGTGAACGCTGTTTAGCGTCGGGGCGGGCCGCTCGCAAGAACTGGCCGTATGGTCGAGGTGACGCGTCCGGCGCCCCTGCGATATCATCGTTTTCATCATGAAACGAGAACCTCAAATGACAACCCCGCTCGATCCCATCGTGTCCGAGTTCGCCACCGTCGAAGAAGCGGAAGCCTATGACAAATGGTTTCGCGAGAAGGTACGGCGCTCGATGGCGGATACGCGGCCGCGTTGGCGGGCACGATCTGGAAAGTCCAATCGAAGCGCCAGCGCCGCTCCACGCGGCGCTTCGCACTTTGTGCCCTCATATCCCGCGCCTGCACTATCCTGCACAGATCAAGCCCTCGCAAGGCCGATCATGAACGCAGCGTCCGCCAGCGCGTCCCTGCGCGAAGTCGGTGATCTACCGTCGCCGCGCGGCCTGCCGTTGCTCGGCAATCTGTATCAATTGCCGCCCGCCACGCATCATCTGACGCTCGAACGCTGGGCCGCCAAACTGGGCACGCCCTATGTCTTTCGCTTCGGCACGACGCCCGTCACGGTCTGGAGCGACATCGAACTGTCGCACGCCGTGTTGCGCGAGCGGCCGCACCGTTATCGCCGCTATGCGCCTATCGAACGAATCCTGAAGGAATTCGGCTGCAACGGCCTGTTCTCGATCGAGGGCCCAGCGTGGGAGCCGCAGCGGCGGCTCGTGATGTAGGCGCTGTCGATTCCTCACATCAAGGCGTTCTATCCGACGCTCGCGGCGATCACCGAGCGGCTGCGGCGCCGCTGGGAAGCCGCCGCGCGCGCCGGGCGCGTCGTCGACATGATGGAGGACCTGAAACGCTTCACCGTCGACGTGACGAGCGCACTCGCATTCGGCGAGGATCCGAACACGCTCGAAAACGAGCACGTGCTGATCCAGGAGCAACTGGCGATGCTGCTGCCGATGCTGATGGCGCGCGTGAATTCGCCCGTCGCACATACTGGCACTACGTGAAGCTTCCGCGCGACCGCAAGTTCGACGAAGCGCTGATCGACGTGCACCGCCATATCCGCGAGCTGATGGCGCGCACGCGCGCCCGGATGCGCGAGGAGGCGTCGGTGGAAGCGTGCGAAACCTTGCTCGCGCACACACCCCGCGCGCCCCGCAACCTGCTCGAAGCGATGCTCGCGCTGCGCGACGCGCCGGGCTCCGGCATCACCGACGACGAAGTCGCCCGCCAACGTGCTAACGATGCTCGTCGCCGGCGAGGAGACGACGGCGACGTCGATCGCGTGGGCGCTGCTCTTTCTCGGCGCCGACGATACCTTACAGACGCGCGCCGCGTGCTGGGCGACGCAGCCGTGTGTCCGGGCTACGGCGCGATGCGCGCGCTCGACCTGTGCGAGGCGCTGTGCACGGAAGCGAGCCGCCTGCATCCCGTGGCCCCATATCTTTCGTTCGAGCCGCTCGAGGAAGTGAGGCTGCAGGGCGTGCGCCTGCCCGCCGGCACGAAGATGTTCCTGCTGCATCGTCCCGCGATGATGGACCCGCGCAATTTCGCGAATCCCGAACGTTTCGATCCCGATCGCTGGGTGCACGAGCATCGGCATGTGCCGAGTGCATCGCCGGGCGGCGCGCCTACCTGCAGTTCGGCGCGGGACCGCGCGTATGTCCGGGGCGGCATCTGGCGGCGGTGGAAATGCGCCTCGTCCTGTCGATGCTGACGGCGAACTTCACCGCGCGACTGGCGATCGACCCGGCGAGGATCCACGAGGTCTGCGCATTCACGGCGGTGCCGAGCGCGATGCCGATGCATCTCGCCCTGCGATAGGAACCGTCACTGCGCATCGACGGCATCCGCCGCCGTCGGCACGCCGCCGCCCGTCGCCATCCACAGCACTTCGGCGTCTTCCTCGCTCGTCGAAATGGCCGCGTGGCCGGTGCGGCTGTCGAAGTAGATGCTGTCGCCGGCATTCAGATGCGTCGGCGCGTAGAGTTCCGAATAGAGGCACACGCTGCCGCTGATCACGTAAAGGAACTCCTCGCCTTCGTGACGGCCCCAGGCGTCGAACGCGTGCGCGGAAATGCGGATGCGGAACGGTAGCATCGCCTTGTGCGCGAGTTCGGTGGCGAGCAGTTCCATCTGATAGCCGCGATAGGCGTGGCGCTGCCCCTCGTCCTTGCGCGTGAGGGCGCGCCGCCCGCTCGCGCTGGGCGCCGGCGCCGTGTCGAAGAGCTCGGCGAGATCGATCTGCAGGCCGCGCACGATTTTCTGCAGCACGTCGAAGGTCGGCGACATCAGCCCGTTCTCGATCTTCGACAGCGCCGAGCGCGACACGCCGCACAGGCGGCTCGCCGTCTCGAGCGTCAGGTCATGCGCGAGCCGCGCGTGCTTCACCCGTCGTCCGAGATCGGCCGTGGACGGTTCCGCTGAGTTTTTCGTGCTGAGGCTGGACATGGAAGGATCGATGAATGCAGGGAGGACGAGGCACTTTTTGTTTCCGATCATAACATCGCGGCAGTGCGCGAGGCGCCCGGCCGCGCTGCCCGAAAACAAGCCGAATCTACTGCGACGCAATGCCGGACGCATGAGTGACAATCCCAATATTGTCCGGTGTTGTGGGCACCGGCGGTAACGCGTATACTTTCCGAAGTTAATCAAGTTTCAGATAGGAAACCGGCATACGACACATCGTCGCTTCGCGGCCGATCCGCGGGCGATCCGACGAACGAACCTGTTTCGAAAGGACTTCATCGTGGACGCACAATCGATTCTTTCCGACCTCGGCATCGCGAGCCTCGTCGCCGACGGCGATCTGGCCGTCACTTCCCCGATCACGGGCGAGGTCATCGGCCGCGTGAAGCAGAACAGCGCCGCCGACGTCGACGCCACGCTCTCTGCCGCGCGCACCGCATTCGCCGCGTGGCGCAACGTGCCTGCGCCGCGCCGCGGCGAGCTGGTGCGGCTGCTCGGCAACCGCCTACGCGAGAAGAAGGAGGCGCTCGGGCGGCTGGTGTCGCTCGAAGCAGGCAAGATCCTGCAGGAAGGCCTGGGCGAAGTGCAGGAGATGATCGACATCTGCGATTTCGCCGTCGGCCTGTCGCGCCAGCTGTACGGTCTCACGATCGCGTCCGAGCGGCCGGGGCATCGCATGGCCGAGACGTGGCATCCGTTCGGCGTGTGCACGATCATCTTGGCGTTCAACTTCCCGGTCGCGGTGTGGTCGTGGAACGCAGCGCTCGCGCTCGTATGCGGCAACGCGGTCGTGTGGAAGCCGTCGGAAAAGACCCCGCTTACCGCGCTCGCCGTCGATCGCATCCTGCGCGACGCCATCGGCGAGTTGGGCTCGGCGCCCGAGGGTCTTGCCTCGGTGATCGTCGGCGGGCGCGACGTCGGCACGGCGCTCGTCGCGGACCAGCGCTCGGACATCGTTAGCGCGACCGGCAGCACAGAAATGGGCCGGAAGGTGGGCGTCGCGGTGGCGGAGCGTTTCGGCCGCTCGATTCTCGAACTGGGCGGCAACAACGCGGGCATCGTCTCTCAGACGGCCAACCGCGATCTCGCCCTGCGCGGCATCCTGTTCTCGGCGGTCGGTACAGCGGGCCAGCGCTGCACGTCGCTGCGGCGTCTGTTCATGCACGACAGCATCTACGACGACGTCGTCGCGCGCCTCAAGGCGCTCTACGCGAAAGTGCCCGTCGGCAATCCGCTGGAGCCGGGCGTGCTGATGGGCCCGCTGATCGACGCGCAGGCGTTCGCGCGCATGCAGGACGTGCTCGAGCAGGCGAAGGGCGAGGGCGGCTCGATCTTCGGCGGCGAGCGCGTCACCGTGAAGGGCTACGAGAACGGCTACTACGTGCGCCCGGCGCTCGTGGAAATGCCAGCGCAGACGGAAGTGGTCCTGAAGGAAACCTTCGCGCCGATTCTCTACGTGATGCGCTATTCCGATTTCGACGAAGCCATCGCCGCGAACAACGCCGCCGCGCACGGCCTGTCGTCGTGCGCGTTCACGACCGACCTGCGCGAGGCCGAGCGCTTCCTGTCCGCGTCGGGCAGCGATTGCGGCATCGCCAACGTGAACATCGGGCCGAGCGGAGCGGAGATCGGCGGCGCGTTCGGCGGCGAGAAGGAAACCGGCGGCGGGCGCGAATCGGGCTCGGACGCATGGAAGGCCTACATGCGCCGCGCGACCAACACGATCAACTATTCGTCGGCGCTGCCGCTCGCGCAGGGCATCGACTTCAATCTCGGCTGAGCGCGGCGAATCGGTATCGGTATCGGCATCGGACGGAGGCGGCGTGGCTTCTCAAGTGGTGATCGTGGGTGGTGGCGTGATCGGCAGCTCGGTCGCGTATTTTCTGCGGGCGTCGGACCCGACCGTGCAGGTCACGGTGATCGAGCGCGATCCGACTTACGCGCGCTCGTCGTCGGCGCTCTCGGTGCGCATGTCGCTCTTCGGCATCGAGTTCCTGCGCTCGATCGGCGAGCGCTTGGAGGTGAACGGCGAGCGTCCGTCGATCGATTCGATCTGCACGAAGGCGGCTATCTCTTCCTCGCGACCGCACCGGGCGAAGCGACGCTGCGCGAGAATCACGCGCTGCAACGCGAGCTGGGGGGACATCAGCCTCCTCGGTCTCGCGCAGCTACGGGCGCGCTTTCCCTGGCTCAACACGGAAGACCTCGCGGCGGGCGCGTTCGGCGAAAGCGGCGAGGGCTGGTTCGACGGCTACGGGCTCGTGCGGGCGCTAAGGCGCAAGGCGCAATCGCTCGGAGCGCGCTATGTGGCAACGGAGGTCGTGGGCATCGAGCGCGACGGGCGGCGTGTACGCGCGGTGCCAGCGGCGAAACCTGGGCATGCGACGCTGTTGTGAACGCGGCGGGCGCATGGGCGCGCCCGATCGCGTCGATGCTCGGCATCGATCTCCCGGTGCATGCCCGGCGGCGCAGCATCTTCAACGTGTCGTCGCCGGCGAATATAGAGAAATAGTAAGCGGATTGCCGCCGATCCGACTTGCGCTTCGAGCAGGCATTCTGTTCAATATCGGCGTGGTTTCCGGTGGCGTCCACTAATGAAATCCACTAGGGCCAGCCGGTTTTAAGAAGCGCATTCTGGAACCGTTACACGCTTTTTCGCGCCTTAGCCGATAGGAGAGAAAACATGAAAGCCAATACGAGCGCGCACTTCTACGCCTGGATCGAGGACGGTGAACTCCCTCCGGATACGAGTGTTCCCGTCTCGCATCGTTCCAGTTAGAGGTATCGGCCGAGCCCGATTATGTCGCCGAGATTTGCGGACGTTTTGCAAGCGAGAAATCCGAGGAGGAACAAAAATCCTGCGTGATCCGCGAATATAATTAATTGCGGTAAATCAGTGTGTTGTACGCGTGACACGACTTGTCACCGCGCACATAAATACGCACCAAAGACGCCGATAAGCATTTCATGACGTTACTGCATGAAATGCCGAGTCCGGTTGAATTGACCGGCGCAGTGTCTTTATGTGTGCGGTATCAGACGGAACCGAATCCTCGTAAATCGCCGATTGACGAGCGATGATTATCGATTCGGCCGTCGACGATCGAAACCCGCCGCGCGCGGGTTTTTTCGCGCCCGACGCTGTCCCGCGCGTATTCGCTCCCTGCGGCAACCTGTGCGCGCCGATGGCACAATCGCACGCAACGCCGGCATAAAGGGAGCAAAGGTGGCCAATCTGGATCTGGACAATCCGTTTCTCGAGGCGCTCGGCGCGACATTCACCGAATGGCGCGCGGGCTATGCCGAGTTCACCATGCCGATCGGGCGCGACGCCGGCGCACGGCTTCACGCTCTCGTTCACGGTGAATTATCTCGACCGCGGCATCGGCGACAGGGTGGTCGCGAAGGGCTTTCTCGAACGCCAGGGCCGCTCGGTGTATTTCGCGCACGGCGAGGCGTGGGTCGACGATCGCGTGATGATCGCGAGCGCGTGATGATCGCGAGCGCGTGATGATCGCGAGCGCGTGATGATCGCGAGCGCGTGATGATCGCGAGCGCGCAGGGCAAGTTCAAGTACGCACACTGACATCGATGGCCACCCGGAATCTGCTCAGACGCCTCGATCTCACGACGCTGCAGCTATTCCTCGCCCGTGTTCGAGGAAGGCACGCTCACGCGGGTGGCGGAGCGCGAGGCGATCGCGGTGTCGGCGGCCAGCAAGCGGCTGCTCGAACTGGAGCAGGCGGTCGGCGCCGCGCTGTTCGAGCGCAAGGCGCGCGGCATGGCGCTGACGCCCGCCGGCGAAACGCTGCTGCATCACGCGCGGCGCGTGCTGCGCGACGTCGAGAACATCGGCATCGAGCTGGCGGAGCACGCGAGCGGCGTGCGCGGCTACGTGCGGATGATGGCGAACCTCTCCGCGATCGTCGAATTCCTGCCGGAAGACCTGCGCGCGTTTCTCTCGATGCATGACCGGATCAAGATCGATCTGGAGGAGCGGCCGAGCGGCGGCATCGTCGAGGGCGTGGCGGACAGTCTCGTCGATCTCGGCATCTGCTCCGGCGAAGCCGACACGCGCGGCCTCGAAACCGCGCATTACCGGCGCGATCGCCTCGTCATCGTGACGCCGCGCGAACATCCGCTCACGCGGCGCGATAGCGTGTCCTTCGCGGACACGCTCGATTTCGATCACATCGGCCTGCATTCGGCGAGCTCCATCAACATGCGCACCCATCTGGCCGCGCGCCAGGCGGGCCGCGCGCTGCGGCTGCTCATCCACGTGCCCGGCTTCGACGCCGTGTGCCGCGGTTCAGGCGGGCATGGGCGTCGGCGTGCTGCCGCTGCAGGTATTCGAGGCGATGGGCCACCCGCTCGGTCTCGCCGCCGTCGCGCTCGATGAGGACTGGGCGGCGCGCAGCCTCGTCATCGTCGTGCGTGACTCGGAAGCGTTGTCGCCCGTGAGCCGCCTGCTGTTCGAGCATCTGCGCTCGGTCGAGGCGGCGGGCGCGCACGCCTAGCTGTCGGAAAAGCGGCGAGCGTTCGCGTTTGACGAACGATCCTTGCCGAAATGAGGTTGGACGCCGGGGAGCGTTCGCCAATAAGCTTGCCTCCACATACAAGTTCCAGGAGACGAGCGGCATGAGCGGCCCCTTCGAGGCATCCGGGTCATCGAGATCGGCACCCTTATCGCCGCGCCTTTCGCGGCGCGCATGTTGGCCGAGTTCGGCGCGGAAGTCATCAAGATCGAGACGCCCAATGGCGGCGATCCCTTACGCAAATGGCGCAAGCTCCACGAGGGCACGTCGCTCTGGTGGTATTTGCAGTCGCGCAACAAGAAGTCAGTTTGCGCGAACCTCAAGTGTAAGCGCTCGATCAGTACCATCGAGGGTCGACATTGACCTTTGAAGGCGGCGCTGCTAGCGAATGGAATCGATGTGCGCGGAGGCGGGCAACACAGGAGCGACGTTCCAGGGTAACAGGTCGTCGATGCGGTTTATCGGGTAATCGGCAACGCGCTCGATGACGTAGTGCAGATAGGCTTCGGGATCGATACCATTCAGGCGTGCTGAGCCGATCAGGCTGTACATCGCGGCTGCACGTTCGCCGCCTGTGTCTGCGCCGGCAAACAGATAATTCCGCCTTCCAATTGCGACGCCGCGTAGCGCCCGCTCGGCGATCAGATTGTCGATCTCCGCCTGACCATCACCGCAGTAGTAGACAAGCGCAGGCCAGCGATTCAACGAGTACTGGATCGCCTTGGTGGTGTCCGATTTCGCGGAGAGTGTGAGAATCGTCGCTTCGAACCACCGCTTCATATCCTCAAGCAGCGGCACCGCCTGCGTCTGGCGAACTCGCAGCCGTTCCCCCGGAGGCTTGCCGTGAATGTGTTCCTCTATGCCATAGAGCGCGCCAAAGCGCTCGAGTGCTTCGTTGGTAATCGACGACGGTCGCACAGCGTGCAGATCGTGCAGCTTTCGACGTGCATGTGCCAGGCACGCAGCTTCCCGGATCTGACCACCGGCGTAGAGTTCCGCGTAGCCGGCAAACGCGTCAGCCTGCAGTACGCCCTTGAAGCTGGCAAGGTGTCGCTGCGGATGTTCGCCGCGACGATCCGGTGTATCAGCGAACCAGACTGCTTTCGGCCGGACGGTGCATGCGCTCTTCGCGTTCCAGATGATTGCGACCGAACTGCATGCGACGCAACTTCGCGATCCTCAGCTTCAGATCATCGATGTCGTCGGGCAGGTCGCTACCGGTCAGATCCATGGCAGCAGTTTACGACTGTCTGCTGCACGCGGATCATCAGGTAACTGACGTTTACAAAGCGCTGCGCGGGCGTGCTGCCTCGATCGGTTCGCGCCAGTCAAACCCTTCGAGAAGCAGCGCCAGTTGAGCCGTTGTCAGCGCCACAACACCAGTGTCAGCACGTGGCCATGCAAAACGTCCTTTCTCAAGGCGCTTTGCAAACGGACATAGGCCGCCATCGCTCCAGTACAACGCCTTCATAAGGTCACCACGGCGCCCTCTGAAGATAAAAACCTGGCCACCGTACGGATCCTTCTCAAGCACTGTCTGCACCTTCGCTGCAAGCGCATTAAAGCCGGATCACATGTCAGTGACGCCTGCGGCGATCCAGATCCGCGTATTTGCAGGCAGGCCGATCATCAGAGAAGCCGCTCGAGTACCAGGCGCAAGATCGTCGCGTCGGGCGTGCCTTCTATCCGGACGGAAGTATTGCCGTGCTGAAGCTCAATCCTGCCGCTCGTAGTAACTGGAGCGGCCTGCACAACTTCGTCGAATCCGGCAGATGGTCAGTTGCCCGATCGGGCTGAACATCGACAACAACAGGCAACATGGCCTGCGTCTGAGCATCTTCGACCAGCAGGCCCTGCGCGTACAGTTTGCGCCACGCCCATACCTGGTTGGCATTGACGTTGTTGTCGCGGGCGACCCGAGCGACCGAGGCTCCTGGTTCAAATGTCTGCTCGACGACCGTTCGTTTCCATTCCAACGGATGCCGCCGGTTCTGGCGCTTGGCCGGCAATTCGACTGTCTGAGACACTGTGTCCATTCTCCGCAGTTCGTGGACACTGTCGGTCAATCGCGTCCGTTGCGGCTGATGATTGCATCTTCTACCTAGAACGAGACAACGGTACAGATCGAGCGCTTACCTTGATCCATTCGACCGTCATCGCCTTCGGACGGCTGATGTTGCCGAAGAGGATAAGCGGCTTCACGCAGCGCGAGCCGTACGACTGCACCCAGTCTAACTGGCTGAACGCATAGCCGTCGAGTTGTTCGCCGAAATATTCGACCATGTCGTTGCGTTCGGCTTCGCCGTGCACCAGCACGTCCAGACCCAGCGCCTTTTGCTCCTTCACGGCACGCGTGATTTCCTTTTCCATCGCCGCCTTGTAGCCGGCCGCATCGAGCGCTCCGCTCTTGAACTGGCTACGCGCGTGGCGGATCTCGCCGGTCTGCGGGAAAGAGCCGATGGTCGTCGTCGGGAACGCGGGCAGGCCGAGAATGATCGCCTGTTTCTTCGCACGCTGTTCATAAGCGCTTTGACGCTTGCCGAGCGAGGCATCGAGCTTTGCGAGGGCTGCCTTGACCGTCGGGATTGTTCACGCGCGGCGAGTTGCGACGGCTTTGGATCGCGGCGGCGTTCGCGGCGAGCGCGTCGCCGACCGATTCGCGGCCGTTGTTCAACGCACCCGCGAGGACGCTCAGCTCATCGAGCTTTTGCAGCGCGAAGGCGAGCCACGACTTGATTTCGGCATCGAGCTTGACTTCGCTGTTCAGATCGACCGGAACGTGCAAGAGAGAGCACGACGGCGCGATCCACAGACGCTTGCCGAGTTGCTCGTGAAGCGGTTCGAGCCATTCGAGCGTCGCGTTCAGGTCGGTCTTCCAGATATTGCGGCCATTGATCGCGCCGACCGACAGCACGGACGTATCCGGCAATTGTGCGACGACATCCTTGATTTCATCGCGGGCGTTGATTGCGTCGATATGCAGGCCATCGACCGGCAGACGGCAGGCGAGCGAGAGGTTTTCCTGCAACTGACCGAAGTAGGTGGCCAGGAGCAGGCGCACGCGCCGCGCCGATAGCGCGTCAGTCACGAAGGCGTCGCGCCACTTTGCATTGAGTTCGGTCACGAGCGCGGCTCGTCGATCTGCACCCAGATCTGCACCCAGTCCACGCCTTGCGCCGCGAAATGATCGAGCAATGCCGCATAGACCGGCAGCAGTTCGAGCTTGTCCGAATCGTCCTTGGCCTTGCCGAGCCAGAGATAGGTGACCGGGCCGATGATCACGGGCTTGACGTTCACGCCGACCGCGCGCGCCTCTCCGACCTGTTCGATGAGACGCGAGGTATCGAGCTTGAACTGCGAGTTCGCATCGAACTCGGGGACGATGTAGTGGTAATTGGTGTCGAACCATTTGGTCATCTCGCCGGCGACGCCGCCACAGCAGGCTGCATGCTCTTCGGCGCTCGCGGCGGAGCGGCCGCGTGCGACACGGAAGTAGTTGTCCAGTGCATCGCCATGGAAATCGCGGACACGCTCCGGCAGATTGCCGAGCGTGAAGCTCATTCATGTCGAGCACCTGGTCATAGAACGCGAAGTCGCCCACGGGAACCTGATCCAGGCGCGCCTGATCCTTCCAGTAGCGCTCGCGCAACCGGGCGGCGGCGGCCTTGAGGCCTTCACGCGAAGACTCGTTCTTCCAGTACTTCTCGAGTGCGAATTTCAGCTCGCGCTTTGCGCCGATGCGCGGAAAACCCAGGTTGTGTGTCGTGACCATCGTGCGTATCGTCCGTAGAAGGTTGATCGCTGTCGATGATAGAATTTTTAACGTATGAATAAAAATGGTATGTTTTCATATATCAATTAATGTTTTTCATGGAGCGGGCGATGCTCGAGCGCAGTCATCTGATGGTCGTGCGGGAGGTCGAGAAGCAGGGTTCGCTGACTGCAGCGGCCGAGGTGCTGAATCTCACGCAATCCGCGCTGAGCCATACGGTCAAGAAGCTGGAGCAGCAACTGGGCGCGCCGGTCTGGACGCGCGAGGGGCGCATCATGTGGATCACGCAGGCCGGCCACTATCTGCTCGGTCTCGCGAACCGCATGTTGCCGCAGTTCGAACAGGCCGAAGTGCGCATGAAGCAGTACGCGCAGGGCGAGCGCGGCACGTTGCGCATCGGCATGGAGTGTCATCCGTGCTATCAGTGGCTGCTGAAGGTCGTGTCGCCGTATCTCTCGCGCTGGCCCGATGTCGACGTGGATGTGAAGCAGCGCTTCCAGTTCGGCGGTATCGGCGCGCTGTTCGCGCTTCAATATCGACGTACTGGTCACGCCCGATCCGCTGAAAAAGGATGGTCTGCGGTTCGAGCCGGTGTTCGATTATGAGCAGGTGCTGGTCGTCTCCGAGGAGCACGCGCTGGCGTGCGCTTCGCACATCACGCCAGAGCAGCTTGCGTCCGAAACGCTCATCACGTATCCGGTCGAGACCGACCGCCTCGACATCTACACGCAGTTCTTGACGCCCTCCAATGTGGTGCCGAGGCGGCAGAAGGTGATTGAAACGACCGACATCATGATGCAGATGGTCGCGAGCGGACGAGGCGTGGCGGCATTGCCGCGCTGGCTTGCGGAAGAGTACGCGGACCGCATGCCGATCACGCCCGTGAAGCTGGGCAAGAAGGGCATCGCGAAGAAGATCTACCTCGGGATCCGCGAGAGCGAGCGGAGCATCGATTACATCGATTATCTTGCGGCGTTCGTCGAGCTGGCTCGCGACGCCGACTGGGCGCGGGCCCGAATCCGGACATAACCCGAATCAGCAGTGTTCCAGCGCCTGGGACAGATCGGCGATGAGGTCGTCGGGGTGCTCCAGTCCGACCGACACGCGAATAAGCCCTTCCGACACGCCCGCTGCCGCCCGCACGTCGGCCGGGACGCCCGAATGTGTCGTCGATGCGGGGTGACAGATGAGCGATTCCGTGCCGCCCAGACTTACGGCCGATTTGAACAGCGTCAGGCCGTTGATGAGCCGGAACGCCTGCTCCCGGCCGCCATCGAGCACGAAAGCGAACGTCGACCCCGGGCCGCTGCATTGACGTCGATACACCGCCTGATAAGCGGGGTCGTCGATGAATTCGGAGTGGAGTACTTTCACCGGCTTGAACGGATTGCTCGCGAGCCATTTCGCGACGGCGGTGCCACTCTGCGCCGCGCGCTCCATGCGCAGCACGAGCGTTTCCATGGATCGCGTGATCATCCAGCAGGAATGCGGGTCGAGCTGCGAGCCGAGCGTGCCGCGAATCGCGCGAATCCGCGTGACGAGACGCTTGCTGCCCGTCACGCCTCCCGCGACGAGATCGCTGTGCCCTCCGATTTACTTGGTCAGCGAGTACACGCTCAGGTCGATGCCCTGATTCGCCGGCTTCTGAAACAGCGGGCCGAGCAGCGTGTTGTCGCATACCGAAAGCGGGCGATAGCCGTGCCGCGTCTCGAACGCATCGATTTCCTGACGCAACGCTTCGAGGTTGAACAATGCGTTGGTCGGATTGGCCGGCGTCTCGACATAGCATATTCCGACCCGGCCTTTCTGCGCTGCCGCGTCGAGCGCGCTGCGAATCGCATCCCGCGAAAGACCATCGCCGATGACTTGCGAGCGGACGCCCCAGTCAGGCAGGAACTTCGAGATCAGCGTCTCGGTGCCGCCGTACAGCGGCGCGGACTGCACGACGCAGTCGCCCGGTCGGAGGAACGCGAGCAGAATCGCGGCGATCGCCGACATGCCGCTCGAGGTCACGGCTGCGGCTTCGGAATCGTCGAGCAGCGCAAGACGATCCTCGACAATCTCGAGATTGGGATGATTGAAGCGGCTGTAGACGAGACCCGCGCTTTCGCCTTCGGGCAGCGGCTTGCGTCCCGCGACCATGTAAAGAATTCCGCACCGTCCTCGGCCGTGCGGAAGGCGAAGGTCGAAGTCAGGAACACGGGCGGCTTGACCGATCCCTCCGAGAGGAAGGGGTCGTATCCATACGACATCATCTGCGTTTCGGGGTGCAGATCCTGTCCGGCGATCGTGCGCCTGTAGTAGTTGCGATAGGCCATCCTTCATTCCGTGCAAGGTATCGGGAAAGGTCGGTCGACGATCGCAGACGAGTGGCGAAAGATCGCATGTCCCGAGGTCCGCTCATCTTCGTGCCGACGCTCGATCATGCTACCCGGTGTAGAGGTAGAGAAAATTCACCGAACGGAGACCGCTATCGACAAAAAAGCCACCCGAAAGTGGCCCTGGCACGAGACGGCGCGACGATATCAGCCGTACACCGGGAAGCGCCTGGTCAGGTCGGCAACCTGTTCGCGCACACGTGCGATGTTGGCTGCGTCGTGCGGATTGTCGAGCACGTCCGCGACGAGATGGGCGACCTTGCGTGCCTCGTCCTCCTTGAAGCCGCGCGTGGTCATGGCAGGCGAGCCCAGACGGATGCCGGACGTCACGGACGGCTTCTCGGGATCGTTCGGAATGGCGTTCTTGTTAACGGTGATGTGCGCGTCGCCCAGCACTTTTTCGACTTCCTTGCCGGTGATGTGCTTCGCGCGCAGATCGACCAGCATCACGTGGCTTTCCGTGCGTCCCGAGACGATGCGCAAGCCCCGCTCGATGAGCGTCTCCGCCATCACGCGCGCATTCTTCACCACTTGCTGCTGATAGGTCCTGAACTCGGGCGACAGGGCTTCCTTGAATGCCACGGCCTTGCCGGCGATCACGTGCATCAGCGGGCCGCCCTGGATGCCGGGGAAAATCGCCGAGTTGATCGCCTTCTCGTGCTCGGCCTTCATCAGAATCACGCCGCCGCGCGGGCCGCGCAAGCTCTTGTGCGTGGTCGTGGTGACGAAATCGGCGTGTGGCACCGGATTGGGATATTCGCCCGCCGCGATCAGGCCGGCGTAGTGCGCCATATCGACCATGAACAGCGCGCCGACGGATTTCGCCACGCGTGCGATCCGCTCGAAATCGATACACAGCGCGAACGCCGACGCACCCGCGATGATCAGCTTCGGCTTCTTCTCTTCGGCGAGCTTCTGCAGTGCGTCGTAGTCGATGTTTTCGTCGGCGTCGAGGCCGTAGCTGACCACGTTGAACCATTTGCCGCTCATGTTGAGCGCCATGCCGTGCGTGAGGTGGCCGCCCTCGGCGAGGTTCATGCCCATGATCGTGTCGCCGGGCTTGAGCGCCGCGAAGAATACGCCCTGATTGGCTTGCGAACCGGAGTTCGGCTGCACATTCGCCGCTTCGGCGCCGAAGACCTGCTTCACGCGGTCGATGGCGAGTTGCTCGACCACATCGACATACTCGCAGTCGCCGTAGTAGCGCTTGCCGGGATAGCCTTCGGCGTACTTGTTCGTCAGTTGCGAACCCTGCGCGGCCATCACGGCGGGCGAGGTGTAGTTCTCCGATGCGATCAGCTCGATATGCTCTTCCTGGCGGCGATTTTCCTTCTGGATGGCGGCGTGCAACTCGGGATCGATGGCTTCGATCGTGAAATGACTGCGTTCGAACATGGCAAGAACCCGGAATAGAAGATGGCGAGCGGCGAGCGGGCCGGAGCGCGCGAATCGAAATCCGCGAACCTCTTCCAGATACGCCGTGACTGTGGCATCTTAAAGAAAGCGTCCAATGAAGTTAAATGGCTTTATTTCACGGAACCATTAGTTTTCTTCATGCTTGGCCGCCGCGGCGGCAAACGCATGACCGAATCGGACAGTCGAACATCATGACCGCACATCCAGATCGCAAGGCCCTGACCGTTCCCGGCGGACACCGCAAGGTGCTGCTGCATTCCTGCTGCGCGCCGTGTTCGGGCGAAGTCATGGAGGCGATGCAGGCGTCGGGTATCGACTTCACGATCTTCTTCTACAACCCGAACATCCATCCGCTCAAGGAATACGAACTGCGCAAGAACGAGAACATCCGCTTTGCGGAGAAGTTCGGCATTCCGTTCATCGATGCCGATTACGACCGGGATGACTGGTTCGCGCGGGCGCGCGGCATGGAAGACGAACCGGAGCGCGGCATTCGCTGCACGATGTGCTTCGACATGCGCTTCGAGCGAACGGCGCTGTACGCGCATGAGCATGACTTTCCGGTGATGACCAGCTCGCTCGGCATCTCGCGCTGGAAGAACATGCAGCAGATCAATGACTGCGGCGTACGCGCGGCCTCGCATTATCCCGATCTGCTTTACTGGGAATACAACTGGCGCAAAGGCGGTGGCTCGGCGCGCATGATCGAGATCAGCAAGCGAGAGAACTTCTATCAACAGGAATACTGCGGCTGCGCGTATTCCTTGCGCGATACGAACAGGCATCGCGTCGAGACGGGGCGCAAGCCGATACGGCTCGGCGAGCTGTACTATGGACAGGCGCCATCGAAGTCGCCGGAAGACGACGAGCCGGCGAACTGAGCAAGCGCGTCGGCGATGCTGCTACGCGATCCGATCCACGGCGACGTCGAACTGAGCAGTCTCGAGACCGCGGTGCTCGACCTTCCGGTCATGCAACGATTGCGCGGCATCAAGCAGCTCGGCACAGCGCACCTCGTCTATCCCGGAGCGTTGCATACGCGCTTCGATCATTCGATTGGCGTTTGCGCGGTGGCGCACCGTATCGTTGCAAGCCTGCGTCGCTCGGGTCTCCAGGTCGACGACGAAGTGGAAGATGCCATCGGCGTAGCCGCATTGCTGCACGACGTCACGCATGTGCCGTTCGGTCATACGCTGGAGGACGAGCGACGCCTGTTCGATTGGCACGACAAGGGTTCGCGTCTCGTCGACATGTTTGGCGGCGACCTCGGCGACGCGCTCGAACGTCTGGGCGTGCGCGATACGGTGGGCAGCCTGCTCGGACTGCCGACGGGCGTAAGCACGTTGAACCGTGACTTGCTCAAGCGCGGTTACGTTGTTTCAGGCAGGAGCGTGCCGATCGAACAGCGGATGGCGTGGGTCGCACGTTATCACGCATCGCGGAAGGGGCGTGCCGAGGCGGAGATGGAACTGGCGCGGCAGCTCAGTGTGTCGTTCGGCGAAGTCGTGCTATACTGCCCAGCGCTCGCTGTGAGCGATAGATAGAAGGAGGCTGCGGTTCCCGTCGAGACGAGTGAGGGGCTCGGTTACCTCAATGATGCGGGGGACCACCGCATTCACGGAGATCGACGCGCTCCAGGAGCGATACGCGGATCTCTGGCGCTTTTATGTCTTCGTGCCTGAATCCGTGATCGGACGCGCGGCGTCGATCGCGAGCGCGATGTTCGGGACGCCCTCGGAACTTGCACCCGGACGCAAATGATCGAGCAACAGGCACGGATGCCTATGTCCGCTTCACGCCAGCGGATTCAATACGCTGGAGGCGTTCGAAAGAGATCCTGATCGTCAGCCTCTCGTGTCGATCCAGTCGCGTGCCCATCGACGCGAATGCGCGACCGCATCGGCTTCGTTCGAGAAGTAGTCGAGTGCATAGAAGCGATACTCGGAGTCGGCCAGCTCTCTGTCGGAGCGCCAGAGCAGCAGGTTCGCTGAAAAGGCCTTGTCGCGCATGCGATGCGCCGACGCGAGCACCGCATAACCGCGGTAATGAATGGATGATTTCATTTTAGTTTTATTCAGACTTACAGCGGCTTGATGTTCGAGGCCTGCAGGCCCTTGGGGCCGCGTTTCGTCTCGAAGCTCACCCTCTGGCCTTCTGCGAGCGACTTGAAGCCGTCCGCGCGAATTTCGGAGAAGTGCGCAAAGAGGTCTTCGCTGCCGCTGTCAGGCGTGATGAAACCAAAGCCCTTGGTGTCGTTGAACCATTTAACCGTACCGGCGTCCATAAAAATCCTGAAAAATCAAAAAAAAAAGAGGTTGCTCGAAAGAGCCAGGGATGAAGCGGCAAGGAGGAGTGGACAACGAATACCGGGGAGGGGATCGGACTATTGATGAGCAGCAATCGACTTCTTACACTTCAGTTTGAAGTATGCCATTTCTGAATAAATTAGTCAACTATTCTTTGTCGCCTGAACGCTATTCTTTGTCGCCTGAACGCAAACGCAAACGAGCGCTACCTTCTTTGCCGACCATCAGTTCTTCGACGACGACATGCGCGGTCTTGTTGGCCGCGGGTTGTTCAACCCCATCCTTTTAGCGCACGATTCGACTCTCCTTCGTGGCGGCTATTCGTCGGTTCATCGCCGAATATCGTGGAGCCGCGATCGGCAATCTCTTGTCGCGGCGTTCGGCGCGTCGATAGAAGAAGAGGCAAATAGAGACGACGCTCCGGGTTGCCTGGGCCATGTCAGAAGCGATGGTTCATCCCGAGCAGCAGACCGAGCTGATTGCGGGTTGAAGACGGCGACGCAGCGAAGGCTTCACCGATGGAAGCAGTCGCGGTCACGATCCGGCCGCCTGCCAGGGTCCGCCCGTTCGCGTGCTGATATCCCTCGATGGCGTACAGCCCGGTCCGTTTGGAGAGGCTGTAGTACTGTGTCAGCACGATTTGGTGGTACGAAGCCAGGTCCGGGATCCCGTTCGATGCGGTGGCGCGCGTGTAGCTGTATCCCGCCGAAATGTCCCACGGCGTAGCCGGCTTGTAGTGCAGCACCGCGCCTGCCGTGTTGAAGATCGCCGTGTCCCGGAATGCGGATTGCACGCGCGGTACGTATTGTACATTCGAATACGATGCCGAAACGTCCCACGCCGCCGAGAACCGATAGCCCGCGGTCACCGCAAAGCGCTGCTGCGCCTGCGCCGTGACAACCGTAGTTGATCGCCGAGATGGCCGGCTGTGCGCCGCCATTCGACACAGCGGAGTTCTCCCCCAGGCGCCGCCCGGGGTCGAGTTGTTGATGCGCTGAACAGCGGCGGCAATTCCTGCGCTACCTTCCACGAACTGCACGCCGGCGCTCCAGGCCGAGCCGGCATTCACGCTCCCAGGCGTGCCGCCGAATGCATATGATCCGCCAAAGGTGAATCCGTAAAATTTCGGGGAAGTGTAAACGAGCGAGTTGTTTGCGCGGTAGCTCAGGTCGAGCGAATCGATGTCGCCGGGATGCGCCCCCGTGCCGGTCAGCCAGAGGGCCGGGCTGTATGGCGAGAGCAGCGTGAAATAGGCAGTGTACTGCCTGCTGCCTGCCGCCCGCCGGTCAAGGTTCCGTACTTGTCGTCGGCGAGGCCGAACCATGCCTGCCGCGTGAACATGCCGCCCGCAAACTGCGACGTTCCGTTAGCGATGTTGAATCCCGACTCGAGCTGGAAGATCGTGCGGGTTCCGCCGCCGAGTTCTTCGTTGCCTTTCAGGCCGAAGCGATCGAGCGCCCATCCGCCGGGCGAGAGCTTCAGCGAGGCATGACCGGAGGCCGTCGAGCCCACGGTTGTCCCGTTGTTCTGATACATCAGCCCGCTATCGAGAATACCGTATAGCGTTACGCTGCTCTGTGCGTGGACGGCGGTCGCGCCGAGACTCGCGACGAATGCCGCGCCTGCGAACTTTTTCATCGATTCTCCTCCAATTCTCTTTTTATGGAATGTCGTGACGCCGTGTCACATGGGACTTTCGAATTCCAGATCGCCACCGACATCGCCCGTCTGTTCTTCGCCCGGCAACAGCAGCGCGGCAACGAACGTGCAGCCGGCGATCGCGGCGAACATCAGCGCGAGCGGCGCCCAGTGCGGGCCGAACGTCTGGGCAATCCACACTCCGGCCAGCGGCGTCGTGCCGCCGAAGATCGCGCCACAGAGCTGATAGCTGAGCGAAATGCCGGTGTAGCGCACGTCGACCGGGAAGATCTTCGGCAGGCAGGGCGCCAACACCGAGTAGTAGGCGCTCGTGAAGACGGCGGCCACGAGCATGCCGATCGCAATGTTGCCGACGTCGCGCGTGAGGACCAGCATCATCATGGGGGCTGCCCATAGCAGGGTCAGCGCCGACACGCCGAGAATGAAGCGCCGCTCCCCGATCCGGTGCGCGAAATAGGAACCCACGGGAAAAGCGACCAGTTCGATGAACCCGAAATAGTTGATGATCTTCAGCATGTCCGCCTTCGCGACATGCAGGTACGCGGTCGTATAGGTCAGCATCAAGGTCGTGATGAAGTAGAACCCCGATACTCCGATCATCGACAGTGCGATGCTGAGCGCGAGGCGCCCCTTGAAGCACGCGAAGATCATCTTCAAGGGCGCCGCTTGCTCTGCGTTCCCAGCCGCCGCCTGCCTGCGCCGCCAGGCTTCCAGTTCCGGACTCTCGTTGACGCCCCGGCGAATCAGGAAAGCTATCAGCAGCAGTAGCGCGCTCACGAGAAACGGCACTCGCCATCCCCAGCTGCGAAAAGCGTCTGCGGGCAGCTGCGACATCAGTTGAAACATCCTCGTCGCGAGGACCAGTCCGACTGGGCTGCCATATTGAGTGAGGCGCGGCTGCGAGGAAGGTTCGCCATTTCGGCGGCGCGTGCTCGGCGGCGATCAGCACCGCCCCGCCCCATTCGCCGCCTACCGCCACGCCCTGGACGAGGCGCAGGACCACCAGCATGACGGTCGCGAGCGGGCCGGCCATGGATAGTGTTACGTCGCGCGCAGAATGAGCTGGGAGGGGTGAGATTGTCGCGCGGTCAGCCAGGACGATGTTTTGTCGATTACCGCGCGCAGCGCGAGACATGAGGGGTAGCAGGATGGCCGGCGCTGCTCTGATATCGTGCGATGTTTCTCAGGCGTCGTACAAACACATCAAGAACAGACGGGCCATGCATCGCATTGCATTTGCCTTTCTCTGCCTCGAACAACATCGTCGCGCGATTGAGTGCTCTCCCGCTTCTTACCGGCCCGATCGCTGTCCGCATTGCGGCAGTGGCTGCCTGTGGTGTCACGGCTGTTATGGGTGCAGCGGATCGCAGCGCCGACGATCAGCGCTTTGATGGTGGTTCCTTCACTTCGACAGGGACCTCCATGAACGATATCGATCCGAAGGCGCTGTTCCGCCTGTCGGTGCTCGGCCCGCTGGTCAGCCGCGAGCGCTTGAGTCGCGGCGAACTGCAGCAGATCGTGCGGCAGCTCGCGCAGCAGGAATACGCCATTTCCGGTTCACGCCGGCGCCACATCAGCGAGAAGACCCTGCAGACGTGGTATTACGCGTGGCGCCGCAATGGACTGGCTGGCCTGTCCGATGCGCCCCGTACCGATACTGGCCGCTCGAAGCTGCCCGAGCCGGTGCAGGTCGCGGTGCTCGCGGCCAAACCAGCCGCGAGCGCTTGAGTCGCGGCGAACTGCAGCAGATCGTGCGGCAGCTCGCGCAGCAGGAATACGCCATTTCCGGTTCACGCCGGCGCCACATCAGCGAGAAGACCCTGCAGACGTGGTATTACGCGTGGCGCCGCAATGGACTGGCTGGCCTGTCCGATGCGCCCCGTACCGATACTGGCCGCTCGAAGCTGCCCGAGCCGGTGCAGGTCGCGGTGCTCGCGGCCAAACGTGAGAACCCGCGTCGCTCAATCCGCCAGATCCGCCTGCTGCTGGAAGCCGCCGGCCTGGTGCCGCGTAACACGCTCTCGCGCCAAACGGCTGGTTGGCCGTTATGCAAAGGGAACGGCGCTCATACCTGGCGCTGATGAGCTCGAACAGCACCGACGTCTCTGCCTGATCCTTGCTGACATATGCGAAATCGTCCAGGATGACCAGGTCGAAGCGATCCAGCCGGTTGACGGCGGACTCCAGCGCGAGCTCGCGGCGCGCGACCTGCAACCGTTGCACGAGGTCGGTAGTGCGAGCGAAGAAGACCTTCCAGCCCTTCTCCAGCAGGCTCAGTCCGATCGCCGACGACAGGTACGATTTGCCCCCTCCGCTAGGCCCTAGAAGAATCAGGTTGGTGCCGTTACGCAACCAGCCGTCGCCCGCGCAAAGCGCCGAGACGTGCGCGCGCGACACCATTGGCACCGCGTCGAAATTGAAGTTCTCCAGTGTCTTGCCCGGCAGCAGCTTTGCGTCCCTGAGGTGACGTTCGATTCGGCGTCGATCGCGCTCGGCGATCTCGTGTTCGGCCAGCGCCATCGGCAGGCGCGCTGCCGGCCATCCTTCCGTGTCGGAGCGCTCAGCAAAGCTGGACCAGATCTGCTTGATGGCGGGCAGCCGCAAATCGTTGAGCAGCAGCGACAGGCGGGTGGCGTTGATGTCGAGACCATGCCGTCACCTCCGTCGCCATGTCGTCAAGCAGGGCTTCGTAGTCGCTCAGCGGTGCCAGCTGGACGTTCACCTCCGGCATGCTGTTCGTGCGCTTCGCTTCGAAACGCGAACACAGTGCGTCCAGCTCGGGTAACTGTCCATCGTCCAGACTCTGCTGCAGCGCCTGGGCCAGTTGCGCTTCGCAGTTGTGCTCGTGGGCCAGGCTGAGCAGTTCAATCATGGTCCTGCATGCCTGGCGCTGCGGTAGCTGCTCAAGCAGGCGATCGAAGGTCAACGCGCGTTTCCTCGTAGTCGCACGTACGCTGGACCGGAAGCGGCTGAAGCAGTGCCCGCTCGAGCTCAATGCGTTTGCCATTACGCGCGTTGATTCGACCGACGATCTCGTCGATGAAGCGGCGATAGGAACCGAGATTGTCGAAGTCGTGACTGCCGCGCAGAAGCAACGCATCACGCACTGCGCTCTTGAGGTGGCCATGAGGGCTCTCGATGGCGCCGTTCTCGTGGGCAACGCCACGGTTGTTGCGTGTGGGCTGCATGCCGTAGTGGGCGCACAGTGCATCGTAACGCGTGGTCAGATCCTTGCGCGCGTCGGCATCGAGATTGCGGAACGCCGCCGACAGGCTGTCGCTGCGGTGCTCGCGTGGCGCGCCCCCGAGTGCCCAGATGGCGTTCTGCAGCCCTTCAGCCAGCGCGACATAGCTCTCGCCGCCGAGAATGACGTGAGCGTGCTCAAAGCCCGAGCAGGCCGGCCGGAAGTGATAGAGGCGGTGGTCAAGCGCGACACCCGCCACGGTGACGCCCAGGCTGTCCATCTCGGTGAAGTCGGACAACCCGAGACGACCGGGTTCGTGTACCTGACGGAACATAACGTCATGCTCCTCGCCATGGAGTGCGCGCCAGTCGCGAATACGGCGCTCCAGTGTGCGGCGCACGTTGCCCGGAAGCTCGGGACGGCGGCGCGCACGTGGTGCCTTCTTCTGCGATGGCAGTCGCCGGTCCTGATCGATGCGATAACCCGTGGCAGCGCTGAACCCGGCGCGCGCAGCCGCTTGAGCTGGTCCTTCCTTGAGTCTGTACTTCATGTAGAGCCTCATCTGATGGTCGTTGATGTGTCGGCCGGGCAACTCAGCCTCCCTTCGCTACATGGAAGAGCTGTTCATACCCGATTTACCGCGACCACCGACAAGGCACCCCGGCAGCGGGACGGACTCTTCGGCGCGGCGTTGCGGCAGCGGTGGAGGGCGTAGCCCGGAGCCGCTGCCACAACGCCAGTACTCTCATCCTGATTGACGCGCTGCTCTCACCTTGTTTGACGCGCGGCAAGCGTCACGCATGTCCGGCTTTTGCGGGGGCCGGCCCAGCTGGCTTGCCTACAACACGTATCGTCTGATGATGAAGATGATCACCATCGGGCAGTACGATTAACCTGCCATTCCACAGCGATTGCGCAAAAATAACTGGCCCGCTGCTTTTCCGCACAAGCCCTCCCACGAACTGGGAATCCGGGCAGCCACTTACAGGCAGTCTGTACATAAAACGCGACAATGGCTGCGGGTAATGTTGAGATTTATCCTATAGACATCCCACTCGTTTTAGAAACGCGTATCTAAAAATTTGCTTGTTTCACCAGCGTTCGGCCACAATAATAGAATGGCCGTTCTATTTTACGGGTCACATAAGAACGGTAGGGACATCATGCGAAAAGGCAAACAGACGCGGGCCGCGATTCTCGACGCAGCGCTGGAACTGGCGAGCCGGGACGGGCTGGAAGGGCTGACGATCGGCCTGTTGGCCGAACGGATGCAGATGAGCAAGAGCGGTGTGTTTGCGCATTTCGGGTCGCGCGAGGATTTGCAGTTGGAGGTGGTGCGCGAGTACCATCGGCGCTTCGAGGACGAAGTGTTCTTTCCGAGCCTGCGTGAAGCACGCGGCCTGCCGCGATTGCGCGCGATGATGAATCGCTGGATGGAGAAGCGCATCCAGGAGGTGACCACGGGTTGCATCTATATCAGCGGTGCGGTCGAGTATGACGACCGCGCGGCGAGCGCGGTGCGCGAGCAGCTCGTGCACCGCGTGAGCATGTGGCGCGATGCGCTGTTGCGCGCGATCCGCCAGTCGAAGGACGAGGGGCATCTGAAGCCGGAGACGGATCCGCATCTGATGCTCTTCGAGCTGTACAGTTTTACGCTCGGCCTGCATCACGACGCGCGCTTCCTGCATCTGCCGGAGGCCGTGCAACTGACGCGGGACGCGCTGGAAAAAACGATCGTTTCGTATCAGACGTCGAATGCGAAAGCCGGCCCGGATGCGGGAGCCGGTGCAAGCACAGCGGCGAATCTGACTTCGCAACATACCGACAGTCGTTAGCGGCGCCGTTCGGATCGAAGAAGGCGGTTTGGCGGCGTGCGGCGAGAAGCTTGAAGAAACCGAGAAGCTTGAAGAAACTGGAGAGACTCATGGGACAGTACGCCGCCCCCCTTCGCGACATGCACTTCGTGCTGCACGAAGTGCTGAACGTCGAAGCCGAACTGAAGAGCATGCCGAAGCATGCCGATCTCGACGCGGAAACTATCAATCAGGTGCTCGAGGAGGTCGGCAAGTTCTGCTCGGAGGTCGTGTTTCCGCTCAACCAGAGCGGCGACCGTGAAGGCTGTGCTTACGAGGGCGGTGGCGTCGTGAAGACGCCCGCCGGTTTCAGGGAAGCGTACCGCCAGTACGTCGAGGCGGGTTGGCCCGCGCTCGGCTGCGATCCCGAGTTCGGCGGCCAGGGCTTGCCCGCGTTCGTCAACAACGCGCTCTACGAGATGCTCAACTCCGCGAACCAGGCCTGGACGATGTACCCCGGCCTGTCGCACGGCGCCTACGAATGCCTGCATGCGCACGGCACGCCGGAGCAGAAGTCGACGTATCTGCAGAAGCTGGTCTCGGGCGAGTGGACCGGCACGATGTGCCTGACCGAACCGCATTGCGGAACGGACCTCGGCATTCTGCGCACGAAGGCCGAGCCGAACCCGGACGGCTCGTACGTGCTCACCGGCACGAAGATCTTCATTTCGAGCGGCGAGCACGACATGGCGGAGAACATCGTTCATCTCGTGCTTGCGCGTTTGCCGGGCGCGCCGATGGGCACCAAGGGCATATCGCTTTTCATCGTGCCGAAGTTCGTGCCGGATGCGAACGGCGTGCCCGGCGAGCGCAACGGCATCAAGTGCGGCTCGATCGAGCACAAGATGGGCATTCACGGCAACGCGACCTGCGTGATGAATCTCGACGGCGCGAAGGGCTGGCTCGTCGGCGAGGCGAACAAGGGCTTGAACGCGATGTTCGTGATGGTGAACGCGGCGCGTCTGGGCGTCGGCATGCAGGGTCTGGGCCTGACGGAAGTGGCGTATCAGAACTCGCTCGCGTACGCGAAGGAGCGTCTGCAGATGCGCTCGCTCACGGGCCCCAAGGCGCCGGACAAGCCTGCCGACCCGATCATCGTGCATCCTGACGTGCGCCGCATGCTGCTCACGCAGAAAGCGTATGCTGAGGCGGGCCGGGCGTTCGCTTACTGGGCGGCGCTCAACATCGACAAGGAGCTTTCGCACGCGGACGAAGCGGTGCGCCGCGAAGCCGGCGATTTCGTGGCGTTGCTCACGCCGGTCATCAAGGCGTTCCTGACGGACAACGCGTTCGAGGGCACCAACATGGCGATGCAGATCTACGGCGGCCACGGTTTCATCTCCGAATGGGGCATGGAGCAATACGTTCGCGATGCGCGTATCAGCATGATCTACGAGGGCACGAACTCGATTCAGGCGCTCGATTTGCTGGGCCGCAAGATCCTTGGCGACATGGGGGCGAAGCTCAAGCGATTCGGCAAGCTGGTTTCCGATTTCGTCGAAAGCGAAGGCGTGAAGCCGGAGATGCAGGAGTTCATCAATCCGCTCGCGGATATCGGCGAGAAGGTGCAGAAACTCACGATGGAGATCGGCATGAAGGCCATGCAGGATCCTGACGAGGTCGGCGCCGCGGCCGTACCTTATTTGCGTACTGTCGGGCATCTGGTGTTTTCGTACTTCTGGGCGCGGATGGCGCGCGTCGCGCTGGATCGGGGGGCTTCTGGCGATGCGTTCTACAAGGCGAAGCTCGCCACTGCGCGGTTTTATTTCGCCAAGCTCTTGCCTGAGACGGCTTCGACGATTCGGGCTGCTCGGGCGGGCGCCAAGCCGATGATGGATTACGACGAAGCGCTTTTCTGATTTTTTTGCCGTGGGGTTTTGGGGGTGGTGCGCTGGTGCTTCCATGGAATCCTGCATTCTTAGTGGTCTATTAGCACTGCCCCTGTGCGGGGCGGCAGTGCTAATAGACCGCCACGAACACGGGATCCGGCAAAAACCCAAGCGAACCAACAAACAACCATCACGCAAGATCGAACTTAGAAACATGAACTCTGGAGGCTTACCCGTGAGCACCCTCAACATCCGCAAAGTCGCCGTGCTCGGCGCGGGCGTAATGGGCGCGCAGATCGCCGCCCATCTCATCAATGCCCGCGTGTCCGTCCTGCTCTTCGATCTTCCCGCCAAGGAAGGCCCGAAAAACGGCATTGCGCTGAAAGCCATCGAGAATCTGAAGAAGCTTTCGCCCGCGCCGCTCGGCGTGAAGGACGACGCACAGTACATCGAGCCCGCGAACTACGACGACGACATCGAGAAGCTGGAGGAATGCGATCTCGTGATCGAGGCCATCGCCGAACGCATGGACTGGAAGCACGACCTCTACAGGAAAGTGTCGCCGCACATCGCGCCGCACGCGATCTTCGCCAGCAATACGTCCGGCCTTTCGATCACGGAACTGTCGAACGGCTTCTCCGATGAACTGAAAGCGCGCTTCTGCGGCGTCCACTTCTTCAACCCGCCGCGCTACATGCATCTGGTCGAGCTGATTCCGACGGCGTCGACCGCGCCCGACATCCTCGACCAGCTCGAGACGTTCCTGACGAGCGTGATCGGCAAAGGCGTCGTGCGCGCGAAGGACACGCCGAACTTCATCGCCAACCGCGTCGGCGTGTTCTCGATTCTCGCCGTCATCGCCGAGGCTGAAAAGTTCGGCCTGAGCTTCGACGAAGTCGACGATCTCACCGGCTCGCGCTTCGGCCGCGCCAAGTCCGCGACCTTCCGCACGGCGGACGTCGTCGGTCTCGACACGATGGCGCATGTCATCAGGACGATGCAGGACAACCTGTCCGACGATCCGTTCTTCTCCGTCTACAAGACGCCGCCGGTGCTCGAAGCGCTGGTCGGGAACGGCGCGCTCGGTCAGAAGACCGGCGCCGGCTTCTATCGCAAGGAAGGAAAGGCGATTAAGGTGCTCGACCCGAAGACCGCGCAGTACGTCGACGGCGGCGCGAAAGCCGACGAGATCATCGGCCGCATCCTGAAGCGTCCGCCCGCCGAGCGCTTCAAGCTGCTGCGCGAAACGGACAACAAGCGGGCGCAATTCCTCTGGGCGATCTTCCGCGACGTGTTCCACTACATCGCCGTGCATCTGGCGTCGATCGCGGATAACGCGCGCGACGTCGATCTCGCGATCCGCTGGGGCTTCGGCTGGAATCAGGGGCCGTTCGAAAGCTGGCAGGCGGCGGGCTGGCAGCAGACCGCGAAGTGGGTGCAGGAAGATATCGACGCCGGCAAGGCGTTTTCGAATGCGCCGCTGCCCGCGTGGGTGCTCGACGGACCGGTCGCCGAGAAGAACGGCGTGCATGCCGAAGAAGGATCGTGGTCGCCGGGCGAACGCCGCTTCGTGCCGCGCTCCACGCTGCCGGTCTACGGGAAGCAGGTGTTCCGCGCGCCGCTCGTCGGTGAGACGGGCGCCGACCCGAAGACCTTCGGCAAGACGCTCTTCGAGACCGACAGCGTGCGCGCCTGGCTCGATCAGGAGGAGGACGATGTCGTCATCGTCTCGTTCAAGACGAAGATGAACACCATCGGCCCGGGCGTGATCGACGGGCTCACGCAAGCCATCGAGCTCGCGGAGAAGGCGTACCGCGGCGTCGTGATCTGGCAGCCGACGTCGCTGCAGCTCGGCGCGCCGGGCGGCCCGTTCTCGGCGGGCGCGAATCTCGAGGAAGCCATGCCCGCGTTCATGATAGGCGGCGCGAAGGGCATCGAGCCGTTCGTGAAAAAGTTCCAGCAAGGCATGCTGCGCATGAAGTACGCGAACGTGCCGGTGGTGTCGGCGGTGTCGGGCATCGCGCTCGGCGGCGGCTGCGAATTGCTGCTGCATTCGGCGAAGCGCGTCGCGCATGTCGAGAGCTATATCGGCTTCGTTGAAGTGGGCGTCGGCCTGGTGCCCGCAGGCGGCGGTCTGAAGGAAGCGGCGTTGCGCGCGGCGGAGGCGGCAAGCGCCGTCAACGCGACGAGCGATCTGCTCAAGTTCCTGCAGAAGTCCTTCGAGAACGCGGCGATGGCGAAGGTCTCGTCCTCCGCATTCGATGCCCGCGCGATGGGCTATCTGAAGCCGTCCGACACGATCGTCTTCAACGTGCACGAACTGCTCGACATCGCGCAGAACGAAGCGCGCGCGCTCGCCGCATCGGGGTATCGTCCGCCACTGCGCGCGAAGCAGGTGCCGGTCGCCGGCCGCTCGGCGATCTCGACGATCAAGGCGTCGCTCGTGAACCTGCGCGACGGGCGCTTCATCAGCGATCACGATTATCTGATCGCGAGCCGCATCGCAGAGGCGGTATGCGGCGGCGATGTCGAAGCGGGCAGTCTCGTCGACGAGGAATGGCTGCTGGCGCTCGAGCGCCGCACGTTCGTCGAACTGCTCGGCACGCAGAAGACGCAAGAGCGAATCATGGGCATGTTGCAGACCGGCAAGCCGGTTCGCAACTGAAGCGCGCGACACATTGGAGTCGACACATATGAGCAAACAACTGCAAGACGCATATATCGTCGCCGCGAGCCGCACGCCGATCGGCAAGGCGCCGCGCGGCGTGTTCAGGAACACGCGCCCGGACGAACTGCTCGTTCACGCGATCAGATCGGCCGTCGCGCAAGTACCGGGGCTCGACACGAGCGTGATCGAGGACGCGATCGTCGGCTGCGCGATTCCCGAAGCCGAGCAGGGACTGAACGTCGCGCGCATGGGCGCGTTGCTGTCCGGCTTGCCGAATACCGTCGGCGGCGTGACGGTGAACCGCTTCTGCGCATCGGGCCTGACGGCGCTCGCGATGGCCGCGGACCGCATTCGCGTCGGCGAAGCCGAGGCGATGATCGCCGGCGGATGCGAATCGATGAGCATGGTGCCGATGATGGGCAACAAGCCGTCGCTGTCGCCGCATATCTTCGATCGCAATGAAGACGTCGGCATCGCGTATGGCATGGGTCTGACGGCGGAGAAAGTCGCGGAGCGCTGGAAAGTGAGCCGCGAGGCGCAGGACGCGTTCGCGGTCGAGTCGCATCGCAAGGCCCTGGCGGCGCAACAGGCGGGCGAATTCGCCGATGAAATCGCCGCCTATACGCTCAACGAGCGCTTTCCCGATCTCGCGACCGGCGAAGTGCGCGTGAACGCGCGCGAAATCGCGCTCGACGAAGGCCCGCGCGCGGATACCTCCATCGAAGGTCTGGCGAAGCTGTGGCCGGTGTTCGCGAACAAGGGCTCGGTCACGGCGGGCAACAGCTCGCAGACCTCGGACGGCGCGGGCGCGCTGATCGTCGTGTCGGAGAAGGTGCTCAAACAGTTCGACCTGACGCCGCTCGCGCGCTTCGTGAGCTTAGCGGTGCGGGGCGTGCCGCCGGAGATCATGGGCATCGGGCCGAAGGAAGCGATTCCGGCCGCGCTGAAGGCCCCCGGCCTGAAGCAGGACGACCTCGACTGGATCGAGCTCAACGAAGCGTTCGCGGCGCAATCGCTCGCCGTGATCAACGACCTCGGGCTCGATGCGTCGAAGGTCAATCCGCTCGGCGGCGCGATCGCGCTCGGCCATCCGCTCGGCGCGACGGGCGCGATTCGGGCGTCGACAGTCGTGCACGGCTTGCGCCGGCGCAACCTGAAGTACGGCATGGTGACGATGTGCGTCGGTACCGGCATGGGCGCGGCGGGCATCATCGAGCGGCTTTGACCGCGGATGGTCCGCGGGCGTCGTCGCTTGCGGACCGGCATGAAGGAGACAGCGGATGGAGATTCAGATCGAACGCGCGGACGGCGTCCTGAGCATCGTGCTCGATCGTCCGGAGAAGAAGAACGCGATCACGGCGGCGATGTATCAGGAAATGGCCGACGGCCTTTACGAAGCCGAAATGGACCCGAGCGTGCGCGCCGTGCTGATTCGCGGCAACGGCGGCACGTTCAGCGCGGGCAATGATCTCGACGACTTCCTAAACGATCCGCCCAAGGGGCTCGACGCGCCGGTGTTCCAGTTCCTGCGGCGCCTCGGCGGATTTCCGAAGCCGATCGTGGCGGCGTTGAAGGGCGCGGCGGTGGGCATCGGCACGACGATGCTGTTGCACTGCGACATCGTCTACGCGAGCCCGAACGCGAAATTCTCGATGCCTTTCGTGCAGCTCGGCTTGTGCCCGGAGGCGGCGTCGAGTCTTTTGCTGCCGCGCACGGCGGGCTATCAGCGCGCGGCGGAAAAGCTCCTGCTGGGCGAGGCGTTCGACGTGAACGAAGCGATCGGCATGGGCTTCGTGAACGGCGCGGTCGATGCGGACGAACTCGACGCCTACGCGTTCGAGAAGGCGAAGCGGCTGGCGCTGCTGCCGGCCTCGTCGCTACGCGTGACCAAGTCGCTGATGAAGGGCGCGCAGGCGAACGAAGTGGCCGCGCGCATGGAAGACGAAGCCGCGCACTTCGCGCGAATGCTGGTTGCCCCCGAGGCGCGCGAAGCGTTTCAGGCGTTCTTCGAGAAGTGCAAGCCGGACTTCGGCAAGTTCGAGTAAGCGGCTTCAGTCGACGTCGTATTCGACGAAGCTGTTTTCGCGCGCGAAGCTGACGAGCCGCAGGCCCGCCTGCCTGGCGATCGCGATGGCGAGCGAGGTCGGCGCGGAAATGGGTCGCGACCATCGGTACGCCGACGCGCGCCGACTTGCGCACGAGTTCATAGGTCGCGCGGCTCGACAGGAACACGAAGCCTTGCGTCGTGTCCTCGCGTTGCAGGATCAGCTGGCCGATGAGCTTGTCGAGCGCATTGTGCCGCCCGACGTCCTCGAAGGCGTGGCGCACCGCGCCGGTTTCGTCGCACCAGGCGGCGGCGTGCAAGCCGCCCGTCAGCTTCGTCAATTGCTGATGCGCCGGCAATTCGCGCGGCGCATTCGATCGCATCGGGCGCGAGGCGCGCGAGAAAGCCGGTGTCGGGCACGGTTTCCGGCTGAAGATCGAGCAATTCGATGTTCTCGATTCCGCACACGCCGCAGCCGGTGCGCCCGGCGAGCGCGCGTCGCTTGTCCTTCAGCGACAGGAAAGCCTGCTGCACGATCTGCAGATGCACTTCGGCATGCGGCAATACGACACCGTCATCGTGAAAGTAGACCTCGATGTCGTGGATGTCGCTGCCACGCCCGACGATGCCCTCGGTCAGCGAGAAGCCCACGGCGAACGCTTCGAGATCGCGCGGCGTGCACATCATCACGGCGTGCGAAATGCCGTTGAAAACGAGCGCGACGGGCCATTCCTGACCCACGTTGTCCGCGACGACGGCGCTTTCGCTTCTGCGATGCCTGCGCACCAGGCGCTCGACGAAGCCGGGCTGGTCGTCGGTTTCGAGTCGGTTCACTTTGCTGCTCCTGACTGCCTGTTTCGAGTAAAGTCGGGTACGTAGCTTGCTGCGTATTCTTGCTGTTCGCGAGCAATATGCTCGATCAGCGGCTTGATATGCTCGATCAGCGGCTTGATTGCAATGGTTCCCGCCAGATCCAAGGCCCTACAATAACTACAATAACTACAATAACTACAATAACTACAATAACTACAATAACTACAATAACTACAATAACTACAATAACTTAAGGTGGCGATGCGCGCCGCGCACCTCCCTCAATCCAACGAGGCTTTCGTTATGGGACTCTACGACGCCGCTCGTCTCTTCGGATTCGAAGTTGAATCCTCGGACAATCTGACTTTCATTCCGCTTGCCGTGCGCTTCAACCTCGATCGTTTCGGCATGCGCATCACGCTCGACCAGTGGCAGCAGCTTCACTACGACGATCGCGTGCTCCTCGCGCGCTTTCCTGTCGAGGACGATGCCGATCTCGAGAAGAACTTCGACCTCGCGCTCGAAGAGATGATGAAGACCCACGCGAACGCCGCGCCCGAGCGGATCGAGCGCGACCCCGATCCGGTCTGGGCGCACGCCGACGCCGTGCCCGAGACCGTGATCCGCCAGAGCAGCCTGTGCGGCGTGAGCGCGCCGAGCCTCTCGCGCTGGGGGAAAGCTCGACCGCTTCCAGCGGTATGCGCTCGCGAAACTCTCGCGCAACACGGACAAGGTCAACCACGACTTCCTGCCCGCGATGCGCGAGTTCGGCTTCGCCGAGTGACGGGTCGAAGCCCCCGCAAACGTTAAGCGGGCGCTTTAATCAGATTATTTGACGGCGGGCCCTAAACCCCGGGCCATCGATACCGTTATTGGCCGTTATCCATCAATCGCGACGTGGACGCGTTCCACGCCGCGCATTCGCGTGGAGGCGCACCCCTCGATGAGCTTCCGACGCGTACCAAAGGATTACGCCCGCTGCTCATGACTCGATTCCTCTCCAGGGGTTTGCTCGTCAACATCGCCGTGGTGCTGGCTGCGCTCGGCGCGAACGCCTTCGTCGCGTGCGAACGAATCGGCGATCTGCGCGGAAGCGATGCGCGCACGCTGCGTTCCATGAGCCTCATGCGCGATCTCGCGGCCTGGCGCGGCACGCTCGGCGAATCGCTCACGCAACTGAGCTGCTTCGAGGCGATGGGTATTGCGGAAACCGGCGCGCGGCACCAGGAGCGCGAAGCGCATCTCGACGCGCTCGAAGCTGGCGTAAGCGCTCGATCTATACCGTTGTCTCGTTCTAGGTAGAAGATGCAATCATCAGCCGCAACGGACACGATTGACCGACAGTGTCCACGAACTGCGGAGAATGGACACAATGTCTCAGACAGTCGAATTGCCGGCCAAGCGCCAGAACCGGCGGCATCCGTTGGAATGGAAACGAACGGTCGTCGAGCAGACATTTGAACCAGGAGCCTCGGTCGCTCGGGTCGCCCGCGACAATAACGTCAATGCCAACCAGGTATGGGCGTGGCGCAAACTGTACGCGCAGGGCCTGCTGGTCGAAGATGCTCAGACGCAGGCCATGTTGCCTGTTGTTGTCGATGTTCAGCCCGATCGGGCAACTGACCATCTGCCGGATTCGACGAAGTTGTGCAGGCCGCTCCAGTTACTACGAGCGGCAGGATTGAGCTTCAGCACGGCAATACTTCCGTCCGGATAGAAGGCACGCCCGACGCGACGATCTTGCGCCTGGTACTCGAGCGGCTTCTCTGATGATCGGCCTGCCTGCAAATACGCGGATCTGGATCGCCGCAGGCGTCACTGACATGTGATCCGGCTTTAATGCGCTTGCAGCGAAGGTGCAGACAGTGCTTGAGAAGGATCCGTACGGTGGCCAGGTTTTTATCTTCAGAGGGCGCCGTGGTGACCTTATGAAGGCGTTGTACTGGAGCGATGGCGGCCTATGTCCGTTTGCAAAGCGCCTTGAGAAAGGACGTTTTGCATGGCCACGTGCTGACACTGGTGTTGTGGCGCTGACAACGGCTCAACTGGCGCTGCTTCTCGAAGGGTTTGACTGGCGCGAACCGATCGAGGCAGCACGCCCGCGCAGCGCTTTGTAAACGTCAGTTACCTGATGATCCGCGTGCAGCAGACAGTCGTAAACTGTTGCAATGGATCTATATGTGCGCGATGATTGGCCCAGTGGTTCGACTGAGGCTCCAGCAGTCTGGTTCGCTGATACACCGGATCGTCGCGGCGAACATCCGCAGCGACACCTTGCCAGCTTCAAGGGCGTACTGCAGGCTGACGCGTTTGCCGGCTACGCGGAACTCTACGCCGGTGGTCAGATCCGGGAAGCTGCGTGCCTGGCACATGCACGTCGAAAGCTGCACGATCTGCACGCTGTGCGACCGTCGTCGATTACCAACGAAGCACTCGAGCGCTTTGGCGCGCTCTATGGCATAGAGGAACACATTCACGGCAAGCCTCCGGGGGAACGGCTGCGAGTTCGCCAGACGCAGGCGGTGCCGCTGCTTGAGGATATGAAGCGGTGGTTCGAAGCGACGATTCTCACACTCTCCGCGAAATCGGACACCACCAAGGCGATCCAGTACTCGTTGAATCGCTGGCCTGTGCTTGTCTACTACTGCGCTGCGTCATTGAATTAGCACCCTGTCTGTGTTCAGATACAGGTCATGGGTCAAAATGAACCTGACAGATATCGAACGTGAGCAACTGTTGTCGGCGGCGCGCAGCCGAACGGTGCGTGCGGCGGACGTGCGACGCGCAAAGTTGATCCTGATGCTCGAGGACGGCGAATCGCGCGACAGTATCATGCGCACACTGGGTTGCGATTCGCGCTTCATCGCACGCTGGTCGGGGCGCTTCCTCAGCGAGCGACTAGCCGGCATGTACGCCCGGCACCGCGGGCGGGCGCCTACGCAGCCACCGGCCAAACTGGAAGCGCGGGTGCTCAAGTGCACCTCAAGCAC
>LFKV01000030.1 GCA_001189345.1 Candidatus Paraburkholderia kirkii
GGCGGTCTTCTCGTCCACGCAGAACACCGCTGCGTGCGCCGGCGGGTTCAGGTACAGCCCGATCACGTCGGCTGCCTTGGTCTCGAAGTCCGGGTCGTTGGAGACCATGTGCCGCTCCAACTGCCTGCGGCTTGATGCCGTGCTTGCGCCAGATGCGCTGCACGGCCGAGACCGATACGTCGCCGAGTTCTGCTGCGAGCTTGTAGCTACTCCAGTGTGTCGAACCGTCGGCGGGTTTGTGCTTGAGGGTGCACTTGAGCACCCGCGCTTCCAGTTTGGCCGGTGGCTGCGTAGGCGCCCGCCCGCGGTGCCGGGCGTACATGCCGGCTAGTCGCTCGCTGAGGAAGCGCCCCGACCAGCGTGCGATGAAGCGCGAATCGCAACCCAGTGTGCGCATGATACTGTCGCGCGATTCGCCGTCCTCGAGCATCAGGATCAACTTTGCGCGTCGCACGTCCGCCGCACGCACCGTTCGGCTGCGCGCCGCCGACAACAGTTGCTCACGTTCGATATCTGTCAGGTTCATTTTGACCCATGACCTGTATCTGAACACAGACAGGGTGCTAATTCAATGACGCAGCGCAATAGCGATAGTTCGCGAGACTTCGAGCCCGGTGCAACGGTCTCTGGCGTCGCTCGCCGACATCAAGTGAATGCCAACCAAGTCTTCGGCTGGCGCAAGCTCTATCAGGACGGGAGCCTATAAGTCCTGGGGGTGTCGCGCTCGAATCTCGCAGTCAAGTCGAAGCGGCCGGCTGACTGGGTCGACCGGCGCAAGATGCCCGTGCTCGACGACACGGCGCTTGTCGCCGAACTTCATGAGTTGTTAGGCGACGCGCCGACGTATGGATACCGAGGTGCTTGGGCGTTGCTGAGGCGAAGCCGGGACATGCTGGCTCAACCGCGAGTAAATGCAAAGCGCGTGTATCGCGTGATGCGTCGCCACGGCCTGCTGCTTGAACATCGCCCTCGGCACGCCTCGTCTACGCGTCGGCATGACGGCAAGGTCGCGGTGGATAGCAGCAACATGCGCTGGTGCTCGGATGGCTTCGAATTCCGCTGCGATGCCGGTGTCCCATTGCGTGTCGTCTTCGCACTCGACTGTTGCGACCGCGAAGCCATGAGTTGGGCCGCGAGCACAGGCGGTTACACTGGCGATATGGTGCGTGACGTCATGCTTCAAGCCGTCGAGAACCGCTTCACCGGCGCGTTGAAGGCCGACAGGGAAGTCGAGTGGTTAAGCGGCGATGGTTCCTGCTACATTGCCGATGACACATTGAAGTTCTCTCGAAAAATCGGACTGAAGCCAGTAACGACACCCATCAGAAGTCCGCAAAGCAACGGGATGGCCGAGAGCTTCGTTAAAACGATAAAGCGTGATTACGAAACGATAAAGCGTGATTACGTTTCGTGGATGCCGAAACCCGACGCCAGGACGGCGCTGCAAAATCTGGCCATCGCGTTCGACCACGATAACGAGTCACACCCGCATAGCGCCCTTAAATACCGCTCGCCGCGCGAGTTTCATCGGCAAGCAAATCCTCCAACCTAAGCGGGACCGGCTGTCCGGTTATGCGGGGGCAAGTCCAGACTATAGACTATAATCAACAGTTCACCGCATCATTCACTCTAATAACCCTATGCGCTCGCGAATCGCAAAACGTACCCTCCCGGACGCCGACAAGCTCGTCAGCCTCTCCCTCGCGCTCTTCGCGTCCGGCAGCCGCGTCGAGGACCGCTTCTGGGAAGCCCGTCTCGACGCACTCATTGCCAAGCTCGTGCGCAACGGCAACCAGACGACGCTCGATGCCGCACTCGATCATCTTCAGCAGAATCACGCCGACGCCTACGGCGCGCTCGCCGACATGGCCGAGACGCACAGCGAATCGTTCACGATCGACATCGATGGCGCACCCTACGAGGCGCTTCTGATCGCCGCGCCCGTGCTCGCCTGGACGCGCTACGCGATTCCGTCGGGCACGCTGAAAAGCGATGCCGTCGATGCGCTGCGCACTCAGATGCAGACCCATATTCTCGCGGCGTGCACGCGCGTGGCCGTCGCACCCTATCTCTATAGCATCGACCAGTTGCCGCGGCATCACGTCGATACGGCGCGCCTCGCGCAGCAGCTGCTGCAAACCGCCCTGGGCGGTGCGTCGGCACGCCTGAACCTGTCGGATCTTCCGGAAACGTCGCCGATCCTCGCCGATCCTCGTTTCCTCCTGGCGCTGGCCGTCGTGCCGAAGGGCGCGGCGTTCTTCCGCTGGCAAGAGGACGAGAACGGCAGTCGCGTCGAACGGGGACAATGCCTCGAACAGTGGGCCGCCCAAGGCGGTCCGAGCTTCGCGACCATTCTTCCGGGCTGTGAATTCGAGTGCTTGCTGCCCGACGCCTACTATTCGGCCTGCCGCGATGCCGACGAGCAGGTTCGCCCGCACACGGTGCGGACCGCCGTGCGTTATCTGTTCGACACCCTCGGCACCGCGCCGCAGGATCTGCGCGCGGTCATCGCGGAGTTCGGCAAGAGGCGCATCGACGAATACCGCATCGGCTTCACGCGCCGCGGCAGCAATGACGTGATCTACGGCGTCGTCTGGCCGCTCTACGGCAGGGAACTCGGCATGGACGAGGACACGGCCGACCTCGAAGGCACGAATGGCCCGGTCGAGGAAATCGTCGAATTGCTGAAGAAGGCGGGCGTGTCGGACGTGCGTCGTCACGCGGGCCGCTTCGAGCCCGAATTCTGCGACGATTGCGGCGTGCCGCTCTATGCGGATCCGCTCGGCGAAATCGTGCACGCGGAAATGCCCGAGGACGCGGAGCCGGCGCAGCCTCACTTCCACTGAAAAACGGCGCGAAAGCCTCGTCCACATCGAACGAACCCCGCCTCGCGCGGGGTTTTTTGTGTACTTGTGTCTATTCCATTCGGACAGGGGGCGCAATCACCTCAAATTTGTCAATATTGCCGTGACGCCGGCAAGTCCGGCAGCAACGATTCCCGGCGCGGAGGGCCCGTCCGGGTGTTCTGACAAGAGGTCAAGCATGAAAATCAACATCATTGGTTCCGATGCGGAGCGCCGCGCGGACCTGAAAACATTGCTGCGCCGTATCGCGCGTCAAGCGCAATTCACCGAGGCGAAGGACTGGAGACATGCCCGCTCGGCCTTGAAGCGCTCCATCCCCGACATGATCGTGATCGACTGGGCGCCCGACCTGCGCACCGGCGACTTACAGAACCTGCTGGACGACGTCCCTCGCATCCCGGCCGCCGTCATGGTCAACCGCTGCGGCGCGGCCCTGGTGTACGCGCTGATGAACGCCGGCGCGATGGGCGTGGTGCCGCGCGCGCGCTTGATCCCATCCTGATTCTTTGCGCGCTCGAAATGGTGCTCGTCGGCGGACACTACATTCCGGCCGACATCGTCGACCCCGAACTCACGCGCGAACTCACCGCCCGTCGCACCCAGGACGGCGTGAAGCTGCGTCTCAAGGCGCGCCATCATCCCACGCTCTCGCCGCGGCAGCAGCAGATCATGCGTTGCGTGCATATGGGAAGCACCAACAAGATGATCGCGAAGACGCTCGGCATCAGCGAAGGTACGGTGAAAATCCACCTTGCAAGCATCTTCCAGCAGCTGGGCACGACGAATCGCGCCGCCGCGGTGGCGATCTACAACGGCGTGCAGAATTCCCATCTCGAGATTCTGCGCAGCGGCGAAGAGCCGCCGGCACGCGTCGTATCGGGCCAGCCGGGAATCATTCCGCTGCGACGATCGCGCAAGCGCTACCCCTCGCTTCTCGACAACGACACGGCATCCTTGCCGATCGCGGCCGAGCCGGAATCATCTTTCTAGCAATAAACCGGGCGAACGGGTCCGACCTTTGCGCACACGGTTTTACGTGCAACGAGTAATATGCAAGGCATGGGGTTTTTCTACCTACACACCGCTTCCGCTTTGGCTTACCGTCGGCAGCTGGATCGCCGCCGCGGGACTGCTCGCGCTCGCGCTGCTGCAGCGCCCCTTCACGCGGCTGCAGGACGCCACGCTGCGCACGTATGGCTCGGTATCGTCGTCGCAGTCACGGTGCTTTGGGCGTGCAATACGTGGTTCGACGACGGGCCCGTGATCCATCTGCTGGGCGCGACGCTCATGCGCTCATGGTTAGGCTATTCGACTGGCGGCTCGCGCTCATCGGCACGGCAGCGACCACCGGCCTCGCCGCCGTCGTGCTCGATGCCTCATGGCTCTCGGTGGCGACCACACCACATATCTATTGTTCGGCGCGCTGCCTGTCGCGGTTTCGACGCTGCTGCAACGTCTGAGCAACGCCTGGTTGCCGCGCAATCTCTTCACGTTCATTATGGGGCACGGATTCGTCGCTTCCGCCGCCGCGGTCGCCGCTGCCTGCGGCGCGACCGTGCTGCTCGAGATGGCGCTCGCCGGCGGCCCGATCGTCGTGCCCGCGGCGTTCACGCGAAGCTCCCTCCTGCTCGGCGCAGGCGAGGCGCTCTTCACGGGTCTGCTGACCATCCTGATCACGGTGTACAAGCCCGCGTGGATCACCACTTATGACGTGCACCGCTACCGCCTGGATCGCGGTCCGCGCGTCTGAATCACTCGACGGACATCAGGCGCGTGCAGCCGCGGCCGCCGGATATCGGACTGCGGGCGATGGAAACGCGCGCAAGGTGCGATAAGATTGAACTCCTTCCACACCGGCGCATCTTACTTTGCCCGTGTCTTCTTAGCGCCAGACTTGATGGATAGTAACTACGCACCGCGCCGGCTCCTGCGGCTCGTCGGTCGGTTGGCGGTATGCGCGTCGTTGGCATGCGCGGTGTCCGCTTTTGCCGATTCGCTCGACGAGCGCAACGAACTGATTCACCACTTCGTTACCGATTTCAACGCCAATCCGCTGGTAGCGGACTGCGCCGCGCATGGCAACTTCATCGCCAGCACGGCGACGGCCTTCGATCACGTCGAGTTCCCGCCCGCATCCTTCGACCCCGCTCATGCCACGATCGAATCGTGGAACGATTCGTTCGACGAGAAGAAGCAGCGCATCAAAGTGGACAATGTCGTGACCGTCGAAGGGCAAGGCATGCCGAAGAGCAACGAGCGCGATCCCACTCCGCTCAAGTTCCGCTGCGGCTATGTCGGCAGCCAGATGCTCGCGTTCGGATGGAACGATCCGGTGCCGCCCTTGCGCGCGCAATCGCACTCCACGCGCAGCACGAAGGCCAAGCACGGCGCAAAAACCAGGTCGTCGGGAAAATCCGGCAGCGGGTCCAAGTCGACGAAGAAGACGAGCAAGAAGCACTGAGCCGGACTTTCCGGCGTCCGAGACGCGGTCAACGAGAAAAGGCGTGGCCACCCAATGCGGCTACGCCCTTTTTGCGTCCGCGTTGCGCGAAGGCGACGCACGCTCAACTCTTCCGCAGCAAGCCCCTCACGCGGCAAAGGTCTGCAAATGCCACAGGATCGCCTGGAGCAGCGACGCGCCGAGCGCTGCACTGCGCGCGCCGCTCCAGCCCACGCTCTCGTCAGGCAGATTGGCGTTGTCCTTGAACGGCATCTCGAGCGTGAGCGACAGGCACTTGTACTCGTTGCCGATGTACTTCGACGCGAGCTTGAGCGCATCCGTCTGATACTTGCTCGCCTCGTAGCCGTGCACGTCCTGGAAATCCGGGCTCGCCTGCTTGAAGAACTCGACGAACGCCTTCTGCTCCTTCGCCTGCTGCTCCGTGAAGCCCGGCAACATTTCCGAGCCCGCGACGAACACGTACGGAATCGCCTCATCGCCGTGGATATCGAAGAACAGATCGCAGCCGATCTCCGCAATCGCCTCGCGCACGACGAGCACTTCGGGACTGCGCTCCGCGCTCGGCTCCATCCACTCGCGATTCAGGTTCGCGCCCGCGGCGTTGATGCGCAGGTTGCCGAGCGCGCTGCCGTCCGGATTCATGTTCGGCACGATATGGAACACGGCCCGCTCGAAGAGCGAACGCGCGACCGGGTCGCCCGCCCAGTCGCCGAAGCCCGCGAGACGCTTCACGAGCCCTTCGACGAACCACTCCGCCATCGTCTCGCCCGGATGCTGACGCGCGATGATCCACACGTTCTTCTTCGGTTCGGCGTCGCCGAAGTCCGGAAAGCCGAGCGTGAGGAGCGACATCGGCCGGCCCTGCACCGTGCTGCCGAGCTCGGTCAGCATCGCGTGCGGCAACTGCTGGATCGCGCCGAGAAATTCCGCATGGCGCTCCTCGCTGTACGGCTCGAAGTACGCGTAGTAGATGCGGTCGAAATCGGGCGTGTGGTCGATCTTCATCACCTGCCCGTCGTATTCCGTCGACACACGGAACCAGTTCACGCGGTCGTAGCTCGCAACCGCCTCGTAATCGCGCCAGCCTTCCGGAAACGCGCATTGCGCCGCGTTCTCGAACGTCATCACGAGGCGCTCGCCGCGCGCGCCGGACACGCAGAAGTAGAACCATTGCGCGAAGTCCGCGTGCGTGTCGGGACGAACGCGCAGGCGGATGTCGGCGGGATCGTCGGCGTTGAGGACCTCGATCGCGCCCGCATCGAAATTGCTTGAAATGGAGAGAGTCATCGTCGTTTCCTTGCTTGCTTTCGTATTCGCGCGTCTTCAGTCCGCGATCCGGCGGCGAAATACGTAGGTCGTATCGTTCGACGCCTTTGCATCGAACCTGTAGCCTTCGCTGTCGAAGCCCTTGAGCGCTTCCGGCTCGTCGATGCGGTTCTCGACCGCATAGCGCGCTATTAGGCCCCGCACACGCTTCGCATGAAAGCTGATGATCTTGTAGCGGCCGCCCTTCCAGTCCTCGAACACGGGCGAGACGACCGGGGCCGAGAGCAGCTTCGGCTTGACCGACTTGAAATACTCCTCCGACGCGCAATTCACCAGCACGCGCGCGCCGCGCTGTTTCTTCAGTTGCTCGTCGAGCGCCGCGGTGATGCGCTCGCCCCAGAACGCGTACAGATCCTTGCCGCGCGTTGGGAAATTTCGTGCCCATCTCCAGCCGATACGGCTGCAGCAGATCGAGCGGCCGCAACAGGCCGTAGAGCCCCGACAGCACGCGCACGTGATTCTGCGCGAAATCGAGATCGCTCGCCGAAAGCGTTTTCGCCGAGAAGTCTTCATACACGTCGCCGTTGAAGGCGAGCACCGCCTGCTTGGAATTGTGCTGGTCGAAGGTCCTCGACCACTCCGCGTAGCGTTGAAAATTCAGGGTCGCGAGCTGATCGGAAATGCCCATCATGCCGCCGATCTGCTGCGACGACAGTTCGCGCAAACCGTCGATCAGTTCGGCGGCGTCATCGACGAACTGAGGCAGCGTGTGCTTCCTGACATGGGCGGGCGTCTCGTAGTCGAGCGATTTGGCGGGCGAGAGAACGATTATCATGGAGGCTCGCCGGCACGCCGCCGGCGATCATTGGCATAAACCCCCGATTGTATCGAATGGACAATTCCGCCGCGCCGCTGCGCGTTGTGCTCGATTCGAATGTCTGGATCGACATTCTGGTCTTCGACGATCCCGCCACGCGCCCGATCCACGCGGCCCTGGAAGCGCGCACGCTCGGAACACTGATCGATTCGCGCTGCCTCAGGGAACTCACGCGCGTGCTCGACTATCCGCAGTTCGTGCGGATGGACGTCGACAGGATGGCGACGCTCGCGACCGTCGCGCGACTTTCGACGCTCGTCGCCGCGACGCTGCCCAAGGACGAACGCCTGCTGCCCAAATGTCGCGATCGCGACGATCAGAAGTTTCTCGAACTCGCGCACGCGTCAGGCGCCGACTGGCTCGTTTCGAAAGATCGCGCGGTGCTCAAGCTCGCGCGCCGGGTCGTGCGCGATTTCGCGTTTCGCATCGCGGAGCCGCGACCTTTCGTGACCGAACTCGAGGCGCATGCGGTCGCGCCCGTGGCCACCGGCTGACGCTGCCTTAAAATAGCGTGCTGAACGCACCGTCGGCACCATCCACACCCACATGACCATGAACGCCACGCACGAATTGCCTTCGACACCGCCCGAGCCTGCCTTCTCGTCGCGCCTGCCCAATGTGGGCACGACCATCTTCACCGTGATGAGCGCCCTCGCCGCGCAGAAAGGCGCGGTGAATCTCGGCCAGGGTTTCCCCGACTTCGATTGCGATGCGCGCATCGTCGATGCCGTCGCCGACGCGATGCGCGAAGGCCACAATCAGTATCCGCCGATGGCGGGCGCGGCGCCTCTGCGTCAGACGATCGCGCGCAAGCCGTCGATGCCGGACGGCGCGCGCGTCCGATGGCCGAGCTCGCCTGGCGGTACGCGCAGAAAGTGGCGAAATGAGGGGAGACAGAGGATGAATTTCGATTACATGCCCAAGGTGCAGGTGCTGCGCGAGAAGCTGCTGGCGTTCTTCGGCGCGCACATCTACCCGAACGAACGCGCTTTCGGCGAGGAAATCGTGGCGAATCGCGCGGCGGGCAACGCCTGGATTCCGACGCGTCTCATCGAAGGGTTGAAAGAAAAGGCGCGCGCCGAAGGACTCTGGAATCTCTTCCTGTGCCTGCCTCCGGACGCGGCGCTGGTCTGACGAATCTCGAATACGCGCCGCTCTGCGAAATCATGGGCCGCGTGCAGTGGGCGCCGGAAGTGTTCAACTGCAGCGCGCCCGACATCGGCAACATGGAGACCATCGAGCGCTATGGCACCGATGCGCAAAAGGCCCAATGGCTCGGAACCGCTGTTGCGGGGCGAAATCCGCTCGGCGTTCCTGATGACGGAGCAGGAGGTCGCATCGTCGGATGCGACCAACATCCGTTGCAGCATCGTGCGCGACGGCGACGGTTATGTCATCGACGGCCACAAGTGGTGGTCGTCGGGCGCGGGCGATCCGCGCTGCAAGGTCTATATCGTGATGGGCAAGACCGATCCCGACGCGCCGAAGCACGCGCAGCAGTCGATGATTCTCGTGCCCGCCGATGCGAGCGGCATTACCGTGCACCGGCCTCTGAACGTATTCGGCTACGACGACGCGCCGCACGGTCACATGGAGATCACGCTCGATCGAGTCCGCGTGCCCGCGACGAACATGCTCCTCGGCGAAGGACGCGGCTTCGAGATCGCCCAGGGCCGCCTCGGGCCGGGACGCATTCATCATTGCATGCGCCTGGTCGGGCTCGCTGAACGCGCGCTGGAGCTGATGACGAAGCGCACGCTCGAGCGCGTGGCGTTCGGCAGGCCCATCGCGCGGCATGGCGTGACGCAGGAGTGCATCGCGCAGGCGGCATCATGATCGAGCAGGCGCGGCTGCTGAGTAAGCGCTCGATCTGTACCGTTGTCTCGTTCTAGGTAGAAGATGCAATCATCAGCCGCAACGGACACGATTGACCGACAGTGTCCACGAACTGCGGAGAATGGACACAGTGTCTCAGACAGTCGAATTGCCGGCCAAGCGCCAGAACCGGCGGCATCCGTTGGAATGGAAACGAACGGTCGTCGAGCAGACATTTGAACCAGGAGCCTCGGTCGCTCGGGTCGCCCGCGACAACAACGTCAATGCCAACCAGGTATGGGCGTGGCGCAAACTGTACGCGCAGGGCCTGCTGGTCGAAGATGCTCAGACGCAGGCCATGTGCTCCAGCAGTCTGGTTCGCTGATACACCGGATCGTCGCGGCGAACATCCGCAGCGACACCTTGCCAGCTTCAAGGGCGTACTGCAGGCTGACGCGTTTGCCGGCTACGCGGAACTCTACGCCGGTGGTCAGATCCGGGAAGCTGCGTGCCTGGCACATGCACGTCGAAAGCTGCACGATCTGCACGCTGTGCGACCGTCGTCGATTACCAACGAAGCACTCGAGCGCTTTGGCGCGCTCTATGGCATAGAGGAACACATTCACGGCAAGCCTCCGGGGGAACGGCTGCGAGTTCGCCAGACGCAGGCGGTGCCGCTGCTTGAGGATATGAAGCGGTGGTTCGAAGCGACGATTCTCACACTCTCCGCGAAATCGGACACCACCAAGGCGATCCAGTACTCGTTGAATCGCTGGCCTGCGCTTGTCTACTACTGCGGTGATGGTCAGGCGGAGATCGACAATCTGATCGCCGAGCGGGCGCTACGCGGCGTCGCAATTGGAAGGCGGAATTATCTGTTTGCCGGCGCAGACACAGGCGGCGAACGTGCAGCCGCGATGTACAGCCTGATCGGCTCAGCACGCCTGAATGGTATCGATCCCGAAGCCTATCTGCACTACGTCATCGAGCGCGTTGCCGATTACCCGATAAACCGCATCGACGACCTGTTACCCTGGAACGTCGCTCCTGTGTTGCCCGCCTCCGCGCACATCGATTCCATTCGCTAGCAGCGCCGCCTTCAAAGGTCAATGTCGACCCTCGATGGTACTGATCGAGCGCTTACAAATCATCCGTTCCCAGCCGCTCCCGCTCTCCGTGCCGATGCCCAATGAAAAGCGCCTGCGCGCCTTGTGCAATGCCGTGCTGGCCGACCCGTCGCATTCCGACCTCGAGCGCTGGTCGTCGGAGGCGGGCGCGAGCACGCGCACGATCGCCCGACTCTTCAGGCGCGAGCTCGGCGTGAGTTTTTCGCAATGGCGTCAGCAGGCCGTGCCCGCGCGCGCGATACCGTTGCTGAGCCAGGGCCGCCCACTCGCGCAAGTCGCGCGCGAACTGGGATATCAAAGTCAAAGCGCCTTTTCGGCGATGTTCCGTCGCGCATTCGGCGAAAGCCCGCGCGCCTTCTTCGCGCGCGACAACGGCGACACTCGCGACGACCGCAGCGAACGCGATCCCGACAGCGCGCAGACCAATGACCGCTCAGACGCGCCGCACCATGTGGCGGATCGCGCCAAGCTGCGCGAGACACGGGCCCGCCGGCCGATAGCCCAGACGCGCGTAGAGCCGCGCGGCCGGATTGTCGACGAACACTCTCAACTGGCATTCGGCAAGCCCGCGCGCCCGCACCCAGCGGTGCGCGGTGTTGAGAGCAGGAAGGTGCCCGCGCCCCGCCCGCGATAGCCCTGCGCGATCTGCACGTCGCGGATGTGCAGCGAATCGTCTTCCTCGGTGACGCGCATCACGCCGATCGGCGTGCCGTCCGCCTGCAGGGTGAAATTTTCGGATTCGCGCCAGCTGGAAAGGAACAGATCGCCACGCCACACGAGATTGTGGCGCCGGTAATAGCCGACCATGTTGTCGTGCGTGAGCGCTTCGGCGAACGCGAAATCCGCCATGGTCGCCTGGCGCAGTTGATAGAGGATAGAGCGAAAGGTCTTCGGTCGGATCGAGCATCGCGCGAGTGCTGGGCACGAGAACAAGTGCCTAAACACTAAGGCAGTGCGCGCAGGCTGGCAATGGACATTACTACCGTCGAAGCCGGTTCGAACGGGCCCGAAAGAGTCGGAAAGGAAACGCGCCCCGAAGCGGGCAAAAAATGGGCAAAAAATGGGCAAAAAAATCCAGCCCGAAAGCTGGATTTTTTCAAACAACGATCTGGCGGAGCGGACGGGGCTCGAACCCGCGACCCCCGGCGTGACAGGCCGGTATTCTAACCAACTGAACTACCGCTCCACTTTCTTGTATCGATTCGCTTTGTCTTCAGCGAACCTTGCAGCACTCGTGACTAACAGCCACCGATATTCTGGCGTCCCCTAGGGGATTCGAACCCCTGTACTCACCGTGAAAGGGTGATGTCCTAGGCCTCTAGACGAAGGGGACAGAAACTTGGTGAATCTGTCTTTACCGCTTTCTCGCCCACCTGCTCACTTACTTACCGCAGATCAGCGAGGACCGGAGTTCTATACAACTTGGTGCTACTTGTGAAGTATTTTTTGCAACTTCCGAAGATTCGGAGAACAACATTCGCACTACTTCAACCGTTCTTTGGTGGAGGTAAGCGGGATCGAACCGCTGACCTCTTGCATGCCATGCAAGCGCTCTCCCAGCTGAGCTATACCCCCTTGCACAACAGAAGTAGAATTGTATAGGGCGTTTTTGGCGTTGTAAATACTTCCGGATGAACAAACTCAAACTTTTTTGCCTCGCCTGACGCTTTCATACGCAATGGATGACGCGCCGCCCCTCTCACGCGACGAAGCGGTGCATCGTGCGTCGATACCGCGCTCAGCCAGCCGCGCGTTCGAGGTGCTTCAACACCGCATCGCGGCCGAACAGCAGCAGCACGGCGTCGATGGAAGGCGTATGCGTTGTGCCCGCGACCAGCAGGCGCACCGGCATCGCGAGCTGTGGCATCTTGAGCTTGTGCGCGGTCAGCGTCGCCTTGAGGGCAGCGGCAATCGCTTCCTTGGTCCATTCTACATCGGCTAGCGCCGCGCGCAGCTCGGCGATAGCCGGACGCACGGCATCGGTGATGTGCTGCGCGTACGCGTCGGGATCGATGGCAGGCTCGCGGTAGAACATCGCGGCGTTGTCGGCGATGTCCTTCACCGTCGATGCGCGATCCTTCAGCAGCGCGATCACCTGATCGAGCGGCGCGCCGCCTTCGATCGCGGCGGCATTGATGCCGGCCTGCAGCAGGAACGGCTTCGCCAGCTCCGCGAGCCGGCCGTTGTCCGCTTCCTTGATGTAATGCGCGTTGAGCCAGTTGAGCTTGTCGTGGTCGTACTGCGCCGGCGACTTGCCGAGATGCTCGAGATCGAACCATTCGACGAACTGCTCGCGCGAGAAGATCTCCGCGTCGTCGTGCGACCAGCCGAGCCGCGCGAGATAGTTCACCACCGCTTCGGGCAGATAACCGCTGTCGCGATAGCCCGTCACGCTCATCGCGCCGTGACGCTTGCTCATCTTCTCGCCCTGCTCGTTCAGCACCGTCGGAAGGTGGGCGTACACTGGCACCTCGCCGCCCAGCACGCGCAGGATGTTGATCTGACGCGGCGTGTTGTTCACGTGATCGTCGCCGCGGATCACGTGCGTGATCTTCATGTCGAGGTCGTCGACGACCACGCAGAAGTTATAGGTCGGCGTGCCGTCGGGGCGCGCGATCACGAGATCGTCGAGCTCCTCGTTCGAGATCTCGACGCGGCCCTTCACGGCGTCGTCCCAGGCAACCGTGCCTGTCAGCGGATTGCGAAAGCGCACGACGGGCTTCACGCCTTCCGGAATCGGCGGCAGCACCTTGCCCGGCTCGGGACACCACGTGCCGTCGTAGCGCGGCTTCAAACCAGCAGCGCGCTGGCGCTCGCGCAGCGCGTCGAGCTCTTCGGTCGACATGTAGCAGTGGTACGCGAGGCCCTGCTCCAGCATCTGCGCGACCACCTCGCGATAGCGATCCATGCGCTGCATCTGATAGAACGGGCCTTCGTCGAAATCGAGTCCGAGCCACGCCATGCCTTCGAGAATCGCGTCGACCGAAGCCTCGGTGGAGCGCTCGAGATCGGTGTCCTCGATGCGCAGCACGAAGGTTCCCTTCATCTTGCGCGCGAACGCCCACGGATACAGCGCGGAGCGGATGTTGCCGAGATGGATGAAGCCGGTCGGGCTCGGAGCGAAGCGGGTACGGACTTGGGTGGTCATTGCTGTTTACTCGATGGATGGCGCTCGCGGCGATCGAGGCCGGAATGCGGTCTGGCGGGTCAGCGGCGCGATGCACGCCGATGGCTTGCGCGAGATGAGCGCATGCCGCGCTCGAAGCCCGCTCAAAATGAGACGAAATTATACTCGCCGGCTGCTTTGTGTCGGCCCGCGGGCCTTTTGTTTTATGATGTGCGCGCCTGTACCGACCCCCGGGTCGCCCGCATGCGAAGCGCGCGCACGCGCCGCCGGGGACTCGCTGCACCGCCGGTGCACACCTTGAATTCATCCTCACCCCCGTCTTTCGCGCCGCGCGTTTTCGCTCGCGGCCGCATCGTCTGTTCTTGTCGCCTGCACGACCATGAGCGGCGGCGTTTCAGGCGAAACCGCCTCCGGCACGTCGGGCGTCGCGCCGCCGCTGGCCGAGCCCGCAGCGGCCGGCGCGCATCGGCCTTGCGCTCGGCGGCGGCGCCGCGCGCGGCTTCGCGCATATCGGCGTGATCAAGGCACTGGAGGCGCGCAGCGTGCGTGTCGATCTCGTCGCCGGCACGAGCGCGGGCTCGGTGATCGCGGCGCTGTATGCGTCGGGTATGAGCGGCATCGCGATCAACAAGCTCGCGCTGACGATGGACGAAGCGTCCATCAGCGACTGGACGATGCCTTTCCGCACGCGTGGCATCCTGCAGGGCGTCGCGCTGCAGAACTACCTGAACAAGACGCTCGACAACCGCCCGATCGAGAAGATGGCGAGGCCGCCCGGCATCGTCGCGACCGATCTGAAGAACGGCCAGCCCATTCTCTTTCAGCGCGGCAACACCGGCGTGGCGGTGCGCGCATCGTGCAGCGTGCCGTCGATATTCGAGCCGGTGAAGATCGGCGATCACGAGTATGTCGACGGCGGCCTCGTGAGCCCGGTGCCGGCTGCGTTCGCCCACAAGATGGGCGCGGATTTCGTGATTGCGGTCGACATTTCGGCGCGTCCCGAAAGCGGACTCACGTCGAGTTCGTTCGACGTGCTGATGCAAACATTCACGATCATGGGCCAGACGATCAAGGCCTACGAGCTCGACAAGTACGCGAACGCCGTGATCCGCCCGAATCTCGCCGCGATGAGCAGCAGCGACTTCAGCCAGCGCAATGCGTCGATTCTCGCGGGCGAGGAAGCGGTCGCCAGGATGTGGCCGACGTTGCAGCGGCAATTGCAGGAAAAAGGCGTGCGAGTCTGATCCCGCAATTGACCGAAACGTGCCGGTACGCGCTGCCGATCGTTGCAACGCGATTTGCCCCGCGGCCGGCGCACAAAAAACAAAGCGGCGGCTTCCTGCGAAGCCGCCGCTCATAGGCCAAAGCCGAAGAAGATCAATAATCCGCGTCTTCGATCCACGCCGCCTGGATCGCCTCCAGGATCTTCTCGTTGGATTTTTGCGGATCGTCGTCGAATCCGTCCAGCTCCGTCACCCAGCGATGCAGGTCAGTGAAACGCACATATTGGGGGTCGATATCCTGATGCGCGTCGGTGAGTGCCATCGCGATCTCCTGAGTATCTGTCCACTTCATGGGCAAAGCCTCCTGTCAGTGATTTTCTTTGGCGTGATTGATGGAGTATCGCGGGATCTCGACGACCAGATCCTCGTCGGCAGGCACCATTGCCTGACATGATAACCGCGATGTCGGCTCGAGACCCCACGCTTTGTCGAGCAGATCGTCCTCGTCCTCCTCGGACGGTTCGAGCGCGTTGAAGCCCTCCCGGATGATGACGTGGCACGTCGTGCACGCGCACGATTTCTCGCAAGCGTGCTCGATCTCGATGCCGTGATCCAGCAGGTTGTCGCAGATGCTCTTGCCGACGTCGGCGTCGATCACCGCGCCGTCCGGACAAAGCTCAACGTGAGGCAGCACAACGATTTGAGGCATGGGGCTGATTTTCCGTAAATGCTTGATTGTTCGATGATCAGACGTCATCGAGCTTGCGGCCCGCAAGCGCGCGGCGAATGCTCTTGTTCATGCGGCGCGCGGCGAATTCGTCGGTGGCGGCGGCGAGCGCCTTGGTAGCGTCCTCGATCTGCTCCGGCGATTCGCCCTTGGCGACTTGCACCAGCTCCGCCGCGAGCGTTTCGATCTGCGCGCGCTCTTCGTCGTCGAGCAGTTCGCCGTCCGCTTCGAGCGCCGCGTGCGTCGCTTCGATGAGGCGATCCGCTTCCACCTGCGCCTCGCGCAATGCACGCGCGCGCATATCCGTGTCCGCGGTCTTGAAACTTTCCTCGAGCATGCGGGCGACTTCATCGTCGGCGAGGCCGTAGGACGGCTTCACGACCACCGATGCCTCCACGCCCGAGGTCTGCTCGCGCGCAAACACGGAGAGCAGCCCGTCGGCATCGACCTGATAGGTCACACGAATGCGCGCCGCGCCCGCCGCCATCGGCGGAATGCCGCGCAGCTCAAAGCGCGCGAGCGAGCGGCAGTCGGAGACGAGCTCGCGCTCGCCCTGCACGACGTGGATCGCCATCGCGGTCTGGCCGTCCTTGAAGGTCGTGAAATCCTGCGCGCGGGCGGTCGGGATCGTCGAGTTGCGCGGGATGATCTTCTCCGTGAGACCGCCCATCGTCTCGACGCCGAGCGAGAGCGGAATCACGTCGAGCAGCAGCCAGTCGTCGCCGTCGCCGCGGCGGTTGCCGGCGAGCAGATCGGCCTGAATCGCCGCGCCGAGCGCGACCACCTGGTCCGGGTCGAGATTGACGAGCGGCGGCTGGCCGAAGAACGCTTCGACCGCGCGGCGGATCACCGGCATGCGCGTCGCGCCGCCGACCAGCACGACACCCTTGATGTCCGCGGGCAGCACTTTCGCGTCGCGCAGCGCTTTCCTCGTCGGCGTGAGCGTGCGCGCGACGAGCGCCTGCATCAGTTCGGCGAATTGCGCTTCGGTCACGGGAACGTCGATCTCGCGGCCGTTCGACAACGTCGCCTGCACGCGCGTCTCTGGCAAGGACGACAGCGCCTCCTTCGCCGAGCGCACACGATCAAGCATGAGACGCACGTCTTCGGGCGCGTCGATGGTGACGCCTGCCCGCGCCAGCACATGGCGATACAGCGCGTGATCGAAATCGTCGCCGCCGAGGGCGGAATCGCCGCCCGCCACGAGCACTTCGAACACGCCCTTCGTGAGCTTCAGGATCGACAGGTCGAACGTGCCGCCGCCCAGGTCATAGACCGCATAGAGACCTTCGGCTGCGTTATCCAGACCATAGGCGATCGCCGCAGCAGTCGGCTCGTTCAGCAGACGCAAGACGTTCAAGCCCGCGAGCTTCGCCGCGTCCTTCGTCGCCTGGCGCTGCGCCTCGTCGAAATACGCGGGCACGGTGATCACCGCGCCGACGAGATCCTCGCCGAGCGTATCCTCCGCGCGATGACGCAGCGTCGCGAGAATCTCCGCCGACACCTCGACCGGGCTCTTCACGCCGTCGATCGTGCGGATCTGCACCATGCCGGGCGCGTCGATGAAATCGTACGGCGCGTTCTCGGCGCCTTCCACCTCGCTCTTGCCGCGGCCCATGAAGCGCTTGACCGAGACGATCGTGTTGCGCGGATCGGTGACGGCTTCTTCCTTCGCAGTGCGGCCGATGCGCCGCCCGCCCTTCTCCAGGTAGCGCACGACCGACGGCAGCAGCACGTGGCCGTTCTCGTCGGGCAGCGCCTCGGGCACGCTGCTGCGCACGGCGGCCACGAGCGAATTCGTGGTGCCGAGATCGATGCCGACCGCCACGCGCCGCTGGTGCGGCGCCGGTGCCATGCCGGGTTCTGAGATTTGCAGTAAAGCCATCGTTGGTCTTGTGGGGTTGTATGCGGCGAGCTCTTGCCTCTGCCTGTTCTTACGCGTGCTCCAGCCGCTCGATTTGCGCGCCGATTTCGGTCGCCACGCGCTCGATGAACATCAACTGGCGCACCGCCTCGCTCGCCGCCTGATCCGACTTGCTGTCGATCAGCGCCTCGAGCTTCGTGAAACGCACGCGCTCTTCCTCGCGCAGTTCGTCGAGCAGCGCCTCCAGCGCGCCGACGTTCCTCGCGCTCGCGGCATCCTCGATATTTTCACGCCATTCCATCTGCTGCATCAGGAATGCCGGCTCCATCGCGGTGTTGTTCTCCGCATCGACGTCGACGCCGCGCAGCGACAGCATGTAGCGCGCGCGCTTCAGCGAATCGCGCAGCGTCTGATACGCCTCGTTCGCGTGCGTGGCCCATTGCATCGCGAGGCGTCGCTGCGCGTCACCGGCCGCGGCGAAGCGGTCGGGATGCACCTGCGCCTGCACGGTGCGATAGGCGTCGTCGAGTTTCTGCCGATCGACGGCGAAGGTCGGCGGCAGATCGAAGAGATCGAAGTGACTGTCGGTGAGCGAGGCCATGACGATGATGTGGTTTCAGGTTGCGCGAATGAAAAAGGCGGCCCGCGCCGCCTCTTTTGCCGATACCGCCGGCGTCAACGCGTATCAGACGCGGAACGATTCGCCGCAGCCGCATTCGTCCTTCGCGTTCGGGTTGTTGAAGCGGAAGCCTTCGTTCAGCCCTTCGCGCGCGAAGTCCAGCTCGGTGCCGTCGAGATACGGAAGACTCTTCGGGTCGATCACGATCTTGACGCCCGCCGATTCGAACACGGTGTCTTCCGGCGCGAGCTCATCGACGTATTCGAGCTTGTACGCCAGACCCGAACAGCCCGTCGTGCGCACGCCCAGGCGCAGGCCGACGCCCTTGCCGCGCCGCATCAGATACTTCTGCACGTGTTGTGCCGCCTTATCCGTCAACGTGATTGCCATAGTCTTCGCTTCTCTTCGTCCCGCCGTACTTCGCCGGCTCATCGGACGCCACACTCGTGCGTGGTGTCCGCGTCAGTCATTACGCTGCGTGCTGCTTCGCTTCCGTGGCTTCCGCCGCCGGAGCCGCGATGCCGTGACGCTGCTTATAATCGGCCACCGCTGCCTTGATCGCGTCTTCCGCGAGGATCGAGCAGTGGATCTTCACCGGCGGCAGCGCCAGTTCCTCGGCGATCTGCGTATTCTTGATGGACATCGCCTCGTCGAGCGTCTTGCCCTTCACCCATTCGGTGACGAGCGAGCTCGATGCAATCGCCGAGCCGCAGCCGTAGGTCTTGAACTTCGCATCCTCGATCACGCCGTCCGCGCCGACGCGGATCTGCAGCTTCATCACGTCGCCGCAGGCGGGCGCGCCGACCATGCCGGTGCCGACCGTGTCGTCGTCCTTCGCGAAGGAGCCGACGTTGCGCGGGTTTTCGTAGTGGTCCAGAACCTTGTCGCTATAAGCCATGATTCAAACTCTCCTAATATTCGGTGTCGCGTAGCCTGTGCGCGTCCTGCTTAGTGCGCGGCCCACTGGATGGTCGAGATGTCGATGCCGTCCTTGTGCATTTCCCAGAGCGGCGACAGATCGCGCAGCTTCGCGATCTCGTTCTTCAGCAGGTTGATCACGTAGTCCACGTCCTGCTCGGTAGTAAAACGGCCGACCGTGAAACGGATCGAGCTGTGCGCCAGTTCGTCGTTGCGGCTGAGCGCGCGCAGCACATAAGACGGCTCCAGCGACGCCGACGTGCACGCCGAACCCGACGACACCGCCACGTCCTTCACCGCCATGATCAGCGACTCGCCTTCGACGAAATTGAAGCTGATGTTGAGGTTGTGCGGCACGCGCTGTTCCATGTCGCCGTTGACGTACACCTCTTCGATGTCCTGCAGGCCCTTCAGCAGCCGGTCGCACAGCATGCGGATGCGCTCGTTCTCGATCGCCATCTCTTCACGCGCGATGCGGAACGCCTCGCCCATGCCGACGATCTGATGCGTCGCGAGCGTGCCCGAACGCATGCCGCGCTCGTGACCGCCGCCGTGCATCTGCGCCTCGATACGCACGCGCGGCTTGCGGCGCACGTACAGCGCGCCGATACCCTTCGGACCGTACGTCTTGTGCGCCGAGAACGACATCAGGTCGACCTTCAGCTTCTGCAGGTCGATTTCGACCTTGCCGGTGGCCTGCGCCGCATCGACGTGGAAAATAATGCCCTTCCCGCGCGCGAGCTCGCCGATCGCCTCGATGTCCTGGATCACGCCGATCTCGTTGTTCACGTGCATCACGGAGATGAGGATCGTGTCCGGGCGGATCGCCGCCGCGAGTTTCTCCAGATCGATGAGACCGTTGTCCTTCACGTCCAGATACGTGACTTCGAAGCCTTCGCGCTCCAGTTCCCGCATGGTGTCGAGCACGGCCTTGTGCTCGGTCTTCACCGTGATGAGATGCTTGCCACGGCTCTTGTAGAAATGCGCCGCGCCTTTGAGGGCGAGGTTGTCCGACTCCGTCGCACCCGACGTCCAGATGATCTCGCGCGGGTCGCAATTCACGAGCGCCGCGACGTTCTCGCGCGCTTCCTCGACCGCGCGCTCCGCATCCCAGCCATACTGGTGGCTGCGCGAGGCCGGATTGCCGAACTGCTCGCGAAGATACGGGACCATCTTGTCCACCACGCGCGGATCGACGGGCGTCGTCGCACTGTAGTCCATGTAAATGGGCAGGTGGGGAATATCGTTGTTCATCAGTCGCTCCGGGAAAATCGGTCAAAGCTTCCAGCTGGGACGCCTTTCAGCACGCACGGCTCGTGCCGCGCGGCGGCGCGTGTCATCCGGCCAGATTGAAAATGGAATTCGGACCCTTGGGCACGACGCGCGCGGCCTCGACGCCGGTCGATTCGGCGCGCCGGTCGCGCAGCACCGACGCCGAGCCTTCGCGCGCGCGCTGCTGGTCGACCAGATCCTTCAACGAGATGGAATCCAGATACTCGACCATCTTCTGATTGAGCGTCGCCCAGAGCTCGTGCGTCATGCAGTGGCCGTCATGCTGCTTGGTGCCCTCGCACGTGCCCTTGCCGCCGCATTGCGTGGCGTCGATCGGCTCGTCGACCGCGATGATGATGTCGGCGACCGTGACATTCTCCGCGCGGCGCGAAAGGTTGTAGCCGCCGCCCGGTCCGCGGACCGACTCGACGATCTCATGGCGCCGCAGCTTGCCGAAGAGCTGTTCGAGGTAGGAAAGCGAGATGCGCTGGCGCTGACTGATGCCTGCCAGCGTCACCGGGCCCTGCTCCTGGCGCAACGCCAGGTCGATCATCGCCGTGACGGCGAAACGGCCTTTCGTGGTGAGTCTCATAATTGGGGGCTAACGCTAATACTCGATGATTTTCATCAAGTATAAATAGCCCACATTTTTAGTCAAGTATCCTGGGCGAGATAAGTAGTCTTTTAACTCGCTTTTTTTTGCGACGCGTCCGGTATGCGAACAGACATCACCTCAGGCCGTCATCTGCGCGCGCAAGGCTTTCAGCAAGCCTTCACAGGCGTCCTCGCACTGATCGAGCACTTTTTCGAAGCCGTCCTCGCCGCCGAAATAGGGATCGACCACGACGCGACTGTCGTCCCGCGTGGCGAACTCCATCAGCAGGCGAATCTTGTCGCGATGCTCGGGAGGAGAGATCGCCGCGAGCGCGGCGGCGTTAGCGTCGTCCATGACGATGAACAGATCGAACAGATCGAAGCGAGCGAAATCCGCCGCGGCGACCTGCCGCCCGCGCAGTTTCGACAGGTCGTAGCCGCGCTTCCTCGCCGCTTTCTGCGCGCGCTCGTCGGGCAGTTCGCCGATGTGCCAGTCGCCGGTGCCGGCGGAATCGATCAGGATGCGGTCCGCGAGTTTCGCGCGCTCGACGAGATCGCGCATCACCGCCTCCACGCTGGGCGAGCGACAGATGTTGCCGAGACAGACGAAGCAGACCGCGATCGAGTTCATCAAATGCAGGGAAAAGTCGTTGTGTCCGGCGACGTCGGCAAAAACTGGTCGCCGGATGCGTCCCGGATTATACAAAGGGGCGCGAATTCTCGCCCAGCCGGGGTTTGCCGGCCTGCGGAACCCTCATCGCTCGTCGCGATGGATGTCGTGCGTGACGAAACGGAATTCCCCGTTAGGCATGTCGAGCCAGTCGCGGTGCGCAAGCGTGCGGCGGATGTCGGAGAGGCCGCTCTCCCAGTGCTCCCGCATCGTCGAAAAGCTGAATTGATAGTCCTTGTAGTGGCCTTCGTATTCCTTGTGCCGGTAGATCAGATGAATGATATTGTAGCGCTTCGAGCACGCAAGCTCCTGCGCGCGCCGGCACCATTCGTCGTTCTTGCGGATCTCCTCGGGCACGAGCTCGAGCACGTGCTGAAGCACGTTCCGGGCGCGCTAGGCGCGTTGCATCTGATCGATGACGAGCCGCGTGCGGCTCGAATACTGCACGTCCTTCACCCGCCCCCATGACGTCGACGATGCTGTCCGGCACCGGCCCGCGCGCGCTCCAGAGATCGACCTGGAAGACGAGCGTGTCCTGGCGCGGCGTCGCCTGCGCGATCTCGTAGAGCGGCGTGTTCGACATGAGGCCGCGTCCCAGTAGAAGTGGCCATCGATCTCCACCGCGGCAAAGCCCGGCGGCAGCGCCCCGGACGCGATGAAGTGTTCTGCGCGCAAGCGGATCTGCGTGTTGTCGAAATACGCGAAGTTGCCGGTCGCGACATTCACCGCGCCGACCGAGACCCTCGTCTCGCTCGAGTTGATGCGATCGAAGTCGCACAGACGCTCGAGGGTCGCCTTGAGCGGCGCCGTGTCGTAATAGCTCGCGGTTTGAGGCGAAATCGAGACGATCGGCAACGGCGGCGGAAAGCGCGGCACGAAAAAGCCCTTCTGCCCCTCCACCACCGCGCCGAGCGCCTGGAGCGCCGTGAAGGCCTGACGGATCTCGTCGGCCGAATCGAACAATGCGCGCTCGACGAACGCGGGCAGCGGAAAACCGTACGCGGGCTGGCAGATCGTCTCCCAGAATTCCAGCAGACGCGTGACGCGGTGCTCGGGCGCATTGCCCGCGATGATCGCCGTGTTCAGCGCGCCGATCGAAATGCCGGCGATCCAGTTCGGATGGATGCCCGCTTCGTGAAGCCCCTGATAGACGCCTGCCTGATACGCGCCGAGCGCACCGCCGCCCTGGAGCATCAGCGCGATCGTCTCGTAGGGCGGCAGGTCGATGCCCGCTCCGGTACGCTCCTGCGGCGATGCAACTCGCCCCGCCTCGCCGCACGCGGGCGACGCAGACGCCCGCGCGTCCTTCTTTCGCTTCGGCGCACGTCTCCGGCGCAATACGTCGTCGTTCTCGATTTCCGACATCCCGCGTGTTCTCCCTTACTGCATGAACCAGCCGTGACTCACCACGAACGACTGCCCGGTCAACGCGGCCGTTTCGAACGTCGACAGGAAGAGCACCGTCTGCGCGACGTCGTCGACGGTCGTGAACACGCCATCGACCGTGCCGCCGAGCATCACGCGCTTGATGACTTCTTCCTCGCTGATCTTGAGCTCTTTCGCCTGCTCGGGAATCTGCTTGTCGACGAGCGGCGTGCGCACGAAACCCGGACAGACGACGTGCGAGCGCACATTTATGCTTGGCGCCTTCCTTCGCAAGCACGCGCGCGAGGCCGAGCAGGCCATGCTTCGCCGTCACGTAGGCGGACTTCAGCGGCGAGGCCTCGTGCGAATGCACCGAGCCCATGTAGATCACGATGCCGCCGCGATCGTCCTTGTACATGTGCCTGAGCGCCGCCTTCGTGGTGAGAAAGGCGCCATCGACGTGGATGGCCATCATCTTTTTCCAGTCGGCGTACGCCAGTCGGCGTACGCGTAGTTTTCGATCGGATTGACGATCTGTATGCCCGCGTTCGATACGAGGATATCTACCGACCCGAGCTCCGACGCCACGCGGTCGATGCCCTGATTCACGGCGTCCTCGTTCGTCACGTCCATCGCGATGCCGATCGCCTTGCCGCCCTTGCCGCGGATTTCCTCGGCAACCGCGTCCGCGCCTGCCTGATTCAGGTCGGCGATGGCGACCGCCGCCCCCGCGCCGGCGAGCGTGAACGCGATCGCACGGCCGATTCCGCTCGCGGCGCCGGTCACGACCGCGGTCTTGCCGTCGAGCTTACCGTTTGATGACATGCGAACCTCCTATCCAGTTGAGTGGCATGGGGTGAATGACAACATCCGTCGGCACAGCCAACAAGCTGGCCGTTCGGCATAGGAAAACCCGTGCGGAATATCGGAACGCCTAGGCCATTCGGCCGACTGTTCACGAACGTCCGGGAGCGGCTATTGTGCATGAAGGACGCGATGCGCAGCAGCAAAGGCCGCGCACCGTGCCATCGCGTCGGGTGGGCCTCGGCTACAATGGCCGCCCTTCGCGCACGTCCCGTCGCGCCTTGCGTACGTTTCCATTCCTGCTTTCCATGCCCGCCGCGGACCTCTCGTCACGCTCAATTATCGTCACGCCTTTCATGCGGGCAACCACGCCGATGTGCTGAAACACGCGATCGTCGTCCAGATGCTTCGCTATCTCGGCTTGAAGGACAAATCGTATTGGTACGTCGACACGCACGCCGGCGCCGGGGTCTACTCCCTCACCGAAGGCTTCGCGACCAAGAACGCCGAGCTCGAGACGGGCGTCGGACGGCTCTGGAACCGCGACGATCTGCCGCCGCTGCTAGCGGACTATGTCGACGAAGTGAAGGCGTTGAATCCCGAGGGCGGTCTGCGCTTCTACCCCGGCTCGCCCTATCTCGCCTGGCGCGCGATGCGCGAGCAGGATCGCATGCGGCTTTTCGAGCTGCACAGCACGGAGATCGACGTGCTGCACCACAATTTTCGCGATGCCGGCCGGCGCGCGATGATCTACGAAGGCGAAGGCTTCGACGGCATCAAGGCGATTCTTCCACCGCCGCCGCGTCGCGCACTCGTGCTGATCGACCCGTCGTATGAGGACAAACGCAATCACGCGCGCACGCTCACGTGCCTCGAGGAATGTCTCAAGCGTTTCGCAACCGGAACCTACGCGGTCTGGTACCCGCTCGTCTCGCGCATGGAGTCGCAACGTTTCGCCGATCAGTTGAAGGCCATTCAGCCGAACGGCTGGCTGCACGCGGCCCTGATCGTGAAAAAGCCGCCCACGGACGGCTTCGGCCTGTTCGGCAGCGGCATGTTCGTGCTGAATCCGCCGTACACGCTGGCCCAGGAATTGAAGGCGTCGTTGCCCTATCTCGTCGACACGCTCGGCGAGGACGGCAATGCCTCGTTCAAACTGGAGCATCGGGCGGCCTGAGTCGCCCGGAAATCAGGGATGCGGCACATGCGGGCGCGCGTTCGCCCTCCGCCGCCCGGCTGTACGGGCACATTGTCCTGTCCGGCCGGAAACTCGACATAGGGCGCGACGACGATCGGCGGCTCCGCCTGCTGCGGAAGCTCGGGCAGGGTCGCCATCGGCACCATGCCGGGCCCGCCGAGCGGCCCGCTCTGGAATACGGTGCCGCTTACGCCGCTGTGGATGCCGGTCTGGGTGTCGAGCACGAGGGGCTCGCCTCCGGGCTTGGCGAGTGTCGTTTCGATGCAGCACAAACCCGCGACGAGCGCGACGCTAAGACGCGCCGTTCACGCAATACCGTCGGCGGGGCGGAAATTCGTCGTGTCGCTGATATGGCCTCGCATCGCTCGCTCTTTTATGTAGACGAAACCGCTTTACCTTACCGCGGTGGCAAGCTTTAGGCTAGGTGTTCCTGTGCAGAACAGTTTCGCAACCGCCCCTTTCTCAAGGAGATACGATGAAATCAACAAGAGCCGCACTTGCCATTCTCACCGCCTTCTGTAACACAAGCGCAGACCGCGTCGCCCGCGAGCGACGCCATGCCCGGCATGAACATGGAGCAGCACGCGCCAAAACCGACCGACGTATCGTCGACCGCGGCATATCAGGCCGCAGATCAGAAGATGATGTCGGGCATGTCGGGAGTCGAATACACGGGAGATGCCGATCGCGATTTCGTCGCGCACATGATTCCGCACCATCAGGGCGCGGTGGAAATGGCGAAGGCCGAGCTGAAATACGGCAAGGACGCGAAGCTGCGCAAGCTGGCGAAGAACGTCATCGCGGCGCAGGAAAAGGAAATCGCGTTCATGAAGCAGTGGCTTGAACAGCATCCGCGCAAGCCCTGACGCGAACCGCATCCGGCGCCGCTCACCCCGCTCGATACCAAAGCAAAAGCCCCGCGATGCGGAACTTTTCAACTTTCACGTCCGTCGTGCTCGACGCCTGCGACGAAACGCTTACGCGTTGTAGCCGTTCGTTTCGAGCGAGCGGATGCGCTGTTCGAGCTGGACGATGTCCGTCGATTGCGCGAGGTACGTTTCGCGGCGGCACTGCTCGGCAGCTTCAAACCAGATGCTCAGTTTTTCGATCAGATAAGCAAACATGGTGTTCTCCAAGGTCTTGAAAGATCCCTGGCGGTTCGGGTCAGGGATTACCCGCGTTAGGGAATATTTTGATTATAGAGGAGAACATCCGCGCCATGGTAGTGAAATGCTTGAATACTGTGCATTCGGTTTCGGAATGGTGCGGGCCGGCCCTTTGTCTTAAACCCATGATTTCCGGTAGGTTTATGCGGGGTCGTCGCGCAAGGCCCCGCCACGCACACGCACACGCACACGCACACGCACACGCACACGCACACGCACACGCACCATCATAGTGCATCACTGCGCCAGCTTGTCCAGGATCGGGCAGTCCGGTCGTTCGTCGCCGTGGCAATGGCGCGCCAAGTGCGAAAGCGTGTCGCGCATGTCCGTGAGTTCGGCGATTCGCCGGTCCAGCTCCGCGACGTGCTCGAGCGCAATCGACTTCACCTCGGCACTCGCCCGCGACCGGTCCTGCCACAACGCGAGCAACTTGCGGATATCGTCGACGAGGAAACCGAGCCGGCGCGCCTGCCGCACGAAACGCAACGCATGGACTTCCTGCTTCCCGTACACGCGATATCCCGACGACGTCCGGCCGACCGGATTGAGCAATCCGACGCTTTCGTAATAGCGGATCATCTTCGCGGTCACGCCCGAGGCGCGGGCCGCTTCGCCGATGTTCATGGTCTGTTCCCCAAAAATGTCACTTCGACTCTACACCTTCCCACAATGGCAAGGTATTCGATGTTGTTGAACGGAGCCTTTTCAAGAGGAAAACGCAATGAGGGAATTCGAAGTTCAAGGCATGAGTTGCCAGCACTGCGTCGCGGCCGTGACGCGCTCGATTCAGGAAGTCGATCCGCAGGCACAGGTGCGCGTGGATCTCGCGCGCGGCAAGGTCGCGGTCGAATCGGCACAGTCGGACGATGCGCTGAAGGAAGCCATCGACGAAGCCGGCTACACGGTCGTCGGCGTCACGTCAGCAGACGGCCGGCGAACGCTTCACGGTCGCGCTGATCGGCGCGTCGGGTCTTCTGGGCCGAGCCGTCGCTGCCGAGCTGGCGAGCGCGGACCGCGCGAAAGCATGGCGTGTCGTGCATACCGCCCACAGCCGCGCCGACGCACGGAGCGTGAAGCTCGATCTGCTCGACCACGACACGATCCGCGCCTTTCTTCGTGAGCTCGCGCCCGACGCGATCGTCGTCGCGGCGGCCGAGCGGCGCCCGGACATCTGCGAAAACGGTCCGGCGCTCGCACGTGCGCTGAAAACGTCGACGCATTGAGCGTGATCGCCGGAGAAGCGCGCGCTCGGCGCGTGGATGCTGTCGATTTCCACCGACTACGTGTTCGACGGAACTTCGCCGCCCTATTACCCCGACGACGCGCCCGCCCCGCTCAACGCCTACGGACGCAGCAAGCTGGAAGGCGAGCGCGCGCTGCTCGAGTGCGACCCGGCTTCTTGCGTGTTGCGCCTGCCGCTGCTTTACGGGCCGTTCGCCCTGGGACGAATCGGCGGTGACGAGCCTTGCGCCCGCGATCGTCGCGTCGGCGGATGCGGCAAACCCGCCCGCGTCGATGGATGCATGGGCGACGCGCTATCCGACCTTCACACCCGATGTCGCCGTGGTGATTCGCGGCATGCTCGAACATCACGCGAAAGGCGCGACGATCTCCGGCATCACGCAATGGTCCGGCGACGAGCCGATGACCAAATTCGATATCGCCCGACGCATCGCGCAGGTGCTGGGAGTAAACGCGAGGCTCGTCGCGCAACTCGCGCCGACCGACGCGACGCCGCGTCCGCGCAACTGCCATCTCGACTCCGGCCGGCTGGAGGCGCTCGGCATCAGCCGGCGCACGCCGTTCGATGCGGCGATCGCGAGCCTGCTCGCGCACTATCCGGAAGGCCCGGCGCAATGAGGCCTCAGTGAAAATCGCGGCTCGGTGCGGCGAGACGGCCGAGCAGCGCGCTATGGTCTTCGAGGCGCTGCGCCACCAGATGCCGCACGTCTCCTTCCTTCTGCCAGACGCCATGCACGCCGAGCAGAGACGCCCCCAGCAGCACCTTGCGCTGCTTCTCGACGAGCCCCGGCCAGACGATCACGTTGATCGCGCCCGTTTCGTCCTCGAGCGAAACGAAAATCGTGCCGTTGGCCGTACCTGGCCGTTGCCGCACCGTCACGATGCCGCACGCCCGCACGAAACGTCCGCTCCGGTAGTCCGCCAGTTCCGCGGCACTCTTGAAACGCATGCGCGAAAGCTTCACGCGCAGGAGCGCGAGCGGATGACGATTGAGCGTCCTTTCCGATGCCGCCGGCAGCACGAGCGGCGCCTCGCTCATCGGCGCGTCGCGCAATAGTTCCCGGCGCGCTGTTGCGCTGTGACCGCCCACCACGCCTGACGCCGGCGCCCGGCGATGCTCGCGAGCGCATTGCCGGCTGCGAGCGCCTCGAGTTCGCGCCGCGACAGGGCTGCGCAACGCATGAGATCGTCGACATCGGCGAACGGCGCCTGCGCGCGCGGCCATGATCCGCTCCGCCGCCTGCGAAAAACCCTTGATCAGCTGCAGGCCGATCCGCACGCCCGGCCCTTTCTCGCCGTACCGATGCGCGGGCAGCGCGATGCGCGCCGCGCCGCATGGTCTTGCGAAAGATCCCATCCGACGAGGCCGCGCCATAGAGAACTGCTGACAGAACTGCTGACGCCGCCGTTCCTTGCCGCCATCCAACACGATGCGCTCGCCGTTGCCCGACCGTTCTTCCAGCATCGACTCCCAGTCGCTTAGCGACATGTCGGGCGGAAATACCCGCACGCCGTGACGCCGCGCGTCCTGCACGAGCTGCGACGGCGAATAGAACCCGAGCGGCTGACTGTTCAGCAAGCCGGCCAGAAACGCCGCGGGCTCGTAGCGCTTGATCCACGCGCTGATATAGACGAGCAGCGCAAAGCTCGCCGAATGACTCTCCGGAAAAACCGTATTCGCCGAAGCCCTCGATCTGCTTGGCACACGCGCGCAGCGAATTCGTGCTGATAGCCGCGCGCAAGCATCTTCTTCATGAGATCGGCCTGATACTTTTGATGGCCACTGCGTCACCAGGCCGCCATCGCGCGACGCAATCGATCGGCCTGCTCCGCCGTGTAGCCCGCCGCGACCATCGCGAGCTTCATCACCTGTTCCTGGAAGATCGGCACGCCGAGCGTGCGGCCGAGCACGGGCCGCAATTCCTCTTTCGGATATTTCTCCTCCTCCAGTCCCTGCTTGCGGCGCAGATACGGATGCACCATGCTGCCCTGGATCGGTCCGGGCCGCACGATCGCAACTTCGATCACGAGGTCGTAGTACGTGCCGGGACGCAGGCGCGGCAGCATGCTCTGCTGCGCGCGCGATTCGATCTGGAACACGCCGATGGTGTCCGCGCGGCAACACATCTCGTAGATGGCCTTGTCCTCGCGGCGAATGTGCGGAAAGCCGAAGCCGGGCACGCCGCGCCGCAGCGCGACGAATTCGAGCGCGCGGCGGATTGCCAAGAGCATGCCGAGCGCAAGCACGTCCACCTTGAGCAGCTTCAGCTGATCGATGTCGTCCTTGTCCCACTGGATCACGCAGCGGTCTTTCATCGCGGCGTTTTCGATCGGCACGAGCCGCGACAGCCGCTCCCGCGCGATCACGAAGCCGCCGACGTGCTGCGACAGATGTCGTGGAAACCCGCGCAACTCGTGCGTCAGCCGGATGAGATGCTTCGTGACGTGCAAGTCCTCGCTAAAGCCCGCATCCCTGAGATAGCCGGCCACCGCCGACGGCCCGTCCCACCACTGCTGCGACTTGCCGATGCGCTCGATCAGCGACGCATCCAGCCCGAGTGCGCGGCCGACGTCCTTGAGCGCGCTGCGCGTGTGATACGTGATGACCGACGCCGCCAGCGACGCGCGATGCCGTCCGTACTTCCGATAGATTGGACTTGCTCCCGCATAACCGGACAGCCGGTCCCGCTTAGGTTGGAGGATTTGCTTGCCGACGAAACTCGCGCGGCGAGCGGTATTTAAGGGCGCTATGCGGGTGTGACTCGTTATCGTGGTCGAACGCGATGGCCAGATTTTGCAGCGCCGTCCTGGCGTCGGGTTTCGGCATCCACGAAACGTAATCACGCTTTATCGTTTCGTAATCACGCTTTATCGTTTTAACGAAGCTCTCGGCCATCCCGTTGCTTTGCGGACTTCTGACGGGTGTCGTTACTGGCTTCAGTCCGATTTTTCGAGAGAACTTCAATGTGTCATCGGCAATGTAGCAGGAACCATCGCCGCTTAACCACTCGACTTCCCTGTCGGCCTTCAACGCGCCGGTGAAGCGGTTCTCGACGGCTTGAAGCATGACGTCACGCACCATATCGCCAGTGTAACCGCCTGTGCTCGCGGCCCAACTCATGGCTTCGCGGTCGCAACAGTCGAGTGCGAAGACGACACGCAATGGGACACCGGCATCGCAGCGGAATTCGAAGCCATCCGAGCACCAGCGCATGTTGCTGCTATCCACCGCGACCTTGCCGTCATGCCGACGCGTAGACGAGGCGTGCCGAGGGCGATGTTCAAGCAGCAGGCCGTGGCGACGCATCACGCGATACACGCGCTTTGCATTTACTCGCGGTTGAGCCAGCATGTCCCGGCTTCGCCTCAGCAACGCCCAAGCACCTCGGTATCCATACGTCGGCGCGTCGCCTAACAACTCATGAAGTTCGGCGACAAGCGCCGTGTCGTCGAGCACGGGCATCTTGCGCCGGTCGACCCAGTCAGCCGGCCGCTTCGACTTGACTGCGAGATTCGAGCGCGACACCCCCAGGACTTCACAGATCGTCTTCAACGGTCGTCCCCCGGCAGCAATGGTGAGCGCAGTCAATTTTTTGTTCGACCATACTCCACTGCTTCACGGAGGATTTCTACCTCCATCGTCTTCTTTCCTAGCAATCGCTGCAGCTCGCGAATCTGCTTCATTGCTTCGGCTAGGTCAGATGCCGGCACCACGTGCTCGCCGGCAGACCACCGATAGGCTCTCGTCCTGATAGAGCTTGCGCCAGCCGAAGACTTGGTTGGCATTCACTTGATGTCGGCGAGCGACGCCAGAGACCGTTGTACCGGGCTCGAAAGTCTCGCGAACTATCGCTAGTTTCTCTTCAATCGAACGCCGGCGGCGCTGCTCCGGCTGGGTCAGAACTTCTAGAGGTTCCACGTTGTGACTAGGCTTAAAACATAGGCAGAAGACTACCTCAAAATTTAAGCGTCACCGCATGTCCGGCTTTTGCGGGGGCAAGTCCAAT
>LFKV01000031.1 GCA_001189345.1 Candidatus Paraburkholderia kirkii
TTGCGCTTGTACTCGAAGCCGTGACTCTCGGCGCGCCCGGCGACAGCGGCAGCATACGGTCCTTGCGATCGAGTGCCTGGATCGCGGTCTTCTCGTCCACGCAGAACACCGCTGCGTGCGCCGGCGGGTTCAGGTACAGCCCGATCACGTCGGCTGCCTTGGTCTCGAAGTCCGGGTCGTTGGAGACCATGTGCCGCTCCAACTGCTGCGGCTTGATGCCGTGCTTGCGCCAGATGCGCTGCACGGCCGAGACCGATACGTCGCCGAGTTCTGCTGCGAGCTTGTAGCTACTCCAGTGTGTCGAACCGTCGGCGGGTTTGTGCTTGAGGGTGCACTTGAGCACCCGCGCTTCCAGTTTGGCCGGTGGCTGCGTAGGCGCCCGCCCGCGGTGCCGGGCGTACATGCCGGCTAGTCGCTCGCTGAGGAAGCGCCCCGACCAGCGTGCGATGAAGCGCGAATCGCAACCCAGTGTGCGCATGATACTGTCGCGCGATTCGCCGTCCTCGAGCATCAGGATCAACTTTGCGCGTCGCACGTCCGCCGCACGCACCGTTCGGCTGCGCGCCGCCGACAACAGTTGCTCACGTTCGATATCTGTCAGGTTCATTTTGACCCATGACCTGTATCTGAACACAGACAGGGTGCTAATTCAATGACGCAGCGCAATAGCAGATAGCTCCGCTCGAGACCGTGTACCGAGCGCGGCGCAACGGTCTCTGGCATCGCTCGCCGACATCAAGTGAATGCCAACCAAGTCTTCGGCTGGCGCAAGCTCTATCAGGACGGGAGCCTATAAGTCCTGGGGGTGTCGCGCTCGAATCTCGCAGTCAAGTCGAAGCGGCCGGCTGACTGGGTCGACCGGCGCAAGATGCCCGTGCTCGACGACACGGCGCTTGTCGCCGAACTTCATGAGTTGTTAGGCGACGCGCCGACGTATGGATACCGAGGTGCTTGGGCGTTGCTGAGGCGAAGCCGGGACATGCTGGCTCAACCGCGAGTAAATGCAAAGCGCGTGTATCGCGTGATGCGTCGCCACGGCCTGCTGCTTGAACATCGCCCTCGGCACGCCTCGTCTACGCGTCGGCATGACGGCAAGGTCGCGGTGGATAGCAGCAACATGCGCTGGTGCTCGGATGGCTTCGAATTCCGCTGCGATGCCGGTGTCCCATTGCGTGTCGTCTTCGCACTCGACTGTTGCGACCGCGAAGCCATGAGTTGGGCCGCGAGCACAGCGGTTACACTGGCGATATGGTGCGTGACGTCATGCTTCAAGCCGTCGAGAATCGCTTCACCGGCGCGTTGAAGGCCGACAGGGAAGTCGAGTGGTTAAGCGGCGATGGTTCCTGCTACATTGCCGATGACACATTGAAGTTCTCTCGAAAAATCGGACTGAAGCCAGTAACGACACCCGTCAGAAGTCCGCAAAGCAACGGGATGGCCGAGAGCTTCGTTAAAACGATAAAGCGTGATTACGAAACGATAAAGCGTGATTACGTTTCGTGGATGCCGAAACCCGACGCCAGGACGGCGCTGCAAAATCTGGCCATCGCGTTCGACCACGATAACGAGTCACACCCGCATAGCGCCCTTAAATACCGCTCGCCGCGCGAGTTTCGTCGGCAAGCAAATCCTCCAACCTAAGCGGGACCGGCTGTCCGGTTATGCGGGGCAAGTCCAGCCTACAATGAACGCGGAAGCGGACATTGGAACTTGGCTAAAAGCGGACATTACTAAAAAGCTCTGACATCAAAAATGTTGATAATTAACATTATGTAAAGTCAATATGAGCGCACAGTTCGTTTGAATACCCACTGCGCGGCTGTATCCCCCTGCGACCCAACCGCCAACTTGAAAAAGCGAAAACGAATTGAAAAAGCGAAAACGAATTGAGCATGACAAGCCGAAAACACGCCGACGACCGAACATCCTGAAAAGCGCGCCGCGAAGAAATTTTCGCCGGGGGCTTCCCACAGCACAAAACTTTCCCCTATAATGCGCTGCTTCCGTAGGCTCGTAGCTCAGCTGGTTAGAGCACCACCTTGACATGGTGGGGGTCGTTGGTTCGAGTCCAATCGAGCCTACCAACGCATTCCTCTCGAACGCACCGTCGCGAATCGCATCGCGACGGTGCGTTTTTCATTGGCGCGCAGCCTTCCGCGGCCTTCGATTGCAATCCGGCCGTAGGCCGGCCCCCGCAAAAGCAGCGGCTCGAGCTGCACGCTTGCGGCCACCTCGCGCACCGCCGCATCGATCTCCGCCTTCGGGCGCTTCCTCACGATGAGCGGATACGCAATGTTCTCGAACACCGTCTTGTGCGGATAGAGCGCATATGACTGAAACACCATCGCCACGTCGCGGTCGCGCGGCAATTGATGCGTGACATCCGTATCGCCGACGAATACCGCGCCGTCCGTCGCCGACTCGAGCCCCGCGACGATGCGCAGCGCCGTCGTCTTGCCGCAGCCCGATTCGCCGAGCAGCACGAGAAACTCGCCCGCCTGCACCTCGAGCGACAGATCGCGCAGCACGCGCGTGTCGCCGAACGTTTTGCCGACGTTCCTGAGCGACACGCTCCTCGACTGGCGCGCCGCCGCAATCTTCGTCAGGCGGGCGTCGTCGACGCTGGCCGCCGCGCTCTCCATGACCGTCATCCTTTCACGGCTCCCACGAGAATGCCCCGCACGATAAAGCGCTGCAACGCGAGCGTGAGCAGCATCACCGGCAGGATCATGATGAGTATCAGCACCGACATGTTCCACCACTGCGGACCGCGCGTGGCATTCTGCGCCGCGACGAGCAGCGGCATCGTCTGCGCGTTCGCCGTCGTGAGAAAGAGCGGCGAACAGGTACTCGTTCCACGAGAGGACCAGCACCAGCAGTCCCGTCGCGACGAGGCCCGGCACCACGAGCGGCAGCACGATGCCGAACAGAATCGAGAAGCGCGTCGCGCCGTCGATCTGCGCGCTCTCCTCGATTTCGCGCGGCACGCCGTCGAAGAAATCGAACATCAGCCAGACGACGATCGGCAGGTTCGACGCCGCATACGTGATGATGAGCGCGAGATGCGTGTCGAGCAGGCCGACGCTCTTGAACATGAGATAGATCGGAATCACCGTGATCACCGGCGGCAGGATGCGCTGCGACACGACCCAGAAAAGAATATCGTCGTTGCCCAGATGCTTGCGCGCACGCCGCGCGATCGGACGCAGCAGCAGGAAAAACAGCGCCAGCGCCACGCGCACATCGACGCGGCCCCACGCGACCGCCGCAATCGGCAACGCGATCAACAGCAGTTTTCTTGGACTCGATGGCGGCGTATGCGCTCGCGCGCATCGAATATCGGCCGCCGGTGGCGGCGGTGGGGCTCGGCGTGCTGCCGCCGTGCCACACGTCGCGACGATCAGCGAGTTCACGTAAGGACGGAACGTGTCCGGCCCGAGATCCACGAAGATGTAATGCCACGCATCGAGATGCGGCTTGAAATCGACGAACGGAATGTAGAACGGTCCCGCCGAGACGTCCACCGGCAGCTTGATCGACGTGATCGCCATCCAGTACAACGGAAACAGCACGACGACGGTGAAGTGATATTGCTGGCTGCCGGAAAAGAGCCGCGCGTAATTGCGCAGACCCGCGAAGCTCAACTGATAACCGCCCTCCTCCAGCTCGAAGCGCGTGAGCGACAGATACGCCGAGGTCACGAGCGGAAAAAATCGAGAAAGCAAGAATCAGCAGCACGGTCGGCAGCACGAACACGTAGGGTGCCTGCCGGTCGGGCCAGTTGGCGACCCACGCCCGCGCTGCCTGGCTCGCGACCGTGGGCGATGCGTGCGACGGCGTATTCATCACGTCTCCCATGCGAGGCGGGCGCGGCACGCGGTCCGCGCCCGCCGCGTCGTCTACTTCGCGCCGATCGACGCCTTGTATGCACGCAACTGGCTGTCGCGGCCGAGATCGTCGATCTCGCTCAAGCCGCTGTCGATGGCCTTCATCGTCGCATCGGCGTCCAGCTCACCCGCCACGAAGCGCGCCACCGCCGTGTCGAGCACGACCTGCTCGTAGCGCTGATTCTGCGAAATGCGCAAATCAATGATCATGTTCGGACTCTGCAGGCTCTGCTGAATCGCGCCGAGATACGACTTCGCGGCGGCGTCGCTCATGCCCGCCTTCTTCCACGCCGACATGTCCGTGAACTGCGAGCGCCGGTACGGATTGAAGCCCGACGCGCCGATCGTCATCACGTCCACGTTCGATTGCGCCGACTGGCTCATGAACGAGAGGAATGCGTAGGCCGCGTCCTTTACCTTCGGCTTCGCCTTCGCGTTGATGCCGCCCGACCAGCCGCCGAACGCCGCGAACGGCGCGTGGTTCACGCCGTCGATCGCGTACGGACAGGTGGTTTTGTCGCACGGCACGAGTTTGCCCGTGTCGCGGTCGAGCACCTTGCGCGAGCCCGGCAGGATCACCGCGCCGACCTTGTCGATCACCTTCGACTGCTTCGGATCGATGGCGAGCACGCCGACGTCGCCCCAGTCGAGCGTCCGCACGCAATGGCCCGAGATGAATGCGCTGCACGTATCGCCGACGTCGAGATTGATTTCGTTGGGCGGGCCGTATGCCGTCGATTCCTTGTAGACGCGCAAGGCTTCCTTGAAACCGTCGTTGTTGACGAGCGACTTGAAGTTGCGCGAATCGAAGAACGCCCCCCTGCGCTGTGCCCTTCGATTGCAGATAGCCGCCCGCGATCGAGATGATCGCCTAGTACGCCTGCGCGTTGCGCTTCTTCGGAGATGCACGAGCTCGCGACCGGCTTGCCGTCGCCGCCGAAGACCTTGCCGTTGTGGTGGCCTTCGCGATGTCGAGGTAATCGTCCCAGGTCCTGGGTGGCCGCTTGCCCAGCTGTTGCAGGATGTCCGTGCGGTAATAGACCATCTGGAAGTCGCCGTCGAGCGCGATCAGATAGGTCTTGCCGTTGTACTTCTGCGAGAAGTCGACGAAGAACGGCATCACGTCGTCCTCCTTCAGCACCGCGTCCTTGGCGACGCGCTGCGAGAGATCCTCGAGGAAGCCGCCTTTCGTGTAATCGACCATCCATTGCGGCGCGAACACGGCGGCGTCGACCGAGTTCGTGCCCGACGCCCAGTCCGTCAAGAGCTTCTGATAGAGATCGGAGAACGGCACCGTGAGCACGTTCACCTTCGCGCCCGTCAGCTTCTCGAACTCGGGCGCGCGGCGTGTTGCAGCGGCTCGGCGATCTGAGGACCGACGAAGGTCATGACGTTGACGGGTCACGCCCTTGAAGTCCTCGGCCGCCGTCGCCGACGATGCCGTGAGCTCGTGAGCTATGCGCCCGCGAGCGCCGCAGCGGCGCCCAGTTGCTTCAATAGCCGCTTCTGCGGTAGTCTTGTTTTGAAGAGGTTCATTGCGTGTCTCCTCCATTGCGGTTGACCACGTTTTGTCTTCCTTGTCTCCTACTCCCTGAACAGATCCGGCCTTTCAGCCGCAAAGCGCCGCAATTCCGCGACGACTTCATCGAGGTGAACGTGCATCGCGCGAGCGGCCGCTTCGCCATCGCGGGCGCGAATGGCCTCGACGATACGCATGTGCTCCATGAGCGTATGCGCATGCCGCTCGGGACTCGCCATGAGCCGGCGCGCGATCGAGCGCATTGCGCGAGACCGCGACGATCTCCTTCACGCGCGGCAGGTTGATCGCATTCAACAGCAGCTCGTGGAACGCCAGATCGAGCAGATGAAACTCGCGGCGCAAGCCTTACTGCACCGCATCGCGTTCCTTGTCGAGATTGGCGTCGAGCGCCTCGAGCGTGGCTTCGCCGCAGTCAGCGGCAAGCATGCGCACGGTCTCCACTTCGAGCGCGCTGCGTATGAAAAGATGCTGGCGTATGTCGTGCATGACGATCGGCATGACGCGCGTGCCGCGCTGCGGCAACACTCGACGAGGCCCGCGGCCGCGAGCTTCGCCAGTGCGGATGAAACCGGAAAGCGCGATACGCCCATGCGCTCGCACACGGCGAACTTGTCGATCATCATGCCGGGCTCCATCGCGAGATTGACGATGGCCGCGCGCAGCGCTTCCTCGACCGCATCGGTGAGACTGCCGCGCTCCAGACGCTGCACACGCGGCAATGCGCGATAAGGGTCGGCGGCAAGACTGCTTTCGTTCGTCGATGTGTTCACACCGCCCTTGATTTCACACTAACCTGCTAGCAGGCTAGGAGGTGAAACACGCATTGTCAATGTCGATAAACCCAGCGCACGGCAGCGCGTCCGAGCCTGCGCGAAAGCCTCGGTAGAAACCCTTTGCGAAGCCGTCACGCCACCTTTCGAGGAGATGAACATGACCACCATCACGAAGCTCTCCGTGCGCGATATCCGCTTTCCCACTTCGCGTTCGCTCGACGGCTCCGACGCAATGAACGCGGCCCCCGATTACTCCGCGGCCTACGTGATCCTGGAAACCGATGCGCCGGGACTCGCCGGTCATGGCCTCACGTTCACGATCGGGCGCGGCACGGAAGTCGTCGTCGCGGCGGTGGAAGCGCTCGCGCCGCTCGTCGTCGGCCGGAAGATCGAGGACATCGCCGCGGACATGGGCGGCTTCTGGCGCGCCTTCACGTCCGACAGCCAGTTGCGCTGGATCGGCCCGGAGAAAGGCGCCATTCATCTCGCGACTGCGGCCGTGGTCAACGCCGTGTGGGATCTGTGGGCGAAGTTCGAGAAGAAGCCCGTCTGGAAGCTGCTCGCCGACATGAGCCCGGAAGAACTCGTGCGCTGCCTCGACTTCCGCTATGTGACCGACGCCATCACGCCGTCCGAAGCGCTTGCGTTGCTGAAGCGTCTCGAAGCCACGCGCGGCGAGCGCGAAAGGGAAATGCTCGCGCAAGGCTTTCCCGCCTACACGACCTCCGCCGGCTGGCTCGACTACGACGACGACAAGATCCGCCGTCTCGCGCGCGAAGGCGTGGCGGACGGCTGGACGCACTTCAAGCAGAAGGTCGGCGGCAACCTGGAGGAAGATATCCGCCGCGCGCGCATCCTGCGCGAGAAAATCGGCCCGGATCGCAAGCTGATGATGGACGCGAATCAGGTCTGGGAAGTCGACGAGGCGATCGCGAACATGCGCCGGCTCGCCGAGTTCGATCCGTGGTGGATCGAAGAGCCGACGAGCCCCGATGACGTGCTCGGCCACGCGGCCATACGCAGGCGTCTCGCCCCGATGATCGGCGTCGCGACCGGCGAGCACTGCCAGAACCGCGTGATCTTCAAGCAACTGCTGCAGGCGGAAGCGATAGACTTCTGTCAGATCGGCAGCTGCCGTCTCGGCGGATTGAACGAAGTGCTCGTCGTCGTGCTGATGGCCGCGAAGTTCGGCGTGCCGGTCTGTCCGCATGCGGGCGGCGTGGGTCTGTGCGAATACGTGCAGCATATTTCGCTGTTCGATTACATCTGCGTGTCGGGGTCGCTCGAGAATCGCGTGCTCGAATACGTCGATCATCTCCACGAGCACTTTCTCGATCCCGTGGTCATCAGGAACGGGCGCTACATGCCGCCGCAGGCGCCCGACTACAGCATCGAGATGCATGCCGAATCGCTCGCCCGATTCGAGTTCGGCAAGGGAGAAGCATGGCGCGCTTGAACGCCCCTTCATGGCAGGACGTGGTGACCTGGACAGAGCGCGCGCTCGCCTGCGGCGCGCTGCGTTCGTTCGACACCGTGCAGAGCGTGATCGAAGACGGCGGCGTGCGCTTTCTCGTGCGGCAAGCGGCGAATCTCGAGCGCAAGGAAGCAGCGTCGAAGCTCGCGGAAAAGTCGGCGGCGGACGCGGCAAGCGCCTGGCGCGACCCCTTCTCGCCGTGCGAGGAATCCTTGCGCGTCGGCGATATCGGCGCGCGGCACTTTCTGCTGCTGAACAAGTTCAACGTGTTCGCGCATCATCTGCTCATCGTGACGACGGACTTCGAGCCGCAGGAGTCGCTCATCGACGAGGACGATTTTGCCGCGCTCTTCGCCTGCCTCGATCGCTTCGACGGCCTCGGCTTCTACAACGGCGGCGCGGTTGCCGGATCGAGCCAGCCGCACAAGCATCTGCAGATGGTGCCGCTGCCGATCGACGGTCATCCGCTGCCCGTCGCGCCGTTCATCGAAGCCGCGCGCACGAGCGGCGTCTTCCGCGCGCCTCAGCTCGCGTTCGCGCATGCGGCGGCTTGGCTCGGCGACGATGACGCGACCCACGCGCACGCAACCTATCTGCGCTTGCTGAAAGCGATCGGCGTGCAGCCGCTCGATATCGCGGGCGTCGCCCATCAAAGCGCGCCCTATAACCTGCTCGTCACGCGCCGCTGGATGCTCGCGGTGCCGCGCGGCGTGTCGCATGTCGAAGGCGTCGCCGTGAATGCGCTCGGCTTCTCGGGCTCGCTGTTCGTGCGCGACGACGCGCAGCGCGGCGTCGTCGCAGCGCGCGGGCCGATGAAACTACTTGCAGATGCAACTATCTCTTGAAATCGGCCGCGGCGACCCGCATGTTGGCTTCCAGCCTTCTGTCATCTCGGTCGAACGCCAGCTCGCCGACCCGCGCGGCGCGCGCCGCCATGCCAGCGGCACAGGCTCGGGTTTCAGGGTTTCATTTTCACGCCCGACGGCTATCTGCTGACCAATAGCCACGTCGTGCACGGGGCGACGCATATCATCGTCACGCTCGCGGACGGCACGCGCTCCGACGCCGATCTCGTCGGCGACGATCCCGCGAGCGATCTCGCGGTGTTGCGCATCGGCTCGCCGGAGCCGCTGCCGCACGTCGAGCTCGGCGAATCGGGCGGCCTGCGCGTCGGGCAGATCGCGATCGCGGTCGGTATCCGCTCGGGCTCGCGCAGACCGTCACGACAGGCGTCGTGTCCGCGCTCGGCCGGTCGCTGCGCTCGACGTCGGGCCGCATGATCTACGACGTCGTTCAGACCGCTGCGGCGCTCAACCCCGGCAACTCGGGCGGGCCGCTCATCAATTCGGCGGGACAGGTGATCGGCGTGAACACGGTGATCATCGCGGACGCGCAGGCGATCTCCTTCGCCACCGCAATCGACACCGCGAAGTAGGTCATCATGCAGATCTTCGCGTACGGCCGCGTGCGGCGCGCGTATATCGGCGCCGCGGGCACGGCCACGCCGATATCGCGGCGCGTGCAGCGCTTTTTCGAGCTCGCTTCGGCGAGCGGCGTGCACGTGATGGAGATCGTCAAGGACAGTCCGGCCGCGCTCGGCGGGCTCAGGGTGGGCGATCGCATCGTCGAGGTGGATGGCGTCGCCGTCGACAGCGTGGACGGCTTGCAGCGCACGCTCGATGCATCGCCCATCGAGTGGCCGGTGAAGATCGCGGTGCTGCGCGGCACGCAGAAGGTTGACGTCGAAGTGACGCCCGTGGAGCAGACGGGCTGACGTCGCGGCGACGCATGTCCGGCATGCGCCGCCGCCCACGCCGATTCACGTCCTCTTCTGCTGCTGGCCTCTCCCGCGTCCCCGTGACTCGTCCCGTCCTGCGCGCGTTGCGGCTCCAGCGCGAGTTCCTCCCTGTTAACGACAGACAGGGCGACAAGGTTTATTCCAATAGCGAAGTCCCGAGCCCCACGCATCGCGCCCGCAGCACATTCCGGCGGCTATGTGCGCCAGCAGCCGGTGGCGGCCCGCCGCTACGGCTTAATACGGAGGCAGGAGGCAGCGCGCGCACGGGTCGCCCGGCGAACGGTCTGCCCTGTCGGGGGAAAGATCCTGGAAAAAGGATTGCCATGCACACGCACAAGAAAAACCGGACGGCTTCTCGCCGCCAGGCGTTCCGTTGTACCGGCCAGCAGCTCGACGCGATTCTGCGTTTCGCGGCGGAGAGCGCGGGTTCGATCATCAGCCGCTGCATTGGGTCGTCGCCGAGTTCTGGCGATGTCACGCGCAGGGGAAAGCAGCCTGAGCGTTTCATTCTTTCGTTCGCTCGAGACGGCGCTGCGCGGAAACGGCGCCGGCAATGTCATTGACCCGAGAGCACACGCTCCTTGAACACCCAGATCGCGGTGGACACGGCATAGTAACCGGTGACGAGCTTGCCCGTCAACTGGATGCGCGCGTTCTCGGTCGGCGTGGCGTCGACGATCTGCACCGCCGACACGTTCGATTGCTGCCGCGCGCCCTGCCCCGTGTGCTCGCGCTCGTCACGCAAACCGGACTCGTCAGCGACAACACCCAGACCGGCTTCGTCGCCGCCTCCGCGTCCTGCGGCGCCTGTCGCGTGGCCGTGCCCTCGAGCGTGACGACGTCGCCATCGCTGTAGCCGCAGCCTTCGCCGAACCCGCCACCAGCACGAACAACAAAGCGCAGGCTTTCGAAATCATTCGAACCTCGCCGGAAGACGCATCGGGTGACGCGCGGTTGTCGGAAAGAAGAAGCTAAGTCACTTTAGGTGATAGGCGTTGGGGTCGCAACCCGGTGAAGCGCCCATCGACAGCGACAGCGGCCGGGACTTTCAAAACCGTCATGCGGGAACATGCGTTGCTAAGGTTCATCTGAAGATTGGAACGGCACGAAAAACGAATGAGGACTGCGCACCATGACATCAGTTGCGCGGTTCGCGAACCGAGGCGAACCGGCAGGGGGAGCGACGATGAATCAGGTCATAGTTGGCGTGTTCGGCTCGTATCGGGATGGACACGAGGCGCTTCGGGCGTTGCAGCTCGCGGGCTTGCGACGCGACGATGCGCATCTCTACATGGCGGGGCGCGGCGAGACGGACATCGACGCGCTCCTTCCGCCCGCTCACGACGAGGACGGCGCGGAATATGTCGCGCACGGCGAGCATCAGGGCGTGATCGCGCGCAACCGTTTCGTGCCGGACGAGCCAATACGCGCGCCCGCACTGGGATCGCATGCGGCCAGCGACGACGCCACGCCGCAGCGCACCTTGCTCGTCATTCGCATGACCGACGACATCAAGGCGACCGCCGTGGGCGAGATGCTGCACGAGCATGGCGCGATCGCGGTGAAGGATGCAAGCGGCCGTTGGCGCTTCTTGCCGTTCAAGAACGCGGCGCGCGTCTGAACGCGCGAGCGTCGCCCACTGCATGCCCCGATGCGGCTTGCTCGATTGCTGTCGCTCGTCGCCCGCCGAGCCGCCGGCGCGCTCATCGTCCTCAGGCTCCTCCTCCGGCGAATCCTCGTTCGCCAGATCGCACGCCGCCTGTGCCGCGGCGGCTGCCCGCAAGCGCCGGCAATGCGCGGAATGCCGGAACGTCGCCAGCATGCGCACGACTTCACGTGTCCTCGTTCTCATCGTTGCCTCCTCTCGAAGCAGTTGAGAAACTACTTTAAGTGTAGGCGGCAAAGCGCCGATGGCAAGGGTTTCGAGTGAAACAATCTTCGTCGGCGATCATGCCGGCGGGCCGGAGAGCGTGCGTCGATGCATTCGCGTCCGCGCATCCCGTCGTCCATGCCTAACGCGCAATTGGACGAATCGTATAGTTCATTTTTCACCGAGTGACCGGAGCACAACACGAACGAAAAGAACTTTACTGTCGCCTTGCCATCGGCCGGCGGCGCCGGAGAATCGAAGCAACGGCCTAAAAGACCGTTCCTTCACGAATGCCGTCAGCAGGAACGCCCGGCGCCACGCCATCGAGATCAATCGAACGAATGGACGCGTTTCTTCGCCGGGCGGCGCACCCACGGAAACTCGATGGCGAGCTTGGAAGGTAAGGCGCGATACCGGACTGATACCGATAACACCGGAGCCGGCATCGCCATCATGGTCCTGACGACGGCAACCTTCGCGGCAAGCGATTCGACGTCAAGCTGATCGGCGCGGCAGTCCCCCTATTGGCGCTCCTGTGGGTGCGCTACCTGTTTCAGATGATCGTGCTGGGCGTCTGGCAAGTGCGGCGCGGCGCGTTCGGCCTCTTCCGCACGGACAGCTTGAAGCTGCAAGTCGTGCGCGCGGTGCTCCTGCTCACGAATTCGGCCTGCACCTTCGCGGGCCTGCGGCATCTGCCGCTGCCGGTGACGACCTCGCTCGCGATGCTCGCGCCGCTCATCTCCACGCTGCTCGCCGCGCTCGTGCTGAAAGACGACGTTCCCCGCAGCAAATGGGCGATGGTCGTGCTCGGCTTCATCGGCATGCTGCTCGTCGTGCGGCCGGGCGGCAGCCAGTTAAGCTGGACGGTCGCGTACCCGATCGGCGCGGCCACGACCTTCGCGTGCTTTCAGGTCGTGTCGAGCCATCTCTCGCGCGTCGACGACGCGATCACCACCAACTTCCTGACCGCGCTCGTCGCGACCATCATCCTGTGCGTGCTCGTGTGGATGGACCAGGCCGAAACCCTGCCGGCGATCGCTCACGTGCAGGCGGGAAGCTGGCTGCTCGTCGCGCTCATGGCGACCATGGGTAAGCGCTCGATCAGTACCATCGAGGGTCGACATTGACCTTTGAAGGCGGCGCTGCTAGCGAATGGAATCGATGTGCGCGGAGGCGGGCAACACAGGAGCGACGTTCCAGGGTAACAGGTCGTCGATGCGGTTTATCGGGTAATCGGCAACGCGCTCGATGACGTAGTGCAGATAGGCTTCGGGATCGATACCATTCAGGCGTGCTGAGCCGATCAGGCTGTACATCGCGGCTGCACGTTCGCCGCCTGTGTCTGCGCCGGCAAACAGATAATTCCGCCTTCCAATTGCGACGCCGCGTAGCGCCCGCTCGGCGATCAGATTGTCGATCTCCGCCTGACCATCACCGCAGTAGTAGACAAGCGCAGGCCAGCGATTCAACGAGTACTGGATCGCCTTGGTGGTGTCCGATTTCGCGGAGAGTGTGAGAATCGTCGCTTCGAACCACCGCTTCATATCCTCAAGCAGCGGCACCGCCTGCGTCTGGCGAACTCGCAGCCGTTCCCCCGGAGGCTTGCCGTGAATGTGTTCCTCTATGCCATAGAGCGCGCCAAAGCGCTCGAGTGCTTCGTTGGTAATCGACGACGGTCGCACAGCGTGCAGATCGTGCAGCTTTCGACGTGCATGTGCCAGGCACGCAGCTTCCCGGATCTGACCACCGGCGTAGAGTTCCGCGTAGCCGGCAAACGCGTCAGCCTGCAGTACGCCCTTGAAGCTGGCAAGGTGTCGCTGCGGATGTTCGCCGCGACGATCCGGTGTATCAGCGAACCAGACTGCTGGAGCCTCAGTCGAACCACTGGGCCAATCATCGCGCACATATACCCAGAGCCGCCCCGTCTTCGTCTTGCCATTGCCCGGCGCGAGCACTGGCAACGGCGTGTCGTCGGCGTGAACCTTGGTGCCACCGAGCGCATAGCGGCGCACTGCGTCCACCAGCGGATCGAGCAGCCATGTCTGGCTGCCCAGCCAGTGGCACATGGTGCCCGACTCAATCTCGACGCCATCGCGCGCGTACATGACAGATTGCCGATAGAGCGGGATGTGATTGCCGCGCGTCAAACAAGGTGAGAGCAGCGCGTCAATCAGGATGAGAGTACTGGCGTTGTGGCAGCGGCTCCGGGCTACGCCCTCCACCGCTGCCGCAACGCCGCGCCGAAGAGTCCGTCCCGCTGCCGGGGTGCCTTGTCGGTGGTCGCGGTAAATCGGGTATGAACAGCTCTTCCATGTAGCGAAGGGAGGCTGAGTTGCCCGGCCGACACATCAACGACCATCAGATGAGGCTCTACATGAAGTACAGACTCAAGGAAGGACCAGCTCAAGCGGCTGCGCGCGCCGGGTTCAGCGCTGCCACGGGTTATCGCATCGATCAGGACCGGCGACTGCCATCGCAGAAGAAGGCACCACGTGCGCGCCGCCGTCCCGAGCTTCCGGGCAACGTGCGCCGCACACTGGAGCGCCGTATTCGCGACTGGCGCGCACTCCATGGCGAGGAGCATGACGTTATGTTCCGTCAGGTACACGAACCCGGTCGTCTCGGGTTGTCCGACTTCACCGAGATGGACAGCCTGGGCGTCACCGTGGCGGGTGTCGCGCTTGACCACCGCCTCTATCACTTCCGGCCGGCCTGCTCGGGCTTTGAGCACGCTCACGTCATTCTCGGCGGCGAGAGCTATGTCGCGCTGGCTGAAGGGCTGCAGAACGCCATCTGGGCACTCGGGGGCGCGCCACGCGAGCACCGCAGCGACAGCCTGTCGGCGGCGTTCCGCAATCTCGATGCCGACGCGCGCAAGGATCTGACCACGCGTTACGATGCACTGTGCGCCCACTACGGCATGCAGCCCACACGCAACAACCGTGGCGTTGCCCACGAGAACGGCGCCATCGAGAGCCCTCATGGCCACCTCAAGAGCGCAGTGCGTGATGCGTTGCTTCTGCGCGGCAGTCACGACTTCGACAATCTCGGTTCCTATCGCCGCTTCATCGACGAGATCGTCGGTCGAATCAACGCGCGTAATGGCAAACGCATTGAGCTCGAGCGGGCACTGCTTCAGCCGCTTCCGGTCCAGCGTACGTGCGACTACGAGGAAACGCGCGTTGACCTTCGATCGCCTGCTTGAGCAGCTACCGCAGCGCCAGGCATGCAGGACCATGATTGAACTGCTCAGCCTGGCCCACGAGCACAACTGCGAAGCGCAACTGGCCCAGGCGCTGCAGCAGAGTCTGGACGATGGACAGTTACCCGAGCTGGACGCACTGTGTTCGCGTTTCGAAGCGAAGCGCACGAACAGCATGCCGGAGGTGAACGTCCAGCTGGCACCGCTGAGCGACTACGAAGCCCTGCTTGACGACATGGCGACGGAGGTGACGGCATGGTCTCGACATCAACGCCACCCGCCTGTCGCTGCTGCTCAACGATTTGCGGCTGCCCGCCATCAAGCAGATCTGGTCCAGCTTTGCTGAGCGCTCCGACACGGAAGGATGGCCGGCAGCGCGCCTGCCGATGGCGCTGGCCGAACACGAGATCGCCGAGCGCGATCGACGCCGAATCGAACGTCACCTCAGGGACGCAAAGCTGCTGCCGGGCAAGACACTGGAGAACTTCAATTTCGACGCGGTGCCAATGGTGTCGCGCGCGCACGTCTCGGCGCTTTGCGCGGGCGACGGCTGGTTGCGTAACGGCACCAACCTGATTCTTCTAGGGCCTAGCGGAGGGGGCAAATCGTACCTGTCGTCGGCGATCGGACTGAGCCTGCTGGAGAAGGGCTGGAAGGTCTTCTTCGCTCGCACTACCGACCTCGTGCAACGGTTGCAGGTCGCGCGCCGCGAGCTCGCGCTGGAGTCCGCCGTCAACCGGCTGGATCGCTTCGACCTGGTCATCCTGGACGATTTCGCATATGTCAGCAAGGATCAGGCAGAGACGTCGGTGCTGTTCGAGCTCATCAGCGCCAGGTATGAGCGCCGTTCCCTTTGCATAACGGCCAACCAGCCGTTTGGCGAATGGGACAAGGTTTTCCCCGACCGGGCCATGACGGTGGCCGCCGTCGACCGGCTGGTCCACCACTCGACCATCTTTGAGCTGAACGTCGAAAGCTACCGTCGCCGTACTGCCCTGCAGCCCAAGCAGCAGGGACCGGGACGCCCGGCCAGTAGAGCGACACCAAAGAACGTTGGTGTGCCACCGACACAGGAGCATCAGCACGGCATCGACCTCACCGAATGATCCGCTGTTCTCGTCCTGATTGACGCGCGGCTCGCAGGCAAAGCTAGCCGCGTCAATCAACCGCAGCATCACCTTCCCGCCACCACATTCTCATCTTGATTGTCGCGCAACACCCACTCGCCCGCGTCAATCAACTCCGCGCGTCAATCAATAAACGCTTGCCAGCGTCAATCAACATCGGCATCAGCATTTCTGCCGCGACATTCTCAACTTGATTGTCGCGCGTCTCTCATCCGGATTGTCGCGCCACAGCCGTGTCGTCGAGCACGGGCATCTTGCGCCGGTCGACCCAGTCAGCCGGCCGCTTCGACTTGACTGCGAGATTCGAGCGCGACACCCCCAGGACTTATAGGCTCCCGTCCTGATAGAGCTTGCGCCAGCCGAAGACTTGGTTGGCATTCACTTGATGTCGGCGAGCGACGCCAGAGACCGTTGTACCGGGCTCGAAAGTCTCGCGAACTATCGCTAGTTTCTCTTTAACCGAACGCCGGCGGCGCTGCTCCGGCTGGGTCAGAACTTCTAGAGGTTCCACGTTGTGACTAGGCTTAACA
>LFKV01000032.1 GCA_001189345.1 Candidatus Paraburkholderia kirkii
CTCGCCGAGAACAACGGCAATATTTCGGCGACGGCGCGCGCGCTCAACATGCATCGGCGGACCTTGCAGCGCAAGCTGGCCAAGAAGCCGGTGCGGCAGTAGTTTTTCCGAACGCCGGAATTCGCGCGCGAGCGGCAGCAGGACATATGCCCATGCGCGCGAGAATGGCGCGAACAGCGCGTGATGTCGACGGGAACAGGCAACGCCCGGATGCGCCATGCGCAAAAGCGATCGCCCAAAAAAGAACCGCCCAAGCCGGGTGCCAAGGGCGGTAATCGGAGAGTTGCAACGACTACATGCGCGAACATGGGGACACGCACGTAGACCGGTGCAGCGTTACGCATCCGAATAAGAAAACTCCCAATTAAGAATCTGCCTAGTTAGTCTGCTTTTCGGCAGTTTCTTTTCCCGTTGCTTTCGCAACTCTTTCGACGGGACCCTCGGCTCTATTCCGTCGCCGTTATGTCCTCCATGCGCGCTCAAGAAAACGGGAGCGAGCGCTGTAAAGCCTCACTGTGCGCGAACCGGGTTCGCGCCGCGCTGTCCGCGGACGCCGTCTGCGAGGCGTGGGCCCGGAGCGGGGTGCCGAAGCGCCGCTCCGGGCCGGCAGAGGAGACATCGATGAAATGGTTTGACCGCCAGTCCGTGCTCAGCAAACTGTTGCTGTCTTTCGCGGTGGTGATTCTGTTTACCGCGTGCGTGGGCGGGACCGGCGTGATTTCGCTGGCGAAGATGCACGGGCTGATCGAGGACGTCGGCGATCGTCACATGGACGGTCTCTATTGGGTCGAGGAAGCCAACAAGAACACGCTCGACACCGATCTCGCCGCCGCGAACCTGACTTTTGCCGACGACGCCGGCAAGGCGAAGCTCAAGGACGGCATGTCGGGCTCGCTCGACAGCATGCACCGCGCGCTCGAGCGCTTGCGCCCGACGATCCGCTCCGACGACGGCAGGGCGCTCTACGGCGCGGCGAGCAAGTCCGTTGCCGCATGGGAAGACATCGTGCTGATGCAGATGCCGATCGACGTCGACCAGATGGGCCTCATCTCGCGCGCGATCGCCGCGAGCGAGAAGGCGCGCTACGCGCTCCAGCGGCTCTCGGACTTCAAGCGCAAGCACGCAACCGATGCACGCAGGGACGCCGCCTCGGAATACGCAACGATGCGATGCGCGTCGTGATGCTCGCGCTGGTCTTCGGCGCGATGGCGGCGGGCGCGCTGCTCGCCGTGCGATCGGACGGCGCCTTGCCGCGCAGCTCGGCGGCGAGCCGGCGTACGCGGCGGATATCGCCGACCGCATCGCGCGCGGCGATCTGACGACGCGCGTCGCCACACGTCCCGGCGACGACAGTAGCATGCTGGCGAGCCTCGGCAACATGAGCAGGAAGTTCGCGGACATCGTCGGCGGGATTCGCCAGTCGAGCGATTCGATCCTGTTCGCATCGCGCGAGATCGCGCAGGGCAACACGGATCTGTCGCAGCGCACCGAGGAACAGGCCGCGTCGCTGGAAGAAACGGCGTCGAGCATGGAGCAGCTCACGCACACCGTGCGCCAGAACGCCAGCAACGCGGACGAGGCGAGCGGCCTCGCGCGCGGCGCGTCGGACGTGTCGGCGCGCGGCAGCGAGCTGGTCGGCGAAGTGGTGGAGAACATTGCGCGAACTGGCGGCGGGCTCCAAACGCATGACGGACATCATCGCCGTGATCGAAGGCATCGCGTTCCAGACCAACATTCTCGCGCTGAACGCGGCCGTCGAGGCGGCGCGCGCGGGCGAGGAAGGGCGCGGTTTCGCGGTGGTCGCGGGCGAAGTGCGCTCGCTCGCGCAGCGCAGCGCCACGTCTGCGAAGGAGATCAAGGAACTGATCGAGGCGTCGACGACGCGTGTGGACAGCGGCGCGGCGCTCGCCGAGCGCGCCGGCGCGACGATGGCCGAAGTCACGCAGGCCGTGCAGCGCGTGACCGACATCATGGCGCAGATCTCGTCGGCTTCGCACGAGCAGAGCGCCGGCATCGAGCAGGTGAACCGCGCCGTCGCGCAGATGGATCAGGTGACGCAGCAGAACGCGGCGCTCGTCGAGCAGGCGGCCGCCGACGCGGGCGCGATGGCCGATCAGGTCGAGCAGCTGAAGGGCGCGGTCGCGGTGTTCGAGCTGGGACGCGGCGCTTGAAGATGGCGTGACGTCGCGCGGGCGCAGAGGCACGAAACGGTCGTAATATCGGCTCGCTTGCCACCCGAGAGCCCGCTCCGTACACTCGCGCCTGTTTTTTCATCGAGCGCGCCGCACGGACGGCGCTTCACCGCCGACAAGGAGGCCGCCCTATGTCCGATTCCTATTTCCCGCGCTGGCCGGTTCAGCCGGATGCCGAGGAGGGCCGCGTCGTCGCGCCCGACGAGCGGCTGCCCTGGCCGCAGATGATCGCGATGGGCATCCAACACGTTGTCGCGATGTTCGGCTCGACGGTGCTCGCGCCGTTGCTGATGGGCTTCGATCCCAATCTGTGCATCTTCATGTCGGGGGTTGGCACGCTGCTCTTCTTCGTGCTGGTCGGCGGGCGCGTGCCGAGCTATCTCGGTTCGAGCTTCGCGTTCATCGGGCTCGTGATCGCGGTGACGGGCTACGGCGGCCACGGTCCGAACATGAACATTCCGGTGGCGCTGGGCGGGATCATCGCGTGCGGCGTGGCTTACGCGATCATCGGGCTGACCGTCGCTGCGGTCGGCACGCGATGGATCGAAGCGCTGATGCCGCCGGTGGTCACGGGCGCGATCGTCTGCGTGATCGGGCTGAATCTCGCGCTGATCGCGGTGAAGGGCGTGATGGGCAGCGGCTTCGATTCGTGGATGGCGCTGGTCACCGTGCTCTGCGTCGGCGCGGTCGTGGTGTTCGCGCGCGGCATGGCGCAGCGTCTGCTGATCCTGATCGGCCTGGCGATCGCGTACTGCATCTATGCCGTGCTGACCAACGGCATGAGCATGGGCAAGCCGATCGACTTTTCGATCGTGGCGAATGCGGCGTGGTTCGGCATGCCGCATTTCACGGCGCCGGTGTTCGAAGCGCTGGCGATGACACTGCTCGCGCCGATCGCGATCATTCTGGTCGCGGAGAATCTCGGGCATATCAAGGCCGTTGGCGCGATGACGGGCAGGAGCCTCGACAGGTACATCGGCCGCGCGTTCATCGGCGACGGGCTGGCGACGATCGCATCGGGCTTCGCGGGCGGCACGGGCGTGACGACCTACGCCGAGAATATCGGCGTGATGGCCGTCACCAAGATCTATTCGACGCTGGTGTTCGTGATCGCGGCGCTGTTTGCGATCGTGCTCGGGTTTTCGCCGAAGTTCGGTGCGCTCATTCAGACCATTCCGGGGCCGGTGCTGGGGGGCGTGTCGATCGTCGTGTTCGGTCTGATCGCGGTGACGGGCGCACGGATCTGTGTCGTCAACAAGGTGGATTTCTCGGACAACCGGAATCTGATCGTCGCGGCGGTAACGCTCGTGTTCGGGACGGGGGATTTTACGCTGAAGCTCGGTGGTTCGCGCTCGGCGGGATCGGGACGGCTGCGTTTGGGGGGCGATTATTTTTTTTATGCGTTGTTGCGGCGGCGGGGGCTGGGGTTGTTTGACGCTTCTTTTGTCTGAGGCTAGGGTTGGTTCGCTTCGGCTTTTCGTGAAATCCTGTGTTCGTATCGGTCTATTAGCACTGCCGCCCCGCGCAGGGGCAGTGCTAGTCCATTGCGTTATTGAATTAGCACCCTGTCTGTGTTCAGATACAGGTCATGGGTCAAAATGAACCTGACAGATATCGAACGTGAGCAACTGTTGTCGGCGGCGCGCAGCCGAACGGTGCGTGCGGCGGACGTGCGACGCGCAAAGTTGATCCTGATGCTCGAGGACGGCGAATCGCGCGACAGTATCATGCGCACACTGGGTTGCGATTCGCGCTTCATCGCACGCTGGTCGGGGCGCTTCCTCAGCGAGCGACTAGCCGGCATGTACGCCCGGCACCGCGGGCGGGCGCCTGCGCAGCCACCGGCCAAACTGGAAGCGCGGGTGCTCAAGTGCACCCTCAAGCACAAACCCGCCGACGGTTCGACACACTGGAGTAGCTACAAGCTCGCAGCAGAACTCGGCGACGTATCGGTCTCGGCCGTGCAGCGCATCTGGCGCAAGCACGGCATCAAGCCGCAGCAGTTGGAGCGGCACATGGTCTCCAACGACCCGGACTTCGAGACCAAGGCAGCCGACGTGATCGGGCTGTACCTGAACCCGCCGGCGCACGCAGCGGTGTTCTGCGTGGACGAGAAGACCGCGATCCAGGCACTCGATCGCAAGGACCGTATGCTGCCGCTGTCGCCCGGGCGCGCCGAGAGTCACGGCTTCGAGTACAAGCGCAACGGCACGCTCAGCCTGTTCGCGGCGTTCAATACTGCCACCGGCGAGGTGCTGGGCAAGACGGTGGCGCGCCACACCAGCGAGCAGTTCGTGGCCTTCCTGACCGACGTCGTCGCCAGCCAGCCCAAACGCCGGGAAATCCACGCGATCTGCGACAACGTCAGCAGCCATAAGACGCAGCGGGTTGCCGACTTCCTTGATGCGCAGCGCAACGTGCACCTGCACTTCACGCCGACCTACTCGTCGTGGCTCAACCAGGTGGAGAACTGGTTCTCGCGCATTCAGCGTGAAGTGATCGCTCGCGGCATCTTCACTTCGGTGAAGGATTGGGATCGCAAACTGATGCCGATACATCCGCGAACACAACAAGAACCCGAAACCGATCAAGTGGAAATATGACGATCCTTCGCGCCGGATTCGACCAGTGCCAATTCAATGACGCAATGGAATAGTAGACCAACAAGAAAACAAGTTTCACGGCAGCGCACGCCAACCCAAACCCCAACACCCAACATCAAAACCCATCACACGGCCGTCCCGCGCTTCCTATTCACGATTGCAGTCTCCGAAAGATCGATCTCCCGCATCAGCTTGTTCAACGTCTCGTCGTTGATCGCCTGCGCGTAGCGCAACTTCAGCAACTCGGCGCGTTCCGCGCGCAGCGCGGCCATCTTCAGCCGCGTCTCCATCATCTCGCTCTTCTTGGCCGCCGCGTGCGGCGCTTCGTCGTCACCAAGCTGCTCGAGCCGCCGACGATACAGGCTCATCACGCGCGCAGTCGAATCGGCGCATCTCGCGGACGCGGCTTCGTCCATCTGCTCGATCATCTCATCGTGCGTGTCGTCGTGCGTGTCGTCGATCGCGCGGATCGCCGCCTGCGCCGCGCGGCGCCGTGCCATGCGCTCTTCCGCCGCGTGCGGATTACTCTCCCGCTCGATGCCGCGCAGCATCAGCGGCAAGCCGACGACCGCAATCAGAAGCGACACGAGAATCACCGCCGACGCAATGAAGATAGCCAGATCGCGCCCGTCGAGCGGCGCCCCGTTCGCCAGCGTCTCGGGCAGCGACAGCACGCCCGCGAGCGTCACCACGCCGCGCACCCCGCCGATCGTCGTCAGCGCCAGCGTGCGAAAGCCGGGCGCCGCGCTTTCGAGCCCCTGCTTCGCCGTTCTGCGGGCCGCGACCCAGCGCAGCGAATACACCCACACGAAACGCAACGCATAGAGCGCGACCAGGGTCGCGAACACGTAGCCGAGCAGCAGGCCGACGCGCGCGTTCCCGTCGTAGTGTGCCTCGACCAGCGCCTGACCGATGATGTGCGGAAACTGCAGCCCGAGCAGGATGAACACCATGCCGTTGAAGACGAACTCGATCATCGTCCAGGTGCTCGTCATGCGCACGCGCACCGCGCTCGGAATGCTGTCGCGCAGGCTCTGGATGTTCATCATCATGCCCGCCGACACCGCCGCCAGAATGCCCGAGCAACTCGTGTGCTCGGCCACGACGTAAGCCGCGAACGGAATCAGGATCGTGAGGATCACGCCCGCGGCCGGGTTGTCGTCCTCGGAGAATTTCAGAAGACGCGACGGAATCTCCGTGACCGCCCAACTGATCGCGGCGCCGATGGCGAACTTCAGCGCGACGAGGCCCGATGCGTCGTTCATCAGCGCCTCGCCCTCGAGTATGTGCATCAGATTCGCGGGAATGCGGTTGTGCCCGGCGATGCTCGTCAGCGCGACGGCGTCGGTGGGCGAGAGCACGGCCGCGAGCGCGAAGGCGACAGGCAGCGGCATCGACGGAATCATCGCGTGCAGGAAGTAGCCGAGCGCGCCGACCGTGATAAACACGAGCCCGAGCGCGAGCATCAGGATCGCGCGGCGCTGCATGAAGAGCTCGCGCTTCGGAATGCGCCAGCCGTCCGCGAACAGCAGCGGCGGGATGAACAGCAGCATGAAGAGCTCGGGATCGAAGCTGACGTGCAGCCCGAAGCCCGGCCAGGCGAGCAGCGCGCCGATCGCGATCTGGATGAGCGGCAGCGGCAGCTTGACCGGGAGCAGGCTCAGGCCCAGCCCCGAGAGGGCCACGGCCAGCAGAAGAATGAGGACGGTGAAAACGATTTCCATGTGTGCGGCTGCGGCAAGACGCGCGGGCGGCCGGTGCACGCGGCGTCTAGCATTGTTTCGATGAGCCGAAAGTTTAGTCGGTGCTCGCGAAGCGGGCAGAGAACGAGCCTGCGCGTTTCGCACCGAAACGGTGCGCGTGCACTTGAGGTCGCCTGCCGACGGTGCATGACGCGGGCAAGCGGCCGACGAATCGGGCCGCTCCGATCGTCTCCGTGCGCATGGAGCTTGCTTTACGAACCTCACGGGACGCTGAGACTCCCGACAAGATCATCGAGGGCCGTTCTATGAAAAACGATATGGGGGCAAGCCCGGCGCGGGTCCGGTGGCATTGACGACGCAAGGCACGCGCAGGTCGAACGCGCTTCGCCGCAACATGGAGGCGAGGGAATCGGCATGATGATCGCAAATCCCGAGAAGGCGACGGTTTCCGCGCGTAGCTTCGAGCTGGGCGTGATGTCCGGCCTCGACCGCTATTCGGTCGAGCACGGCGACTGGACGCTGTCGAGCGTGTTTCAGCCGGTGTTCAGCCTTTCGCACATGCGCGCGGTCGGTTACGAAGGCCTGTTGCGGGCGCACGATGCGCTCGACCGGCCGGTCTCGCCGCTCGACGTGTTCGGGCAGGCGTCGCGCGTTGGCGAGGCGCTTCAGATCGACCGGCTAGCGCAGGCGCTGCATCTCGAGAACTCCAAGATGCTCGGCGCGCAGACCGAATGGCTCTTTCTCAACGTGCATCCGGGCGCGCTGACCGAGCCGTATCACGCGGCGGCGCTGATGGCGAATCTCAAGCGCCTGCATCTCGAGCCGCGCCCCGTCGTGCTCGAAGTGCCGGAGCAGAGCGCGGAGGACATTGAGCGGCTCGCGCTCGCCGTGCAGCAGTTCCGGGAGCAAGGTTTTCTCATCGCGCTCGACGATTTCGGCGCGGGGCACACGAACATCGAGCGCATCTGGCAGCTCGATCCGGATATCGTCAAGCTCGATCGCGTGATGCTTTCGCATGCCGGCCAGAACGTGCATGCGCCGCTGTCGCCACGCACGCTCAAGCAGCGCCAGAACATGGAAGCCGTGCTGTCGGGCATCGTGTCGCTGCTGCATGAAGCGGGCAAGCTCGTGCTGATAGAAGGCGTCGAGACCGAGCACGAAGCGCCGCTCGCGCTCGCGAGCGGCGCGGATTTCGTGCAGGGCTTCTTCTTCGCGCGGCCGCATCCTGGTCCCGTCGACAGCGTGCACGCGCAGACGGTGATCGGCGAGCTGACGGAGCGCTACCGCCTGTAGACCGAGGCGCGCGAGCGGCGCGTCGCGACGCGCCTGCAGCCGTACATGCGCGCGTTCGAGCGCGCCGCCGAGCGGCTCGCGGCGGGCGAGCTGCTCGAAGAGGTGTGCTGGAACTTTCTTGCGCTCGATAACGCCGCGCGCTGCTTCCTGCTCGATCAGAATGGCAGGCAGGCGGGCCGCAACGTGGTGCTGCGCGCGGACCGCGCCGCGCACGAGGCGCGCTTTCTGCCGCTGATCGACGCGCAAGGCGCGAACTGACTGTGCCGCCCGTACTTCCGCGCGGCGCTCGGCGATCCGGAGCGCGTGCACGTCACGAAGCCGTATCTCTCGATCAACGAGGCGATGCCGTGCGTCACGCTGTCGGTGGAGACGCGCTCGGAAGGCAAGCGCTGCGTGCTGTGCGGCGACATCGACTGGGTCGCCGAGGACGACGCGGAATGATCGCTTCGCCTTATTTCGCCGCCACCACCGGAATGCCCTTCAGCGACGCAGCGCCCTTCATCGTATCGATGGCGGCGCGCACCGCCTCGCCCGTCGCCGCTTCGATGCCGATGCGCGCGGCGATGTCGCGTTCGCTGTGCTTGGCCATCGCGACGTTCGCGAGCTTCACGTGGCCGTAGCCGCGCGCGCTCGAAGAGCGCGGCGAGCGCCTGCACGTCCCGGGCGTTGTTCGCATCGAGTTTCGCGAGGGCGCGCGTCATCGTGATTTCGAAGTCGTCGGCGAGCCGGCGTTCCATGCGGCGCTCGAGCGTCCTGCCGAAGACATCGAAGGCACCGCCGCGCAAGGCGCGGAACTTCGCGAGGCCGCCGAGCACCGGCCACAGTCATTGGCCGAAGACCTTCTTCCTCGGCACGCCATGCGATAGCGCCGGCGGCGCGAGGTTGAACTTCACGGCATAGCTCTCGCCCGCGGTGCCCTCGAACTGCGCGGCGAGCGCGGCGCGAAACGCCGGGTCGGCGTGCAGACGCGCGACTTCGTATTCATCCTTCACGGCGAGCAGCTTGTAGAAGGAGATCGCGATTGCGCGTGCGATCGCTTCATGTCCGGCCGCAGCGTTCACCAGCTTGCGATACCGCTCGACATACTTCGCGCTGCCGTACGCGAGCAGCCGCTCCTCGCGATCGCGGATCAGCTCGGGCAGCGACATCTGGTCCATCACGACGCGTCTGGCCAGCACCTGCGCCGTCAGCGCATCCAGCGAAGCCATGTCCGCCGCCGCGAGCCGCCCGATGGAGAACGCGAACTTGTTCGACGTGACCGCGACATTGTTCAGCTCGATCGCGCGCATCAGCGCCGCGAGCGACAGCGGCACCAGGCCGAGCTGCTACGCGAAGCCGAGCATCAGTATGTTCGCGCCGATGGTGCCGCCGAGGAAGCGCTGGGCGAGCGCCTGGGCGTCGCAACTGCGCATCGCGTCGTGCGCGCCGGGGCCCGCCGCGTGGCGCATCTTGTCGAGCAGCGCGTCCGCATGAAGATTCGCCTCGGGGTTCTGCACGAAGCTCGCGTTCGGAATCGCGTGCGTGTTCACGACGATCTTCGTGCGATCGTGCCGCACCGTCTGCAATGCTTCCGGGCTCGCGCCGACGACCATGTCGCACGCGAGCAGCAGATCGGCCTGCTGCGTGTCGATGCGTACCTGGTTGAGCAGCGCGTCCGTCGCGGCGAATCGCACGAACGACAGCACCGAGCCGCCCTTCTGCGCGAAGCCCATGAAATCGAGCACCGACGCGCTCTTGCCTTGCAGGTGCGCCGCCATGCTGATAAGCGTCCCCACCGTCACGACGCCCGTGCCGCCGACGCCCGTCACGAGAATGTCGTACGGTGCCTGGTCGAGGCGGCCCTGCGGCAGCGGCAGCGCGTCGACGCGGCGCGCGGGCTCGGCGGAATCGAACGCGTGGCCTTCGGCTTTCTTCAGCTTTGCGCCTTCGAGCGGGACGAAGCTCGGGCAAAAGCCGTTCACGCACGGATAATCCTTGTTGCACGAGGACTGATCGATGCGGCGCTTGCGCCCGAGTTTTCGGGCTCGTCGCTGACCACCACCAGCAGCGCGATGCCTTCCGCTTCCACCTGCCGCGCGATCTGCGGCACGGAGATGCTGCCGTCGACCGGCTGGCCGCCCGTCATCGCGACGGCATCGTTATAGAGGATCTTGTACGTGATGTTCGCCTTTGCGGCCACTGCCTGGCGAATCGCGAGAATGCCCGAATGGAAGTATGTGCCGTCGCCGAGATTCTGGAAGACGTGCCGCGTCTTCGTGAACATCGAGTGCGAGGCCCAGTCGACGCCTTCGCCGCCCATCTGGATCAGGCCGGTGGTGTCGCGCTCCATCCACGACGCCATGAAGTGACAACCGATGCCCGCCTGCGCGACCGAACCCTCCGGCACCCTGGTGGAGGTGTTGTGCGGGCAGCCCGAGCAGAAGTAGGGCGTGCGCTTCACGGCATCGGCGACATTCGAGAGGATCTGCAGCGCGACGAGATCGACCACCTTGTCGCGGCGATCGAGCGCCGGCTTGTGACGTGCGAGCCATTCCGCGAATACCGGCAGCACGCGCGACGGACGCAGTTCGCCGAGCGCGGAAAGCAGCGGCGCGGCGTCGGCGCGGTTGTAGGGATGCTCCTTGATCTGCTGTTCGGCGACCGGCCCTTTTTCCTCGATCACCAGCACTTCCGACAAGCCCTCGACGAAGGTCTCGAGCCGCGTCGTCTCCAGCGGATACGACAGCCCGACCTTGTAGATGCGCACGCCGGCGGCATCGAGATCGTCGACGGTGAGCTCGAGGCGGCGCAGCGCTTCCATCAGATCGAGATGCGCCTTGCCGCAGGTCACGATGCCGACGTCCGCGCGCGGGCTCGGCGCGATCCACTTGTCGATGCTGTTGGTGCGCGCGAAATGGCGCACCGCGTCGATCTTCGCGGCGAGGCGCGCTTCGATCGTGAGGCTCGGCAGATCGGGCCAACGGTTGTGCAGGCCGCCCGGCGGCGGCGTGAAGTCTTCGGGCGCCTTCCAGTCGGTGCGGATCGCGCCGAGATCGACGGTCGAGCCGGATTCGACGGTCTCCGAAATCGCCTTGAAGCCGATCCACGCGCCCGAAAAGCGCGACAGCGCCCAGCCGTAGATGCCGAACTCCAGCATGTCCGCGACGTTCGACGGGTTCACCACCGGCATGTGCCACGAGATCATCGTCTTATCGCTCTGATGTGGCATCAACGACGAGACGCAGCCGTGGTCATCGCCCGCGACGACGAGCATGCCGCCGTGCGGCGACGAGCCGTAGGCGTTGCCTGCACGTTCGCCGCCTGTGTCTGCGCCGGCAAACAGATAATTCCGCCTTCCAATTGCGACGCCGCGTAGCGCCCGCTCGGCGATCAGATTGTCGATCTCCGCCTGACCATCACCGCAGTAGTAGACAAGCGCAGGCCAGCGATTCAACGAGTACTGGATCGCCTTGGTGGTGTCCGATTTCGCGGAGAGTGTGAGAATCGTCGCTTCGAACCACCGCTTCATATCCTCAAGCAGCGGCACCGCCTGCGTCTGGCGAACTCGCAGCCGTTCCCCCGGAGGCTTGCCGTGAATGTGTTCCTCTATGCCATAGAGCGCGCCAAAGCGCTCGAGTGCTTCGTTGGTAATCGACGACGGTCGCACAGCGTGCAGATCGTGCAGCTTTCGACGTGCATGTGCCAGGCACGCAGCTTCCCGGATCTGACCACCGGCGTAGAGTTCCGCGTAGCCGGCAAACGCGTCAGCCTGCAGTACGCCCTTGAAGCTGGCAAGGTGTCGCTGCGGATGTTCGCCGCGACGATCCGGTGTATCAGCGAACCAGACTGCTGGAGCCTCAGTCGAACCACTGGGCCAATCATCGCGCACATATACCCAGAGCCGCCCCGTCTTCGTCTTGCCATTGCCCGGCGCGAGCACTGGCAACGGCGTGTCGTCGGCGTGAACCTTGGTGCCACCGAGCGCATAGCGGCGCACTGCGTCCACCAGCGGATCGAGCAGCCATGTCTGGCTGCCCAGCCAGTGGCACATGGTGCCCGACTCAATCTCGACGCCATCGCGCGCGTACATGACAGATTGCCGATAGAGCGGGATGTGATAGGCAAACTTCGATGTCGCGATATGTGCGAGCAATGCAGGCCCAGGAAGGCCCCGGTCAATTGGACGACTCGGCGCGGCAGCCTGCACGATGCAGTCACAGCACGAACAGGCGAGTTTGGATTCGAGCTGCTCGGATATGTCTTCGCCCAGTGGCTTGAGCGTGCCACCGCAGCCGGGGCAACGTTCTTCGGCCGGACGGTGCATGCGCTCTTCGCGTTCCAGATGATTGCGACCGAACTGCATGCGACGCAACTTCGCGATCCTCAGCTTCAGATCATCGATGTCGTCGGGCAGGTCGCTACCGGTCAGATCCATGGCAGCAGTTTACGACTGTCTGCTGCACGCGGATCATCAGGTAACTGACGTTTACAAAGCGCTGCGCGGGCGTGCTGCCTCGATCGGTTCGCGCCAGTCAAACCCTTCGAGAAGCAGCGCCAGTTGAGCCGTTGTCAGCGCCACAACACCAGTGTCAGCACGTGGCCATGCAAAACGTCCTTTCTCAAGGCGCTTTGCAAACGGACATAGGCCGCCATCGCTCCAGTACAACGCCTTCATAAGGTCACCACGGCGCCCTCTGAAGATAAAAACCTGGCCACCGTACGGATCCTTCTCAAGCACTGTCTGCACCTTCGCTGCAAGCGCATTAAAGCCGGATCACATGTCAGTGACGCCTGCGGCGATCCAGATCCGCGTATTTGCAGGCAGGCCGATCATCAGAGAAGCCGCTCGAGTACCAGGCGCAAGATCGTCGCGTCGGGCGTGCCTTCTATCCGGACGGAAGTATTGCCGTGCTGAAGCTCAATCCTGCCGCTCGTAGTAACTGGAGCGGCCTGCACAACTTCGTCGAATCCGGCAGATGGTCAGTTGCCCGATCGGGCTGAACATCGACAACAACAGGCAACATGGCCTGCGTCTGAGCATCTTCGACCAGCAGGCCCTGCGCGTACAGTTTGCGCCACGCCCATACCTGGTTGGCATTGACGTTATTGTCGCGGGCGACCCGAGCGACCGAGGCTCCTGGTTCAAATGTCTGCTCGACGACCGTTCGTTTCCATTCCAACGGATGCCGCCGGTTCTGGCGCTTGGCCGGCAATTCGACTGTCTGAGACACTGTGTCCATTCTCCGCAGTTCGTGGACACTGTCGGTCAATCGCGTCCGTTGCGGCTGATGATTGCATCTTCTACCTAGAACGAGACAACGGTACAGATCGAGCGCTTACTGAACATCCGCGCCGGCGCGCAGAACGATCCGAATTTCTGCCGCGTCAATCCGATGTCGAAGCTGCCCGCGCTGGAAGACGGCAGCGTGCGCGTGGCCGAGTCGGGCGCGGTGCTGCTCTATCTCGCGGACCGCTATCCGGAAAGCGGCCTCGGCGTGCCGCTTCACGATCCGGTGCGCGACCGCTTTCTTCAGTGGATGTTTTTCACCGGCTCATGCCTCGAGCCGGCGATGGCCGAGCGCGTGACCGGCGCGCAAGGCAATACGGTGAGCTTCGGCTGGGGCGATCTGGGGGGCGTGGAGCACGCGATCGAGAGCGCGCTGGAAGAAGGGCCGTGGCTGCTCGGCGATCAATTCACCGCCGCCGATATTCTCGCGGCGAGCACGCTGCAGATCGTGTTCATCGCCAAGCTGATCGAGCCGCAGGGCGTGCTGTTCGATTACGTCGAGCGCTCGCTCGCGCGCGAAGGCCATGAGCGCGCGTCAGCGATCGATCATCGCGAGGCGGAGCGGGTGGCGCTCAAGCCTCACGTGGGCGTGGCGCACGGCGCGGAAGAATCGCGACCGTAAGCCGAGCGGCAGGGCGAAGATCAGGGAAACGCGCGCGGCTTCGGAATGCCCGCGCCGGCTTCGATATCCGACACGGCGCGCTGATGAGCGAGCTCGACCGCCTGCGCCTGGTCCGTGAGACCGTCGTCGCCGCCGACGGTGGTCCACGCCTGGACCGCCTTGTCGTGATGCCGGATCTCGTACTCCGCGTCCCAGCGCGAGCCCTGGAGCTCGACCGGCCTTACGTGGATCGAGTAGACGCCGTAAAGGAAGACCTGTTCAGGCATGATGCCCTCCGATGCAGCCGGAGGCGCCGCGCCGCGAAGCGAACCGCGCCGATGCGGCCGCCTACAGTTCGATTTCCCCGAGGATGCGGTGCGCGAGCGCGCGCTTCGTTGAGCGCTTCTTCTTCGTTGTCCGAGGTGGCTTCCACTTCGTAGAGTGTCGCATCGGTCGCCTCGCCGTCGTCGCGCGTCAACGAGACGAGCCCCTGGACCCTGGAACTTCCCGCCACCGAGGGCGCGCACGCCGATCGTCGCGGTATAGATGCCTTTCGTATAGGTGGTGTCTTCCACGTTGGATTCGCCTCCGGCAAGGACGAATCCATGCTAGCACGCTGATATGTAACGCGTGCGACGACGCCCGTTCGGCTCATCGCCGCCTGCTCATTCCAGCAGCGCCTCGACTTCCGCGAGCGTGGGCGAATGCGCGCCGGAATGACGACACGCCGCCGCGCCCGCCGCGAGCGCGAACTTCAGATGATCGGGCCACTCGCCGTGGCGCGCCATGAGGCTGTAGAGCAGGCCGCCGATGGACGCATCCCCCGCGCCGACCGTATCGGCCACTTCGACGCTCGGCGGACGCGCGCTGTACTGCTCGTCCCCGGCGTGGAGCGTCGCTTCCGCAGAACCGCGCGTGACGAGCACGGTGGCCTGCGGATTCATCGAACGGATCTTTGCGAGCGCGTCGGCCTCCGGCATGCCCTTGAAAAGCATGTGCAAGTCTTCATCCGACACCTTGATGAGATCGGCGAGCCCCGCCATGTTGCGCAGGATCGGCTCGTAGCCGTGCTCCATCAGGTTGCGGTAGTTCGGATCGAAGCTGATCTTCACGCCGTGGTCGCGCAGCCGGGCGGCGAGCCCCGCGAGCGTGGCGCCGAGCGGCTGGCGCACGAGGCTGATGCAGCCGAAATGCGCCCACTTCACGCGCTCCATCCAGCCCTCCGGCAGCTTCGACGGATCGAACGCGAGGTCCGCGCCGTTCTCGCCCATGAAGTAGTACGTCGGCGGCTGCGTCTTGTGGACGATCGCGAGCAGCGGCGGGCGCTCGACGCGCTGCATGAAGCGCATGTCGAGCCCGGATGCGACGCTCGCTTCCCACAGGTCGTCGGAGAAGTTGTCCACGCCGAGCGAACCGGCGCAGGCGGTCGGCAGGCCGAGCCGCGCGACCGCGCGCGCCACGTTCCAGCCGGCGCCGCCCGGGCGCGAGAGCCAGCTCGACACGTCCGTGCGGATCAGGTCGGTAAGGATGTCGCCGACGGAGACGAATTGCGGGAAGCTTGCTTGTTCGGTTGCCATTTTTTCACCGTGTGTTGCGTGATGAAGTCAGCGCGTTCAGCACTTCGTAGCACGCGCCCATCGTGTGATAGTCGGTCTTGCCAGCGGGACTTTTCTCGTCGCCGTACTTGCGGTTGTCGCACGTGAGGATGCGATACCACGCGCCATACCGGTAATCGACGAAATGCGCCCAGCTGTAGCGCCAGAGCTCATCGTAGCAATCCCAGAAGCGCTCGCGGCCCGTGCGCGCACCGAGCAGCGCCGCCGCGGCGAAGCTTTCCGCCTGAACCCAGAAGTATTTGTCGTGGTCGCAGATCGTGTCGTCGGGGCCGAAGCCGTAATACAGGCCGCCGTGGCGGCTGTCCCATGCGCGGCTGAACCCGCGTCGAACAGCTCGACGGCGCGCGGCGCGAGCCACGGCAGCGCGCGATGCCGCCCGAGAATCAGCAGAAGCTTCGCCCATTCGGTCTGATGACCCGGCTGAAAGCCCCACGGACGGAAGATGTTCGAGCTGTCCGATTCGTTGTAGTGCCAGTCGATCGACCAGTCGCGGTGGAAGTGCTCCCAGACGAGCCCGTGCGAGAGCTTCGCCTGGCGCAGCGTGATGTTGCCGGCGATCTTTTCCGCGCGATCCAGATAAATGACGTGACCGGTCGCCTCGTAAGCTGCGAGCAGCGCCTCGGTCGCGTACATGTTCGCGTTCTGCCCGCGATAGTCCGAAAGCTGCCAGTCGGGCGTGGCTTCATCGGCGTAGAGGCCGGCGTCGGCGTCCCAGAAGCGCTTTTCCATGAGCGCGAAGGTTTCGTCGATCATCGGCTTCGCTTCGTCGATGCCCGGCATCGCCGCATGCGCGCACGCGAGCAGCACGAAAGCCGTGCCGTAGCAGTGGCGCGTGCCGTCGAGCGTGCGCTTCCGGCCGTCGCGCCACTCGATTTCCCAGTCGTAGCCTTCGTGTTGCGCGTCCCAGTGCGCGTCACGGAGGAATTCGAAAGCGTGGCGCGCGTCGTCCTGATAGCGCGCATCGCCGAAGTGACGGTACGCCATCGCGTAATTGAAGACGAAGCGCGTGCTGCTGACGAGATGGCGCGTCGTGCGGTCGTAGCCTGGCCGTCGTCCTTGAAGAAATGGAAGAAGCCGCCGGACGGGTCGCGTGCGTTGGGCGCATAGAACGCGAGCGTCGCGCACGTGCGAGAGCAGGAAGTCGCGGCTGCGGAAGTCGATCGCGCGCGCTGCTGGCGCTTCTTCCGCGATGGCAGGGAGGCGGTCATGTTCATGGCGTGCTGATGTCCTGTTTCGCGCCCGAGCTCGCGCGAGCGACGAAGTTGACTGCAACGAGCGTGTCGGCCTGACTGGGCGGCCCCGCTTGGCCCTCCAGCAACAATTCGACGCCACGGCACCCGAGCGCTTCCTTGTCGACGGTCACGGCCGAGAGCGGCGGCGTGCTTTGCGCGGCGGCCGGAATATCGTCGAAGCCGACGAACGCGATGTCCTCCGGCACGCGCAGCCCGTGCGCGAGACAGACACGCATCGCGGCGAGGGCCGCTGCATCGTGTTATAGGCGAAAATTGCGTCGGGCAGCGGAGTGGATTGCACGCGGGCGTCCGCGATCAGACGCTCCATTGCGTCGGCGGCGGCGAGATCGGCGGGCAGTCCCGGCTGCGTCATGATTTCGAGCGTCGGATCGAAGAGCAGGCCGGCATCGAAATACGCCTTGCGATAGCCGAGCGCCGCACGCTGCGCGATGCTGTGATGCGCGAGCGACCCGCCGATGAACGCGACGCGCCGCCGTCCGAGCGCGAACAGATGCTGCATCGCGAGCGAGGCGCCTCTCACGTTGTCGATGTTGACCGAGCGGAAACCCGGCGCACGCACGATCAGCACGGTCGGGCGCGCGAGCGAATGCAGGTGCGCGAGCAGTTCCGGCTCGACGAAGCCCGCGACCGCGATGGCGTCGGGCGCGGGCAGGCGCATCTGCTGCGCGAGATCCTGGGTCGGGCCGGCGGTCAGCACGGACAGGACGAGCCGCCGCTCGCGGCACGCTTCCTCGAAGCCGTGGAGCACATGCGAGAAAAACGGGCTAACGGCGAAATTGTTGTGCTACCGATGCAGCAGAAACGTCACGCGACGAATGCGCGTGCGCAATTGCCCGGAGTCATAGCCAAGCTTCTGGTCGACCTCGACGACGCGCACGCGCGTCGCTTCGGACAAACCCGGTTGATTCTTGAGTGCGCGCGAAACCGTCCCGATCGAGACGCTTGCCGCGCGCGCGACACCGCGAATGGTGGTGGCCATCGTGGTGTTCTCTGTCTCCGCCTGTTTTCCGGCTGTCGTTCTGGTGGCGCGATGTTTACCGCAACCGACGAACCAGCTTGTCCGGGGCGATTGTATAGTAAAACCACGCCACAATCCCTGTGTCCAGGCTTGGAGAAAACCCGGAGAGCCTTAACGGATATGAGATTTCTTGCAGTTGTTTAGTAAAATTCGGAAAACACTATGCGGGCATCTCGCGCTGATAGACGGATCTCGGGTCCGTGGCCCATACATCGAGCACAAAATCGTCGTCCCAGTAGTGGCAGAGCAGAGGAAGACCCATGCGGCCGCGCAGCTTCGCATGCACTTCGTCGCCGGTCTGGCTCCAGCCTTCGATGGGCCGGCGCCAATGACACGCGACGACGGCGCCGTCCGCCGACAAGGTCTGATGTATGTGCTCGACGATGTGCCATAGCTGTGGCTCGTCAAGGTAATAGCCGATCTCACTGACTACGACGAGGTCGAACTTGCCTGCTGGCCAGACGTCGGGGACCCGCATCGGCTCAACCTTGACGTGCGGGAATTCGGCGACGCGCCGACGCGTGAGTTCGACGGCGTCCTCGGAAATGTCTGTCGCGATGAGTGCTCCGCAACGCGCGGCGAGCAGCGCGGTCAGTTCGCCGTTGCCGCATCCGGGCTCGAAAGCGCGCGCGTAGCGCTCGTGGGGAAGCGAGGCGAGCGCGAGCGCCCGCTTGCGCCGTTCATACCAGCGAAGCCTGATTTTCCAGGGATCGTTGCTGTCTCGATACAGATTGTCGAAGTACTGCTTAGTATCAGTATCGTTGTTGTCGGTTTTCATCATATCAGGACAACTTCGAAAGGCCGGGTCAGCCGGGCCAGCACATGTTCGGGCAGGACCGGCGCCTGACCTGTTGTCGCGTTGGGTTCGAGCTGGCTCCTGAAAGCCTGCACGGCTCGAAGCTTCCAGGCGTGCGTGTGTTCGTCGGGAACGAACGATGCGGCGAGCACGGCTCCATGGCACCCGTGTATCGTCTGGCGACGCCCAGTGCTAGTCCAGAGGGGCACTTCCACGCACGGCAGGCGAGCGCGCTGGCCGCGGAATGAACGGCGCGCCCGGCTGCCTCGTGGTCGGGGTGCCCATCGTAGCGCCAGGTGACGAAAACGATATCGCCTGGTTGAAGGTATCTGGATAGATGTCCTGATAAAACAGGATCGAAATGTTTTCCGTCGCCGTCCTTGAGGCCGAGCCGGACCACCTGGACCTGACGTAGATGCAGGCGCTGCAGCGCCTCCCTCGTTTCCTGCGGGCGCACGCTTGCCAGCCGTTCCGGCGGCCAGTCGCGGGAATCGGGGTGGCTCGCCGTGCCGTCCGTCACCGCGATGATGAGGATGTTCCGGCTGATTTCCGAGAGCCGCGCGAGCAGTCCGCCGATGCCGAGCACTTCGTCGTCGGGGTGTGGCGCAACGACGACGGCTCGCGCGCCGAGCGGCACCAGTTCCCCCGAGGCGACCTCGGGCAGCGCATCGAGGCGCTGCCATTCTTGCCAAGCGGCTTCGGGCGTTCCATCGCTGGCTATCGTGCGGTCGTGAACGCTCGGGTCGGTCGGCGCTCGCGCGCTCACACTTGCCATGAAATCCCTTCCTCCTCGAGAATGCGCCGAGCGAGCGATGCTTCGTCCCGCTCGGCGTGGCTTTGTCGGGATGAATACCGGCAGATCGGCCGTCAGCCGCGCGAAATGCACGTCACGGCACAGCGGTCCCGCGCCGAGCGCCCAGCCGGCGCGCTCGATGACGCATGTCGCCGCATGCTCCGCCGCGAGGCGCGCGCGAATCGCGTGCGCCATGGCGTCGGCGTGCGGCGCGCGGTCGATGAACGCCGCGGTCTCGCGCAGCAGCGCGGCCATGGCGCAAAGCGTCGTGTCGATCGCGCCGAGATGCGCGAGCGTGTGCGGACCGGCGCGGCGCTTCGCGCGCGACGCATTCCGCGATTCCGGCGGCCGCGCCGAACCAGCACGCGGCGATTCCCGCGCCGCCTTGCCAGAATCCGGGGCGCTCGAGATAGGCACGCGGCGAGCCGACGGGCCGCGCGGGCACCTGCTCGAAACGCACGTCCACGCTTGCGCTTGCCTGCATGCCAACCGCATGCCAGCCAGAATCGGTGACGTGCACGCCGGGATGACTCAGATCGACGGCGGCGAGCACGGGCTCGTCCTGCTCATTCCACGCGGTCACGAGCACGTGCGTGACCGATGCCGCGCCGGAGCACCACGCCTTCGTGCCCCGCAGCCGCATTGTTTCCATACGGCTGTCGCTCGAGGCCGACAGCCGCGCGTCCGGCGGCTCGGCCGCCCACACGACCCACGCGCTGCCTTCCTCCGGCTCACCGGCGCCGAGTTCGGCGAGGATCGCGAGGGCATCCGCATGGCCCTCGTACAGCTTGACGAGCGACAGATCGAACGCGGCGACCGCCCCGAGCGCGCGCCACCCCCCGCTCGGCGGTCTCGCCGTGCCCGGGCAAGGGCAGCCGATCGAGCCGCGCGTCGATCAGTGCGCGCAGCGCGCGGCCCGCGGCCGCCGCGCTACCTCGCTGAAATGGCATCGCTCCGAGGAATTCGCGCAAAGAGGCAGCCGTCGCGCGATGGCCGCGCGTGGTGGAAGTGGGGATCGACATGACGTGGCTCATCGTTCCTGCAATGGCCGGCGTGGGGAGACTCGTGTTCGCATGGCGGGTCCTCTGTCCGTTTCTGCCTGGTTCTGAACACGAGTGTAGCAAGCAGCATGCCCGGCCGCCATTAGGTAGGAAGGCATAGGCCAAAGCGCCGCACGCCTGGCAGCAGACGTTCTGCGCATTGATGCGAAAGAGCAGGCTTTTGTGCCTATGCCATTTGGACGGATCGACGCCGGCATGCAGCCGGGTTCAAATGACGCAAAGGCCGCACGCGGCGGCCTTCGTCAGAGGAGGGAAGGGTGAAGCGAGGATCAGCGGCGCGCCGACGCTCTTGCTTTCGCGCGCCGGTTCGGCGGCGGTCTTGCGCGAGCCCCAGCGTTGCGCGAGCACCGCGCACACCATGAGCTGGATCTGATGGAAGAGCATCAGCGGAAGCACCACCGCGCCCACCGCATGCGAGGCGAAGATCACTTTCGCCATCGGAATGCCGGAAGCAAGGCTCTTCTTCGAGCCGCAGAAAATGATGGTGATCTGGTCCGCGCGGCTGAAACCCAGGCGCTTGGCCGTGAACGCAGTGATGAAGAGAAGAGCGCCGCCAGCAGGAGGATGTTTACCGCCACCAGGCCCGCGAGCGTCGAAAGCGAGATCGAATGCCAGATGCCTTCGTTCACGGCCTCGCTGAATGCGACGTACACGACGAGCAGGATCGAGCCCTGGTCGACGAACTTGAGGATCGCGCGGTGCCGGTCGATCCACGCGCCGATCGCCGGCCGGAGCAGCTGACCGGCAATGAAAGGCACGAGCAGTTGCAGCGTGATGTTGCCGACCGTATGCCACGGCGAGCCGGTGACCGCGCCATGATCGCTCACGATGAGTCCCACGAGCGCCGGCGTGATGAAAATGCCGAGCAGTCTCGAAGCGGACGCGCTGCACACGGCCGCCGGCACGTTGCCCTTGGCCATCGACGTGAAGGCGATCGACGATTGCACCGTCGACGGCAGCGTGCACAGGAAGAGGATGCCGGAATACAGCGCGGGCGTGACGAGCGGTGTCAGCACCGGCTTGAGCACGAGCCCGAGCAGCGGGAACAGCGCGAAGGTGCTCAGCAGGACGACGAGATGCAGCCGCCAATGGGTCGCGCCGGCAGCGATCGCCTCGCGCGACAGGTTTTGCCCCGTGCAGGAAGAACAGCAAGCCGATGGCGATATTCGTGATCCAATTGAACGCGACCGCCGCGTTGCCGCGGCAGGGCAGGAAACTGGCGAGGATGACGGTGCCGACGAGCGCCAGCGTGAAATTGTCGGGAAGAAGTTTTGGCCTTGCCATTCAGAATCTCTCACTTGGACATGCCGGACTACAGTGTTCGGCGTTCCCGGCGTCAAGTCAGGAAAACCATGATTTTCGCCCGTAGTCGATTAAATTGGCAAATTCATTTACTGGATCGATTGATTCCCAAAGCGCATTAAAATTCCGCGATGATCCGGGCGAGCCGGAGCGCGGATACAGCAACATTCGGGCTACAGCAACATTCGGGCCATTCGCCGGTCATTTGGGGTCCACTGAAGGTCGTTCGCGCAGCGAAAATTTCGTCACATGATTTGATGTCCGAAACGCTCGGCTAGAACGAAAAACTCTGACGTAACATGGCGTTACAACCATCGACCGGGCCTAACACTTTTTGGCTCGACTGCCGCCGCGGTGCGAAATAAATTGTTGGATACACCGGCTGGCGGGCTTTTGCGCGTCGCATGAGATGCTATCGCCCGAACGTTCCGATCACGGCTGGTCGTCCGACAGAAGCGCGGCCTCCCGCTGCGAATGCCACGGACGAGGATGAAGGTCGGACACAGGCGGTTTCGACATGGTGCTCACTGGCTTTCGCAAGACTACCCGGCTTTTCGCATCCGCTGCGCTCGGCGCGCTGGCGGTGGCGGGTTCGCTCGCCCTTGCGGGGCCGCGCGTCGAGGGGCTGTCGTCGGCGGTGTTCGACATTCCGCAAGCAGCCGGCACGGCAATCGTTGCACTACACGCCGGTGGCTGCGAAAGACGGTCTGACGCCCGTCAGCGCGGAAGTGCGTCCGGGGCCGCGCGGCGACCAGGCCGCCCCCATGCGCGGGGCGGGTTCCATCCGCGCCGACATCACGCGCTACAACGAAGAGCGCGGCCTGTCGCGCCCGCCCGGCCGTCCGTCGGACGATAGTCGCGCGCCGGCGAACGGGAACTATCGCAACTGATCTTTCCGCGCCTTCCGGGCAAGATCACGTAGGAAGCGCGGCGAAGCGTCTGCCCCGCGGAAAAACATTTACACGTCCAGTTCCGCTGTCACGATGACGTAACCACGCCACAGTTACGCATCGATGTCCTCACGATGTCCTCATAAACATTCCGCTCTTTTTTCCGTGCACGGAAAATGCGCCCTGCGCGGAGAAATGTCGTTTTATCGATGCTTCCGATTGGCTTTCGTCGCTCGAACGGGCACGTCAGCGCTGGCTGTGCACCGGCGTAAATCGCGAGTCGGCCGGCGCGCGCGTGCGATCGGGCGCCCTTCGTCTCATGCGCGCAAAGCCGGAAGTATCCGAACCGCTATTACGGTGAAAGCAACGGTCAAGGCCACCGCAGTCGCCGCAGCGATGCTCGGCCTATTCGCGGCGGGGTCCGCGCGGGCGCAATCGAGCGTATCGCGCTATACGGGCAGGTCGACGAATGGGTCGGCGCCACCAAGTTTCCGGGCGGCGATCGCGCATGGAACGTGAGCGGCGGCATGTCGACGTCGTACTGGGGCATGAAGGGCGCCGAGGATCTGGGCGGCGGCTACGGCCATCTTCACGTTGGAAAGCTTCTTTCGCGCGCAGAATGGCCAGTACGGCCGCTTCCAGGGCGACACCTTCTTCGCGCGCAACTCGTATGTCGGCATTCAAGGTCCGATCGGCACGTTCACGGCTGGCCGTCTGACCACGCAACTCTTCGTCTCGACGATTCTCTTCAATCCGTTCGTCGACTCGTACGTCTTTTCGCCGATGGTCTATCATGTGTTCCTGGGCCAGGGCACGTTCCCGACCTACAAGACGGACCAGGGCGTGACGGGCGACTCCGGCTGGAACAACGCGGTTCAGTACACCTCGCCCGACTTCAACGGCCTGTCGGGCAGCGTGATGTACGCGTTCGGCAACAACGCCGGCGACGGCCGCTCGAAGAAGTACAGCGCGCAGTTTCTGTACTTCCACGGCCCGTTCGCGGCGACCGGTGTCTATCAGTACGTGAACTTCAACAACACGCCGGGGGATCTGCCCACGTCGAATGCCTTCACGATTCCGGGCTTCAAGAGCCAGAGCGTCGCGCAGCTGGGCGCATCGTACGACCTGAAGTTCGTCAAGTTCTTCGCCCAGTATATGTACACGTACACGAAGAACGGCATCGACGTCGGCACGTTCCACGTCAACACCGGGCAAGGCGGCGTGACCGTGCCGCTCGGCCCGGGCACGGTGATGGCGTCGTATGCGTACTCGCGCAGCAACGGCGGCCTCGATCAGACGCACAAGAGCTGGGCGCTCGGCTACGACTATCCGCTCTCGAAGCGCACCGACGTCTACGCGGCGTACCTGAACAACAAGTACACGAGCATGTCGACGGGCGACACGTTCGGCGTCGGCATCCGCGCGAAGTTCTAAGCGCGCCGCGCGAGCACCAAAACGAAAACGCCGCGCGCGGCGCGGTGTTTTCGCTTCTGCATCAGGGAAAAGGTCAGGCGATCGCGAGCCGCGCCTTCGCGTCATCATACTCGCGCTTCAGCCGCGCGACCAGTTCGGCGACGCTCGGCACGTCGTTCATCAACCCGACGCCTTGCCCCGCGCCCCAGATGTCCTTCCACGCCTTCGCCTTGCTCGTGCCTTCCGCGAAGTTCATCGCGGTCTTGTCGGAGAGGGGCAGCGCGTCCGGATCGAGCCCTGCGCTGACGATGCTCTCGCGAATGTAGTTGCCGTGCACGCCGGCCGGTGAACAGATTCGTGTAGACGATGTCGGCCGCGCTTGCACGACGATCGCGCGCTTGTAGTTTTCCTGCGCGTGCGCGCTTCCTTCGTGGCGATGAAGCGCGTGCCCATGTAGGCGAGATCCGCGCCCATCGCCTGCGCGGCGAGAATCGAGCCGCCGTTGGCGATCGCGCCCGACAGTACGATCGGGCCGTCGAAAATCCGCCGCACCTCGCCGACGAGCGCGAACGGCGAAGTCGTGCCCGCATGCCCGCCCGCGCCCGCCGCGACGAGTATCAGGCCGTCCACGCCCGCCTCGAGCGCCTTCTGCGCGTGCCGCAGATTGATGACGTCAGCAGCACGATGCCGCCATACGAATGCACCGCGTCGATCATTTCCTTGACCGGCGCGCGCAAGCTCGTGATGAAGATCGGCACCTCGTGCTCGATGCACACGCGCACGTCCTGCTCGAGCCGCGCATTGGACTGGTGGACGATCTGATTGACCGCGATCGGTCCGATGACCGCATCGGGATTGGCCGCCTTGTGCCCGGCGAGCTCGCTCTGGATTTGCGTGAGCCATTCGTCGAGCAGTTCGGCGGGGCGCGCGTTCAGCGCGGGAAACGAGCCGACGATGCCCGCCTTGCACTGCGCAAGCACGAGCTCCGGATAGCTGACGATGAACATCGGCGAGCCGATGACCGGCAACGCGAGGTGCTGCAGGATGGCGGGGAGTGCCATGGCACGAATCTATTATAGGCGGAGCACAGTTCGTGACACTCGAGGCGTTCCAGAAGTAGTCCTCGGTTTCCACGTTTGCGGGGCCGCGGACGCATGAGCAATCGTGCGCCCGCGCCTACAATGATCCGCAACGCCACGAACAAGAAAACACCATGTCTTTCGGAGACTACGAGTCGTTTCGCGTCGATGCGGAGGGCATCAAAATCGTCGGAATGAAAGGCGGCGACGGACCGCCGCTGCTGCTCCTGCACGGACACCCGCAGACCCACGAGATCTGGCACAGGTGCGCCGGCGAACTCGCAAGACATTCACGGTGATCGCCACGGATTTGCGCGGCTACGGCGCATCGGGCAAGCCGAAGAGCGATGCGCGCCATACGCCGTATTCGAAGCGCGCGATGGCGACGGACCAGGTCGCCGTGATGCGCCATTCCGGCTTCGAGCGTTTTCTCGTCTGCGCGCATGATCGCGGCGCGCGCGTCGCGCATCGCATGGCGATGGATTTCCCCGATGCGGTGGATCGCCTGATGCTGCTCGACATCGCGCCCACGCTCGCCATGTATGAAGCCACGGATCGCGAATTCGCGACCGCGTACTTCCACTGGTTCTTTCTGATTCAGCCGTTGCCGCTGCCCGAATTGCTGATCGGCGGCAATCCGAATGCGTATATCGATCGCGTGATGGGCAATCGTCACGCGGGCCTCGCGCCGTTCGCGCCGCATGCGCTGCAGGCGTATCGCGACGCGCTGGCGTCGCCGGGCGCCATCTTCGCGATGTGCGAGGACTATCGCGCATCGGCGAGCATCGATCTCGAGCACGATCGCGCCGATTTGGAACGCGGACGGAAGATCGCGTGTCCGGTGCGCGTGCTGTGGGGCAGGGAAGGCGTGATCGAACGATGCTTCGACGCGCTCTCGGAATGGCGGCGCGTCGCACGCGACGTGAGCGGCCGCGCGCTGCCGTGCGGGCATTATTAGTTCAGGCATTACATTCCCGAGGAGCAACCCGATGCGCTGCTCGCCGAAATGCTGGCGTTCTTCGAGGCCGATGCGCCCTGAAACCCGCGCCGGCTCTCGATCTTACGGGTACGGGTGGTCGTTAAGGTTCTGTAGGGAAAGCACCGATGCACGTGAAAAAGTGTCGCGTTACGATACGCTGGACGTTGATCACGTCCATATGATTCCGTCGCTTGCCGTAGCTGACAAGCGGCTTTCTTTTTGGCGTTCGCCGCGCCCGGCGCGATTCAAGCCGCCGACACGGTTTCTCCGTTCACCCTCACCGAGCCGCCGCGCGCCAGTTCTCCGATCGTTTTCCAGCAGTGCGCGCCATTCGCCGGGCGGCGCGAGCAGGTCGGCGGCGCGCATCGAGCGGGCCTGTTCGGTCATCGAAAGCAGCATGTCGAGCGTCATGGCGCGCACGTCCATCAGCTTGAAGACGATCAGCACCTTGAGCGCGTTCCTCGCGTTGCGCGCGGGATCGGCCTGCAGATAGTCGAGCCGCGAGTACGCGGCGTCGAGCGCCCGCGCGACGTCCGTGAACGGCGCGCCGTGGCCCGGAATCACGACGTCCACGTCCAGACGCGAAATCAGATCGAGCACCGCGCGCTCTTCCGCGAAGCCGCTTTCGCCTTCCAGTTCCGGAAATATCACGCCGAAGCCATTTTCCCATAACGCGTCCGCGCTGACGAGCACGCGCATCTCCGGGCAATGAATGGAGCATGAGCGAATGCGGGTCGTGGCCCGGCGCGCCGAGCACGTTCCAGTCGAAGCCGCCGAGCGCGAGCGTCGCGCCGTTTTCGAGCGTGCCCGTGAAGCCGAAGCGCTCGCAGCGCTGGCCGGTGGCGCGGAAGGTTAGCGCCTCCTCGTTCCACTCGCGCACGGCCCGCGCCTCGCTCGCGGGAATCAGCGTGTCGCACGCCCAGGTTTGCTGAAGCAATGCGTTGCCGCCGCAATGATCCTAGTGAAGATGCGTGTTGACGATCAGATCGAGCCTGCGCGCGCCCAGCTTCTGCCTGACGAGCGCGAGCGTCTGCGGCGCGTGCGACGCATAGCCCGTATCGACGATCGCGGTTCCTTCCTTGCCGGCAAAGAGCACGTTGTTCGACGAGAGCCAGCCGCGCTGGAACACCGTGGTCGATTCTCGCAGCGCTTCTGGCAGCACGTTCACGTCGCGCGCTCCCTGGGCATCACGACGATGGTCACCGTCGCCTGCATCACCGGCTCACCGCGCTGATTGCTCGCGCCGCCCTCGAGCTTCACGAGATCGCCGTTCAGGCTCGCTTTCCACTTCGCCTCGGTGATTTGCCAGCGCATCGTGAGCACGTCGTCGGCCTTCACCGCGCGCGTCAACCTGATGCCGAATTCGAGGCCGAGCGGCTGCGCGTCCCGCGAGAAATGCGTGGCGAGCATCGCCATCAGATGCGCGGTCGGCTGCGTGCCCGATGCGATCAGCGAACCGAAGCGGCTCGCTCGCGCGTAGGCGTCGTCGTGATGCAGCGGGTTGAGGTCGTTGACGAGCGTCGCGAAGTGCCGGATCGAATCGGGCGGCAGCGCGAGCGTCGCCTCGAACGATTCGCCGATCGTCACGATGCGCGCGAGCACGGCGCGCTTCCCGTCATCGTCATAAGACGCCCACGCGGCGATCTCGTCGATGGTGCGAAAGCAGCCGTCGCAGAAGCCGGTTTCCGGATTCATGCGGCAGACGTCGACGCAAGGCGACGCCACGCCGCTCATGACTCGGCCCACATCACGTCACGCTCTCGCGCAGCGCGACGTCGACGACCGGCGCGCCCGTCAGCTCGATCAGCTCCCGCGGGCTCAGATTGAACACCGCATGCGGATGCCCGGCCGCGGCCCACAGGCTCTCGAGCGTAAGCAGGTCCTCGTCGATCAGCGTGACGGGCGTCACCGTGTGGCCGATCGGGCACACGCCGCCGATCGCGTAGCCGGTCTTCTCGCGCACGAACCTGGCGTCGGCGCGCGCCAGTGCGCCGACGCGCGCGGCGGCCTTCGCTTCGTCGACGCGATTCGCGCCGCTCGCGATCACGAGCACGGGGCGTCGTCCTCGCGGCAGCGAAAGAGAATCGACTTGGCGATCTGCGCGATCGAGCAGCTGAGTCCGGCTGCCGCTTCCGCCGAGGTCTTGCCGGTTTCGGGCAGCATCACGACGGCGTGCGGATGGCCGCGTTCCTTCAACAAAAGCGCGACGCGGCGCGCGGAATCGGGTAATTGATCGCTCATCGGTTTCCTTGGTCGTTCAGGCGCAGGCCGCGACGCCTTCGTGCCTCTTGGTTAAGATCGTTTTTCCGGCGCGCGACGAGCTGGGCTTGCCGATCGCGCGAGAAATGAAATCGCCGATCTCGACGAGTTGGTCGAGATCGACGCCCGTCTCGATGCCGAGCCCGTTCATCAGGTAGACGACGTCTTCCGTCGCGACGTTGCCGGTCGCGCCCTTCGCATACGGACAGCCGCCGAGCCCCGCGACCGACGCGTGGAAGATCTCGATGCCTTCGAGCAGCGCCGCGTAGATGTTGCCGACGGCCTGCCCATACGTGTCGTGAAAGTGGCCGGAGAGCCGCTCGCACGGAAAGACCTTCGAGGCCGCCGCGAGCACTTCGCGCGTGCGCCTGGGCGTGCCGACGCCGATCGTGTCCGCGATGTCGATTTCGTCGCAGCCGAGCGCCTTCATCCGCTCGACGACATCCACGACCGACTCCACGCTCACCTCGCCCTGATACGGACAGCCGAGCGCGCACGAGATGCTGCCTCGCAGACGCATGCCCGAGTCTTTCGCGGCCTTCGCGACCGGCTCGAAGCGCGCGATGCTCTCCGCGATGCTGCAATTGATGTTCTTCTGCGAGAACGCCTCGCTCGCCGCGCCGAAGATCACGATCTCGTCGGCTTTCGCTTCGAGCGCGGCCTCGAAGCCGCGCAGGTTCGGCGTGAGCACGGAGTAGATCGTGCCCGGGCGCCGCTCGATGCCGGCCATCACGGCGGCGGCGTCGGCCATCTGCGGTACCCATTTGGGCGAGACGAACGACGTCGCCTCGACATTCACGATGCCCGCCCGCGCGAGCCGGTTGACGAGCTCGATCTTGGTTTCGGTGGGCACGAACGCCTTCTCGTTCTGCAGGCCGTCGCGCGGCCCGACTTCGACGATTTTCACTTTGGCGGGAAGCATGGCTGTCTCCTTTTATGTGCGATGCGCTCAGTATCCGCGTCTGAAATCGACGATGCCGCTGATCGGCTCGCCGCGCGCGAGCGCCCTGATCTTGCCGGCGATCTGCACGATGCTTTCCTCGCGCAGCGTTTCCGCCGAGATATGCGGCGTGACCGAGATGCGCGGATGCGTCCAGAACGGATGATCCTTCGGTAGCGGCTCGGTGTGGAAGACGTCGAGCGTCGCGGCGGCGATCTGGCCGCGGTCGAGGGCCGCGAGCAGATCCGCATCGACGAGATGCGGGCCGCGCGCCACGTTCACCAGATACGCGCCGCGCGCGAGCCTGCCGAACGTGCGCGCGTCGAGGATGCCTTCGGTGTCGGGCGTGTGCGGCAGAAGATTGACTAGCACCTTCACGCCGTCGAGAAATGCATCGAACTGTTCCGGGCCGGCGTGAACCTGCACGCCTTCGATCGCCTTCGGCGAGCGGCTGTAGCCGCGCGCGGGCACGCCGAGCCTGAGCAAACCCTTCGCGACTTTGCCGCCCAGCACGCCCAGTCCGAGCACGCCGACGGTGAACGACGCGCGCGCGTGCTGCGGCAGCTTTTCCCAGCGGCCTTCGCGCTGCAGGGCTTCGTATTCGTCGAAGCGGCGCAGATAGCGCAGCACGCAGTACGTCGCGTACTCGACCATCTGCTGCGCCATGCCGCTGTCTTCGAGCCGCACGAGCTTCGCGTTCGGCGGCAGCGTGCCCGGCTCCTTGCGCTCGACATCGAGAATCGCGTCGACGCCCGCGCCGAGATTGAACACCGCCTTCAGGTCGGGCCGATTCGCGAAGAGCTCGCGCGGCGCGCGCCAGACGATCGCGTAATCGGCGGGCGCCGTGTCGCCCGGCTCCCATACGCGCAGGCCCGCTTCCGGCAGCTCGCGTCCGAGGCCGCCGAGCCACGCGTCAGTGTCGGCATTTTTTTCGTAGAAGATGATCTTCACGAGGCTTGACTTCGCGATGATTTAGGCCCGAATCGATCGGCCGATCCGGGCGGCAAGCGGTATATTGTAAGTTGAGAAGCGTGAACGAAGGCGAACGAGCCCGGCTTCGCGCAAGGGCGCGCCGGACAGGGCACGATGCGAGAACATGCAGGAAGGCAAAAAAATCCGGCCCGTTGCCGGGCCGGATCGCGTGCGCTTCATTCGACGGCGACCTGTGGATCGCCGATCGGTGTCAGCGGTATTCAGTTCGTCGGAAGCGGCGCGGACACCGTAAGCTTCGTCGAGTAGCTTTCAGCGATGAGACGCAATGTGGCGCCCGCCGTCGGTTCGATACCGGTGGTTTCGACCGTCATCCCTTGCGCAGGGAAGCTCGTCTCCGACCTGCCCGTCGGAACGAAGTCGTTCTTCGCCGCATCGAAGTCAATGTCAGCCAGCGTGATGATGTCGTTCGGCTTCAGTCCATCGCGAGCGCGGCCGGCAGTCGGACCGTCCGAGTCGCCCACCGCTCCGACGTAGGTGTAGGGACCGTCGGTATTCAACATCCTCTCGAAGATCAGGGAGATCGGTTCGGATTCGTCGTTGACGAACGCCGACAGGGCATAAGGTTGCCACTCGCACCGTATTCCCGTCGACCGTGCGGGATTCCATCGAGGTGGGGAACAGGCTGACGAGGTGTTCGTTCAACGTCGGCCAGCCGGCCTTGGTCTGCGCGGTGATGCCGTATGCGCTGCCGTCGGGGTCCACCTCGATGGGCCGGTTGGCGAGGATCTTCATGACGTTCGCGTCGGTGCCCGGCACCGCGATGGCCAGCATCGCATTTTGCACGAACGATTTGTATTCGTTCGGGAAGTCCAGTGCGCTGTAGTAGCCGTCCCAAGCGGAATTGTTGATATCGCGCGACGGGAAATAGATGCTCAGGCCCGAGGCGTTGGTGGCATACGCGCCATTGGCGCGATACAGCACTGCCTGCCGCACCGCTGCCGATACGGCGCGGCTCGCGGTCGGGACGATGTCGTTGGCCGCCAGGCGATCGGCGAGCGAGCCGAGATCCGTCACGTCGAGGACGTTTTTCTCCTTGTTCGTGTCGCCGCCGAAGCTCGGATTGAGGGCGCGCTGCGTCGCGACCTTCACCCAGTTTTCCGTGGACTGCTGCGCATAGCTCGACAGCACCACGCTGAAGGACTTCAGCGTATCGGCGAGATCGCCGATACGGCTCAGGTCGATCACGGAGAATGTCACGAAGTCGTCCTCGTGGGTGGCGCCTCCCTCGGCACGGATGGCTTCGGAGTTCTTCTTCTGAACGGCCACGAAGCTGTCCGCGATGACCCGGCCGAGATCCGCGCCGCTGATGAGCGGCTGCTGCGCCAGCGCCGACAGCACGGTGGTGTAGTCCCATCCGGCGCCCGGTTCGAGTTCCTCGGACTGGCGTACGGCATGGGGGCATAGGCGACTTCCGCATGCGCCATGAGGCAGGCATCGAAGCCGATCGTTTCGAAATGAATGCCGGTCTGATCATGAGCACTCTTGATGGCGGACTGCAGGACGGGCAATTTCATGCCCTTGCCACCGTTGACTTCGTCGACACCGAATCCACGATACGCGCCGCCATGATCCCAGAAGAGCAGGTGATACTTCTCCGCCGGATAGGCGGTCTTCGCCCAGGCGATGAAGTTCGTGAGCGTGGCCGGGTCGTCCATGTCCTGCTTGCCGAGGTCGGTCAGCAGTTCCAGCTTGCCCGCGCGCAGGACATACCGCCGCAGCGTGCGCCAGTCGGTGACGGGGTCGTCCGCGTCGGCCTTGTTCGCACCGCCGGTCGTGATCACGACGTTGACATCGTCGGAGAATTTCGCGGCCAGCATCTGCTTGAGGTTGGTCGTTGCCGCGTTGCCGCTCGACTCGAGGTCCGATCCGTTAAGATAGATCATGACCGTCGCGGCGGACAGCTTCGCATCGGGCGGCGCGTTGTTGCTCGAATCACTTCCGCCGCAGGCGGCGAGCAGCGCCGTAATCATCAGGGTGCAAAACCAGCCCCAGAGTTTTTTGATTCTCAATGTACCCTCCGGTAGAAATGAAGTCACTCGAACTTGCCATCGTTCGGGCGGCTATTCTTTCGTGGCTGTGGGTGGGGGAAAAGCCGGAGTATTCCGAAAATTCCGGAATCTTTCGAAACTTTCGCTATGCGCGGATGAGCCAGGCGCCAGAGGTCGTGAGAATGGAGGCCCGCGCGCCACGCGAGCCTCCGGACAGAGAGCGGTTCGGTGCGGCCGCCCGCCGTGCGGACAGGATGAGCTAGCGGCTCGTGCTCGCGGCGTGTCCGCGCGCATGCCCAGCCGCTCGATCAGCTTGCGGTCCGCTTCCGCCTGCGGATTGCTGGTCGTGAGCAACTGGTCGCCGTAGAAGATCGAGTTCGCGCCCGCGGCGAAGCACAGCGCCTGCAGTGCTTCGTCCATCTGTTCGCGGCCCGCGGACAGACGCACCATCGCCCTGGGCATCGTGATGCGCGTGACCGCGATCGTGCGTACGAACTCGAACGGATCGAGCGCCTCGGTGCCGGTGAGCGGCGTGCCTTCCACCTGCACGAGATTGTTGATCGGCACCGATTCCGGGTACGGGTCCATGTTCGCGAGCTGCGAGATCAGGCCCGCGCGCTCGCGCCGCGATTCCCCCATGCCGACGATCCCGCCGCAGCACACGTTGATGCCGGCATCGCGCACGTGCTCGAGCGTGTCGAGACGATCCTGATACGTGCGCGTCGAGATGATCTGGCCGTAGAATTCGGGCGACGTATCGAGATTGTGGTTGTAGTAGTCGAGACCGGCTTCGCGCAGGCCCTGCGCCTGATGCGCTTCGCGCATGCCGCCGTGCGAGGTGCCCGCGACGACGATATGCGTCTTGTCCACGTACGGCTGCTCGCTCATGTACGCGACCGTCGCGGCGACGTCCTGCGCCTGCGCGAAGCCGTTCGCCTCGACGTTGCAGCCGTGGCGGCCGGCATATTCGCCGCCCGAGCCCGCGAAACCGCGGCGGTTCGGCGCGCACGGCGGACGTGATGAACGACGTCGCGAGCGAGCACACCATGCTGCATCCGACCAACCAGGTTCTGATCGCCATCCGCAAACTCCGACTGCGCTTCGAGTAAGGCGTTGAAACGGCGTGGCCCCGAACGTCCGAATGAAGTCACAAAACTGTCGCGCTGCTCTTCATGAGCAGTATCGAATATGTGTTCCGGAGTCATGCCCCGAAAAGGCATGACGATTGGCTTCAAAGCGGGGCTTCGCTGCGAGTGTCCGGGCACGGAAATGAAGACGCCCTGACGTGAAGGAGATTAACCGTTCAAAATTGCACTGCACAACAAGTGCTACCCCGTAACTGTTTAATCTGAAAGGAGATTCTCAGGAAATTAGTACCGTGGGCGTTCGCACATTTCTTAAAAAAGTATTTACTTTTCTTCTATGCGGCCGTCGACATACACCCACTTTCCCTTGCTGTCGCGTATGAAGCGGCTGGCTTCGTGCAGGCGATGCGCCCGCCCACCCACCTTGTAGCGCGCGACGAACTCGACTTCCTCATGATCGGCATCGATTCGCGTATGGCGCCTGATCTGCAAGCCGAGCCAGCGCGTATTCGTCGTGTCGGAGGCGTCGAGATCGGGCGGACAGGTCGATTCGGCCCAGCTGGCGCGCAGATACACGGTGTCGCCGAGCACGTAAGCGGTGTAGCGCGAGCGCATCAGTTCCATTGCGTTCGCGGGCGCTTCGCCGCCGTCGATGAAGCGCCCGCAGCACGCTTCGTAGTGCGGCGCGGGCGCGTTCGGGCGACGGTTCGGCGACGCGCCGCCAAAAGGGCAGTCCACCGGCTTCACTGGTCGACGCCCGGCATCTCGACGTGACGCGGCTGGCTGCGCACGCGCTCGATCCACGCGCGGATCGCCGGATAGCGGGACAGGTCGACATTGGCTTCATGGGCGACGTGCGTATAGGCGTACAGCGCGATATCCGCGATGGTGTAGCGCTCGCCGACGAAATACGTGCGCGTCGCGAGATGCTGCTCCATTGTCGAGCGCGCGATAGGAGCCGGCGATCCGCTCGGGCAGGCGGGGGGCGCCGGGCTGCTTCAGAAATTGCAGGATGAAACGCGCCACCGCGACGTTCGGCTCGTGGCTGTAATGCTCGAAGAACATCCATTGCAGCACTTGCGCGCGTTCGAGGCGGTCGTCCGGCAGGAGCGGCGTGCCTTCGGCGAGATAGCAGAGGATGGCGCCGGATTCGACGAGCGTCGTTTTCTCGTCGATCACGAGCACCGGCACCTTGCCGTTCGGATTGAGCTTCCCTGAATTCTTCAGGTGCGGGTCGCGCCGTTCATCATGTCCACTTCGTGCCAGACATACGGCAGGTTCAGCTGCTCGAGCGCGAGGCGTACCTTGTAGCAGTTTCCCGACGCAGAGACGCCATGTTCGTGATAGGTCACGAGATCGTTTCCTCCGTTTTTTGCGTGATCACCATTCGAGCTTCGTGCCGTCGTACTGCACGAATGTCCCGTTGAATTCCTCGTGCATCGCGGCCGCTTCGGCGATGACCGCGCGCATGCCCGAGACGCTGTGCGCGACGTCGATCGCCGCGGACGGGCCGCCCATCTCCGTGCGCACCCAGCCCGGATGCAGCGCGATGCACGCCGAATGCCGCGATTCCAGCGACGCCACTTTCAGCGCCGAATTGAGCGCCGCCTTGCTCGCGCGATAGAGCCAGCCGGTCGTGCCGCTCGCCTCGCTGATGCTGCCCATCTTGCTCGATACGACCGCGAGCACGCCGCGTGCGGCGTCGGTGAGCGGCAGAAGCACGGGGATCAGCTGCATCGGGCCGCGCACGTTGGTGTGCATCACCTGATCGAAGTCCTCGGCGCTGATCGTTTCGACGCCTTCGGTGCGCGGGCCGTACACGCCCGAAACGATGATCGCCGCGTCGAGCCGCTCTTCGTCCAGTTGCCAGGCGAGCGCGGCGATCTGCTCGGGCTGCGTGACGTCGAGCGGGAAAGTTTGGGCGCCCATCGCGTCGAGCGCGGAGAGCGAGGCCCTGTCGCGGGCGGTGGCGAGCACGCGCCAGCCGTCGCAGCAATATTCGCGCGCGAATTCGTGGCCGAGGCCGCGGGACGCGCCGACGATCAGTACTGTTTTCATGGGCGATGGGTTCCGTGGGAGGGGATTTTCGGAATATAACGCGTGGGCGGTGGTCGCGCATGAGCTATTCCATTGCGTCATTGAATTGGCACTGGTCGAATCCGGCGCGAAGGATCGTCATATTTCCACTTGATCGGTTTCGGGTTCTTGTTGTGTTCGCGGATGTATCGGCATCAGTTTGCGATCCCAATCCTTCACCGAAGTGAAGATGCCGCGAGCGATCACTTCACGCTGAATGCGCGAGAACCAGTTCTCCACCTGGTTGAGCCACGACGAGTAGGTCGGCGTGAAGTGCAGGTGCACGTTGCGCTGCGCATCAAGGAAGTCGGCAACCCGCTGCGTCTTATGGCTGCTGACGTTGTCGCAGATCGCGTGGATTTCCCGGCGTTTGGGCTGGCTGGCGACGACGTCGGTCAGGAAGGCCACGAACTGCTCGCTGGTGTGGCGCGCCACCGTCTTGCCCAGCACCTCGCCGGTGGCAGTATTGAACGCCGCGAACAGGCTGAGCGTGCCGTTGCGCTTGTACTCGAAGCCGTGACTCTCGGCGCGCCCGGGCGACAGCGGCAGCATACGGTCCTTGCGATCGAGTGCCTGGATCGCGGTCTTCTCGTCCACGCAGAACACCGCTGCGTGCGCCGGCGGGTTCAGGTACAGCCCGATCACGTCGGCTGCCTTGGTCTCGAAGTCCGGGTCGTTGGAGACCATGTGCCGCTCCAACTGCTGCGGCTTGATGCCGTGCTTGCGCCAGATGCGCTGCACGGCCGAGACCGATACGTCGCCGAGTTCTGCTGCGAGCTTGTAGCTACTCCAGTGTGTCGAACCGTCGGCGGGTTTGTGCTTGAGGGTGCACTTGAGCACCCGCGCTTCCAGTTTGGCCGGTGGCTGCGTAGGCGCCCGCCCGCGGTGCCGGGCGTACATGCCGGCTAGTCGCTCGCTGAGGAAGCGCCCCGACCAGCGTGCGATGAAGCGCGAATCGCAACCCAGTGTGCGCATGATACTGTCGCGCGATTCGCCGTCCTCGAGCATCAGGATCAACTTTGCGCGTCGCACGTCCGCCGCACGCACCGTTCGGCTGCGCGCCGCCGACAACAGTTGCTCACGTTCGATATCTGTCAGGTTCATTTTGACCCATGACCTGTATCTGAACACAGACAGGGTGCTAATTCAATAACGCAGCGCAATAGGTCATTTGGACGAGTAGTCATGCTAAGGAAATCCATTTAACTTAAAAGCGTTCAAGATCTCGTTAACTTAAAAGCGTTCAAGATCTCGAACGGAGGAAGAAGATATGAAAGATTTCTCAGCAAAGATAGTTCAGCATTCGCTGCCACCTCACATCAGTGAGGAATGGCTTCAGGAGCTTCGCGAGCGCGCAGCCGCCGAGCGAAAAGCAGAACTCCTGACTCGAAAGATTCTCGGAAAAGAAGATCCGGAAGATTTGAATAGCCGCTTCATCGACCATCTCATGAATTTTCCGAAAATCGACTGCGACGACTCGATTTTTGCCCGTCACCCTCACCGCGGAGAGCCAGAATGGTATCTGGCTGATACGAACGTCATCAGCGAGACGAGAAGACTGGATCGCGCGAACAAAGGTGTTCGCGCGTTCTTTCGTCAGGCCAGGCTTGATGAAAACGATATCCATCTGTCCGTGGTCACCGTCGGTGAACTTCGCCGCGGGGTTGAACGGCTTCGTCGCCGAGGCGACGCGGTGCAGGCCGGAACGGTCGAAGCGTGGCTGAAAGATGTTCTGTGCGAATACGACGGCAAGATTCTGCCTGTCAACAAGGCAATTGGTGAGCTGTGGGGAAGTCTTCGCGCACCGCATCCCGAACCGGCCATCGACAAACTTATCGCCGCGACGGCAATGTCTCATGGTCTGACCGTGGTCACGCGCAACGTGAGAGATTTCGAGAAAACGGGCGTCAAGACCATCGACCCCTTCGACTAGCAACCTTCCGTTCCGGCGGCCAAATCGCCGGGACCGGCCCGCCAACCCTCAAACCAGCTCCCCCCATCACCGTCGCTTCCCCGCCACCGATACACAGGCTCGCCACTCCACGCTTCAACCCGCGCGCCTTCAACGCTCCGAGCAAGGTCACGAGAATCCGCGACCCCGACGCTCCGATCGGATGCCCGAGCGCACAGGCGCCGCCGTTCACATTGACCTTGTCGTGCGGCAGATCGTGCTCGCGCATCGCGGCCATGGTCACGACGGCGAGCGCCTCGTTGATTTCTTAAAGATCGACGTCGCCCGCGCGCCAGCCGTTCTTCTCGAAGAGCTTGCGGATCGCGCCGACGGGCGCCCTGGTAAACAGCGCAGGCTGCTGCGCGAACGTGCTGTGGCCGACGACACGCGCAACCGGCGTCACGCCCAGACGCTTCGCGGTCGATTCGCGTATCACGCGCATCATTACGAGCGCGGCTACGCCATCCGAGATCGACGACGCATTCGCCGCCGTCACCGTTCCGTTTTTCGCGAACGCCGGCTTGAGCGACGAAATCTTCTCGATGTTCGCCTTGAACGGCTGCTCATCGCGCCCGACGACCGTATCGCCTCCTGCCTTGGACCGTGACCGGCGCGATCTCCTACGCGAACGAGCCGTCCTCGTTGGCGCGTTGCGCGCGCCGCAGCGATTCGATCGCGAACGCGTCCTGTGCCTCGCGCGAGAACCCATACGACGACGCGCATTGCTCCGCGAACGTATCCATCAGACGGCCTTTCTCGTAGGCATCCTCGAGTCCGTCGAGGAACATGTGATCGAGCACCTGTCCGTGGCCCATGCGCATGCCGCCGCGCGCCTTCGGCAGGAGATACGGCGCATTCGTCATGCTCTCGATGCCGCCCGCGACGATCGCGTCGACCGAGCCCGCAAGCAGCATGTCGTGCGCGAACATCGCGGCGCGCATGCCGGAGCCGCACATCTTGTTGACGGTTGTGCAGCCGGTCGAGAGCGGCAGGCCCGCGCCGAGGGCCGCCTGACGCGCAGGCGCCTGCCCTTGTCCCGCGGGCAGCACGCAGCCCATGATCGCCTCGTCGATCAGCTCGGGCGCGAGGCCCGCGCGCTCGCGCGCCGCGGCGATCGCGGCGGCGCCGAGCTGCGCCGCGGTCAGCGACGCGAACTCGCCCTGAAATGCGGCCATCGGCGTACGCGCCGCCGAGACAATGACAACCGGGTCTTGCTGTGTCTCACTCATGTTTCAGCTCCTTGATGACGCCCTGAATGATGGCGGGAACCTCTCCGAGGCGCGCCGCATCGGACGCGAGGACATCGTTCTCCGCGGAATGCGCGCCGCTGCGAGTCATCGCGGCAATGCACGACTGGTAAACCGGTTCGATCTCGGCCGGCGTGCTGATCATCATGCCCATGTTGCGCAGGCGGCCATCGTGCACGCCGTAGGTCCAGCCGTGCACGGTGAGTTCCTGGCCGCGCGCCCATGCATCGTTCACGACGGTCGTGCGGCACACGTTGATGGTCTGCTCGATGGTGTTCAGCTCCACCAGGCGCCGATGCCGCGCTTCGCCCATCGGCCATTCGTCGAGCAGCGCGGCGTGTTTCTCGCGCACGTCCTCGACGTGCCGCAGCCAGTTGTCGGCGAGGCCGACGCGCTGCCCGACGAGCGCCGTGCCCACGCCCGAGCAGCCGTAATGGCCGACCACCATGATGTGCTTCACCTTCAGAAGATCGACGGCGAACTGGATGACCGAAAGACAGTTGAGATCGGAGTGCACGACCACGTTCGCGATGTTTCTGTGCACGAATACCTCGCCCGGCGGCAAGCCGATGATCTCGTTGGCCGGCACGCGCGAGTCCGCGCAACCGATCCACAAGTATTCGGGCGCCTGCTGATGCGCGAGCCGCCGGAAGAACTCGGCGTCCTCGGCGAGCTTGCAATCGACCCATTCCTGGTTGTTCTGGAACAAATGGGCGAGAGGATTGGATGCGTCGTGGGTGTCGTCAGTGTGGTTCACGTAGTCTTCAGTGCCTGGGCGCGCGGGATCACGCGGCCCGTGCGGACGCCTGGGCGTCCGGTTGGCCGGGGTTGCCGAAACGCGCCGGATAGCGGACGCAGAATCGGACATCCCGGTCGTAGGGAAAGAAATCGGCGAGTTCGCCGCGCAGCAGTTGTTCCTTGTGACGCTGCCAGAGCGCGGGGTCGAAGAAATCCGCGTGATGGCGCATGAACGCCTCGCGCACGCGCGGATCGCCCAGCAGGAACGTGCCGTACGTCTCGGGAAAGATATCGTACGGCCCGACGGTATACCACGGTTCGCCCGACAGCTCGTCTTCCTCGTTGCGCGGCGGCGGCACGCGGCGCACGTTGCAATCGGTCAGATACTCGATTTCGTCGTAATCGTAGAACACCACGCGGCCGTGCCGCGTCACGCCGAAGTTCTTGTACAGCATGTCGCCCGGAAAGATGTTGGCCTGGATCAGCTGCTTGATCGCATCGCCATATTCCTTGATGCCATGCTCGATGTCCTCGTCGCTTCCATTCTGCAGGAAGAGATTGAGCGGCACCATCCGGCGCTCGATATACACGTGCCTGATGACGAGCTTCTCATCTTCGTATTCAATCATCGAGGGCGCTTCCTTTTCGAGCTCGCGGACGAGCGCGTCGTTGAGCCGCGCGAGCGGCAGCGCGACGCTCGAATATTCGAGCGTGTCGGCCATGCGCCCCAGGCGATCGTGACGCTTGACGAGCTGATACTTGTCCTTCTCGCGCGTGGTTTCCTTCGGCGGCGGAAACGCGTCCTTGATGAGCTTGAACACGTAAGGGGAAGGAGGGCAGCGTGAAGACGATCATCACGAGTCCCTTGATGCCCGGCGCGACGATGAACTTGTCGCTCGAATGCGACAGATGATGCAGCAGGTCGCGATAGAAATCGTTCTTGCCCTGCTTCTGCAACCCGACCGACGTATAGATTTCCGCCTTCGGCTTGCGCGGCATGATGGTGCGTAGGAATTCGACGTACGCGGACGGCACTTCCATGTCGACGAGAAAATACGAGTGCGAGAAGCTGAAGATGATGAGCACCTGCTCGCGCGAGAGCAGCACGGTATCGAGCGCGAGCAGGCCGGGCTTCGTGTGCCGCACGGCGATCGCAAAGGGCAGCAGCGCGTCGCCGTTGATGACGCGTCCGACGATGTACGCCGCCTTGTTCCGAAAGAACAGCGACGAAAGCACATGAATCTGAAAGTTCGTCACGATGCGCTCGAGCGTCGCCGCCAGCCCGTCCTTCTCCGGATAATACGCACGATAGGTAGGCTTCGCGGCGGGTTCGTCGTTCTCGATGTACTCGGTCGAAATGGCCGGCCGCACGAAGATGAAGTCGTTGTTGAAGTACGAGCGATGCAGGATCTTGCAGCAGACCCCGAGTTGAAGAAGGTCTCGGCGCATTCCGGCTGCCGGTGCGTGGTCAGCAAGCCGATGTAGTACAGCTTGATCTGCTGCCAGACGTCGTCGTCGATGTTCTCGGCGTCGAATTCGTCCTCGAGCAGCGCCACGCATTCCGCAACGCGGTCGTCATACGACGTGATGCGTTCGCGCGCGAGCTGCTGCAGCGCGAGCCAGTCGCCCCGTTCGAACAACTGCTTGGCCTTGATCGCGGCCTCGCGAAACACACGGTAATGGCGATCGAATCCTTCGAGCATCGTCTGCGCGACGTCGAAGCCGATTTGCGACGAGAGCAGCTTGGGGAAGTGATTCATGTCGGCCTTGCTCTTCGTGAATTGACTTCAGATCATGCCGCCCTGGGTTTGCGTGCGCGCTTCTCCATGCCCGCCGTGAGCAGAGCGCGCGTCCTTGCCCCTCGTATGCTGCCAGCTCGGCGAGCGTCGTATTCAGGTCTTCCAGCTGGCGTTCGAGCACCTCGCGATGCGCGGCGATGGTATCGACGAACGCCTGCAGTTGCGTGGTGGTGCCGGTGGGCGAATCGTAGAGATCGAGCAGCGTGTGGATTTCCGACAGCGTGAAGCTGAGCCGCTTGCCGCGCAGCGTAAGCTTCAGACGCGTGCGGTCGCGCGGCGAATACACGCGCCGCAGGCTGTTCGAGCCTTCGCGCCTCGGCGCGAGCAGGCCCTGATCTTCGTAGAAGCGAATGGCGCACAGCGTGACGTCGAACTCGCGCGCCAGCTCGGTGATCGTGAAATGCGTCGGTTGAGTCATCGCGTGCCGGCAGCGCAAATGCGCGCGCAACGTTAGAATGGACGTTTACGTTATCGTCAACTTTGCCAAATTGCAATGCGGCGCAAACCCGGAGGCAAGGACCGAATGAACGCACTCGAACACCAGCTCGACTATGTTTTCGCCGACGCATTGCCCGAGTCGGGCGGCGTCAAGGAAGTTGCGCCGGGGGTGTTCTGGCTGCGCATGCCCTTGCCGTTCGCGCTCGATCACATCAACCTCTGGCTGCTGCGCGACGAGATCGACGGTGTGCGCGGCTGGACCGTCGTCGATTGCGGAATTTCGAGCGATACGATCCGCGCGAACTGGGAGCGCGTGTTCGACACGGTGCTCGACGGCCTGCCGGTGCTGCGCGTGATCGTCACGCATTGCCATCCGGATCACCTGGGTCTCGCCGACTGGATCTGCAAGGGCGGCGACAAACAGCGCTGGAACGTGCGCCTCTGGATTTCGCTCGGCGAATATGCGATGGGCCGCGTGATGGCCGCGGGCGACGGCTCCAACGCGGGCGGCGAGCGCGCGGCGGCGCATTTCGCGGCGCATGGCCTAATCGACGAAGCCTCGCTCGATCAGCTCAGAAAACGCGACAGCTACTATCCGACGCTCGTGCCTTCGATTCCGAGCGAATACCGGCGCATCCGCAACGGCGATGTCATCGGGATTGGCGCCCGCGAGTGGGAAGTCGTGTCGGGCTACGGCCACTCGCCCGAACACAGCGCGCTGTATTGCGCGGCGGAAAAGCTGCTCATCTCCGGCGACATGGTGCTGCCGCGCATTTCGACGAACGTGTCCGTGTTCGCTGTCGGGCCGGAGGGCAATCCGCTCGCGCTCTATCTGGAATCGCTCGGCCGCTACGAGTCGATGCCCGCCGATACGCTCGCGCTGCCTTCGCACGGCAAGCCGTTTCGCGGCGTGCACACGCGCATCGGGCAACTGCGCGAGCATCATCGCGCGCGGCTGGCGGAAGTGCGCGAGGCGTGCGCGCAGAAGGCATGCAGCGCCGCCGATATCATGCCGATCATGTTCAGGCGCAAGCTCGACATTCATCAGATGACATTCGCGCTCGGCGAGGCGCTCGCGCACCTGAACCTGCTGTGGCTCGATGGAACCCTGAAGCGCGAGACCGGCGATGACGGCGTGATCCGCTTCTCGCCGGCCTGAAACCGCGCCGTTACTGCACCGCACGCTGCCCAGATTCAGCCGCCCGAACGGGCTCACGTCGTAGCCGCTGACGTTCGTGCGCGTGAGCGCGGCGGCGGTCGGATAGACGAGGGGAATCCAGAGCGCCTGATCGTGGATGATCTTCTGCGCGTCGACATACGCCTTGGTGCGTTTCGCGACATCGGGCGTCGCCTTGCCGTCAGCGATGAGCTTGTCGAGTTGCGGGTCACAGAAGCGCGCGAAGTTGATGCCCGACTTCACCGCGTTGCAGCTGAAGAGCGGCGACAGATAATTGTCCGGATCGCCGTTGTCGCCGGCCCAGCCCATGAACAGCATGTCGTGCTGGCCTTGCTTCGCTGAGCGGATCAGCTTGCCCCATTCGATCACCTTCACCTTCACCTTCACCTTCACCTTCACCTGCGCCTTCACGCCGATCTTCGCGAGATCCGCCTGCAGCAGCTCGGCGCCCGCCTTCGGATTCGGATTCAGCACGCTGCCGTTCGGACGCACCCAGATCGTCGTGTCGAAGCCGTTCGGGAAGCCCGCGTCGACGAGCAGCTTCTTCGCGTCCTCCGGCGAGTACTTGTAAGCGGCGATGTTCCTGTCGTAGCTCCACGTATTCGGCGGATACGGATTCACGGCGGGCGTGGCGGTGTTGTCGAACACGGCCTTCATGTACGTCGTGCGATCGAACGGTTGATCGCCTGACGCACTTTCGGATTGTCGAGCGGCTTCTTCTGCGTGTTGAGCGCGACGAACGCGGTCATGAACGCGGGCGCTTCGCTCACCTTCAGCGCCTTGTCCTTCTTCGCATCGAGCACGTCCTGCGGCTTCGGCGAGAGCGCGATCTGGCATTCGCCCGCCTTGATCTTCTGCGCGCGCACGGCGGCGTCCGGGGTGATCGCGTAGATCAGGCGGTCGATCTTCGGCTTCGAGCCCCAGTACGTCGGATTGACGTCGTAGCGGATCACCGCGTCCTTCGTGTAGCTCTTCAGGACGAACGGGCCGGTGCCGATCGGCTTGCTGTTCAGGTCGACTTGCTGATTGGCCTTGAGCAGCTTGTCCGCGTATTCGGCGGAATAGATCGAGGCGAAGCCCATCGTAAGGATCGGCACGAAGGTTGCGCTGGGCTCGTTCAGCTCGAACTTCACGGTATGGTCATCGACTTTCGTCACGGCCTTGATGAGCTTCACGAGGCCCATCGATTGCGCGTGCGGAAAGCCGCTCGCGCCCGCGACCTTGTGTCAGGGATTGCTGTCCGAAAGCATGCGCTCGAAGGTGAAGACGACGTCGTCGGCGTCGAGCGGGCGTGTCGGCTTGAAGTAGTCGGTCGTCTGGAACTGAACGTTCGGACGCAGATGGAAGGTGTAGGTCAAGCCGTCGCCGCTCACGTCCCACTTTGCCGCGAGCGAGGGCACGACCTTCTTCGCGGCTTCGTCATAAGAGACGAGCGTGTTGAAGATGACGTCCGCGGACGCGTTGGTCGTCACGAGCGAGTTGAACTGGACGACGTCGAAGCCGTCCGGGCTCGATTCGGTGCAGACGGTGAGCGGCTTGGACATCGCGAGCATCGGCGCGGCGAGCATCGCGGCTGCGGCGAAGAGTTTCAGGCGCATGAGATCTCCCGTGACCTGACGGTCACACAACGTTTCGTTCTTGTTGCAGGCTTGTTCGTTCGGCGAGCGCATGCCTCGCAAGCGGCGCGCCCGGCGCGGCTAGATTAGCGAATGCTTCCGCCGCCGACAACGATTCGATCGGCATACGCTTATGCACGGAGCGTCTGTGCCGTGCTCGCGCGGCTTGCCGAAACAGGGCGCGTCGGGATAAACTTGCGCCGTCTTTGGGGAGTAGCATTCCTTCGCGAGCGAAGGAGAACGCGTCAACGTCCTCGGCTCTGCTGCCGTGGTGCGTTCGACCGGAACGGTTTGGCGAGACCATCGATGCGCTTCGTCGTTCCTGGTCGGACGGCGCGTGGCGCATCGTGGTTCGCTCGACGTCCGGCCGTGGAAACATCGTGTCCCTACAATTACAACGCCCCTGTCTCTCGCACACGCTTGCGCTTCTTTCGCGTCGATTCATGCGAGGTGCCGCATGACGATGCTCTTTCTCGAACTCGCGCTGATGCTCGCGATCATCCTGGTCGCGTCGGAACTCTTCACGAATGCGCTCGAGCATCTCGGCGAACGGCTCGGGATTTCCGAGGGCGTTACCGGGTCGCTGTTCGCGGCGGTCGGCACGGCGTTGCCCGAGACTACCGTGCCGATCATCGCGTTGCTCGGCGGCACGCCTAGCCGCGCGGTCAACGAGGAGATCGGCGTCGGCGCGATTCTCGGTGCGCCGCTGATGCTCGCGACGCTTTCCACTTGTCTCATGACCGTCGCGATTCTCAAGTCGCGCGGTTTGGGCGGCAGGATCATGCCGGAGCGCAGCGGGTTCACGCGCGATCTCAACTTCTTTCTGTTCGCGTTTCTGATCGCCTGCGCGGCGATGTTCGTGCCGCATCCTGCTTGGCAGGTGCGGGCGCTTTTCGCGGTCGGGCTCGTCGCGCTTTATGTCATCTATGTGATGACGACGTTCAGGGCTTCGGCGGGGCTCGTCGAAAGCGGACACGGCACGGAGGCGCCCGAAGTGCTTTTCGTCTCGCGCGCCGGATTGCCGACGACGCTCGGCACCATCCTGCTGCAATTCCTGATCGGCATCGTATTGCTGGTGGGCGGCGCGAAGGGTTTCATTCACGGCGTGGAAGGCGTGTCGAATGCGCTCGGGATTTCGGCGCTGCTGCTGTCGCTCATCATCATTCCGATTGCGACCGAGTTGCCGGAGAAGGTGAACAGCATCCTGTGGGCGCGCAGGGGAAAGGACACGCTGGCGTTCGGGAACATCACTGGCGCGATGGTCTTTCAGGGCACGCTGCTGCCGGCGATCGGGATCATGCTGACGCCCTGGGAGCCGCGCGTGGAGGTGCTGACCGGCGTGCTCATCACGCTCGCGGCGGCGGCGTGGCTGCGGTTCAACGCCAAGCAGAACGGGGTCGCGCTTTGGGCGTTGCTGGGCAACGGTGTCCTGTACGTCACCTATCTCGTGCTGACATTGGGACGGTGACGCAGCGCTGCAAATAAAAATGCCCGCCAAGGCGGGCATCAAGCGCGAAGCAGCGCGCCAACAAACCGGCGCGTTGTTCTTGTTGTTCTTAAGATTGTTATCGGCGTGGTAAGGGAAAGCTTTAGAACCGCGCCGCCTGATGATATTGGCTGGCGGCCTTGGCGCCGTCCATCGAACGGCGATAGGTCGCGGAGAGCGTCGTCTGCGCGTCGCGTGCGCGAGCAGCGACCGCATCGATGCTCGCCTGAATCCTGCGGATAACCGCGAGCGCATCCGCCGGCTGGTCGGCCTGCATCGCCATCACCGAGATACCAGCTTGTTGCAGCACTTGAGCCTTCGACAGGTTCGCGGTTTCCTGCGCGAAGTTCGCGTCGGTGATCTGCGACTGAGCGGACGACAGGTTGGCGGACTGCTACGTCTGCGTTGCAGCGATCGACGAGAAGCGGTTCTGCGCGGCGCCGAGATTGGCTTGCAGCGAGTTGACCGTGTTCAGTGCGTTGTCGATCGACAGGATCGCGGCGTTTGCGCCAGCCGTCGAGCTGATATCGATGTTCGCGAGGTTCGGAGCAGCGTTCAGCGTGCTGGCAGCGGCCACGGCGCTGTTGGTCGCCACATCGGTGGCCGAAGTCAGCGAGAAGGTCGTCGGGGTGGTCGTTGCGCCCGCGGTGACCGTCAAGAACTTCGATGCAACCGAGCTGCCTGTGCCGTCGCCGAGGCTCTTGCCGTCTTGGTCGAAGAACTCGACGCCACCGGAACCGTCGGCCTTTGCCGTCACGGAGATGATGAACGATGTCGTGGAAGAGGTCGCATCCTTACCGGTTGCAGCGTCGATGTTAAGGTTCGACACCGTGCCAATGACCGTGCCTTCTTGCGCGGGAGCGCTGGGCGTATTCGCCGCATGTGCCGTGCTCAGCGCGGCGAACTGCTTGCTCGGCGAGAGTGCTCCGCCGGCCTTGGCCGTAATCGTGCTCGGCGCGCTGACCACGCTCTGGGTCACCGTGAACAGTGCGTCGCTGGTAGCCTTGTCGAGCGCCTGATTATTCTGGTCCGTGAACGTGTAGCCACCCTTGCCATCTGGCTTGAAAACGCAGGCTCACCCTACGCGCGCGCCCTCGCTCGCGCGCGGTCACGTTTCCGGACCCCGAGCATGGATCGCTTCCTTGCAATGAAAGTATTCGCGCGGGTCGTCGAGGCGGGCAGTTTCTCCAAGGCCGCCGACGCCCTGCGCCTGCCTCCCGCCAGCGTCTCGCGCATGCTGCAGGCGCTCGAGGCGCATCTGGGCGCGCGCCTCATCAACCGCATGACGCGCAGCATCAGCATCACCGAGGACGGCGAAGCCTATTACGAGCACGAGCGCTGCGTGCGCGTACTGGGCGAAGTGGACGACATGGAAGCGTCGCTGTCGCACTCGAAGCTGAGTCCCAGGGCAACGTGAAAGTCAGCCTGCCCCAGGTGATGGCGAAGAACACGATCATTCCCGCGCTGCCCGAATTCTTCGCCGCCTACCCGGACATCGGCGTCGAGCTGCTGCTCACCGACCGGTAAGTGGATCTCGTCGAGGAAGCGGTGGATTGCGTCGTGCGCGTAGGCGCGGTCGGCGACGTCGGGCTCGTGGCGAAGCGCATCGGCGCGTACACGCAGATCACATGCGCGTCGCCGAAATACATCGAAAGGCACGGCGAACCGAAGACCCTCGACGAGCTCGCGCAGCATCTCGCCGTCGGCTACGTGCTGAACAATTCGGGGCGCGTACGCAACTGGGAATTCGTCGTCGATGGCGAAACGCGCATCATCGCGATGAAGCACAAGATCGCGGTCAACGACGGCGATTCGTACATCGCCGCCGGCGTCACGGGACTCGGCCTGATCCAGAGCTCCAGCTACACGCTCGATCCGCTCGTGAAAAGCGGCGCGCTCAAGGAAGTGCTGATAGAGTATCCGTCGTTTCCGCGCGTGGTGTCGGTGCTGTACGCGGCCAATCGCCATCAGCCGCGCCGCGTGCGCGTGTTCATCGACTGGGTCGCGGAGCTGTACAGCCGGCTGCCGACATTCCAGATCAACGGCAAGACGAGCTGAGCGCTCGCACGAGGTCCGGTGCGGCTTCCGGCCTGCCGCGCGCGACCGGCATCGCGCGCCAGTCGTATTCGCGATACACGCGTTCCAGCGCCTCCAGATCCGCCGCCCGCGCGCTCGCGTGAATGCCGCGCAAATGCGGCAAGCCCAGCTCGACCGCGACGCAGTTCGCGTAGTCGCGCGCGCGCAAGTGCGCGGAGATCGTCGTGAAGAACGCGGTCGCCGGCACGTCGAAGCCGGCCGCCGCGTGCAGGGCCGCCGTGTCCGCCGTCACCAGATGACGCGCGTATTTGATCCACGCGAGGAAATCCGCCGTGTCGGCGGACAGCGGCCCGATATCGCGATAGCGCGGATGATCGACCGCACCGAAGCCATAAACGGCGACTCCCGTTTGATCCGCCAGCCGCGCGACGATGCCCGCTCTCGCGGACGCGGGGATGCTGCGCACCGGCGTGCTCGCGTCCGGACAGAGCAAGGCGTAAGGCTCGCTCGCCGGCGCACGCAGCGGCACGTCCGCGAGCCAGCGATTGCGCTTGTCGGCGACGACGACGCTCTCCGGCGCGACGCCCAGCGCCCACAGGAAGAAATCGATCATCGGCATGGAGGCGAAGCGCGGCCAGAACAGCTGATTGCCGATGTCGATCCTGAGTTCGTCGTCCGGAAGGTTCGCGAGCAGCACCGGCAGATCGACGATCGCGCCGAAAAGCGGCGCGGCCAGTTCGTAGAGACGCCTCACGTAGTGCGGCGCGCGCGCCGGACGATAGATGATGAAGGCAAGATGCGGATGGCGGCGCTTCACGGCAAAGAGTGTGGAGAGGCCGATGATCGAATCGCCGAGCGTGACGCCGAAGGCATTGATGAGATGGACGCGGCGCGCGCCCGCGTAGTCTGCCTCGAACGGCGCGCGGCCCGCATTGAGGATGTCACGGCCCAGCGGTGAGAAGCCGGATGCGTCGGCGGACGCGACTTCCAGATCGTACGGTGCGACGATCTCGCCGTTTCGCGACAGCAACGAGCCCGCGTGGGTCAGCGCATGGACTTCATCGAGCGTCGTCATGCGTGCCCTCGACCGCTCAGCCCACCGCGCCGCGCTCGTTTGCCGCCTTGGCAACCTGCACGCGCTGCAGCACGGGCATCGTCGCCGTCTGATACTCCGGCACCCAGCGGCGCAGGTCGCGCCGCACTTCATCGTCGGACAGCACGCGATGCTGCATGAGCCACGGCAGAAGTTCGTCGATGAAGTTGTCCGGCACGCCGCGCGCCTGCGCGATACGCAGCTTCGGATGCGGCGTGCGGGTGGTGTTTTCGTCATCGGCGAGCAGTTCCTCGTAGAGCTTCTCGCCCGGCCGCAAGCCGGTGAACACGATGCGGATCTGCTCTTCCGAATAGCCGTAGAGACGAATCAGGTCGCGCGCGAGATCGACGATCTTCACGGGCTGGCCCATATTGAGAATGAAGATCTCGCCGCCGCGCCCCATGCTCGACGCCTGCAGCACGAGCTGCGCGGCCTCGGGAATCGTCATGAAGAAGCGCGTGATCTCCGGATGCGTGACCGTGACCGGACCGCCCTTCGCGATCTGCTGCTGGAACTTGGGAATCACGCTGCCCGCGCTGCCGAGCACGTTGCCGAAGCGCACCGTCTCGAACTGCGTGCGCGGCGCCGCCTGCTGCAGCGCCTGGCAGGCCATCTCGGCGAGACGCTTGGAGGCGCCCATCACGTTGGTCGGGTTGACGGCCTTGTCGGTGGAAACCAGCACGAAGTGACGCACGTCGTGGCGGATCGCCGCGCGCGCGACGCGCAGCGTGCCGAGCACGTTGTTGCGCACGGCCTGCCAGGCGTTCTGCTCCTCCATCAGCGGAACGTGCTTGTAGGCCGCCGCATGGAAGACGATGTGCGGCGTGAAGCGCGCCATGGTCTGGTCGAGCAGGAGCGAATCCTTGGCGTCGCCGACGACGGGGATCACCGAGCATTCCGAAAACTTCTCGTGCAGCTCCTCGATGAGGCGATACATTGCGTATTCGCTCAGATCGTAGGCGATCAGCTGCGCGGGCGAGAAACGCAGGATCTGGCGACAGAGCTCCGAGCCGATCGAGCCGCCCGCGCCCGTCACCACCACGACGCGCCCGTGCAGCAGTTGCTCGACGTGCGGCATGTCGATCTTCACCGGCTCGCGGCCGAGCAAGTCCTCGAGGTCGATCTGGCGCACGCGCGACAGGAAGCCGCCCTCGCCCTGCGTCAGCTGGCTGAGCGCGGGCAGCACCATCACCTTGACGCCCGCGCGCACGCACAGCGTGGCGACGCGCCGCTGCTCCTCGACCGAGGCCGACGGAATCGCGATGATCACGTAGTCGGTTTTCAGCTGCTCGGCGAAGCGTGGCAGGTCGCCGAACGAGCCGAGCACCTTGTGACCGAGCACTTCGCGTCCCTGCTTGGCGGGATCGTCGTCGAGCAGGCCGACGAGGCGCCATTCGCTCGAACGCGACAACTCGCGCGCGAGCATCGCGCCGGCCGTGCCCGCGCCGAGCACGATCACGGGCTTGCCCTGGCCGACGAGGCCGCCGTACAGATAGAACTCCTTGCCCGCGCGATAGAGCGCGCGCGCGCCGCCCATCGCGAAGAATAGCAGAAGCGGCGAGACGATGAGCACCGAGCGCGGAAAGACGGGCGTGGGCTGCGACATCACCGCGCCGACCATGACGACGAGCGCGCCCACTGCGATGGACTTGGAGATGCGCATGAGGTCCAGCAGGCTCGCGAACACCCACATGCCGCGATAGAGGCCGAACATGCGGAAGACGACGGCGTACACCGGCAGCACCCAGATGAGCGCGGCGAGTGCGCCCTCACGGAAGTCGTGCGGCACGGTTCCGTTGAAGCGAATGACGTATGCGGCAAGCCAGGAGCCGACGACGGCGACCAGATCGAAGACGAACGCGCCTGCCGATAGCCACGAAGCCTTGATTCGATTCATCAGCACGGACCCTCAAGATTGTTCAGAATGGCGCGCCTCATGACGCCGCCAACGCGCGTCGACCACCGCGCCCGCTGCCACAACCACGACTGCCCAGCCCGCGACTGCGCCCCACTGACCCATGAAGGGAAACCGCAGCGCCCAGTTGGCGAGGATTATGCCCGCCAGCATGAGCAAATACCATACGAGTGCGGTGCGCGCATGGCCCATTCCGAGACGCACCATGCGCTGATAGTAATGCTCCCGATGCGCCTGCCAGAACTTTTCGCCCCACGCGAGGCGCCGCAGCAAGGTCACGGACGCATCCCCGATGAACGGCGAGAAGATCAACGCCGGGAACCACACGGGCCACGCGCCCTCCTGCCAGCCCCAATAGCCGAACGCGCCCGCGAGAAACCCCAATGGAATAGACCCGGCATCTCCAAGAAAAATCCGTGCCGGATGGAAATTCAGGGTCAGAAATCCCGCGGCGGTGCCCGCGATTCCCGCGCTCGCGAGACCGAGCGCCAGATCGGGCGCGGGTCCGGCGAGCGCCGCCAGGGCATAGCCGCCGAAGCCGAAGAGCGCCATGCCGCCGGCGAGGCCGTCCGAGCCGTCCATGAAGTTGTAAAGATTGACCAGCCACAGCATCAGAAAGCCGACGACGGCGAGCGCCCACCAGGGCACGTGCGCCGGGTGCGCGACGATCACGACCACGACCGCCACGAGATGCGCGGCGAAGCGCACCCGCGCCGGCAGGCCGCGACGGTCATCGATCTGCGAGACGGCGGCGAGAAACACCGCGCACTCGGCGACGAGCCACATCGACGGCACCGTGAGCAGCAATGCGATCACCGCGACCGGCACGATGCCCCAGCCGCCGACGCGCGGCGTGGGCCGCTCGTGGAGCGAGCGCTCGTTGGGAATGTCGGTGGCGAGGCGCCACGCGAGTCCGGTGCGGACAAGCGTCTGAAGAATCAGTGCGCACGCGACGAAGGCCAATGCCGCAACCAGGATCGCGGCAATCGGTGGCGAAGCTTCAAGAAACGAAAACGGCATGTTGGATTTATCGGTTTGTCGAAGCGACGAGCGCCCATCGTCCTGATGGATTTTCGCTCGGCAAAACCCTAAAGGATACGCGAATGCCGGCCCGATTTATTTTTAAACGTCTGACAAATAATGAAAATCGCGCTGACGATGCTGGCGGCCAGCTTTCAAGACGTGGCATCCCTGGCGCCCGACCGCAACGCGGATTGTCTCGCGCAAGCCACGCGGAATCGGGCGATTTGCGCCGCGCCTAGCGCCCGCGCGCCGAACGATACCAGGCAGCCGTGGCGGCCAGCCCCTCGTCGAGAGATTGAAGCGCCCGCCAGCCGAGCCTGTCGCGGATGCGGCTCGAGTCCACCCGCAAACTTCCCGTCAGACGCTCGACCTGCGCAGTCTTGCCCACCAGGCGCGCCGCGCCTCGCAACACGCCCGTCGGCACGGGAACGAGCCGCGCCGGCTTGCCGAGATGCTCGCCCAGCTTGCGCGCGAGCCCGGCGACGCTCGGGTCCTCGCCGTCGGTCACATGAAACACGCGGCCGGCGGCGGCCGGATTGCGCGCGCACTCGATCGCCGCGCTCGCCAGATTGTCGACGCTGACGAGACTGCGCCGCGCGTCGATCGCGCCGAGCGGAAGCGGCAGGCCGCGCGCGATCGCGTTCATCATCGCGAGAAAGTTGGCGCGCACGCCGGGACCGTAGACGAGCGGCGGCCGCACGATGACCACCTCCATTCCGGTGCGGCTACCGAACTCGAGCAGCCGGACCTCGGCTTCGGCCTTCGAGATGCCGTAGGCATCGGGCGGGCGCCGTTCGTCGTCCTCGGTGAAAGGACGCCCCGGGTCGGTCTCGCCGAGCGCCTTGATGCTGCTCATCAGCACGAAGCGCGTGACGCCGCCGCGCCAAGCCGCCTCGGCAACGGCGAGCGCGCCTTCGACGTTGGTCTCCCGATAGGCGTCGAGCACCGCCTGCGCCCGCGACGCCGATTGCTTCCGCGCGGCGGCATCGCGCATCACGTGCACGCGCGCGGCGAGATGAATCACGGCGTCGCAGCCTGCGAACGCATCGGGCGCGATGGCATCGAGCCCGTCGACGTAGCGCGCATCGACGCCCGCCTCGCAGGCCGCGCCGCGCCGCACGAGACCCGTCGCCGCGATGCCGCGCGCGAGCAAGGCGCGGCTCACCGCGCGGCCGACGAAGCCGTTCGCGCCGGTCATCGCAATGCGTCCGTCCGGCGCGCTCATAGCCATTTCCAGCCGAAGCGGTTGAAGAACCGGCACGCCGACGTCACGAAAAGCTTGATGTGCACGGAGCCCTTCTTCGCCGCGCCGCCGCCGTGATGCAGGATGCGCACGGACGGCACGTAGGCGATGCGGGCGATGTCCCGCGTGCGCAGGCTCAGATCGTAGTCCTCGAAGTACAGGAAATAGCGCGGATCGAAACCGCCGAGCGACTTGAGCACGTCCGTCTTGTAGAGCATGAAGCAGCCGCTCACGATCGGCGGATCCCACACGACATCCTTGTCGCCGATGACGTTGCGCATCTCGTAGCGCGCCAGGCGGGGCGCGAACGGCTTGCGCAACGCGGACGGCAGAAAGCCGCGCACGAACAGGTCGAAGACGGCCGGATAGCGCCGGCAAAGGTGCTGCTGGCGGCCGTCGTCGCCGCCGATCCACGGCGCGAGCAGGCCCGTCTGCGGCGAATCGCGCAGGAAGGCGAGCGCGCGGCGCAGGCCGTCGGCGTTGATTTCGACGTCGGGGTTGAGAATCAGATGGAAGCGGCTAGCGGCACGCTCGATCGCGAGATTGTGACCTCGCCCGTAGCCGACGTTGCCGTGCCCCTTGATCACGACCGTGTCGAAATCGGCATCGGACGGCACCGGCAGCTCCGCGAGCTCGCCCGGATTGCCGTTGTCGATCAAATACAGGCAGGCCCGCCCGGCGACATCGTGCAGCTGTGCGAGCGCGGCGTCGAGCGTTTCGATGGTGCGGGCGAGCAATGCAGCGTCCGGCCGGTAGACGACGATCGAAATGCTGAGCGTGATCGGTTGTTCAGGGTGTTCCGGCTGATCCGCCGTTTGGCGGTGCGGTGAGATCTCGTTCATCGGACAAATAGGGGGTCCGCGCCACGAAAGGAAGACGGACTGCGCTGATGATTCGGAAATGCCGAGATTTTCTTCAATGTCGGTCTTTTCGGCAACCTTGTCCGGCCGAGCTCCGGGAGGCCGGGCCTGCCGCCGGCACGGTTTCGACTGTTGACGGTCACGCTTGCCGGACGTGCGTGCTATTTCCCGTCCGCCGAGGGTACCACGGAAATTTTTCCGCTTCCGGCTTTTGCGGGAGCAAGTCCAGGTATGATACTTCTGTATAAGGCAATGGCTTTGTACGGTCTGTTTTTATTTGGTCTGCTATGCCGCTGTATGGCGGTGACCAGATAGAATTACGAAAGTCCGTTGTTCCGAAAGTCGCGGTGCTTATGATCCAAGCAGGAAACGGCAATCCTGCGTTAAGCGATTACACAGTGTGCAGCCAACAAAAAACCCGCTCGAAAGCGGGTTTGCTGGTGCGGCGTTCTGCCGAATTCTCGCAGGCTTTGCCCAAATTTGGCAAAAACCGGACTTTGACAAAAACACCGTCAATCGTGCAAAGCCTTACTGGCATTTGGTTGCGGGGGTAGGATTTGAACCTACGACCTTCGGGTTATGAGCCCGACGAGCTGCCAGACTGCTCCACCCCGCGTCCGTCGATGGAGAGATTATAAGTCATCGCTTACCAGGACGCAATGCCTTGTTTGCTTCAAGCGAAGACAAACCGCGAACACCGAAGATCCAGGCCTGCTGGGCCGTCCCCCGCAAAAGCCGGACAGCGGTGACGCTTAAATTTTGAGGTAGTCTTCTGCCTATGTTTTAAGCCTAGTCACAACGTGGAACCTCTAGAAGTTCTGACCCAGCCGGAGCAGCGCCGCCGGCGTTCAATTGAAGAGAAACTAGCGATAGTTCGCGAGACTTTCGAGCCCGGTACAACGGTCTCTGGCGTCGCTCGCCGACATCAAGTGAATGCCAACCAAGTCTTCGGCTGGCGCAAGCTCTATCAGGACGAGAGCCTATCGGTGGTCTGCCGGCGAGCACGTGGTGCCGGCATCTGACCTAGCCGAAGCAATGAAGCAGATTCGCGAGCTGCAGCGATTGCTAGGAAAGAAGACAATGGAGGTAGAAATCCTCCGTGAAGCAGTGGAGTATGGTCGAACAAAAAAATTGACTGCGCTCACCATTGCTGCCGGGGGACGACCGTTGAAGACGGTCTGTGAAGTCCTGGGGGTGTCGCGCTCGAATCTCGCAGTCAAGTCGAAGCGGCCGGCTGACTGGGTCGACCGGCGCAAGATGCCCGTGCTCGACGACACGGCGCTTGTCGCCGAACTTCATGAGTTGTTAGGCGACGCGCCGACGTATGGATACCGAGGTGCTTGGGCGTTGCTGAGGCGAAGCCGGGACATGCTGGCTCAACCGCGAGTAAATGCAAAGCGCGTGTATCGCGTGATGCGTCGCCACGGCCTGCTGCTTGAACATCGCCCTCGGCACGCCTCGTCTACGCGTCGGCATGACGGCAAGGTCGCGGTGGATAGCAGCAACATGCGCTGGTGCTCGGATGGCTTCGAATTCCGCTGCGATGCCGGTGTCCCATTGCGTGTCGTCTTCGCACTCGACTGTTGCGACCGCGAAGCCATGAGTTGGGCCGCGAGCACAGGCGGTTACACTGGCGATATGGTGCGTGACGTCATGCTTCAAGCCGTCGAGAACCGCTTCACCGGCGCGTTGAAGGCCGACAGGGAAGTCGAGTGGTTAAGCGGCGATGGT
>LFKV01000033.1 GCA_001189345.1 Candidatus Paraburkholderia kirkii
TTCAACGCGCCGGTGAAGCGGTTCTCGACGGCTTGAAGCATGACGTCACGCACCATATCGCCAGTGTAACCGCCTGTGCTCGCGGCCCAACTCATGGCTTCGCGGTCGCAACAGTCGAGTGCGAAGACGACACGCAATGGGACACCGGCATCGCAGCGGAATTCGAAGCCATCCGAGCACCAGCGCATGTTGCTGCTATCCACCGCGACCTTGCCGTCATGCCGACGCGTAGACGAGGCGTGCCGAGGGCGATGTTCAAGCAGCAGGCCGTGGCGACGCATCACGCGATACACGCGCTTTGCATTTACTCGCGGTTGAGCCAGCATGTCCCGGCTTCGCCTCAGCAACGCCCAAGCACCTCGGTATCCATACGTCGGCGCGTCGCCTAACAACTCATGAAGTTCGGCGACAAGCGCCGTGTCGTCGAGCACGGGCATCTTGCGCCGGTCGACCCAGTCAGCCGGCCGCTTCGACTTGACTGCGAGATTCGAGCGCGACACCCCCAGGACTTATAGGCTCCCGTCCTGATAGAGCTTGCGCCAGCCGAAGACTTGGTTGGCATTCACTTGATGTCGGCGAGCGATGCCAGAGACCGTTGCACCGGGCTCGAAAGTCTCGCGAACTATCGCTATTGCGCTGCGTTATTGAATTAGCACCCTGTCTGTGTTCAGATACAGGTCATGGGTCAAAATGAACCTGACAGATATCGAACGTGAGCAACTGTTGTCGGCGGCGCGCAGCCGAACGGTGCGTGCGGCGGACGTGCGACGCGCAAAGTTGATCCTGATGCTCGAGGACGGCGAATCGCGCGACAGTATCATGCGCACACTGGGTTGCGATTCGCGCTTCATCGCACGCTGGTCGGGGCGCTTCCTCAGCGAGCGACTAGCCGGCATGTACGCCCGGCACCGCGGGCGGGCGCCTACGCAGCCACCGGCCAAACTGGAAGCGCGGGTGCTCAAGTGCACCCTCAAGCACAAACCCGCCGACGGTTCGACACACTGGAGTAGCTACAAGCTCGCAGCAGAACTCGGCGACGTATCGGTCTCGGCCGTGCAGCGCATCTGGCGCAAGCACGGCATCAAGCCGCAGCAGTTGGAGCGGCACATGGTCTCCAACGACCCGGACTTCGAGACCAAGGCAGCCGACGTGATCGGGCTGTACCTGAACCCGCCGGCGCACGCAGCGGTGTTCTGCGTGGACGAGAAGACCGCGATCCAGGCACTCGATCGCAAGGACCGTATGCTGCCGCTGTCGCCCGGGCGCGCCGAGAGTCACGGCTTCGAGTACAAGCGCAACGGCACGCTCAGCCTGTTCGCGGCGTTCAATACTGCCACCGGCGAGGTGCTGGGCAAGACGGTGGCGCGCCACACCAGCGAGCAGTTCGTGGCCTTCCTGACCGACGTCGTCGCCAGCCAGCCCAAACGCCGGGAAATCCACGCGATCTGCGACAACGTCAGCAGCCATAAGACGCAGCGGGTTGCCGACGTCCTTGATGCGCAGCGCAACGTGCACCTGCACTTCACGCCGACCTACTCGTCGTGGCTCAACCAGGTGGAGAACTGGTTCTCGCGCATTCAGCGTGAAGTGATCGCTCGCGGCATCTTCACTTCGGTGAAGGATTGGGATCGCAAACTGATGCCGATACATCCGCGAACACAACAAGAACCCGAAACCGATCAAGTGGAAATATGACGATCCTTCGCGCCGGATTCGACCAGTGCCAATTCAATGACGCAATGGAATAGTCGCTAGACGCCGCCGCGACGGCGCACGGCAAGGCCCGCTGATATATTCGACCCACAAATACGGGGTCCCGGGAACGTCCATTCATCAGGCGCCTCGACCGTGCGCCGCAAAGCAGCAGGTCAAGCGAAGGCTTCCAGGGTACGCATCGGCATCGACGTCGCGATGAAGACTCGAATGAGCTCTGCGATTCAAGAGAACGCCATGCGAAACAAGTTCGCCGTCGTCTGGATGTGGATTTTCATGCTTCCGCTCGCGTTCGACTTCAAGGGCGCCGAGACGGCCAGCAAGGCCATTCAGATTCTGCTCACCGTGCCCTCGATGGCCGCGGGCTGCCTGTTGCTGCTGATCGCGCCCCGCTTCGCGCGCCGCTCGCGCATGCGCACGCTCGTCACCTCGCTGTTTCTCATCACGATGCTGGGCAGCATCGCCACGCAAATGCTGCAAGGCAACGACTCCGGCAACTACATGCGCGTGATCCTGCCGTTCCTGCTGATGCTGCTCGGCTATTTCGTCGGCTGCCGTCCGTGGGACGCGCAGCGCCTCGAGCAAATCGAACGCGCGATGTACTGGTCGATGATCGCATCGCTCATCTTCAGCTTCGGCTTCGGCATGGCGACCGGCGGCGACCTCGAGAGCGTGTGCTTTCGCATCGTCTCGGTCACCTTCCTCTGCCTGCAATGGCTGCTGCTGCACGAATTCGTCGTGGCAAAGCACATCACGAAGTTCACCGTGCTGATCTTTCTCGCGACCATCGTCATCGAGCTGCTGAGCGTGACGCGCAGTCTGCTCGTCGGCACGGTGCTGCTGTTCGCGTATGCGACCTGGCTCGCCGCGCCCTCGCTCAAGCACCTGTTACCGTGGGCCTGCGCGCCGCCATGATCCTGACGCTGCTCGGCGCGATGGCGGCCGCATCCGCCGCGTTCTTCCCCTCCGTCGCCGAGCACTGGGTGCAGCGCATGTCCTTCGCGAAGGACACCGAATCCGGCCGCGATCCGACCACCATCACGCGTCTCACGGAAATGAAGGACCAGTACGATCAGACGATGTCTTCGACGCTCTCGACCATGGTGGGCATGGGCTACGGCCACGACTATCGCTATCCGTCTTCGTACCTCCCCGATCTCGCCGGCCAGTTCAGCAAGAAGGATTTCTACGCGATCAAGGAATGGGCCGCCGGCCACAACTTCTGGGTCTATCAGTTCTTCGCCGGCGGCCTGCTGTTCGGTCTCGCGTTGCCCATCACCCTCCTGTGGGCGCTCTGGCACGGCTCGATGGCGTTCGCTCATGGCGGCATCGCGCGCCCGACGCGCTCTATCTGCCCGTGCTCGGACGCGCCCTGCTCGTGGTCGCGGCACTGCCCGCGACGTCGATCGGCGGCAATCCGCTCGGCAACCGCTTCTCCGGCGTCGTGTTCGGCGTCGCGCTCGGCCTGCTCGTCGCGTCGTATGCGCGCATCGCCCATGCAATGCGCATACGCGCCGCCGAAACGGCCGCGCAACAGGCGCGCGGGAGAAGGCCCTATCGGGGCGCGCCGGGCAACATGCCGCCCGACATGCGCCCGCACGGCGAGCCGGCGCCGGAAATCCTGCCGACGCACGGCTCGTCCGCACCGGGTCTTCCGCACGGCCCGGAACGCCACGAGCCGACACCCGGCGCCAGCTCCTTCGCGCCCAACGCCTGATCCCGCAGTCCGGCTTCGGGCGCTTTTCACGGAATCGGCCATCACGTCATGAAGATTCTGCATCTGCTCTCCACCGTCGATCCGCGCGCGGGCGGCCCCACCGAAGGCGTGCTGCAAAGCGGCCTCAGCATGCGGGCGATGGGGCACGAGGTCGAAGTCGTGTCGCTCGACGCGTCGGACGCACCGTATCTCGCCGCGTTCGGGCTGCGCCTGTATGCGCTCGGACCTTCGCGCGGCTTCTACGGCCTGTGCCCGAAGCTCGTGCCGTGGCTGAAGGAGCATGCGGCGTGCTTCGATGCCGTGATCGTCAACGGGCTCTGGCAATCCACAGCTTCGGCGCGTGGAAGGCACTGCACGGCGGCAGCGTGCCGTATTACGTGTTTCCGCACGGCATGCTCGATCCGTGGTTCAAGCGCACCTATCCGCTCAAGCATCTGAAGAAATGCCTCTATTGGCCGTGGGCCGAGTATCGCGTGTTGCGCGACGCGCGCCGCGTGCTCTTCACGACCGAAGAGGAACGCCCACTCGCGCGCCGTTCGTTCAGGCTCTATCGCGCGAACGAGGAAGTGGTCGCGTTCGGCACTCGCCAGCCGCCCGAGGATTCGAGCGCGCTGCGCGAGGCGTTTCTCGCGAAGTTTCCGCAGCTCGCCGGCAAGCGCACGATTCTCTTTCTCGGGCGCATTCATGAGAAGAAAGGCTGCGACCTGCTATTGAAGGCGTTCGCACGAGTGCGCGACATCGATTCGAACGCGCATCTCGGATGGCCGGTCCCGACGACGGCGAATACGCCACGTAGATGCGCGCGCTCGCGAAAGAGCTCGGCATCGGGACTCGCACGACGTGGACCGGCATGCTCACCGGCGAGCTGAAGTGGGGCGCGTTCCGCACGAGCGATGTGTTCGCGCTGCCGTCGCATCAGGAAAACTTCGGCATCGCGGTGGCGGAAGCGCTCGGCTCGCGCCTGCCCGTATTGATCTCCGATAAGGTCAACATCTGGCGCGAAGTGAAGGCGGACGGCGCGGGCATCTTCACGACCGATACCGTCGATGGCGCGACCGGCGCCCTGTCCGAATGGCTGCGCATGGACGCCCGCCAAATCGAAGCGATGCGCACCCAGGCGCTCGCAACCTTCGCGAAGCGCTTTCACGTCGAGGCGATGTCGAAGGATCTGTTGCGCGTACTGCGCGAAGGCGCCGGCACGCAAGACGGGACATTCGCGCGCGGGACATTGCCCGCGCAATAGCTACCCTGCGCTTACTGCGCGGGCAAATGCGCCCTCAGATACGGCGCGAACCCGTTTTGCACGGAAATGATCTTCGTCGCGCAGTCGTCGAAGTCGGAGTCGCGCGCCCGTTCGTCGCCGTACATGCCCTTGCATTGTGCGAAGAGCGAGACGGTCGCGCCGTTGCCATCGACAACGCGCGTGGCGGAAAACACCGGCTTGCCGGACCCCGAAGGCACGTCGGTTTCGATCGCGGCATCGTCGACGCGCGTCAGGCGCTCCTTCGAATTCTGCTCGACGTAGGTCTTCGTGAGCTTCCAGACCGCGTCGCATTGCGCGGCGTCGCGGCACGCGATGGTCGCGTTGCGCTGCGCGACGTCGAGCGACTGCTGCGACAGCAGGAAGGTGCGTTCCTTCTGTTGCTCCTTCTCCACGGACGAGCAGGCAGCAAGGAAAATCGAAGCGAGAGCGATGAGCGTTTTCACGAGCGAGACACCAAAAGACTAGGTCAGACGGCGATTATAGCGATGCGCGCCCGAGCCGCGCGGATTCCCCGACCGATGAAAAAGCGCCGCCGGCTTTCAGGCCGGCGGCGCTTCCTTTCGCTCCGCGCACGCGTTACTTCTTGGCCATCTGCAGCGCGAGATCGCCCGGCATGTGCATCGCCGATGCGGCGATCGGCAGCGCTTCCGCCGGCGCATCGCTCTTCATGGCCACGCCGGACGGCGTGACGAGCGTCGTCGCCGTTTCGTCGCCCTTGATGACGCGCCCGAGATGTGCCGCAAGCCGCAAGGTCAGCGCCGCGATCGTGATGGTCGGGAAGTTCGCGCCCACGGTCGGAAACACCGAGCTGCCCGCTACATACAGATTGCTCATGCCGTGGATCCTGAGATTGCGGTCCACCACGCCGTGCTTCTCCGAATCGTGCATGCGCATCGTGCCCATGTGGTGCCACGTGCCTTCCAGTTGCGCGGACCACGGCTTGCCTTCGAGCGGCTCGTCAAGCGTCACGTCCGCAACGCCGCCGCGCTTCAGTTCCGCGGCGATATGCGCGACCGTGCGATCGAACGTGCGCTTCACGAGCTCGGTCACCTGCCAGTTCACCTGCACGCGGTTCATGCCTAGGCAATCCTTCTGCGCGGACAGCGTCACGCGGCTGTCGAGGTTCGGCTCGGCCTCGACGATCGTCTGGATCTTCACCTCGGTGATGAGCGGACGCGGCTGCAACAGGCGCGCAAGGCCGAAGCACGCGGTATCGACCGGATGCGCCATCATCGTGACGAGGTCCGTTGCTGTGTTGTAGCCGGGCTCATCCTTCTTGAGAAGCCGCTGCTTCTGCGGATCAGTGCTTCCGACCCCTTCGTGTTTTCGCCGCGAAACACCGAATAGAACCACGAGCGCGCGTTCAGGAGCTTCTCGCGCTCGAGCACCTGCTGCGTCAGCGCGAACTGCGACGAGATGAACGTGTCGTGCGCCGAGACCACCCGGTTCTGATAGTGATACTTGATGTCGTAGAGCTTGTTGCGCGCCCATTGCTTCGTGAAGCGCACGTTGGCCGACATGATGCGCGGATGGTCCATGAAATAACGACCGACCAGATCGTTGCCGTTGCCGAGCCCGCCGCCCAGACCTTGTTCGACGCGAGCAGCAGGCGCGCATTCTCGATGCCGCCCGTCGCCAGCACGAAGATCTTCGCGCGCACCGCGAAGCGCCGGCCCGTCAGCGTGCCGACATCGATCTTCGTGACCGAGCGCGCGTCGCCATCGGTGTCGATGTTCAGCGCATTCGCGAAGAGAAACACGCGCACGTGCTGCGCGGCGAGCAGATGCTTGCGATACACCTTGCCGAAGCGCACCGGCGGGCTGAACTGCGAGATCGTGTCGCGCACGGTGCCGCTCGGAAACGGATGACGCTTCACGTCCTCGCAGTGAATCGCGGCTTCCCAGTACGCAGGCTCGAAGTTGTTCTCGCCCAGTTGCAGAAGCTGATGCGTGCGCGCGTAGTACGGACGCAGCTCGTCGAGACCGAACGGCCAGCCGCTGTCGGTCACCCAGTCGCGCTTTTCGAAATCCCATGGATCGAGCGGCCGGCACCATCCGCCCCAGCAATTGCTGCTGCCACCGAGATAGCGGCTGCGGCAGCCATCGGCGAATTCGTATGGCACGCCGACGTTCTCGCCGCGATACAGATCGCGCGTTTCGTCATCGGGGCGATATCCCCCGCTTTCCAGCATGCACGAGTCGATGCCCTGTTTCTCGAGCTCCAGCGCCAGCGTGATGCCTGCCACGCCCGCGCCGATAATGCAAACCGTGGTCTCTATGACTGCGCCTTCTTCCACATTCCGGCTGTCAATGAACATGCCCCCGTGCTCCCTCTTATTCCGTGCTTAGAGCGGTGTGACGTGTCGCTTGCGTTTCCACCGCGCTTCTGACCCATTGTCCAAACGCCGTATTTGCGCACGGCGCCCGCTCCGTCACACGAAGTGACGGCAACGCGGCTGCGCTCACGATACGAACGATCTCGATGGCGCCCCTCTCGCGATGCGCACCGCGCGCCGGGCGCGCGGTTGCATGTCCCTGGGCCCCGGTTCAGCTTCACTGCCTCCTTCGCAATTCGGTTCACGAAATCCCGGTGTTCCGTAGCGGCTCCTGGTCGAGCTCTTCGGTTCGTCGCGCCGGGCGCGCTGTCTGCCTCGCCGTCTCCAGCGTCGTGCAACGTTCAAACGACACGCATCGCGATGAAGTGCGCACGAACGCTGTTCTCGCGGCCTGATGATTTACACGGGAAAGCGCTTTCTGATGAAGCGCACGGGATTGCCGCCGTACACGCCTTCCGCTTCGAGCGAGCGATGCACCACGGAAAGCGGCGTGACGACCGCCGAACGCCCGATGGTGACGCCCATCTGCGCCACGCATTTGGATGTGATCCAGACGCCGTCCTCGATCACGATCGGTGCGACTTGCAGGTCCATGTTGCCGGCCACGTCGTGCGAGCCCGTCGTCAGAAACGCGCCCCGCGAAATGCAGACGTTGTTGCCGATACGAATGCTGGTCTAGTTGTAGATCCACGCGTCGACGCCGAACCAGCAGTTGTCGCCGACTTCGAGATTCCAGGACGCCTTCACGCGAATGGGATGCGGCATGCGGCAGTTCCTGCCGATGCGCGCGCCGAACGCGCGCAACAGCGCGACGCGCACGAAGGAAACCGGAATCAGCTTGTTGTTGATGAAGCATGCTTCGACGAAGAACCACACGAGCTCGGTGACGAACCCGCGCTTCGCAACGAAGTTGCCGGGACCGGCACGCGACAGATCGATCACTTTTCCCGGCGCCGTCGTGCCGCGCGCAGCGGGCGCGTCGCCGTCATCGGCATGACCGACGCAACGCTCCCCGATCGCTCTGTCCATATGACCCCCGTCATATCACCGCTCTTGCCTTAGAGACGGTTTCATAAAGGCTGTTGAGATTGCCGAAGAGTGTTCCAGCAGATCAAGCAACAACCGAGTTTGAGGAACGCTTCATGAATGTCCGCACGACGTTCGAAGCGAGTACGTAGACGGCGGAAGTTATGCAACCAGGCATGTGTACGTTCGACGACCCAACGGACTTTCCCAAGGCCGCTACCGTGCGGGTGACCGCGCCGCGCGATGCTGGTGGGAATGTTGCGCGCGTGAAGGAGGCACCGGTACTTGTCATGATCGTAACCGCGGTCGGCATAAACACAGCCAGGGCGACTCAGCGGCCGGCCGCGCACGCCGCCAATCGGTACGATGGCCTCGATCAACGGGATCAGTTGGGTGACGTCGTGACGATTGGCGCCGGTCAGGATTGCCGCGATCGGCGTACCGTTGGCGTCGGTGGTGACGTGGTGCTTGGAACCGGGTCGTGCTCGGTCGGTGGGGTTCGGGCCAGTTTTTCGCCCGCCCCAACCGCACGAATCGACGATGAGTCGACGACGACGCGGGAGAAGTCGATCTTCCCGGCCGCTCGTAGTTTCGCCAGCAGCAGTGCGTGCAGTCGATCCCACACGCCGGCTTGCTGCCAATCGCGCAGCCTGCGCCAGCAACTGACGCCAGAGCCACATCCCATCTCCGCTGGCAGATCTCGCCACCGGATGCCGGTCTTCAGCACGAACAAGATGCCGGTCAGCGCAGCCCGATCCGGTACCGGCTTGCGGCCCGGATACTTGAAGCGGCGCGGCTTCGCTGGTGGTAGCAGTGGCTCGATCAGTGCCCACAGTTCGTCGTCGATGATTGGTTTGCCCATCTCCTCGATCCTGTTGTCACAACGATCGAGGTTAACAGGTTGCGTTACGGGTTAACAGCCCCTAAGAGATCTTTTTGAAACCAATTCTAAGTGTCGCCCTCAAAGGACTGACGCGGCTTGGCTCGCGCACGGTCTGACGAGCTAGACGTTTAAGGACGCTGGTTCAGCACCAAACAGTTCCGGCACAGCGCTGCGCGCTGCCGTTGGGCATAATCGATGATTGAGGGCCTCGGTAACGTAGTTGCTTGCGGATCGCAAGCGAAGTAAGAATCGAAGCGCACGCAAACCCGATGTACCCTTCTGCCGCGCAGCGGGCCGGCGCTTTTTGGAGCTGAACCGGTCAGTCTTGTGGTGCGATGTGGCAGACCGTGCGCGAGCAAGTCCGGTTAGTCGTTTGAGGGCACTCTTTAGGGGCTGGGCCACTCCGAACCATGACGACGAGTCCGCCTGGGCCAGAAGCTGCTTTCTTTGGTCACTTTCTTTGCAGCAGCAAAGAAAGTGACCCCCGCCCCGGGGGAGGGGCAGTGCTAATAGACCGACAAGAAAGCAGGATTTCACGAAAGCCCAAGCACTCATCCGAACGCCGAAACGCCGAAACGCCGAAACGCCGAAACGCCAAACGCGACAGCGAAAACCCCAAATGACCCGAAAGATCGTAGCCTACAAAGCATTACCCCCCGACGTCGAAGATTACCTCCGCGATCACGCGGAAGTACAAAACGTCGATCCGAAAGACCGCGCCGCATTCATCGCGGCGTTGAAGGATGCCGACGGCGCCATCGGCGCGAGCGTGACGATCTCCCCCGACATGATCGAAGGTGCACCGCACCTCAGGGCGTTCTCGACCATTTCAGTCGGCTTCGACCAGTTCGACGTCGCCGATCTCACGCGCCGCGGCATCGTGCTCACGCACACGCCCGACGTGCTGACGGAGTCCACCGCCGACACGGTCTTCGCCCTGATTCTCGCAAGCGCGCGCCATGTCGTCGAACTCGCCGAATGGGTGAAGGAAGGGAACTGGGACGGCAAGCATCGGCGAGGCATGCTTCGGCGTCGACGTGCAAGGCAAGACGCTCGGCATCGTCGGGCTCGGACGCATCGGCGGCGCAGTCGCGCGCCGCGCTCGGCTTTCGCATGAACGTGCTCTACACCAACCGCAGCCCGAACGAGCAGGCGAAAAAGGAGTACGGCGCAAAGCGCGTCGAGTTCGACGCGCTGCTCGAGCAGTCCGACTTCGTGTGCCTGCAAGTGCCGCTCACGCCCGAGACGCGCGGCATCATCGGCGCCGGCGAATTGAAGAAGATGAAGAAGAGCGCGATCCTGATCAACGGTCGCGCGGGCCGACCGTCGACGAAACCGCGCTCATCGAAGCGCTCGGGAACGGCACGATCCGCGGCGCGAGCCTCGACGTGTTCGAGAAAGAGGCGCTGCCCGTCGATTCGCCGCTGCTCGCGATGAAGAACGTCGTCGCGCTGCCGCACATCGGCTCGGCTACGCACGAAACGCGCCATGCGATGGCGCGCAATGCCGCCGAGAATCTTGTCGGCGAACTGGACGGCACGCTCACGCAGAACATCGTCAATCGCGAAGTGCTCGCGCGCTGAGCGCGAAGGGATCGGGCCCGCGCATGCGCTAACATGCGCGATGCGAGGAGAACGATAATGACGGCATCCGCGTCTCGCCACTCGGCGAAGCACGAGCCCACCACCACTATGTCCGACGATCCCACTCTGACGAACCGCATGGCCGCGTTCGGCGCGCGCCGCGCGACGATCACCGATGTCGCCCGCGAAGCCGGCACCGGCAAGACCAGCATCTCGCGTTATCTGAACGGCGAGACGAGTGTGCTGTCGCCCGAACTGCGCGAGCGCATCGAGGCGGCCATCGCCAAGCTCGACTATCGCCCGAACCAGATGGCGCGCGGCCTGAAGCGCGGCCGCAACCGCCTGATCGGCATGTTGCTCGCCGACCTCACCAATCCCTATTCCGTCGCAGTGCTGCAAGGCGTCGAGGCGGCGTGCCATGCGCTCGGCTACATGCCGCTCATCTCTCATGCGGCCAACGAGATCGACATGGAGCGGCGCTATCTGCAACTGCTCACGACGTATCGTGTCGAAGGCGTGATCGTCAACGCGCTGGGCGTGAAGGAAGAGCTGTTGCAGGGCTTCGTGCAAGGCGGCATCCCCGTCGTGCTGGTGGATTGCTCGGTGGAAGGCATCGTCACCGATATGGTCGGCCTGGACAATCCCGCCGCCGTGCAGCTCGCGACGCGCCACCTCGTCGAACAAGGCTTCGACGAGCTGCTCTTCATCGTGCGGCCCGTCACGCACGTGAGCTCGCGGCGCCTGCGCGAGGCCGCGTTCCGCGAGACCGTCGCGGCGCTCCATGCGAGCGGCTCGACGCTCGTGATCGATCTCGCCGACGCATCGCCGGCGCTCGCCGGGCTCGATGCGCGCGTCGCGGCCGCGAAGGTGGCCGGCAAGCGGGTGGCGCTCTTCGCGGCGAACGGGCCGGTGGCGCTGCGCGTCGCCGTGCATCTGAAAGAGCGTCACGGCGTGGATTGGCAGGCGAGCGTCGCCCTGATGTCGATCGACGATTCCGAGTGGGCGCAGCTCGCCGGCATGACGACGGTGCGCCAGCCGACGTACGATATCGGCCGGCGCGCGGTCGAATTTCTCCACGAGCGGCTCGGCGGTGCTGCGATGCCCGCGCGCGAATGCCTGCTGCCGGGCGAACTTGTCGTGCGCGCATCCACGACACGAGACAAGCAACACGCATCACAAGGAACTTGAATGGTCAGTGTTTCGACCTTGCTGAGCCTCGCGCTCGCGACGCTCATCATCGCCGCGATGCCCATCGTGCTGTACCGGAAGCTGCGGCCGTGCTTCGCCATCGCGCCGCGCGAGGCGATACTCGGCATCGCCGTGTTCGCGCTCTTCGCCATGGTGATCGAGCGCGCGCTGCACGGCTTCATGCTCGGCAATCCCACGACTTCGGGCTGGCTCGCGAATCCCGCGATGTTCGTCGTCTACGGTGCGATCGCCGCGGGCCTGTGCGAGGAAGTCGGGCGCTTTCTCGCGATGAAATGGCTCGTTTCGCGCGAGCCGGCCGCGCTCGACCGTCTCGGTCCGGGGCTCGGGACGGCATCGGGCATGGCGAGGCGGAAGCGTGGAGCGTCGGCGTGCTCGTGCAGGTGCAATGGATCGTCTATGCGGTGCTCGCCAATCGCGGCACGCTCGACTCGCATTTCGAGAGCGCGCCGCTCGAAGCCGTGGCGCGCATCCATCTGGTGCTGACGAGCCTGTCGCCGGTGTCGGCGGGCATCTTTCTCGTCGAGCGCGCGAGTGCCTTCGTGCTGCAGCTGGGTTTTTCCGCGCTGATGATGTGGCAGATGTTGCGCGAGCGTTCGCGCCACGCGCTCGCCTTTCTGATCGCGGCGCACGCGCTCGTCGGCTTGCCTGCCGCGCTCTTTTAGGCGCGGCTCGTGCCGCTCGTCGCTGCCGATGCCGTGTATCTCGTGCTCGGCGTGATCGTCGCGGTGGCGCTCGTGCGCCACTATCGCCCGGCCGCCGCGCCCAGTGCGCGAGCGTGACCGAGCGAGCGCTTCAACCGGATTTCGACATCGAATGGACGACTACCAATACGACTGTCCGAGCGCGGACATCGACATGCTTGCGCACGTGATCAGCGATCTCTTTCCCGAGCAGACGCAGTTCGCCGAACGCCGCGACGACGCGGGCCGCACCTCGCTCGTGATTCACTACGTGGCGATGCGCTTCGGCTCGAGCGCGCGGCGCATCACGATCGACGTGCGCTTCGATCCGGCCGCGCTCGCGCGTTACCGCGCGCTGCCGCCGCGCATGCACGCGCGCAGCTACGCGGTGCTGCGCGCGTATGTGGAAGCAATGCTCGGATCGCTCGAGGAGAGCTACGCGAACGGCGAAACTGTGCCGCGCGAAGTGGAAATCGAAATGGGCGAGGACTTCGCTTAAAGCGCGCGATAGACCTTCGCGAAGCGCGCGGTCTTCACGACGCCGTAATCGCCCGGGGCGTATTGCATCACCCAGTCGCCGGCGGCGCCAGTGAGGATGTCGCCCGCGGCGGATCGCGCGATGGAAAAGGGCTCGCGCATTTCCTTGGCGATCACGACGCTCGGCCTGTTGTGATACGTCCCCGGCTCGCCGTGCGCGATGCCGCCCTCGGGCGCGTACTTCGCATCGAAGCGCTCGCGCGACACGACCCAGCGTTCGCCTCCGCTGCCGGTGACGATCGCGTCGCCGCTCGCGTAGCGATTCAAGCTTTCGAGGCTCATGAGCTCGCCCGCGGCGGCCGCGAATTCGACGGCCACGGCTTTGTCCTTCACGACGCGGCGCGCGGCGGGGTCTGTTGCGAGATCGAGTTGGGACAGATGGAGCATGGTGCGATCACGAATGGCGGTTGCGGTGCGGGATCGTAACGGCATTCGCGCCATTTTGCACCCGGTGGACGAAAAAAAGCCCGCATCGCGGGATGCGGGCTGGCGTGCACGTCCGGTGCCGCGCGTAGGCGCCGGGTGTCCTCAGGGCTTGGTTGCCGATGCCGCGTCGGCGCCCGCCGCATGCGGACGGTGATGCGCGCGACCATGCTGCGCCTTGCCGTGCTCTTCGCGGAAGCTGGCATCGGCGAGCTTCTTCTGATCGGGCGACAGGCTCGTGTAAAGCGGTTCGAAAGCTTCGACGAGGCGCTTCGTGCCGTCCGCGTTTGCCTGGGTGATCTGCTCATACTGTTTCATGTCGTCGAGCGCGGACATCGTGTCGCGCTGCGCAATGCGCTGGCGGTACAGATCGGCCATGGTGCGGCCGTTTTCGCGCATCACGTCGGCGAACTTCGACCATTGCTCTTCCTGCTGCGGGGTGATTTTGAGGCTCGAATGCAACTGCGCGATACGCTCCTCGACGCGGGCCTCGCGCTTCGCGGCGGCCGGTGCGGATGCGGCGGATTGCACGGCGGGGGCCGAAGCCGCGGCGGGCGCGAACGACTGCGCGAATACCGGGCTCAGGGCGCAGAAAGCGGCCAATGCGACGAGTGTTCTTTTCATTCGGTTTACCTTCGATCGATGTGGAAAGCGGCGTGCTTCGTAAGCTGTTGAAAAAGAATCAAGCGGCTGAGCACGCCAACGACGGATATTAGTATCACGATTGCATGCGGATTCGCCCGCATTGGCACATCTGCTTACATTCGATACGACTCTGGAAAATAAGCGCAGTGGATACCTTGTTGAGCATGCGGGTTTTCGTGGCCATCGTCGAGGCGGGCAGCCTGAGCGCTGCGGCCGAGCGCTTCTCCATCTCCGCGCCGATGACCGGCAAGCATCTGCAGGCGCTGGAAGCCCGCCTCGGCGCGCGTCTCATCGTCCGTACGACGCGCCGGCAGAGCCTGACCGAGATCGGCCGCGAATATTACGAATGCTGCCGCCGCATCCTCGCGGACGTGGACGCCGCCGACGCCCTCGCTGAAGCGATGAGCGCGACGTCGCGTGGCCTGTTGCGCGTCACCGTGCCGCTGACCTACGGCGTGCAGTTCGTCACGCCCGCCGTGACTGAGTTCCTCGCGGCATTCTCGCAGATCGCCGTCGAGCTCGATCTCACCAACCGCATGACCGACATCGTGGAGGAGCGCTTCGACGCGGCCGTGCGCATCGGCGCGCTCGCCGATTCGAGCTTCGTCGCGCGCCCGCTCAAGCCCTACGCGATGACCGTGTGCGAGTCGCCCGCATATCTCGCCCGCGCCGGCACGCCCGCGACGCCCGCCGATCTCGTGAACCACGAGTGCCTGGGCTTCGTGCATCAGGGCCGCGAGGCGGGCTGGCAGTTCGACGGCGAGGACGATGCGACGCACGCCTGCCGCACGCAGTCCGCGCGCTTTCGCGCGAACAACGGACAGGCGCTCAGGAAGGCCGCGCTCGCAGGCTTCGGTCTCGTGCTTCAGCCGCATGCGTTGGTCGAGGACGAACTGAAGAGCGGCGCGCTCATCGCCGTGCTTCAGGACTTTCTGCCGAAGCCTTCGCCCGCGCATCTCGTCTATCCCCGAGATACCCGCGCAACGCCCAAGCTCGCGAGCTTCGTCGACTTCATGGTGGCGCGACTGGGCGTCTGAGCGGCGTTCATGTCGGCGATAATGCGAAACGCAAAATACCGAATGCCGGATTGCATTCAAAACGCATAACACAAAACACAAAACACAAAACGCCAAGGACGACGCCTACATGAGACCACCACGCCTCGACCAGCTCGACGACATCGATCGCAATCTCGTCGCGCTCCTGCAGATGAACGCGCGGGAGAGCGTCGCCAATCTCGCGCGGCAACTGGGCGTCGCGCGCACGACGGTGATCGCGCGCATCGCGAGGCTGGAGAAGAACAACGTGATCGCGGGCTACGGCGTGCGGCTCGGTCAGGACGTGCTCGACGCGAGCATCCAGGCGTACGTCGGCATGAAGCTCGTGCCGACGTACGGCCGGGACTTGCAGAAGCGCTTCGCGCGCATGCCCGAGATCCAGCTGCTCTGCGCGGTGAGCGGCGAGTTCGATTACGTCGCGTGGCTGCGCGCCGATTCGCCCGACCGCCTGAACGATCTGCTCGACGAGATCGGCGCGCTGGAAGGCGTCGAGCGGACCACGACCTCCATCATCCTCGCGCGCAAGATCGATCGCGTCGGCTGACGCAAACGATACGAATCGCAGGTATGGGTCGTCGAAATGACGAAATTCATCGTCGAAGCGCATCATTTTGTGTCTAGAATCAGTATTCGTGCGCTCCTAAACTGTGTGAGGAAGGCATAGGCCCAACCCGCACACATAAAGGAGATGAATATGAAAGTGGCCCTCGTCGGCGCCGGATTGATCGGCCAGAGCATTGCCCATTTGCTGCGTGAAACGGGGGACTTCGAGGTCGTCGCGTTCGATCGCGACGAGCACGCGCTCGCGCTCCTCGATGCACAGGGCATCCCGACGCGCCGTGTCTATTCCGCCGATACGCCCGTGTTGCGCCAGGCATTGAACGGCTTCGATGCGCTCGTCAACGCGCTACCGTACTACCTCGCGATCAACGTCGCTTCGGCGGCGAAGGCAGCGGGCGTGCATTATTTCGACCTCACCGAGGACGTACGCGCGACGCACGCGATTCGCGCCATTGCGGAGGGTTCCGAACTCGCGTTCATGCCGCAATGCGGTCTCGCGCCGGGTTTCATCGGCATCGTCGCGCACGATCTGGCGAAGTGTCTGGACGATGTCCGCGAAGTCAAGATGCGCGTCGGCGCGCTGCCCGAGTTTCCGACCAACGCGCTCAAGTACAACCTCACGTGGAGCATCGACGGCCTCATCAACGAGTATTGCCAGCCGTGCGAGGCGATTCGCGAAGGTCGCACGCAATGGGTGCAGCCGCTCGAAGGTGTCGAGCATTTCTCGCTCAACGGCATAGAGTACGAGGCGTTCAACACGTCGGGCGGCCTGGGCACGCTATGCGAGACGCTCGCGGGCAAGGTCGAGACGCTCGACTACAAGTCGGTGCGCTATCCGGGTCATCGCGACCTGATGAAGTTCCTGCTCGACGATCTGCGCATGTCCACCGACCGCGACGGCCTGAAGACCATGCTCAAGCGCGCGGTGCCCTCCACGGCGCAGGATGTCGTGCTGATCTTCATCACCGTGACGGGCATGCGCCGCGGACAGCTCGTGCAGGACGTATTCACGCGCAAGATCTTCGCGAAGGACGTGTGCGGCACGCCGATGAGCGCGATCCAGATCACGACCGCCGGCGCGATCTGCGCGGAGCTCGATCTGTTCCGCGAGGGCGTGCTGCCACAAAGCGGTTTCGTGCGTCAGGAGCAGGTTCCGCTCGCCGCGTTCCTCGACAACCGCTTCGGCAAGCTGTACGAAGGCGCGAACGCGCTGGCCACGGCGCGGCAGCTGGCGGCCGCGTAACGTCGCGCCTCATGCCCGGCGCGTCTGGATGAGGCGCGCGAGCAACGTGTCGCGCGCATCGTCCGAGGGCGCGGTGTTGTCGAACATCACGAGCGTTCGGGCGAGTGCTTCGTCGGGCACGAAGCGCCGCTGACGATATTCCTCCCAGTGCGCGAGTTTGTACGCATCGTTCGGATCGCCGCGAGCGACGATGCGCTCGCGCGCCACGTTTTCCTCCACATGCACCCACACGACGCGAATCGCGACATCGTCGCCGACGCCGAGCCACGCGCGATCGAACAGGCGTCCGCTCCGCACTTCGCGCATGAGCGGCGCGACCACCGCGACGCTCACGCAGAGCGCGAGATTTTCCGCTGCGGTATCGACGAGCGAGCGATACTCCGGATCGCGAAAATGCTGGATGAAAAGCGGGCTGTCGCGATCGTGGGGATCGCCCGACAGCGCGCCGATCGCCGTTGCTCTGTAGGCACCGTAGAGCGTGTCCTTGTCGAGCAGGCAGAAGGGTTGGCCGCTCGCGCGCATGAGCGGCGCGAAGAACTGCTTGGCGAGCGTGGTCTTGCCGGTGCCCGCGTGGCCGCAAAAGAAGAGCAGTTGCTTCACGCCCGATGGTCCTTGAAGAGATTTGCCTCGCTCATCATGCCGTTCGCAAGCGCGTTCCGGCAAGCTCATTCATTCATCCGCGCGCGCTGATAGCGTTCCATGAGCGGCGTCGCCGTGATGCCGTGCACCACGACCGAAGCGGTGATCGTCGCGATAACGAGTGGCACGAGCGGCGCCGCGACATCATTCGGCGCGTGCTCGATCGCATGGGGCAGATAGTAGAACGAGCCGACGCCGCGTATGCCGAACCAGCTCATGAGCCGCCTTTGCGCGGCCGTGGCATGCGAGCCGATGAGCGATGCCTCGACCGCCGCGGGCCGCAGCACGAGGAAGAGCGCGACGATGAGGGCGCCCGCCTGCCAGGTGAAGAGCGTACGCCACATGGTCGCGAGCACCGCGCCGACCATCAGCATGATCGCCACTTCGGCGATGCGCTCCAGCTCGATTGTGAAGCCGAGCACGCGCTCGGCCATGAACGCGTGCGCGTGCTCGGGATCGGCGGCGGCCGCGCCGACGTCGTCCGCGTCGATCTTGCCGACGGCCTGGCGCGCGGATTTGCCGCCGCTTTCTTTCTGCTCGACACGGCGCATCGCGAGGTCGGCGGCGAATACCGCGAGAAACGCATACGTGTGCAGCAATTCGGCGACGCCATACGACAGCGCAATCAGTCCGAGTGCATAAAAGCCTTCGGGCCCGAGCGCCTCGCCGTGACGCGTGCGCAGATACGCGACGAGCCGCACCGACAGCACGCCGAGCAGCCAGCCGCTGGCGAGCGCGCGCCGGATGCGCGCGTGCATGTCGTCGACTGGCCGCTCGGGCGCCTGCCGGGCGTCGGCTGCCTTTACGATCTGCACGATCCGGGCTGCTTCTCGCTGTTCCTGCTCGAGAATCCTTCCGGCGAGGACGACATCGCGCTCGCGCCGGCGACCATCACCGTCGCGCACGCGCTGTGCGACCGGACCTCGAGGGTCTCGTGAAGTCGATCGAGGCGATCCTGCCGAACGCCGTGCGCGTGTGGCGCATCACCGACACGAGCGGTGACGACGCGCAGTCGCTCACGGACAACTACGGCCGCACGCGCCCGGCGTTCTACCTCGTGCGCCCGGACGGATCATCGCCGCGCGCGTGCGCGTGCCATCCGACGCGCACGCGCTCCTGCGTCACTGCGAAACGTGGTTCGGCGCGCAGGATACGAGCGCCGAACGGCATCCTGAGCAGGAATTCCGCGAAGACTGAAAAGCCCTGCGAGCGCGAGGCGCCGGCAGGGCGTGCGTGCGCCGCGAGCGTCAGGCCGTCGCCGCCTTCGGCTGAAGATCCACCTTGTGCTTCTCGAGCGACTCGCGCACGATCGGCTCCATCGTCGCGCTGGCTTCGGGATCGTCGAGCGCGGCGAGAATCTCGATGCGCATGCGCGGCTCCCAGAAGCGGCGAATATGATCCGCCACGCTATCTACAGCCTCGGCGCGGTCCGGCATCGAATCGAAAAATTCGCCGATGCGGTTCGCCATCTCGATCAGGTTATCGACATCCATTTCTTATTTTCCTGAAGTGGCCGGCGCAAGATCGCGCATGTTCACCAGTTCGAGCTGCTGCGTGTTGAAGCGCGAGTAATCCTTCTGCCATTGCGACGGCTGTTCGACCGGCAGCACCTGCACCGCCGTCACCTTGTATTCCGGACAGTTGGTCGCCCAGTCGGAGGAGTCCGTCGTGATGACGTTCGCGCCCGATTCCGGGAAGTGGAAGGTCGTGTACACGACGCCCGGCTGCATGCGCTCGGAGATCTTCGCGCGCAGCACGGTCTGCCCCGCACGCGACTCGATGCCGACCCAGTCGTCCATCTTGATGCCGCGATCCTCCGCGTCCACCGGATGAATCTCCAGGCGATCCTCCTCGTGCCAGCGAGAATTCTCGGTGCGCCGCGTCTGCGCGCCGACGTTGTATTGCGACAGGATTCGGCCCGTCGCGAGGAGCAGCGGATACTTGCGCGTGACCTTCTCCGGCGTCGCCACGAACTTCGTGATGACGAAGCGCCCCTTGCCGCGCGCGAACTCGTCGATGTGCATCGTCGGCGTGCCGTCCGGAGCGTGCTCGTTGCATGGCCACTGGATGCTGCCGAGCTCGTCGAGGCGTTCGTACGAGATGCTGTGGAAGGTCGGCGTGAGGCGCGCGATTTCGTCCATGATCTCGGACGGATGCGTGTAGTTCATCTCGTAGCCGAGCGCGCGCGAGAGCCTGATCGTCACTTCCCAGTCGGAGAGGCCGGCGAGCGGTGGCATGACCTTGCGCACGCGCGAGATGCGGCGCTCCGCGTTGGTGAAGGTACCGTCCTTCTCGAGGAAGGTCGAGCCGGGCAGCAATACGTGGGCATACTTCGCCGTCTCGTTGAGGAAGATGTCCTGCGCGACGATGCATTCCATCGACGAGAGCGCGTCGGCCACGTGCTGCGTGTTCGGGTCCGACTGGACGATGTCCTCGCCCTGGAAGTAAAGACCCATGAAGGTGCCGTGCGTGGCGGCGTCGAACATGTTGGGGATGCGCAGGCCCGGTTCGTCCTGCAGCTTGACGTTCCAGGCTTCCTCGAAGAGCGAGCGCACCGCCGCGTCGCCGATATGGCGATAGCCCGGCAGCTCGTGTGGGAACGAGCCCATGTCGCACGAGCCCTGCACGTTGTTCTGCCCGCGCAGCGGATTCACGCCGACGCCTTCGCGGCCGATGTTGCCCGTCGCCATCGCGAGGTTCGCGATGCCCATCACGGCCGTCGAGCCTTGTGCGTGCTCCGTGACGCCGAGGCCGTAGTAGATCGCGCCGTTGCCGGCCGTCGCATAGACGCGCGCGGCCTCGCGCACCTGGTTCGCGGGCACGCCGGTGACGGCTTCCATCGCCTCGGGCGAATTTTCCGCGCGGGCGACGAACTCGCGCCATTGCTCGAATGCGCGCGGCTCGCAGCGTTCCGCGATGAAGTCTTCCTTCAGCAAGCCTTCGGTGACGATCACGTGCGCGAGCGCATTTGACCATCGCGACGTTCGTACCGGGTCGAAAGGGCAGGTGATACTGCGCCCTGACGTGCGGCGTATCGACGATATCGATGCGGCGCGGATCGATCACGATCAGTTTCGCGCCTTCGCGCACGCGGCGCTTCAGGCGCGAGCCGAACACCGAGTGACCGTCGGTCGGATTCACGCCGATCACGATGATCACGTCGGCCTTCTCGACGGACGCGAAGGTCTGCGTGCCCGCCGATTCGCCGAGCGTCGTCTTGAGTCCGTAGCCGGTCGGCGAGTGGCACGCGCGCGCGCAGGTATCGACGTTGTTGTTGCCGAACGCGGCGCGCACGAGCTTCTGCACGAGATACGTTTCTTCGTTCGTGCAACGCGACGACGTGATGCCGCCGATCGAATCCCGCCCGTACTTGTCCTGGATGCGGCGGAATTCGCTCGCCGCGTAGTTGATCGCTTCGTCCCACGACACTTCGCGCCACGGGTCGGTGATTTTCGCGCGGATCATCGGCTTCTTGATGCGATCCTTGTGCGTCGCGTAGCCCCATGCGAAGCGGCCCTTCACGCAGGCGTGGCCTTCGTTCGCCTGGCCGTTCTTGTTCGGCGTCATGCGCACGACGGTGTTGCCCTTCATCTCCGCCTTGAGCGAGCAGCCGACGCCGCAGTACGCGCACGTCGTGATCGCCGAGTGCTCGGCTTGGCCGAGCATGATGACGGTCTTTTCCTGCAGCGTCGCGGTCGGGCAGGCGGCGACACACGCGCCGCACGACACGCATTCCGATTCCATGAACGGCACGTTTTCGCTCGCCGCCACGCGCGATTCGAAACCCCGGCCTGCGATCGTCAGCGCGAACGTGCCCTGCGTTTCCTCGCAGGCGCGCACGCAGCGATTGCAGACGATGCACTTCGACGGATCGTAGGTGAAGTACGGATTCGATTCGTCCTTCCTGTCCTTCAGGTGGTTCGCGCCTTCGTAGCCGTAGCGCACTTCACGCAGGCCGACGACGCCCGCCATGTCCTGCAGCTCGCAATCGCCGTTGGCGGGGCAGGTGAGGCAGTCGAGCGGGTGATCGGAGATGTAGAGCTCCATCACGTTGCGGCGTAGCGATTGCAGCCGGTCGCTTTGCGTGCGCACCTTCATGCCCGTTTCGACGGGCGTCGTACACGACGCCGGATAGCCGCGCCTGCCTTCGATCTCGACAAGGCACAAGCGGCACGAGCCCCACGGCTCCAGAGAATCGGTCGCGCAGAGCTTCGGCACGTTGACGCCGGCTTCGATCGCGGCGCGCATCACCGACGTGCCCGCGGGCACCGTGACCGACTCGCCGTCGATTTCCAGCGTCACGTCGACGTCGGCATGGCGCAGCGGCGTGCCGTAATCGGTTTCGTCGAACGGATCGCGGCGCTGCACCGACGCTGCGCTCTTGCACGCGCAGTTGCCGGAGCCGCAGCCGTTGATGGTATTGGACATGGTCGTCTCCTTTTTATGCCGCTTTCTGTGCGGGTGTGCGGGGCAGCCCGAAATCCTTGGGGAAGTGATCGAGCGCGGAGATCACCGGGAACGGCGTCATGCCGCCCATCGCGCAGAGCGAGCCCGCGACCATCGTGTCGCACAGTTCGCGCAGGAGCGTGATCTGTCTCACCGACGTGTCGCCCTCGCGGATCTTCGCGATCACTTCCTCCCCGCGCGTCGAGCCGATGCGGCACGGCGTGCACTTGCCGCAGGATTCGATCGCGCAGAAGTGCATTGCGTATTGCGCGAGCTCGGCCAGGTTCGAGGTGTCGTCGTGGATCACGAGCCCGCCGTGGCCGACCACCGCGCCGACCTTCGCGTATGCCTCGTAGTCGAGCGGAATGTCCCACTGGCTTTCCGGCAGATACGTGCCGAGCGGTCCGCCCACCTGCACCGCGCGCGCGGGACGTCCGCTTGCCGTGCCGCCGCCGTATTCGTAGACGAGTTCGCGCAGCGTCACGCCGAACGCCAGTTCGGCGAGCCCGCCTTGCTTCACGTTGCCCGCGATCTGAAAGGGCAGCGTGCCGTGCGAACGGCCCATGCCGAAGTCGCGATAGAACGCCGCGCCCTTCGCGAAAATCACCGGCACCGTGGCGAGCGTGATGACGTTGTTGATGACCGTAGGTTTCCCGTACAGACCGGTGAGCGCCGGCATCGGCGGCTTCGCGCGCACGATGCCGCGCTTGCCTTCGAGCGATTCGAGCAGCGCCGTTTCCTCGCCGCACACATAGGAGCCCGCGCCCTTCGCCACGTACAGATCGAACGCATGCGACGTGCCGAGCACGCTCGCGCCGAGCCAGCCCGCGTCGCGCGATTCAGCGTCGCGATCGAATGCGGATACTCGCTGCGCACGTAGATGTAACCCTTGGTCGCGCCGGTCGCCACGCCCGCGATGATCATCCCCTCGATCAGCATGTATGGATCGCTTTCCATTACGAGCCGGTCGGAGAACGTGCCGGAGTCGCCCTCGTCCGCGTTGCAGACGACGTACTTCTGGTCCGACGGCGCGGCGCGCACCATCTTCCACTTGATGCCCGCCGGGAACGCCGCGCCGCCGCGTCCGCGCAGGCCGGAGTCGAGGAGCGCCTCGACGACCGCGTCGCCGTTCATGTCGAGCACGTTGCGCAGGCCCTGGAGGCCGCCGAGCGCGACGTAATCGTCGATGGAAAGCGGGTCCGTGATGCCGATGCGCGCGAACGTCAGGCGCTGCTGCTTCTTCAGATAAGGAATCTCGTCGACGAGGCCGACGTTCTTCCCGTGTGCGCCGCCCTCGATCAGTCCGGCATCGAACAGCCCGGCGACATCTTCGGCTTCGACGTTCGCATAGCCGATGCGGCCGTGCGCTGTTTCGACTTCGACGAGCGGTTCGAGATAAAACAGCCCGCGCGAACCGTTGCGCACGATCTGCACGTCGAGGCCGCGCTTCCGCGCCTCGCTCGCGACGGCTTCGGCGACCGCTTCCGCGCCCAGCGCGAGCGCGGCGGAATCGATGGGTACGTAGATGCGCGTCATGCCGTCACCTCCGCGTTGTCGCCCGCTTTCGCCTGCGCCGCGGCATACAGGCGATCGAACTTCGCCGGCGTGACTTTCGCGTGCAGCTCCCCGTTGATCATCATCGACGGCGACAGCGCGCACTGACCGAGACAGAACACGGATTCGAGCTCCGTGTCCTCCGCGTGGCCGCTGTCGAACCGGCAGCCGGTGTGCCCCTCGATGTGCTCCTTCAGCGTTTCCGTGCCCATGCTGCGGCACGCTTCCGCGCGGCAGAGCTGCACGGTCACGCGCGCGGGCGGCGCGGAACGGAAGTGGTGGTAGTAGGTGATCACGCCATGCACCTCGGCGCACGACAGCGACAGCGCGCGCGAGCGGCGCGACGACGGTCTCGGGCACGTAGCCGACTTCGTCCTGAATGGCGTGCAGGATGGTCATCAAGGTCGCGCCTTGCACCGCATGGCGGCGAACCAGCTCTTCGGATGCAGCGGCAGACAGCTGTGTGTGTGTCATGGGGGCTCCTCCAACGCTTGGCATATGTTTTGTCGATGCATATTTAGGACGATATGATCTGAGGCGCCGAGCCTGCAAAAGAACAACAAAAGAACAACAATAGGCGCCGTGATATATCTTGGAAATAGGATGGAGGAGTGCATATGGTGGACGTCGGGTGCCGTGCCGAGCTGTTTCTGCGGGACGCCGATGGCCGGGAAACCAGTCTCAGCGCGGTGTGCCGCTTTTGCAGCTCGTCGCGCAAACGGGCAGCATCGGGCAGCATCGCGAATGCCGCGAGCGCTAAGGGTTTGTCCTATCGGCATGCGTGGGGGGTTATTGCGCGAAATCGAGGTGCGGCTGGGCGGCGCGCTCATCACCAAATCGCGCGGGCGCGGGGCTCCGTGCTTTCCGAACTGGGCGAATCGGTGCTGCGCGCGCAGCGTGTCTGCGGCGAGCGGCTCGAAGTGCCGTTGCATACGGTGACGAACGACGTCGCCGGGGAATTGAACCAGCGCCTCGCGGGCGGCGTCACGCAAGTGCGGATTCACGCGTCGCACGGTTATGCGGTCGCCACGCTCGTGCGCGCGCTCGGCGAACAGCGCGTGCCGGTCGACATCAAGTATCGCGAGAGCGCCGAAGCGATGAGCGCGTTCGCGCGCGGCGAGTGCGAGCTGGCGGGCTTCCATTTGCCGATCGGCGAATTTCGCTCGACTTGCGCCGATATCTACCGGCCGTATCTGGATCAGAACAAGCATCAGCTGATTCGCCTCACGCGCCGCACGCAGGGTCTCTTCTTGCCGAAGGGCAATCCGAAGCGCACCAGCGGCCTGCACGACCTCGCTCGCAGCAACGTGTGCTTCGTGAACCGCCAGCCCGGCTCGGGCACGCGCATGCTGCTCGATCTGTCGCTGCGAAGCGTGGGCGTCGATCCGGATCAGATCAACGGCTATGCGACCACCGAACTCACGCATTCGGCGATCGCCGCTTTCGTCGCGAGCGGCATGGCCGATCTCGGCTTCGGCGTGCAGCCCGCCGCGCAGCATTTCGCGCTCGATTTCATTCCGATCATCGACGAGGACTATTTCTTCGCCTGCGAGCGGACCCGGCTCGACGAGGCGCGTCTCGCCTCCGTGCTGCGCATCCTGCGCAGCGAGGGCTTCACCGACAGCGTCGTGCAGCTCGAAGGCTACGATCCGGCGCGCTGCGGCTCGCTGGTCGACATCGACGAAGGCCTGCGCGGTTGAGTGAAGTGAGCGCTCACCGAACGACGAAAACGGACCGTAAGAGAGTGGAGCGCGGCCGGGACTGTCGTCGTCGGCGAATTGGGCTAACCTAACGCCTTGCTGTTGACCGGTGTCGGCGCTTCGCGCTTGCTCCGGTTCCGTGTAAAGCAGTCGAATTCACTCGCTTGAGGCGCGGTCTGTCCGCGCGAAACATCGCCATGAAATTTTCGTTGCTCGCCTGTTCCTCCGCCGTGCTCGCCGCCGGCGCGATCTATCTGGTTCCTGTCGCCTTTGCCCAGAATTCGCCGGGCATGCCGGGCGGCGTCCTGCAAGACCAGTTCCGTTTCAACGAGCATCCGCAGATGCAGTTCGCCGCGTCCGCTCCGTCGGAGAAGTATCAGAACGGCAAGTCGGCGATGCGTCGCCGTGGCGACGCCGGCGATCCCAACGGCTGCAATCTGGAGTGCCCCAAGGACGGCAATAACTGATCGCTGAGCGAAATCGAACGAACACGCGGCGCGCGCCCCGCGCGCCGTGCACAGGCTGTCCTCCAATTCTCTTCCTTCGTTCTGCTGCGTCTGCTGCGTCCGTGCTTGTTCATCTCGTCTGCGCTGGCGGATATAGGGGTTTGCGCGATGCGGCATCTCATGTGCGCGTCGCCGCATTGGTTCCCGATCTTTTATGTCGCGACCAAAAAACACTACCTGATGGCGGGCGTTTGGTCTGACGTCAGGAGTACCTTAACCGTGCGCGACGTTCGGGTTCGCCCGGCGCACGCGGCTCGAAAGTTTCATAAACAAAAAACAGGAAGTGTGCCGGCAGCATCGACGATGAAACTCATCGCGCAGCGGACGGCGTCGGGGACCACGATACGTTGGCAGGACGTGTGGCCTCCGAGCGCACTTCGGATTTGCCGAGGGACAGCATAAATGCGAATTCTCCAGGTCATACTGGCACCTCGTCTGTCGGGGGCGGATGTTCTTGCCAAGGGTGTCGCGATCGGACATCAGCGCGGGGGACACAGCTTGTGCATCGCGTCGCTGATGTCCGAGCACGACGATTTCGCGCACATCAGCGCGGAGCTCCGCGCCCACGACGTCACCTGCCTTTTTCCGACGAAAGCGCCCGGCAAACTCGGGCGCCTTTTGTTTCTTCACCGGGCGATTCGCACCTTCAAGCCCGACATCATTTTCGCGCACGCGACCATTCCCGCGCTCTACGTGCGCGCATTGCCGACGCGTGTGCCGATCGTCTGGGTCATGCATTCGGGCGCGAACGATTTCGCGAACGGCGCGCTCCTGCGCGCCGAGCGGATTTTCTCGGGCCGCGCGAAGGCCGTGATCAGCGTGTCGCAGAAGAACATCGACGATTACGTGAAGGAAGTCGACTCGCATCCGTCGATGATCGCCGTGCCGAACGGCGTGGACGTCTCGCGCTTCACCGACGACGCGCTGCCGGCCGTGCCCGTCGCGCACAAGCAGATCGTGCAGGTCGGCCGTGGACTTGCCCCCGCAAAAGCCGGACATGCGGTGACGCTTAAATTTTGAGGTAGTCTTCTGCCTATGTTTTAAGCCTAGTCACAACGTGGAACCTCTAGAAGTTCTGACCCAGCCGGAGCAGCGCCGCCGGCGTTCAATTGAAGAGAAACTAGCGATAGTTCGCGAGACTTTCGAGCCCGGTACAACGGTCTCTGGCGTCGCTCGCCGACATCAAGTGAATGCCAACCAAGTCTTCGGCTGGCGCAAGCTCTATCAGGACGAGAGCCTATCGGTGGTCTGCCGGCGAGCACGTGGTGCCGGCATCTGACCTAGCCGAAGCAATGAAGCAGATTCGCGAGCTGCAGCGATTGCTAGGAAAGAAGACGATGGAGGTAGAAATCCTCCGTGAAGCAGTGGAGTATGGTCGAACAAAAAAATTGACTGCGCTCACCATTGCTGCCGGGGGACGACCGTTGAAGACGATCTGTGAAGTCCTGGGGGGTGTCGCGCTCGAATCTCGCAGTCAAGTCGAAGCGGCCGGCTGACTGGTCGACCGGCGCAAGATGCCGTGCTCGACGACACGGCGCTTGTCGCCGAACTTCATGAGTTGTTAGGCGACGCGCCGACGTATGGATACCGAGGTGCTTGGGCGTTGCTGAGCGCGAAGCCGGGAC
>LFKV01000034.1 GCA_001189345.1 Candidatus Paraburkholderia kirkii
ACGTTGTGACTAGGCTTAAACATAGGCAGAAGACTACCTCAAAATTTAAGCGTCACCGCATGTCCGGCTTTGCGGGGCAAGTCCATTCAGATCATCGATGTCGTCGGGCAGGTCGCTACCGGTCAGATCCATGCAGCAGTTTACGACTGTCTGCTGCACGCGGATCATCAGGTAACTGACGTTTACAAAGCGCTGCGCGGGCGTGCTGCCTCGATCGGTTCGCGCCAGTCAAACCCTTCGAGAAGCAGCGCCAGTTGAGCCGTTGTCAGCGCCACAACACCAGTGTCAGCACGTGGCCATGCAAAACGTCCTTTCTCAAGGCGCTTTGCAAACGGACATAGGCCGCCATCGCTCCAGTACAACGCCTTCATAAGGTCACCACGGCGCCCTCTGAAGATAAAAACCTGGCCACCGTACGGATCCTTCTCAAGCACTGTCTGCACCTTCGCTGCAAGCGCATTAAAGCCGGATCACATGTCAGTGACGCCTGCGGCGATCCAGATCCGCGTATTTGCAGGCAGGCCGATCATCAGAGAAGCCGCTCGAGTACCAGGCGCAAGATCGTCGCGTCGGGCGTGCCTTCTATCCGGACGGAAGTATTGCCGTGCTGAAGCTCAATCCTGCCGCTCGTAGTAACTGGAGCGGCCTGCACAACTTCGTCGAATCCGGCAGATGGTCAGTTGCCCGATCGGGCTGAACATCGACAACAACAGGCAACATGGCCTGCGTCTGAGCATCTTCGACCAGCAGGCCCTGCGCGTACAGTTTGCGCCACGCCCATACCTGGTTGGCATTGACGTTATTGTCGCGGGCGACCCGAGCGACCGAGGCTCCTGGTTCAAATGTCTGCTCGACGACCGTTCGTTTCCATTCCAACGGATGCCGCCGGTTCTGGCGCTTGGCCGGCAATTCGACTGTCTGAGACACTGTATCCATTCTCCGCAGTTCGTGGACACTGTCGGTCAATCGCGTCCGTTGCGGCTGATGATTGCATCTTCTACCTAGAACGAGACAACGGTACAGATCGAGCGCTTACCATGCAGCGTACGGATGCGTGCGAGCAGCAGCGCATCGCTGCATGCTTGCTGCGATGGCTCGCGTACCAGCCATGCGTAAAAGCCGCTCGTCGAGACCCCGAGCAGCCGTGCCATCTTAGCAATGGGCCAGCGGGCCCGGTTCGCTTTCACGAATCCGTACCCTTCGGTGGCACGGCTCCCGTCTCTCTCGCGAACCAGGCCGCAGCCTGCGAGAGAATGTCGCGCTCCATTTTTAATTGGCGATTCTCACGGCGCAGACGCGTCAGTTCCTGCCGTTCAGCCGTGGTCACCCCGTCATGCCGTACGCCAGCATCACGCTCAGCCTGCGCGCACCAGTTGACGATGGTCTGCGCCGTCGGTTCGAACTCGCGCGCGAGCTCCCGTGGTGTACGCCCGGCCTTGACCAGTTCCACCATATGCGCCCGAAACTCCGCCGGGTACGGTGTACGAGTCTTGCCCATTTCGGCACCTCCTCTTCAAAAAGAAGAAGTGTCCGTTTTCGCGGGTCAACTTCAATGTGGGTTCACCAGTACGTTGACTTTCCCGAAGGGTTTGACGGATGGAAAATTACCTCTCATCAGTGGCGCAAGAGCTTCGCTCGTTTCTGCTTCAGGACTGACGCGACCCTGCTCCCAGCGATTTCAAGACAACTGCACCACATTAGCGTTGCGATGACTGAGAAGTACTATATCGGGACCGATACCGAGCTCGAGTGGCTACTCAAAGGGGAAGCCATCGAATACGCTTCAGAACTGCTTTTTCGCGTTACCCAAGGAGCGGCGGGAGGGTTGGCTGACGACGCTGATGGCCTGACTTGGACGTTCGACGGACTGCCGGCCCGGAGGATGAAGATGAGGCACTGGAAGCCATCCGGCGCCTAACCAATGCGGATAACGTTTGGGGATGGGGTCTTGATTGGGGTGCATGCGTGTTTCGGCCTGAACACGCACAGTGCCATATCCGCAACGGTGGGATGAAAATCTTCGCGACGGCACCAAGGCTTGACGTCCTTTCGCCCGCATCATCATGTAACCGTTGCCGCAACCTTCTTCTTATTCTCAAAGAGCACAAGCCGTTTTGGGTTGCGCGCAGAGACAAAATGGTCGCTGTGCGAGACGAAAACCGCGCCAAAGGCTTTTATGACATTGAGGCTGTGACGAAGCGGAACATAAACCAATGCGACAAGATTCTGGAGCGACTTGCACGCGTGCGTCAGAACAGTTGAATAATGAAGACAATCCGGACTCACCGGATGTTGTCCGCCCCTTAGTCGAAGCACTCGCCAGGTTGCTCGCCGGTCAGCCGCAGCACGATGAGAACCTTCGACTCGCACAGAGCGGCCGGCTCAAGGTGAAGCTATTCACAATCGCACAAGAAGCTGGCCACAGCCGAACGAACTATGTGAATCATCCGAGCATCCGGACCGCACTACCTGAGAAGTTGCCCAAACACCACCCACTGTATCGAAAGCTCCAAGCGGAAGCACCAAAAGTCAAGCCGCCGCGGCCAGTTGACCCGACCAAACCTTGGCGCGAGGAGAACGCCCGGCTCCAGGAACAACTGCGTCAATCGCGCACAAAGAACGCGGAGTTGCTACTATACATACGTCAGCTTGACCGGAAGCTCGCAGCTGCTACCAAGCCGCAAGAGAAAGTCGCTCCGATAGACTTAGCCCGTGCTAAACGGCTGATTGCGAAGGACCGAGAAGAGGCAAGACAAAAATCTAAGTAGTCTGAGCTTCTGACTGAAGCGGGTCGGTGGCGGTCAACGCCCGCCAGCAAGCCGCTTCTTCGATAGCTCGGACCCCTTGTTGGCAAGAACGTCCGCCCGTTCGTTGAGGTCATGACCAGCGTGGCCTCGGACGTGATGGAACCGAACCGTCTTGTGCCGGCGAACAGCTTCGTCGAGAAACGACCAATGCTCAACGTTCGCCTTCTTTCGGAACTCGCCCTTCATCGTCTTGACGACATACAGCGAGTCAGTGTGAACGTCCACCGTTGAGCCTGCCGGCAAGTCATTGAGGCCATGTGCGGCCGCCCTGATTTCAGCAATCTGGTTTGTGCCGTGGCCGATTGACTCGAAGCCCTCGTACACCATTTTGCCACCGCTGACAACAACCCAGCCGCACCCCGAGGGCCCCGGATTTTTGAGCGCCGACCCGTCAGAGTACACGACGAATTCGCCAGCGACGGTCGGCGGAGCCATAGTCGGAGCCGGCTCGCTTTCGATGAGGTCGTCCAGTTCATCGGTCTGCGTAGGCGCCATTTCCCCGCGACGCTCGCGCAGGAGTGCCTCGACCGCTGCCTTCAGCGCCCGTTCCGTGATGCCGCTCGGCATCTGGTACCAGGTCAGAGCGGCGTTGACGATGTCGCCAGTGAGCTTCGGCGAATCGCCGCTTTTCGTGCTTTGCATAGTTCCGTTCGGTGTTATCTGGTCTGGCTCACGTCCGACGCAGCGTCGGCGAACCTCGCCCGGTCGACAAGTCTAGCAGGTCCACGACACGCGTCGCCCTGCCGCCGCCCCCCATCGTCGACCAACGTCGCCTCAAAATCTGTAAGGTCTCGTGTCGCCAGCCGTTGCCCAGCTTCCATTAAGATTCGTGGACTTGCCCCCGCATAACCGGACAGCCGGTCCCGCTTAGGTTGGAGGATTTGCTCGCCGCGCGAGTTTCGTCGGCAAGCAAATCCTCCAACCTAAGCGGGACCGGCTGTCCGGTTATGCGGGGGCAGGTCCATTCATGGTGTTGAGCACCGCGCTCATCGAGCGTCCCGTCGGCACCAACGCGCTGGTTCCGGTCGCCACGCCGGCGTTCATCGCCGAACATGGCTTGCCCGCCGCGCCGACGGACCTGCAAACGTTGCCGTCGGTCGGACTGCCGAACGAAATGCGCAGCCAGACCTGGTATTTCCGCCATCATCGCAGCGCCGCCGACCAGATCACGCTTCGCGCCAGTGTATACGGTCAACAACGGGCTGATGGTCCGTCTCGCCACGTTGAAGAGCATGGGCTTCTCGATCCTGCCCGAAGGCATCGTGCAGGCGGATCTGAAGGAGGGCACGCTCGTTCGCCTGCTGCCCGATTACACCATCGACGACCCGGACATGAAAGTCTCGATCGTCTATCCGGGACGTCAGTATCTGCCTGCCAAGACGCGCTTCTTTATCGACGATGCTTTGAACTATCTGAGCCAGGAATTCGCGGCCGCCGCCGGCCGCCCCGACGACATCATCAGATCGCCCATGCCGCGCCGCTCGTGTCGGTGCCGAGGACGAGCAGCGCGTCGGCGACCGCGAACTGACGCCACGCTCGGCCGTCCGGGAGCACGGACGGCCGCGGCGGGCGATACGACTCTCCGGACCTCCACTTCGCCCGAAACGATGCCCGCTCCGAACGCCACCCGCCTCATGCTCTTCAGCAGCCGCCAGTACGACGGCGACACCTTCACGCAAGCCAACGAGGCATTCGGCGTCGAACTGGATTTCCAGGAAGCGCATCTCGACGCGCAGACCGCCATCCTCGCGAGAGGATTCAAGGCGGTCTGCCCGTTCGTCAACGACAGCGTCGACGCCGCCGTGCTTGAAAGGCTCCACGAGGGCGGCACGCGTCTCGTGGCATTGCGCTCGGCGGGCTTCAATCACGTCGATCTGCACGCTGCGAAGCGTCTCGGCATCACGGTGACGCGCGTACCCGCATACTCGCCGCACGCGGTCGCGGAGCATGCGGTGGGCATGATCCTCACGTTGAACCGCCGGCTGCATCGCGCGGTGGCGCGCACGCGCGACGGCGATTTCTCGCTCAACGGCCTGCTCGGCTTCGATCTGTACGGCAAGACCGTCGGCGTGATCGACACGGGCATCATCGGATGGGTGTTCGGCAACATCATGGCGGGCTTCGGCATGCAGGTACTCGCCTACGATCCCGGCCCGCCCGCCCAGGATCTGCTCGATCGCGGCGCCCGCTATGTCGGGCTCGACGAGCTGCTCGCGAACTCGGACATCGTCTCGCTGCACTGCCCGCTGCTGCCGTCCACCTATCACCTGATCGACGAGCACGCGCTTGCTCGCATGAAGCGCGGCGCGATGCTCATCAACACGGGGCGCGGCGGACTAGTCGAAAGCAATGCGCTGACCGGCGCGCTGAAGAGCGGCCAGCTGGGCCATCTCGGCCTCGACGTGTACGAAGAAGAAGGCGGCCTCTTCTTCGAGGACCATTCGGACAGCCTGCTGCAAGACGACGTCCTCGCGCGCCTGCTCACGTTTCCGAACGTCACCATTACGTCGCATCAGGCGTTCTTCACGCGCGAGGCGCTGGTCGAGATCGCCTCGACCACGCTTGGCAACGTGAAGGCATGAGAAGCGGGCGCGCCGCGCAACGTCGTGAACGCGCCGCAGGACTACTCCATTGCGTCATTGAATTGGCACTGGTCGAATCCGGCGCGAAGGATCGTCATATTTCCACTTGATCGGTTTCGGGTTCTTGTTGTGTTCGCGGATGTATCGGCATCAGTTTGCGATCCCAATCCTTCACCGAAGTGAAGATGCCGCGAGCGATCACTTCACGCTGAATGCGCGAGAACCAGTTCTCCACCTGGTTGAGCCACGACGAGTAGGTCGGCGTGAAGTGCAGGTGCACGTTGCGCTGCGCATCAAGGAAGTCGGCAACCCGCTGCGTCTTATGGCTGCTGACGTTGTCGCAGATCGCGTGGATTTCCCGGCGTTTGGGCTGGCTGGCGACGACGTCGGTCAGGAAGGCCACGAACTGCTCGCTGGTGTGGCGCGCCACCGTCTTGCCCAGCACCTCGCCGGTGGCAGTATTGAACGCCGCGAACAGGCTGAGCGTGCCGTTGCGCTTGTACTCGAAGCCGTGACTCTCGGCGCGCCCGGGCGACAGCGGCAGCATACGGTCCTTGCGATCGAGTGCCTGGATCGCGGTCTTCTCGTCCACGCAGAACACCGCTGCGTGCGCCGGCGGGTTCAGGTACAGCCCGATCACGTCGGCTGCCTTGGTCTCGAAGTCCGGGTCGTTGGAGACCATGTGCCGCTCCAACTGCTGCGGCTTGATGCCGTGCTTGCGCCAGATGCGCTGCACGGCCGAGACCGATACGTCGCCGAGTTCTGCTGCGAGCTTGTAGCTACTCCAGTGTGTCGAACCGTCGGCGGGTTTGTGCTTGAGGGTGCACTTGAGCACCCGCGCTTCCAGTTTGGCCGGTGGCTGCGTAGGCGCCCGCCCGCGGTGCCGGGCGTACATGCCGGCTAGTCGCTCGCTGAGGAAGCGCCCCGACCAGCGTGCGATGAAGCGCGAATCGCAACCCAGTGTGCGCATGATACTGTCGCGCGATTCGCCGTCCTCGAGCATCAGGATCAACTTTGCGCGTCGCACGTCCGCCGCACGCACCGTTCGGCTGCGCGCCGCCGACAACAGTTGCTCACGTTCGATATCTGTCAGGTTCATTTTGACCCATGACCTGTATCTGAACACAGACAGGGTGCTAATTCAATAACGCAGCGCAATAGGCGCCTCTTTCGCGCGACGCTCAGGTTTCGCCGTACTCGGCGCTCGTCGTATCGGGCGCGGCGCACATCTCGCGCAGCAGCGGCGCCTCGCGCTCGTGCACTTCGACCGGCATGCACAGCGCGCCGGCGTAGGCCATGTATCTCGCGCGATGCTGCCCGTTGCGAAACGCGACGACCCCTTCCCGATGCATGCCGAGAAGCCCGAGCAGGCCGGGTGAGCGCCGCACGCTGATCGTCATGTAGGGCATTTCCGGCACCCGCGGATTGTCGGGGTCGAGAAACTCGCGGATGCCGCGCACCTTGCCCGCGTGCCAGTCGTCGACGGCCTTGAGTATGTAGTCGGTGTCGTCGTCGCGATCGGTGCACGCGAGAAGCTTCCTGACGTCGACGAGCACGACCTGATGACGCGAGCCGCAGTCGTTGAAAACCCGTTTCAGGCGCACGAAGTCGTACTGCGGATGGCCCTGGAGCCTGACGATCCAGACCGCTTCTGCGGCGGTCGGCGCAACCATCGTGTCCATGTTCGGCATAAGAAGAAAACTGCGGCGCGCGCCCCGTGCGCGCGTGTTTCGCACACTTGCCTCGCAAGTAATGGTCCTGAGCAAACGGCGCGAGACAAACACTCAGGTCAGTTAAATTTTTACACCCTAGCCGCGATTCGTGAAAGCGCCATGACGGGCACGTGGCGTGCTTTGTTGCCAGAATCGAACACTCCGGCACCGCACGATAAAGCGCGTGACACGCGGTCATCATGCATGCATCGTTCAGCGACAAGTGGACACTTCTTCCGATCTCATCGTCGCGCGGCCCGAAGGACTTTTCTGTGCTGCGGGCAACTTTTTCATCGACCCTTGGCGGCCGGTTGAACGCGCGGTCATCACGCACGCTCATGCCGATCACGCGCGCTTCGGGCATGCGCGTTATCTCGCGGCCGAACCGGGCGTCGACGTGCTGCTCGCGCGGCTGCCGGGCATCGACGTGCGGGGGCTCGCCTACGGCTAAGCAATCGACGTGAACAGTGTGCGCGTGTCGCTGCATCCCGCCGGGCACACGCTCGGCTCGGCGCAAGTGCGCGTCGAGCACAAGGGCCGCGTATGGGTCGTGTCAGGCAATTACAAGGTCGAGCCCGATCCGACCAGCGCGCCGTTCGAGCCCGTGCGCTGCGATACGTTCATCACCGAGTCGACGTTCGGATTGCCGATCTATCGCTGGGAACGCGCGCGAGGTCTTCGACCGCATCGATTCCTGGTGGCGGCACAACGCGGCGCAGGGACGCGCGTCGGTGATCTTCTGCTATTCGTTCGGCAAGGCGCAGCGCATTCTCGCGGGCGTCGATGCGGCCATCGGCCCGATCTTCTGCCACGGTGCGATCGAGCCGCTCAAACGCGCTTACGCGCAGGCGGGCGTCGCGTTGCCACGGACGCGCCTCGTCAGCGCGATACCCGCGAAAGACAAGGCGGCATTCAAGGGAGCGCTGGTCGTCGCCCCGCCTTCCGCGCAGGGCAGTCCGTGGATGCGCCGCTTCGGCGATTACAGCGACGCCTTCGCCTCCGGCTGGATGCGCCTGCGCGGCACGCGCAGGCGGCGCGGCGTCGATCGCGGCTTCGTGCTCTCGGATCACGCCGACTGGCCCGGCCTGCAATACGCGATCGGCGCGAGCGGCGCGGGGCGCGTGATCGTCACGCACGGGCAAGTCGAGCCGATGTGCGCTGGCTCACCGGGCAAGGCCTCGACGCGAGCGCCTTCCGCACCGAATACGGCGACGACGCAATCGAAGCCGACGCCACCGAAAACGTCCCGCAGAACACGGAGCACGCCGCGCAATGAAACGCTTCGCGACGCTCTACGCCGCGCTCGACGCGACGACGTCGACCAACGACAAACTCGAGGCGCTGATCGCATACTTCGCGGGCGCGGAACCAGAAGACGCCGCGTGGGCGTCGTACTTTCTCGCGGGCGGCAAGCCGCGCCAGTCGGTACCGACGCGCCTGCTCACCGAAGTCGCCCGCGAACGCGCGGGCCTGCCCGAATGGCTTTTCGAGGAATCGTATCAGGCGGTCGGCGATCTCGCCGAGACCATCGCGCACGTGCTGCCGCCGGCCTCGCGCGAATCGTCGCTCGGGCTCGCGCAATGGATCGAGGAGCGCGTGCTCACGCTGCGCGGCGCGAGTCCGGCCGAGCTGCGCGAACGCCTGCTGAGCTACTGGGACGAGCTTGACTGGAGCGAGCGCTTTCTGCTGACGAAGCTGATCGGCGGCGGCTTTCGCGTGGGCGTCGCGCGCCAGCTCGTTGTGCGCGCGCTGGCCGAGGTTGCGGGCGTCGATCACAAGCGCATCGCGCAGCGCATGGTCGGCTGGACCGATTCGCGCGAAAAGCCGAGCGCCGCGCGCTATCTGCGCCTCGTCGCGCCGGCCGCGGAAGGGGACGACGTCGACACGCCGCATGAAAGCGACATCGGCCTGCCGTATCCGTTCTTTCTCGCGCATCCGCTGCAGGCCGATCCAGCGTCCCTGGGCTCGCTTGCCGACTGGATCGTCGAATGGAAGTGGGACGGCATACGCGCGCAACTCGTCAAGCGCGCGGGCCGCGTATGGATCTGGTCGCGCGGCGAGGATCTCGTCACCGAGCGCTTTCCGGAACTCGCGGCGCTCGGCCAGGCGGCCGGCTGGCGCTCCACCTTCTGGGTCGTCACGCTGATCGGCGTGGCGGCGGCGGGCGCGCTCGCCGTGTGCCTGCCGCGGCACATCGAGATGCGCGAAACCAGCATCCTGCGCGAATTCGACGTGCTCAAGAACCCGCAGGTGCTGATGGTGCTCGGCATTAGCGTGCTCGCATCGGCCAGTCTTTTCTCGGTGTTCACGTATATCACGCCGATCCTCGAGGACGTGACGGGCTTTTCGCCGCATGCGGTCACCTACGTGCTGCTGCTCTTCGGACTGGGTCTGACGGTCGGCAGCACGCTCGGCGGCAAGCTCGCGGACTGGAAGCTGCTGCGCTCGCTGCTGTCCTTCCTGCTGGCGATCGTCGTCATTCTGACGATCTTCGCGGGCACGATGCACGAGCCCGTTGCCGCGATGGTCACGATCTTCTTCTGGGGTGTGCTCGCGTTCGTGATCGTGCCGCCGCTGCAAATACTGATCGTGAACCACTGATCGTGAACCGCGCGAGCGATGCGCCGAACCTCGCTTCGACGCTGAACCAGGGCGCGTTCAACCTGGGCAACGCGACGGGCGCGTGGCTCGGCGGCTGCGTGATCGGCGCGGGCGCGCCGCTCACGTCGCTGCCGTGGGTCGGCGTCGGCATCCTGATGGCGGCGAGCGCGTTCGGTCTGACGCTGCTTTCGGCGACGCTCGACAAGCGCGCGCCGTCTTTCGATCGGACAAGCCGCCTGACTCGTGGCGGGCGGTGCAGTGGATGAAGGGCATTCTCTCGCGTGATTTTCTCGCGCTGATCCTGAGCGTTGCGGCGGTCGGCCTCGGACTGGGCGCCACGCTGCCGCTCATGGCCCTCGCGCTCACGCAGGCGGGTTACGGCACCGACATCGTCGGCCTGATGACGGCGATGCAGGTGGGCGGCGGCCTCGTCGTCGCGCCGTTCGCGAGCCGCGTCGCCACGGTGATCGTCGCGGCGCTCGCGACCATCGCGATGCAGTTCACGCTGAACCTGTGGCTGTGGGCCGCGCTGCGTCTCTCGTTCGGCGCGGCGCTGATGCTGCTCTTCACGATCGGCGAGGCGTGGGTCACGCAGCTCGCCGACGATTCCACGCGCGGATGCGTCGTCGCCCTCTACGCGACCAACTTCACGCTCTTCCAGATGACGGGCCCCGTGCTCGTCAGCGCGATCGGCGGCTGGCAGGCGACGCGCTTCGCCATGTGGGGCGCGATCTTCCTGCTAGCGCTGCCCGCGCTCGCGTCGATACGCGGCGCGCCGCACGCGCTCGCCTCCGGCGAAGGCCAGCACGGCGACTGGCGCACCGTGCTGCCGCGCATGCCGGCGCTCGTGATCGGCACCGGCTTCTTCGCCCTCTTCGACACGCTCGCGCTTTCCCTGATGCCGCTCTTCGCAATGTCGCACGGCGTCGGCGAGGATATCGGCGTGCTGTTCGCCTCCGCGATCCTCTTCGGCGATACGGCGATGTAGTTCCCGATCGGCTGGCTCGCCGATCGCATCGGGCGCGCCCGGGTGCATGCGGGCGTCGTCGTCCTCGCGCTGTTGCCGCTTCTGCCCTGGGCGGTCGCGTATCCGTGGATCTGCTGGCCGCTCCTGTTCGTGGCCGGCGCGGCGGCGGGCAGCGTCTATACGCTGTCGCTCGTCGCGTGCGGCGAACGCTTTCGCGGGCCGTCGCTGGTTTCGGCGACGGCGATCGTCGGCGCGTCGTGGAGCGTGGCGAGCTTCGGCGGGCCGATCGTCGCGGGAACGCTGATGCGAAGCGTCGGCGCGGATGCGTTGATCGCCGTGCTGACGGCAGCCGCCGCGGCGTTTCTCGTGGCGGCGTGGTGGGAAGGTCGCCGCCCGGCGACGAGGACCTCCGGTTGAGTCGTCGGCCGCGCGGTCGCCTTGCCGGCGCTACGATTGCGCGCCGGCATGACCGTCCGGCCGTTCCGGTATTTCAGGCCGCCTGCGCCGCGCCGCCCTTCTCGCGCCGCACGACCGCCAGCACCGCCACCAGGACGGTCGAGCACAACACCGGCGCCGCCGCTGCATGAAACAGCGCGACGTTGCTCCATCCGAGTGCGATCATCTGCCCGCCGATGAGCGGCCCGATCACCGACCCGAGGCGCCCGATGCCGAGGCTCCAGCCGATGCCGGTCGAGCGCAGCGTCGTCGGATAGTAGTGGCCGGCGAGCGCGTTGACCGCCGGCTGTCCGCCGACGATGCAGAAGCCGCTGGCGGACACCGCCACGAAGAGCCACATCTGCGCATGCGCGACGCCCCGATCATGCCGACGCACACCGCGCCCAGACCGAAGCACGCGAGCAGCACGCGCACGAAGCCGAAGCGCTCGATGAACCATCGAGCGAGAGCGTTCCGAGCACGCCGCCCGTCTGCAGCAGCGTGCCGACGAGCACCGCTATGCTGGGCGTATAGCCTGCGTCGCGCATCACGGTCGGCAGCCAGTTCGACAGGAAGTACAGATCGATGAGGTTCATGAAGCTGATCGCCCACAGGATCAGCGTAACCGGCCCGCGGCCCGCGCGGAACAGCTCCGCCACCGGCGCGCCGGCGCTCACCTTCTCGCGCACGACGAGGCGCGTCGCGGCATCGATCGCGAGCGCCGGGTCGAACTTCGCGAGCCAGGCCCGCGCACGCGCCTCGCGGCCTTTCAGCACCAGAAACTGGAGCGATTCGGGCAGCGCGACGATCATCGCCAGCGCGAGCAGCAAGGGCACCGCGCCGCCGACCCAGAACACCGCGCGCCAGCCGTACGCGGGAATCAGCGCCGCGCTCAGGAAACCGCCCAGCGCCGCGCCGAGCGTGAAGCCGCACGACACGAGCATCATCCGCTTCACGCGATGCTCGGCGGTCGAGAACTCGCCGACGAGCGCCATTGCGTTCGGCATGATGCAGCCGAGCCCGAGCCCTGTGACGAAGCGCAGCGCCGTGAGCACCGCAAGGTCGTTCGTGAAGGCGGTCGCGATCATCGACAGCCCGAAGAACAATGTCGCGCCGATCAGCACCGGACGCTGCCCGATGCGGTCCGCCAGCACCGACAGGCCCAGCGTGCCGAGCAGCATGCCGAAGAGGCTCGCGCTGAAAACCGGCCCGAGCGCGGTTTTCGACACGTGCCAGTCCGTGATGACGGCCGGCGCGACGTAGCCCATCGCCTGGGCGTCGAAGCCGTCGATCACGAGGCACAGTCCGCACAGCGCGAGCAGCATGATCTGGAATGCGGGCCGATGCGCGTCGCCGAGCGCGCGCTCGACATCGATCACATTGCCGTGCGCGGTTGTCTCTCTCACCATGTCGAATCCTTTCCGGGTCTGTGGTTCGCTATGAAGCGGAAGCGGCCCGCATGAGGGCCGCTCCATCGTTCGATCCGAAGGTCAGGCGCGCGCCGCCAGAATCCGCCCCGCGCACTCGCCGAAGCCGATGCGGTAGCCATTGCCCTGACACCATCCGGTGATCGTGATTTCATCGCCGTCCTGCAGGAACGAGCGCTCGCCGCCCTCTTCCAGCTTCACGGGCCGCTGTCCGTTCCACGTGCTTTCCAGCAGGCTGCCGCACGATTCCGGCGTCGGTCCGCTGATCGTGCCCGAGCCCATCAGGTCGCCGACGCGCGTGTTGCAGCCCGCGACCGTGTGATGCGCGAGCTGCTGCGCCATCGACCAGTACATCAGCTTGAAGTTGGTGCGGGAGAGCGTCGTCGCACGGCGCGCGCCTTCGGCACGCAGCTTCACTTCCAGTTCGATGTCGAACGCGTGATCGCCGCGGTGACGCAGATAGTCGAGCGGCTGCGGCTCCTGCGCGGGCGTCGCGGTGCGGAACGGCTCGAGCGCATCGAGCGTCACGATCCACGGCGAGATGGTCGTCGCGAAGGTCTTCGCGTTGAACGGTCCGAGCGGCACGTATTCCCATTGCTGGATGTCGCGCGCGCTCCAGTCGTTCAGCAGCACCATGCCGAAGATGTGCGACTCGGCGTCCTCGCACGCGATCGGCTCGCCGAGTGCATTGCCGCGGCCGACGATGAAGCCCGTCTCCAGCTCGATATCCAGCTTGCGGCACGCGCCAAACACCGGGCGGTCCTCCGTCGGCAACTTGAGTTGTCCGTTGGGACGGCGCACCGGCGTGCCGCTCACGACGACGGACGATGCGCGCCCGTTGTAGCCGATCGGCATTTCCGACCAGTTCGGCAGGAGCGCGTTCTTCGGATCGCGAAACATCGAGCCGACGTTGGTCGCGTGCTCCTTCGACGAATAGAAATCCGTGTAGCCGGGAATCTCGACCGGCAGATACATCGTCGCGTCCGGGCGCGGTACGAGCGCGCGGCGGCGCAGCGCTTCGTCGTCCCGCAGCGTCGCGTTGCCCTGCGCAAGCAGGCCGGAGAGCGCGATGCGCACGGCGCGCCATTGCTCGCGGCCGAGCGCGATGAAGTCATTCAGGCGCGGCGCATGGAACGTGCCGCGCGCATCGATCAGACGCGCGTCTTCGAGCGCGGCCAGATCGACGATCCAGTCGCCGATCGCGACGCCGGCGCGCGGCTGTGCGTTCACCGCGTCGCTGAAGATGCCGAACGGCAGGTTCTGAATCGGGAAGTCGGTCGCCGGATCGTTCGCGGATTCGATCCAGCTCCTGAGAGAGGGGTCAAGCGTGGCTTTCAGCGCGTCGTTCATCGTTGGTCCGGGTTGAAGTGTTTCGCGAGGCCCTGCCAGCACTCGTAGTAATTCGCCTGCAATTGCGCGGTTTCGAGCGCGAACCGCGTCGGCTTGATGAGCGTGCGCGTCTCGAACATGAAAGCCATCGTGTCGCCGACTTTCGCGGGCTGCGAAGTGTCGATGCGAGACGCCTTCTCGAACATCTCCGCATCCGGACCGTGTCCCGACATGCAGTTGTGCAGGCTCGCGCCGCCCGGCAGGAAGCCCTCGGCCTTCGCGTCGTAGACGCCATGCACGAGGCCCATGAACTCGCTTGCGACATTGCGATGGAACCAGGGCGGACGGAACGTATCCTCGGCGGCGAGCCAGCGCGGCGGGAAGATCACGAAGTCGATCGTATCGACGCCCGGCGTGTCGTTCGGCGACTGCAGCACGAGGAAGATCGACGGATCGGGGTGATCGTAGCTGATCGAGCCGATGGTGTTGAAGCGGCGCAGGTCGTATTTGTACGGCGCGTAGTTGCCGTGCCACGCGACGACATCGAGCGGCGAATGGCCGATATCCGCGCGCCACAGCACGCCGTTCAGCTTCGCGACCAGCTCGAAATTGCCTTCGCGATCCTCATAGGCGGCATGCGGCGTGAGGAAGTCGCGCGGATTCGCGAGCCCGTTCGAGCCGATCGGGCCGAGGTCCGGCAACTGCAGCAGCGCGCCGAAGTTTTCGCAGACATAGCCGCGCGCTTCGCCATCGGGCAAGGCCACGGAAAAGCGCACGCCGCGCGGAATCACCGCGATTTCATAGGGCTCGATGTCGAGCTTGCCGAGCTCCGTGCGGATCGCAAGACGCCCTTGCTGCGGCACGATCAGCAGTTCGCCGTCGGCGTCGTAGAAGAAGCGGTCCTGCATCGGGCGGTTCGCCGCGTAGAGATGAATCGCGCAGCCGCTCATGGATTCCGCGGCGCCGTTGCCCGCCATCGTCACCCAGTCGTCGATGAAGTCGGTCGGTGCGGCGGGCATCGGCAGCGGATCCCAGCGCAACTGATTGGGAGGAGTAGGCGGCACATCGGGACAACCCGCGGCGAAATTGGCGACGAGCTGCGCGCGCAGCCGGTCGGCGGGAATGCGCGTAAACGGCTTGTGGACGGCGCCCGGCCGGATGCGATAGAGCCACGAGCGGCGGTTGTGCGCGCGCGGCGCGGTAAACGCCGTGCCGGAAAGCTGCTCCGCATACAGGCCGTAGGCCGCGCGCTGCGGCGAGTTGCGGCCGATCGGCAACGCGCCCGGCAGCGCCTCCGTGGCGAAGTCGTTGGCAAAGCCCGATTGATAGTGCTGGTTCGCGTCCGTGTGCGTCTCGAACGTTGGCATGGTCGGAATCCTCGACGAATGTTCGGCAAATCAGGCGGGAAAGACCGTGTGGCTTTCCGTCGCTGCGTTTTGCACATAGTAAAACTAATTACGATTAGTGAAATTGATCGTAAACCCTTAATCGACGCGCTTCTTCCGGCATATCAATATGTGAATTTGGTGCTGGACGCGGTGTTGAGCGCTGATACCATCGACCATTCGAATGAAAATCGCCCGGTCGGCACGCCTCACGAACACGAATGCTCCATCCATGATCGCCCCTTCCTTGCCAGAACTCGTCGCCCGCGCCGCGCAGCATCCGTTTCTCGGCGCGCATATCGTGCTTGGAGAGAACGAGCATGCGGGGCAGGCGATCGCGCATTACGGCGGTCTGTGCATTTCGAGCGCCTACGAGCCGATTTTCGATGTCGGCACGCACAGCTTTCCGCAGACCTTGAGCGCTTCGCCGGAGAGTGCGGAGCGTTTCGGCGACGAGTTGGGCGTGCAGGCGCTGACGCTCATTCACGGCGATACGCCGCGCGATCCTTTCGGGCAACTGGAGGACGATCTTGAGCTGGTCGCGCTGGACCGGCTATCGCGGGCGCTGCATGCGTTCAATTTCTTCGGGCCGCATCGGCCGGGGCTTTTGTTTCTGCGCGTGCACGAGCGGTTGTTGAAGAGCGTGAAGTACGACCATGGGCTGCACTTCTCCTCGGTGCTGATGGAGTTCGGCATGAGCCCGGCGCGGGTGGTGATCGAGTTGCCGGCGGCGGTCGCGCACAAGACGTTTCTGGGCTATCTCACCAAGAGCTATCAGCACTACGGGTTCAAGGTCGCGGGGAATCTGCCCAATGCCGGGCAGATCATGGCCGTGTCGGATATGGCGCGACTCGATTTCATCAAGATGGATGCGGACGCCACTTTACGTGATTCTGTTGTAAAGCATCTTGTCGCTTATGCGAATCGGTTGAGGATTCCGCTCATCTTTTCCAATGTCTCGGATGAGGCGCAGTTCAATGCTTTGCAGCAGTTTGATGTGCACTTCGTGCAGGGGCCGGTGTTTGATGCTCATCCTGTGCATTTGCGATAGCGGGTTTTTTGGTTCGCTACGCGGTTGTTGTCGTGAAACCTGTTTTCTTGGTGGTCTATTAGCACTGCCCCTGTGCGGGGCGGCAGTCACTTTCTTTGCTGCTGCAAAGAAAGTAACCAAAGAAAGCAGCTTTTCTTCCGCCCGCGGTCACACGCACGTTGGCCATTTCCCTTTTTAGCCGGGTCCCTCGGCGGACACGGATCGACCTTGAACGAATGCCCTTCGGCGCATTGCACGTAGGCCCGCTGTGGCGCGACAATCCGGATGAGAGACGCGCGACAATCAAGTTGAGAATGTCGCGGCAGAAATGCTGATGCCGATGTTGATTGACGCTGGCAAGCGTTTATTGATTGACGCGCGGAGTTGATTGACGCGGGCGAGTGGGTGTTGCGCGACAATCAAGATGAGAATGTGGTGGCGGGAAGGTGATGCTGCGGTTGATTGACGCGGCTAGCTTTGCCTGCGAGCCGCGCGTCAATCAGGACGAGAACAGCGGATCATTCGGTGAGGTCGATGCCGTGCTGATGCTCCTGTGTCGGTGGCACACCAACGTTCTTTGGTGTCGCTCTACTGGCCGGGCGTCCCGGTCCCTGCTGCTTGGGCTGCAGGGCAGTACGGCGACGGTAGCTTTCGACGTTCAGCTCAAAGATGGTCGAGTGGTGGACCAGCCGGTCGACGGCGGCCACCGTCATGGCCCGGTCGGGGAAAACCTTGTCCCATTCGCCAAACGGCTGGTTGGCCGTTATGCAAAGGGAACGGCGCTCATACCTGGCGCTGATGAGCTCGAACAGCACCGACGTCTCTGCCTGATCCTTGCTGACATATGCGAAATCGTCCAGGATGACCAGGTCGAAGCGATCCAGCCGGTTGACGGCGGACTCCAGCGCGAGCTCGCGGCGCGCGACCTGCAACCGTTGCACGAGGTCGGTAGTGCGAGCGAAGAAGACCTTCCAGCCCTTCTCCAGCAGGCTCAGTCCGATCGCCGACGACAGGTACGATTTGCCCCCTCCGCTAGGCCCTAGAAGAATCAGGTTGGTGCCGTTACGCAACCAGCCGTCGCCCGCGCAAAGCGCCGAGACGTGCGCGCGCGACACCATTGGCACCGCGTCGAAATTGAAGTTCTCCAGTGTCTTGCCCGGCAGCAGCTTTGCGTCCCTGAGGTGACGTTCGATTCGGCGTCGATCGCGCTCGGCGATCTCGTGTTCGGCCAGCGCCATCGGCAGGCGCGCTGCCGGCCATCCTTCCGTGTCGGAGCGCTCAGCAAAGCTGGACCAGATCTGCTTGATGGCGGGCAGCCGCAAATCGTTGAGCAGCAGCGACAGGCGGGTGGCGTTGATGTCGAGACCATGCCGTCACCTCCGTCGCCATGTCGTCAAGCAGGGCTTCGTAGTCGCTCAGCGGTGCCAGCTGGACGTTCACCTCCGGCATGCTGTTCGTGCGCTTCGCTTCGAAACGCGAACACAGTGCGTCCAGCTCGGGTAACTGTCCATCGTCCAGACTCTGCTGCAGCGCCTGGGCCAGTTGCGCTTCGCAGTTGTGCTCGTGGGCCAGGCTGAGCAGTTCAATCATGGTCCTGCATGCCTGGCGCTGCGGTAGCTGCTCAAGCAGGCGATCGAAGGTCAACGCGCGTTTCCTCGTAGTCGCACGTACGCTGGACCGGAAGCGGCTGAAGCAGTGCCCGCTCGAGCTCAATGCGTTTGCCATTACGCGCGTTGATTCGACCGACGATCTCGTCGATGAAGCGGCGATAGGAACCGAGATTGTCGAAGTCGTGACTGCCGCGCAGAAGCAACGCATCACGCACTGCGCTCTTGAGGTGGCCATGAGGGCTCTCGATGGCGCCGTTCTCGTGGGCAACGCCACGGTTGTTGCGTGTGGGCTGCATGCCGTAGTGGGCGCACAGTGCATCGTAACGCGTGGTCAGATCCTTGCGCGCGTCGGCATCGAGATTGCGGAACGCCGCCGACAGGCTGTCGCTGCGGTGCTCGCGTGGCGCGCCCCCGAGTGCCCAGATGGCGTTCTGCAGCCCTTCAGCCAGCGCGACATAGCTCTCGCCGCCGAGAATGACGTGAGCGTGCTCAAAGCCCGAGCAGCCGGCCGGAAGTGATAGAGGCGGTGGTCAAGCGCGACACCCGCCACGGTGACGCCCAGGCTGTCCATCTCGGTGAAGTCGGACAACCCGAGACGACCGGGTTCGTGTACCTGACGGAACATAACGTCATGCTCCTCGCCATGGAGTGCGCGCCAGTCGCGAATACGGCGCTCCAGTGTGCGGCGCACGTTGCCCGGAAGCTCGGGACGGCGGCGCGCACGTGGTGCCTTCTTCTGCGATGCAGTCGCCGGTCCTGATCGATGCGATAACCCG
>LFKV01000035.1 GCA_001189345.1 Candidatus Paraburkholderia kirkii
GGTGTCCCTTGCGTGTCGTCTTCGCACTCGACTGTTGCGACCGCGAAGCCATGAGTTGGGCCGCGAGCACAGGCGGTTACACTGGCGATATGGTGCGTGACGTCATGCTTCAAGCCGTCGAGAACCGCTTCACCGGCGTGTTGAAGGCCGACAGGGAAGTCGAGTGGTTAAGCGACAATGGTTCCTGCTACATTGCCGATGACACATTGAAGTTCTCTCGAAAAATCGGACTGAAGCCAGTAACGACACCCGTCAGAAGTCCGCAAAGCAACGGGATGGCCGAGAGCTTCGTTAAAACGATAAAGCGTGATTACGAAACGATAAAGCGTGATTACGTTTCGTGGATGCCGAAACCCGACGCCAGGACGGCGCTGCAAAATCTGGCCATCGCGTTCGACCACGATAACGAGTCACACCCGCACAGCGCCCTTAAATACCGCTCGCCGCGCGAGTTTCGTCGGCAAGCAAATCCTCCAACCTAAGCGGGACCGGCTGTCCGGTTATGCGGGGGCAAGTCCAGTCCTGGAAGAGCTTCACCGGCTGCCCCGCGACGATCACCGCCACGTCGATCTTGCCGACGATCAGCCGCACGAGAGAATCCTCATTGTTGAGATGCTGCTCATTCGCATCGGCGATCGGCTCGCCGAACATCAGCCGGTAGAGCGTCTCCGCCGATGCGCGGTGCCGCTGCCGATCGGCCCCACGCTGATGTTCTTGCCCTTGATCTCGTGGATGTATTTCATCGGCGAGTCCGAGCGTGCGACGAAGTAGATCTCCTCGTCGTACAGCGGCATGATGAGCCGCAGCGGCTTGATGATCTTGCCGGCATCCGCGTTGCCCGAGGTCGCCATGTCCATGTAGGCCTGGTACACGTCCGACTGCACCAGCGCGAACTTCACGCCGGGCTCGTAGCGCATGCGCTGCACGTTTTCCGCCGATCCCTTCGAAGGCAGCACTTCGAGGTCGATGCCCGCCGGCTCGGCCACGTACTTCGACAGGTCCTGGCCGATCTGGATATAGGTTCCGCGTTCCTGGCCGGTGGTGATCTTGTAGGGGACCGGATCGGCGGCGAAGGCCGATCCGGCGCCGCCGAGCCCGGCACGGCGAGAAGCGCCAGCGCGCCCCGTGCGGCATTGCGCATGCATTTCGTGATGAACATGATTGACCCTTGTCGGAGTTGGACAGGTGCTCTGAAACTTGCGCGCTGCGTACATGGTCGTACGCATGGTGTGCAATCCGATCATGCCCGGTCACTCACATGCGGCTCAACGCGGTTCGCGTGACGTGTGCTTGCCGTGCGTCGTTGTTGTCTCTTCGTGGTTCTTGTATTCGCTTTTGTATTCGTTCTGGTGTTCGTTCGCGTGTTCGCGCCGTTCCGGTTTATTGCGACGGCTTCGGCGGCGCGTCGCCGCTGCTCCAGCCGTATTGCTTGATGGCGCGTTCGAGTTCTTCTGTCTTGTCGGCTTCGGGACGTGAACCGCCCTGCATGTTGGCGAATTGCGGCGAAGCGGCCGTGCTCGCGACCGGCTGCGGGCGCGTGTCGATGCGCTCGACTGCGCGGACGGTTCGCTCAGGATCGGCGGAATGCGCGGCGTGACGACGGTCGCGACAGGCTGCGTGCTGGCCGCCGGCGGACGCGGCACGGCATGCATGGTCGCGGCTGACGGCTGGAGCGAGCCGCCCTGAGTGGTCGGTTGAGGCGGATGCGGCACGGCGGGACGTGCGGCGGGAGCAGCGGGCTGCGGCGGATCTTCGCCGAGATAGTACGGGGCGCGCGGGGCGCCGGTACGGGCCGCGGGAACGGCGGGCTGCGCGGGTTCCTCGCCGATGTAGTAGGGCGCGTGCGGATTGGCGGCGGGCGTGTTGGCCGCGGCGGCCGGCTGCGATTCTTCCTCGCCGATATAGTGCGGCTGCGGTGCGCGCGCGGCCGGCGCGGTCGCTTGCGGCAGCGTCTTTGTCGTGGCGATGACAGGCGCGTTGGGCGGCAGGAGCGTCGTGGCGGTGATGGCGTTGGTCGCCGCCTGGCCGCGCGCGATCATCTTCTCCGCGCGCGAGTCCAGAGCGGCTTCGGCGCGTGCTTGTTCCGCGGCCTCGCGCGCGGCGGCGTTGCGTTGGGCCGTGCGCCTTTCGGCGGGCTTCTGTGTGCCGACGTTCGGTTTGGCCGCCGGCGGGGCCGCTACAATAGCTGCCTGAGCGGGAGCCGTCGTCGTGCTCCTCGCGGCGGGGTTGCCGGGAACAGCCGAGGCGGTTGCGGGCGCGGACGATGGAACCTTCTTCGCCAGCGCCGCCGATGTCGAAGGCGCGAGCCAGCCGGCGTGCGAAGATCACGCGTTCCAGCATCGCCTGCGATTCGACATTGCTGCCGTCCAGCGCGAGTGCTTCGCCCGCATTCTGCTGCACGCATGCCCACGCGGAGGTCCGTTCGCAGGCGCGCGCCAGCGCAGTGCGGCGTCGCGCTGCAGTTCGCGCTTCACGAGCTCGTCCTTCAGGGATTCGTATTCCACGCGCGTCTGCTGTTGCCCGGAAAGCGCTTTGAGCCGCGCCCGGGCGCCGCCGAGATCGTGCTGATCTAGCGCGAGGCGCACGCCTTGCAGCGGGTCGCCCGGAGCGAGCGTGCGCGCATCGGCCTGGCTGCGCCTGTCCGGCATGGCCGGCGCGGGCGCTGACTCCTCCGCGCACGAGCGAACCGATCTTCGAGTCGATCGCGCCGGAGACGCTGTGATCGGCGGACGGCGTGCTCTCGTCGTCGGAATCGCCGAGCTGGAGATAGAACGCGACGCCGGCGAGCAGCACCACCGCGCACGCGATGAGGGTTTTCTTCCTGTCCCAGCGGTCGGAGCCGGGCAGGGCGTCGGGGTCGTCGCCGGGATCGGCGTAGGCGTCGCGCGCGTGCGCCTCGGCGCGCCTCGCGCGATACGCCGCCGCCTTTTCGGCGATGCGCTCGCTCGCGCGCTTCGCGTCCCAGCCCGGCCAGCCGGGGCGCAGGGTCGGCTCGGCGCGGTCGGCGTCGCCCATCGATGCGGCAGCGGAGGCCGAAGCCGTCTGTTCGAACATTCTGGCGCGCGGTTTCGCTTCTCCGGAGTCGCGCTTCGTGCCGAACGCGGCGCTGCGGTCGGCGCCGCAATTGGGGCAACTGTCGGCGTTTTTGCGCATCGTGCTGCCGCACCGTTGGCAGACGGCGGAGAACATGGATGCGGGAAACGTCAGACGTGTGGTCATGCTGGAGCCCTCGAAGGACAAAACACGACCGCCAAGGCGCGCCGACTCGTCGCGCTTTGACATCGGGACAAGTCCCGCGGCAACAATCCTTCGCATTGTTTCCCGGCGTGAACGCACGCCGGCGGGAAACGACAATCCGAATATGGTTCAACCACCTTCGAACGTCAATTGCCTTTCGCATCGATCACGGGCCGCCGAAACTCAAGCGACGACATCATTGCGACTCGCCCTGCCTTGTATCGCGCCGGATCGAAACGTCCGGCGCATGGCCCTGATATGGATGTGAAAGCGTCGGATCGGTGCGTATGCGGCGCCGGATCAGGCTTCGCGCAGAGCGCCTCGCTCACTGTGTTTCTGACATTTTGGGATGTCGCCGGCGGTTTTGAACCGCCAATCCTTAGCCGTTAAACGACAAGGGGGGAGCGGCTGGCGGATAAGCCACTGATGCCAAACCGATTCGCGTGCGTGATCGATGGCACGACGCTGCCGCAGGGTGTTGCGTGGAAGCGCCAGTCGTGTAAATACCGATTGGTCGGACCGGTGTCGCCGCACGGAAGTTTGATCCGGATTGCGAAGCATCGCCCGAAAAGCGCACTTTCGCATTCGAACAATCCGGCAAAAACGACACGGGCCGCGCCGCGGCCCGTGTCGGCCGGGCGAGTCGTTACTTCGCCAGTTGCCGTCGATGCGGCGGTTCAGGCTGAGCGGATTGTCGGTTCTAAACGCGTCGGGCAGGAGCGCGTCGGGCAGATCCTGATAGCTCACCGGGCGCAGGAAGCGGTTGATCGCCAGGCTGCCGACCGAGGTCGAGCGGCCATCCGCCGTCGACGGGTACGGGCCGCCGTGAACCATCGCGTGGCCGACTTCCACGCCCGTGCCGAAGCCGTTCACCAGGATGCGACCGGTGCGGCGCTCGAGCGCCGGCAGGAAGCCGCGCGCCTCGGCGTGATCGGCTTCGTCGATGTGCAGCGCCGAGGTCAGCTGGCCTTCCAGCGATTCGATCAGCTCGCGCATGATCGCGAGGTCCGGGCAGCGCACGACGAGCGACGACGCGCCGAAGATCTCCTCCTGCAGCTCGTGGCTCTTGCGGAACGCTTCGGCCGTGGTGACGAACAGCGCCCTGGCCCTGGTTCTCGCCCTTCGCTTCGACGCCGCGCGCGGCGGTCGTCACGTCCGCCTGCCCGGCGGCGCGCTCCACGGCGCTCCGATAGGTCTCGCAGATGCCCGGCGTGAGCATGGTCTGAGCGGCGGTTTCCGAAAGCGCCGCCGATGCCGCCTCGATGAACGTGTCGAGGTCGGGGCCGTCGACGGCGAGCACGAGGCCGGGGTTGGTGCAGAATTGGCATGTTCTGTGCGGTCGTTTCGAGGAACTTCGCGCGCGCCTTGGGCGCGGTCTCGCGATAGACGTCGAACGCGGCCCACGCGAGCGCGCACGCGCGGTCGAGATCGGCGAGCGTCGCACCGCCGAACGCCGGTTCGATGGCCGCGCCGGTCGACGCGTTGACGGCCTTGATCGAGCCGTTCGAGCCGTTCGAGCCGAAGACCGATTCCTGGCCGATGAGCAGGTTGCCTGTGAGTTGCATGATGTCTCGTCCTTGCTTGGAGTGATTCGTAGCGGCCAGTTGTACGATGACCGTCGCCTTGCGCCGACTATACGGCCTCGCGCGCTCCGCTGTATAGTGAAACCTTTCCATCGCTTGATCACTTTTTGGAATCACCCCTGGCAGTTTCCCCGCCGACGCTCGCATGAAGAACACCCTCGATGTCCTGATGTCGCGGCTGCGCATGAAGCAGTTGCAATTGCTGATCGCGCTCGACGATCACAAGTCCCTGCACAAGGCGTCGAGCGCGATGGCGATGACGCAGTCGGCCGCCAGCAAGGCGCTCGCGGAACTGGAATCGATGCTGGAAGGGCCGTTGTTCGGGCGCGAAGAGCGGCCTGATTCCCAATCCGTTCGGCCGCTACGTGGTGCGCTACGCGCGCGTGCTCGCCGCGGATCTGAGCGCGCTGTGCCAGGAGGTCGCGCAGATCTGCGCGGGCACGGGCGGCGGCTCACGGTCGGCACGATCATGGGCGCGGTGCCGGGCGTCGTCGCGCCGATCGTCAACGAGATGCACGCGAAGCATCCGGATCTCGCCATCGAGATCGTCGAGGACACGAGCGCCCGCATGCTGCCAATGCTCGACGACGGCCGCGTCGATCTCGTGATCGGCCGCTCGAGCGTGTCGGATCAGCCGTCGAAATATCACTATCAGCCACTGACGGACGAGCCGCTGTGCATCGTCGTCGGTCAGGGCCAGAGCACACGGGCGCGCGCGAGGTCGGTTTCGCGGATCTCGCGCATTATCGCTGGGTTACGTATCCGAGCTATCTGCCGATGAGCGCGCTGCTCGAGCGCGAGCTCGATCTCGCCGGCCTGCCGATGCCGGCCAACCCGATCTCCACCGCCTCGCCGCTCATGACGGTCACGCTCCTTCAGCAGAGCGCCGAGCTCGTGTCGATCCTGCCGGCGAGCGTCGCGCAGGTGTTCGAGCGCCACGGCATACTGCGCATCCTGCCGGTGCGCATGAAATCGAAGTCGCAGACCTTCGACATCGTCACGCGCAAGGGCGGCGTGCTGTCGCCCGCGGCGCGCCAGTTCGCGCAGATGCTGCGCGAACGCAGCCGGCCGCACTGACGCGAAGCGTTTCAGCGCGTCGCGACGATGAAGAGGCGCGGAAAGGGCAGGAGCACCGTGCCATCGCCGAGCACCGTGTACGCGGTTTTCAGCCCGGCGCGATAGCGCTCGAGGAACGCGGGCGTTTCCTGTGCGTCGAGCTTCGCGAGGAACGGCCTGAGCCCGGTGCCCTTGAACCATTCGATGATGGATGGTGTCGATGCCGCCCGCGAGCGGATGGTGGTACGTCGTCCGCCATACGTCGACGCGCGCGCATTGCGGCTTGAGCAGCGCGAGTAATACCGCACCGCGCGATATCGCGCGGTGCGCTCGGCGCCCTTCACAGCTTGTCGCACCACGGACCATCGGCGGCGGCCTCGCGCATCAGGCGATGCGCGGGCTCGTCGAGGTTGTCGGGCATCTGCACGGCGAGCCGGCCGCCTTCCGCGAGCCCCGCGACGAGACGCGGAAACAGCGTCTCGTGATCCGGCACCCACTGCAGCGAGGCGTTGGCGAGAATCAGGTCGTACGGGCCTTCGGCTTTCCACGCGGAAATATCGGCCAGTTCGAATTCGATCCGCGGCAGGCGCTTTCTGGCCGCGGCGATCATGTCGGCGGAATTGTCCACGCCTAGGACGCGGGCGTCGGGCGCATAGGCGAGTAGCGTTTCGGTCGAGTTGCCCAGACCGCAGCCGAGATCCACCGCCGTGCGCGCGGTCGCGGGCTGCGTCGCATCCAGCAGGTCACGGACGGGGCGCGTGCGCTCCTCTTCGAACAGTGTGTATTGCCGGGCTTGCCAGTCGGCCGATGATGTCGTCATGTCGGGCTCCCATCGATGTCGTGTGGTTGGACAGGCGCGATTCTGGACCGGCGCGAGCGGAGCGTAAAATGAATTTATGCTGTGGATTATTTGATTTTTCTTATGAAAATCGACACGCTCGGCGTGCAGGCCTTCGTCACCATCGCCGATCAGGGAAGTTTCAGGGGCGCCGCCGGGCGCCTCCACATCACGCAGACGGCGATCACCCAGCGCCTGCAGAAGCTCGAGGACTTTCTCGGCGTGCCGCTGATCGAGCGCACCACGCGCTCGATGAATCTCACCGAGACGGGGCGCACTTTTCTGCCGCAAGCAAGGCGTCTGCTCGCCGAACTGTCCGCCGCGCTGGTGGAGATTCGCGAGACGGGCATGGCGCAGCGCAGCGACGTGTCGATCGCCTGCGTGCCGACCGTCGGCGTGCCGTATCTGCCGCGCGTCCTGCAGGCCTATTCCGCGCGTCATCCGCACAATCGCATCCGGGTTCTCGATCACGCCTCTTCGGCGGTGGCGCAGGCGGTGCTGCATCGCGAGGTGGAATTCGGCATCAAGATCGCCGGAGAGCATCATCCGGAACTGCATGCGGCGCCGCTCGTGGAGGACCGCTAGTGCTCGTCTGCCGTCGCGATCATCCGCTCGCGCGGCGCAGGCGCATCGCGTGGCGCGCGCTTTCCGACTATCCGCTCATTCTTCTCGCGGGCGACGTGAGCGGCAACCGGGCGCTGATCGACGCCGCGCTGGAAGGCAGCGGCATCGAACTGCATTCGTTCTACGAAGTGCAGCGGAGCTCCACGGCGCTCGGGCTCGTGGCGCAGGGCGTCGGAGCGGCCGTGGTGCCGGGGCTCGCGATTCAGAAGGACGCGTATCCGTCGGTGCGCGCGATCGAACTGGTCGAGCCAGCGGTCACGCGGGCGCTCGTGCTCGTCACGCGCAGGACGGCATCGCTGTCGCCGGCGGCGCAGGCGCTCTACGGACATGCTGCTCGGACAGGCCGCCTGCGATCGGACCGCCAGGCCATCGGACCGCCAGGCCGCGCGCGCGATGAACCCGGCAACGATATCCGAAGGGAATGCCGAACCCGGCGCGCGCCCGCCGCGTCCTGAAAAGTTTCGGAAAGTCCAAGAGAACACTCGGATTTGCGACTTGCGTGCCGGCATCGGTCTATACTGGCGAAGCATTCGCGGGCGGCTCCGGGCATCGTCGGGGCGCCGCCTTCGGGTATCTGTCACGATCACCATGCGCGCCGTCGTCCGGCGCATTCAGTCGGGAATTCGCAGATGAGCGACACGTCAGTCGGCGGCTCGAGCGGTCTGGTCGCCGCGCTGCGCGAGCAGCAGCAGGCGCTGACCGAGCGATGGATGAAACTCGTGTTCGGCGACGAGGAAGTCGAGCATTCCGATCAGCTCACCTATCGGCAGCTCGCGGATCATCTGCCGGACATCTTCGACGAAATCTGCATCGTGCTGGAGTCGCACAACGTGCGCAATCAGGAGGGCGCGATCGAGCGCAATGCGCGCCAGCACGGGCAGTGGCGCTGGAAGCAGGGCTATCGCATCGACGAGCTGGTGCGCGAGCTCGATCTGTTTCGCCAGGTGCTGCTTCTGGCGATCGGCGAATACGCGAGCGCGCACCCCGGTTTTCCCCGCGCGGACGAAGAGCACGCGCGCCTCATGACCGACGAGGTGGTGAGCTTCGTCACGCTCGCGTCGATCCGCGAGGCGATCGGCGAGCGCGATCGCAAGATCGACGAATACACCGGCATGCTGGAGCGCGCGAATTACGAGCTGACGCTGCGGCAGAAGCTCATCAGCGACCTCTACGAGACGCGCATGCAGATCACGCGGCGCGTCGCGCACGACCTGCGCAATTTCCTCAACGTATTCTCGACGGCGCTGCAGCTCGCCACGCGCTCGCCCTCCCGGCGCGAAACGGCGCTCGGGCTCGCCAACCGGCAGGTCGCCGACGTGGCGACGCTCGTCGACGAAATGGTCGAATACTCGAAAGTGCTCGGCGACGACTCGGTGCCGATCGTCGAGCCGTTCGACCCCGTCGGCCTCTTCGACGAACTGATGCAGGCGTGCCGCGTTTCGACCGAGGCTAAGGGGCTGAAACTGGTCGGCCATCTCGATCCGTCGCTCGGCCCGGTGACGTCGAACCGGCTCAAGGTGAAGCAGGTCGCGCTGAATCTGCTGTCGAACGCGATCAAGTACACGTCGTCGGGGGAGATCCTGCTGTCGATGGCCGCGGCGCCCGGCGAATGCTGGAAGCTGCTGGTCGCCGACACGGGCGTGGGCATCGGCACGGCGGATCAGGAGCGCGTGTTCGAGGAGTTCGAGCGCGCCGCCTCCGCAGACATTCCCGGCGCGGGGCTCGGGCTCGCGATCGTCAAGGAACTGTTGCGCACGCTGAAGGGCGAGTTGCGCTTCGAGTCCGCAAAAGGGCGGGGCAGCGTGTTCGAGGTGACGTTTCCGCTCGTGCTGGAGCCGAAGACGGCGCGCGACGCAACGGAGTAAGCGCAAATAAAAAAGGCGAACGGGTTGCCCCGTTCGCCTCCGGCCATCATGGCGTCGGGCTGCTCGCTTACGCCGCCACTTCTTCTTCGGCCACTAATCGTCTTCCATCGACGCGCGGATCAGATGATCGAACGCGGAGAGCGATGCCTTCGCGCCTTCGCCCACGGCGATCACGATCTGCTTGGCACCGTGGTGACGTCGCCCGCGGCGAACACGCCGGGGACCGAGGTCGCGCCCTTCGCATCGACGACGATCTCGCCGTGCTTCGACAACTCGACCGTGCCCTTGAGCCATTCGGTGTTCGGCACCAATCCGATTTTCGGCACCAATCCGATTTGCACGAACACGCCTTCCAGCTCGACGCGGCGGCTTTCGCCCGTCGCGTGGTCCGTGTAGGCGAGGCCGTCGACCTTCTTGCCGTCGCCGGAGATTTCCGTGGTCTGCGCCTGTGTGACGACGGTCACGTTCAGCAGGCTCTTCAGCTTCTTCTGCAGCACCGCGTCGGCGCGCAGTTCGCGGCCGAATTCGATGAGCGTGACCGCCGAGACGATGCCAGCCAGATCGATCGCCGCTTCCACGTCCGAATTGCCGCCGCCGATCACCGCGACGCGCTTGCCCTTGAAGAGCGGGCCGTCGCAGTGCGGGCAGTACGCCACGCCACGCCGCGGCCGCGATACTCGCGCTCGCCCGGCACGTTGATTTCGCGCCAGCGCGCGCCGGTCGAGAGAATCACGGTTTTCGCCTTCAGCACCGCGCCGCTCGCGAGATGAATCTCGTTCACGCGGCCCGGCACGAGCTTCTCGGCGCGCTGCACGTCCATCACGTCGACTTCGTAGTGCTTCACGTGCTGCTCCAGCGCCGTCGCGAACTTCGGTCCTTCGGTCTCCTGCACGGAGATGAAGTTCTCGATCGCCATCGTGTCGAGCACCTGGCCGCCGAAGCGCTCCGCGACCAGGCCCGTCGCAATGCCCTTGCGCGCCGAGTAGATCGCCACCGCCGCGCCCGCGGGACCGCCGCCGACGATCAGTACGTCAAACACCGGCTTGCTCGCGAGTTCCTTCGCCGCGCGCTCGGCCGAGCCCGTATCCAGCTTCGCGAGGATTTCCTTCACGCCGCTGCGGCCCGAGCCGAAGCTTTCGCCGTTGAGGAACATGGTCGGCACGGCCATCACCTGGCGCGCCTCGACTTCCTGCTGGAAGAGCGCGCCGTCGATCGCGACGTGCCTGATGCGCGGATTGATGAGCGCCATCATGTTCAGCGCCTGCACGACTTCCGGGCAGTTCTGGCACGACAGCGAGAAGTACGTCTCGAATTCGAAATCGCCTTCGAGATTGCGGATCTGCTCGATGGTGGCGTCGTCGAGCTTCATCGGGTGGCCGCCGGTTTGCAGCAGCGCCAGCACGAGCGACGTGAATTCATGGCCCATCGGAATGCTGGCGAACCGGATGCCCGCGGGCTTGCCCGGCTCGCCGATGGTGAACGACGGACGGCGCGCGCCGGCGTCCTCTTTCTCGACGACGCTGATCCGCGTGGACAGCGAGGCGATGTCGTCGAGCAGGCCTTTCAGCTCGCGCGACTTGTCGCCGTCGTCGAGGAAGGCGACGAGTTCGATCGGCCGGGTGAGCTTTTCCAGATACGCTTTCAACTGATTCTTGAGGTTGGCGTCGAGCATGGCGATGTCCGTTCCTTGACTGGGGTACGACAGACGCGTCGCGCCGCGGCGCTGCGGAAATCGCAGCGCCGGACGAACACGTTTTTCCTGGGGCTGGGGCGAACCTGCCGCTGAACTGCGGCAGGTCCGATGCGACTCGCAAAGAGCGCGGAGAGCCGGGACTTAGATCTTGCCGATCAGGTCGAGCGACGGGGTCAGCGTTTCGGCGCCCAGCGTCCGCTTGGTGGGGCAGACTTGACCCGGGTTCTTGGCGATGTACTGCGCAGCCTGAACCTTGCGGAGCAGCTCGCCCGCGTCGCGGCCGATACCGTTGTCGTGGATTTCGCACAGCTTGATCTCGCCTTCCGGGTTGATCACGAACGTGCCGCGCAGCGCCAGGCCTTCTTCCTCGATCAGCACGTCGAAATTGCGCGAGATCGCGAGCGTCGGGTCGGCGAGCATCGGATACTTGATCTTCTGGATCGTGTCCGACGTGTCGTGCCACGCCTTGTGCGTGAAGTGCGTGTCGGTCGAGACCGAGTAGATTTCCACGCCGAGCTTCTTGAACTCTTCGTAGCGGTCAGCCAGGTCGCCCAATTCGGTCGGGCACACGAACGTGAAGTCGGCCGGATAGAACACGAACATCGACCACTTGCCCTTCAGGCTTTCATCGGTGACGGCCGTGAAATCGCCATTGTGGTAGCGGTTGCTTTGAACGGCTTGACTTGGCTGTTGATGATGGGCATTACCAGGTTCCTCTTTTGGAGTGGTGTTGAAGAAGTAAGTTAACTATACATGAAAACTATCTATATTGCTAATTGGATTGATTTTATTGTGAAGATAGGCCGGGGCTATCGAGCTGATATTTCGCGTTTTCCCGCATGAGGCACCGCGCTTGCATGCGCGTCGTCGTTTTTCTTCGCGGGAGGTGGCGGCTTTCACCTTCATTTCAACAGGAGGCGTTATGAAAATCGGAATAATCGGAGCCGGGAATATCGGCTCCGTGCTGGCATTGCGATTCGGCGAAAACGGGCACCAGGTGCGCATCGCCAATTCGCGCGGGCCGGCGCCGCTCGCCGACGTGGCGCGGGAGACGGACGCGACGGCCGTCGGGGCGCGCGAAGCGGTGAAGGATGCGGATGCCGTCGTCGTCACGATTCCCGAGGCGAAAGTGCCGAATCTGCCGAAGGATCTGTTCGCGGGCGTGCCGGCGAACGTCGTCGTGATCGACACCGGCAACTACTATCCGCAGCAGCGCGACGGGCGCATCGAAGGCATCGAGAAGGGCGTGCCGGAGAGCCGCTGGGTCGAGCAGCAGATCGGCCGGCCGGTCGTGAAGGCGTTCAACAACATCTATGCGGATCACCTGCGCAATCGCGGCAAGCCCGCGGGCACGGCCGGGCGCATCGCGTTGCCGGTCGCGGGCGACGATGCGAAGGCGAAGGCCGTGGTCATGAAGCTCGTCGACGAAATCGGCTTCGATCCCGTCGACGCGGGCGGGATCGACGATTTCTGGCGCCAGCAGCCGGCCACGCCGGTCTATACGGCCGATTTCGACGCCGCCGGCGTGCGCGCGGCGCTGCAGAAGGCCGATCCGGTGCGCAAGCCCGAGTGGCGCGCCACGGACAGGAGTCCGGGCACGTTCGAGAACCCGGCCTGAAGCGGTCGAGCGCAGCGCCGGGGGAAGAAGCGAAACGTGGAACACCGGTACGGATAAGCGCGGGAACAGGCGCGCGCCGTGCGACAATCTGCAAACTTTCCCGATGGGCTTTAACATGACATCCCGGGCTGGCGCTGTCGGACGCGTAGAGACGCGATCGATCGCGCCGCCGTCCGGCGTCGTGGACTCGCTGATTGACCTATGAAAACCGCTTCTCCCCCGCAGGACGTGCAGGCCCCGCAACACCGCTTCGGCGAATGCGCCGAGTGCGCGGACGTCGAGCTCGTGGCGACCGCTACCATCCCGACTCGCTACGGCACGTTCGATTCCTACGTCTATCGCGTGAAGCATACGGACGTCGAGCACATCACCTTCGTCATGGGCGACGTGAGCAACGGCGAATCGGTTCTGACGCGCCTGCATTCCGAATGCGTGACGGGCGACGTGTTCGGCTCCTACCGCTGCGACTGCGGGGAGCAGCTCGATCTGGCGCTGCGCTATATTGCCGCGGAGAATCGCGGCATTCTCCTGTATCTGCGCGGGCACGAAGGACGCGGCATCGGGCTTGCGAACAAGATCCGCGCGTACGCGCTGCAGGAGCAGGGGCTCGATACCGTCGATGCGAACCTGCACCTCGGTCTTCCCGACGACGCCCGCGAGTACGACTCCGCCGCCGCGATCCTGCGCGCGATGAACGTGAAGTCGGTGCGTCTGATGAGCAACAATCCGTCGAAGTTCGACACGCTGCTCAAGCACGACATCCCCGTATGCGAACGCGTCGCGCTCGCCATTCCCATGCGCGAGGAAAACGAGCGCTACATCAAGACCAAGCAGGTGCGCTTCGGTCACTACTTCGACGAGAACGAATAACCCGCTCGACGCGTCGCGCGGCGAGCAACCGCGCCCCGGATCTGACGCCGCTCAGCGCGCGTCGTGGAAGATCACGCCGAGCATATGCCGCCGCCCCGCGCGCAGGCGGCTCACCCCATACCGCATGTTCACGCGATACGGCCCGCGCGCGCCTTGCACCGGACGGTGATGCACGGCGAAGAATACCGCATCGCCCTGCGCGAGCGGCACGACTTCCGCGCGCGACTGCATGCGCGGACGCTGCTCCGTCATGACGAACTCGCCGCCCGTGAAATCGCGGCCGGGCGCCGAAAGCAGAATCGCCATCTGAATCGGAAAGACGTGTTCGCCGTACAGATCCTGATGCAGGCAGTTGAAATCGCCGGGCAGGTAGCGCGGAGGAGCGGCGTCGGGCGCGCCTGTTCCGCGCGATGACATCGTTCGATGAACGCCGCATGCTCCCGCGGATAGCGCGTCCCGATGCGCATCGCCTCGTTCCAGCGATCGGCGATCGGCGCGAGATGCGGGTACGCCGCGCGCCGCACGTTTGAGCGGTAGGCATGAGGATTCTCCACAATGAGGGCTCTGCGGCCCGGCAGGGACGAGGGTGCCCCGAAGGTGCCGAAGATCAGCAAGCCGAGTGATCAGCAAGCCGAGTGCCCGCGAACGGACCGCCCGCGCGCGGTCAGGCGCCGGCGTTCGCCGAATCGCGCAAGCGCCGCACCTTGATCTGCCACCATGCGGGCAAGAGACGCCGCACCTCGGCGCGGGTGAAGCGGTCGTCGATCAGATGAGAACGCCTCGGTCGAGCGGCCCGCGGATCACGCGCCCGGCCGCCTGCACGACTTTCTGCTGCAGGCCGGGAAAAAGATACGCGTAGGCGTGCCTTCGCCGAACGCCTCGTGCATGCAGGCTTTCATCTGCTGGTTGACGGGGATTCAGCGGCGGCAGGCCGAGCGTCGCGACGAACGCGCCGATGAGCCGCGTGCCGGGGAGATCAACCGCCTCGCCGAACGCACCGCCCAGCACCGCGAAGCCGACGCCGCGCCCATCCGGAACGAAGCGCGCGGGGAACTCGCGTTGCGCCGCCTCGCTCATCGCGCGCGACTGCTGCCAGCACGGAACCGACGGATGGCGCGCCGCGAGCGCCGCCGCAACCTGCTCGAGATGCTCGAAGCTGCTCGAAAAGCTCAGGTAATTGCCTTCGGCGCGAAAGAACTGCGCGGCGATGAGATCGGCGATGCGCGCCACCGAGGCCTCGCGGTCGCGATAGCGCGTGGAGACATCGGCGATCGCGTGCACGTCGAGTTGCTCGGCGCTGAACGGCGACTCGACGTCGACGCGCACGCTCGACGCCGGCAGCCCGAGCGTATCGGTGTAGAGGTGTAGAAGTGCGCGGGCGTGAGCGTCGCGGAAAACAGCGCGACGCTGTGGGCGCTGGCGAAACGCGGCGCGAGATGCGGTGCCGGGATTACGTTGCGCAGGCACAGCGTGGCAGGTCGCTTCTTCGCGCTGAAACCCGTGCCGCCGAGCGTGACGTCGAAGATCGAGTGCGAACCGAAACGCTCCGCGATGCGCGTGAAATGCACGGCATCGAAATAGAAGCGCAAGGTTTCCGGTGTGAACGCGTCAGGCTACTCGCCGAGCATTTCCGTCATCTGCGAGACGGCCTGGCCGAGCGCGGTCAGGAAGCGCGCGGGCGGCTCCGCGTAGGCCATGTATTCGGCGCCCGTCTCGTGCTGATTGCGCGCCATCTCGTTCCAGCTTCGCGCGACGCGCCCGAGCGTCTTTCCGAGCGATGCGGGCGCGCCGCGGCGCATCGCGTTGAAGCCGGCCTGGTCGAGCGTCGCGGAGTACATGCCGCGCGCGCGTTCGACCAGGTTGTGCGCTTCGTCGACCAGCACCGCCACGCGCCAGCGGTTCGCTTCGGCGAGCGCGAAGAGCATCGCGCTCGAATCGAAGTAGTAGTTGTAATCGCCGACGATCACATCGCTCCAGCGCGACAGTTCCTGGCTCAGATAGTACGGACAGACTTCGTGCGTCCGCGCGACCTCCGCGATCGACGCGCGATCGAGCTGCGGGCGTCCGAGCGCGGCGGCACGCGCGGCGGGGAGACGATCGTAGAATCCGCGCGCGAGCGGACACGATTCCCCGTGACACGCGCGGTCGGGATATTCGCAAGCCTTGTCGCGCGCGACGAGCTCGACGACGCGCAAAGGCCGCGCGGCGAGCGCCGTCAGCGCATCGAGCGCGAGCTGCCGTCCGGCGCTCTTCGCCGTGAGAAAGAAGATCTTGTCGAGCCGCTGCCCGGGCCACGCTTTCAGCAGCGGAAAGAGCGTGCCGAGCGTCTTGCCGATGCCCGTCGGCGCCTGCGTGGCGAGGCAGCGTCCCGACACCGCCGAGCGATAGACCGCTTCGGCGAGCGCGCACTGTCCCGGACGGAAATCCGCGTGCGGAAACGCGATTGCCGCTCGGTGTTCCAGCTCCTGCCGCGCCCAGGCGATGAAGCGCTCGCACTGGTCCTCGAAGTGCACGGCGAGGGCGCTTGCCGTGTGCGTTTCGACGAGCACGCTTTCCGTCTGACCGACGACATCGAAATACACGAGCGCGATCTCGATTGCGTCGAGACCGAGCTTGCGGCACATCAGATGTCTGTACACGCGCGCCTACGCCCAGTGCAGATGCCGATGGTTCCGCGGCATGGAGTCGAGCTTGCCGCGATACGTCTTGATCTCTTCGAGCCGGTTGAGTGCGGGATCGTAGCCGTCGGCGCGGCCGCGTACGCGCAGCGGACCGTGCTCTTCCGAGAGCAAAATCTCCTTCAGATATCCCGCCGGCCGCCGGCTCGTGACCGTGACGTGGCCCGCGACGCCTTCCTACGCGCTCGGCGTGGGTGTGAAGCGCAGATCGAGGTCGCCTTGCTTCGCCGTGAATTCGCACAGCGCGCGCACGGCGACGGTGTAGGCAGGCTCACATTCTGTATGCATGTACATTAGTTTAGCATGCGGATATCGGCGTCAGCACGCCCGTTGCGCGGGGCAAACGGACGTGGTGTGGCCGGGCGCTCGCGAGCACGCCTGTGTCGGCGATCCGGCCGAAAAGAAAAGCATCGCTCGGGCGGGCGGTTCGGATCCATCCTCTCCGTCCGCGCCACGTGCATCAAAAGTCGGAGCGAACGGTCAGCATCAGGTTGCGACGCTGGCCAAACTCGCTATAAAAAAGTTTCCCGGCGGACGAATGTAGTAGTCGCGATTGAAGATGTTGTTCAGATTGAGCGACGCCTGCAGGTGCTTGTTGAACTGATAGCCGACCTGTGCATTGAAGATCGCGTAGGCGCCCTGTTCCACGCCGCGCGAGATGCGTGTCTGCGCCAGCACGCCACCGCCCACCGAGAAGCCGCGCAACGCGCCCTGCGAGAACCGATAGTTCGTCCACAGCTTGAACAGATGCATTGGGATCGGTGCCCGTGGTCAGGTCGGGCTGATCGTTCTCGTAGTTCACGTTGAGATACGTATAGCCTGCGTAGACATTCCAGTCTGGCAACGGCTGGCCGGCCACTTCGAACTCGAAACCCTCGCCCGTCGATTTACCGCCCGCGATCGAGCCGGTCGGGTTGTTCGGGTCTGTGATCGCGCGATTGTTGTCGTTGATGTGGAACAGCGCCACCGTGGTTGTCACGCGGTTGTCCAGGAAGCTGCTTTTCAGGCCGACTTCGTATTGCTCGCCCGAGCGCGGCGGCAAGAGGCCGCCGGTGTAGGTCAACGCGGTCTGCGCGGTCAGGAAGCGCGAGTAGCTCGCATAAGCCGTCAGCGAGCGCGTGATGTCGTACACCAGCCCGGCGCTCGGCAGGAAACGGTGGTTGACCTGGGCTTACGTGTCCCAGTCCGCGACGGCTGGAATCGTCGATTGCGACTGCTCCTGCAGGAACGCCTCGCGCGCGCCCAGCACGAGCGTCAGTGGTGTCAGCAATTTGATGCGGGCCTGCGCATAGATGCCGTATTGTTCGGTACGATTGTTCGACCCGAACGTGAACGGCACGTCGGTTTTCGGCACCGCGTTCGGATCGAAAAGACTGAAGGTCTGTCCATCGAACGGGCCGTTCAGCGCGACGAAACCCGAATCCGCCGAGCCGGTCAGCAGCGAGTAGTTCGCGCCGACAGTCAGCGTGTGGGTCTGGCCGAACGCGTGAATCGGACCCGTCACGCTGGTATCCGCACCCCACCAGTTGTATGTGTTGCGCTGACGCTGCTTGCCGTAGTAAGTCAGGCCGTCCGCCGTCGCGCCGGGGCCGGCGTACGCGTAATCCGCCTTCGTGAGCTCATGACGATAGAACAGCGTCGTCTGCGATTTCCAGCCGTTCTCGAAGCGATGCACGAGGCTGCCGTTGACTTCCTCCAGCGAGGTATAGGAGTAGTTCCAGCTCGGGCTGAAGTTCTGCGTGTACGAACTCTGCACGCGGCCGAGCAGATTGCCGTCCGCATCGGTGACGCCGCTCGCGCCGCAGTCGAGTCCATTGATCGGATTGATCTGATAACCCGCCGACAGTGACAGCGTGGTGCGCGGATCGAAATCGTAGTCGAGTGCGCCGTAGGCCATTACTTCTTTCTGGCGCGTGCGGTCGACGGATTGCAACGCGTCGCTGCCGACGATTACCGCGCGGCCGCGCAACGAGCGGTCCTTGTTGAGCGGGCCGGTCACGTCGATCATCTGGCGCACGCTGCCGAACGAGCCGATCTGCGTTTCGGTCGAGACATGAAAGGTGTCCTGCGGGCGCTTGCGCACGAGATTCACCGTGCCGCCGGGGTCCGTCACGCCGTCCATTACGCCGGACGGACCGCGCAGCACTTCGATACGGTCGTACATCGCGAGATCGAACTGTTGCAGGTACTGCAGACCGCTCACCATCGACAAGCCGTCGAACTGGATGCCGAGGAAATTGCCCCGCGCCTTGTAGTAGGCCGTGCCGTCGCCGTAATCGACCGACTGCACGCCTGTCACGTACTTCAACGCATCCTGAATCGTCGTCAGATTCTGGTCGTCCATGCGCTGGCGCGTCAGCACCGACACGGATGCCGGAATTTCCCTGATGCTCTGCTCGGTCTTGCCCGCGACCGTCGCCATGCGGCCTGAGTACGAACCACTGCCGGTGGTCGCATCGGGTGTCGCGTTCACCTCCACCGCCGGCAGCGCGCTGTTCGACGATGCCGCGTCCTATAATGAGAAGCATTCCTGCTTGAGGCGACGAATCGGCGCGAAACCTTGCCAGGAAAGGAGAATAGCCGTTCACCTCGCCGAAAGGCCGACATCGGATAACGAATTTTGGACAATATGACGCCATTTCTCGACATGCGCCGGCACGCCGCGCGCGGGCCGCAATGAAGGAATTCCTGCTCCGCCAGTACCCGATGACGCGCCGCCCGCTGCCGCGTCAGGTCACCGCCGCCGTCACGCCTTTCCGGCATGGCGAGCGGGTGAGCTGGCATCAGCATCGGCACAGGCAACTGGTATTCGCGGTGCGCGGCGTCGTGCGCGTGCTGACGCCGACGCGCACGTGGACGCTGCCGCAATCGCGCGCGCTGTGGTTGCCGTCGGATATCGATCACGAACTGCACGCAATCGGCGACATCGATCTGTGCAGCGTCTATCCTCGAACCCGAGGTCTTTCCGTGGAGCTGGCGCGAGCCGGCGGTACTCGCCGCGCCACCGCTGCTGCGCGAGCTCGCGCTCGTACTGAGCGCGGGCGGCGACGACTACGCGCCGGGCAGCCGCGCGGCGTTATCGGCGCCGCTGCTGCTGAAAGTGCTCGCCGATTCCGAAGCCATGCAGGAACCCGGCGTCCCCTTGCCGTGCGACGAACGGCTCCTGAGAATCTGCGAGCACATGATGAATGCGCCGGCGTCCGAGCAATCGCTCGATTTCTGGGGCGAGCAGTTCGGCGCGAGCGGACGCACGCTCGCGCGGCGCTTCAAGCTGGAAACCGAGTTGACGTTCGGCGCGTGGCGTCAGCAGATGCGTGTAGCCGAGGCGATGACGCGCCTGGCGCTCGGACAGTCGGTGGCGCGCGTGTCGGCGGATCTGGGATACAGTACGGTGAGCGCGTTCATCATCATGTTTCGGCAGGTCACGGGCGAGTCGCCGCAGCGGTATCTCGCGAGCAAATAAGAACGCGGCTCACGCCTTTTTACGCGTCAGCGCCCACAGCAGATACGGCGCGCCGATCAGCGCGGCCATCAGGCCGGCGGGCATCTCGTTCGGAAACAGCACGAGACGCCCGAGCCATGCCGCGAGCACCATCAGCAAGCCGCCGATCGATGCGGACGCCAGCATCTGCTCGCGCACGCGTCACGCCCAGCGAGCGCGCGAGATACGGCGCCATCAGACCGACGAACGACCACGGGCCGATCAGAATCGTCGACGTCGCGGTGAGCAGCGCGGCGAGCAACAGCACGCCGAGCCGCGCGAGCCCGACGCGCACGCCGAGCGAACGGCTGGTGGTATCGCCGAGCGAAAGCAGTTCCAGCACGCGCGCGAAGCACGGCGCGGCGATCAGGCCGAACAGCGCGACGCCCGTCGCAATCGCCGAGGCGAGCGGCTGCACGTAGTAGGTCGAGCCGACCACGAAGTTGAGAACCAGGGCGGCGCGCGGATCGCCGGACGCCGTCACCGTGCCGCTGACCGCCTGGAAGAGCGCGCCGATCGCCACGCCGATCAGCAGCAGGCGCTCGGACGCATAAGTCGCGCGGCGTCCGAACCAGAGCAGCAGCGCGAGCGTGAGCAGCGCGCCGATGAGGCACGTCGCGAACAGATGCAGCGGCCCCGGCGCTGCAAACGTGAATACCGCGACGACGAGACCGAGCGCGCCGCCCGAACTCACGCCGATCAGATCCGGACTCGCGACGGGATTGCCCGTCATGCGCTGAATCAGTGCGCCCGCGAGGCCGAGCATGATGCCGGCGGCGAGCGCCGCCGCGAGATGCGGCACATGCCAGAACGCCAGCGCTCTCACCTGCGCGAGGCTCGCGATGCGCCATCCGTCGAGACCGCGTCCGATGGTCAGCGAGGCGAGCACGGCGAGCACCGTCAGGAGCGCGACCGCAATGAGCAGAGCGACCGGCCGCGCACTGCGCGTCGACACGACGCCGTCCTGTTCCTGCCCGCGCAAATCCGGACGCGACTTCAACTGACGCAGCAGCCAAAGCAGCATCGGCGCACCGAAGAGCGCGGTGACGGCGCCGGTCGGAATCAGGCGTGCGCCGAATACGCCGGTTGCGCCGATGGCCTGCACGGCGGCATCGGTCAGCCACAACAGGAGCGCGCCGAACACCGGCGCCCAGATCAGCCGCGCATGGAAGCGTCGCGCACCGGCGAATCGCGCGAGCGTCGGCGCACCCAGTCCGATGAAACCGATCACCCCGACCGCGCTCACCACGCACGCCGTCAGCGCGACCGCGAGGCCGAGCGCCGCAAGACGCGTGCGCGCGAGCGATACGCCGAGTCCGCGCGCGGTGCTCTCGCCCGCCTCGAACAGTCCGAGCGGACGGCGTAGCCACGCCACGACGACGATCGCCGCGCAAAGTCGCATGAATAATGCGGCGCACGCGTGCCAGCCTTGTTGATCGAGCGCGCCGCCGCCCCAGATCATCAAGCCGACGAGCAGTTGAAAATGTGAGATCGCGAGCGCGAGACTCAGCGATCCGCAATACAGACTCACGATCATGCCCGCGAGAATCACCGCGAGCGATGCCAGCCGCTGTCGCCATGCAAGCGCGAACACGACGAGCATCGCAATCGCGCCGCCGCCCAGCGCGATGAGTTCGCGCTGCGACGCGAGCCACGCGGGCGCCCAGATCGTGGCGACGGACAGCGCCAGATAGGAGCCGGGGGAAGATCCCGAGCGTCATCGGCTCGGCAAGCGGATTGCACAGCACCTGCTGCGCGACCGCGCCGGCGAGCGCCAGTGCCGCGCCGCATACCAGCGTCATCGCCAGGCGCGGCATCGCGCTTTCATGCACGATCAGCTGATGCAGATTGCCCGGCTCGGGCTTGATGAGCGCATCCCACAGGCTCGCGCCCGCGAGTTGCGCGTGCATCGCGTAGAGGGTGAGCAAGGTCGCCGTCGCCGCGACCGCGAGCGACACGATCCACAGCAGGCTGCCCAAGCGCGGATGCAGTTCGACGGAACGACACATATTGCGGCCGATCCATAGCAGATTGGCGTGCGGCGCCCGCGCGAGCGATTCCATTTCGACGATGCTCATCTCGCCCTTGACGAGCGCGCCGCCGGCGGCGTTGACGAGGCCGAGCATGACGAGCAGTTCATCAAACATGCTGCCGGGTCCGTATAGCCGCAAGTGCCGGTCGTCGACCGGTTCCGCGACGAGCAGCGGCGCGTAGGCAGCCGTAAGTGCCGCACGCGATTCGTCGATCACGACATCGGTTTGCCTGAGCAATGCTTCGGCTTCGGATGCGCGGCCGATAGGCTCGGCGAGCGTCATCGCCTCGTCACGCATCGCGCGATAGGGCTTCGCATCGCTCATATAAGCGCCGAGCGTGAGCGTCGGCGCAATACGTTCGAACGAAGCGCGTACGCGCGCATGCGCGGGCGTCGCCACGATCAGGTCGGGCCGCAATTCATAGAGCAGATCGTAGTTCGGCTGGAACAGGAGGCCGATGTCCACGACGCCCGCGGGCAGCGGCGGCTCCACGACGCCGCTCCTGTACCATGCGGGCGCGGGCAATCCGACGGGCGCCACGCCGATCGACAACAGCATCTCCGCGAGGTCCCAGCTCAGCGGAATCACGCGCGGTGACGTAGTTGCAAACGTACCGCGTGGAAGCATCGCGGCCGCGCAAAGCGCGCGTACGAACGCGCGGCGCCTCATCGCGGCACTCCCACCGCGCGGCCGCTCGACGGATCGCGCAGCACGTTCATCGGCACGCCGTAGATCGCTTCGAGATTCGCGCCGGTCATGATCTCGGCGGGCGCGCCCTGCATCAGGATGCGCTCCTGCCGCAGCGCGACGATGCGGTCGCAGAAGCGCGCCGCCATGTTGATGTCGTGCAGCACGATCACCGCCGCGATACGCCGCCGCTCGCACAGCGTGCGCACGAGTTCGAGCACTTCCACCTGATGCACGATATCGAGCGCGGACGTGGGTTCGTCGAGCAGAAGGCAGCGGCTGTCCTGCGCGATCAGCATCGCCAGCCACACACGCTGCCGCTTGCCGCCCGAAAGACTGTCCACCATGCGATCCGCGTAGCGCGCGACATCGGTCATCCGCATGGTCTCGGCGACGTGTGCGCGATCGTCGCCACCGAATACGCCGAGACTGCCGTGCCACGGATAGAGCCCGAGCGCGACGAGTTCACGCACCCGCATGCCGTCCGTCGATGGCGTGCTCTGCGGCAAATGTGCCACGCGGCGCACGAATTCGCGCGGCTTCCACGATGCGATAAGCCGGCCGTGAAAGCGGATCGCGCCCGTAAAGCGCGCGTGATGACGCGCGAGCAGACGCATCAGTGTCGTCTTGCCGGAACCATTGTGTCCGATGAGCCCGGTCACGCGCTCGGGCTCGATGGCGAGATCGATATCGTCGAGCAGCGTCGCGGCGCCCGCCTCGAAGCGCACCTTGTTCAGTTCGAAGAGCGGCGCTTCGCCCATGCGTATCTGATTCATGTTCATGCGATGTCGTCGTGTTCGACCACGCGGCCGAAGTCGAGCTTGATGGTGCGGTCGGCGAGATGGAAATAGCGGTCGTCGTGCGTGATGACGACGACCGTCTTGCCCTTCGCCCTGAGATCGGGCAGGAGCCTGCGATAGAACACGTCCTTGAAGACCGGGTCCTGATCGGCGGCCCATTCGTCGAAGAGATAAAATGGCCTGTCTTCGGGATAAGCGACGAGCAACGTAAGCCGCTCGCGCTGGCCTTTCGGCAGATCGAGCGTGGAAAACACGCCGTTTTCGATGCGGACCTTGTGCGCGAGCTGCAGGTCGTCGAGCAAGGCGCGCGCGCTGGCGTCGATATCCCGAACGCGCATGCCGAGCAGGGTGTCGAAGAGAAAGAAATCGCTGAACACGACCGGAAAAAGCTGGCGATACGCGGCGCGTCCGGCTTCCGTGACTTCGACGCCGTCGAGCAGAATGCGCCCGCTTTCCGGCGCGTACAGCCCGACGATCATCTTCGCGAGCGTGGTCTTGCCGCTACCGTTTCCGCCGATCAGATAGACGAGTTCGCTCGGCGCGAAGCGCAGATCGACCGGCCCGAGCGTAAAGACCGAGTTCTCTTTTTCGCGGAAATAGCGATGCGTGACACCTTCGAGCATGATGCTGCGGAACCTCGCGGCGTCTGCCACGGCCGCGCTCGCTTCGGCGGGCAAATCCGCATTCACCTGTTCCACACGCTCCAGCGCGATACGCGCGGTGCTCAGCATCGGAATTGCCGAGAGCACGCTTTCGATCGGCATGGTCATGTAGAGGAAGATCATCGCGTAACCGGACATCACATGCGCGGACACGAGCACGTAACGCGTCAGCACGAACAGCACGCCGCCGATGAACGCGAAGAAGATGAAGCTGCCCCAGCTCGACGCCGCCATATAAAGCACGTAGCCGCGCGTGCGCTGCACGCGCACTGCTTCGACATTCATCGCCAGCAGATCGTCGACGAATTCACGCATGCGCGCGCGATGAAGCTTGAGTTCCTTCGCGCCGTCGAACAGCGCGCGAAAACGACCGACGAGCGTGTCCTCGCGCTGCCGCGAACTGCGCGAATGATACAGCCCGCGCACGTTCGCCGCATGAAACCCCGCCGCACCGATCAGCACTGTCACCGCGGCGAACATCAGGATCTGCCACGAGAGATAGCCGAGATACGCCAGGCAGCCCGCGATCACCGCGCTGTTCATCACGAGTCCCGGCAAACCGATGAACAGCACGACGATCGAATCGAGATCCTGCGTGAGCACGTTCAGCGCCCGCGCCGACCCTTGCCGCTCGACGTGCGCGAACGGCGCTTCCGATATTCGCGCAGATGGTGCGCATGCGCAGACTGGCCTTGGCGTTCTGCCCGAGGCTCATGAAAAGCGTCTGCGAACCCGTGCGGGTAATCAGTACGATCACGCTGATGACGAGAAAGCGCAGCCCGAGATGCGCCATCTCGTCGCGCGATGCGATCAGCGCCTGATTGATCAGCGCGACCAGTGCCGCGCTGCCGAAGCCGCTTGCGAGACTCATTGCTGCGGCGACGAGCAGCCGGGCGCGCGAGCCCTTGACCAGACAGATGCCAGAGTGTCTGCATTTACATTTACCACTGGTACCTTGCCGTCCCGATCACCGATCGATCCGAGCCATAATAGCACTGCGTAACGCTGTTGCAGTACGCGATGTACTGTCGATTGAACAGGTTGCTCGCGTTGATCGCGAAGCGCCAGTTGCGCACATCGTAATGAACGGCGGCGTCGACGAGAAAGTGGCTCGGCACCTTGAAGGTGTTCCCCGGATCACCCGCCGACGTACCGACGTAGCGTGCGCCGCCGCCGAAACCCAGGCCGCGCAGATCGCCGCGTTGCAACGTGTAGTCGATCCAGAGCGACGCCATGTTGATCGGCGCGCCGGTCGGCGGCGTCTTGCCGAGCGACGGATCGTCCGCTGCTGCCGCGATCACCGTCTGATTCAGATACGCATACGACGCGATCATCGACAGGCCTTCGGTCAGACTCATGTGCGCTTCGGCTTCGAAGCCGCGCGAGCGGATCTCGCCCGACTGCGTCGTGAAACCCGGATGAGCGTCGTCGAGCGTTTGCACGTTTGTCTGACGCAAATCGAATGCCGCGATCGTAAAGAGCGCGTTGTAGCCCTTCGGCTGATACTTCACGCCGACTTCGTATTGCTTGCCCCGCGTCGGCTGGAACGGCGAACCATCGAATGTGACGCCCGCGGCCGGCTCGAACGACTTGGCGAAGCTCGCGTACGGCGCGATGCCCGACTCGAATTCATACGAGAGGCCCGCGCGCCACATGAACGCATGTTGCTGACTGCGCGTCTGTTCGCCATCGGTCGTACTGGCATTGCGCGCCCAGTCCTGACGCGCGCCGAGCGTCAGCGTCCAGCCCTTGTAGCGAAGCTGATCCTGCGCGTACACGCCCAGTTGCGTCTGCCCGATGTACTGCTTCGTCGTATCGGGCACGTAAGGCACGGCGCTGTAGTCGGGCGCGAAAATGTCGATGGTGCCGAGCGCGAACCCGCGGCTGACGCGGTTCGTCACGCGCTGCACGTCGAAGCCGAACAACAGCGTCTGGTTGACCGCGCCGGTGCTGAATTTCGCCTCGGCCTGCGTGTCGATCGTGTAGTTGGCGAGATGCTCGTCCGTTATTGTTGGTGAAGAGGCCCGCCGTGCGCTGATCGGCCGCGAGCGCGCCGAAGATCGAGTTCTGATAGAATTGGATGTCCTGATGCAGATAACGCGCGCTCTGGCGAATCTTCCACGTGTCGTTGAACGCGTGCTCGAACAGATAGCCGATGGTGAATTGCTGCCGCTTGAATCGATCCGTATCCGGATTGCCGAGATAGTCGTGCGATGAAATGTGCCCGTTGACGTTCGGCAGAATCGTGCCCGCGGTGGGCACCGGATTGAAGAGGCCGCCCTGCGGATCGTACTGGTAGTGCACTGCGTCATTGAATTAGCACCCTGTCTGTGTTCAGATTCAGCGACGCGACGCCCGCCGCCACCGACGTCATCTGTCCGTCGGCGTAGCACGGGTTGAACTGGAAGCGCAGTGGCAGACCGTCGAGCGCGTTGACGATCGCGCGCCCGTTGAAGCCGGTCACGACGACCACCTCCCGCGGTCCGGCCGCGAGCAGCGCGCGAGCCGTCCGCCGCACCGCCGCCTCGCCGCCGACCGGCAACAGCAGCTTGTGCCGGCCCTGCATTCTCGACGACGTGCCGGCCGCGAGCAGCACCGCGGAAAACGCCGGCAGATCCGCTGCGCGGTCCGGGTTCATACCGCCTCCCGCGGCTTCTCCTCCTTCACCGCGCTCGCCAGATACCGCTCCGGCGCGCGCTCGAACTCCTGCCGGCAGCCGTCGCAGCAGAAATAGACCCGTTGTCCGTCGCGCTCCACGACATGTTTCGTTTCGCCGTCGGGATATCGACCGCCATCCCGCACACGGGATTGACATAGCGCACGGGCGGCGCAACCGGCGCCATCGCTTCGCACGGCGGCATGGCCGGCACCGCGCGCGGCTCGGCCGACCGCATCCGCTTCCAGCGTCCTGCGCAGCTCGACGAGCCCCGCGACCGCGCCGAGCGCGATCTCCTGCGGCGTGCGCGCGCGGATGCGCGGGCCGGCCGGCGCATGCAGCGCGGCGAGCCGCGCCTCGTCGATGCCGCGCTCGCGCATCGTCGCGCACAGCCGATCCGCCTTGCGCTGGCTCCCGATCAGCAGCACGCCTCTTGCCACCGTGCGCAGCGCGACCTCGAGCGCGTCTTCGTCGCCGTCTCCCTGGGTCGCGACGAGAATCAGTTGCGGATCGAGCTCCCGGAACGCCTGCGCGTCGAAGCCGCGAATCGCGCGCGGCGCACCGAGCGCCGCGAACGGCTCCGTCGTCGGGGCGGCCGGGTACGCGCGCAACCCCATCCGCTGCGCGAGCACGAACGCCTCGAGCGCGGCGGGCGTGGCGCCGAGTATCAGCACCACGGGTGCGAGCACGGACGGATGAATGAAGAGCTCGGTCGTGCCGTTGCTCGCGCACGGCATCGCGTGATGTTCGACCCCGCGCTCCGGTTCGACTTCCGCGTTGCTGATGCGCACGAGCTTCGGCTGCCCCGAGCGCATCGCGTCGAGCGCGGCCTGCACGACGATCGCGCGCGCAGCCGCCGCCGATCCAGCCGTGCAGCGTGCCGTCGCCCTCGACGATCGCCTGCGCGCCGACCCAGGACGACGTGGGCGGCAGCGCGCAGATCACAGTCGCCACCGCGAACAGACGCGCTTCGTCGGCGAGGCGCTGCTCTAGCCGCAGCAGCGCGTCGGACGAGAGCGTGGCGTTTTCTATGGCATGCATGGCGGCGCTCGCTAGGACTCGATAGAACTCACTGAAGGAAGGACAGCACGCGGGGCAGCACGCGTTCGAGACTGTCCAGATCCGCCGCGCCCGCCAGCAGGTCGAGGAACGGCAACGCCGCCGGCATGCCCGCGCTGCTCGGCGTGAAGCCCGGACGGCCGGCGAGCGGATTGAGCCACACGATGCAGCGACAGCGCCGCCGCACGCTCCGCAGCGCCTCCTGGAGACGCGACGGCTCGCCGGCGTCGTAGCCGTCGCTGACGATCACGACCGCGGTACGCGAATGCAGCAGCGCGGCCGCGTGCTGCCGGTTGAAGGCATCGATGCTGTCGCCGATGCGCGTGCCGCCCGCCCAGCCGAGCGAAAGCATCTGCAGCCGCTCCTGCGAGCGCCACGGATCGGCGTCGCGCAGCGCCTGGCCGATGCCGACAAGCTGCGTATGAAAGATGAAGCAGTGCACGTCGGACAGGCGCGCGCTGATCACGCGCGCGAGCCGCAGAAAGAAGAAGCTGTAGAGGCTCATCGACCGGCTCACGTCGAGCAGCATCACGATGCGCGGCTTCACGCGCTGCCGGCGGCGGCGGCGCGCGAGCTCGAACGGCACGCCGCCATGCGCGACGCTCAGGCGCACGGTGCGCGCCATGTCGATCAGGCGGCCCGCCGTCGCGCGGCGCTCGCGGCGCACCTGAAGGCCGCGCAGCCGCGCGACGAAGCGGCGGATCGCCTCGTCGATCGTATAGAGCGCATCCGGCTGATGCAGATGCCGGAAATCCGCATGCAGCAGCGACGTCTCGCGGCTCGCGCCGTGCTCGGCGGTGCTGCCATCGGTGTGCCCCGCGTCGGCGCCGCGCCCCGCGAGCGCGAGCGGCGTGCCTTCGCTGCCGTCGCCCGCCATGTCGTCGCGCCTGCCTTCCAGCGCGATCGGTCCCGCGCCGCCCGCCTCGCTCGCGACGAACACCGTGCGGTTCGGCGCGAGGAAGTACGCGTCGAAGAGCACGTCGAAGCGCCGCCATTCCTCCGCACGCGAGCACAGGAGCTCGCGCAGGCTCCAGCGCAAGAGCGGCTGATCGAACTGGCCGACGCGCTGCGCGACCTCCATGGCCGCCGCCATGTCGCTGCCCGTCACGCGAAAGCCGTTCTCCCGCAGCCAGCCGGCGAAGCCGACGTAGCGCGAAGCGAGCATATCCGCGAGCCCGGGAGCGGAGGAACGAGCGCGCCCGGTCAACATGCGGCCGCCAGCTTTTCGACGACGGACCGGGTGAAGCCCGTGCGGTCCTCGCGCGTCTTCACGAGCGCGGACAGCGAATCCATGATGCGCTCGATGCCGGCCGCGTCGAACGTGCTCACGCCCAGACGCAGCAGCGCCGCCGCCCAGTCGAGCGTTTCCGCGATGCCGGGCTTCTTGCGCAGATCCATCTGCCGCACCGTCTGCACGAACTCGACGACCTGCTGCGCGAGCTTCGCGGGCATCTGCGGCGCCTGCGCGCGCACGATCGCGAGTTCCTTCGCGAAGTCCGGATAGTCGACGTAGTGATAGAGGCAACGGCGGCGCAGCGCGTCGGAAATCTCGCGCGTGCCGTTCGACGTCAGGATCACGACCGGCCGCTCCACCGCGCGAATCACGCCGAGCTCGGGAATCGAGATCTGGAAGTCGGAGAGGAGCTCCAGCAGATACGCCTCGAACGCTTCATCGGTGCGGTCGATCTCGTCGATCAGCAGCACGGCGGCGGGCGTGGTCGTGATCGCATCGAGCAGCGGGCGCTTCAACAGATAGCGCTCGGAGAAGATGTCCTGCTCCTTCTCGGGCATCGGCCGCGCATCCTGCTCGAGCAACTTGATCGCCAGCAGCTGGCGCTGATAGTTCCATTCGTACAGCGCCGAATGAACATCGAGCCCCTCGTAGCATTGCAGGCGGATCAGGCGCGTATCCGACAGGCGCGCGAGCGCCTTCGCGACCTCGGTCTTGCCGACGCCCGCCTCGCCTTCGAGCAGCAAGGGCCGCCGCATGTCGGTCGCGAGCAGCAGCGTCGCGGCGAGACTGCGCTCGGCGATATAGCCGTGGCGGTCCAGGCGCTGCTGCAGCTCGAGCACTTCGCTCATGCGGTCGGAATGCATCGCGGCCTCGCGCGGATCGTCGTCGCGTTCATGCGGTCTTGCGGGAGAACAGCCCGCGCACCCAGTCCCGCACCGTCGCCCACGCGAGCGCAAGCCCGTTCAGCTCGTTGGCGCGCGGCGGCCGGCTGCGATGCCACGCGTTCTGTGAGCGCCGCGAAGTTCGCGGCGAACTGCCTGAGGATCTGATCCGCCACCGTCTGCATCATGCGCCCGCCGAAGGCCGCCGCCTTGCCGCTCATCGCGACCTCACTTTTTCCCGTCAGCTTGCAGCCCGCCTCCGCCGGCTGGATGCCGGCGACGAGATCCGTCGACGTGCCCGACGTACCGGTCGAATCCGAGCCCTTGCCGGTCAGATGCAGCGTGCGCTGCGCCGGGTCGAGCTCCCGCACCTCGATGCCGCCCTTGAACGACATCGTGGCCGGCCCGACGTGCACCGTCACGGTCCGTAATGCGTCGGGTCGATGCGCTCGGTGATCTGCGCGCCCGGCATGCAGCCGGCCACCGCCTCGATGTCCTGCAGACACTGCCATGCGGTGTCGACCGTCGAGGCGAGCGGAACTATCTTTTCGATGACGACTTTCACTGGCGGCTCCTGACTGTGGCGCGCGCGTCACTGCCTCGTGAGTCCGAGCGCGCGGCTCTGCTGCCACACGCGAAATGCGTTGTGCGGCATGTTCATGTGCGTGACGCCCAGGTGCGCGAACACGTCGACGATCGCCGACGTGAAGCACGGAATCGATCCGACGTGCGGCGATTCGGCAACCCCCTTCGCGCCGATCGGATGATGCGGCGACGGCGTCACGATGAAATCGGTATCCCAGTGCGGCGTTTCGACGGCCGTCGGCACGAAGTAGTCCATCAGCGTGCCGCCGAGCAGGTTGCCCTCCTCGACGGTAATCACCGACGCGGGAATCCCCGCCTCCGACGCGATGATCTGCGCATACGTCGTCTGGTACCCCTGGCCCTGCGTGATCGTGCCCATCCGGGCGATCGCCGAGCCGTCCGGATGCACGCGGATCTCGCACGAATCGAACATGCCGACGCCCAGGATGTCGCACATCTTCGACGGCCCCGCGCCGACGATCTCGGTGAACGTCACGATGCCGACGCCCATCAGCCATTCGGCGGCGGGATCCGCGCGGCGCTGCGCCTGCTCGGCGCGCAGCGCCGGATAATCGACCGCGGCCAGCACCTTTCTGAGCGCGGGCTCGTAGTCGCCCGAATCGTATTCGAGGCCCAGCGGCGTCGTGTACGGAAACTGTTCCTTGCGGATGAAATTGCACAGGCGGATCTCTGCCTTGTCGATGCCGAGCTTCTGCGCGAGCACGTCGACCATCCGCTCGATCAGATAGACCGCCTCGGTTACGCGAAACGAGCAGCGGTACGCGACGCCGCCCGGAAACTTGTTCGTGTAGACGCCGTCGACCGCGACGAACGCATTCGGAATGTCGTACGAACCGGTGCAGACGTGGAACGTGCCCGCCGGCCACTTGGTCGGGTCGGTGCAGACGTCGAATGCGCCGTGGTCCGCCACCACGTTCACGCGCAGCGCCTTGATGCGGCCGGTGCTGTCCGCCGCGAGCTCGCCGGTCATGTGATAGTCGCGCGCGAACGCGGTCGAGCTCAGGTTCTCCGAGCGCGACTCGATCCACTTCACCGGCCGCCCGAACACGATCGAGGCGACGATCGACGTCACGTAGCCCGGATACACGCCGACCTTGTTGCCGAAGCCGCCGCCGATGTCCGGCGAGACGATGCGGATCTTCGACTCCGGAATCGACGAGAGCATGCCGACCACCGTGCGCACGACGTGCGGCGCTTGCGACGTGATGTAGACGAGCAGGTCACCGCGCGCCTTGTCGAACGACGCGACGCAGCCGCAGGTTTCGAGCGGACACGGATGCACGCGCGGGTATCACATCTGCTGCGTGACGGTGACGTCCGCGTTGTCGAACGCGCGCGCGGTCTTGTCCTTGTCGCCCATGGTCCACGTGAAGATGTGGTTCGGATGGCGGCGCGCGTCGTGCGCGCCCGTCTCGCGATCGCGGATGTCCTCGCGGATCACGGGCGCGTCGGGCTCGAGCGCGCGCAGCGGATCGACGACGACGGGCAGCTCCTCGTACTCCACTTCGACGATCTCCGCGGCATTCGCCGCGACGTAGCGATCGTCCGCGACGACGAACGCGACCTCCTGGTTCTGGAACGCGACTTTCTCGTCGGCGAGCACGGCCTGCACGTCGCCCGCGAGCGTCGGCATCCAGTGCAGCTTCAGCGACTTCAGGTCGCCGGCCGTGAGCACGGCGTGCACGCCGGGGTGCGCGAGCGCACGGCTCTTGTCGATCTTCACGATCCGCGCGTGCGCGTACGGGCTGCGCACCATCACGCCGAACAGCATGCCCGGCATCCTCATGTCGTCGACGTAGGTGCCCTTGCCCTGAATGAAGCGCGGGTCTTCGCGTCGCTTGCGCGAGCAGCCCATCCCCTCGAGCGCGGCGACGCGGTCGAGACCGGTTTCGATGTTGCCCATGACGGCCTCCCCGGATCAATGCGCCGCGATTTCGGCGAGGAGCGGATGGGAGGTCTCGACCGTCTCGCCGCGCAGCTTGCGCGCTGCGTACTGCACCGCCTTCACGATGTTCTGGTAGCCGGTGCAACGGCACAGGTTGCCCACCATCGCGATCTTGTACTCGACGTCGCCGCGCAGATCCTCGACTGGCTCGCAGATGCCCATCGCGAGCCGCGCGGCCTCGTCGACGTGCCGTTCGTCGAGCGGCGCGCCGCGCAGCGCCGCTTCGGCATCGCTCGCGCGCAAGGCCGCCTGCGCGACGTTGGTCAGCACGATGCGCACGTCGCTCACGGCGCCCGCGCGCATCGTCAGCGTGACGGCGCACGCGGCCGTCGCGAAGTCGCCGGTCTTGCGCTTGAACTTCGCGTAGCAGTAGCCCGTACCCGGCGCCGGCGTGGGCATGCGGATTTCGGTCATGATTTCGCCGGGCTCCATCAGCGTCATGTAGGTGCCGAGAAAGAAGCCGTCGGCCGGCACGACGCGCTCGCCTTGCGCGCCCGCCAGCACGAACAACGCATCGAGCGCGATCATCAGCGCCGGATGATCGTTGCCGGGATCCGCGTGCGAGATGTCGTCGCCGATCGTGCCGCGATAGCGCACCTGCGGATCGAAGATCAACCGCGCGCCCTCGACGAGCAGCGGACACTTCTCCTGCAGCAGCGTCGACCAGATCAGCTCGTTCTCCGTGGTCATCGCGCCGATGCGGATTTCGTCGCCGGCCTCGCGGATGCCCTTCAGCTCCGCGAGCTTGCGGAGATCGATCAGATGATCGGGGACCGCGAAGCGCAGCTTCATCATCGGCAACAGGCTGTGGCCGCCCGCCAGCAGCTTCGCCGTGTCGCCGTGCCGGTTCAGCAGCGCCAGCGCCTCGGGCAGGCTCGCCGGCGCGTGGTATTCGAATGAACGGGGAATCACGCTCGTCTCCGTTTGCGCGTAGCCACGACGACCCAGCATTTCATAACGTGCCGCAGCAATTCAACGCGAGTTCGTCAACGGTCGAATCAGCGCGTGAATTGCAGCGACGCCGCGTGAATTCCGGGCGGCCGCGTCCTGCCAATCGCGCGCGGCGAACCCGATCCTCATGCCGACGCCCCGCGACCACGCTCGCCGGCTCAGACGGCGCTGCGCGGAACACGTGCCGGCAACGCGCGGAATGCACAGAACGCCGCAGCCATTCGACGCGCGTTCCCGAATGGCGGTTTTGTCTGCGCGAACCCCGCCGAAGCTTGCGTGAAATTCGGAAAGGACATACAAAGAAAGAAGACAGGAATCACCCGAAATCGGGCCGAATTCCACCAGGACAGGAGACCTTCGATGAATCCGCTGGAGCAAGCCCCGATACCAGACCAGCCGACGTCAAGGCCGCGCTACCACGAAACGTTTCAACACAAGCTGGAGCAGTTCAATCCCGGGATGGTCTGGCTGGACGCGCAGGGTCACGTGACGGCCTTCAACGACGTCGCCATGCAGATCCTCGGGCTTGACGCCGAGCAGTCGCTCGGCGTCAAGCCCGACAGCCTGCACGGCATCAACGTGGTGCAGCTCCATCCGCAGAAGAGCCGGGACAAGCTGCGCTTTCTGCTGCAATCGCAGGACGCGGGCGGATGCCCGGTGAAGTCCCCGCCACCGCTCGCGATGATGATCAACATCCCTGACCGGATCCTGATGATCAAGGTCTCGAAGATGTCGGGCCGCAACGGCATCTGCGGCACCTGCATGATCTTCTACGACGTCACGGACATCACGACGGAGCCCGCTGAGCGCCTCCCCGAAGCGCCAGATATACGCGCCGCGCCGGCTGCTCAAGATTCCTGTATATCGGCGCAACTGCGTGATCCTGATCGACCTGAAGGACATCGTGCGTTTTCAGGGAGACGGATACTACACGATCATCATCACGAAGGATGATCGCTACCTGTCCAATCTGTCGCTGGCGGATCTCGAGCTGCGGCTCGACAACAGCATCTATCTGCGGGTGCATCGCAGCCACATCGTCAGCCTGTCCTGCGCCGTCGAGCTCGTGAAGACCGACGACGGAATGAGCCTCGTGATGGCAGGGGCCGAGCAGACGCTGGTGCCCGTCAGCCGGTCGAAAGCGGCGCAACTCAAGGCATTGCTTGGCGTGGTCTATTCCATTGCGTCATTGAATTGGCACTGGTCGAATCCGGCGCGAAGGATCGTCATATTTCCACTTGATCGGTTTCGGGTTCTTGTTGTGTTCGCGGATGTATCGGCATCAGTTTGCGATCCCAATCCTTCACCGAAGTGAAGATGCCGCGAGCGATCACTTCACGCTGAATGCGCGAGAACCAGTTCTCCACCTGGTTGAGCCACGACGAGTAGGTCGGCGTGAAGTGCAGGTGCACGTTGCGCTGCGCATCAAGGAAGTCGGCAACCCGCTGCGTCTTATGGCTGCTGACGTTGTCGCAGATCGCGTGGATTTCCCGGCGTTTGGGCTGGCTGGCGACGACGTCGGTCAGGAAGGCCACGAACTGCTCGCTGGTGTGGCGCGCCACCGTCTTGCCCAGCACCTCGCCGGTGGCAGTATTGAACGCCGCGAACAGGCTGAGCGTGCCGTTGCGCTTGTACTCGAAGCCGTGACTCTCGGCGCGCCCGGGCGACAGCGGCAGCATACGGTCCTTGCGATCGAGTGCCTGGATCGCGGTCTTCTCGTCCACGCAGAACACCGCTGCGTGCGCCGGCGGGTTCAGGTACAGCCCGATCACGTCGGCTGCCTTGGTCTCGAAGTCCGGGTCGTTGGAGACCATGTGCCGCTCCAACTGCTGCGGCTTGATGCCGTGCTTGCGCCAGATGCGCTGCACGGCCGAGACCGATACGTCGCCGAGTTCTGCTGCGAGCTTGTAGCTACTCCAGTGTGTCGAACCGTCGGCGGGTTTGTGCTTGAGGGTGCACTTGAGCACCCGCGCTTCCAGTTTGGCCGGTGGCTGCGTAGGCGCCCGCCCGCGGTGCCGGGCGTACATGCCGGCTAGTCGCTCGCTGAGGAAGCGCCCCGACCAGCGTGCGATGAAGCGCGAATCGCAACCCAGTGTGCGCATGATACTGTCGCGCGATTCGCCGTCCTCGAGCATCAGGATCAACTTTGCGCGTCGCACGTCCGCCGCACGCACCGTTCGGCTGCGCGCCGCCGACAACAGTTGCTCACGTTCGATATCTGTCAGGTTCATTTTGACCCATGACCTGTATCTGAACACAGACAGGGTGCTAATTCAATGACGCAGCGCAATAGAGGTTCCACGTTGTGACTAGGCTTAAAACATAGGCAGAAGACTACCTCAAAATTTAAGCGTCACCGCATGTCCGGCTTTTGCGGGGGCAAGTCCAAAAACCCCGCGGCGACGCGGGGTTTTTGCTTCTGATGCCGGCATGAAAGCCCGCGCCTGCACGCTGTTCTAAAATAGCCGCATCGCGTTTTCCTCGCATCTCGCCGCCATGTTCGCCCGTCTCCCGCTCTACATGCGCCTCGTGCGCCTCGACAAGCCCATCGGCAGCCTGCTGCTCTTGTGGCCGACGCTCAACGCGCTGTGGATCGCATCGGCAGGCCGTCCGTCGCCGATGCTGCTCGTCATCTTCATCGTCGGCACGCTTCTCATGCGCTCGGCGGGCTGCGCGATCAACGACTACGCCGATCGCGACTTCGACCGCCATGTGAAGCGCACCGCCGGGCGGCCGATCACGTCGGGCAGGATCAAGGCGTGGGAAGCCGTGGCGCTCGCGGCGGCGCTCGCGCTCGTCGCGTTCCTGCTGATCCTGTCGCTCAACACGCTCACGAAGGAGCTGTCGGTGTTCGCGCTCTTCGTCGCGGGCACGTATCCGTTCACCAAGCGCTTCTTCGCGATTCCGCAGGCGTATCTCGGCATCGCGTTCGGCTTCGGCATTCCGATGGCGTTCGCCGCCGTGCAGAACCACGTACCGATGCTCGCGTGGGCCATGCTCGTTGCCAACGTGTTCTGGTCGGTCGTCTATGACACCGAATATGCGATGGTCGACCGCGATGACGACATCAAGATCGGCATCCGCACGTCCGCGCTCACCTTCGGGCGCCACGACGTGCTCGCCGTGATGCTCTGCTACGCGGCGACGCTGGCGATCTACGCCGGGATCGGCGCCGCGCTGGGCTTCGGCTGGCTTTACTGGCTCGGCTGGCTCGCGGCCGCGGGCTGCGCGGCGTATCACTACGTGCTGATCCGCGGCCGCGACCGCATGGCCTGCTTCGCCGCGTTCAGGCACAACAACTGGCTGGGCGGCATGCTGTTCGCGGGAATCGCGCTGCATTACGCGGCCGTGTGAATCGCGCCACCTGAAAAGACCAACGGCAGCTCGCGATGAACTGCCGTTTTTTCATGGCAAAGCGGTTCGGCTGTCAAGCCGCGCCCAGTTCGTCCCCCATCTCCTTCGCCCGTGCCTCTGCCGCCAGCGCGCCACGCACGATCGCGTCCTTCACGCCCTGCGCATCGAACGACGCGAGCGCCGCCGCCGTCGTGCCGCCGCCCTTCGACGTCACGCGCTCGCGCAGCACGCTCGCGGGTTCGCCCGATTGCGCCGCGAGTTGCGCCGCCCCGGTGAAGGTGGCGACCGCGAGCGCGCGGCCTTGCGCTTCATCCATGCCGAGCCGGCGCGCCGCTTCCTGCATCGCTTCGATGAAGTAGAACACGTAGGCCGGGCCGCTGCCGGAGATCGCGGTGACGGCGTCGAGCTTCGCTTCGTCGTCGAACCAGACGGCCGTGCCCACCGCTTCCAGCACCTGCGAGGCGAGCACCTTCGCGGCATCGGCGACGCCCGGCAGCGCGGCGAGGCCGGTCACGCCCATGCCGATCAACGCCGGCGTGTTCGGCATCGTGCGCACGATCTGCCCGTAGCCGTTCAACCAGCGACTCAGATTGCTCGCGCGGATGCCCGCCGCGATGCTGATGATCGTCTGCTTCGACAGATGCGGCGCGAGCGCTTCGGCCACGCCCTTGAGCACTTGCGGCTTTACCGCGAGCACGATGGCGTCGTAGCCGGCGAGCTTCGCGTCGATGCCCGCGCCCGTTGCGATGCCGAACTGCTTCGCGGTGCGTTCGCGCGCTTCGTCGTTGATGTCGACGGCGTAGATGTCCGCCGGCGCGACGCCGCGCTTGATGAGGCCGCCGATGAGCGCCGCGGCCATGTTGCCGCCGCCGATGAATGCGATTTTCATGGTGAGTTGAGCAGAAAGTGAGTCAATGCGGTGAATCAATGCGAGTAATCACGCGCGCCGAAGATCGCGGTGCCGATGCGCACCATCGTCGCGCCTTCGAACACGGCGGCTTCGAGGTCGGCGGACATGCCCATCGAGAGCGTGTCGGGATCGAGGCCGTCGGCGCGCAATGCGTTCATCAGCTCGCGCAGACGCGCGTGCGGCTGGCGTTGCGCGTCGAGCGTGTCGGCGGGTTCGGGAATCGCCATCAGGCCGCGCAGACGCAGTCCGGGCAGGGCGGCTACCGCATGCGCGAGCGCGGCGGCCTCGCCTGGCTCGACTCCGCTTTTCGACGCCTCGCCGCTCACGTTCACCTGAATGCAGACGTTGAGCGCGGGCGCGCCTTCCGGACGCTGCGCGGAGAGCTGCTCGGCGATCTTCAGACGATCGATCGAATGCACCCAGTCGAACTGCTCGGCGGCGAGCTTCGTCTTGTTCGATTGCAGCGGCCCGATGAAATGCCATTCGATGTCGCGGCGCAGGTCGGCGAGCTCGGCGATCTTCGCGATGCCTTCCTGCACGTAGTTTTCGCCGAACGCGCGCTGGCCGGCCTCGAAGGCAGCGCGCACGTCGCTCGCGGGAAAGGTCTTGGAGACGGCGAGCAGTCTGACGGACGACGCATCGCGCGCGGCGTCGTGCGCGGCTTTCGCGATGCGTTGCCGGACTTCCTCGAGATGTTGAGCGATTGACATGCTTCAAGCGGCAATGGGAGCGATCCGCTCATTATACGAATCGCTCATCCGTAAATCAGATGCTCCAGGAGCTGGATCCAGTGCGTGACGGGCGTCGACGTGCCGCTTTGCAGATGCGCGATGCAGTCGACGTTCGCCGATACGATCAGCTGCGGCTCCAGCTTTTCCAGCTGGTCGAGCTTCTGGTTGAGCAGCGTGTACGAGAGCTTCGGCTGCAATACCGAGTACGTGCCCGCCGATCCGCAGCAAAGGTGGCTGTCGGCGGACAGGCGCACCTTGAGCCCGAGCGCGGTGAGCAGCTGCTCACCGCGCCCGCGAATCTCCTGGCCGTGCTGCAGCGTGTACGGCGGATGAAACGCGACCGTATGCACGCCGCGGCGGCGCGCGAGCGAGACGAGCTCCTCCTCGTACATCGGCAGGATTTCGGCCAGATCGCGCGTCAGATCGACGATGCGCTGCGCTTTCTCCGCATACGCCGGATCGTTGCGCATGAGGTGCGTATTCCTTCACGGTCGCGCCGCACCCCGACGCGTTCATGACGATCGCATCGACGCCGCTTTCCACGTACGGCCACCACGCGTCGATGTTGTTGCGCACGTCGTCGAGCGCGTCCTCGTTGTAGCCGAGATGCAGGCGGATCGCGCCGCCGCAGCCCGCTTCGGGCGCGGTGACGATCTCGATGCCGAGCGCATCGAACACGCGCGCCGTCGCCGTGTTGACGTTGGGCATCATCGCGGGCTGCACGCAGCCGGCGAGCATCAGCATCTTGCGCGCGTGCTTGCCTGTCGGCACGACGAGCGGCCGCTCGGGCAGCGGAATCTTCGCGCGCAGCTTGCGCGGAAGAATGCCGCGAAACTGCTGGCCGAGCTTCATTGCGGGCGTGAAGAGCGTGCTGTTCGGCAGGAAGCTCGCGAGAAAGCGGCGCTGCAGGCGCTGGCGCAGCGGCCGTTCGACCTTCTCCTCGACGACCTTGCGCCCGATCTCGACGAGCTTGCCGTACTGCACGCCCGAGGGGTATGTCGTTTCGCAATTGCGGCAGGTGAGGCAGCGGTCCAGATGCAGTTGCGTGCTGCGCGTGACGGGCGCGCCTTCGAACATCTGCTTCATCAGATAGATGCGCCCGCGCGGCCCGTCGAGCTCGTCGCCGAGCAGTTGATACGTCGGGTAGGTCGCCGTGCAGAAGCCGCAGTGCACGCACTTGCGCAGGATGGCATCGGCTTCGTCGCCATCGGCCGTGCCGCGGATGAATTCGGCGAGATTGGTTTGCATCGTTTCGTTTTGCCGTTGAACGCCCGGAAGCCTTCGCTCAGAAATCGGGATAAAGCCGCGCGCGATTGAAGATGCGCGCCGGATCGAAGGCCGCCTTCAGCCCGCGATGAATCTTCATCAGCGGCGCGGGCAGCGGCGTGAACACGCCCGCATTGCGATCGTAGGCGGAGCCCGCGCGGAAGATCGTCGTGTGGCCGCCTGCCTGCTTCGCGCTGATGCGCACGGTTTGCGGATCGGTGTCGGTGATCCACCAGCGCTGTCCGCCGCCCCATTCCATCAACTGCGCACCCGGCAGATGCAGCGGCTCCGCGATCGAAGGCAGCGCGAGCCGCCACAGCGCCGAGCGCGGCTCGATCACCGCGAAGAACGGATCCGTCTGCTCGCGCAGGCCGATCCAGAAACGGTCGGCCACGGCATCGACCACTTCGCCGTCGAGCGTGGTGCGCACGGTCTTCACGGCCGCTTCCGCGCCCGCGAGACGCAACGCGAGCGTGCCGTCGCGCCACGCGCTGCTGCAGATCGGCAGCGGATGGCCGTCCCATTCGTTGAGCTTGCGCACGCCGTCGGTGGCGTGCATGTCGAACTTGAGCGTGGCTTCCGCCACGGGCCGCGGCAGCACCTTGATCGACAGTTCGAGGATCAGTCCGAGCGTGCCGGCGAGCAGCCGCGAGACGTCGTATCCCGCGACGTTCTTCACGACCTGTCCGCCGAAGTGCAGCACCTGTCCGCGTCCATTCATGACGACGGCGCCGAGCACGAAATCGCGCGGCGCGGCGCGGCGAGACCCGCGGCGATGCAGCCGCCCAGCGTGGCGTTGCGGCCGAAGTGGGGCGGCTCGAACGGCAGCATCTGGTTGTGTTCTCTCAGCGCCGCTTCGATTTCGGCCAGCGGCGTTCCGCTTCGCGCGGTGATGACGAGCTCCGCCGGATCGTAGGCGATGATGCCGCGATACGCGCGCGTGTCCAGGATCTCTCCCTGGAGCGTTTGGCCGTACCAGTCCTTCGTGCCGCCGCCGCGGATGCGAAGCAGCGTGCCGCTCTCAGTGGCCCGGGCGATCCTCTCCGACCAGCCGGCGACGATGTCGTCCTGTTCCATGGTGTTCCGCTCGTTCGTCAATGTCGGTATTCGACTTGTCTATTCTATTCGGCTTCGTACGGCTGTCCGGTCGATTGTACCGGCCGCATAACGCCGTCGCACTCGGAGAAACATGGATAGCGGAACGCGCGCCGCGCGTCGTGAGGCGCTAGAAGCGCGGCAGCAGCTCGGGGTGCGGCAGCAGGCCGCCTCGCACGTGCATCTTGCCGTACTCGGCGCAGCGCGCGCGTCGGGATGCCCTTGTCGGGGTTGAGCAAGCCCGGCGGATCGAATGCGCGCTTCACCGCGAAGAACGCGTCGCGCTCCTCCGGCGAGAACTGCACGCACATCGAATTGATTTTCTCGATGCCCACGCCGTGCTTGCCCGTCACCGTGCCGCCCAGCTCGACGCAACACTCCAGGATGTCGCAGCCGAAGGCCTCGGCGCGGTGCCATTCGTCGAGATCGTTGTCGTTGAAGAGAATCAGCGGATGCATGTTGCCGTCGCCGGCATGGAACACATTGATGCAGCGCAGCGCGTATTTCTTCTCCATTTCCTCGATGCGCGCGAGCAGCGGCCCGATCGAGCGGCGCGGCACGGTGTCGTCCATGCAGTAATAATCGGGCGAGATGCGGCCCGCCGCCGGAAACGCGTTCTTACGGCCGGACCAGAATTTCAGGCGCTCCGCTTCCGAGTGCGAGATCTGGATGCGCGCCGCGCCGCGCCGTACTCGCGCAGCATGGCCGTCATCCGGACGATTTCCTCGGCGACCTCGTCGTGCGTGCCGTCGGACTCGCAGAGCAGGATCGCGGCGGTATTGAGATCGTAGCCCGCGTTGACGAACGCTCGACGGCGCGGGTCGCGGGCTTGTCCATCATTTCGAGGCCGGCCGGGATGATGCCCGCCGCGATGATCGCCGCGACGGCGTTGCCGCCTTTCACGACATCGTCGAAGTTCGCCATGATGACCTGCGCTGTCTGCGGCTTCGGAATCAGCTTGACCGTGATCTCCGTGACGATCGCGAACATGCCTTCGCTGCCGATCAGCACGGCGAGCAAGTCGAGGCCCGGCGCGTCCGGCCCGAGCGAGCCGAACTCGACGACGTCGCCCTCCATCGTCACCGCGCGCACGCGCAGGACGTTGTGCACCGTGAGCCCGTATTTGGAGGCAGTGCACGCCGCCGGAGTTCTCGGACACATTGCCGCCGATCGTGCAGGCAATCTGCGACGACGGATCGGGCGCGTAGTACAGGCCGTAGGGCGCGGCGGCCTCGGAAATCGCGAGATTGCGCACGCCGGGCTGCACGGTCGCGGTACGCGCGTAGGGATCGATTTCGATGATCTTGCGAAAGCGCGCGAGCGACAGCACGATGCCGTGCCGGATCGGTATTGCGCCGCCAGAAAGCCCGGTGCCCGCGCCGCGCGGGACGATCGGAACGCCAAGGCGCGCGCAGATCTGCACGACGCGCTGCACCTGCGCCTCCGTTTCCGGCAGCGCGACCGCGAGCGGCAGGCGCCGGTACGCGGCGAGGCCGTCGCATTCGTAGGCGGCGGTGTCTTCCTCGCGAAAGAGCAGGCAATGCGTCGGCAGCACGGCCATCAGCGCCTGCACGACTTCGCGCTGACGCGCGGCGAGCTGCTCTTCGGTCAGCTCGGGCGCGTCAGCGTGCGCAATGCTGGGCGACATCTGCTCCGACTTGAGCTCGTCGGGTGCGTTCATGTCTTCTCACGGCGCCTGTGATGCCTGGCGGCGCTCATTTTGATTCGCCTATTTTGCGCGACTTCCTCAGCTTTCGAAAGCGAAGATTTTCCCCGGGTTCATCATGTTTTTCGGATCGAGCGCCTGTTTGATCGAGCGCATCACGGCAATGGCGTCCTCGCCGTGCTCGTCGATCAGGAAGTCCATCTTGTGCAGGCCGATGCCGTGCTCGCCGTGCAGGTGCCGCCCATCTCCAGCGCGCGCGACGATGCGCCGATTGATGCGCTCGGCTTCCTCTAGTTCTTCCGGCTTGCCGGGATCGAGCAGCATCGCGACGTGGAAGTTGCCGTCGCCCACGTGGCCGACGATCGGACTCGGCAAGTACGAGCCGCGCAGATCCTTTTCCGTCTCCTCGACGCATTCGGCGAGACGGGAAATGGGCACGCAGACGTCGGTCGTGACGGCGCGGCAGCCGGGCTTCAGTTGCAGCATCGCGAAGTAGGCGCTGTGGCGCGCGTTCCAGAGGCGGCTGCGGTCTTCGGGGCGCGTCGCCCATTCGAAGTCCTCGCCCTTGTTCTGCGCGACGATTTCCTGCACGGTCCGCGCCTGCTCCTGCACGCCGGATTCGGTGCCGTGGAATTCGAAGAACAGCATCGGCGCTTCGCGCAGCGTCAGGTTCGAGTGGCGGTTGATCGCGCGTACGGCGAGCGTGTCGACGAACTCGACGCGCGCGATCGGCACGCCCATCTGGATCGTTTCGATGACGGCGCGCACGGCGTCGCCCATCGACGGGAACGCGCACACGGCGGCCGAAATCGCTTCGGGCTGCGGATAGAGGCGCACAGTGATTTCGGTGATGACGCCGAGCGTGCCTTCCGAGCCGACGAACAGGCGCGTCAGGTCATATCCCGCAGACGATTTGCGCGCGCGCGTGCCGGTCTTGATGACGCGGCCATCGGCGAGCACGACGGTGAGCGCGAGGACGTTCTCGCGCATCGAGCCGTAGCGCACGGCATTGGTGCCGGAGGCGCGCGTCGCCGACATGCCGCCGATGCTCGCGTCCGCGCCGGGGTTGATCGGGAAGAAGAGCCCGGAGTTGCGCAGGGCCTCGTCCAGCTGCTTGCGCGAGATGCCGGGCTGGACGGTGGCGGTCAGGTCTTCGGCGTTGATCGAGACGATCTGGTTCATCTCGGACAGGTCGATCGAGACGCCGCCGTGCACCGCGAGCAGGTGGCCTTCGAGCGAGGAGCCGTTGCCGTAGGAAATGATCGGGACGTCGTGCCCGGCGCATAGCCTGACGATGGTCTGCACTTACTTCCTCCGTGCTGCGCGCGTAGACCACGGCATCGGGGAGTTGCGGGTCGAACGGCGACTCGTCGCGGCCGTGGTGTTCGCGCACGGCTTGTGCAGTCGTGGCGCGCTCGCCGAAGCGAGCCTTCAGCGTGTCGAGCAGCGCGGCGGGGAAGGGACGGCGCAATGCGCTCTGTTCTGCGGGGGTGGTTCACGAGCGTGTCTCCGTGCGGTACAGCTGTGTTTTTTGTCTGGGTGCTGAGCGGGCAGCGCGTGGGTGTCAGTTCATCCCATTTTACGCCCTCTGGAGGACGCCCGGTCGGCAGGGCTCCCGGGGGCGCGAGCGTGCCTATAATGGGTCGGTTTTCGTCAACGTATCAGCGATGCAGGGAGAGATGATGGGCAACCGCCTGAGCAAGATCGCCACGCGCACCGGCGATGACGGCACCACGGGTCTCGGGAATGGCTGCCGCGTGCCGAAGGACGATGCGCGGATCGCCGCGATCGGAGACGTGGACGAGCTGAATTCGACGCTCGGAGTGCTGCTCTGCGAGCCTCTGCCGTCCGATGTGCGGGACGTGCTGACGCAGATTCAAAACGATCTGTTCGATCTCGGCGGCGAGTTGTCGATTCCCGGGCATTCGATGATTCGGGAGTCGCATCTGGCGCAGCTCGATGCGTGGCTCGCGGAGTACAACGGAACGCTGCCGCCGTTGAAGGAATTCATTCTGCCGGGCGGGTCGAGGGCGGCGGCGGTGGCGCATGTCGCGCGCACGGTTTGCCGGAGGGCGGAGCGCGCGATCGTGGCGCTCGGCCGTGGAGATACCGCCGGCGTGAATGAGGCGCCGCGCAAGTATGTGAACCGGTTGTCGGATTTGCTGTTTGTTCTCGCGCGCGTGTTCAACAGGGCCGACGGCGGGACCGATGTTCTGTGGAGCCACGAGCGGAACGGGTCAGGTCGATGATCCGCTTCGCTCCTCGGGCGGCCGCTCGTCCGCCGGCATTTTCAAACGCGCGGAATGTTCGATGACCCTGCCGGAAGGACCGGCAGGGTCATCGAAAAAGGCGCATACGGTGCGCGTCAATTGCCGCCGCCGCGTACCACTCGCCGCTGCCTGACCGCTTCCGCGAGCCCTTCCAGCACCTTCACGCTCTCGTCCCAGCCGATGCAAGCATCGGTAATGCTTTGCCCGTAGGTGAGCTCGCATCCTTCCTTCAGATCCTGCCGTCCGGCGACGAGATGCGATTCCACCATCACGCCGACGATGCGCTCATCGCCGGAAGCGAGCTGGCGTCCGATGTCCTCGCAAACCGGAATCTGGTTCTCGTGCTTCTTCGAGCTGTTCGCATGGCTCGCATCGATCATCAGGCGCGCAGCCAGACCCGCCTTGCCGATATCGCTGCACGCGGCATTGACACTGTCCGCATCGTAATTGGGGGTCTTCCCGCCGCGCAGGATGATGTGGCAATCCTCATTGGCTGCGGTGGAAACGATCGCCGAATGCCCGCCCTTCGTCACCGAGAGGAAATGGTGCGGCTGCGAGGCCGCCTTGATGGCGTCGACGGCGATCTTCACGTTGCCGTCGGTGCCGTTCTTGAATCCGACGGGACAGGACAATCCGGAAGCCAGTTCGCGATGAACCTGCGATTCCGTGGTCCGCGCCCCGATCGCGCCCCAGGAAATGAGGTCGGCGATGTATTGCGGGCTGATCATGTCGAGGTATTCGGTACCCGCAGGCAACCCGAGCTCATTGATATGCATGAGCAGCTTCCGCGCGGTCCGCAACCCGTCGTTGATCTTGAAGCTGTTGTCCATGTACGGATCGTTGATGAGCCCCTTCCAGCCGACCGTGGTGCGCGGCTTCTCGAAGTACACCCGCATCACGATCTCCAGTTCCCCCGCGAACCGCTTGCGCTGCTCGATCAGCCGTCCCGCATACTCGATCGCTGCCTTCGGATCATGAATCGAGCAGGGCCCGATGATGACGATCAATCGGTCGTCCATTCCATGGAGAATGCGATGCATCGACTGCCGCGCATTGAAGATGAGCTTCGAGACCGGCTCGGCGCAGGGAAACTCGCGGATCAGATGCGCGGGCGGGGTCAGCTCTTTCAATTCACGGATACGTACGTCATCGGTATTGTGCGAGGGCATTTCGGTTCTCCAACGGCTGCGTGCTGATCAGATCCAGCGAAAGGCGAAAAAAACCACCAGACTCGCTGGCGGTTTTTCGGGAATTTCGGTTTGCTCGACCTACGACTCACCCCTCTCGATCCGCCAGCGGCTTGAGATGCCAAAAGAAATAAAAATAAAACTTGGCGGACATGAGAAATCGAACGGAGATCGAAAAAAGTCGTGACTGCTTTTATAACCGCAAACATGCGGCGCTGACAAGCCTGTAGCACCGAAAACGCGGACAATCCGCATCGCGGCGGGCAAGCGCGCAGGATTTGCGCTCAGCCGATGCGGATTTCCCGCACGATCGTCGAGAGATCAAACCATCCCGCCGACCGTCATCCTTTCGATGCGCAGCGTCGGCTGCCCGACGCCGACCGGTACGCTCTGGCCTTCCTTGCCGCACACGCCGACGCCGCTGTCCAGCGACATGTCGTTGCCGATCATCGTCACGTACTTGAGCGATTCGGGCCCGCTGCCGATCAGCGTCGCGCCCTTCACCGGATACGTGATCCTGCCGTTCTCGATCATGTACGCCTCGGACGCCGAGAAGACGAACTTGCCGTTGGTGATGTCGACCTGACCGCCGCCGAAGTTCACCGCATAGAGGCCGTTCTTCACCGACGCGACAATTTCCTGCGGGTCCTTGTCGCCGTTGAGCATGTAGGTGTTGGTCATGCGCGGCATCGGCAGCGCGGCGTACGATTCGCGGCGCGCGTTGCCCGTCACCGGCATTTTCATCAGGCACGCGTTGAGCGAATCCTGGATGTAGCCCTTGAGGATGCCGTCCTCGATCAGCGTCGTGCACTGCGTCGGGTTGCCTTCGTCGTCGATGTTGAGCGAGCCGCGACGATTTGGCAGCGTGCCGTCGTCGACCACGGTGACGCCCTTCGCCGCCACCTGCTCGCCGATGCGCCCCGCGAACGCCGACGATCTCTTGCGGTTGAAATCGCCCTCGAGCCCGTGTCCGACCGCCTCGTGCAGCAGCACGCCCGGCCAGCCCGGCCCGAGCACGACGGTCATGGCGCCTGCCGGCGCCGGGCGCGCTTCGAGGTTCACGAGCGCCGCGTGCACGGCATCGTCGGCGTACTTGCTTAGCACCGCGTCGGTGAAATCGCCGTAGTCGAAGCGTCCGCCTCCGCCGCCCGTGCCGATCTCGCGGCGGCCGCTCTGCTCGGCGATCACCGTCACCGACACGCGCACCAGCGGGCGCACGTCGGCGGCGAGCGCGCCGTCGCTGCGCGCGACGAGCACGACGTCGTATTCGCCGGCCAGGCCCGCCATCACCTGCGTGATGCGCGGATCCTTGCTGCGCGCCATCTGCTCGACGCGCTCGAGCAGCTTCACCTTCGCGTTCGCATCGAGCGAATGCAGCGGATCGACGGGCAGATACAGATCGCGGCCCGACACGCCCGTCAGCGTGCTGGCCGGCTTGATCCTGTGCGTGTCGCCGCCCGCCTTGGCGATCGCGCGCGTCGCGATCGCGGCCTGACGGATGGATTCGGGCGACAAGTCATCCGAATAGGCGAACGCGGTGCGCTCGCCGGACACGGCGCGCACGCCCACGCCCTGATCGATGCTGAAGCTGCCCGATTTGACGATGCCTTCCTCGAGGCTCCACGCCTCGCTGCGCTTGGACTGGAAGTACAGGTCCGCGTAATCGACGCGATGTTCGAAGATGTCCGCGAGCGTGCGGGTGATCAGCTCTTCGTCGAGGCCGTACGGCGTGAGCAGGACTTCCTTCGCCGTGACCAGGTTGCGAATGCAGGGTTCGATGATGTTCATGCGGTGCTGTTGCGATTTCGGTGATATTTCAGACGAATTGCAGACTATTCTATGGTCTGATTCAGCCAGGCCATGTGCGGGGAGAAACCCGCATTTTCAAGTCGAGTCTTCGGGTCGGGTGGTCGAGTTGAGCTGCGTATTTCATCCGATCACGCGATGCCGATATGCCGGCAGACTCTGTCGCACGGCGGCGATGCGCTTCGGATCGATGCCGCCCGCGACCACGCCCATGCCTTCGTCCCGCACGGCGACGACTTCGCCCCACGGATCGACCAGCATGCTGTAGCCCCACGTGCGGCGGCCGTTCTCGTGCTTGCCGCCTTGCGCCGCGGCGAGTACGTAGCACTGATTCTCGACGGCGCGCGCCTTGAGCAGCGTTTCCCAGTGCGCGTTGCCGGTCGTATAGGTGAACGCGGAGGGGACGACCATCAGCGCGCAATCCCCGAGCTTCCGGTACAGCTCCGGAAAGCGCAGGTCGTAGCAAACCGACAGGCCAACGCGCCCGAACGGCGCCTCGAACGTCCGCACCTCGCTGCCGGGGCAGATGGTGCGCGCTTCGTCGAACGATTCCTCGCCCTTTTCGAAATTGAACAGATGAATCTTGTCGTAGCGCGCGACCTGCTTGCCAGCCGGATCGAAGACGAGCGTCGTGTTCAGCACGCGATCCGGCTCCGGCGACTGCAGCGGCAGCGTCCCGCCGATGATCCACACGCGGTGCTCGCGCGCCGCATCGGAAAGGAATTGCTGAATGGGGCCGGAGCCGGGCGTCTCCCGGATGGCGAGCTTGTCGGTGTCCTTGAAGCCCATGTAGCAGAAATATTCCGGCAGCAGCACCAGTTGCGCGCCGCCGCGCGCGGCTTGGGCAACGAGGCGTCCGGCGTCGGCCAGATTGCGGTCGCGGTCCGGCGTGCTGACCATCTGCAGCGCGGCGACCTGAAACGGCTTGCCGGACGGATGGGCCGCGCCCTCGCTCGATGTTTTGCTCATGTCTCTGTGCGCCGATAAGGAAAATGGGGACAAAAACGCGCCACCGGCGCGCGGGGCGCACGCCCGTTCCTTACTGGACGGCGGACGGCACGACGGCGGCGGCCGGTGATTCGATCTTACCCTGATCGCCCTTGAGGCGCTGGACGACGGGTTTGCTCCACGAACCGGTGATCGAATAGTCGAGCGCGAACGCCTTCTGGATCGACGCCGACAGCGCGATGTCCGCCGCGAGCACGCCGAGGCCGAGCAGCGGATTGATCACCGCCGCGCCGATCGCCGCCGCACCCGCGCCGACGGTCGGAATCACCTTCACGTGCAGGTCCTGCATCTGCTTCGGCAGATCGACCATGCCCTGCATCTGCACGCGCGCGGGCGAGGTGACCATGAGGAAGTCGTCCGTGCGGCTGATGCCGTCGACGAGGCGCGCATTGCCCGTGATCTTCTCGAACGGCAGACCCTTGCCGACGACATCGTCGAAATGCAGCGTCAGCAGGTTCGCCAGACTGCGCAGGCTGAAGATGCCGAGCCACTTCGCCGCGCCCGGCGCGCGCAGGATCTGCCCGTGACGCAGATCGACGGCGACGTTGCCGTCGAGCGTTTTCGGATCGAGCGTGGTCGGGCCGCCGTTCCAGCCCGCGTGGCCCGAGATCGTGCCGCTGCCGCCGTTGATCACGTGCGGCGCGCCGAAGCGGTCGATCAACTGGCCGCCGTTCTTCACGTCGAGCTTGAAATCGAGCGACGTGCGGCGGGGAATGCCATTGTCGGTGTCGTAGGGCATCGTGTCCGGCTGCGCGGCCTTGACTACGCTGCCCGGCAGCGTGCGCCACGTCGCGTTCGCGGTGAGCGTCGCGTCGGGATTGGCGAGCTCGAGCTTGTCGAGCGTCCAGATCGGCTTGTCGGCGATCACTTCGTTATGGGCATCGACTTCGAGCCGCCCGAGGCTGTGATCCCGGAACACGAGCTCGTTTACGATGAGATCGATCGTCGGCATGTTGCGCGGCGGCTTGCGGATGACCTTGCCAACGAGATCGTTCTCGGTCTTCTCGGGAATCACCACTTTCGCGAAGCGTGCCTGCAGGGTCCCGGGGCTTTGCTTCGTCGCGCCCGGCGTCCATGCGAGGTAGCCCGACACCTGGTTCGACGCGACATTCGCCTGCCACTTGCGGTCGCCGTCCGGGCCATCCTGGCTCGCGTCGATCACGACGTTCTCCCAGCGCCTGTCTAGCAGCCTGAGCGTCGTGAAATGGACGGCGGCGCGCGTCGGGATGAACTGCCTGACGTTCTCGCTCAGCGGCGGACGCGGCGCGTTCGCGTTCGCGGCCGACTCGGGCGTCGCCATGCTGGCCGCGCTGATGTCGGCGAAGGTCTTGCGCCATGCGTCCGCGTCGAGCTCGTCGAGGTCGACGGCCGCGCTCACGCCTTCGGCCGGCAAGTCCGCGGGCTTGTTTACGCCGATCGCGCCGCGCACGACCTTAAGACGCGCGCGCATGTTCATCGGCTCGGCGGCGTTTTGCGGATCGATCTTCACCTGCGCCCGGCCGATTTGCTGCAGCACGTAATGCGCTTGCACCGGGCCCAAGCGAAGCTGCGCGTCGTGCAGATCCGAAGCGTCCCCCGGCGCGGGCTGGAAGGTGAAGGAGAACGGCATCGGCGTGCCTTGTGCCTTGCCGAACGGCGCGGGCAGATCGATGCCGAGTCCCGTCAGGTCCGAGCTCGCCCGCACGTTCGGCAGCGCGTTCTTCACGCCGCGCACGTGCAACTCGTACGGCGCGGCGCCGTTGATGCGCTTCATGAACTGCACGACCTGCGGGCTCATGCGCGTGTTGAGCCGCTCGGCCGCGTCCGCGCCGATGCGCCCGTTCACGTCGATCGCATAGCTGCCGTCGGGCCGCACGCCGCCCTTCGCGCGCGCGTCGCCGCCGAGCACTTGCCCGCTCAGGCCGTCGAGCGTGACGGTCTTGGCGCCGAAGCCCGCGCGGCCGCGCAGATGCGTGAGCGGCGGCAGATTGCCATACGCGATTTCGTTGTCGGCGAAGGTGAGCGAGCCCTTGTACTCGGTCTTGATCGGCGGCTGCGGTGCGGGCGGACGATAGCGCGGAATGCCGAGCGTGAGCGCGAGCGCGGCGTCGCCCTTCGCGTCGATCTTGCGCGTCGCGTGCTTCGCCATCAGGCCGAACGAGCTGTCGTCGACGTACTGCAGCATGTCGGCGAGCGGGCCGCGCGCGCGGCCGTCGATCCACAGCTTCATCTCGCGGTTGCTGGTATCGTCGATGCGCCCGATCACCTTCGAGACGCGCACGCCGCGATAATGCCCGCGGTCGATGTCGAAGCCGAGCTTGTTCTGCGCGAGCGTGAACGTGCCGTCGATGCCCTCGAACGCCGGCCAGAAGTTCGGCAGGCCGTTGGCCATCTTGCGCGGCGGGAACGGCGTCGGATCGAACTTGCCGCCCGAAAAGGGCGCGTTGATGCGGAACACGCCCGCGTCCGGAAACTTCGCATAGGGGAAGCGAGTGAGATCACCGTGCACTTCGATCGTCCCGTTCCTCGCGGTGCCGGCCTGCAGCGCATGACCGAGATAGACGCGCACGCGCTCGTTCAGGCTCGTCGGCAGATAGCGCACGAGACGCGTCACCTTCAGGTGCGCGACCTTCGCCTTGAGGTCGAGATTGCCGCGTCCGTGGCCCTGGTTCCAGTAATCGGCGGTGACCTCGCCTTCGGCGTCCGCATTCTTCACGCGCAGCGTCTCCAGATGGATCGTGAAGGCGCGGCGCAATTCGCCGGGCGCCACCGCATCGGCGACGCTCCAGCGCGCATTGCCCTGCAGCGAATCTGAGGTGAGGCGCGGATCGTCGAACGCGCCGGGAATGATGACGGCCGCGTTCTTCGTGTCGATGGTGATCCTGCCTTCCTTCTCGTTGGCATCCACCGCGCCCCACAGGTTTTCGACGCCCGGAATGCCCGCTCGCGGATGGTTGTTGATCGTGAGTCCGGGCGGCGGCTCCTGCGCCTGCACGCTGATGCCTTCGAGGTCGCCCTTGAATGCGTAATGCAGCAGCGGTGCATCGCCCTTCTTGCGTTGCTGTTGCGCTTCCTTTTCGGTCCCGGGCGCGGTGCGCTCAGTGTAGATCATGTAGTTTGAGACCTGGCCGCGCGGATTGAAACTCACCAGCTCGTTGAGGAGCTTGGCCGGCACCGGCAGCGCGCGCACGAATTCCGCGAGGATGCCGAGGTCGACGGTATCGCCCGTGAGCCGCAGCAATTGCCCCTTGCCGACGCTCGGCAGCCGGTACGTGGCCGTGAGCGAGCGCGACACGAGCAGCCGCGCGACCGGCGTGCCGTCGTCGAGCGGCAACTGGCCGAGCTCGGCGTGCACGTTCCTGAGATCGAGGGTGTATTCGGTGTCTTTCTTGTCGATGGTCCAGCCGAAGCACGCGGTCGGCAGATCGAGCCGCGGCTGCGTCGCGCGCACGCGCAATCCGATGTGGGCGCCGATCAGCTCGCCGGTCGCGTTCTGCAACTGCCCGCCGGCGAAATTCAGCCAGATCTGGTTGTTGATGAGGCCGCCGAACATCTGGAACGGCATGTTCACGTAGCGCGCGAGCGTCGGCAGATCGACCGGGCCGGTGAAGACGTAGAGGCGGCCGGTCCAGTTCGCGGGCGCGCCCATCGCGGAAAACGGCTGATGACGGAAGTCCGCGCGCAGGTCGAGCGGGCCGTGCAGCAGTTCGCCGTCGGCGGGCGCCTTGAGCGCGAGGCGATGCCGCGTGCCGTCGTTGACGATCGCGAGGTACAGCCGCTTGAACGCGATCTCGGGCGCGGCGCGCTGTGCGTCGCGCCAGCGCAGCGTGCCGCCTCGCAAGAGGATGCGGTCCTGGCCGAGCAGCCAGGTCGTGAAGGCATTCGAGCCGGTGCGATGCGTGGGAATCGGCACCCCCGCGACCGTGAGCGCGCCGTCGGCGTTGCGCGCAATGATCACGTCGGGACCCTCCACGGTCAGGTCCGCGAGCTTGGGCCGCAGGTGCAGCAGCGATCCCCAGGCGATGCTCGCGCTCGCGTGCGGTACGGCGAGTCCGGGCGAGCCGTTGGCGGCGTCGATGCGCAGGTTGTCGATGTCGAGCGTTGGCGTGAGGCCCGACCAGCGCGCCGAGATTCTGCCGATGTGAAGCTGGGCGTGAATCTTCGACGAGACGAGCTGCTCGATGCGCGGCCTGAACGAATCGACCTGCGGCAGCACGACGTAGCGCAGGCCGAGATAGATGCCCGCCACCGCGAAATACGCCACGGCGGCGATGACGAGAACGACGATGACGAGAACGATTTTGAAGACGCGCGAAAGCGCGCGCTCGGCGTTGCCGCTGGGCTTGGCTTGTCCAACTTCGGTCGGGTCGGCGGATCGTCTGCTGTCGGACATGCTGCGGCTGTCGGGCGATATGGTAGCTTTGCGTGTTTGACGCTGAAATGTAACACGGGCGCTGCGGGGACGGCCGTTGCCTGCGCACTCGGGGAAGCCCGCAAAGCCGTGTCCGGCAAGACTCGGCAGGCGCGGCCGGGCCTCGATCCCGCTGCTTCCTGGTGCGGACCGGCCATCGTCAGCGACGCGATTTTCCAGAAGCAATGAGCGAACCCAACCATTCCATGACCGACGCGACTCTTCTCAGTTCCGACTATTCCAACTATGCGGCGCGCGCGTATGCCGCGCGTCCCGAGCTGGCGTCGAACGTCGCGCAATGGGCGAAGTCGCCCGTGACGCGCGAATGGATCGAGGCGCGGCTCGACGCGCACTGCGCGCCCTGCGCCGAGAAGGGCGTGCTCGACGAAGCCGCGCTCAAGACCGCGCTGCGCCGCTTGCGAACGGACGCGTTCTGCACGGTGATGGAGCGCGATCTCGCGGGCGCGGCGGATGTCGCCGAAGTCACCGGCGCCATGACCGATCTCGCCGAAGTCGCCGTGCAGCGGGCGCTCGCGGTGCTCTCGGCGGATCTCGAAGCGCTGTTCGGCGAGCCGCGGGGACCGGCCGGCGAGCGGCTGACGCTCGGCGTCGTCGGCATGGGGAAGCTCGGCGGGCGCGAGCTGAACGCGTCGTCGGACATCGACCTGATCTTCGTTTATGAAGAGGATGGCGAAACCTCGGGCGGCACGCGCTCGCCGCTCACGACGCAGGAATTCTTCACACGGCTCGGCAAGCGGCTGATCGCCGCGCTCGCGGAGATCACGCAGGACGGCTATGTGTTTCGCGTCGACATGCGTCTGCGTCCGAACGGCGACTCTGGTCCGCTCGTGTGCAGTCTCGGCATGCTCGGGGAATATTTCTACGTGCAGGGCCGCGAGTGGGAGCGCTACGCGTGGATCAAGGGGCGGCTCGTATCGGAGACGCGGAGCGATTCGGCGCGGCGCCTCGCCAAGCAGCTGGAAGCGATCGCGACGCCGTTCATCTACCGGAGCTATCTCGATTACGGCGTGATCGCGGCAATCCGCTCGCTGCATCAGCAGATTCGTCATGAAGCACGGCGGCGCGCGTCGATGCGCCCCGACAAGGCCGACGACATCAAGCTCGGTCGCGGCAGCATCCGCGAAATCGAGTTCAGCGCGCAGGTATTCCAATTGATTCGCGGCGGACAGGCAGCTGATTTCCGCATCCGCCCGACGCTCGCTGTGCTGCGGCGCGCGGCCGCGCACGGCTTGCTCGCGCCTGCCGTGTGCGAGTCCCTGTCCGATGCCTATCTGTTCCTGCGCACGGTCGAGCATCGGCTGCAGTATCGCAACGACGCGCAGACGCACGCGATGCCCGTCGCCGACGACGAGCGCGCGCTGCTCGCGAAATCGCTCGGCTTCGCGGACTACGCCGCGCTGATGAAGACGCTCGACGCGCATCGCGAGCTGGTCGAGCAGCAGTTCGACGCGATCTTCGCCGACAAGGTGAGCGGGCAGGGCGGCTGCGGCGTCGCGGAGGATTCGACGGCGTCCTGGATCTGGAGCAGCGCGCTCGCGGACGAGTCCGCGCAGGAAGAGCTCGCCGCGCGTCTCGAGGAACTCGGCTTCGCGGACCCGGCGCCGGTGCTCGCGCGTCTGACGGGCGTCTGGAATTCGGCGCGCTATGCCGGCTTGCCGTCGCAGAGCCGGGAACGCTTCGACATCGTCGCGCAGCGGGCGCTCGAGGCGGTGCAGTCGATGGACCCGGCCCGCCGCGGCGACACCATCGCGCGGCTGTTCGATCTGCTCGAAGCCATGGCCAAGCGCGGCGCGTATCTCGCGCTGCTGACGGAATATCCGGCGGCGCTCGAGCGCGTGTTGTCCGTGCTGTCGGGTTCGCGCTGGGCGGCGGGTTATCTGATCCGCCATCCGCAACTGCTCGACGACCAAGCCATCGCGAGCCCGTTCGACTGGTCCGAATTCAAGCGTTCGCTGCTCGCGCGCCTCAAGTCCGCCGAGGACGCCGAACATCAGATGGATCTGCTGCGCCACGCGCATCAGGCCGAAGTCTTCCGCATTCTGCTGATCGATCTCGCCGGACACCTGAGCGTCGAGCACGTGAGCGACCGCCTCTCCGAGCTCGCGGATGCGGTGCTCGACGTCACGCTGCAAACGGTCTGGGAGCATTTCCCGAAGCGGCATCGCGAGACGCCGCGCTTCTCGATCATCGCGTACGGGAAGCTCGGCGGCAAGGAGCTGGGCTACGCGTCGGACCTCGACCTCATCTTCCTCTACGACGATCCGCATGAGTCCGCCTCCGACATCTACGCGATGTTCACGCGCCGTCTCATCACGTGGTTCACGACGGCAACGGGCGCGGGCACGCTCTTCGACGTCGATCTGCGGTTGCGGCCCAACGGCGAGTCGGGCCTGCTGGTGACCGATCTCGATTCCTTCCGCCGCTATCAGATCCGCGAAGGCGACGCGGCGAATACGGCGTGGGTCTGGGAGCATCAGGCGCTTTCGCGCGCTCGCTACAGCGCGGGCGATGCCGAAATCGGCGCGCAATTCGAGGCGATTCGCGCGGACGTGCTCGTCATGGAGCGCGACGCGGAGGCGCTCGCTCGCGAGATCGTTGCGATGCGCGAGCGCGTTGCCGCGGGGCATCCGAATCGCAGCGCGCTGTTCGATCTGAAGCACGATTGCGGCGGCATGGTCGACATCGAGTTCATCGTGCAGTACTGGGTGCTGCTGTACGCGCGCGAGCATCACGAGTTCCTGCGCAACGCGGGCAACATCTCGCTGCTGAAGATCGCCGCGCAAAGCGGATTGATCGCCGAAGCGGAAGCGGATGCGATCGGCGCGGCGTATCGGCATTACCGCAAGCTGCAGCACACGCTCAGGCTCGACGGCATGGAGAAGGCGCGCGTCGATCCGGCCGAGGTTCAGGCCGAGCGCGACGCGGTGACGGCGTTGTGGGATCGGGTGTTCGCCGGGGCTGCTTGAGCGGACGTTCAAGCAGCCAGCATTTCCTTCGCGTGCTTGCGCGTGGTGGCGGTGATCTCCAGCCCGCCCAGCATGCGCGCCACTTCCTCGATGCGCGTCGACTTGTCGAGCGGCGTCACCGTGCTGACGGTGCCGCCCGCGTCGTCGGAAGACTTCGCGACCTGGAAGTGCTGATCGCCGCGCGCGGCCACCTGCGGCAGGTGGGTGACGCACAACACCTGACGGTCGCGCCCGAGCTGATGCAGCAGCCGCCCGACCACTTCCGCGACGCCGCCGCCGATGCCGGTGTCCACTTCGTCGAAGATGAGCGTGGGCGTCGGGCTCGCGGTGCTCGCGATCACGGCGAGCGCGAGGCTGATGCGCGCGAGCTCGCCGCCCGATGCGACTTTCGCGAGCGGCCTGAGCGCGACGCCCGCATGGCCCGCGACGCGGAATTCGATCTGCTCCAGCCCGTTCGCGCCGCCTTCGGCGAGCGGCACGAGCGCGACCTCGAAGCTGCCGCCCGCCATCGACAATTCCTGCATGCCCGCGGTAACCGCTTGCGACAGGTTTTTCGCGGCCCTGGCGCGCGCTTTCGACAGCACTTTGGCCTGCTCGAGATACGCACGCTTCGCTTTTTCCGCCGCGGTGTCGAGCGCGTCGAGGTCGGCGGCGGCGTCGAGTTCGGCGAGCTGCCGGCGGCGCGCCTCGTGCTCCTCGTGCAGCGCCTCCGGCTGAAGGCGGAACTTGCGCGCGGTTGAGTGCAACTGATCCATGCGCTTTTCGACCTGCACGAGCCGGTCGGGATCGAGCTCCAGCCGCTGCGCATAGTGCGACAGCGAATACGACGCCTCTTGCAACTGAATCTCGGCCGGTTCGAGCGAGGCGAGCACGTCGCTCAAGGCCGGATCGATGTCGGCGAGGCCGCGCAGCTTCGAGATGATCGCGCCGAGCTGCGAGATCATCGCCTCGTCGGATTCGGAGAGCGCGCCGAGCGCGCCCTGCACGCCGTCGATGAGACTCGCCGAATGCGACAGCCGATGATGCTCCGCGCTCACTTCCTCCCATTCGCCGGGCTGCGGCGCGAGCTTGTCGAACTCGCTCAGTTGCCATGCAAGGTGCTCGCGTTCCAGTTGCAGCTCGCGGTCGCGGCTTTGCGCGGTCTCGACGGCCTGCTGCGCGTCACGCCACGCGCGCCAGGCGCGGTTGACCGCGCCGGCCGTGTCGAGCAGCTGCGCGTGCGTATCGAAGAGCTCGCGCTGGGCATCGGGGCGCATCAGCAACTGGTGCGCGTGCTGGCCGTGGATGTCGACCAGCATTTCGCCCACTTCGCGCAGTTGCGCGAGCGTCGCGGGCGTGCCGTTGATGAACGCCCGCGAGCGGCCGCCGGAGTCGATCACCCGGCGCAGCATGACCGTCTCGGCGTCCGCTTCGCCGAGCGCGTGCTCCTCGAGCCAGCGCACGACGAGCGGATGCGTCGAGAATTCGGCGGTGATATCCGCGCGCGCCTGGGCCGCGCGCACGACGCTCGCGTCGCCTCGCACGCCGAGCGTGAGCGCGAGGGCGTCGATGAGAATGGATTTGCCCGCGCCGGTTTCACCCGAAAAGACCGTGAAGCCTGAGTCGAACTCGATATCGAGCGCGGCGACGATGACGAAGTCTCGAATGGAGAGGTGTCGGAGCATGGATGCTTCGGGAAGGATCGGGCAGATCAGAGAATGGACGAGTCCTGCGACGGATGCTCGTTCCAGTGCAGCTTCTTGCGCAGCGTGGCGTAGGTGCTGTAGCCGACCGGATGCAGCACCGGGACCATATGTTTCGAGCGTCGCACTTCGATGGCGTCGTTCAGCTCGACGGCGGTGAACGACTGCATGTCGAAATTCACGTTTACGTCGCGCCCGCCGATGATCTGGATGGTCACCTTCGAGTCGTCGGGCAGCACGATCGGACGGTTCGACAGCGAGTGCGGCGCGATCGGCACGAGCACGAAGCCTTGCAGCTGCGGGTGCAGGATCGGCCCGGCCGAAGACAGCGCGTAGGCGGTCGAGCCCGTCGGCGTGGCGACGATGAGGCCGTCCGAGCGCTGGTTGTACATGAAGTGGCCGTCCACCGACACGCACAATTCGGCCATGCCGGAGAAGCCGCTGCGGTTCACCACGACGTCGTTGAAGGCGAGCGCGTGATAGATCGGCTTGTCGTTGCGCACGATGCGCGCCTCGAGCAGGCTGCGCTCCTCGCGCTCGAACTGCCCGGCGAGCATCTGCGGCACGAGCTCGCGCATGGCCTTGAGCGGGATGTCGGTGATGAAGCCGAGCCGCCCGTGATTCACGCCGATGAGCGGCGTCTTGTACGGCGCGAGCTGCCGGCCGATGCCGAGCATCGTCCCGTCGCCGCCGAGCACGATCGCGACGTCCGCGCGCGCGCCCATCTCGGCGATGGAAAGCGCCGGGAATTCCGTCACGCCGACGTCCTTCGCGGTGCCCGCCTCGAACACGACCTCGAAGCCTTGCTGCGCGAGGAGATCGGCGAGCAATCTCAGCGGCGCCTCGATGCCGGGCGTGTTCGTGCGCCCCACGAGGGCGACCGTCTTGAATTGACCGATTTCCATGCCGGCATTACACCATAGTCGGAGGGCGAAAAGAACCGTGGGCGACGGCGTCCGGACGCGCCGCACGCAGGGCGCGCCCGAACGCGCGAGCACGCCCGTCGTTTCTCGCTAGAATGGAGCGGACGTTGAACGCAGCGCATGCGGCGCGGCGCGCTGCTACCCGACTCGTTGAGCTAAAATTTGCCCATGCTAGACCCACGTGCACAAACCCTCCTCAAAACGTTGATCGAGCGCTACATCGCCGAAGGTCAGCCGGTCGGTTCGCGCACGTTATCACGTCATTCCGGTCTCGAACTGAGCCCCGCGACGATCCGCAACGTCATGTCGGATCTCGAGGAGCTCGGTCTCGTCGCAAGCCCGCATACCTCGGCGGGCCGCATTCCCACGCCGCGCGGCTACCGGCTCTTCGTCGACACGATGCTCACCGTGGAGCCGCCCAAAGATGAAGCGATGACCACCGCGGTCAAGACCCGCCTGCAGGGCGAGGAGCTGCAGAAGATCGTCGCCGCGGCGGCGAGCGTGCTGTCCAGCCTCTCCTCGTTCGCGGGCGTCGTGCTGACGCCGCGCCGCAGTCACATGTTCAGGCAGATCGAGTTCATGCGGCTGTCCGACAAGCGCATCCTGCTCATCATCGTCACGCCCGAAGGCGACGTGCAGAACCGCATGATGGCGACGCAGCGCGACTACACGCCCGCGCAGCTCACCGAAGCCTCCAATTACATCAACGCGCATTTCGCGGGCCTGTCCTTCGACGAGGTGCGCCGGCGCCCGCGCGAGGAAATCGACCAATTGCGCAGCGACATGATCGCGCTCATGCAGGCGGCCGTGGTCGCGAGCACCGCCGAGACGGACCCCATGGATACCGTGCTCATTTCCGGCGAGCGCAACCTGCTGGAAGTGGCGGACCTTTCTTCCGACATGGCGCGGCTGCGCAGGCTTTTCGACTTGTTCGACCAAAAGACTAGCCTCCTTCAGTTGCTGGATGTATCGAGTCACGCGCAAGGCGTGCAGATCTTCATCGGCGGCGAGTCGAATCTCGTGCCGATCGAGGAAATGAGCGTGGTGACGGCGCCGTACGAAGTCAACGGGAAGATCGTCGGCACGCTCGGCGTGATCGGCCCGACGCGCATGGCGTACAACCGCGTGATTCCGATCGTGGACATCACCGCGCGTCTGCTCTCGATGTCGCTCAGCCATCAGTGACGCTGCATTCGCGCCTATCTTGACCGCGCGCGTCGGGCCGCGCCACTCGGCCGTTCGGCCAATGATGCGCTTCCGAGCGCGCCGCTATAATGGTCTTCACCATTTCGACGACCGTTCCAGTCCGCCTGCCCTATGCGTTTCGACCTCGAGTTGCCCTCGCTTCGCTTCGCATCGCATCGCGTCGCGGTACTGCTGATCAATCTCGGCACGCCGGACGCGCCCACGCCGCGGGCGGTGCGCAAGTATCTGGCGCAATTCCTGTCGGATCCTCGCGTCGTCGAAATTCCCTCGTTGGCCTGGCAAGTGATTCTACGCGGGCTGATTCTGCCGCTGCGCGGGCGCGCGTCGGCGAAGAAATACGCGCAGGTCTGGATGCCCGAAGGCTCGCCGCTGCGCGTTTTCACGGAACGGCAGGTCGAGGGCTTGCGGCAGCTCTTCGCCGCGAACGACTATCACGTGATCGTCGACTACGCAATGCGCTATGGTGCGCCCGGCATCGGCGCGATGCTCAACCAGCTCAAGCTGGAAGGGGCCGAGCGCATCCTGCTTCTGCCAATGTATCCGCAGTATTCGTCGTCGACCACGGCCACCGCTTTCGACGATGCCTTCGCCGCGTTGAAGCGCGTGCGCAATCAGCCGGAAATCCGCACGATCCGCCATTACGCGGATCATCCGGCGTACATTGCCGCGCTCGCGGAGCAGGTGCGCGACTACTGGCGGCATCACGGGCAGCCGGATTTCGCCGCCGGCGACAAGCTCGTCCTGAGCTTTCACGGCGTGCCGAAGCGCACGATGGATCTCGGCGACCCGTATCATGATCAGTGCCAGTCGACCGGCTCGCTGCTCGCCGCCGCGCTCGGGCTCAGTCCGGTGGAATGCCGGGTGACGTTCCAGTCACGTTTCGGCCGTGCGGAATGGCTTCAGCCGTACACGGCGCCCATGGTCGCGGAACTGGGCGCGGGCGGCGTCGCGCGCGTGGACGTGTTCTGTCCCGGCTTCACGGCGGATTGCCTGGAGACCATCGAGGAAATCGGCATCGAAGTGCGCGACGAATTTCTGAAGGCCGGCGGCAGGCATTTCCACCGGATTCCCTGCCTGAACGCTTCGCCGGCGTGGATCAAGGCGATCGGCGAGATCGCGGCGCAGCATCTGCAGGGCTGGCCGGTGCAGACCGTTCAGCCGCTCACGGCGGTGGCCTGACTCCAGCAGGCATTCACGAATGAACTACAAGATCTCGACGGAACCCGGCGCGCGTCTGCGCATCAATAAATGGCTGTGGGCGGCGCGCTTCTTCAAGACGCGGTCGCTCGCGAGCGATGCGGTGGAGAAGGGCCGCGTGAAGATTGGTGGCGCGAACGTGAAGCCGTCGAAGGACGTGCGTGTCGGCGATATCGTCGAGATCGATATCGAGCGGCTCGTGTGGCAGGTCGAGGTGCTCGGGGTGTGCGACGTGCGCAGCCCGGCGACGGTTGCGCAGACGCTCTATGTCGAAACCGCGAAAGGGCGGGCGAAGCGCCGCCTGGCTGAAACCGAGCGCCGCAGGACGTTCCGCGAGCCCGCGGTCGGCTTGCAGGGCAGGCCGACCAAGCGGGACCGGCGCGTCATCGACAAACTTTCTGGCCCGGATTGAAGAAGTGCTCCATGGTCGCGTGAACGCCGTCGTACTCCGTGTTACGGTCGGTCACTGCGACGGACATGCAGATGGTGGTCGTTCCCGCGACGGGTACCAGGGCGACCACCGCAATAGCAAAGGTCAGTTTCATGGTACCTTCGAAGAGCGGGTTGCCCGGTCAGGAAGAGGCCGGTTCAGGAAACGGGCAAGGGCTGAAGGCGGATTGAAGCATTCGTAGGATTAGGGTAAACGTGCGTCCCGCGGTGCTTGATCGAAGTGTAGGCGACTCAGGGCTTTCCCTCAATCTGAATTTGCGCGATGCGGCGAAACGCGCGTTACCGATCGTTTCATCACTCGCAGACCGCTGAAATAAGTCCGAAAAGTCCGCCCGAAAGGCTTGAAAATGTCTTCGATGCCCCAATTTCTGCCGCTAGTGCGAAAAATGCGACCCATCGGGACCGATTGGCCGCTTTCGCATCCGATTCAACTCACAGCAATACACATTCAGCGACATGGAAAACACGCAAGAGAATTCAGCGAGCCAGAACCCGACGCCCGCCGACGAAACCGCGCGCCAGGCCGCCGATCCCAATCAGCCCGCCGAAGCCGCTCAGCCGGACGCGGCTGCCGCGCAGCAGGCCGCGCCGAACGCGACGGAAACCGCGCTCGCCAAGGCTCAGGCCACGATCGCCGCGCTCAAGGAAGATTTCCTGCGGGCCAAGGCGGAAACCGAGAACGTGCGCCGCCGCAGCCAGGAAGACGTGTCGAAGGCGCATAAATTCGCCATCGAGAACTTCGCGGAGAACCTGTTGCCGGTGCTCGACAGCCTGGAAGCTGCGCTTGCCGACCAGTCGTCGGACCTGACCAAGGTACGCGAAGGTGTCGAACTGACGCTCAAGCAACTGACCGGCGCGCTCGAGAAGGGCCGCGTCATCGCGTTGAACCCGGTCGGGGAGAAATTCGATCCGCATCGCCATCAGGCCATTTCGATGGTACCCGCCCATCAGGACCCGAACACGGTCGTTACGGTGCTGCAAAAGGGCTACGTGATCGCCGACCGCGTGCTGCGTCCGGCGCTCGTCACCGTCGCCGCGCCGAAGTAAGGCGTTCGGAAGCCGTCATGGCCAGCGTGCCCGTCGATTCGACCGCCTTCGCCGTCTTCGACATGCGGGAGCTCGACGAGGCCGGTTTCGACGCCGGCCTCGCATCGGCGGGGGACGCGCTGGCCGTGGTCTTCTTTTGGGGCCGCGACTGCTTCAACTGCGAGATCGCGAAGAAGGCGATGCTCGCGAAACCGGATGAAATTCGCGCGCTCGGCCTGAAATGGTTTCACAGCAACGTGTACGAACATCGCGCGCTGAGCCGCCGTTTCATGCTGCACGGCGTGCCGATGTGGTTTTTCTTTCACCGGGGCCGCCGCCTCGGCCGGGCGACCGGCTGGCACGGCCTCGCGCAGTTCGAAGCGGCAGTGAAGGCGTCGCGCGGGAAGATCGACGCAGCGCAAAAAAAGTTATAGACCGCATCGCTTCCAGGGTCTTGAAATCGAAACCGGCGCTCTTATCTTGCGTACAGGTATGAATTTTGGGCGTTCGACCCGGTAAATCGGCGGCAGAAGCCGGCATGAGGCGATACACCGCCGCCGCAACGCCACTGCGATCAAAGCTAGGAGAGTATAAAAAATGGGCAAAGTCATCGGCATCGACCTCGGCACCACGAACTCGTGCGTGGCGCTGATGGAAGGTAACCAGGTCAAGGTCATCGAGAATTCGGAAGGCGCGCGCACCACGCCGTCGATCATCGCGTATCTCGACGACAACGAAATTCTCGTCGGCGCGCCCGCGAAGCGTCAGTCGGTCACCAACCCGAAGGACACGCTGTATGCGGTCAAGCGCTTGATCGGCCGCCGCTTCGACGAGAAGGAAGTGCAGAAGGACATCAACCTGATGCCCTACAAGATCGTCAAGCACGACAACGGCGATGCATGGGTCGAAGCGCACGACAAGAACCTCGCGCCGTCGCAGGTTTCCGCGGAAGTGCTCCGCAAGATGAAGAAGACCGCTGAGGATTACCTCGGCGAGCCGGTGACGGAAGCCGTCATCACGGTGCCTGCCTACTTCAACGACAGCCAGCGTCAGGCAACGAAAGACGCGGGCCGTATCGCCGGTCTGGAAGTGAAGCGCATCATCAACGAGCCGACGGCGGCCGCGCTCGCGTTCGGCCTCGACAAGGCCGAGAAAGGTGACCGCAAGATCGCCGTGTTCGACCTGGGTGGCGGCACGTTCGATATTTCCATCATCGAGATCGCGGACGTCGACGGCGAGAAGCAGTTCGAAGTGCTCTCCACGAACGGCGACACGTTTCTCGGCGGTGAAGACTTCGACCAGCGCATCATCGATTACATCATCGGCGAGTTCAAGAAGGAGCAGGGCGTCGACCTGTCGAAGGATGTGCTCGCGCTGCAGCGCCTGAAGGAAGCCGCTGAAAAGGCGAAGATCGAGCTGTCGTCGACGGCGCAGACCGACATCAACCTGCCGTACATCACGGCGGACGCGTCGGGTCCGAAGCACCTGAACCTCAAGTTTACCCGCGCGAAGCTCGAAGCGCTCGTCGAAGAGCTGATCGAGCGCACGATCGAACCGTGCCGCATCGCGATCAAGGACGCGGGCGTGAAGGTCGGCGACATCGACGACGTGATTCTCGTCGGCGGCATGACGCGCATGCCGAAGGTGCAGGAAAAGGTGAAGGAGTTCTTCGGCAAGGATCCGCGCCGTGACGTGAACCCGGACGAAGCCGTGGCCGTGGGCGCCGCGATTCAGGGCCAGGTTCTGTCGGGCGACCGCAAGGACGTGCTGCTGCTCGACGTGACGCCTCTGTCGCTCGGCATCGAGACGCTCGGCGGCGTGATGACGAAGATGATCAACAAGAACACCACGATCCCGACGAAGCACGCGCAGGTGTATTCGACGGCGGACGACAACCAGGGCGCCGTGACGATCAAGGTGTTCCAGGGCGAACGCGAAATGGCCGCGGGCAATAAGTTGCTCGGCGAGTTCAACCTCGAAGGCATTCCGCCCGCACCGCGCGGCGTGCCGCAGATCGAAGTGACCTTCGACATCGACGCGAACGGCATTCTGCACGTCGGCGCGAAGGACAAGACGACCGGCAAGGAAAACAAGATCACCATCAAGGCGAACTCGGGCCTGACCGACGCTGAGATCGACAAGATGGTGAAGGACGCCGAAGCCAACGCCGAGGAAGATCACAAGCTGCGTGAGTTGGCCGACGCGCGCAACCAGGGCGATGCGCTGGTCCACAGCACGAAGAAGGCCGTTGCCGAGTATGGCGACAAGGTGGAAGCCGCCGAGAAGGAAAAGATCGAGGCGGCCCTGAAGGACCTCGAAGACGCGCTGAAGGACAACGCGAGCGACAAGGCCGTGATCGAAGCGAAGGTCGAGGCGCTGGCGCAGGCTTCGCAGAAGCTCGGCGAGAAGATGTACGTCGACATGCAGGCGCAGCAGGGCGCGGCGAGCGCGGCTGCCGGCGCGGCGGGCGCGGACGCTTCGGCGGATGCGGGCGCGAGCCAGCAACACGACGATGTCGTCGACGCCGACTTCAAGGAAGTGAAGAAGGACTGAGCCGCAAGGAGGCGCGGATGGCGACATCCCGCGCCCGCGGTTTATGACCGGGACGCGTGACGCGAAAGCTTCAAGCACGGGCCTCGTTGCCCGGAGCTTCTGACAGGAACCGCCGCTTCAGCGCGGCGGCATCGAACCGATATGGCGAAACGGGATTACTACGACGTTCTGGGCGTCGCGAAAAACGCGAGCGACGACGAGATCAAGAAAGCGTATCGCAAGCTCGCGATGAAGTATCACCCTGACCGCAATCCGGACAACAAGAAGGCGGAAGAGAATTTCAAGGAGGCGAAGGAAGCCTACGAAATGCTCTCCGACCAGCAGAAGCGTGCCGCGTACGATCAGTACGGCCATGCGGGCGTCGATCCGAACATGGCGGGCGCGGGTGCGCAGGGCTTCGGCGGCTTCGCCGATGCCTTCGGCGACATCTTCGGCGACATCTTCGGACAGGCGGCGGGCGGTGGCGGCGGCCGCGGGCGCGGCGGCCCGCAAGTGTATCGCGGCGCGGACTTGCGCTCCAGCATGGAAATCACGCTGGAGCAGGCGGCGCACGGCTACGACACGCAGATCCGCGTGCCGAGCTGGGTCACCTGTAACGTCTGTCACGGCTCGGGCGCGAAGCCGGGCACCAAGCCCGAGACCTGCCCGACCTGTCACGGTCAGGGCCAGGTGCGCATGTCGCAGGGCTTTTTCAGCATCCAGCAGACGTGCCCGAAGTGTCACGGCAGCGGCAGTTACATTCCGGATCCATGCACGAACTGCCACGACGCGGGCAGGGTAAAAGAGACGAAGACGCTGGAAGTGAAGATTCCGGCGGGCATCGACGACGGCATGCGCATCCGCTCGGCGGGCAACGGCGAGCCGGGCATCAACGGCGGGCCGAACGGCGACCTGTATGTGGAAATCCACATCAAGCAGCACTCGGTGTTCGAGCGCGAAGGCGACGACCTGCATTGCCAGATGCCGATTCCGTTCACGACGGCGGCATTGGGCGGCGAGATCGAAGTGCCGACGCTCGCGGGCCGCGCGAGCTTCACGGTGCCTGAAGGCACGCAGTCGGGCAAGACGTTCCGTCTGCGCGGCAAGGGCATCAAGGGCCTGCGTTCGAGCATCGCCGGCGATCTCTACGTGCACGTGCAGGTGGAAACGCCGATCAAGCTCACCGAGCAGCAGCGCGATCTGCTGCGGCAGTTCGAGAAGTCGCTGGTCGAAGGCGGCGCGCGGCATAGTCCGCAAAGCAAGAGCTGGTTCGACCGCGTGAAGAGCTTTTTCGACTGATGCGCTCGAAGCAGTGCGAGCACGACCATGACGACTGAAGAGCGCGGCGCGGTGTTCGCGCTGCTCGACGATTGCGACGCGACCGCCTTTCGGCGGTCGCGTCGTTTGTACACGGACTTCGTGCACGAACGCGTGTGCGTGGAAGGGCAGGCGCTCGACGCAGTGTGCGGCGAGATCGAGCGCGATCTGCAACGCGGGCTGCATGCGGTCGTCGTCACGGATTACGAGTTCGGGCGCAATTTGCAGTTCGGCCGCATCGGGCGCGGCGCGGATCACGCGCTGCGCGTGCTCGTGTTTCGTGAGTGCACGCTTCTGTCGCGCGACGAGGTCGACGCGTGGCTCGCTTCCCAGGGCGAAGACATGACGGCAGGCGTCGCGGGCATCGCGCCGAGCGTCACGCGCGCCGAATTCGACGCTGCCATCGCCGCCGTGCAGGATGCGTTGCGCGACGGCGAGTCGTATCAGATCAACTACACGTATCGGCTCGACTTCGACGTGTTCGGCGCGCCCATCGCGCTCTACCGGCGCTTGCGCGAGCGGCAGGCCGTGCGTTACGGCGCGTTCATCGCGCTGCCGGATGGCAGGTCGGTCGTGTCCTGCTCGCCGGAATTGTTCGCCGAAAAGCACGGCGACCTCTTGCGCGCGCGGCCGATGAAAAGCACCGCGCCGCGCGACACCGATCCCGAAGCATTGCGCCTCGACCCGAAGAATCGCGCCGAGAACGTGATGATCGTCGACTTGCTGCGCAACGATATGTCGCGCGTGGCGGTCACGGGCTCGGTGAAAGTGCCGGCGCTGTTTTCCGTCGAGCCTTACGCGTCGGTCTGGCAGATGACCTCGACCATCGAAGCGTGCGTCGTACCCGGTACGCCGTTCGCCGGCATCGTGCGCGCGCTGTTTCCGTGCGGCTCGATCACCGGCGCGCCCAAATACCGGACGATGCAGCTGATCGACGAGATCGAGAGCACGCCGCGCGGCCTCTACACTGGCGCGATCGGCTGGCTCGATGCGAGCGGCGATTTCTGCCTGTCGGTCGCGATTCGCACGCTCGTCGTCGATGCCGCGGGAAAGCGCGGCGTGCTCGACAGCGTCGCAGGCGACGAATACGAGGAGTGTCTGTTGAAAGCGCGCTTTCTGACCGGTGCGGACCCGGGTTTCGAACTCTTCGAGACGACCCATGCAACGCGCGACGAAGGCGTTCGCCACTACGCGCGCCATGTCGCGCGCTTAAAGGGAAGTGCCGCGTATCTCGGCTTTGCATTCGACGAGAACGCGCTCGACGCGCACGTCGCGCAACACTGCGCGGGACTCGAAGCGGGCAGGCCGTATCGCCTGGCATCGCGCTGGACAAGAGCGGACGCCTCGCGGTGACGAGCGCGCCGCTCGGCGCCTTGCCATCGGACACGGTGGAGGTATTGCTGGCTTCCGATCACGGTTTCGCGCCGCAATCATCGGCGGATCCGCTGCTGCGCCACAAGACGACGCGCCGCGCCGACTACGATCGCGCGTGGAAAGCCGCCGAAGCCGAAGGCGCGTTCGACATGCTGTTCAGCAACGAACGCGGTGAGCTGACCGAGGGCGGCCGTTCGAGCGTCTTCGTGCAGCTCGACGGCAAGTGGTGGACCCCGCCCATCGACGCGGGTGTGCTGCCGGGCGTCATGCGCGCGGTGCTGATCGAAGAGCTGGGCGCCGCCGAGCGCACGCTCACGATGCGCGACCTGGATCGCGCCGAAGGCCTGCTCGTCAGCAACGCGCGGCGCGGCGCGGCGCGGTAAAGGCCGATCTGAAACGCTGACTGCACGTTCACACGACGCGCAGTCAGCGCAGGACGATCACCACTCGGCCACGCTGCCGTCCGCGTGGCACCACACCGGATTGCGCCAGCGGTGGCCGACCTTCGCCATCTCGCGCACCTTCTCCTCGTTCACCTTGATGCCCAGGCCCGGCCCCTGCGGGATCGACACCATGCCGTCCTCATATTTGAAGACTTCCGGATTCCGAATGTAATCGAGCAGATCGTTGCCCTGGTTGTAGTGGATGCAGAGGCTCTGCTCCTGGATGAATGCGTTGTAGCTCACCGCGTCGATCTGCAGGCAGGTCGCGAGCGCGATCGGCCCGAGCGGACAGTGCAGCGCGAGCGCGACATCGTAGGCTTCGGCCATCGTCGCAAGCTTGCGGCATTCGGTGATCCCGCCCGCATGCGACGCGTCCGGCTGAATGATGTCGACGTAACCGCCCGCGAGGATGTGCTTGAAGTCCCAGCGCGAGTAGAGCCGCTCGCCGAGCGCGATCGGCGTGCTCGTCTGGTTGACGATGTCGCGCAGCGCCTCGACGTTTTCCGAGAGCACTGGCTCCTCGATGAACATCAGCTTGTACGGATCGAGCTCCTTCGCGAGTACCTTCGCCATCGGCTTGTGCACGCGCCCGTGAAAGTCCACGCCGATGCCCACGTTCGGTCCGACCGCCTCGCGCACCGCGCGTACGTTATCGATCACGCCCTGCACCTTGTCGAAGGTATCGATGATCTGCAGCTCTTCCGAGCCGTTCATCTTCACGGCCTTGAAGCCGCGCTCGACCACGACGCGCGCGTTGTTCGCGACGTCGCTCGGACGGTCGCCGCCGATCCACGAGTAGACCTTGATCCGGTCGCGCACCTGGCCGCCGAGCAGCGCGTGCACCGGTACGCCGTGATGCTTGCCGAGAATGTCCCACAACGCCTGATCGACGCCCGCGATCGCGCTCATGCCGATCGGGCCGCCGCGATAGAAGCCGGCGCGATACATCACTTGCCAAAGGTCTTCGATATGGCGCGGATCCTTGCCGATCAGATAGTCCGCCAGCTCGTCGACGGCGGTGGCTACCGTGTGGGCGCGGCCTTCGACGACCGGCTCGCCCCAGCCGGTGATGTCTTCGTCCGTTTCGATCTTGAGGAAGCACCAGCGCGGCGGAACGATGAAGGTCTCGAGTTTCGTGATTTTCATGAAGCGTCTCCAGATGGATTTTGCATGTTAGCAAAAATAGGCGGGTTGGGCATATTAATAGTATTATTCAGATGACGTCGAGGCTTACGAAACATCAGGTGAATACCGGATAATCTTGCCTAAACCTACAGGGAGACCACCATTCACCGGGATCTGCACGGCCGCGTGGCGCACGAACTGGGCATGGCGATTCTGCGAGGCGACTTCCCGCCTGGCTCGTCCCTGCCGCGCGAAGCGGCGTTGATGGAGCGCTTCGAAGTGAGCAGGACGGTGCTTCGCGAGGCGCTGCGCACGCTCACGTCGAAGGGGCTGATCGAGTCGCGCCCGAAAGTCGGCACGCGCGTGCGCGCCAGGGATGCCTGGAACCTCCTCGACGCCGACATGCTCGACTGGTATTCGCGCGTCGCGCCGCCGCTGCAATTCGCGCTCAAGCTTCAGGAAATGCGCGAGATGATCGAGCCGTACGCGGCCGCGCTTGCCGCCGGCAATCACGAGGACCGCACCCGCGAGAGCCTTGCGCGCGCCCATCGGGCGATGGCCGACGCGCAGAACGTCGACGAATGGGTGCGCGCCGATCTCGACTTCCACCTTTGCGTGCTCGCCGCATGCAGCAACGAACTGCTGATTCCGCTCGGCGCGCTGATCGAGCGCACGCTCGAAGGCCAGTTGCGCCTGAACGCGAAGCGCGCGGACGTCTACAATGCGTCGCTCGCGGAACACACGGCCGTGTTCGACGCGATCGTTTCGCGCGATGCCAATGCCGCGCGCCGCGCGATGGCCGATTTGCTCGGCGTGACGCGCGGGCGCATCGAAGAATGACGCGCGTCGAAACGCATCACAGCGCGTTGAGCGGAATCTTCAGATAGGTTGTGCCGTTGCGGGCGGCTTCGGGAAACCGGCCCGCGCGAATGTTGACCTGAATCGCGGGCAGGATGAGCGTCGGCATGTCGAGCGTCGCGCGCTTCGCGCATCGCGACGAACTCGTCTTCGGTCTTGCCGCCGCCGACGTGAATATTATGCTCGCGCTCCTCGCGCACCGTGGTTTCGCACTGCGGGGCGCGCGTCTCGGGCGGGTAGTCGTGGCAGACGAACAGCCGCGTGTCGGGATCGAGCGCGAGCAGCCGCTGAATCGAGCGGTACAGCGTGCGCGCATTGCCGCCCGGAAAGTCGCAGCGCGCCGTGCCGACGTCCGGCATGAAGAGTGTGTCGCCGACGAATACCGCATCGCCGATGCGATACGCCATGTCCGCGGGCGTGTGGCCCGGCACGTAGAGCGCCGACGCCTCGATTTCGCCGATCATGAAACGCTCGCCGTCGCGGAACAGATGGTCGAACTGCGAGCCGTCGAGCTGAAACTCCGGCTCCAGATCGAAGATCTTCTTGAACACGCCCTGGACGGTGCGAATCGATTCGCCGATGCCGATCTTTCCGCCGAGCGTACGCTTAAGATACGGCGCCGCCGAGAGATGGTCGGCGTGCGCGTGCGTCTCCAGGATCCATGCGACGCTGAGTTGCTGCTCGCGCACGAACGCGACGACCGCATCGGCGGATTGCGTCGAGGTGCGCGCGGCCTTCGGGTCGTAGTCGAGCACGGATCGACGATGACCGCCGCCGAACCGGCCTTTTCGTACACGACGTAAGTCATCGTGCCGGTATTGATATCGAAGAAAGCCTGAATGATCGGTTGCACGCTGGTTCTCCCCGGCCGCGGTTCGGCTGGTTGTCTCGCGTCGGCCTCTGGTCTTGTCGCCCGCATGGCGAGGTCAGCGCATGTTGGAGCCGCATGCGCCGATCCGATCGGGCGTTTTTGTCCTGATCGGGATAAAGTGTAACCCTTTGTGGCGGTCGCAAACATGTCGATCGTCATCTCACCGAAAGCCTGATCGAGGGTTCCGAATGCCGCACGTCCCGACTTCGCTCGCGTCGTCCTGGGGTGCGTGGGCCGTCTTCGTCAGCGTCCTCGCGACGCAGCTCGGCGTGCCGGTCCCCGCCGCGCCGATGCTGATTCTCGCCGGCACGCTGATCGCCGCCGGCAACGCGCCGTTCTGGCAGATGCTCGCCGCCGCGGTGCTCACCGTGCTGATCGCCGATTCATTGTGGTTCGCCGCGGGCCGTCTCTACGGCCGGCGCTTCCTCAATTCGCTGGTGCGCTTTTCGCTGTCGATCGATTCGACGCTGCGCACCGCGCGCCGCTGGTTCGAGCGCTTAGGCGTGCCGCTGCTCGCGCTGTCGAAGTTCGTGCCGGGACTCGGGCTCGTATCGGCGCCGCTGCTCGGCACCACCCAGATCGAGGTGCGCGTGTTCGTGCTGTGGGACCTGATCGGCGCGACGGCTTGGGCGAGCTTCTGGATGCTCGGCGGCGCGGCGCTGCAGGAGGAGCTCGGGCAGCTCATGGCGCTGGTGCGCGCGAACGGCACGACAGTGATCGATATGCTCGTCATGGTCGCGCTCGGCTTTCTGCTGTATCGATGGATCCGGCGCGTGCAGTTCCGCCAGTGGCTCGAGAAATATCACATCACGCCGGACCAGTTCGACGCGATGATGCGCTCCGACACGCCGCCCGTAATCTACGACGCGCGTCCGCGCGACGTGTGGCGCAAGGAGCCCTATCGCATCGCGGGCGCGATCTCGCTGGATCTCGATTCGCCGGATCGCGTCGATCAGTTGTATGCGGAGCACGAAGTGGTCGTGTACTGCGTCTGCCCGAACGAAGCGACCGCGAAGACCATCGCGCGGCAATTGCGCGCGAAGGGATTTACGCATGTGCGGCCGCTGAATCAGTACCATCGAGGGTCGACATTGACCTTTGAAGGCGGCGCTGCTAGCGAATGGAATCGATGTGCGCGGAGGCGGGCAACACAGGAGCGACGTTCCAGGGTAACAGGTCGTCGATGCGGTTTATCGGGTAATCGGCAACGCGCTCGATGACGTAGTGCAGATAGGCTTCGGGATCGATACCATTCAGGCGTGCTGAGCCGATCAGGCTGTACATCGCGGCTGCACGTTCGCCGCCTGTGTCTGCGCCGGCAAACAGATAATTCCGCCTTCCAATTGCGACGCCGCGTAGCGCCCGCTCGGCGATCAGATTGTCGATCTCCGCCTGACCATCACCGCAGTAGTAGACAAGCGCAGGCCAGCGATTCAACGAGTACTGGATCGCCTTGGTGGTGTCCGATTTCGCGGAGAGTGTGAGAATCGTCGCTTCGAACCACCGCTTCATATCCTCAAGCAGCGGCACCGCCTGCGTCTGGCGAACTCGCAGCCGTTCCCCCGGAGGCTTGCCGTGAATGTGTTCCTCTATGCCATAGAGCGCGCCAAAGCGCTCGAGTGCTTCGTTGGTAATCGACGACGGTCGCACAGCGTGCAGATCGTGCAGCTTTCGACGTGCATGTGCCAGGCACGCAGCTTCCCGGATCTGACCACCGGCGTAGAGTTCCGCGTAGCCGGCAAACGCGTCAGCCTGCAGTACGCCCTTGAAGCTGGCAAGGTGTCGCTGCGGATGTTCGCCGCGACGATCCGGTGTATCAGCGAACCAGACTGCTGGAGCCTCAGTCGAACCACTGGGCCAATCATCGCGCACATATACCCAGAGCCGCCCCGTCTTCGTCTTGCCATTGCCCGGCGCGAGCACTGGCAACGGCGTGTCGTCGGCGTGAACCTTGGTGCCACCGAGCGCATAGCGGCGCACTGCGTCCACCAGCGGATCGAGCAGCCATGTCTGGCTGCCCAGCCAGTGGCACATGGTGCCCGACTCAATCTCGACGCCATCGCGCGCGTACATGACAGATTGCCGATAGAGCGGGATGTGATAGGCAAACTTCGATGTCGCGATATGTGCGAGCAATGCAGGCCCAGGAAGGCCCCGGTCAATTGGACGACTCGGCGCGGCAGCCTGCACGATGCAGTCACAGCACGAACAGGCGAGTTTGGATTCGAGCTGCTCGGATATGTCTTCGCCCAGTGGCTTGAGCGTGCCACCGCAGCCGGGGCAACGTTCTTCGGCCGGACGGTGCATGCGCTCTTCGCGTTCCAGATGATTGCGACCGAACTGCATGCGACGCAACTTCGCGATCCTCAGCTTCAGATCATCGATGTCGTCGGGCAGGTCGCTACCGGTCAGATCCATGGCAGCAGTTTACGACTGTCTGCTGCACGCGGATCATCAGGTAACTGACGTTTACAAAGCGCTGCGCGGGCGTGCTGCCTCGATCGGTTCGCGCCAGTCAAACCCTTCGAGAAGCAGCGCCAGTTGAGCCGTTGTCAGCGCCACAACACCAGTGTCAGCACGTGGCCATGCAAAACGTCCTTTCTCAAGGCGCTTTGCAAACGGACATAGGCCGCCATCGCTCCAGTACAACGCCTTCATAAGGTCATCACGGCGCCCTCTGAAGATAAAAACCTGGCCACCGTACGGATCCTTCTCAAGCACTGTCTGCACCTTCGCTGCAAGCGAATTAAAGCCGGATCGCATGTCAGTGACGCCTGCGGCGATCCAGATCCGCGTATTTGCAGGCAGGCCGATCATCAGAGAAGCCGCTCGAGTACCAGGCGCAAGATCGTCGCGTCGGGCGTGCCTTCTATCCGGACGGAAGTATTGCCGTGCTGAAGCTCAATCCTGCCGCTCGTAGTAACTGGAGCGGCCTGCACAACTTCGTCGAATCCGGCAGATGGTCAGTTGCCCGATCGGGCTGAACATCGACAACAACAGGCAACATGGCCTGCGTCTGAGCATCTTCGACCAGCAGGCCCTGCGCGTACAGTTTGCGCCACGCCCATACCTGGTTGGCATTGACGTTGTTGTCGCGGGCGACCCGAGCGACCGAGGCTCCTGGTTCAAATGTCTGCTCGACGACCGTTCGTTTCCATTCCAACGGATGCCGCCGGTTCTGGCGCTTGGCCGGCAATTCGACTGTCTGAGACACTGTGTCCATTCTCCGCAGTTCGTGGACACTGTCGGTCAATCGTGTCCGTTGCGACTGATGATTGCATCTTCTACCTAGAGCGAGACAACGGTACAGATCGAGCGCTTACGCCGATCACGTTCTCGAGCGCAGCATACGCATGCGATCGATGCCAGCTCCAGAACGTGTCCGCGGCGCTTGCGCGATATTCGGTGAGGCCCGCCATCGCGCGCTGGAACGCGTGCGAATGCAGGTTCGGCATGCCGGGCAGCACCGGCCCCCTGGCGCGCTCGACACCGGCGGGCGCGGCGCGTTCGGGCGTGACGCGCACGAGCGTGCCGTCATCGTTCCATTCGAACAGCACGTCGCGCCGCCAGCCGTCGGCAAGACGCGCGTGATCCGCGAAGAATGCGCCATGAGCAGCATTCATGTCCTGTCTCCCATTATGTCGATGCGCGGCTACTGACGAGCCGTTCGCCGTCTTTACAGCAGATCGATGCCGACGTGCAGCCACGCCCCGCCGTCCCGCGACTCGCACGCGAGCGCCGACACGGATGTATCGTCCAGGCGCAGCGTGTCGCCTGTTTCGAGCGTATGGCGCGTATCGTCGCCGAGCTCGATGTCGATCCGGCCGCGCGCGCAGAAGATGAACGTCACGTCGTGTTCGAGCGTGATCGACGCCGGTTCTTCATGCGCCTGAACCGTCGCGCGTGCGCGGTCGCGGCGCGTCATCACGTTGAAATCGCGCGTCGGTCCGCCGAGCAGTGTCGCGTGGATCGGCGTTTCGCCTACAAAGCGCGCGATCGCGAGCGAGACATCGAGCGAATGAACGCCGCCGTGAGCGTCAGTCAGGCGCATGCCGGCGCCGTCGAGGAGCACGAGCGCGCCGACGCCCGCGAAGGTCGAGAACGCGCCGTCCGCGGCCACGTCCGCCAGAGACAGGCGCCAGGCGAACGCATCCAGCGACGCGCCTGGCGGCCCCGCCGCGATCTCGCGCGTCACGCCCGCCGCCGTTCTTCCACGGCACGGGCACCAGAGCATCGGAACGAATGATCATGACGTTCAGAAATGCCCGGTGAATTGGTAGCGGTCGCCCGGATGCCAGAGATTCGCGACGGAGGCGACCGCATCGCGCGACCACGTGCGCCGATGCAGCAGCAGACACGGCTCGTGCTCTGCCATCGCGAGCGCGTGGCGAATCTCCGCCGACGGCACCGACGCCTCGATCCGATACTCGACGCGCTGCAACGGCGCCGCCGCCATCAGGTACTGATTCGGCGTGATCGTCGTGAAATCCTGCCGCGCATACTCCGGCGCGAGCGCGGGATTCACGTAGCGCTCTTCCATCTGCACCGGCTCGTCGTTCTCGAAGTGCAGCACGCGCGAATGAAACACCGGGCTGCCGAGCGCCAGATGCATTTCGGCGGCGAGTGTCTCGTTGACGATCGACGCGCCCAGATGCAGCACCTGCGCGCTATATGCGTGTCCACGCGCGACGATCTCGTCGGAAATACTGTGGATCTCGACGAGCGTCGACGCATATTTCGGCTGCGCAACGAAGGTGCCCGCGCCCTGCACGCGCGTGAGCACCTGCTCCGCGGTCAGCTCGCGCAGCGCGCGGTTCACCGTCATGCGCGCGACCTTGAATTCGCGCGCGAGCTCGTTCTCGGAGGGCATCTGATCGCCCTCCTTCCACTCGCCGACGTGAATGCGCTGGAGAATGTAGTCCTTGATCTCCTGATACGCGGGCGTGTTCATGCCGGCTGTTCCGACGCGAACGCGAACGGGCTGTGCCGCGCAATCGCGCCTTCCTGCACGAGCGTCGCGATCGCGACGATGTCGGGCGCAAAGTAGCGATCGAAGTCGTAATGCGGGACGTGCGCGCGCAACGTCTTCATCACTTCGGAGAGCGGCGCGCTCGTCTGATGCGGCGCGCGCAGATCCACGCCCTGCGCCGCCGCGAGCAGCTCGATCGCGAAGAGATGATGGAGCGCAAGCGCCGCCGACGCCTGCGTGCCGTTCAGCAGCGCCAGGCCCTCCTTCGCCTGCAGCGTGAGCGGCTTCAGGCCCGCAACCGCGAGACCGTCCGTTGCGCTCGCGCGCTCGCCGCGAATCGTGATTTCGCCCAGGCCGAGCAGCACCGTGGACATATGCGCGAGCGGCGCGAGATCGCC
>LFKV01000036.1 GCA_001189345.1 Candidatus Paraburkholderia kirkii
CACTTTCCCGTTTTCGAATCAAGGAAAGACATGATCCCCCATCGGGCGACAGCGTCGTCTCGCACGCGAGGACGTCTCGCAGTTCCATCAATGCGTTCAGGGCAACTTCTGGAGAACCCAACGACATCGTGTCGCACCGCGCCTTGTCCAAACATCCGTCCTGGCAGTTCCCGCGATAGCCCGTTGCGGACTTCTACATGAATCACTTCTGCGGCGCCGCGTCCCTTACGACGAACCACCTGAAGTTGCTGCCCGTGCAATGGATGCCATGGATACTCCATCGTGACAAACTTCAATCGGTATGCTGAATGTTGCTTGGTCACCACGGCGCCCTCTGAAGATAAAAACCTGGCCACCGTACGGATCCTTCTCAAGCACTGTCTGCACCTTCGCTGCAAGCGAATTAAAGCCGGATCACATGTCAGTGACGCCTGCGGCGATCCAGATCCGCGTATTTGCAGGCAGGCCGATCATCAGAGAAGCCGCTCGAGTACCAGGCGCAAGATCGTCGCGTCGGGCGTGCCTTCTATCCGGACGGAAGTATTGCCGTGCTGAAGCTCAATCCTGCCGCTCGTAGTAACTGGAGCGGCCTGCACAACTTCGTCGAATCCGGCAGATGGTCAGTTGCCCGATCGGGCTGAACATCGACAACAACAGGCAACATGGCCTGCGTCTGAGCATCTTCGACCAGCAGGCCCTGCGCGTACAGTTTGCGCCACGCCCATACCTGGTTGGCATTGACGTTGTTGTCGCGGGCGACCCGAGCGACCGAGGCTCCTGGTTCAAATGTCTGCTCGACGACCGTTCGTTTCCATTCCAACGGATGCCGCCGGTTCTGGCGCTTGGCCGGCAATTCGACTGTCTGAGACACTGTGTCCATTCTCCGCAGGTTCGTGGACACCTGTCGGTCAATCGTGTCCGTTGCGACTGATGATTGCATCTTCTACCTAGAACGAGACAACGGTACAGATCGAGCACTTACTGGACTTGCTCCCGCATAACCGGACAGCCGGTCCCGCTTAGGTTGGAGGATTTGCTTGCCGATGAAACTCGCGCGGCGAGCGGTATTTAAGGGCGCTATGCGGGTGTGACTCGTTATCGTGGTCGAACGCGATGGCCAGATTTTGCAGCGCCGTCCTGGCGTCGGGTTTCGGCATCCACGAAACGTAATCACGCTTCATCGTTTTAACGAAGCTCTCGGCCATCCGTTGCTTTGCGGACTTCTGACGGGTGTCGTTACTGGCTTCAGTCCGATTTTTCGAGAGAACTTCAATGTGTCATCGGCAATGTAGCAGGAACCATTGTCGCTTAACCACTCGACTTCCCTGTCGGCCTTCAACGCGCCGGTGAAGCGGTTCTCGACGGCTTGAAGCATGACGTCACGCACCATATCGCCAGTGTAACCGCCTGTGCTCGCGGCCCAACTCATGGCTTCGCGGTCGCAACAGTCGAGTGCGAAGACGACACGCAATGGGACACCGGCATCGCAGCGGAATTCGAAGCCATCCGAGCACCAGCGCATGTTGCTGCTATCCACCGCGACCTTGCCGTCATGCCGACGCGTAGACGAGGCGTGCCGAGGGCGATGTTCAAGCAGCAGGCCGTGGCGACGCATCACGCGATACACGCGCTTTGCATTTAGAGACGGTTTCATAAAGGCTGTTGAGATTGCCGAAGAGTGTTCCAGCAGATCAAGCAACAACCGAGTTTGAGGAACGCTTCATGAATGTCCGCACGACGTTCGAAGCGAGTACGTAGACGGCGGAAGTTATGCAACCAGGCATGTGTACGTTCGACGACCCAACGGACTTTCCCAAGGCCGCTACCGTGCGGGTGACCGCGCCGCGCGATGCTGGTGGGAATGTTGCGCGCGTGAAGGAGGCACCGGTACTTGTCATGATCGTAACCGCGGTCGGCATAAACACAGCCAGGGCGACTCAGCGGCCGCCGCGCACGCCGCCAATCGGTACGATGGCCTCGATCAACGGGATCAGTTGGGTGACGTCGTGACGATTGGCGCCGGTCAGGATTGCCGCGATCGGCGTACCGTTGGCGTCGGTGGTGACGTGGTGCTTGGAACCGGGTCGTGCTCGGTCGGTGGGGTTCGGGCCAGTTTTTCGCCCGCCCCAACCGCACGAATCGACGATGAGTCGACGACGACGCGGGAGAAGTCGATCTTCCCGGCCGCTCGTAGTTTCGCCAGCAGCAGTGCGTGCAGTCGATCCCACACGCCGGCTTGCTGCCAATCGCGCAGCCTGCGCCAGCAACTGACGCCAGAGCCACATCCCATCTCCGCTGGCAGATCTCGCCACCGGATGCCGGTCTTCAGCACGAACAAGATGCCGGTCAGCGCAGCCCGATCCGGTACCGGCTTGCGGCCCGGATACTTGAAGCGGCGCGGCTTCGCTGGTGGTAGCAGTGGCTCGATCAGTGCCCACAGTTCGTCGTCGATGATTGGTTTGCCCATCTCCTCGATCCTGTTGTCACAACGATCGAGGTTAACAGGTTGCGTTACGGGTTAACAGCCCCTAAGACGGGTTAACAGCCCCTAAGAGATCTTTTTGAAACCAATTCTTACTCGCGGTTGAGCCAGCATGTCCCGGCTTCGCCTCAGCAACGCCCAAGCACCTCGGTATCCATACGTCGGCGCGTCGCCTAACAACTCATGAAGTTCGGCGACAAGCGCCGTGTCGTCGAGCACGGGCATCTTGCGCCGGTCGACCCAGTCAGCCGGCCGCTTCGACTTGACTGCGAGATTCGAGCGCGACACCCCCCAGGACTTCACAGATCGTCTTCAACGGTCGTCCCCCGGCAGCAATGGTGAGCGCACAGTCAATTTTTTTGCTCGACCATACTCCACTGCTTCACGGAGGATTTCTACCTCCATTGTCTTCTTTCCTAGCAATCGCTGCAGCTCGCGAATCTGCTTCATTGCTTCAGCTAGGTCAGATGCCGGCACCACGTGCTCGCCGGCAGACCACCAATAGGCTCTCGTCCTGATAGAGCTTGCGCCAGCCGAAGACTTGGTTGGCATTCACTTGATGTCGGCGAGCGACGCCAGAGACCGTTGCACCGGGCTCGAAAGTCTCGCGAACTATCGCTAGTTTCTCTTCAATCGAACGCCGGCGGCGCTGCTCCGGCTGGGTCAGAACTTCTAGAGGTTCCACGTTGTGACTAGGCTTAAACATAGGCAGAAGACTACCTCAAAATTTAAGCGTCACCGCATGTCCGGCTTTTGCGGGGGCAAGTCCAAATGCTTGCGCTCGTTTCGTGCCCGGGGCGATGCTTCGTATCGAATGGAGCAATAGAGCAACAGAGCAATGGAGCGCTGAACGTGTCTGAACGTCTTTGCGTCGGTTGCGGTCGGATGTTCTTTCGAAGCGGCCGCCGCGCCCAAGCCACGAGTCAATCATGGATATTCGATTCTTCCCGGACGCCCCCGATTACCGCGATTCCAACCTGACGATCGAGTTCGCCGCGCTCGTCGACGGCCGGCGCGTGCCGTGCGCCATATCGGTCGAAGCGCTCGAAGATCATTTCGGCGCACAGACCTACGACAGCACCGGCTGGATCAATGCCTTCGATGCCGACCGCCCGCACATCGAGGCGGTCGCGCGCGAGCATCTTCGCGTGACCAACGGCATGCCGGTGTTGCTGAAGAGCGGGCACTTTCCGCCCGGTCCCGTCACGGTCTGACGCAGCAGGCCCGCCGGAACCTTCGCTCCTGCACGGGACTTCATCGCGCCGTTTCACGATATCGGCGCGAGATGCATCACGCATTCTTCCGCGCCTTCGCGCAACGGAGTACCATCACCTTGTTTTGCCGCACGCGATGCGATTCGCTCGGCACGCTACTTGCTAAACGGATATGCGCTTTCCTTTGAGCAACCACTATAAGAATCAGAATCGCCCGGGGTCGTCATGCTTTATTCCTTTCTCCACTCACTTATCGAGTCCAATGCGCTATGGCTCATTTGGGCAGCCGTCGGTGTACTGATTCTTGCGTTGTGCATCGTGTTTGCCTCCGTCATGCTGGGCGACTCGGAGGAGCCGCTCTACAGCGGGCCGTCGCGCCGGGACGACGACGGCGAGATGATCGTCTGAGCCGCCGCGGCGCGGCCGCGAATTGACTTCGAAAGAAGCGGTGTCGACAATGCCTCACATGGGACTGCAAGAGCGGCGCACCGAGCAAAGACGCGAGCAGCGTGAGCGCATACTCGGTGTTTCGCGCGATATCGTAAAGCGCGAGGGATTCGCGTCGCTCTCGATGAGGAAGCTGGCGGAAGCGATCGATTACTCGCCCGCCGCGCTCTATCTGCATTTCCGGAGCCGCGGCGAGATTGCGCGGGCGTTGTGCATGGAAGGGCACGCGCGCCTGCGCGAAACGTTTCTCGCACATACGAGGATTGCGGACCCGGCCGCGCGTCTGAACGCAATGGCCCGGACGTATGTCGAATTTGGGCTGGCCGAGCCCGAGACGTATCGGCTGATGTTCATGGAGCCCGCAGGCCTTGCGGAGACAGCCTCCGATGCGGTCGACAAGGCGGCCGAGCCCGGCGCGGCGACGCTCTCGCTGATCGCGGATGTGTTCGTTGAGCTGCGCGCGGCCGACTGGCTGCCGCCGCACGCCGCGCCGACCGCCTGCGCGGAGGGACTGTGGGCGAATCTGCATGGCATCGTCGCGCTCAAGCTGAACCGCGCGTCGCTGCCCGAGACGCCGGTCGCGACGCTCGTCGAGTTGTCGCTCGATGCGTGGTTCGCGCCGGCCAACGGAACAGAACCTCGGGGAACTGAACCTCGAAGCAACTCAGCGACCCGACCCGACACTTCAACACGATGACCACCGAAGACATCCGTATCGACACCGCCAACGGCATCGGCTTCATTGCGCTCGATCGTCCGAAGGCACTCAACGCGCTGACCGCGCCGATGCTGCGCGCGATCAGCGAGGCATTGCGCGCATGGCGGCACGACCAGGCGATCCGCGCGGTCGTAGTCTACAGCCCGCATGTGCGCGCGTTCTGCGCGGGCGGCGACATCCGCTTCCTGTACGAATCTGCAAAGGCCGGCGAGCGCGAGGCGATCGACGCGTTCTTCACCGACGAGTACAAGCTCAACCACGCCATTTTCACGTTTCCGAAGCCGTACATCGCCGTGGTGAACGGCGTCGTAATGGGCGGCGGCATGGGCATTTCCCAGGGCGCGCATCACACGGGCGGATTGCGCCTTGTCACGCAGTCGACCAGGATGGCGATGCCCGAGACGCGCATCGGGCTGTTTCCCGATGTCGGCGTGAGCTGGTTTCTCGCGCGCGCGCCGGGTGCGATCGGCCGCTATCTGGCGGCGACGGGCGCGAGCATGGCCGATGCCGACGCGCTCTGCGCGCGCATGGCCGACGCCTATCTCGAGGACGACGGACTGCCGGGGCTCATCGAATCGCTGCGGCATCAGCGCTTTCTCGATGGCGTGGAGATCGTGCGCTTCGTGCAGAACGAGACCACGAAGTACAAAGTCTCGCCGATTCCCGAGATGAGCGCGCTCGCCGGGGGCGCACGATGATCGACAAGCACTTCGCGGCAGGCAACGGCGCGGCGATTCTGGCCTCGCTCGAGCGCGAGGCCGACGCCGGCAACGACTGGGCGCGGAGCACGGCCGCCGAACTGCGCGAACGCTCGCCGCTTTCGGTGGATGTATCGCTGCAGCAGGTCGATCGCGCGAAGTTTTCGACGATGGCCGAAACCCTGCGCCGCGATCTCGACCTCACGCGTACGGTATTCGAACGCGGCGACGTGATGGAGGGCATCCGCGCGCGCATCGTCGACAAGGACGATCAGCCGCAATGGAAGATTGCGCGCGCCGAAGACGTCGAGGCCGCTGATGTCGACCGCATGTTCGAGAGCGCGTGGACGCCAGCAGCGCATCCGCTGCGGCTCTTGAAGGACTGATGCGAGAGCGGCACGCGTGGGCCGCTTTTTCCGCCGGGCCCGGTTCGGCGCCGATCAGCGGGGCTTGCCGCCCGCCATAAAGGCGCGCATGAAGACGAGCGCGCCCCAGCCCCAGATCGCGTTGGCGATGAAATTCGGCGCAAGTCGCGGCAGCATGTTGCCGCTCGGCCAGACGCCGTGCGCCGGATCGATCACGAATGCGCCCACCGCCGTCAGGACGATGCCGCCGAACACGAGCGCGCCGATCCAGGGCGCGCTGCGATCGGGCGCGACGCGCAGGAGCCACGCCATCAGCACGCCGAAGACCGAGCTCCAGAGCGCGTTGGCGATGAATTCGGGGATGCCGAGCGGCAGGAAGGGTGCGGTCGAAAAACCGGCCGGATCGATGAGACCCGCGCCGTGCAGAAGCGCCAGGGTCGATTCGCGGAAGAAGAGTGCGGCGAGAAAACCAGAAACGAACGGCAGAATGACTTTTTGCATTGGCTAGATAGTGGCGTCGCGCAAGCTTCCAAGCGGGGGCCGGCGGAGTTCGGGCTATTTCGCCGCGATCGCGTCGCTCGCCGGGCTGTGATGCAGCATGCGATCGCTGTTCTGCGGCGGATTCGGGCGCTTCACCGGCATGTTGTCCGGATTGTTGGGTCGCGCGGCGCTCGCGGACGGCGCGCCGGGGGCGCTCGGCAGCTTGACCATCGAAGTGCTGTCGTCGGGGCGCGCGGTCTGCGCGTGCGCGGCGAATGTGGCGGCGAGGAGAAGGGCGGCTGTCGCGAGGTGTTGGCGGGTCATGATCGGTCTCCGCGAGCGGGAGACTTCTGATGGGCATGGCGCGTGCCCGAAGGGTCGATCGGCCCGGGCGACCGATCTGCCGCACTGCGGTAAAATCGCACATTCGCTTTGATATTCAAGCGGCTCGTACAAGCGGGCCCGCCGTCGCCTATGCCCGCCGTACCGAAGATCAGTCTCCGCCGCGTTTCCGTCGCACCGATGATGGACTGGACCGACCGCCATTGCCGGTCGCTGCACCGCCTCGTCTCGCGCCATGCGTGGCTCTACACGGAAATGGTGACGACCGGCGCGCTGCTCCATGGCGACGTCGCGCGCCATCTCGCGTTCACGCCTGCGGAGGTGCCCGTCGCGCTGCAACTGGGCGGCAGCGAGCCGGACGATCTCGCGAGGAGCGCAAAGCTCGGCGAGCAATGGGGCTATGACGAAATCAACCTGAATTGCGGATGTCCCTCCGAACGCTTGCAGCGCGGCGCGTTCGGCGCGTGCCTGATGAACGAGCCGCAACTCGTGGCGGACTGCGTGAAGGCGATGCGCGACGCGGTGTCGATTCCGGTGACGGTCAAACATCGCATCGGCGTGGACACGGTCGAAGACTATGAATTCGTGCGCGATTTCGTCGGCACGGTGGCGGATGCGGGTTGCGACGTGTTCATCGTCCACGCGCGCAACGCGATCCTGAAGGGATTGAGCCCGAAGGAGAATCGCGAGATTCCGCCGCTCAAGTACGAATACGCGTATCGGCTGAAGCGCGATTTCCCGCATCTGGAGATTTCTATCAACGGCGGCATCAAGACGCTCGAGGAAGTCGAGGAGCATCTGAAACATGTCGACGGCGTGATGCTCGGCCGCGAGGCTTATCACAATCCTTATGTGCTTGCGGGCGTCGATACGCGGTTCTACGGCGCGGATACGCCGATTCCCTCGCGCGAGGAGATCGAAGCGGGACTCATCGAGTATGCGCGCGCCGAACTCGCGCGCGGCACGTATCTCGGCGCAGTGACACGGCATGCGCTCGGTCTTTATCGCGGCGTCGCCGGCGCGCGGGGATGGCGCCGCGTGCTGTCCGACAGTCGCCGGCTCGCAACGGGCGATCTGTCGATTTTCGACGAGGCGCGCAGTCATCTGCGCGAGGCCGTGGAAGCGATCGAATCGTAAGGCGCGCGTTTCGGCAAAAGATGCTCAAAAGGGGCTAGGCAAGCGCAATCATTGTTCATATAATCTTAAATTTTGATTGTTGCGGCAGTTTTGAAGCAGTCAGGATCGTGGTAACAGTGGTGGCTGTAGCTCAGTTGGTAGAGTCCAGGATTGTGATTCCTGTCGTCGTGGGTTCGAGTCCCATCAGCCACCCCACCGAGAATTAATGCAAAAAGCCCAGTCGGATGACTGGGCTTTTCGTTTTCGCGCTCTCGAGGCCGCCCCCAACCGCGCGACCCGCCCCCCATCCACGCCGCCACGCCATGCTAGGATTTCTCCACCACCTCACCTCCCAATGACGACACTGGAGGCAGCTATAGCTACTTTGGCGATCGACGGCGTGCGCTGGGTCAACGACCGCGTGACCAACGTGCGCTGGGGCAGTTTCGATCCGGCCGCGAACGATTGGGCGGCGCCCACTACCATCGTGGACGTCCAGCAGGTCGTGGACGCCCTCAAGAGCGGCAAGGAAGTGCGCACGCTCTTCAAGCTCGGCGGCAGGCCCTTTCTCGGCCCGAAAGTGAGTGCCTTGCCGTACGCGAACGGGCATATCGGCATCGAGGCGCGCGTGCAGGAAGGACAGATCGAGAAATCGCTCGAAGATCTCCTGCCCGTCTGAAAGTCTCGCCAGATACTTCGACGAGGGGCGCTGCTTCGCCGCATGTCCCCTTGTCGCGGAGAAAAAGCGTTGAATCGAGAACAGGGGCTGCGTTTCGAGACTGAGTTCATGCCGCGCATCGTCGAGCGCGTGGCACGCGTGGCCGGCCGGGGCGTGCGTGTCGAAATTCTTCCCTATGAAAATTCGCGCATGCCGACGAGGCTGCATCTGAGCGCCGAGCGTGCACCACGAGCGGGCAGCGGCGAAGCGCGCGGTTATCCGTGTCCGCTCAACCTGTTCCTGACGTGGGACAACGAGGAAATCGAATGCTTGCTGGACGCCGGGCGGCGAGGCCCGTTTCCTGAGATACCTCGAGGCGATCGGCGCAAAGCTCGATGCCTGGCAGGGCGCGCGCGAAGTCGATTTCGCGACGCGCTCGCAGGCGGAACCGTCGGTGCTGTTCGGCGGTCTCGACTTCGAGGCCTGATCACGGCGGCCGGCTGCCGCCCGTCCGCGCCCGTTCAGCCGACGCATTGCATCTCCGGCAGATCGCCTCCGGCGGCTCCGGCAGGGCGCATCACCATTGAGCGCGCGGTTATCCGTGTCCGCTCAACCTGTTCCTGACGTGGGACAACGAGGAAATCGAATGCTTGCTGGACGCCGGGCGGCGAGGCCCGTTTCCTGAGATACCTCGAGGCGATCGGCGCAAAGCTCGATGCCTGGCAGGGCGCGCGCGAAGTCGATTTCGCGACGCGCTCGCAGGCGGAACCGTCGGTGCTGTTCGGCGGTCTCGACTTCGAGGCCTGATCACGGCGGCCGGCTGCCGCCCGTCCGCGCCCGTTCAGCCGACGCATTGCATCTCCGGCAGATCGCCTCCGGCGGCTCCGGCAGGGCGCATCACCATTGAACGAGGAGGTCATGGCATCGTCGAATGAAGGCAATCTGCGCGCATTCGTGCAAACGGCGGAGCAGGCGGGCGGCTTCGTCTGGGTCATCGTGCTCGTCGATTTCGCCGCGCACGAAGTCAAGTGCGCCCTGGTCTCCGAAGAGAATTTCGCGACCGCCGACGCCGCCCACGACGCGGGCAACGATCGCCTGAAAGGCATGTCGAACGGCCGCTGAAGGCGTCCCCCGATACGCGCGGCCCGCATGCACGGCGCGGCCCGCGCGACACGCGACACTCGCATCCGTTGCGCTCATCCTCTCCGCGTGGGGGCAACGGCGCCATGCGTGCTGTTCCGAAGTCTGTTTTCCTGCCGCCGGAGCACGACGGCGAAACATGTTCGATAATATCGAACGAGTGCGTCGGTAACGTCGTACGACAAGCTGCGAAGCTCCGCCCATAATGCCTTCACACTGATCAACGTTCACAAGGAGAATGTCATGAATCGCTTCGAAGGCAACTTCGAAGGCAAAACAGTTCTGGTTACCGGCGGCAACAGCGGCATCGGTTTCGCGACGGCGCAGGCGTTCGCCGCACAAGGCGCGCGGGTCGTCATCACGGGCCACGACGAGACCTCGCTCGCGACGGCGCGCGCGTCGCTCGGCGCGAACGCCATCGCCATTCGCAACGTGACGGGCACGATCGCCGCCGCGCGCGAGCTCGCGCAACGCCTCGCCGACCAGGGCATCAGGCTCGACGCCGTGTTCGTGAACGCCGGCGTCGGCACTTTCGCGCCGTTCACCGACATCGACGAGAAAGCATGGGACGAAAACCTTCTCCATCAACGTGAAGGGCCCGTATTTCCAGATTCAGTCGCTCGTGCCGTTGCTCAACGAAGGCGTGTCGATCGTGCTGAACGGGTCGATCAACGCCCATATCGGCATGCTGGCCTCATCCGTCTATGCGGCGAGCAAGGCGGCGCTCGTGTCGCTCGCGAAGACGCTGTCTCGGCGGAATTGCTGCCGCGCGGCGTGCGCGTGAACGTGGTGAGTCCGGGCCCGATCTCGACGCCGCTGCACGAAAAGCTCGGCCTCGTCGATGACGCCGTGGTGCAGTTGCAGAACCAGATTTCGCTCAGCCGCTTCGGCAAGTCGAGCGAAGTGGCGGCGACGGTGCTGCATCTCGCATCGCCTGAATCGGGCTTCATCGTCAGCACGGAGATCGTGATCGACGGCGGCATGAGCCAGCTTTGAAGCAACGACACGAATTGCGCGGGCCGCGCGGCTCGTGCGCATCGTCCGGCCGGCGTACCGGCTGGCGTACGAGGTCGAACCGCCGTGGATGCTCGCGCGCGATCGCAGCATCGAGTTTCTCGCGCCGATGCCCACGAAAATCGGCGGCCCCCAATACCACGGATCGGGATACGGATAGGAGGCGACGGGATAGACGATCACGCTCGAATCCTCGTCATCGCGGACGATTTGCCAGGTGCCGTCGGCCTGAAGGCAGGCGCGCGCGGCCACTGGCTGGCTGACGCCGTCGATATCGGCTTGCTCGAGAATCGCGCGGTACTCGCCGACGGCCGGAAAGGCGTCGTCGTAGCCTTGCGCGAAGGCCGCTGACGAGAGCGATAACGCCATGATGGCCGCGGCCAGGCCAAACGGGGAAGACATGATGCGCCCCTGTGGAAAGGGTAGTTCCTGTCTTCGTAACAATCGGGACGGCGGTTTTATTCCGCGGAGCAAGGCGGCGCACAATCGCGCAAGGTAACGAAACGGGTCACCGTGACAGCGGGAACGACGAGCCGCGCAGCTTGCCTGCGATTCCGCCCGGACGTCGCGCCGCCCGGCCTTCCGGACGATGATCGCGGCGCGGGCGGCGCGACGAAAACGCACGGCGTTCAGCGCATCGCTAGCTGCAATTCGCCCCAGCTGACGAGAATCCGCTGGATGCTGCGCGCATGCGCGTCGCGATGCTTTGGGGATTACGAGCGATAGGTGCCGATTGCGCGCCACGTGTTGCCGTCCTTGACCAGCTTCTGCTTCGGGAGCATAGCAAGATGACGGGCGGCTTCGGTCAGATGCGCCACCACGCGCCGATGCCCGGCTCGGCGTCCAGCGCGCGCAGGAAGTCGGCGGCGAAGGCGTCGCTCACGAGCTGCCGCTCAAGCGAGCCTTCCGTAAGCGCTCGATCTGTACCGTTGTCTCGTTCTATTGCACTGCGTCATTGAATTAGCACCCTGTCTGTGTTCAGATACAGGTCATGGGTCAAAATGAACCTGACAGATATCGAACGTGAGCAACTGTTGTCGGCGGCGCGCAGCCGAACGGTGCGTGCGGCGGACGTGCGACGCGCAAAGTTGATCCTGATGCTCGAGGACGGCGAATCGCGCGACAGTATCATGCGCACACTGGGTTGCGATTCGCGCTTCATCGCACGCTGGTCGGGGCGCTTCCTCAGCGAGCGACTAGCCGGCATGTACGCCCGGCACCGCGGGCGGGCGCCTACGCAGCCACCGGCCAAACTGGAAGCGCGGGTGCTCAAGTGCACCCTCAAGCACAAACCCGCCGACGGTTCGACACACTGGAGTAGCTACAAGCTCGCAGCAGAACTCGGCGACGTATCGGTCTCGGCCGTGCAGCGCATCTGGCGCAAGCACGGCATCAAGCCGCAGCAGTTGGAGCGGCACATGGTCTCCAACGACCCGGACTTCGAGACCAAGGCAGCCGACGTGATCGGGCTGTACCTGAACCCGCCGGCGCACGCAGCGGTGTTCTGCGTGGACGAGAAGACCGCGATCCAGGCACTCGATCGCAAGGACCGTATGCTGCCGCTGTCGCCCGGGCGCGCCGAGAGTCACGGCTTCGAGTACAAGCGCAACGGCACGCTCAGCCTGTTCGCGGCGTTCAATACTGCCACCGGCGAGGTGCTGGGCAAGACGGTGGCGCGCCACACCAGCGAGCAGTTCGTGGCCTTCCTGACCGACGTCGTCGCCAGCCAGCCCAAACGCCGGGAAATCCACGCGATCTGCGACAACGTCAGCAGCCATAAGACGCAGCGGGTTGCCGACTTCCTTGATGCGCAGCGCAACGTGCACCTGCACTTCACGCCGACCTACTCGTCGTGGCTCAACCAGGTGGAGAACTGGTTCTCGCGCATTCAGCGTGAAGTGATCGCTCGCGGCATCTTCACTTCGGTGAAGGATTGGGATCGCAAACTGATGCCGATACATCCGCGAACACAACAAGAACCCGAAACCGATCAAGTGGAAATATGACGATCCTTCGCGCCGGATTCGACCAGTGCCAATTCAATGACGCAATGGAGTAGTGGTGCTCGTCGTGATCGTGTTCCTGCAGACATGGCGCGCGTCGATCATTCCGCTGCTGGCCGTGCCGGTGTCGATCGTCGGCACGTTCTCGCTGCTGCTCGCGTTCGGCTTCTCGATCAACGCGCTGTCGCTGTTCGGCACGCTGCTCGCTGATCGGGATGGTCCTGGACGATCGCGATCGTCGTGGACGATGCGATCGTGGTGGTTGAGAACGTGGAGCGCAACATCGAGCCGGGGTTATCGGCGAGAGAAGCCACGTATCAGCTTGCTGGTCGACGATGCGATCGTGGTGGTGGAGAACGTCGAGCGG
>LFKV01000037.1 GCA_001189345.1 Candidatus Paraburkholderia kirkii
GGTGTGACTCGTTATCGTGGTCGAACGCGATGGCCAGATTTTGCAGCGCCGTCCTGGCGTCGGGTTTCGGCATCCACGAAACGTAATCACGCTTTATCGTTTCGTAATCACGCTTTATCGTTTTAACGAAGCTCTCGGCCATCCCGTTGCTTTGCGGACTTCTGACGGGTGTCGTTACTGGCTTCAGTCCGATTTTTCGAGAGAACTTCAATGTGTCATCGGCAATGTAGCAGGAACCATTGTCGCTTAACCACTCGACTTCCCTGTCGGCCTTCAACGCGCCGGTGAAGCGGTTCTCGACGGCTTGAAGCATGACGTCACGCACCATATCGCCAGTGTAACCGCCTGTGCTCGCGGCCCAACTCATGGCTTCGCGGTCGCAACAGTCGAGTGCGAAGACGACACGCAATGGGACACCGGCATCGCAGCGGAATTCGAAGCCATCCGAGCACCAGCGCATGTTGCTGCTATCCACCGCGACCTTGCCGTCATGCCGACGCGTAGACGAGGCGTGCCGAGGGCGATGTTCAAGCAGCAGGCCGTGGCGACGCATCACGCGATACACGCGCTTTGCATTTACTCGCGGTTGAGCCAGCATGTCCCGGCTTCGCCTCAGCAACGCCCAAGCACCTCGGTATCCATACGTCGGCGCGTCGCCTAACAACTCATGAAGTTCGGCGACAAGCGCCGTGTCGTCGAGCACGGGCATCTTGCGCCGGTCGACCCAGTCAGCCGGCCGCTTCGACTTGACTGCGAGATTCGAGCGCGACACCCCCAGGACTTATAGGCTCCCGTCCTGATAGAGCTTGCGCCAGCCGAAGACTTGGTTGGCATTCACTTGATGTCGGCGAGCGATGCCAGAGACCGTTGCACCGGGCTCGAAAGTCTCGCGAACTATCGCTATTGCGCTGCGTCATTGAATTAGCACCCTGTCTGTGTTCAGATACAGGTCATGGGTCAAAATGAACCTGACAGATATCGAACGTGAGCAACTGTTGTCGGCGGCGCGCAGCCGAACGGTGCGTGCGGCGGACGTGCGACGCGCAAAGTTGATCCTGATGCTCGAGGACGGCGAATCGCGCGACAGTATCATGCGCACACTGGGTTGCGATTCGCGCTTCATCGCACGCTGGTCGGGGCGCTTCCTCAGCGAGCGACTAGCCGGCATGTACGCCCGGCACCGCGGGCGGGCGCCTACGCAGCCACCGGCCAAACTGGAAGCGCGGGTGCTCAAGTGCACCCTCAAGCACAAACCCGCCGACGGTTCGACACACTGGAGTAGCTACAAGCTCGCAGCAGAACTCGGCGACGTATCGGTCTCGGCCGTGCAGCGCATCTGGCGCAAGCACGGCATCAAGCCGCAGCAGTTGGAGCGGCACATGGTCTCCAACGACCCGGACTTCGAGACCAAGGCAGCCGACGTGATCGGGCTGTACCTGAACCCGCCGGCGCACGCAGCGGTGTTCTGCGTGGACGAGAAGACCGCGATCCAGGCACTCGATCGCAAGGACCGTATGCTGCCGCTGTCGCCCGGGCGCGCCGAGAGTCACGGCTTCGAGTACAAGCGCAACGGCACGCTCAGCCTGTTCGCGGCGTTCAATACTGCCACCGGCGAGGTGCTGGGCAAGACGGTGGCGCGCCACACCAGCGAGCAGTTCGTGGCCTTCCTGACCGACGTCGTCGCCAGCCAGCCCAAACGCCGGGAAATCCACGCGATCTGCGACAACGTCAGCAGCCATAAGACGCAGCGGGTTGCCGACTTCCTTGATGCGCAGCGCAACGTGCACCTGCACTTCACGCCGACCTACTCGTCGTGGCTCAACCAGGTGGAGAACTGGTTCTCGCGCATTCAGCGTGAAGTGATCGCTCGCGGCATCTTCACTTCGGTGAAGGATTGGGATCGCAAACTGATGCCGATACATCCGCGAACACAACAAGAACCCGAAACCGATCAAGTGGAAATATGACGATCCTTCGCGCCGGATTCGACCAGTGCCAATTCAATGACGCAATGGAATAGGCTTAAAACATAGGCAGAAGACTACCTCAAAATTTAAGCGTCACCGCATGTCCGGCTTTTGCGGGGGCAAGTCCACTCTGCCTTCAGGCGATGCGCTTCGCGAGTGCCACAGCCTTGCCGATGTACGAGGCCGGCGTCATTTCCAGCAGCCACTTCTTGGCGTCGGCGGGAATCGCCAGGCCGCCGATGAAGGTCTGCAGCGCCTCGCGCGTGATGCCCTTCCCGCGCGTCAGTTCCTTCAACTGCTCGTATGGATTCTCGATGCCGTAACGGCGCATGACCGTCTGCACCGGCTCGGCGAGCACTTCCCAGCAGTTATCGAGGTCTTCGTTCAGGCGCGCCGCATTGACTTCGAGCTTGTCGAGGCCACGGATCAGCGCGTCGTAGGCGAGCAGCGAATAGCCGAACACCACGCCGATGTTGCGCAGCACGGTCGAATCGGTCAGGTCGCGCTGCCAGCGCGAGACGGGCAGCTTGTCGGCGAGATGGCGCAGCGTCGCGTTCGCGAGGCCCAGATTGCCTTCGGAATTCTCGAAGTCGATTGGGTTGACCTTGTGGGGCATCGTCGACGAGCCGATTTCGCCCGCTTTCGTCCTTTGCTTGAAGTAGCCGAGCGAGATGTAGCCCCACACGTCGCGGTCGAGGTCGAGCAGGATCGTGTTGGCGCGCGCGACGGCGTCGAACAGCTCGGCCATGTAGTCGTGCGGCTCGATCTGGATCGTGTACGGGTTGAACGTGAGTTTCAGGCGATTCTCGACGACGTCCTTCGAGAACGCTTCCCAGTCGAACTCCGGATACGCCGACAGATGCGCGTTGTAGTTGCCGACCGCGCCGTTCATCTTGCCGAGCAACGGCACGTGGGCGATGCGCTCGATCACGCGCGACAGGCGCGCCGCCACGTTGGCGATTTCCTTGCCGAGCGTGGTCGGGCTGGCGGGCTGGCCATGCGTGCGCGAGAGCATCGGCTGTTCGGCGTGCGCGTGCGCGAACCTGACGAGCCGCTCGTGCACCGAGCGCAGCGCCGGCAGGATCACGTGTTCGCGCGCGCCGGCGAGCATCAGGCCGTGCGACGTGTTGTTGATATCTTCAGACGTGCAGGCGAAATGGATGAACTCGCTCGCGCGCTCCATTTCCGGCTGGCCCTTCACCGACTCCTTGAGCCAGTATTCGACGGCCTTCACGTCATGGTTCGTGACGCACTCGATCTCCTTGATGCGCGCCGCGTCATGCGCGGTGAAGCGCTCGGCGAGGCTCAGCAGGAACTGCTCGGACGCCTCGGAGAAGCGCGGCACTTCGGCGAAGCCCGCGCGCGACAGCGCGATCAGCCAGTGAATCTCGACCGTCACGCGATGGCGCATGAACGCGGCTTCGGAGAGCCAGTCGCGCAGGGCTTCGGTCTTGGCGGCGTAGCGGCCGTCTAGCGGCGAGAGCGCGGTGAGCGCAAAGAGGGTATCGGGACGGGTATCGGACATGATGGCGGCATCGGCTGCGGCTTGCGGCTGGAAAAGGCGGGAGAACCGCGTACTTTACCATCGGATGCGTCCCATTCCCTGGCGCTCAGCGGCTCCGTAGCTCGTCGTCGAGCGCCTGAAGCTGCGCGGGCGTGCCGACGTTTTCCCAGCGGCCTTCGTAGAGTTCGCCGCTCGCGCGCCCGGCCGCGATGGTCTCGCGGTAGTAGGGCGTGAGCGCGCGGCGCGTGCCGGGCGCGAGATCGCGGAACATGCGCGTGTCGTAGAGACCGATGTTGCCGAAGGTGTAGCGCGGCGCGCCGTCGAGGGCGAACACGCCGTGCTCGAGCGCGAAATCGCCCTGCGGATGGAACGGCGGATTCGGCACCATCACGAGATGCATGCCGGGCGCATCGCGCGAGGCGAGCGCGGCGGCGCGCTCGCGCAACGCGACGTAGTCGAAATCGCAGAAGACGTCGCCGCTCACCGCGATGAACACGCCTTCCCCGATCAGATGCCGCGCCTGCGCAATGCCGCCCGCGGTTTCCAGTGCCTCGGTCTCCGGCGAGTAGCGCAGCGCGACGCCCCAGCGCGAGCCGTCGCCGAGCGCGGCTTCGATCCGCTCGCCGAGCCACGCATGATTGACGACGATCGTCGTGATGCCCGCCGCGGCGAGACGCTCGATCTGCCAGACGATGAGCGGCTTGCCGCCCGCTTCGAGCAGCGGTTTCGGGCAGGTATCGGTAAGCGGGCGCATGCGTTCGCCGCGTCCGGCGGCGAAGATCATCGCCGTTTTCAAGGCGTGCGTCATCGTGAGCTCAGAAGGTGTATCCGACTTCCGCGGCGCGGCCTTCGAGCGAATCGAGCAGGCGCGCGAACGGCCAGAGCAGCGCGTAGCGCTCCGCGACCCGGCGCGCATAGCCGATGAAGCGCCGCAGATCGGCGAGATAGCGCGGCTTGCCGTCCCGGTAGTGAATGCGGTAGAACAGCCCGAGCACCTTGATGTGGCGCTGCAGGCCCATCCATTCGAGCTGGCGGTAGAACTCGCCGAAATCCGCATCGACGGGCAAGCCGGCCTTTCTCGCGCGTTCCCAGTAATACGCGACGCAATCCAGCTCGAATTCTTCTTCCCAGCTGATGAAGGCGTCGCGCAGCAGCGACGCCATGTCATACGTGATCGGGCCGTACACCGCGTCCTGGAAATCGAGCACGCTCGGATTCGGCTCGCACACCATCAGATTGCGCGGCATGTAATCGCGCAGCATGAAGGTCCGCGGCTGCGCGAGCGCACTCTGTACGAGCAGCGTGAAGGTGTCGTCGAGAACCTTGCGCTCGCTTGCGGCGACTTCGCGGCCCAGATGGCGGCCGATGAACCACTCGGGCATCAATTCCATCTCGCGGCGCAGAAATGCCTCGTCGAACGGCGGCAGGACGCCTTCGCGGGCGGTTTGCTGGAAGCGGATCAGCAAATCGATCGCCGCGCGCATCAGGGGCCGCGCGTTTTTTCTCGTCGAGCACGGAAATGTAAGTGGTCGTGCCGAGATCGGTCACGAGCAAGAACCCGGCGTCGAAATCGGTTTCCAGGATCTGCGGCACGTGCACGCTCGCCGCCTCCAGCAGCCCGGCGATCTGCACGAATTCGCGACATTTTTCCGGCGGCGGCGTATCGACGGCAATGAGCGATCCGCCGAACGCCGGATCGCTCTCCAGTCGGAAATAGCGGCGAAAGCTTGCATCGGCGGAGGTGGGGGCGAGACTTGCGACGTTCAGCCGGTAGCGCCCGGCGAAGGTTTGAAGCCACGCGCGGAGCTGATCCAGGCGGGCGTCGGAAGGAATATGCGTCATAAATTCGAGGGGCGAAATATCTTGCCATATAATAACCCACGACTTTTTTAAGCGATCCGTTTCACGCCTGGCGCCAGGCCCCGACGACTGTGAGCGTCACCGTTCGCTCAAGTGTCGTCCCTGCTTAGCAACGGACCGTCAAGTTCGACTGCGGCAAGGGCGCGGCCGCCTGCCCGGCGGCATCGAGCGCGTGGGATGCGAACGGGATCGAACCGCCACCCATACATGCCGCCACGACAGTTTCCCGTATCGAAAATCCACGGCGACGCTCAGCCACGCAGGCGGCGGCTCGTCGTCGCGCTTCTATCCGTTCCGGGTCTGATGCCCGCTCTCGCGCATGCGCAGCTCGTTGGCTCCGCGTCCGATGCGGCGCCGCTCGACGGGCCCGAAAGCCTTCGTTTCGCGCCCCAGCTCGAGGAGCACCCGCTGCAGGGCGGCCAGCAGCCGTCGACCTTCCTGCTGAGCGACAAGGCCACCGGCACGTCCGACGAGGACATGGCGGCCAAGGGCTCGGCCGAGGTGCGACGCACGGTGACGGTCATCAAGGCCGACGCGCTGCACTACGATCAGGACACGGACATGGCCGATGCTTTCGGCAATGTCAGGCTGATCAACAACGGCGTATCGTTCATCGGTCCGGAAGCGCACCTGAAAGTGGAGGCGAACGAAGGGTTCATGACGAACCCGAAGTATCACTTCAACCTGACGGATGGCTCGGGCAGCGCCGAACGCGTCGACATGGTCGACAACGAGCGCGCGCGCGTCGACCACGGCACCTACACGGCCTGCCAGTGCGAGACCGATCCGGCGTGGTACATCAAGGGCTCGTCGTTCGATTTCGACACGGGCGCCGAGGAGGGCGTGGCGCACAACGGCGTGCTGTTCTTCCAGGGCGTGCCGGTGTTCGCGAGCCCGTGGCTGTCGTTTCCGCTGACCAGCGACCGTCGCAGCGGCCTCCTGCCGCCGACCTTCTCGCTCAGCTCGACGACCGGCTTCGAAGCGACGATCCCGTACTATTTCAATATCGCGCCGAACCGCGATCTGACGGTGACGCCGCGCATCATGACGCGGCGCGGCGTGCTCGGGGAGGCGACCTACCGCTATCTGTCGCCGACGTACTCCGGCTCTTTCACCGGTGACTTCCTGCCGAACGACCGCGAGACGCACACGAACCGCTATGCGATCTTCTGGCAGCATCGCCAGAACTTCGGCAACGGCTTCGGCGGTTACGTCAATTACAACAAGGTTTCGGACGATCAGTATCCGGAAGACCTGGGCAACGCGTCGAACCAGTTCCTGAACGGCACGCAGCTGCTGTATCAGCAGGAGGCCGGGCTCACGTACAACAACGGCCCATGGTCGGTGCTCGCCCGCGAGCAGCGCTGGCAGACGCTGCAGCCGTCGACGCCACCGTATGCGCGCGAGCCGCAGGTCAACGTTCAGTACAACAAGTACAACGTCAACGGCTTCGACTACGGGGCGGAGCTGGACGCCACGCACTTCACGATCACCACCGAAGGCGCGACCGACGGCAACCGGCTGTACTTCAATCCCTACCTGAGCTACGGGGTCAATGCGCCGGGCTATTTCGTCACGCCGAAGGTGCAATGGCACTTCGCGTCGTACGACCTGAGCCATATCGCCACCACTCAGGTCGCGGGTTCGTCGCCGCCGGTGGCGGGGCAGCCCAAGAACTTCACCGAGTCGATTCCGACCATCAGCTTCGACACCGGGCTCGTGTTCGACCGCTCGGTGCGGCTCTTCGGCCAGGACTACATCCAGACGCTGGAGCCGCGGCTCTACTACGTCTATACGCCGTACCGGAATCAGGACTTCGCGCCGATCTTCGATAACGCCGAAGCCGACTTCGGCCTCGCCGAGATCTACACGCCGAACACGTTCGTCGGCAACGACCGGATCGCCGACGCGAACCGCCTGACCGCCGGCCTCACGACGCGCTTCATCAACCCGGCGACGGGTGACGAGCGCGCACGTTTCGTCATCGCGCAACAGTATTATTTCCAGAGCCAGCGCGTCACGATCTCGCCGGATCAGCCGATCAACCAGGCGAAGCACTCGGACCTGATCGCGGGCGCGGCCATCAAGCTGGGCGCTGGTTTCGCCTCGGAAACGGCGTTCCAATATAATGTGGACAACAACCAGCTCGTGCGCTCAAGCATCGGTTTTGCGTTCAGCCCCATCGAACGCAAGGTGATCAACGTCGGCTACCGGTACACGCGCTCGAACCAGACCACGCTGGTGAACGAGCCGATCAACCAGATTCTGGTGTCCGGCGAATGGCCGCTCACGAACCGTCTCTACGCCGTCGGCCACGTCAATTATGATCTCGCGAGCCATCGTCTCGTCGAGGGGCTGGTGGGCTTCCAGTACGATGCCGACTGCTGGGCGTTCGGCTTCGGCATGCAGCGTTATGCCAACGGCGTGAACACCACGGGCCAGCCTTCGTCGGGCACGCGCGTGCTTGCGCAGTTGACCTTCAAGGGCTTGTCGAACGTCGACAACGGCCTCGTCAGCGCGTTCCGCGCGAGCGTCCAGGGGTATCAGCCGCCGCCGCCGGCGCCGCCGCTCGCCCGCTTCAGCGATTACGAGTGAAGCCGGAACGCACATTCCGGCGCGGCATCGAAGAACACGTAGTGGCCGGCGGCGCTGATCGCCGCGCTCAGGTAGTACACACACGCAGCACACGAACGGGTGAAGCTGGTATTTGATGGAGTATCTGTGGCAAACGTGAAATTGTTTCGATCGACGGCAATCGCAGCGGGCACGCTCGCTGCCGTGCTTGTCCTGAATACGCCCGCCGGCGCGCAGGCGTTGTTGAGCCGCAATGCGCAGGTCGCCGATTCCGTCGTCGCGGTGGTGAACGACGGCGTCATCACCCAGCGCGAACTGGAGGACCGCACCGCGTTGATCGTGAAGCGTCTCCAGCAGCAGAAGGCGCCGGTGCCGCCCGCGGACCAGATGCAGCGGCAGGTGCTCGATCAGATGGTGCTCGAGCGCATCCAGCTCCAGAAGGCGAAGGATGACGGCATCACCGTCGACGACGCCACCGTGAACCGCACGCTCGCACGTCTCGCGCAGCAGAACCAGATGACGCTGGACGTCTACCGTTCTCGCATCGAGGCGCAGGGCGTGCCCTGGTCCACCTTCGTGCGCGACGCCCGCACCGAGCTCACGCTCTCGAAGCTGCGCGAGAAGGAAGTCGACAGCAAGATCACCGTGTCCGACGGCGAAGTGGCGAACTACATCGCCAGCCAGCGCGGGCCGGGGGCGCGTAACACGGGCGATCTGCGCCTGCAGCACATCATGTTCAAGGTCGCGCAGGATGCGCCCGAGTCCGAGGTCGCGGCGGTGCAGAGCAAGGCCGACGCCGTGCTCAAGCAGGCGCTGAACGGCGACGATTTCACCAAGCTCGCGAAGGACAATTCGCAAGACACCGACGCAGGCAAGGGCGGCGATCTGGGCTTCCGCACGCCGGGTTCGCTGCCCTCGGGCATCGTGACGGCCGTGTCGACGCTGCGTCCGGGCCAGGTTGCGCCTACCCTGCTGCGCACGAGCGGCGGCTTCGAGGTCATCAAGCTCGTGGATCGCCGCGCGAGCCAGGGCACGCCGGCCGATGCGCCCAAGCTCGTGCAGACGCACGTGCGCCACATTCTGCTGCGCGTCTCGGACGGCATGTCGGAACAGGCCGCGCGCCAGAAGCTGCTCGACATCAAGCAGCAAGTGCTCGCAGGTGGCGATTTCGCCAATTTCGCGCGCACGTATTCGCAGGACGGCTCGGCGTCGCAGGGCGGTGACCTTGGCTGGATCAGCCCGGGCGAGACCGTGCCCGAGTTCGAGCGCGCGATGAACAGCCTTCAGGACGGCGCCGTCAGCGATCCGGTGCGAAGCGAGTACGGCTATCACCTGATCCAGGTGCTGGGCCGCCGCGACGCGGAAGGGTCGGCGACGCAGCAGCTCGACATCGCGCGCCAGGCGATCGGCCAGTGCAAGGCCGAGCAGGCCTATTCCGACTGGCTGCGCGAACTGCGCGACACCGCGTACGTACAGTACAAGGGCATCGCTGCCCAGCAGCAATAAGCTCCGCCGCAAGCTCATGAGCCCCGCCGCCCGACCGCTCGCCATCGCCATCACGACCGGCGAGCCGGCCGGCGTCGGTCCGGAGCTGACGGTGGCGACGCTGCGGCAAGCGCGCGAGCGCTGGTCGTCGGCGCACTTCACCGTGCTCGGCGACCGTTCCCTGCTCGAGGCGCGCGCCGGCGCGCGCTGGCCGGAGGCGGGCGGTGCCATCAAGATCGAGCATCACGCGCTGGCCGTCCCCGCCGTGTCGGGCAGACTCGATGCCGCCAACGGGCGCTACGTGCTCGGCCTGCTCGATGCCGCCATCGACGGCGCCGTTGCCGGCCGCTTCGACGCCATCGTCACCGCGCCGCTGCAGAAGAGCACGATCAACGACGCCGGCGTGCCTTTCACCGGCCACACCGAATATCTCGCCGAGCGCACGAACACGCCGCGCGTGGTCATGATGCTGGCGGGTTCTGGCGAGCGCCCGCTGCGCGTCGCGCTCGCGACCACGCATCTGCCGCTCAAGGACGTCTCCGCCGCGCTCACGATCGACGGCCTCGTCGAAACGCTCACCATCATCGATCACGATCTGCGCGCGCATTTCGGCCTGCCCGCGCCGCGCATTCTCGTGACCGGGCTCAATCCACATGCGGGCGAGAACGGCTATCTGGGCCGCGAGGAAATCGACGTCATCACGCCGGCGCTCGAACGCGCCCGCGCGCTCGGCATCGACGCGCCGGGTCCGTATCCCGCCGATACGCTCTTCCAGCCGCGCTACCTGAAAGACGCCGACTGCGTGCTCGCGATGTTCCACGATCAGGGCCTGCCGGTGCTGAAATACGCGACCTTCGGCGAGGGCATCAACGTGACGCTCGGCTTGCCGATCATCCGCACGTCGGTCGATCACGGCACGGCGCTCGATCTCGCGGGCACCGGCCGGGCGGACCCGGGCAGCATGATCGTCGCGATCGACGCCGCCGTCGCGATGGCGCGCCACAAGCGCGCGGCGTAAACCCGGCCGCGCGACCGCTTCATTCAAACGAGTATGCCGACCAAACATCAAGGTCATTTCGCGCGCAAGCGCTTCGGGCAGAATTTTCTCGTCGATCAGGGCGTGATCGATTCGATCATCGATGCGATCGCGCCGAAGCGCGGCGAGCGCATGGTCGAGATCGGGCCGGGGCTCGCCGCGCTCACCGAGCCGCTGATCGAGCGTCTCGCCACGCCCGAGTCGCCGCTGCATGCGGTCGAACTGGACCGCGACCTGATCGGGCAGCTGGAGAAACGTTTCGGCGAGCGGCTCGTCGTGCATTCCGCCGATGCGCTCGACTTCGATTTCGGCGCGCTCGCGCTCGAAGGCGAAAAACCCACACTGCGCATCGTCGGCAATCTGCCGTACAATATTTCGAGCCCGCTGCTCTTTCATCTGACGACGTTCGCGCCCAGGGTGATCGACCAGCACTTCATGCTGCAGGACGAAGTGGTCGAGCGCATGATCGCCGAGCCTGCGAGCAAGGATTACGGTCGTCTTTCGGTGATGCTGCAATACCGCTACGTGATGGACAAGCTGATCGACGTGCTGCCCGAGTCGTTCCAGCCGCCGCCGAAGGTGAACTCCGCGATCGTGCGCATGATTCCTTTCGCGCCGAGCGAGCTACCGGCCGTCGACGAAACCGTGCTATCGGAGGTGATGAAGGCCGCGTTCGCGCAGCGTCGCAAGGTGCTGCGCAACAACCTGAGCGCATATCGCGACAGGATCGATTTCGATGCGCTCGGCTTCGATCTGGCGCGCCGCGCGGAGGAAGTGCCGGTCGCGGAATTCGTCGCGCTCGCGCAGGCGGTTCAGCGCTCGCAAGGCTGAGCGCAGCCGGCCTCGGCGAGTAATTTCATCAGCCGTTCCAGTCGTGCGCGCTGTTCGCGCTGCAGGCCGCGTCGCGCTCACCTGCCGCACGCGCGTGCGCCAGTAGGTCTGGCCGAACAGCGAATTCGCGCCTTCTGCCGACAGGACGCGCTCCAGATGCCTGATCGCGGCATCGACGTTTCTCGCGCGGTGTAAGGGCTCGTGATCGCGGCGTCCCGCTCGAGTGGTGATCGCGGCGTCCCGCTCGAGTGTTTCGTTCATCGTCATCCTCGTGTCGCGTTGAATCCGAACGATCGATTCTGCGAGCGACGCGGGACAGATCGCGTCCCGGATGCGCATCGCCGATCGAGACATGACGTGTCCGAATCGGCTGCTATGATCGTCGTCCCCATCGATGCGGGGCACAAGGACACCTCAACGGAGACAGCGCATGCGCTTCATTCACGCGGCGGACATCCATCTCGACAGCCCCTTGCACGGCCTTGCCGCCTACCCGGACGCGCCCGCCGACATGCTCAACGCCTCGCGCGAAGCGTTCTCGAAGCTCGTTTCGGTCGCGGTCGACGAGCAGGTCGATTTCATGGTGATCGCGGGCGATCTCTCGACGGCACCTGGCGCGACCACAACACGGGCATCTTTTTCTGCCGCGAGATGGGGCGCCTGCGCCGGGCAGGCATTCCGGTCTACGTGCTGTTCGGCAATCACGACGCCGAAAGCGAAATGACGAGCCAGCTGCAGTTGCCCGACAACGTCCGCACGTTCTCGGCGAGAAAGCCGCAGACGTTTCGCGTCGACGCGCTCAGGGTCGCGCTGCACGGCCGCAGCTTCAAGGAGAAGGCCGTCACGACGAATCTCGTCACCGCGTATCCGCCGCCGGTCGCGGGCTATTTCAACATCGGCGTGCTGCATACCGCGCTCGAAGGCGACTCGATGTACGCGAGCTACGCGCCGTGCTCCGTCGCGGAGCTGCACGCGAAGGGATACCAGTACTGGGCGCTCGGCCACGTGCACGACTACGCGATCTGGCAGGAGGCGTCGACCATCGTGTTTTCCGGGCAATCTGCAAGGGCGCGACATCCGCGAGACGGGCAGGCGGGGCGCGGTGATCGTGACGTTGTCGGACACGGAAGAGGTGAGCGTCGAGCGTCTTTTCATCGACGTGCTGCGCTGGGAAGCCGTGACGGTGGACGCATCGCAGGCGAGCACGCTCGATGACGTCGCGCTTACCGTCGGGCGCGAGCTCGAAGCGCTCGTCGACGCGGCGGCGGCGTCCGTGCCGCACGCCGTGCGCGTGACGATCACCGGCGCGACGCAGACGCACGGCGAGCTGTTCGGGCTGGAAACGCAGCTGCGCGCGGAAGTGCTCGCGCAGATCGCGACCATCAGCCACGACCGTCTCTGGCTCGAAAAAGTGAGGATCGCGACCGAGCCGCTCGCGCACGGCGAACCCGCCGCCGGCCGCGCCGATGCACTCGCCGATCTCCATGGCCTCTTGATCGGGGCCGAGTCCGACCCGGAGTTCCTGAGCATGCTGAAGGAAAGACTGATCGCGCTGGCGACGCAGGCGCCGAGCGAGTTGCAGAAGTCCGTGCCCGAGCTCGAGCACGTGCGCAACGGGAAGCTCGAGAAGCTGGTGAGCGAGGTGCGCTCCGGGCTGATCGCGCAACTGGCGGACGCGGAGTAGGCCATGCGCATCGGCAAGCTCGAACTCATCCGTTACGGCAAATTCACCGATCACGCCGTCGAGTTTCCCGCGGCCGAGCACGATTTCCACTTCGTCGTCGGCCCGAACAAGGCCGGCAAGTCGACCGTCAGGAACGCGATTTCCGAACTGCTCTTCGGCATGCCGCATAGCTCGCCGCTCGCGTTCGTGCATCCGCAGAGCGACCTGTGGCTCGGCGCATCGGTCGAGAAGGACGGAGAAAGGTTCGCATTCCATCGCACGAAGAACCGCAAGTCGTCGCTGTCCGCGCCGAATGGCGACTCGCTTCCCGCCGACGCGTTCGCGCCGTTTCTCGGCGCGGCAGACAAGAGCTTCTTCGAGCAGATGTACTGCCTCGATCACACCGCGCTGATTCGCGGCGGCCAGAGCATTCTCGATGCGTCGAGCGATGTCGGGCAGGTGCTGTTCCAGTCGGCGGCGGGCATCGCGAGCCTCGGCGACGTGCGCCAGCGTCTCGCGGACGAAGCCGATCGGCTGTGGGCGAAACGCAAGTCGGGCGATCGCGCGTACTACATCGGTCTGAAGCAGTACGACGACGCCACGGCCGAGCTGAAGACGGCGAGCGTGAGAACGGCGCAGTGGCGTCGCGCCCACGGCGCCGTGGAAGAGGTCGAGGAGCGCAGCCGCGAGCAGGATGCGCGCCGCGCGGAGCTGGAAGCGCGGCGCGGCAAGCTCGAACGCTTGAGGCACGTCGCGCCGTATCTGAACGTGTGGCGCGAGAAGGCGGCCGAGTTGCGCGAACTGGGCGACGTCGTCGATCTGCCCGCCAACGCCGACGTGACGCTGCAAGACGCGCTGACGCGGCTCGCGTCCGCGCAACGTGCGCTCGACCTGCATGCATGCGGAGAAGGCGGAACGGTTGCAGTCGGACGCGAGCGCGGTTCGGATCGATCATGCGATGCTGGCGGCGCAGACGCGCATTCGTGCGCTCGAAGCCGCGCAGCAGCGGTCGGCGAACCACGCGGGCGAGATCGCGCGGCTCGAACAGGAAGTCGCCGCGCGCCTGCGGCAGATCGCGCAGGACGGCGCGCAACTCGGCTGGCCGCGGGACGAAGCGGGCGCGCGTCGCGCGCTGCCCGGGGCGCTCGCGCTGCAGACCGTCACGAGCCTGATGCTCGAACGCGGTGAACTGGAGTTCGCCGCCCGCAATGCGGAGCAGGCGGCCAACGAATGCGTCGCGCAGATCGATGCGCTGAAGGCCAGGCTCGCGGCGATCGCCGGCGGCGACGTTCCGCCGGGTCTGCGCGCGGCGTTGCGTGCCGCGCAGAAGTATCGCGATACGAGCGCGGAGCAGCGGCGCCTCGAAGACGCGAAGCGCGACGCGGAACAGGCGCTCGAAGCGGGGTTGTCATCGCTCGGGCAATGGACGCGCCCGGTCGCTGAATTGAGGGCAATGACGCTTCCGGCAGCCGAGCGCATCGCCGCGCTGCGTGCCGAGCGGCAAGAGCTGCCGTCGCGGGTGACGCTCGCGGCCGATCGCGCGAACGAAGCCAGAGACGATCTGCGCGCGGCGCGGACCGAGCTCGACGATCTGGTTCAAACGCACGATGTCGTGACGGGCGATCAGGTACGCGATGCACGCGCCGCGCGCGACGCCGCATGGAGCGCGATCAGGACCGGCGACGTCGCGCTGGCCGACGGCGCTGCCGGTTTCGAAACCACCATGCACGCGGCCGACGGGCTGGCCGATCGTCAGCTCGGCTCGGTCAGCCAGGCGACGCGGCTCGCGGCGTTGCAACGGCGGGTCGCGAACGAGGAATCGAACGTCGTGCGGCGCGAGGAAAGCATGCGCGAAGCGACGGCGGCGCTGACCGGATTCGACGAAGTGTGGCGCGCGCTCGCCGCGCAGTCGCAGATCGAAGGCATGTCGCTCGACGATACGCTGTCGTGGATCGCGTCACGTGAGAAGGTGCTGGCAGCCGCGCAATCGCTCGATGCGCGTACCGGCGAACTGGCGCGCGAATCCGCCGAGGCCGCCGCGCGGCGCGATGAACTCGCGCGGCATCTCGGAGAAGCGGGCGCCGCGATCGACGCTCGAGCCAGTCTCGACACGCTGTGCGAACGTGCCGAAGCGCACATCGCCGCCATCGACGAGGCGACGGTCACGCGCCGCACGATGGGCGCTCGGCTCGACGAAGCGCAAGCCGAACGCATCGCGCGGCAAGGCGCGGCGAAAGCGGCGCGCGAGGCGTTCGAACGCTGGCAAGGCGAATGGCCGTTGGCGATCGCGAAGGCGGGCCTTGCGGCTGCCGCCGATTCGCAGGCGGCGGCCGAAGCGGCGATCGGCATCGCGAGGAAGATCGGTGAGCAACTGGCACAGGTCGAGGCCATCCGCACCGGCCAGATCGAGCCGATGCGCGCGGCGCTCGCCGCGCTCGAGGCCGACGCGTCGCAACTCGCGCGCGAACTCGATGAACCGCTCGCCGCGCTCGGCGCGCAGCGAATTGTCACGGAGCTGTCGGCGCGGCTCGACCGCGCGAGTGCGGCGCATGCCGAACTCGCGCGGCTGAAGAAAGAGCACGCGTCGGCGACCGAACAGGTGAGCCGCGCGAAGACCGAGGTCGAGGAGGCGAAGGCGGCGCTGCGGCCGCTCTATGAACTGGCGCGCGTCGATACGCCGGACGTGCTCGCGGTGCTGATCGGTCAATCGCAGAAGAAACGGGCGCTGCTTGCCGCCGTCGACGATGCGCGTGCCGCGCTCATCAAGGGCGGCGACGGTTTGACGCTCGACGAACTGGTCGAGGAAGTGGAGGGCGCGGATCTGCCGAACGTCGAGGCCGAGCTTTCGCGGATCGGCGCGGCGCTGTCGGATTCGGTGAAAGCGGCGACCGAGATCGGCGCTGCGCTCGATGCCGCGCGCCGCGAGCTCGCGGCGATTTCCGGCGAAGCCAGCGCGGCGCGCGCCGAAGCGAAGCGCCAGGAAGCGCTCGCCGCGATGGCCGATGCCGCCTGAGCGCTTCGTGAAGGTCGAGACAGCCTCGACGCTGCTCAAGTGGGCAATCGACCGCTATCGTGAGCGCCGGCAGGGGCCGATGCTGTCGCGCGCGAGCACGATTTTCGCGGAACTCACGCTCGGCAACTTTTCGCGCCTCGTCGTCGATTACGACCGTCAGCCGATGGCGTTCTCCGCGATCCGCGCGAGCGGCGAGCACGTGGAGATCGCCGGGATGAGCGAAGGCACGAGCGATCAGCTGTATCTCGCGCTGCGGCTCGCGGCGCTGGAGGAACACGGCGAGAAGGCTTCGTCGCTGCCGTTCGTGGCCGACGACCTCTTCATCAACTTCGACGATGGCCGCGCGCGTGCCGGCCTGCGCGTGCTCGCGTACATCGCCAAGCGCACGCAGGTGATCTTTCTGAGTCACCACGATCATCTGGTCGATATCGTGCGCGAAGTGTTCGGGCCGCAGGTCAACGTGCGCTATATGGGCTGACGCGTTTCAGGCATGCAGCATGGCATCGAGGCGCAGCAGCGATTCCCGCGCGCCGCCCACGATGCCGACGCCGATGTCCGGCGCAATGGCGTGCTCGCGCGGATTGATGCGCACGACGCGCGGCCCGTTGCGCTCGCTGAAGCGCCTCACGGTGGGCAGCGCGCGCCCCGCGCCGAGCTCGACGACCACGAGATTGCCGACGCCATGCAGCCATGCGGCGAGCCTGCGCTCCTACCGTGCGGAGCGCGTATCGATCCAGTTCCAGTCGCCGAACATGAGGATATTCGGACGCGCGAGCGCATGGCAGTGCGGGCAGCGCGGCGGCGCGTTGACGAGCTCGCAGCGGTTCGTGTCGACGATCGGCGTGAAGCCGTCCGCGGACCAGATGTCGCTCGCGCAGGCGTCGATGCATTGCAGCGCGTCGATCGCGCCGTGGCATTCGGCGACGTGCTCGGGCGCGAAGCCCGCGCGCTAGAACTGCCCGTCGACGTTGCTCGTGAAGACGAACGCCCCATGCCGCATGCGTGCCGCCCAGCGTTTCAGCACGTGAAAGCCCTCGTGCGGTTCGGTTGCGCGATACAGGGCGAGCCGATGCCCGTAGAAGCCCCACGCGAGCTTCGGATGGCGCACGAAGCCGTCCGGGTTGGCCATTTCCTCGAACGAGAATCCGTGTTGCCGCAGCGCCGGATAGGCGCGCCAGAAGCCTTCCGGGCCGCGAAAATCCGGCAATCCGGAGTCGACGCCCATGCCCGCGCCCGCGGTGATCAGAAGCCCGTCGGCATCGCGGAGCCATTCGGCTGCCTGCGCGAGCGCCGCCTCGTCGCTCATTGCGGATTCCCTTCGCGATAACGATTCGCGAGCTTTCGATAATCCTCGGCGAATTCGTCGCGCAAGGCTTGCGGTGCGAGAATTTCGACGCCCGCGCCCAGCGCGCGCAGCCACCAGCGCAGCTTGAGGCTCGGCGTCACGGTGCCGGAGACTTTCATGCGGCCGTCGGGAAGCGCGTCGATCTGCTGATCCTTCGACATCGGCGATTCGCGCAGCTGGTTGCCGGCGTTGCCTTCGAAGGCGAGCTCGAGGCGCACCGGCGGCTCGGGCAGGAAGTCGAACACCTGCTGCGTCTCGATGTATTTGCGCAGCTTGAAGTCCTCGGGGTACGTGAAGGACGCGCCCGACTCCGTCACCGAGCGGATGCGGTCGAGCCGGTAGAGCGTGCGCATTCATTCCTTTTCGCCTTTTTCGGGGCGCGGCGCGCGGTTCGGGTCCTGCGCGACCATGTACATCACGCCGGCCGATTCGACGAGCGCGAGCGTCCAGAGGGTTTTCGTCTTTCTTCGGTTCGTCGCCTTGTTCGCCCTTGTAGGTGGGGCGGTATTGCATGAGCAGCTCGCGCTCGAAGAACGTCGCGGTCGCGACGGTCTGGAAGATTTCGGGGCGCAGCTTCGGGCGAATCAGCGTGAAGGCGCCGTCAACGGAATCGATCTTGTCTGCCCACGCGCGGTAAATGCGGCTGTCGGCCTTCTCCTGCGACAGCCGCGATTCGACTGCCTTGAAGAGCGGATCGATGTCGCGCGTCACGGCGTTCGGCAGCTTGTTGCCCACGAAGCGCTGGAGGATGTGGAAGGCGACCGCTTCCGACGCGCTCATCAGTCCGACGCCTTCCTGCAAGCCGTGCAGCCAGGGCTTGCGCTACCAGAGGAGCTCGCGGCCGTTGATCATCGAGCCGACGCGCGCGTCGGCTTCGAGCGCGGCGAGGTGACGCTGCACCTTCTTCGTGTAGCCCACGCGATGGCCGCGCTCCTCGAGACGCTGGCGGATCTCGGGCGTGGAGAGCCAAGCGGTCGCATCCCTTTCGGTGGGCAGCACGCGGAGGATGGCTTCGTCGAGGCTGGAGGTCATGGGGGCCGGGTGAGGAGAGTGTCGATTTCGATTATAGAGACGATCGGGACAGATTGTGTCTTGATTCGGCGGCGGAGCAAGCTGGGGTTTCAGATTGTTCTGGTGACGTTGTCCGAGAGAAGCGGAAAGAATAGCCGCGCCCGATCGGTAGGCATCGGAAGGGCATGTCGAGGAGCGAAAACCATGAGCAAACGAGAACAGGCCAACGAGGAATTCCTGGAGAAACTCAAGAGCGCGGACATCACGCGCGATTCAGGAGTATTTTTTCTCACATGGGGTGTGCGTGAGCCGCGCGGATGTCCGCAAGGCAATGAGGCTGCCGGAGCACGAGCAGCTTTTTTGGGGCGCTGGCGCCGTCGTTCGCGCAAATCAACGAGGCGATCAGCTTGCTGACCGATATCGGGTCGTTGTCGCTGCCATCGAAGGAAAAGACGATGCGCGCCGTCTACGAAATCGAAATTCGACTGCCTTGAAGAGCGGATCGATGTCGCGCGTCACGGCGTTCGGCAGCTTGTTGCCCACGAAGCGCTGGAGGATGTGGAAGGCGACCGCTTCCGACGCGCTCATCAGTCCGACGCCTTCCTGCAAGCCGTGCAGCCAGGGCTTGCGCTACCAGAGGAGCTCGCGGCCGTTGATCATCGAGCCGACGCGCGCGTCGGCTTCGAGCGCGGCGAGGTGACGCTGCACCTTCTTCGTGTAGCCCACGCGATGGCCGCGCTCCTCGAGACGCTGGCGGATCTCGGGCGTGGAGAGCCAAGCGGTCGCATCCCTTTCGGTGGGCAGCACGCGGAGGATGGCTTCGTCGAGGCTGGAGGTCATGGGGGCCGGGTGAGGAGAGTGTCGATTTCGATTATAGAGACGATCGGGACAGATTGTGTCTTGATTCGGCGGCGGAGCAAGCTGGGGTTTCAGATTGTTCTGGTGACGTTGTCCGAGAGAAGCGGAAAGAATAGCCGCGCCCGATCGGTAGGCATCGGAAGGGCATGTCGAGGAGCGAAAACCATGAGCAAACGAGAACAGGCCAACGAGGAATTCCTGGAGAAACTCAAGAGCGCGGACATCACGCGCGATTCAGGAGTATTTTTTCTCACATGGGGTGTGCGTGAGCCGCGCGGATGTCCGCAAGGCAATGAGGCTGCCGGAGCACGAGCAGCTTTTTTGGGGCGCTGGCGCCGTCGTTCGCGCAAATCAACGAGGCGATCAGCTTGCTGACCGATATCGGGTCGTTGTCGCTGCCATCGAAGGAAAAGACGATGCGCGCCGTCTACGAAATCGAAGCGCGGCTCCAGGAGCGGGAAGGCGCCGTCGAAGGAATGGAAACGGCGCTGGCGAGAATCGGCGTGACGTTGCGTTCAGCGCCATGCGAGCCGAAGCTGTGGCCGTATGCGTTCTGGGGGACGATCCTGATGCTCATGACGTATGTCGCCTGGCCTTGGGCGCTGGCTGGCGCGACCGTGTACGTCTTGGCGCTGGGCAAGCATCTGAACTACAGGAAACGCAAGGCGGAGGCGGATCGTTCGTTTAACGAAGCGAACGAGATGTTCGAGGCCGTTGCCGGACTGGAGGTGACGCCGCGCTTGAAGTTGCTGGGCATTGACCGGGGGATCGGTCGGGTCGTGCGGCGTGCGTGCTGCGAAAAGAAAAGGGCTGCGCAACGCGCAGCCCTTCCTGATTCCTTGGTAGGCCGTACTGGATTCGAACCAGTGACCAACGGATTAAAAGTCCGCTGCTCTACCAGCTGAGCTAACGACCCAAAGAGGCGGAATTGTAGACGGCGTTGTCGGGCCCTGTCAACCGGCTCGCGCCGGAGCCGTTACTCGAATGCTTGGAAAAATGCCCGCGGCATCACGGCCTGCGGGCATTTTCCTCGAGAGGCGCGAAGCTCGAAAGAAGCACCGGATGCTCCGCTTACTTCACCTGCAACAGCTTGCTCTGCGCGGTCTGCGCGACTTCCGTACCGGAGTACTGCGAGATGATCTGTTGAAGCGTCTGCTTCGCAGCCGCTTTCTGACCTTGCTCGATCTGGTTGTTCGCGATCGCGAGCAACGCCTCGGGCGCTCGCGGATGCGTCGGGTAGCTTTTCACCAGGTTCTGCCAGATCGCGGTCGATCCCTTGTAGTCGCTTTGAGCGTACAGTGCATTGCCGAGCCAGTACTGGGCAGTCGGCTGATACGGGCTCTGCGGGTACTTCGCCACGAACGCCTTGAAAGACGTCGCGGCGTTCTTGTAGTCACCGTTACGGAATTGAGTCGACGCTGCGTTGAACGCTTCCGTCTCGCCGGGCTGCACCGAACCGGTCATGCCGTCGATCGTCTCTTGCTGCGGCTCGAACTTCTTCAAGCGCGTGCCGAGATCGGCGTAATAGTCCTTCTGCTGCTTCTGCAGCGTCGTGACCTGGTTGGTCAGATCCTCGTTCTGGCCGCGCAGCGTCGCGACCTGCTGGTTGAGCTGGTCGAGACGGTTCGACTGATCGAGGATCGTGCGTTGCGCGGCTTGCAACTGATTGGACAGGCTATCAGTCTTCGTGCGCAGATCGAGCACGGCTTTGCGCGCTTCGTTGTCGTCGAAGACGCCGGCGTGCGCGGGCGCGCCCGACATCACCGAGCCCACCACGCATGCGGCTGCGGCCATGCGCAGCAAGGGAAAGCGATACAACATAGGGCGACTCACCCGTGACTGGTTACGTTACTGTTGATAGCCGAGATCGGCGCGGCGGTTCTGCGCCCAAGACGATTCGTCGTGACCCGTCGCCATCGGCTTTTCCTTGCCGAGGCTCACGGCTTCCATCTGCGAATCGGCCACGCCCATCAGCGACATCGCGCGACGCACGGCTTCCGCACGCTTCTGGCCGAGCGCCAGGTTGTACTCGCTCGTGCCGCGCTCGTCGGTGTTGCCCTGGATCAGGACGTGATGCTCCGGATGGCTCTTCAGGTACGATGAGTGTTGTTGCAGCAGCGGCTGATAGTCGTCCTTCACGGCGTAGCTGTCGAAGTCGAAATAGATGCTGCGCTTCGCGAGCGGGCTGTTCGGGTCGTTGAGCGGGTCGATGTTGACCTGCTTCACGTCCGTCGGGTTCGGCTGCGTGCCGACCGCACCCTTGTTCGCACCTTCATCGAGCTTCACGCCCGAGTGACACGCCGCCAATGCGCCGACCATCGCAACTGCCAGGCCGATACGAAGTTTCGACATCATGGTACCTCTCCTTGTGTTGTAGCTGAACGTTGTTTGTGAACGTTATTGCTGGACTTATTGCATGAACGGACCCCAGGACGGCTCGCGCACCACACCGCCCTGTAAGGACAAGACTTGCCGTGTGCGACCATCGGTCGAAACGGCTGCCAACACGCCACGTCCGTTTACTTGGGTGGCGTAGAGGATGTACTGACCATTCGCCGCGAAGCTCGGCGATTCGTCATGCGTCGTGTCGGTCAGCCCCGTCGCCGTGCCGGACGCGAGGTCCTGCAGGTACAGCTTGAAGCCGCCGCCAGTGCGCGAAATGTACGCGAGTTGCTTGCCGTCCGGGCTCACGCGCGGGCTCGTGTTGTACGCGCCCGTGAACGTGACCCGCTGGGCCGCGCCGGCGCTTTCACCCACCGCCGGCATCTTGTAGATCTGCGGTTGGCCGCCGCGATCGCTCGTGAAATAAATCCAGTTGCCATCAGGAGAGTAGAACGGCTCGGTGTCGATGGAACTGCCTTGCGTCAGGCGGCGCAGGCCGGAGCCGTCTGCGTTGACCTCGAAGATTTGCGTGTTGCCGGTGCGCGAGAGCGCGACCGCGATCTTGCGGCCGTCAGGCGACCACGCCGGGGCACTGTTGTTGCCCTTCTGATTCGACACGACCACGCGACGTCCCGTCGGCAGGTCGTGAATATAGACCACCGGCTTCTTGCGCTCGAACGACACGTACGCGACCTTCGTGCCGTCCGGCGACCACGCCGGTGAGATGATCGGCTCGGGGCTGGAGAGGCCGATCTTCGCGTCCTGGCCGTCCGAATCCGAAATCTGCAACTGATAGCGGCCGCCCGTCTGAATGACGTAGGACAGACGCGTCGCAAACACGCCGCGGCCGCCGAGCAGCTTCGCGTAGATGTAGTCGGCGATCTTGTGCGCGCTCATGCGCAGGCCGCTTTCGGCGCTCACGAGCGACAGGCCGCCGAGGTTCTGCTGCTTGACCGTGTCATACAGACGGAAGCGCACTTCGTACTGGCCGTTCGGCAGCTTGTTTACGCTGCCGGACACGAATGCGTCCGCGCCCTTTGCCTTCCAGGCGCCGAGGTTGACCGAATCCGTCTCCGAAACGGGCGTGCCGCCCGCGTCGATATTCGTGAACTTGCCGCTGCGTTGCAGATCCTGGCGAATGATCGCGCTGACTTGCTGCGGCGAACTCGCTTCATTGGCGAAATTGGCCGTCGCGATCGGGAACTGGGTCGAACCGACGCCGGTCACGAGTACGTTCAACTGGGCGTGTGCGGCGGTGCCGGCTGCAATCAGGCAGGACGCGACCAGCGTTCTCAGGCCAAGCTTCGTCATCAAACTCATGCTGTATAGAGATAAAAGCGTTTTCAAGTGTCCGCGGACTGCAGAACAGACCCGCGGGCGCACAATTCGTTCCCGGCGCACATTCGGGCGCGCCTTCGCCCGATCAGCCTCCCGCCGGACGCAGCGTGATCGTGAAGTGATCCGGTGCCTTGCCGTCGATGTCGACGGGCATCGGATCCGAGCGCTGCACCGCGCGCAACGCCGCTTGATCCCACTGCTCGTTGCCGCTCGAACGCGTGATGTTGGCCGACAGCAGAGTGCCCGACGGCGAGCAGCGGACCGACACGACTGTCTCCAGCCCGGCGGTTTCGCTCACCCACACGATATTCGGCCGCACACGCCGCTGCACCTTCTCGGCATATCCCGGCGAGGTGGCATTGCTGCCCGCGCCTTTGCCGGTGCCGCTCTTGGCGAGACCCTCGCCGCTCGACCCCGTACCGCCGCCCAGCTGACCTTGCAACTGAGCGAGGCGCGTCTTGCGCTCGGCATCGAGTTTGGCCTTGGCTTCGGCTTCGGCCTTGGCTTTGGCCTGCGCGTCGGCCTTCGCCTTGGCTTCCTGCTGCTCCTTCTGTTGTTCCTTCAACTGCTCCTGCTTCTGCGCTTCGGCCTGCTGCTGCTGGCGCTGCTTCTCCTGCTGCGCCTTCAACTGCTGCTGTTTCTGCAGTTCCGCCTGACGCGACTGCTCGATCTGCTTCTGCTTTTCCTGCATCGCCTTTTGCTGGGCGGCCTGCGCGGCCAACTGCTGCTGGCGCTTCGCTTCCGCTTCCTGCTGCGCCTGCTGGCGGCGCTGCTCGGCGAGTTGCGCTTCGCGCGCGGCGGCTTCCTGCTGCTTGCGCTTCTTTTCCTGCAACGCGATGTCCGCGTCCTCGTCCTTCGCGGGCGGCGGCGCGGGCTGCACCTTGACCGGCGCGGGCGGCGGCGGAGCGGGGCGGGGCGTCGGCGCGGACAGGTCAGGGACCTCGGTCCAGATTTCCGCTTCGGCGCCCGCGGGCGTGTTGTTCTGCCAGTTGATGCCGTGGTACAGCAGCCAAATGAGCAGCAGATGCATCAGCGCGGCGAGCGCGAACGCCTTGCCTGTCCCGCGCTCGCGAGGCGGGCGGATGGGCCGCGCGGACGCGCCGCGCGCGTGGCCGTGCTTGTTCTGCGAATCGATCATTGCGATTTGACGAGCAATCCGACGCGCTTCACGCCGCGCGCCGTCATATCGGACATCACGTTCACCACGACTTCGTACTTCACCATCTTGTCAGCGGCGATCACAACGGGCTGATCGGGATGCGACTCCTGCCGATTCAGCACGAACGTGTTGAGGTCGTCCTTGGTCATCTTCTGCTCTTGCGTCGCGCCGCCGTCTTCCTTGTAGCGCACGTTCATGCTGCCGTCCGCCTTGATGTTGATGACGAGCGGCGGCTGCTGCTCCTGCGGCTGCGCGTTGCCGACGGTCGGCAGGTTGATGATCGAGGGAGAGACGAGCGGCGCCGTCACCATGAAGATGACGAGCAGCACGAGCATCACGTCGATGTACGGCACGATGTTGATGTCGGCCATCGCGCGGCGTGAGCCGCCGCGCATGCTGGAACGAATCGGGCCTGCCATCGCGGACTCCTTTCCTAGTGCGCCTGACGCTGCAGGATGTTCGAGAACTCTTCGATGAAGGTCTCGAAGCGGATCGCCAGGCGATCGATGTCGTGCGCGTAGCGGTTGTACGCGACCACCGCCGGAATCGCGGCGAACAGGCCGATTGCGGTCGCGACGAGCGCCTCGGCGATGCCCGGCGCCACGTTCGCGAGCGTCGCCTGCTGCACGTTGGCGAGACTGCGGAACGAGTTCATGATCCCCCAGACCGTGCCGAAGAGACCGATATACGGGCTCACCGAGCCGACCGACGCGAGAAACGCGAGATTCGCCTCGAGCACGTCCATTTCGCGCTGGAACGCGGCGCGCATCGCGCGGCGGGAGCCGTCGAGAATCGCGCCCGGATCGGTGATGCGGCGCTCCTTGCCCTTCAGGAATTCGCGCATGCCGGATTCAAAGATGCGCTCCAGCGCACCGATGGTGTGGCGGTTGTTCGCCGCGCTCTGATAGAGCGCCTGCAGGTCGCCACCCGACCAGAAATCGCGCTCGAAGCGCTCGGTTTGCGCGCGCGCGCGGCGAATGGCGAACCACTTGCGGAAAATGAAGGTCCACGACAGCAGCGACAGCAGCAGAAGCAGGGCCATCACCGCCTGCGCGAGCAGGCTCGCGTGAATGACGAGAGAAACGATCGACAGGTCTTGTGTATTGTTCATAAAGGTCCGCTATTACGTCCCGAAAGGGGCGTCCGGTCAAGGCGTCATGCTTTTGTGAAATGAATGTGAATCAAACGAAAGCCGCGCCGTGGCCGGCTCGTGCTCGGTAGTGCTTCCTCTGTTGTCCGAAACTTGGTTCGCGTCAGGTGCAATGCGTTCATCGGTCAGACTCGGTCCGGGTTTGCGCCGTTGCCCGCTGCGTGCGGGCCGCGTTTCAGTCCGTCGAGCACCGCATCGGGAATCCCGGCCGGACGAATCGACGCGCGATCCACCGAGGCGACGCGAATGTCGCCGCTTGCGAGCAGCACGCCGTCGCGCCACGCTTCCTGATGAAAATCCACCGATGCGCGCCCGAGCCGCGCGACGCGGCTCACGATGCGAATGACGTCGTCCAGACGCGCCGGCGACGAATAATCGACGGACGCGCGCCTCACGACGAACACGATGCCGTCCGACTCGGTGAGACGCTGCTGATCGATGCCGCATGCGCGCAGCCATTCGGTGCGCGCTCGAAGAACTTCAGGTAGTTCGCATAGAAGAAAGACGATGCCGCCGGCGTCGGTGTCCTCGTAGTACACCCGAATCGGCCACTCGAAAGTCAACGGATCACTCACCTTTGCGCTGCTCCGCTCGCACGGAGGCTCGTCAGGCCGCTCCGGCTCGCTTTTTGACGGATATTCATCGGCGGCATTTTACCGGAAGCGGAAGCACCACCGTGGACTTGCCCCCGCAAAAGCCGGACATGCGGTGACGCTTAAATTTTGAGGTAGTCTTCTGCCTATGTTTTAAGCCTATTCCATTGCGTCATTGAATTGGCACTGGTCGAATCCGGCGCGAAGGATCGTCATATTTCCACTTGATCGGTTTCGGGTTCTTGTTGTGTTCGCGGATGTATCGGCATCAGTTTGCGATCCCAATCCTTCACCGAAGTGAAGATGCCGCGAGCGATCACTTCACGCTGAATGCGCGAGAACCAGTTCTCCACCTGGTTGAGCCACGACGAGTAGGTCGGCGTGAAGTGCAGGTGCACGTTGCGCTGCGCATCAAGGAAGTCGGCAACCCGCTGCGTCTTATGGCTGCTGACGTTGTCGCAGATCGCGTGGATTTCCCGGCGTTTGGGCTGGCTGGCGACGACGTCGGTCAGGAAGGCCACGAACTGCTCGCTGGTGTGGCGCGCCACCGTCTTGCCCAGCACCTCGCCGGTGGCAGTATTGAACGCCGCGAACAGGCTGAGCGTGCCGTTGCGCTTGTACTCGAAGCCGTGACTCTCGGCGCGCCCGGGCGACAGCGGCAGCATACGGTCCTTGCGATCGAGTGCCTGGATCGCGGTCTTCTCGTCCACGCAGAACACCGCTGCGTGCGCCGGCGGGTTCAGGTACAGCCCGATCACGTCGGCTGCCTTGGTCTCGAAGTCCGGGTCGTTGGAGACCATGTGCCGCTCCAACTGCTGCGGCTTGATGCCGTGCTTGCGCCAGATGCGCTGCACGGCCGAGACCGATACGTCGCCGAGTTCTGCTGCGAGCTTGTAGCTACTCCAGTGTGTCGAACCGTCGGCGGGTTTGTGCTTGAGGGTGCACTTGAGCACCCGCGCTTCCAGTTTGGCCGGTGGCTGCGTAGGCGCCCGCCCGCGGTGCCGGGCGTACATGCCGGCTAGTCGCTCGCTGAGGAAGCGCCCCGACCAGCGTGCGATGAAGCGCGAATCGCAACCCAGTGTGCGCATGATACTGTCGCGCGATTCGCCGTCCTCGAGCATCAGGATCAACTTTGCGCGTCGCACGTCCGCCGCACGCACCGTTCGGCTGCGCGCCGCCGACAACAGTTGCTCACGTTCGATATCTGTCAGGTTCATTTTGACCCATGACCTGTATCTGAACACAGACAGGGTGCTAATTCAATAACGCAGCGCAATAGGCGTGGCAAGGCATCGAACAATCGTCACGCACGGCGCGGTCAGTCATCAGATTCGCGCACTGGAGGCGGAACTCGGCGTGCCGCTTTTCGCGCGCGACGGCAAGCGGGTGCGCCTCACCAATCGCGGCAGGCAGTACGCCGCCGAGGTGCGCGCGGCGCTCGTGGCGCTGGCGGAAGCGACGCGCCGTATCCGCTCGGGCGATCGCGACCGGCAGCTGATCGTGTCAATGCTGTCCTCGTTCTCGGCGCGGTGGCTCACGCCGCGCGTGGGCAAGTTCATCGAGCAGCATCCGGAAATCGACCTCGAATTGCTGTCGACCAACGCGCTCACGGACTTCAACCGCGACGACGTCGATGTCGCGATCCGTTTCGGCTACGGCAAATATGCCGGGCTGCATACCGAGGAATTGCTGGACGAAGTGTGCTTTCCGGCGTGCTCGCCGAATTTCCGCGGCGGCGAACTGCCGCGCGTGCCGCAGGATCTGGCGAACGTGCCGCTCCTACGCTCGGACGAGGAACTGTGGCGGCCGTGTTCGACGCGGCCGGGCTCACGGATTTACCGGAGCCGAAGCACGGCGTCTTGTATGAGGATTCGTCGAACCTGCTGCAGGCGGCCATCGACGGCCAGGGAATCGCGCTCGTGCGGCGCTCGCTTGCGATGCAGGAGATTCTCGCCGGGCGTCTCGTGCGGCTTTTCAACGTGGATGGGCCGAGCCCGTGGAAGTATTACTTCGTGTGTCCGCCCGCGCTGCTCGAAACGGCGCGCGTGCAGGCCTTCAGGGAATGACTCGTCGGCGAGGCCGAACAGTTCAGGCTTCTCTACGAGCGCACGCCGGCGGTGTGCGATGAGCCCGCAGGCCGGATCAAAGCACTACCTTGACCATCGGATGGCCGGTGAGCGCGCGGTAGATGTCGTCGAGATGAGCGCGATTCTGCGCGCGCACGGTGCAGGTGAGCCCCGCGTAGTTGCCGCCGGACGACGGACGTGTCTCGACGTGCGAGACGTCGAAATCCTTGTCGAACGCCTTGAGCACGTCGACGATCGTGTCGTGAAAGTCCGGATGTGACTTGCCCATCACCTTGATCGGGAAATCGCAGGGGAATTCGAACAGTTCGTCGGCGCTGTGCGCGGCGGCGTCGGTCGGATCGGTGGATGGCGGCTTGGAGTCGGGCTTGGAATCGGACATGGCTTTCTCCTTCACTTCGCGCGTTTCGCCTCTTTGGCGAATTCCCTCGCCTTGGCCCGCTGATAGGCGTCGTACAGTGCAGCATAGACCGGACCGGGCCTGCCGGCGCCGACGTTTTTGCCGTCGAGCGTCGTGATCGGCATGACTTCTTTGGTCGCGGAGCTGATCATGATTTCGTCGGCGAAGCGCAACTCGGCTTCGGTGATGTCGCGCTCCTCGAAGCGGATGCCTGCCTCCTTCGCCAGCTCCTCGACCAGACCGTAGCGGATGCCTTCCAGAATGCGCGGCCCGCGCGGCGCGCCCAGCAGCGCGCCGTTCTTTACCACCCACACATTCGAGGACGAGCCCTCGGTCAGCAAGCCGTCGCGCAACTGGATGGTTTCCAGTGCCTCGTTTTCGACCGCATGCTGGGCCATCAGCACGTTGCCGAGCAGTGACACCGACTTGATGTCGCAATGCAGCCAGCGCTTGTCCTCCGCGGTCACGGCCGCCGCGCCGCGCGCGCGCTCGTCCGCGCTCGGGAACACGAGCTTACTGACCATGACGAACACGGTCGGCGTGATGTCCGCCGGAAACGCGTGTCCGCGCCGCTTCGCGACGCCGCGCGTCACCTGGATGTAGACGAGCGCGTCGCCCTCGCCCGCGTTCTCGCGGATCGCGCGATCGATCAGCGCGCGCCAGCCGGCGTCGTCGAACGGATTGTCGATGCGGATCTTGCCGAGGCTGCGCTCGAGCCGCGCGAGATGCTGCTTCAGGCGGAACGGCAGGCGCGCGCCGTCGGCTTGCGCGTAGAGCGGCACGACTTCATACACGCCGTCGCCGAAGATGAACCCGCGGTCGAGCACGGGAATGCGCGCTTCGGAAAGCGGCCCCCACTCGCCGTTCAGATAAACCGTCGGATCGAACGCTTCGGCTTGGCTCATCGAGACCGCTCCTTTTTTCAGACCGTCGATTACTTGCTGCGCTTTTGCCACATCAGCAGCGCCGAATCCCACAGGCGGCTGAACAGGCCCGCCTCCGGCACATCCTGCAGCGCGACGAGCGGGAACTGCGCGACTTCCTTGCCGTCCGCCATCATCTTGACGGTGCCGACCTGCTGACCCTTCTTGATCGGCGCGACGAGCAGGTCGTTGTGCGTGACGGTCGGCTTGACCTTGTCGCCCAGGCCCTTCGGCACGGTGATGTACTGATCGGACGCGACGCCCACCTGCACGTTGTTGGCCGCGCCCTTGTACACACGCGGCGAGTCGATCACCTGATCGGCCTTGTAGAGGCGCAGCGCGTCATACGCAGTGTAGCCGTAGTTCAGCATCTTCAGGCTGTCCTGCACGCGATTGTGCTCTTTCGGCTCGCCCATCATCACGGCGACGAGACGGCGGCTCGCGTCGGGCACGCCGACGAGCGAACGCTTGGCGGTCGCGATCAGGCAATAGCCGGCGGCCTTCATGTGGCCGGTCTTCAGGCCGTCGACGGTCGGATCGAGCCACAGCAGGCGGTTACGGTTCGGCTGCTTGATCTTGTTGTACGTGAAGTCCTTCACCGAGAAGATGCTGTAGTACTCGGGGAAATCGCGGATCAGGCGCGTCGACAGTACGGCGAGGTCGCCGGCGGTCGTGTAATGCTGCGGATCGGGCATGCCGTTCACATCGGCGAAGTTGGTGTTCTTCATGCCGATGCGCTTCGCCGCCGCGTTCATCAGCTGCACGAAGTTGCCTTCGCCGCCGCCGACGAGCTCGGCCAGCGCGATGGCCGCGTCGTTGCCCGACTGCACGATCATGCCGTACACCAGGTCGTGCACCGTGACCGGCTTGTTCGCCTCGATGAACATGCGCGACTCGTCCGTCTTCACGCGGCGCACGGCCTCGCTTGGCATGACGGTCTGATCCATGTTGATCTTCTTCGCCTTGAGCGCGTCGAAGACAAGATACGCGGTCATCAGCTTCGTGAGCGATGCCGGCTCGACGCGCTCATCGGGATTGCCCGAGGCGAGCACCTGATTGCTGGTTACATCGACGAGCACCCACGAACGCGCCGTCACGTCGGGCGGCAGAACTTGCGCGAACGCGCTTGCGGCCGCCAGCACGGCGGGCAACACGAGTGCGGCCTGGAAGGCGCGGCGATGGAGAGCGGAGGCAGTGGACATGGAAACAGCGGGAACAGACAGGCCGGAAGGGAGAAAGCGCATAGGATCGATCGGCAGAAAAAGCATCGGCGCTTCGTCGATGATCGGGGATCGGGGTCGGCGAAACGCGGGTTGAACAGGCGGACCGTCGATGCCGGCCGCGCGCTTCGCCAGGAAGGCAGCACACGCGGTGCCGCGGCGAAGAAGCGCTCATTCGACAGACGGCCGCGCTATCGGTTCTCAAACGTTTGGCTTGGGCGCTCGTCGCGTGGACCGGCGCATCGGCATCGAACGATGCATCGCGCGACGCCGCTCGAGCGAAACAAAGGCTGCGGCGAAAAAATTCTGCGCCATTATACGCGCCGCGCGCCGCCGGACTCCTGCGAATCTCCCTAAATGTCGCGTGAATCGATGCTTTTCGGCACGCCGGAAGCAATGCGGCGCAAGCCTTCGAAAGCCTTGCGCCGCGCGGGGAATGTCCGGAACGAGTCGACGGCGCGTCAGCGCCACGCATCGACGATCACGCGCTTCAGGATATGCAGCTTGCGATGGAAGAAGTGCTCGCCGCCCGGAATCACGACGACCAGCAGCTCCTGCGGCCGCGCCCAGTCGTACACGGACTGGATCGGCACGGTGTCGTCCACCTCGCCGTGAATCACGAGCGTGGTTTCGGGCACGGGCGCGACGTCCCAGCGGCTCGCCGCCGTGCCGACGAACACCATGCGCTCGATGTCCTTCCCCGCCTCAAGCATGCGCTTCGCGACATGCGACAGCACAAACGTGCCGAACGAAAAGCCCGCGAGCACGACCGGCACGTCGGACTGACCGGGCTGCGCGCGCATGTGGTCGATCACCGCGAACAGATCGTCCTGCTCGCCGATGCCGTTGTCGTGCTCGCCCGCCGTCTGTCCGACGCCGCGGAAATTCGAGCGGTAGGTCGTGTAGCCGAGCTGCACGAAGGTGCGCGCGAGCGTCTGCGCGACCTTGTTGTCCATCGTGCCGCCGAACAGCGGATGCGGATGCGCGACGAGCGCGATGCCCCGCGGCGCGCCTTCCGTGCGATCCAGCGCGACTTCGATCTTGCCGACGGGACCGTCGATCAGGAATTTTTCGGTTTGCGCGTTCATGCCGGTTGATCGATGAGGAGCCGTTCGACGACCTTGCCGTTGACCAGATGCGAATCCACGATCTCGTCGATGTCGGTTTCATCGACATACGTGTACCACGTGCCTTCCGGGTACACGACCACGACCGGCCCCAGCTCGTAGCGGTCGAGACACCCCGCCTTGTTGATGCGCACCTTGCCCTCGCCCGCGAGGCCCAGCTGCTTCACGCGTTTTTTCGCATGCTCCTGCATGGCCTGCGCGTTGCAGTTCGCGCAGCTCGGGCGCGGCGCGTCGGCGTCACGCTGATTCAGGCAGAAGAACACGTGATACTTGTAGAAGGAATCCATGAGCGCGATGCGATGAGAATGTTGGTCGATTATAGCGAGCGATGTTCGTGCCTGCTCCGGCCTCACGCAGAGCGCTGCGCGCGCCGGCGCGCGAGCCACGCGCGCTCCGCCGCCGACGCGAGCCAGCCGAGCGCCGCGTAGGACCACACCCACGAGAGCCAGTGCGCGAGCCCGTTGAAGTGCAGATAGCGCCCCTGCCGCCAGTCGGCGAGCACGATGTCGAAGTACGGATTCACCGGCAGCAGATTGACGAGCGCGAGCGACAGCACGAGCGCGGCGCCCGCGAGCGCCGCCCGCAGCCCGCGCGGCAGCGACACCGACAGCACGCCCGCCATCGTCGCGATGCCGATGCCTTCCAGCGCGCCGTCCGTCGCCCAGTCGAAGGTCAGCCCCGCGCGCGACTGCAGGAACGCGGCGCCCGCTTTCGCGAAGAGCGTCACCGCGATCAGACCAAGCATCAGCCGGATGCGCGGCGCGCGGATGCGCGGCGCGCGCCTACGCATGAGCAGCGTCGCTAGCACGAGCGCGGCGAACAGGCTGCTCGACGTGATGAGCGCTTCCCACGCGTCGTCCGGCAGGAGCGCGCCGAGCCGGTCCGGCCAGCTTTCGACGTCCCATGCGGCGGGCGTCCACGCGAGGATCGCGTCCTGCATCGCCGGATCGAGGTTGTCCCACAGCACGCGCGGCAGATCGCCGCCGCCGAAGAGATAGGGCGCCGGGAACATCGCCGCGAACGGCCATAGCGCCGACAGGCCGATGACGTACGCCGCGTCGCGCTCGAACCACGTGAAGCGGATGCGCCTGAGCAACCCGCGGTCGAGCAGCGCGCTCGTCGCGGGCGCGATCAGCACGCCGTCGGCGAGCGCGCCGAACGCATTCGCGGCGAGGTCGAGATTCGAGGCGACGCGCGTGGACAGATAAGTCTGGATCGCCTCCATCGTGCCGGAAAGCAGCGCGCCGCCGAGCAGCGCCGCGCCCACGGCGAGCATGCCGTGAAAGCGCGGATAAAGCGCGAGCACGATCAGCGCGCCGAGCGGCATGTAGCCGAGCACGTTGGTGACGACGTCGAAGACCGTCAGATATTGCGGTAGCGGATCGGTGAGATAGGCGAACGGGCTGAGCCCGAGCGAGCGCCAGCCGGAAAACGGATACAGCGACCCATAGACGACGAGCGCCGCGCATGCGCCGAGCGCCTGCCGGGAAAACGCCGACGGGCGGCACTGCCATTGCTTGATCGTCATGAGCCGCCCGGACGCCTCCGCCCTGTGCGGATGGTGAAACTACCCGAGATCATCGTGATGCGGCAACCGGTTGCGCGGCGAGCCACGCGCTGAGTTGAGCGATGACGTCGTCCGATGCGGCGGAGAGCGTCCGCGCGCCGCCGGATGCGTCGCCGGTCGGCGCGGGCGCGCTCACGGTGAAGCTGCGCTGGCCGACCACGCGCCCCTGCTGCGTGAGCGTCGCGCGCACCGACACGAGGCCGCGGCTCTGCTCGGGCGCGTCGAAGACCTGTTCGAAGCTGGTCAGCTCGACTTCGAGCAGCGGCACGGCACGCACCGGATCGGCGCCCGACAGAATCGGGCCGCGCGCCGCGAGCGCCTCGCGCAGACGCTGCGTCAGCAGTTGCGCGGGCGGTATCGTCCAGTGGCTGTTCGAATAGCTGCCGGTGCGCTGCGCGTCCACGGCCAGCACTTTCACCGGCGGCATCGGCAAGCCGTTGTCGGTCACGCTCGCGACGGGTGGCGCGCCGAAGTCGTAGTGCGCGTTGGGCATCGCGCTCGACGTCGATCCGCAGCCCGCGAGCAGCGTGACGCAGGCGAGCGCGCACGCCGCGATTGCCGATTTCAGGTCGAAATGTCCCATGTCGTTTTCTCGCTCAATGCGCCGGCGGCGCGGGCCATGCGAAACCCGGCTCGCCCGGGCCCGGCGCCTGCGCCGGCGCGCCGAACAGCACGCTGCGCGGATTGGTGCTGAACGCGTCGGCGGCGCTCACGTCGTCGCCGAACGAATACAGGCGCGGCAGCACCTCGAAGCCCACGCGCGCCGTCACGAAGCGCAGCGATTCGTTCGTGTCCGCGAGCGCCGCGCTCGCGTCCTCCGCGGCCTTGCCCGCCTTGTTCAGATTGGTGACGAACGGGCCGTCCAGACGATTCAGGTTCTGCACGAGCCGGTTGGTCGACGCGAGCGTGGTGTCGATCTGCTTCAACGTCTGCGGCAATTGCGCCGTCGCGGGCTGGACCTGGCTCGCGAGCGTCGCGATGCCGTCCGCCGCGCCTTGCAGGCTCTTCGTCGTTTCCATGAGCTGGTTGCGCACGTCGTCGAAGAGGAACTTGTCGGCGTCGTCGGACAGGCGCTCGAACTTCTTCAGGATGATGTCGCCGCGCTGCTGCAGCTGCTCGAACAGGCCCGGGCGCATCGGCACTTCGGCGACGTGCTGCGGCGACGATGCGAGCGGACTCGGGTTGCTGCCGGTGTCGTCGAGCTGCACGAACGCGATGCCGGTCACGCCCTGAAAGCCGAGCGTCGCAAAGGTCGAGTGCGTCATCGGCGCGTTCTGGTCGACGAGAATGCGAATACGGATCTGCTCCGGATGCGCACGATCGAAGCGGATCGATTCCACCTTGCCGACGCCCAGACCGCGATAGCGCACGGCGGCGTCCGTGAAGAGCCCAGTGACGTTGGTGCGCGCGATCAGGTCGTAAGGCACGCGCACGGTGCGATCCACGTTGAAGAAGAACACGGCGAACGCGATGGCCAGCACGAGGACGATCGTGAAGAGCCCGGTCCAGAACGCATACGATTTGTTTTCCATCGGCAGGTTCCCTTGACTTCCCGGCAGCGTCGGCGCCGGGCCGCGTGACGCGACTACTTGTTGACGGCGATCGGCGCGTCCTCGAGCGCGGCCGGGGGCAGCTTCGCGCGGCGCTCGGGCGGCAGCGCCTGCAGCGCGCGGCGTCCGCGCCGTCCGAGAAAATACTCGCGAATGAACGGATGATCCACCGCGCAGGCCTCCTCCACCGGCGCCGCGACGAGCACCCGCTTGTCCGCCAGCACCGCGACGCGCTTGGAAAGCGCGACCATCGTATCGAGATCGTGCGTGACGAGCACGACGGTCAGGCCCAGCGCGCGATGCAGCGTGGCGAGCAGGTCGACGAACTCGTCCGATGCCTTCGGATCGAGGCCGGCCGTGGGCTCATCGAGAAAGAGCAGCTCGGGCTCGAGCGCGATCGCCCGCGCGCTTGACCATGCCGCCCGACAGCGCCGAAGGCATCTTGCTCGCGTGCTTGCACGACAAGCCGACCATCTCGAGCTTGAGCATCACGAACTCGCGGATCAGATCCTCGGGAATCTTGCCGAGCTCGCGGAACGGCTGCGCGATGTTGTCGTACACGGTCAGCGACGAGAACAGGGCGCCCTGCTGGAACAGCATGCCGGAGCGCGTGCGCAGCATCTTCGCGGTTTCGTCGTCCATGCGCGCCCATTCCTCGCCGAGCACGCGAATCGTGCCCGAAGTCGGCGATTCGAGCCCGAGAATCTGCCGCACGAGCGTCGTCTTGCCCGAACCCGAGCCGCCCAGCAACGCGACGATCTCGCCGCGCCGCACGTCGAGATTCAGATGCTCGTGGATCACTATGCGTCCGTAGCGCTTCGTCAGATCGTGCACCTCGATCACCGGTTCCGCGATGACGGGCGGCGGCTGGTGGCGAACGGCGGTGGCGAGCGTGGTCGACATGCCGGTTCAAATCCCCACGTTCTGGAAGAGGATCGCGAACACCGCGTCCGCGAGAATCACGATGGTGATCGACGTGACCACGGACGTCGTCGTGCCTTCGCCGAGGCTCTGCGAATTCGCCTTGATGCGAAAGCCGAAGTGGCACGCGGCGAGCGCGATCAGCATGCCGAACACGACGCCCTTGCCGAGCCCGATCCACAGATTCGCGATCGGCACGACCGACGGCAGCGAGCGGACGAAGAAATTCATGTCGATGGACAGCACGAGCTTCGCCGCGAGCACGCCGCCCGTCAGCGCGATGATGTTGGTCCACATGACGAGCAGCGGCATCGCGACGCCGAGCGCGATCACGCGCGGCAGCACGAGGCGCAGGCCGTGCGGGATGCCCATGACCTGCATCGCGTCGAGCTCCTCGGTGACGCGCATCACGCCGATCTGCGCGGTGATGGCCGAACCCGAGCGCGCCCGCCACGAGAATCGCGGAGCGGAGAGCACCGGCCCGAGCCCGCGGATCACCGCCAGCCCGAGGATGTTCACGATGTACTGGTTCGCGCCGAACGCCTGCAGCTGCTGTGCGGACAGATAGCTCAGCACGATGCCGATCAGAAACGCGACGAGTGCGGTGATCGCGAGCGCCTGGGCGCCGGCGCTGTAGATGTTGGCAGAGATCTCGGTCCACGGAATGCGCCGCGGGCGGCGCACGAAGCCGCCGAACATCGCGAGGCCGCCGTAGAGATGGTCGAAGAAGATGGTCGAAGAACGTGAAGATCAGCTGGCCGAGGCGCGTGACCGGATCGACGCGGTCGACGGGTTCGGGCTCCTCGCGTTCGGCATCGAGCAGCGCGACGCGCTCGAAGATTCCGCGCTGCGGCGTATCGGAGAGCGCGATGGTTGCGGGCATCTTGCGTCCCCAGACGCGCCACAGCGCCTGGCCGCCCACGTGATCGAGCCGCTCGACCGAAAGCAGATCCCACTGGCTGATCGCCTCGCGCCCGATGGCGTGCAGCCGCCGCGCGACGCCGCTCTTGGCGCGGTCGCGGGCGAGCGCGATCCACTGGCCCGAGAGCCGGACCACCTTGCCCTGCTGACCGGCTTCCACTCTTAGGCGCGGCGGCGTGTCGAAGTTCAAGGATCGATGGCGCGATGAGACGCGGTTGAAGGGGAAAGGACATTGTAGCGAAGGTTGGTTTGAGGGCGGGGAATGGTGGCTCGCGGTGCTGCGGGCGAAGGCTTATGCCGAACCGATGAATTTGCTGATGTCGTCGGGAGGGAAAACTACTTTGTCGACGAGTCCTTTCAAACTTAGCAAATATGCTAACATCCGATGACGGCATGGACGCCTGGACGATTACGTACTACAACGGGCGTCAAGAAAGCGCAGCAGACGCCGCCAAAGGAACTGCGTCTTGCGCGCAGGCGCTTTAAGGAGGTGCAACAGAATGGCTAAGACGCGTTGGCAAAAGGAGTGGGAAGAACGTCACGATCCGGTGCCGCACGACGACGATAAGGTGCCTCGGCAGCTGGCCGCCGACCCGGAGTTGAAGGCTGCGTACGAGGCCGTCGAACCGGAATTCGAAGCACTCGACCCACTGCTTCGCGCGCGCAAGGAAGCGGGTTTGACGCAAGCGCAAATCGCGGCGCGCATGGGCACGACCGCATCCGCCGTCGCGCGGCTCGAAGGGTCGCTCATCAGCGAAAAGCATTCGCCGTCGATTTCGACGCTTCGCAAATACGCGGCGGCGTGCGGCAAGACGCTGCGCATCTCGTTCGTGTAACGTCGCCGCGGGCACGGCCGAAGCCGCGGCTTGCCGCCAGACAACGTCCATCGCACGGCTACAATACCCGCCATGAACCCATCCTCTCCCTTCGCCCCCGACGCCCCCTGGCACATCGACCACTCGCGGCTCGCGACCCTCGCCGAGCGTCCCGCGCGCGACTGGACCATCGACATCGTCGACGAGACGGGTTCCACCAACGCGGACCTGATGGAGCAGTTGCGCGCCCTGCCGCGTGACAGCGTCGCCGCGCCCACCGTCCGCATCGCGTATTCGCAAACCGCCGGACGCGGACGGCGCGGCCGCGTCTGGTTCGCCGAGCCGGGCAATGCGCTGCTGATGTCGCTCGGGTGCGTGCTGAAGCGGCCCATCGAAGGGCTGTCGGGCCTGAGCCTTGCCATCGGCACCGCCGTGCTCGATGCGCTCGCGCGCCTGCCGCTCACGCCGTCCGCGCGTCCCGTCCTGAAGTGGCCGAACGACGTGCTGCTCGATGACGGCAAGCTCGCCGGCATCCTCATCGAGACCGCTTGGAACACGCTGAATGCGACGGCCGTGGTGATCGGCATCGGCATGAATCTGCATGGCGCCGAGCAACTCGCCGCCCGGGTCGACGATGCGAACCGGCTGGCCGCGTCGGCCGCCCCGGGCGCCGGCCCCGCCGCGCTCGCGCGCGCGTGGCCCGACACGAATCTTACCGACACGCTCGCCGCGCTGCTCAACGCGCTCGACACCGCGCTCCCGCGCTTCGAAACCGAGGGTTTCAAACCGTTCCGCCAGCACTGGCTCGACGCGCACGCCTGGGCCGGACGCGAGGTTGCGCTGCTCGATCAAGGCAGGGAAGTGACGCACGGCATCGCGTCGGGCGTCGACGACCGCGGCCAGTTGCTGGTCGACACGCCCGAGGGCCCGCGCACCGTCGCGAGCGGCAAGCTGACGCTGCGGCTGGCCAAGGAGCGTCCGTGAGCGCTGCGCCGTATCTGCTGGTCGACGCGGGCAACAGCCGCATCAAGTGGTCGCTCGTTGATGAAGCAGGCGCCGCGCTGGCGAACGGCGCCTTCGAGCACGCGCATCACTCGAACGCCGCCGACGAAGCCGCGCTCGACGCATGGTCGGATCTGGCGAAGCCGGCGAGCGCATGGATTTCGAACGTCGCGGGCACGCCGGTGCAAAACCGCATCCAGCGCCTGATCGACGCGCGCTGGCCGGCCCTCGCGCGCACCGTCGTGCGCGCGAGGGCCGAGCAATGCGGCGTGATCAACGGCTATGCGGAACCGTCGCGCCTCGGCAGCGACCGCTGGTGCGGGATGATCGGCGCGCGCGCGGCGTATCCGGGCGAGCATCTGCTCGTCGCGACCTTCGGCACGGCGACGACGCTCGAAGCGCTGCGCGGCGACGGCGTCTTCACGGGCGGCCTGATCGCGCCGGGCTGGTCGCTGATGATGGCCTCGCTCGGCAGCTACACCGCGCAGTTGCCGACGCTCGATGCCGTGTCCGCGCGCGAAGCGCTCAGTCAAACCCGCGGCAGGTTCGCCACCGACACCGCCACCGCGCTCTCGGCCGGATGTCTGCTCGCACAGGCGAGCCTAATCGAGCGCGCGTGGCATGACCTGAAGGCGGACTGGCAGGCCGACGTCCGTCTCGTGCTCGGCGGCGGCGCCGCACATGAGATCGCGGGCGCGCTCGTCGTGGCGCACACTCGACACGATTCCCTCGTGCTGTCCGGCCTCGCGCTCATCGCGCGCGACGCGACGGCGCGCCATTCTTCCTGATTTGCCGATCAACGGACCCAAGGACGGAGCCCACGAATGCTGCGCTGGCTGATCGCCCTCCTGATTTTCGCCAACCTGCTGATGTTCGCGGTCACGCGCGGCGCCTTCGGTCCGCTGCCGGCCGCGGGCGCACGCGAGCCGCATCATCTGTTTCTGTTGCAGCAGGTTCATCCCGAAGCGCTGACGACGCGCGCGCTCCATCCCGAAGAAGCGTTCGATCAGCCGCGCGTCGGCGGACCGGCGCCGGCCGCGAACGTGCAGACCTCACCGCTCGGGCAATGAGCCGACGTTCAGCGCAATCGGCGGATCACGACTGCGCGCGAACCTTCCTGAGCAGCGCGGTCGTCGAGCGGTCGTGCTCGAACGCGATGGCGAGCGCCTTGCCGCCCCAGCCGCGCACGAGCGCCGATTCGGCCAGCTTGTCCATGTCGTAGTCGCCGCCCTTCACGAGCACGTCGGGGTGTAACGCCTCGATCAGCTCCAGCGGCGTCGATTCCTCGAACTTCACCACCCAGTCGACGCTTTCCAGCGCCGCGAGCAGCGCCATGCGATCGTCCTCATGGTTGATCGGACGATCGTCGCCTTTGTCGAGCGTGCGCACGGAGGCATCGCTGTTCACGCCGACGACGAGCGTCGCGCCCAGCGCCTTCGCGTCGGTGAGATAGGTCACGTGACCGCGATGGAGAATGTCGAAGACGCCGTTGGTGAAGACGACGGGTCCGGCGAGCGTCGGACGGAGCGCGGCGAGCGCCTCGCGCGTGGTGATCTTGCGTTCGAAAATGGCGGGCATGGCGGCGCTCGATGCGGTGTTCCGAAAGCGCGCATTGTGCCACGGCGCCCGGCGCGGACTTCGATATCGATGCGGCACCAAGACAAACGGCCCGCCGGTTCTACCCAGCGGGCCGTCTCTACCTCGAAGCCCGATGCGTCAAGCCGGTTGCTCGGCCGATCCACCCGGCGCGGCCTGGAGGCGTTGCACCACTTCCTTGCGATAGCGGTTCAGCTCCCGCGCGGTCACGAACGAACGCTCGAACAGAATCGACAGATTGTGCAGGATGCGCTCGACGACCTTTTTCTCCCAGCTGTCGTCGAAGCGGATCTGATCGTCGAGCCAGCGCTCGAGCCATTCGGGATCGGGCAGGCGCGACTGCACGGTATCGCGCGGGAAGAGCGCCTGATTGACGTGCAGGTTGGTCGGATGCAGCGGCTTTTCGGTGCGGCGCGCGGACGCCATCAGTACGCCGATCTTCGCGAAGGCGGCGCGCGCCGTATCGCCCGCATTCGCCAGCGCCTTCTTCATGTAGCGCAGATACGCGCCGCCGTGGCGGGCCTCGTCGCGCGAAATGGTTTCGTAGATGTGCTTGATGACCGGCTCGGTATGCCATTCGGCCGCGCGGCGATACCAGTGGTTCAGCCGGATCTCGCCGCAGAAATGCAGCATCAGCGTTTCGAGCGGCGGAGCCGGATCGAACTCGAAGCGCACCGCGTGCAGTTCCTCTTCGGTCGGCACGAGTTCCGGCCTGAAGCGCCGCAGATACTCCATCAGCACGAGCGAATGCTTCTGCTCCTCGAAGAACCACACGCTCACGAAGGCGGAAAAGTCGCTGTCGTGATGGTTGTCACGTAGGAACATTTCGGTTGCGGGAAGAGCGGACCATTCGGTGATCGCGTTCATCTTGATGGTCTTGGCCTGCTCGTCGGTGAGCAGGGACGCATCGAACTTGTCCCAGGGAATGTCTTTTTCCATATCCCAGCGGACGGATTCCAGCGATTTATAGAGTTCCGGATAAAGCATGGTGTTCATAGTGCACCCCTGATGCCACTTATGCGACGTTATATCTATATCGACTCTCGGTTCACGCGTGCGGAAATGCCTTGTACGGGAACAGCCAAGCTTTCAATTCTACGCGGGATTCGGTCGGCCGAAGACGAAAAGCGACAACGAAGCGCTGGAAATTGCGCCGCGGCGACGCATCGCGTCCCGCTGATAACACTGCACTTCCCTGTGCAAATGTTGCGTGTTGTGCGTCTTATTCTACCGTGTGTGAGGAGCGAAACCTGTGCCTGAAGTATGTTCAAGTGGTGCCGAGTCTGCCGCCGGCACTACGCCGACCGCGCAGTATGGCACGCCGGCGTGACAGCCGCGCTAGGCGCATGCCGCGCGAACGACGCGGCGCCACCTGCGGCCGGCGCGCGGACCGCGGCGCCGGCCGCACGCCCGTGCCAGCCGTCGAATCTCCGCGCCATTGCCCTCCATTGGCGAGCATCTTCGATCATAGCACGGCAGATCGGCGCCAATCCGCGACAGTCGCGTCGATCGGGGTCAACCCTGCCACGTGACGCACGCCGTCGTGGAACTTGCGGCGCAGCGCCGGACTGCTTCCGCCGATCCAGCGCACCTGCGGCGGCAGCAGATTACGCAGCTCGGTCAGACCGTGCGCGATGGACTGCGCGGGCATCACCCCCGTGAACAACAGCGCGACGATGTCGATGCTGTGCGTCACGGCATCGACGATATCGTGCAGCGTCGTCTGCAGCGCCTCGCTGAACAGATGTTCGTGATAAAAACTTGCAAGGTGCCCGCGGCCCACCCGTTGCCGACGCGCGCCGACAGCGGCGGCGCCACGTCCAGCACGAAGCGCTCCAGACCGTCGCGCGTCGCGCGCTTCAGCAGGCCGAAGCGAAATTCTTCGTAGGCGCTCGCGCGCAGCAAGGAAATCAGATGATCGAGCTCGGCGTCCGGGACGTCCTGGCCGATCCCCGAGCGCTCGGCGAGTTGCTGCAGCACTTCCATCGACTGCCCGAGCACCTTGCTCGGACGATGCCCCGCATCGAGCAGGCGCTTGACGAGCCGCAGCTTCGACACCTGCTCCTGCGGATAAAGACGCTCGCCGCCAGGCGAGCGCATCGGCCGCGGAAAGCCGTAGCGGCGTTCCCAGACGCGCAGCGTATCCTTGGTCAGACCGATTCCCTGCGCGATCGCGCCGATGCCCACCACCTTCGCCCCCGCGGCGCGCCTGGGCCGCGGGTTCGGGAAATTCCTCGCCATCGGAAAACGGCTCCAGATCGAAATCCTGTTCGAATGAATTTGCCATGGACAGATCGATGGAAGAGGTCACGTCCGGATCAATGCAGATAGCATACCCGACAGGAGGCTGGACAAAACCCGGCGTCGTCCGCCTTTCATCATAGACAAAATCGAACGATCGGCGGTGCCGGCATGCCTTTCATGCATGCGACGGCTGACGCGATTCGATGCGACCGAACGCATCGAAGGAAATCGACGAGCCCGGCGGCGCGTGGCGCGCTGCCGGGCGTTTCGTCGGAAGGAGCGAGTCTGAAGCGATGACTTAAACAGGCTTCTTGCGCGGCGCGGATTTCCTCGCGGGCGCTTTCTTCGCAGCCGCGGTCTCGGGCTTTCCCTCGCCTGCGTCCGCGGGCGGGTTCGCCGCGTCCTGACCGGCGGCGGGCGGATCACCGGCCGCGCCCGCCGGGTTCAGCGGGCCGGTCATGCCGGGCTGGAGCATCGCGAGATGCGCGAGCTAGTTGAACTGCGACTGCAACACGTTCCACCAGCCGGCCGGATCGAACCCTAGCGGCGGCGCGGCGGACGCCTGCGCGCCCCGTCCCTCGCTTTCCGCGGCCGGTTCGGCGGCGGGCGCCTGCCCGGCCACCTCTTCCTTCGGCGCATCCGGCTTCGCGGCGCCGCCCATCGGCCAGCCGGCGGCAGCAGTCTTCGTCTTCGCCTTCTCCGCCGCCACGTTCTGCGCGCTCTCTACCGAGGTCTGAGCGAACGCGCCGAACGCGCGCAGCGTCGCGAGCGTCGCGCGCTGCACTTCGAGCGCCTGAATCGCCGACTGCAGCATGTTGAGATTGAGCTTCAGCCACTGCTCGACGGCGCGCATGTCGGTCACGCGCTTGTCGAGATCTTCGATGTTGGTGAGCGGAGCGAGCATGTCGGACATCATCGAGAGGGAGGGACCCACGCCTTGCCCGCCGCCCGGCATCGCGGCGGCGAACGGGTTCAGGCGCATCAGTTCCCACATCTTGCCCATCATGCCGGCATCGCCAAATCCGGGAAAACCGGGAATCGTGTAGGGCGGCGTACCGCCTGCGTTATCGGTCATTCGACTCTCCTTGTTTCCTTGCGGGGGTGTTTGCGTGGATCAGAACGGCGCGCCGCCCGGAAAATCCGGCGCGCGCCGCTCGCGCAGCGAGCGCAAACCTTCGTGCACGTCCGGTCCCGCGAAGCCCATGAACTCCAGCGCGAGCGACGTATCGAAGGTCGGCCCCGCCGCGCGCAGCCAGTTGTTGAGCGCGTACTTGGTCCAGCGGATCGCGGTCTGCGAGCCCTGCGCGAGACGATTCGCGACTTCGATCGCCTTGGACATCAGTTCGTTTTCATCGACGGCGAGCGACACCAGCCCGATGCGCTCCGCTTCCTCGCCGCCGCTCACCGGCTCGCACAGCAGCAGATAGTACTTGGCCCTTCGCCATCCCGCACAGCAGCGGCCAGACGATCGCCGCATGATCGCCCGCCGCGACGCCGAGCCGCGTATGCCCGTCGATGATGCGCGCCGACTTCGACGCGATCGAAATATCCGCGAGCAAGCCGGCGACCAGCCCGGCGCCGACTGCGGGGCCGGGCATTGCGGAGACGATCGGCTTCCCGCAATTGATCACGTTGTACACGAGATCACGCGCCTCGCGCCAGACACGCGCGCACGTCGAAGTCGTTCGCCATCTCCTTGACGAGCCCGAGATCGCCGCCCGCCGAAAAGCCCTTGCCCTCGCCGCGGATCAGCGCGACACGCGTGTCCGGATCGCGATCGATGTCGCGCCAGATGTCCGCGAGCTCGCGATGCATGTTGGCGTCGGCGGTGGAGAGGCCGCTCCTGTTGGCGCCGGTGCCGGGCATCACCACTTCGAGCACGCCATGCGGATGGCGGCGCAGCGCCAGCGACGCCAGCGACTTGTAGCCCGAATAGATGGAGAGATCGCTCATGCCTTTTAGCCTGAAGGATTAGCGCGCCTGGCAGATGCACTTGCCGTCGCGGATCTCGACCATCACGCACGCGCGCGGGTCGAGGCCGATGTGATCGGTGGGCGTCGTGCCGATCTGCCCGTCGGTGTCGGCAAAGTGCTCCGTGCCGCGGCGTCCGGCAAAGTGCAAGGCGAGGCTTGCGCGCATCGCATCGGGCTAAACCCGTTGCGATGCGCGTCACGCCGCCATGCTCAATGCTCGGGCTGCACGACCGCCTGATCGATCGCGCCGAAGATCGACCTGCCCTCTTCGTCGAACATCTCGATCTTCACGCTGTCCCCGAACTTCATGAACTCCGTCTGCGGCGCGCCGTGCTCGATGGTTTCGAGACAGCGCTTCTCGGCGATGCAGCAGTAACCGCGCTTCGCGTCCTTGTTGGAGATCGTGCCCGAGCCGACGATCGAGCCCGCGCGCAGGTTGCGCGTCTTCGCGGCGTGCGCGATCAGTTGGCCGAAGTGAAACACCATGTCGACGCCGCAATCCGGCTGGCCGACCTTCCTGCCGTTCCAGTGCACGGTCATCGGACGATGCACGCGGCCTTCGCGCCATGCGTCGCCCAGTTCGTCGGGCGTGACGGCGACGGGCGAGAAAGCGGTGGCGGGCTTGCTCTGGAAGAAGCCGAAGCCCTTCGCGAGCTCGGCGGGAATGAGATTGCGCAGCGAGACGTCGTTCGCGAGCATCAGCAGACGCACGCTCTTCAGCGCTTCGTCGGGCATCGCGGCCATATGGACGTCGGAGGTGATCACGGCGACTTCCGCCTCGAAGTCGATGCCGTACGATTCCGTCGCGCACACGATGTCGTCGGTCGGGTCCAGAAGATCGTCGCTGCCGCCCTGGTACATGAGCGGATCGGTCCAGAATTCGGGCGGCATTTCCGTGCCGCGCGCACGCCGCACGAGCTCGACGTGATTCACGTACACTGAGCCGTCCGCCCACTGGAACGCGCGCGGCAGCGGCACCATGCACGCTTTCGGATCGAACGGGAACGTATTGCGCGCGGCCCAGATTGAGCGCCTCGTAGACTTCCATGAGCTGCGGCGCGTAGAAGGTCCAGTCGTCGAGCGCGCGTTGCAGCGTCGACACGATTCCATCGGCGATGGCCGCCGTGCGCAGATCGCGCGATACGACGACGAACTGGCCGTCGCGCGTGCCGTTCTTCAGTGTTGCAAGTTTCATAGAGCGGGGGTCGGTGACTTGAGATGACGTTAAGGGAAATCTATTTTACGATGGTGGATCCCCTGGCTGTTTCCACGAGCTCGATGCGATCGATCCCATCCGCCACTTCCGACGACGAAGACACCCTCGACACGAGCGACGCCGCCGAGGAAAAGACACGCTCCGGCATTCAGTCGATCGAAGTCGGCTTCCGGCTGCTCGACGTGCTCACCAGCGAGCCGCGCGCGATGATGCTGCGCGACCTCGCGCAGCGCGCGGGCATGAGCCCGGCGAAGGCGCATCGCTATCTGGTGAGCTTCTTGCGGCTCGGGCTGGCGTCGCAGGACCCGGTCTCCGGCCGCTACGAGCTGGGCGGATTCGTGTTGCAGATGGGCCTGGCACGGCTCGCGCGGGTCGATGGCGTGAGGCTCGCGCGCATCGCGCTCGCGGAGTTGCGCGACTGGCTCGATCAGACGGTCGGCATCGCCGTGTGGGGCAATCAGGGGCCGACGGTCGTGCACTGGATGGAGTCGAGCCATCCGGCGAAGGCATCGCTCAAGCTGGGCGACGTGATGCCGCTGCTCTCGTCGGCGACCGGCCTGCTCTTCGCCGCCTACCTGCCGCGCAGCAAGACGCAACCGATGCTCGACCGCGAACTCGCTGCTATGAAGCAGACGATGGCCGACGTCGAGCCGCTGATCGCCGATGTGCGCGAGCACGGCGCGGCGCGCGTCGAAGGCATGCTGCTGCCGACGATCCACGCGTTCTGCACGCCGGTCTTCGATTCCACCGGCGAGCTCGCGCTCGGGCTGATCGCGCTCGGACACGAAGGCACATTCGATACGCGCTGGGGCGGCGAAATCGATTCCGCCCTGCGCGAGTGCGCGCGCAGCCTGTCGTACGAATTGGGGTACAAGGCCGAAGAGCGCTGAATGCGCGTGTCGCGCGGGCAAGGAACATCGGTCCGATCGCGCGTGTCGTAAACCCTTCCGCCCCAACCGCAACGCGCGCTTCTTTCCGCACGATGCCACTGTTTCCGTTCCACCGTCCTCGCCCGGCGACCGGCGAGCCGCCCGGTGCCGCGCCGCTGGCGGCGCTGGGTGCTGGCCGCGCCGATCGTCGCAGGCGCACACTGGAGCGCGGTGCGTGGAGCGCGGTGCGGTGGATCGGGCACAATCGGCAGCCGGCGAATCCGCCGCCCGAACCGCCGCCCGTGCAGATCGAGTTGCTGACGCCGAAACCGGCCACGCCGCAACCGCCCGCGGCGGCGCCTGCACCGCCCAGGCCCGCCTCACCCAAGCCGGCCGCGCCGACTCCGAAGCCCGCGCCCGCCGCTCCGGTCCTGAGCGCGGCCACGCCCCAGCCGGACGCCCCGGCGGCGGCTTCGGGCGTGGCGGCATCCGTCCTGGCCGCGGCGTCGGTCGCTCCGGCCGCGCGGCACAAGGTCGTGCTCACGACGAAAGTCGGCATGCTGGCCACGCGCGCCGGCCTGTCCGCGGCGAATATCGCGGCGGCCGTCGACGATTCGCTGAAGCGTCTCAAGACCGATTACATCGACGTCTACTTCTCTCACTGCGACAACGAAAGCACCCCGCTCGACGAAACCCTCGACGCATACCGGAAGCTCATCCAAGCGGGGAAGGTGAGGGTGATCGGCGCGTCGAACTACACGGGCGGCCGCCTCGAAGAAGCGCTGAAGGTTTCGAAGAATTCCGGCTTACCAGATCCTTCAGCCGGAATACAACCTCTACGACCGCGAAGGCTACAAAACCGGTCTCGAACCGGTCGTCGAGCAGCACGGCATCGCGGTCGTGCCGTATTACGGCCTTGCAAGCGGCTTTCTGTCGGGCAAGTACCGGTCGAAGGAAGACACCCGGAACAAGGCGCGCGGCTCGCGCGTCGAAAAATATCTGAATGAGCGCGGCCTGAAGATTCTCGACGCGCTCGACGAGGTGGCGAAGCGCAACCGCACGACGCCCGCGACGGTCGCGCTGGCGTGGCTCATCGCCCGCCCGAGCGTGACCGCGCCGATCGCCAGCGCGACCTCGGTCGGACAACTCGAAAGCCTCGCGGCCGCGACACGTCTCCAGCTCGCCGACGACGACGTGAAACTCCTCGACGAAGCCAGCGCGTGGCGGAAATAAATCTGTTGCATCAATGAGTTGGATGGTTCGCGGGTGTTGGCAGCGGTGCGGTGTTCTGGTAACACCGCACCCGAATCGAGAAATGTGCCCGATTTTTTGCCTTCGCCGCTGAGAATGACAAGGTCAATGGCCAGCGGCGAACGGCTCCGAAATGCGCGTTCAGGTTGTTCTTCCGAAGGCGCACGCCGCTTCGGCGGTTGAATCTCAACTCTCTCTTTTCCGGCCTCCGTGGCCGCTTTGCTCGTGTCCGCCGCGCCGCGTCGTTCGGTGTCGTGTCCGGCGGACGATCGGAGTGCCGGGGCGCTGCGGGTTTCACCGCTGCGCGCTTAGAAATATGTTTAGCAAAACAGGATTTACACGACCACTATCGTCCTCAAAGAAAACGAGCCGTTCGATGTCGCGATTCGGCGTTTCCGCCGCACCATCGAGCGCAATGGCCTGATCGCCGAACTGCGCGAGCGCCAGTCGTACGAGAAGCCGACCATCGAGCGCAAGCGCAAGAAGGCAGCCGCCGTCGCGCGCCTGCGCAGCCAGATGCTGCCGAAAAAGATGCACTGAGCATCTTGCGCCGGCGAGGATCGCATCCTCGCCGGCATGGCAAAACGGCGGTGCGCCCTTACGGGTCGCACCGCCGTTTTGTTTGTTCGTTGCGTGAGCTGCTCGAGCCGACGAGCTCAGAGGAATGCGTGCCGCTTGCCGAGCGCCGCGAGTAGATGCGGCCACTCTTCGATGTCGGCATCGTCGTGAACCTGCTCCAGCTCGATCAGCAGATCAATGATGTTGGGATCGTAAGCATTCACGTTCGACGCATAGAGCGCCTGCAGCAGCTTGCCGTCCTGCGCGTGCCGATAGTACGAAATGCCGACGCCTTCCAGCTCCGGCTCATACAGATCGTCGCGCACGAGCGAGCCGATCGCGCATTTGCGGCCTTCCGCGCTGCGCAGCCGGCACGAACCGTTGTCGTCTTCCGAGACCGCGCGCTGCATCAGCAGATGCGAGCTGACGCGCTCGTAGATTTCCTTCGGGCTAAATCGTGATAGGGCTCAACATCACAGCACCCGCAAGGCTCAGGCAGCCGTTTTCAGGAACTCGGCGGAAAGGCCGAATTGACGCGCGATCGTGTGAGGCGCTCGCGCCATTCCCATTTGCCGAAGACGTCGTGCACGTTCTGCAGACAGGAGAGCAATTCGACGGTGTTGGGATCGAACACGTTGATGTGCGCGCGAAGAAGCGCGCGCTTGAGCGCCGCAACGCCGACGTCCATGTATGCGGGGATTTGCTCGGACGGCCTCGCGATGTAGCGGATGGGCACGCCTTCCATCGCGGTGACGTAGTCGCGCGGCTTGATGAAGCGGCCAACGGGGCAGCCGCCGCAGTACCCACGGTAGGCACCGCCTCCGTGCGGCAGCAAGGCCGCTTGCCCTTGCCCGAAAAGATGCTGTACTGCGCTGTCGAAAATCTCCTGATGGGTCAGGAAGTTCAAGCTTTTCATGATCTTCTCCCCTGCGCCCCTGCGCAGCGGCCATGCGTTTGAATATTCGAGAACCTGCACCGGCTGCACCGGAACGGCGGCGTCGTTGCGAATCTGGCGCAACCTGAATAAACGCTTCGCCGCCGGACACTGCTTCGAACACGGCGGTTTTCCCGGCCTGGGCGCTCAGTCTCGCCTCGCCCTGTATGCTCGCGTCGGATTTCTACACGCTATGAACGATCCGTACACCGTCAGTTATAATGGTTCGGTCCGGTAAAAAGGTGCGCCAGCGCACGCAAGGACGCCATTCTTACACGTGCTGCACGTTTATGCAGTGCGGAAAAAACCTTTAAAACTCCTTGCCCATCCTGCATTTGCGCGTGCTTCACTGCAAAAAAACGTTTCTATCGGGATTTACCCTACGTTGCATGCTTTACGCGCAAAGATGTTGTCAAAAAGCAAAAATCTTCCATAGGGAAGTGGCTTCAAGTTGCGGATTTAGCCACGGTTTTCCGTTTCGTCTTAGGTTTTGCTCGCGAGAGGCAGCCGACAGCGTGATCGTTGACCATGCCCGTGGCCTGCATGAACGCGTAGCAAATGGTCGTGCCGACGAATTTGCAGCCGTATTGCTTAAGCGCCTTGCTCAATGCGCGTCGGATTCCGGCGTCGACGCGGGCGTGGGGTGCGTCGCGTCGCGCAGCGTGTCGATGGGCGCGCCGTCGACGAATGACCACACGAAATCCGCGAACGAGCCGTGTTCCTGCTGGATCTGCTTCACGGCGCGCGCATTGAGCACGGCCGATTCGATCTTCGCCCGGTTGCGCACGATGCGCGCGTCCTGCACGATCCGCTCGATGTCTTTCTCCGTGAAGCGCGCGACCTGGTCGATGTCGAAGCCGGCGAACAGCGCACGATAGCCTCGCGTTTGTTCAGGATCGTCGACCAGGAAAGTCCCGCCTGGGCGCCTTCGAGAACGAGCATCTCGAACAGATGCCGATCGTCGCGTGAGGGTACGCCCCATTCCTGATCGTGGTACTGAACCATCGCGTCGGTCGTGGCCTACGCGCAGCGGGTGTGTCCGGTGTCTGCCATTGCGAGTCTTCGTCGGTTGGGGATCGCGACCGGATAGCGGAACGTTCGCGTCGCGCCATCCTGCCATTCGGCCAATTGGCGCGCGCCGCCGTGGCCGGTAAGCTTGCGGCCATGACTACTTCTCCGAATTCGGCATCTGACGGCTTTCTGCTCGGCATCGACGGCGGCGGAAGCGGAAGCGGCACGCGCGTGATCCTCGCCGATGCGCACGGCGTCGAGCTCGCGCGCGCGAGCGGCGGGCCTTCGGGGCTCGAGCTCGGCGTGGCGCGGGCGTGGCAATCGATCGGCGAGGCGTGTCGTCGCGCGTTCGACGCGGCCGCGCTGCCGTTCGAGTGGCGCGCGTGCTCGCTCAGCTGCGGGCTGGCGGGCGTGAACAATGCGGAATGGCTCGCGGCTTTCCTGGCCGCGGCGCCCGAGGTTCGGGCGCTGAGCATCGAGAGCGATGCCTATACGACCGTTCTCGGGGCGCACGGCGGCGAACCCGGCGTGATCGTGACGCTGGGCACGGCAGCATCGTGGCATCGCTGGATGAAAAGCGCGTATGCCGCATTTCCGGCGGCTACGGCTTTCCGAGCGGTGACGAGGCGAGCAGCGGCGCGTGGCTCGGGCTGCGCGCCGTGGTTCATCTCCAGCGCGTGCTCGACGGCCGGGCGCCGGAAGACGGCTGGTCGCGAGAATTGCTTGCCCGAACCGGCGCGGCGGATCGCGACAGTCTGGTCGTGTGGCTGTGCAACGCGAACCAGACCGCTTACGCGACGCTCGCGCCCACGGTCTTCGCGTTCCGCGATCATCCGGATGCGGCACGACTGCTGGCGCAGGCGGGACGGGAAATCGAGCGGCTCGTGGCCGCGCTCGATCCCGCAGGCGCGCTTCCCATCGCGTTGTGCGGCGGTCTTGCCGTGCCTTACGAGCCGTTCGTCCCGTTCGCGTTGCGCGAGCGCATGCGTGCGCCGCGCGCCGATTCCGCGGCCGGCGCGCTCGAACTGGCGCGGCGCGCGGCGTCCGCGCGTACGGGCGCCGCCGGTCGGGCGCGATAAAATAACGGGCCTCGCGGCACACTCGATCCGCTCATTCCGCGCACCACAAAGGCAGTCATGTACTCGGTCATCGCTACTGATCTCGACGGCACGCTTCTGAACAGCGACCACCAGCTCGACCCCTTCACCGCCGAAACCGTGCGCACGCTGGCCGCGCGCGGCGTGCCGATCGTCATCGCGACGGGGCGGCATTACTGCGACGTCGCCGGTATCTGCGACGTGCTCGGCGTCGACGCCTATCTGATCACGTCCAACGGCGCGCGCGTGCATGCGCCCGGCGACGAGCGCGTCTACTCGCGCGATCTGGCGCCTGCCGCCGTGCGCCGCCTCGTGCAACCGGATCTCGCGGGCGGCGACGGACGCGTCATCGTCAATCTGTTCGCCGACGACGCCTGGCTGATCGACCGTCACGCGCCGGAGCTGCTGGTCTTTCACCAGGATTCGGGCTTCAAGTACGAAGTGATGGATCTGCGTGAGCATGATGGAGGGAACATCGCGAAAGTGCTGTATATCGGCGATCCGGCCGATCTGAGAGAGACCGCCGCGAATCTCGAGCGCGAATTTGGCGACTCGCTCTACGTCACGTATTCGCTGCCGGACTGTCTCGAGGTGATGACCTCCGACGTGTCGAAGGGCCGGGCGCTGCGCTTCGTGCTGGAGCGGCTCGACGTCGATCCGGCGCAATGCGTCGCGTTCGGCGACAACATGAACGATATCGACCTGCTCGAAACCGCCGGGTATCCGTTCATGATGAACAACGCCAATCCCGATCTCATCCGGCGCCTGCCGCACGTGCCGCGCGTCGGGGACAACTTCGAGGCGGGCGTCGCGCATCAGTTGCGCAAGCTGTTCGACATTCGCGACGAACTGGCGTCGCCGGGCCAGGCGACGGACTGAGCGCCGCGCGCGGCGGGCCGCCGGCATGCGTGCGGCGGCCGCCCGGTTCGATCGGCGACCTCGAGGCCGGTCACCGGGCGCCGCGCCCTCAGCCGCGGTGACCCCAGTTGTTGCCATAGCCGCGGTGATCCCAGCCCGCGCGGTTCCAGTGTCCGTAGTCGCGGCCGTAGCCGCCGTGCCAGCGCGGCGCTTCATGGCGATAGTACGGCGCGCCGTACGCCGGAACCACGGGACGCGCGTACACGGGCGCCGGCGCCACATAGGCGGGCGCGCCGAGCGAGACGCCGATGTGCAGATCGCTATGTGCCTGAGCCGCTCCGACCGCACCGATCGCAAGGCCGGTCGCGACGAGCATATGGGTGACGATGCGCTTCATTGTGTTTCTCCTTGAAGGCGACGTGTGTCGTATGAGTCCAATGTAAGGGCCCGCCGTCTTACACGCTTCGGCGACTTGTTACCGTGTGCAAGGACCGCGTAAGGAGCGCTGGAAGAATAGCCGTGTCGGCCCGATCGGCGAAAGCCTTGTCCCACGGGCCTCTCGCGCGATGCCGTTCCGCGATGAAAACAGTGTCGCAACAATTCATAAGCATGCTTCGTAAACCGGGATTACATTTGTCGCGCCGGTTTAATCATTCGGATCGCGCGCCGGCGGGCAAAACAAAAACGGGTGCCAATCGCGCCCGTCCGGTTCACTGCGTTGTCTGTATGTTGCGGCTTACTTCTGGCGCGTGAGGCACGGATAAAGCAGGCCCGCGATGATCGCGCCGATGATCGGCGCAATCCAGAACAGCCAGAGCTGATCGAGCGCCCAGTCGCCGACGAAGAACGCCTGGCTCGTCGAGCGCGCCGGATTGACGGACGTGTTGGTGACCGGAATCGAGACCAGATGGATGAGCGTCAGGCACAGGCCGATGGCGAGCGGCGCGAAGCCCTTCGGCGCGCGATTGTCGGTTGCGCCGAGGATCACGAACAGGAAGAAGAACGTCATCGCGACTTCGCAGACGAGTCCGGCGATCATCGAGAAGTGCTCCGGCGAGTGCTCGCCGAAGCCGTTGGCAGCGAAGGCGCTCGAGGCGAAATCGAAGCCGGGATTGCCCGTGGCGATCAGATAGATGACCCACGTGCCGAGCGTCGCGCCGATGACCTGCGCGACGATGTACGGCAAGAGATCGCGCACCGGGAAGCGCCCGGCGGTCGCGAGACCGATGCTCACGGCCGGATTGAGGTGGCAGCCGGAAACGTGGCCGATGGCGTAGGCATTGTGAGAACGGTGAGACCGAATGCCAGCGAGACGCCGGTGAAACCGATGCCGAGTTCAGGAAAGGCCGCGGCGAGCACGGCGCTTCCGCAGCCGCCCAGCACGAGCCAGACAGTACCGAAAATTTCGGCGCCGAGTCGCTTCGACAAATGCATGATTCTGCCTTGAATGAAAAGCCGTTGATTCGAAACAAGAACGCGGGATACGCTTGCGGAGCGCAGTTTAAGCGTGCCCTCTTTTGCAAACTGTCAAAAATGGTCGATCAGCGGTCAATTCACGGATATCGGGCAGAATCCTCGGATTGTTCCTTATCGGGTGGCTGCGCGTTTGCGATACCCGGCGCGCGCGGCGATCGAACAAAAAAAAAAGCCGCCCGGCGTGCGGGCGGCATTTCATGCGGCTTCGGAGCCGGCGGTCGCGCGGCGGCGATCAGCCCACCGCGACCTGACGCAGCACCGGGCGCTTGGCCGCCTGAAGCATCGCGGTATAGCTCTCGACGTAGTTCTGCGCCATCGTCTTCGCGCTGAAGCGGCGCTCGAACTGCGTACGGATTTCCGTGCGCGACAACTCGTCCAGACGCTGCAGCGTGCCCACGGCACCCTGCACGTCCTCGCAGATGAAGCCGGTCACGCCGTTATCGATCACTTCCGGCACCGAGCCGCGGTTGAACGCGATCACCGGCGTGCCGCAGGCCATCGCCTCGATCATCACCAGGCCGAACGGCTCGTTCCAGTCGATCGGTAAGAGCAGGGCCTTTGCGCCCGAGAGGAATTCCGGCTTCTGCGCCTCGTTGATCTCGCCGATGAATTCGACATGCGCCTGCGAGAGCAGCGGTTCGATCGTCGACTTGAAGTAGTCCTGGTCGACCTTGTCCACCTTGGCGGCGATCTTCAGCGGCAGACCGCTCTGCACCGCGATCTTGATGGCGAGATCGGCGCGCTTCTCCGGGCAAATGCGGCCGAGGAACGCGAGATATTCCGGCTTCTTGTGCGGCTGCGGCGTGAGCAGCTCGTCCGGCAGGCCGTGATAGACGGTGTTCAGCCAGTTCGCCTGCGGCAGCGGTCCGCGTTGGTTGTCCGAGATCGAAATGACGTTCGCCTTCGTGAACGTGTTGAAGATCGGCTGCAATTCCGGCAGGTCGAGGCGGCCGTGCAGCGTCGTCACGAACGGTGTATCCATCTGCGTGAACAGCGGGAACGGCATGTAGTCGAGGTGGAAGTGCAGCACGTCGAACTCGTGCGCGCGCTGGTGGACGGTTTCGAGCAGCAGCATGTGCGGCGCGAGCGCATCGCGGATGGTCGGGTCGAGACGCAGCGCCCGCGGCCACGCCGCTTCGAGGGTCGCCTTGGTTTGCGAATCGCCGCTGGCGAACAAGGTGACATCGTGTCCGAGATCGACGAGCGCGTCGGTCAGATACGACACCACCCGCTCAGTGCCGCCGTAGAACTTCGGGGGGACTGCTTCGTGCAACGGTGCAATTTGTGCGATTCGCATAACGTGACTCTCCTGTGTCGATCGGAGCCGGCGCCTCGGCGCCTGACCCGGATCCATGCCTTGAAGGCGAACGTGAGGGCATTGCAGTCACGCTCCGGCGAGCGCTCAACACATGCCATTCGGGCGGGCCGCGTACGAGGACGCCGCCCGAGATGGACCCGGAGATGAAAAAACCATCACGATCGGGTTATCCCTTAATGCTTCATTATCGGGATCGAGAGCGGCATTTCACGTCATTTTTCAATCGCTTATCGTTGTTACAGCGCGAAACAACTGCTGTTACGAAGTCAAAAATTGCATCGATACGGGCGATGTAGACGAATGTGAAGCGTCGAACCGAGCCGCGAGGCACAAGGGTGGCACGTACCGTTCCGGCCCCGCGAGCGCCGCCCCGAGCGGCCGATCGGACGTTGGGACGCCGAGAAATATGCCGCTCGACCGTTAAGTCAGACGAATAGATGCCGATAATCGAGTCTGGCGACCGGCAATCGAGGGCGCCGCCGTGTAAGAAATATTCCTACACGAATCTTCGCGAAAATCCGTCGCCGCGTCGGACGCTTTGTCCGACAGGCGCGGCCGCGGGCATCGGCGACAATCGGATCGACACAAGACAACACGTGCGGGGCCGGATTCGCTATGCCCACCGCGAATCCGCGCAAACGTTCCCCGCCAGGCCTGACCAGCCATGTATCGATTCGGGGAAAAAATGGCGGCCAACAATACGAGTACGCTCGCCGAGTACGCTCGCAGAAATCCGCGAGGTGAATCTGTCGTACTTGCTCCTCGCGCAGCGGCTTCTTCACGAAGACCGCGTGTCCGCGATGTACCGGCTCGGCCTGTCCTCGCTGACGCTCACGCAGGCGGTGAAGGTCGCGTCGTCGAGCCATCTGCTGTGCCGCTTCCGTTTCGACGATCACACGATTCTTTCCTCGCTCGCCGACAAGGACAAGAGCGCGGCGCTCACCCAGGCGCACGCCGCGATCCTGCTGGCTGGCGGACGGCCCCGTCGCGCAGATCGGCTGAGCGGACAGACCCGGGAGGCCGATGGCGACGAAGAGCGTGGTCGCGGAAGTCCGCGAGATCACCCTGGCGATCGAACTGATCGAGCTGGGCGCGCGCCTGCAGTTGCTCGAAGCCGAAAATGTATACGACTTGCGCGCCGGCTACGTCTGCGGCCTGTGTCAGCCGCCCTCGCGCGCGGGCAAGACCCGCAAGGCGCTCGCCTCGCGCAACCCGCCGGAGCGCGCCCCGCGCATCGCGGCCTGAGGCCGCACCCTCGCCCAACCCTGCTGCGACGCGGGGTTTACCTTTACCGTTTGCCGCAGGCGCGGAATTGCCCTCAAAGTTTTTCAATCGAGTGCTGTTAACCGACATAACTGCGCACTTAGAATTGGTTTCAAAAAGATTTATTAGGGGCTGTTAACCCGTAACGCAACCTGTTAACCTCGATCGTTGTGACAACAGGATCGAGGAGATGGGCAAACCAATCATCGACGACGAACTGTGGGCACTGATCGAGCCACTGCTACCACCAGCGAAGCCGCGCCGCTTCAAGTATCCGGGCCGCAAGCCGGTACCGGATCGGGCTGCGCTGACCGGCATCTTGTTCGTGCTGAAGACCGGCATCCGGTGGCGAGATCTGCCAGCGGAGATGGGATGTGGCTCTGGCGTCAGTTGCTGGCGCAGGCTGCGCGATTGGCAGCAAGCCGGCGTGTGGGATCGACTGCACGCACTGCTGCTGGCGAAACTACGAGCGGCCGGGAAGATCGACTTCTCCCGCGTCGTCGTCGACTCATCGTCGATTCGTGCGGTTGGGGCGGGCGAAAAACTGGCCCGAACCCCACCGACCGAGCACGACCCGGTTCCAAGCACCACGTCACCACCGACGCCAACGGTACGCCGATCGCGGCAATCCTGACCGGCGCCAATCGTCACGACGTCACCCAACTGATCCCGTTGATCGAGGCCATCGTACCGATTGGCGGCGTGCGCGGCCGGCCGCTGAGTCGCCCTGGCTGTGTTTATGCCGACCGCGGTTACGATCATGACAAGTACCGGTGCCTCCTTCACGCGCGCAACATTCCCACCAGCATCGCGCGGCGCGGTCACCCGCACGGTAGCGGCCTTGGGAAAGTCCGTTGGGTCGTCGAACGTACACATGCCTGGTTGCATAACTTCCGCCGTCTACGTACTCGCTTCGAACGTCGTGCGGACATTCATGAAGCGTTCCTCAAACTCGGTTGTTGCTTGATCTGCTGGAACACTCTTCGGCAATCTCAACAGCCTTTATGAAACCGTCTCTAAGCGGCGGTCTCACCGCATCAAGAGAGGACTCGACTGTGCTGATTTTCGTTGGAACGCTCGTGACATTGCTGTCCGTCTTCGGCGGTTATGCGCTGGAAGGCGGCCACCTTGGCGCGCTCGTGCAACCGGTCGAAATCCTGATGATCGCGGGCGCGGGCGTCGGCGCGTTCATCCTCGGCAACAACCTCAAGACCATCAAGGCGACGTTTTTCGTCATTCCCACGCTCTTCAAGGGCGCGAAGTACGACAAGGGCAGTACATGGAGCTGATGGGCCTGCTCTATGTCCTGCTCGCGAAGGCGCGCAAGGAAGGCACGCTCGCGTTCGAAGCGGACATCGAGGATCCCGCCAAGAGCCCGGTGTTCAGCCAGTCCCCGAAGATTCTCGCGGACCATCACATCGTCGAATTCCTGACGGATTATCTGCGCCTCATGGTCAGCGGCAACATGAACGCGTTCGAGATCGAAAGCCTCATGGACGAGGAGATCGAGACGCATCATGTCGAGGACGAGGCGCCCGCGCACGCGCTCACCAAGGTCGGCGACGCGATGCCCGCGTTCGGCATCGTCGCCGCCGTGATGGGCGTCGTGCATACGATGGCCTCCGCCGATCAGCCGCCCGCGATTCTCGGCGAGATGATAGCGCAGGCGCTCGTCGGCACCTTCCTCGGCATTCTTCTGTCCTGCGGCTTCATCGGGCCGCTCGCGAGCGTCGCGGAGCAGCGCGTCGCCGAGCAGACCAAGATGTTCCAGTGCATCAAGGTGACGATCCTCGCGAGCCTGAACGGCTATGCGCCCGCGATCGCGGTGGAGTTCGGCCGCAAGATGCTGTTCTCGACGGAGCGCCCGTCGTTCTCCGAACTGGAGGAGCACGTGCGCCGGGTCAAGGCGAAATGATGAACGGCTTCGCGAGCGATTCATCGACCAGGGCACGGCAATGAGCAACGACAGCGAACGTCCCATCTTCATCAAGCGCGTCGTCGCGGGCCGCAAGGGGCATCACGGCGGCGCGTGGAAGCTCGCCTACGCGGACTTCATGACCGCGATGATGGCGTTCTTCCTGCTGATGTGGCTGCTTTCGTCGACCTCGCCCGTGCAGCGGCGCGGCATCGCGGAGTATTTCCAGATGCCGCTCAAGGCGGCGATGGTCGGCGGCAAGAGCGTCGGCATGGACAACAGCATCATCACCGGCGGCGGGCGCGACATTTCGAGCGACGAGACGGGCGCCGCGCGCAAGCCGGATGGCAGCACGCAGCTTGCGCTGCGCGCGTCGTCGCAGACCGACGACCAACTGCTCAAGGCCGCGCAGGGCGAGCTCGAGCGCCACGAGCAGGTGCGCCTGCATGACCTTCAGGTGAAGCTCATGGCCGCGATCGAGGCCAATCCGACACTGCGCCAGTTCAAGCAGCAGATCCGCATCGAGTCGACGCAGCAGGGCTTGCGCATCGAGATCGTCGATACGCAGAAGCGCCCGATGTTCGCGCTTTCCAGCGACACCGTGCAGCCGTACATGCGCAACATCCTGCGCGAGATCGGCAAGACGTTGAACGACGTGCCGAACCGCATCGTCGTGCAGGGACACACCGACGCCGTGAAATACGCGGGCGGCAAGAAGGGCTACAGCAACTGGGAGCTGTCCGCGGACCGCGCGAACGCGTCGCGGCGCGAGCTGGTGGCGGGCGGCATGGACGAAGCGAAGGTGTTGCGCGTGCTCGGCCTCGCGTCCACACAGAATCTGAACAAGCAGGATCCGCTCGATCCGGAGAACCGGCGCATCAGCATCATCGTGCTCAACCGGAAGACCGAATCATCGATGCTGCGCGACGACGGCGGCCCGAGCGCCACGCTCGACAACGGCCGGGGTGAGGACGGCAAGCCGCTGGCTGCGCTCGGCATCGCCGCCCGCGGCGCGCTGAGCAATTGCTCAAAAAAACACGCTCAAGACTCGGCACGTTTCGACCGTCAACACGGCAAGAGACAAACATGATCAGGAACATTCTGGCAATCGACGATTCGGCCGCGATGCGGCAAATCATCTCGGCGACGCTGGCGACGGCGGGTTACGAAGTGACCGTCGCGTCTGACGGCGACGAAGGCCTGGAGTGGGCGCTCGCCGAGCGCTTCGATCTCGTTCTGACCGACCAGCACATGCCGGGCAAGAGCAGGCTCGGCTGCGCGCGAACCACGCCTACCGGGCGACGCCGATCCTGGTCCTCACGACCGAAGGCGGCGAGCCGTTCAAGGAGGCGGCGCGCTCGGCGGGCGCAACGGGCTGGATCGAGAAGCCGCTCGATCCGGACCTGCTGACCGAGCTGGTCGCCGCGCTCTCGGAAGACACGCTGCACTGAGCGGTACAAGAGCAGGTTCCAGGCGAAGCAACCCGAAGACAGCATTGAAACGCGCGCACAACGGCGCCGACTGAACAGCATTCCTGCGGTGACTCAAGCATGACTCTCGACATTACCCAGTTCTATCAGACCTTCTTCGACGAAGCGGATGAACTGCTCGCGCAGATGGAGCAACTGCTGCTCGTTCTGGACATCGCGAATCCCGATCCGGAAGACCTCGCGGCGATCTTCCGCGCGGCGCATTCGATCAAGGGCGGCGCTGCCACCTTCGGTTTCGCCGCGCTGACGGAGACGACGCACATCCTCGAGTCGCTGCTGGACCGCGCGCGCAACAACGAGCTCGTCCTGCGCCGCGACATGATCGACACCTTCCTCGCGACGAAGGACGTGCTCTCCGACCAGCTCGCCGCGTATCGCGCGAGCGCGGAGCCGGATGCGGCCGTCGCCGCCGCGATCTGCGCGAAGCTCGAGCGCCTGAAGAACGAGAGCGCCGAAGGAGCGGAAGCGGCCCATGTGGAACCGCCCGCGCTGCCGGGCACGGACAACCATGCGGCGAACGTGCACGTCGCGCCCGCCTACGACGGCCTGAACGCCCCGCCCGCGCACCTGATCGCGCAGGCGATGGAAGCGATCGAGGACGACGGCAACTGGGACGGCGCGTTCGAGCTCGCCGATGGAACGCATGCAGGAACCGCCGACGACGCAATGCCGGGACACATCGGCGCGGCGGCGGAAGTCGGACCCCACCTGAAAATTACGCTACGGGGGGTGGGCGAGAAGGACCTGGCGACTCTGATTGAGGAGCTGGGGAATCTGGGAAGCATCGTCGGAGAAAGGAAGACGGACGCGGAATACGTGGTCTGGCTCGACTCGGACGTTCCGGCTGACGATATCGTCCGCCGTGTGCTGCTTCGTGATCGATGAAACGCAGATCACGATCGGCCGCGGCGATCCGGCGGCGCAATCCGCCGAAGCGTAGCCGGCGCCGCGGGCAACACCGGCGGTGCGTCCCACCCTGCACGAAGAGCCGAAGCAATCGCAGGCGAGCGCGTCGCCCGCATCCGCGAGCGGCAACGAGGCAGTGAAGGAAAAAGAAGAAGCGGCGACGGCGGTGGCTCAACCCGCCACTCTGCCGTCGAAACCCGCGACGGGCGATGCCGAAAAGAAGGCGCGTCCGCAAGCGGCGGCATCGGCGGAAGGCAGTTCGATCCGCGTCGGCGTCGAGAAGGTCGACCAGCTCATCAACCTGGTGGGCGAACTCGTCATCACGCAGGCGATGCTCGCGGAAGCCACGAGCGCGTTCGATCCCGACCTGCACGATCGTCTGTTCAACGGCATGGCGCAGCTGGAGCGCAACGCGCGACCTGCAAGAGGCCGTCATGTCCATCCGCACGATGCCGATGGATTACGTATTCAGCCGCTTCCCGCGCCTCGTGCGCGACATCGCCGGCAAGCTCGGCAAGGAAGTGGAGCTCGTCACGTTCGGTCAGGCGACCGAGCTCGACAAGAGCCTGATCGAGCGCATCATCGATCCGCTCACGCACCTCGTGCGCAACTCGCTCGATTACGGCATCGAGACCGTGGAGGCGCGCCGCGCGGCGGGCAAGCCGACCACCGGCCAGCTCGTGCTGTCGGCGGCGCATCACGGCGGCAACATCGTGATCGAAGTGAGCGACGACGGCGCGGGTCTGCGTCGCGACAAGATTCTCGCGAAGGCGCAGAAGCAGGGCCTGCAGGTTTCCGAATCGATGAGCGACGAGGAGGTCTGGCAGCTCATCTTCATGCCGGGCTTCTCGACCGCAGAGCAAGTGACGGACATCTCCGGCCGCGGTGTCGGCATGGACGTGGTGAAGCGCAACATCCAGTCGATGGGCGGGCATGTGGAAATCAGCTCGCGCCAGGGCGCGGGCACGACGACGAAGATCGTGCTGCCGCTCACGCTCGCGATTCTCGACGGCATGTCGGTGAAGGTCGGCAACGAGATCTTCATTCTGCCGCTGAACTTCGTGATGGAGTCGCTGCAACCGGTCGCCGAGGACATCTACACGGTCGCGAACGGCGAGCGCGTGGTGTGCGTGCGCGGCGAGTATCTGCCGCTGGTCGCGCTGCATCGGGTGTCGACGCCGAAAGCGCGCGCACCGAGCCGACGCAGGGCATCGTCACGATCATGCAGACGGAGGGGCGCCGCTTCGCGATGCTGATCGACGAGCTCGTCGGCCAGCAGCAGGTCGTCGTGAAGAACCTGGAAACGAATTACCGCAAGGTGCACGGCATTTCCGCCGCGGCCATCCTGGGCGACGGCAGCGTCGCGCTGATCGTCGACGTGGCCGCGCTCAACCGCGAATCGCGCGCACTCTCACTAACACCACCGGACCAACGAGATCGGCCGCCTGTTCGCGGGCATCGAGCGGATGCGCGTCAACCTGACCGCGATGGTCGGCGCGGTGCATCGCGGCGCGGAATCGATCGACGTCGGCGCGCATGAAATCGCGAGCGGCAATACGGATCTGTCGCAGCGCACCGAAGAGCAGGCGGCGTCGCTGCAGGAAACCGCGTTGAGCATGGAAGAGCTCACGAGCACGGTGAAGCAGAATGCCGACAACGCGCGCCAGGCGAGCCAGCTCGCGGTGAACGCGTCGGATATCGCGTCGCGCGGCGGCGAGGTCGTCGAGCAAGTCGTCGAGACGATGCACGCGATCGCGTCGAGTTCGAACAAGGTCGTGGACATCATCGGCGTGGTCGAAGGCATCGCGTTCCAGACCAACATTCTCGCGCTGAACGCGGCGGTCGAGGCGGCGCGCGCGGGCGAGGAAGGGCGCGGCTTCGCGGTGGTCGCGGGCGAAGTGCGCTCGCTCGCGCAGCGCAGCGCGGCGGCGGTGAAGGAAATCAAGGCGCTGATCGGCGATTCCGCCGCGAAGGTGGACAGCGGCACGGAACTCGTCGCGCGTGCCGGCCAGCCGATTGGCGAGATCGTGCAGGCGGTGCGCCGCGTGACCGACATCATGGGCGAGATCAGCGCGGCCTCGGAGGAGCAGTCCGACGGTATCGAGCAGGTCAACCGCGCCGTCACGCAGATGGACAGCGTGACGCAGCAGAACGCCGCGCTCGTCGAGCAGGCGGCAGCGGCCGCGGCATCGCTCGAAGACCAGACCCGCCAGCTGAAGGACGTGGTCGCGCAATGGCGCGTCGAAAGCGCCGCGCCGATGCGCGCGAGCGCGACGGTTGCGGCCGCGCGCCTGACGCCGGCTGCGCGCATCGAGCCTTCGCCGCCGGCCGTCGCGCAGAACGCCGACAGGCGGACGAAGCCGGTGCAGGCCGCGAAGGTTGCGCCGCAGCCCGAGCTCGGGCCGGAAGCGGCCGTTGTCAAGGAAGCCGCCAGCGAAGCCCGCAAAGCCGCGAGCAAGCCGGCGAGCGCCGCGAAGCCCGCGTCCCGGGCCGGTCGCGCCCGCGCCGCGCGCTAAGGCGACGACCGCCGACGACGGCGACTGGGAAACCTTCTGACAGAGCGTGAAACGAGACGACCATGCCGGCACAGCGCTTCACGCCCGCGAGCGGGCGAATCACCGGATCATGCGGCGCAGGCAATGCGCGCCGCGCGCCCGGCGCGCGTAAGTCCGCGTGGCCGTCGCATGCATCGCGGGCCGCGAGCGCGACGCGCACGCCACATCGGGCGACGATGACGACGCCGGGGAAGCACGAGACATCATGATGGCAACGCGCAACGCGCACGCCGACTTGCCCGCCAGCGTGCGCGGCGCGGAAGTCGAGCGCGACTTCGAATTCACGGCGGCGGACTTCGCCCGCATTCGCGAGCTGATTCATCGGTGCGCGGGCATCTCGCTGTCGGACCACAAACGCGACATGGCATACAGCCGTCTCGCGCGCCGGCTGCGCGCATGCGGCATTGACACGTTCAGGCAGTATCTGGACCGCCTCGAGACCAACGAGAACAGCGCCGAGTGGGAAGCGTTCGTCAATGCGCTGACCACGAACCTGACCGCGTTCTTCCGCGAGTCGCACCACTTTCCGATTCTCGCGGAGTTCGTCAAGCGCCGGCAGCAGCCGTTCTCGGTGTGGTGCTCGGCGGCATCGACGGGCGAGGAGCCGTATTCCATCGCGATGACGCTGATCGAAGCGCTGGGCGAGCATGCCGCGCGCCAGTGCACGGTGTTCGCGAGCGACATCGACAGCCAGGTGCTCGGCAAGGCGGAAGCGGGCGTGTATTCGCTCGATCAGGTGAAGGCGCTGCCGGTCGAGCGTCTGAGACGCTTCTTCCTGAAGGTGAAGGGCACGGGCTTGCACGCGGGCCTCGTGAAGGTGCGCCCTGAATTGCGCGCGATGGTGAGCTTCGGCCGCGTGAACCTGACGGACGCACGCTACGACATGAAAGGCCCGTTCGACGCGATCTTTTGCCGCAACGTGATGATCTACTTCGACAAGCCGACGCAAGGACAAGTACTGACGCGCTTCGAGCCGCTGATGAAGCCTGGCGCGCTGTTGTTCGCGGGACATTCGGAGAATTTCACCTACGTGTCGCAGGCCTTCAGGCTGCGCGGCCAGACCGTATACGAACTGACGCGCGACATGAAGCACGCGGGCGCACCGAAAGCGGCGCGGGCGCTCGCAGGAGAGACGGCATGAGCGGACTGCCGATCGCGTCGAATCTCTACTACGACAATCTCTTCAAGAAGCCGGGCGTGAAGCTCCTGCCGAACGAGTTCTACATGACCAGCGAGGACATGGTGCTCGTCACGGTGCTCGGCTCGTGCGTGGTGGCGTGCATCAACGATCGCACGGCAGGCATCGGCGGAATGAATCACTTCATGCTGCCCGACGACGGTTCCGACGCGTCCCACGCGGCGTCCGACTCGATGCGTTACGGCGCATACGCGATGGAAGTGCTCATCAACGAGCTCATCAAGCGCGGCGGACGGCGCGAGCGCTTCGAAGCGAAGGTGTTCGGCGGCGGCGCGGTGCTCGCGGGCATGACGACCATCAACATCGGCGATCGCAACTCGGAGTTCGTGCGGCGCTATCTCTCGCTGGAGAAGATTCGCATCGTCGCCGAGGATCTGCAGGGCAGGCATCCGCGCAAGGTCGCGTTCATGCCGCGCTCCGGCCAGGTGATGGTCAAGAAGCTCAAGACGCGGCACGATCCGGTCATCGTCGAGCGCGAGCAGGCGCTCGCGCAACGCACGCCGGAAGAGCGCGCGGAGTGGCTCGCGAAGGCGCGGGCGCGCGTCGAGCTGTTCGGCGGTGGCAGTTTCAACAGCGCCGCGCGCACGCTGCGCGGCACGAAGGCGGCGGAGGAAGCATGATCACGACCCACGCCACGAGCGCGAAGGCGCAGGCGCTGCCTGCGATCAAGGTGCTGTGCGTCGACGATTCGGCGCTCGTGCGCAGCCTCATGACCGAGATCATCAACTCGCAGCCCTACATGCACGTGTGCGCGACCGCGCCCGATCCGCTCGTCGCGTGCGAGCTGATCAAGCAGCACAACCCGGACGTGCTGACGCTCGACGTCGAAATGCCGCGCATGGACGGCCTCGACTTTCTGGAAAAGCTGATGCGCCTGCGGCCGATGCCGGTCGTGATGGTGTCGTCGCTGACCGAGCGCGGCAACGAAATCACGCTGCGCGCGCTGGAGCTCGGCGCGGTCGACTTCGTCACGAAGCCGAAGGTCGGCATCCGCGACGGCATGCTCGACTACGCGGAGAAGCTGGCCGACAAGGTGCGCGCCGCATCCCGCGCGCGCGGCAGACCCCGCACGCGGCGCATGCGGCAAACGCCGGCGCCGGTGCAGCGGCGCACAGGCTCGCGCCGAACTTCAACAATCCGCTCGTCTCGACGGAGAAGCTCGTGATCGTCGGCGCATCGACGGGCGGCACCGAAGCCATTCGCGAAGTGCTCGTGCCGCTGCCGCCCGATGCGCCTGCCGTTCTGATCGCGCAGCACATGCCGCCGGGCTTCACGAAATCGTTCGCGCAGCGCCTGAACGGCCTGTGCCGCATCACGGTGAAGGAAGCGGAGCACGGCGAGCGCGTGCTGCCGGGCCACGCGTATATCGCGCCGGGCCACGCGCATCTGGTGCTGGCGCGCAGCGGCGCGAACTATGTCGCGCATCTGTCGGATGCGCCGCCCGTGAACCGCCATCGGCCTTCGGTGGACGTCCTGTTCCGCTCGGCGGCGCAGCACGCGGGCAAGAACGCGATCGGCGTGATCCTGACCGGCATGGGCCGGGACGGTGCCGCCGGTCTTCTGGAAATGTAGCAGGCGGGCGCGTACACGCTCGCGCAGGATGAAGCGAGTTGCGTGGTGTTCGGTATGCCGCGCGAAGCGATTGCAATGGGCGGCGCGAGCGAAGTCGCGCCGCCGACAGAAATGAGCCGGCGGGTGATGGCGCGGTTCGCCTCAATGGGCGAGCGCGTGCAGCGCGTCTGAGTTTTCCGAATCGAATACGCGGCAACGCCGCTTGAGAACACACGGGAGTAGTGGTGGACAAGAACATGAAGATCCTCGTCGTCGACGATTTTCCGACGATGCGCCGTATCGTGCGTAACCTGCTCAAGGAGCTGGGCTACGGCAACGTCGACGAAGCCGAAGACGGTGCGGCGGGTCTCGCGCGCCTGCGCGGCGGCGGCTTCGACTTCGTGATCACCGACTGGAACATGCCGAACCTCGACGGCCTCGCGATGCTGCAGCAAATCCGCGCGGACGCGACGCTGTCGCATCTGCCGGTGCTGATGGTGACGGCGGAGTCGAAGAAGGAGAACATCATCGCGGCGGCGCAGGCGGGCGCGAGCGGTTACGTGGTCAAGCCCTTCACGGCTGCCACGCTCGACGAGAAGCTCAACAAGATCCTCGAGAAGATGGCCAAGGCCGGGAGCTGATCGTGAGCGAGCTGACCACTGAATTCACAGCCGCGATGGCCCAGGGTGAAGGCAGCGAGGGCGATCCGTCGAGCGACCGCATCCTCGCGCGCATCGGCCAGCTCACGTGCACGCTGCGCGACTCGATGCGCGAGCTCGGCCTCGACAAGCAGGTCGAAGCCGCTGCGCAAGCCGTGCCCGACGCGCGCGATCGCCTGAAATACGTCGCCGTGGTGACCGAGCAGGCCGCCGAGCGCGCGCTCAACGCGATCGAGCTCGCCAAGCCGATGCAGGAAGCGATGCAGAGCGAAGCACAGGCGCTCGACGCGCGCTGGGCGCAATGGTACGAGGCGCCGCTCGCGCAAGGCGAAGCGGGGGCGCTGCTGGCGCAAACGCGCACGTTCCTGCAAAGCGTGCCCGAACGCACCCAGGCGACCAACGCGCAACTGCTGGAAATCATGCTCGCGCAGGATTTCCAGGACCTGACCGGCCAGGTGATCAAGAAGATCACGGACCTCGTGTATCTGATCGAACAGCAACTGCTGGGCGTGCTGCTCGAAAACATCGCGCCCGAGCGGCGCGAGCAGTTTGCGGCGTCGGCGGCGGCGCTCATGTCGTCCGCGGGCGGCGCTCAGGAAAGCCTGCTCAACGGGCCGCAGATCAATCCCGAAGGACGCAGTGACGTCGTGCAGGATCAATCGCAGGTCGACGATCTGCTCGCGAGCCTCGGTTTCTGAGGTCTGCCGCAGGCAGTCGGTTCGCCGTACTCAGCGTTATGAAAGAACGCGAAGCGCATACCATTGCGCTTCGCGTTTTTCTTTATGTGCGTTTGCGAACGTTAGGACTATTCCTCACGGCTGGCATACTGACGGTATTCGCACTGAAGAAAAAGCGCAAAAAAACGGTGGCACATCTGTCACTCAATCGTCATGGGCCGGCCGTTTGCGAGGGGCGGACGGCAGAAAAACCGATAGGAGGCCCAGTGAAGGCACCGAAGCAATCTCGTCATGGGCATCTGGCAAGAACGCTGGCGTTCGCGGCCGGCGCATTGAGCGTATGCGCGGCGGCGCCCGCATACGCCGTGCTCGGCGGCGAGCCGATGAACGCGCCGCAGGGCGCCACGGCGACGTCCGCGAAGGCCGTCGTGCACGCCGCCGGCGCGAGCGGCGCGTCGAGCACGTCGGCGTCGGACTACACCATCCACTCGACGACGCTCGCAAGCGGCACCGTCATCAACGAATATTTGTCCGCGCAAGGCATCGTGTTCTGGATCGCATGGAAAGGGCCGCGCGTGCCGGATCTCACCTCGCTGCTCGTCAGCTATTTCCCACCGTATCAGCAAGGACTGAAGGCGCAGCGCGCCGCGCGCGGAGGCCGCGGGCCGGTGAGCGTGCAGGACTCCGGGCTCGTCGTGGAATCGGGCGGGCACATGGGGTCGTTCGCGGGCCGCGCGTATCTGCCGCAATCCTTGCCCGCCGGCGTGTCCGCCAGCGACATCCAGTAAGCGACGGGAGAACCCGATATGCATTGAACGACACTCGGCCTTCCTGCCCTTTCTTCACCGCGCGCTGCCGGCTTCGTCCGCTGGCTCGGCGTGATTCTTCTTTCCGTCATGCTCGCGGCTTGCGGCGGTGGCGGCGACGACAGCCATTCCAGCTCCAGCAGCGGCGGCTCCTCGGGTGGCTCCGGCTCGGGCGGCGGAAGCTCGAGCACCAGCACGGCGAACGCGCAGCCGAGCGCGCCCAACGGCACGAACGCGGTGCCGATCAACGTCAATTCCGGCGTCGCGCAGTTCGTCAACATTCCGAACGTCTCGGTGACGGTGTGTGCGCCGGGCTCGTCGACGTGTCAGACCATCGACAACATTCAGGTCGATACGGCGTCGTTCTGCCTGCGCATCCTGGGATCGTCGGCGCAGTCCGTGCTCGGTAGCCTGCCTGGCACGCGCGCGGCGAACGGCGGCCAGCTCGCGGAATGCGCCGGTTTCGCGGACGGCTATACGTGGGGCACCGTGCGCACGGCCGACGTGAAGATCGGTACGGAAGTCGCGTCCGGCGTGCCGATCCAGATCATCGGCGACCTGGACGCATCGTCGGCGCCGACCGGCAATAACGGCTGCCCGTCCGGCAACGACGAGAACTCGATCGCCGATATCGGCGCGAACGGCATCCTCGGCATCGGCCCGCAGACGTACGACTGCGGCAGCGGCTGCGTGAGCACGGCGCTCAATGCGATGTACTTCTCGTGCGCCAACGGCGCAAACTGCGCCGGAACCACGGTCCCGCTCACGCAGCAAGTCACGAACCCCATCACGAAGTTCCCGGTCGACAACAACGGCGTGATCGTGCAGTTGCCGCCGGTTCCCGATGGCGGCGCGACGAGCGCGACCGGCGTGCTGATATTCGGCATCGGCACGCAGAGCAACAACGCGGTCGCTGGCGTCACGAAGTACGGCACGGACCAGTTCGGTGACCTGACCGGCACGTACAAGGGGAACACGTACACGACGTTCTTCGATTCCGGATCGAACGGCAACTTCTTCCAGGACAGCTTTGCGCTGTGCTCGAGCCAGAGCGCGTTCTATTGCCCGAGCTCGGAGCAGTCGTTGTCGGTGACGATTCGCGGCACGGAAGGCAACACGTCGGTCGTTCCGTTCCAGCTCGTCAACGCGCGCACGCTGACGCAGGACGGCACCAAGTTCGCCTTCAACAGTTTCGGCGGGCAGCTGGGCATACCCAGCTACTTCGACTTCGGCCTGCCGTTCTTCTTCGGGCGGCATGTTTATGTCGGATTCGAGCTGCCGAACAGCCCGGCTTACGTGGCGTTCTGAAGCGTCGGCGATGTCCTGACCGGGAGCGATTCCGGTCAGGCCGTCCGCAAGGAAAAACCGGCTGCGTCGGTGCGCAGCCGGTTTTTTTGCGTCATTCGCCCCCGCGCGGCTTGCACGGCGCGCGCTCGAAGAGTCTGTCGTAGAGCCCGCGCGGCAGTGCGTGCAGCAGCATGCCCGCGATGCGCATCTGCCACGGGAACGTCGCGTAGCGCGCTTTACGTCCGATTGCGCTCGCGGCCTTGGCGGCGAAGCGGTCGGCATCCATGAGGAAGGGCATCGGATAGGGATTGCGCCCCGTCATCTCCGAGCGCACGTAGCCGGGCGCGATCGTGACCACGGACACGCCGAACGGGCGCATCTCGACGCGCAGCGCCTCCAGATACTTCGCCGCCGCAGCCTTCGACGCGCTGTAGGCGCCCGATCCCGGCAGCCCGCGCACACCCGCGACGCTCGCGATGCCGACGAGCGTGCCGCGCCGCACGGCCGTCATCGACGCGATGAAGGGCTCGAAGGTCGCGACCATGCCGAAGTAATTGACGTCCATCACGGCGCGGAAGGTGTCGAGATCGCCGTGGCCCGTCAGCGCGCCGCGGCTGATGCCCGCGTTCGCGATGACGATGTCCGCCGCGCCATGCTCGGCGATGAAACGGCGCGCGGCATCGGCGAGCGCGTCGGCGTCGCGCACGTCGGCGGGGTAGAGGGAGACGGAGGCCTGGGGATGACGGGCGGCGAAGGCCGCGAGGGACTCGGCACGGCGGGCGACGAGGCCGACCACGGCCCCGCGCTTCACGTAGTGCTCGGCCAGCGCGAGGCCGATGCCGCTTGATGCACCGGTGATGAAGACCTTCAGGCGAACTGCATCCATGCCGGCGCGAGAGGCGAGGGAATCAGAGCTTCTTGTCGCGAACTTGCTGGACCAGGAAGTCTATTACCTGCGTCGTGCCCGGCAGGCTGTTGGTCATCGCCGGGCCGGTTTCGTACTTGTCCTGCACAACGACCGTCGGCACGCCGTCGATCTTGTAGTCCTGCAGCAGCTTGGCGTCGCGCTGCACGGCGCTTTGCGTCGAGAAGGAGCTGTAGGCGTCCATGTACTTCTTCTTGTCGATGCCCTGCGTCGCGAGGAAATCCGCCTGCGCCTGCGGCGTGAGCAGATAGTCCTTCTTCACGTGAATCTCGTTGAACACGGCCGGCGTGACCTTCTCGGCGACGCCGAGCGCGTCGAGCGCGTGATACATCTTCGAGTGCGGGATGAAGTCGTCACGGAACGCCACCGGCACACGCTTGAACACTACGTCCGGCCCCTGCTTCTTCGCCCATGCCTCGATGTACGGCTCGAACTCGTTGCAGTGCGGGCAGCCGTACCAGAAGAACTCGATGACCTCGACCTTGTCCGCGGGCGCGCCGACGGGCTGCGCCGCCTGCAGCTCCGTGTAGTCCTTGCCCGCCGTGGGGGCGGCCGCCGCCGAACTCGCGACGCTCATCGAAGCGGCGGCGATGCCGAGGGAAAGAGCGAACGCGCTAAACAGTTTTTTCATGCTTAAAGAACGAATGCAAAAGATACGCGGAGGGTACGAGAGGTCCATCAGTGGGACATACGACGCTTAAGCCACGCTTAAGGCCGGTCGGGCCGTGCGGGACGAAACGGCGCGCCGCCCCTCGTTCTCGCTCCCGCGCTTCCGTGTTGCGGCAGCGCGGGCGCCTCGACTTCGCTCGCTGTCTTATTGCCTGGAGAAGCGGATCACGGCCGTGTCGACGCCCGCGTCGGACAGACGCTGGCGTGCCGTGTTCATGTCCTCGAACTTCGCGAACGGACCGATGCGCACACGATAGTACGTCACACCGCCCGCATCGCGCTGCGTGACCTTCGATTCGAAGCCCTGGAAGCCCAGGCGCGCGCGCTGCTGCTCGGCGTCGGCTTGCGTCTTGTACGCGCCCACCTGCAGGAAGTAGCCGGTGTTCGCATCGCTCGGCGCGGGCGGCGTAGTCTTCGCCGTCGTCGCCGAGCTGCCCTTCGGCGGCGTGGCGGCAGCGTTGCTCGTCGCGTTCGGCGCGTTCTCGGGTTTCTTCGCGGTCGTCGTGCTGGCGGTCTTCGGCGCGGAAGCGGTCGCGCCCGAAGGCGGCACTTCGACGATCTGCGGCTCGTCGAGCATGCCCGACGACTGCGTCTGATTGTTGCTTTGGCCCGGCGCGGTGTTGGGCGGCGTGGGCTGCGCGGCCTGCGGCACCGGCTGGCCCGGCGTCTTGCCTTGCAGCGGACGGTTCGGGTCGTAGGGTTGCGCGGCGACGGGCGCGGAGTTGGCCTCCGATGGCGGCGGCGCGACCTTCGCCACGAACGGCGTGGGCGCGCGCGTGATGTACAGCGCGACGATCATGGCGATCGCGAGGCCGACGATCAGCCCCAGTACGATGCCGAGAAAGGTTCCCCCGGTTTGCTTCGACTGCTTGGATTGCCTGGGCGTGCGACGTGGTTTTGCCATCGTATGGATCACCTGCGAGAAAGTCTTCTATTGGGCGACGATTATAGCCGCGGGTCGAGACACGCCGACGCCAGCCTCCCCTCCCGTCCGCACACGCCGGAATACTCCGATTTCGGTGTGTGCGTCGAGGGGCGGCAGACGCTCACATCTTCTGAGGAGCCGATACGCCGATCGTCGCGAGACCGTTCTCGAGGACCTGACGCGTCGCCGCGAGGAGCGCGATGCGGGCCGTGCGCTCTTTCTCTTCCTCCACGAGCACGTGCTCCGCATTGTAGAACGAGTGAAATTCGCCAGCGAGATCGCGCAGGTAGAACGCGACCGCGTGCGGCGCGAGCTCGGTCGCGGCGTGCGCGAGCATTTCCGGATACTCGGCGAGCTTGTTGAGCAGCGCCATCGCGCGGTCGCTCGAGAGCGGCGAGAGATCCGCCCTGGTGGCTTGCGCGAGGTCGCCGCCGTAGCGCTCCTGCCAGTCGTTGAGGATCGTGCAGATGCGCGCATGCGCGTATTGCACGTAGTAGACCGGGTTCTCGTCGTTCTGCTTGAGCGCGAGATCGATGTCGAACACGAATTCCGTATCGGCCTTGCGGGAGATCAGGAAGAAGCGCACGGCGTCGCGGCCGTGGCGGATGGTGTCCGCGTCAATCTCGTCGGGCGCGGTCTCGTGGCCGGGTGCCAGGCCGCCCGACCATTCGATCAGGTCGCGCACCGTCACGTAGCTGCCCGCGCGTTTGGAAATCTTCACTTCCTGGCCGTCGCGCATGACGGTCACCATCTTGTGCAGCACGTAGTCGGGATAACCCTTCGGAATGCCGATGCCGAGCCCTTGCAGACCTGCCCGCACGCGCGTGATCGTGCCGTGATGGTCCGAGCCCTGCACGTTGATGACCTTGGTGAAGCCGCGCTCCCACTTGGTCACGTGATACGCGACGTCGGGCACGAAGTACGTGTACGTGCCGTCGGACTTCTTCATGACGCGGTCCTTGTCGTCGCCGTCGTCGGTGGTGCGCAGCCACAGCGCGCCGTCCTGCTCGTAGGTCTTGCCCGCGTCGACGAGCGCCGCGACCGTCTTCTCGACGCGGCCTTCCTTGTACAGTGACGACTCCAGATAGAACTGGTCGAACTTCACGCCGAACGCAGTCAGGTCCATGTCCTGCTCGTGACGCAGATAGGCCACGGCGAAATGACGGATGGCTTCGAGATCGTCGACGTCGCCCTTGCCTTTCACGGGCTCGCCATCCTTCGCGGCGACCGTCTTGCCCGCCATGTAGTCGCGCGCGATATCGGCGATGTACTCGCCGTTGTACGCCGCTTCCGGCCATTGCGCGTCGCCGGGCTTGAAGCCGCGCGCGCGGGCTTGCGTCGAGATGGCGAGATTGCTGATCTGCACGCCCGCGTCGTTGTAGTAGAACTCGCGGTGCACGTCGTAGCCCTGCGTTTCGAGCAGGTTCGAGAGCGCGTTGCCGAGGGCGGCCTGGCGGCCGTGGCCGACGTGCAGCGGGCCGGTCGGATTGGCCGATACGAACTCGACCAGCACGTGCCTGCTCGCCTCGCGCGTCGAGCGGCCGTAGGCCGCGCCTTCGTCCAGCACGGCCGGGATCACGACTTGCTTCGCCGTGGCTGCAAGACGCAGATTGATGAAGCCGGGTCCCGCCACTTCCGCGCTCTCGACGAGCCCCGCGGCTGCCGGAAGACCGAGCACCGCATCGATGATCTGCTGCGCGAGCTGGCGCGGATTGGCGCGCAGCGGCTTGGCGAGCTGCATCGCGACATTCGACGCCACGTCGCCGTGCGCCGCGACCTTCGGCCGTTCGAGCACGATCGTGGGCGCGACGAACGCCGCTTCGTTGGCGCCCTGGCTGGCTTGCGCGACCTGCTTGACCGCGTCGGTGAGGAGCGTTTCGAGAGTGTGTTTATGTGCGGGCAGCATGCTGAATGTGATCCAGTGGAGCGAGTCCGGAGGGTATGGCGATCGGGGCGGGCACAGCGCGCCCGGAACCCGGTGTGCGCGGCGAAGGGATGCCGCCCGCCATGTCTGCGAGGCTTCGCGGACATATAACGGATAGAGCCCGGTTATATACCTACAAAGTGTGGATTTTAGCAGGTGCTAATATGTCTAATCAGGGTGTCGTCAGTCATGTTTGTTTGTTGTTAGGGAGACCGGCTCGTCTGCGCGTTTCGTTTGCAAACCGCCTATGACCCAACATAAACAAAAGGACCATGCCATGCTGATCACATTCAAAACCCCCGCCGCACCGGATGTCATGATGCTGGAGAACCTAGCGGAATACCTGCTCGGCATCATCGGCAAGAAGCTCACCGAACGGGGCGTCATCACGCACGAAGAATTGCCTTCCGCAATCGAGAAACTGGAAGCCGCGGTCGTCGTCGACAAGAAGGAGCACGCCGAGCACGACGGCCACTTCCACGAAGGCGAGCAGGGGCACGAGCCGCACGAGATTCCCATCGGGCTCGCGCAGCGTGCCTATCCCTTCCTCGACATGATGCGTCTCGCGCTGAAGGACAACAAGGACATCCTCTGGGGCGTCTGAGCTTCTCGGGCTTTGGACTTGCCCCCGCAAAAGCCGGACATGCGGTGACGCTTAAATTTTGAGGTAGTCTTCTGCCTATGTTTTAAGCCTATTCCATTGCGTCATTGAATTGGCACTGGTCGAATCCGGCGCGAAGGATCGTCATATTTCCACTTGATCGGTTTCGGGTTCTTGTTGTGTTCGCGGATGTATCGGCATCAGTTTGCGATCCCAATCCTTCACCGAAGTGAAGATGCCGCGAGCGATCACTTCACGCTGAATGCGCGAGAACCAGTTCTCCACCTGGTTGAGCCACGACGAGTAGGTCGGCGTGAAGTGCAGGTGCACGTTGCGCTGCGCATCAAGGAAGTCGGCAACCCGCTGCGTCTTATGGCTGCTGACGTTGTCGCAGATCGCGTGGATTTCCCGGCGTTTGGGCTGGCTGGCGACGACGTCGGTCAGGAAGGCCACGAACTGCTCGCTGGTGTGGCGCGCCACCGTCTTGCCCAGCACCTCGCCGGTGGCAGTATTGAACGCCGCGAACAGGCTGAGCGTGCCGTTGCGCTTGTACTCGAAGCCGTGACTCTCGGCGCGCCCGGGCGACAGCGGCAGCATACGGTCCTTGCGATCGAGTGCCTGGATCGCGGTCTTCTCGTCCACGCAGAACACCGCTGCGTGCGCCGGCGGGTTCAGGTACAGCCCGATCACGTCGGCTGCCTTGGTCTCGAAGTCCGGGTCGTTGGAGACCATGTGCCGCTCCAACTGCTGCGGCTTGATGCCGTGCTTGCGCCAGATGCGCTGCACGGCCGAGACCGATACGTCGCCGAGTTCTGCTGCGAGCTTGTAGCTACTCCAGTGTGTCGAACCGTCGGCGGGTTTGTGCTTGAGGGTGCACTTGAGCACCCGCGCTTCCAGTTTGGCCGGTGGCTGCGTAGGCGCCCGCCCGCGGTGCCGGGCGTACATGCCGGCTAGTCGCTCGCTGAGGAAGCGCCCCGACCAGCGTGCGATGAAGCGCGAATCGCAACCCAGTGTGCGCATGATACTGTCGCGCGATTCGCCGTCCTCGAGCATCAGGATCAACTTTGCGCGTCGCACGTCCGCCGCACGCACCGTTCGGCTGCGCGCCGCCGACAACAGTTGCTCACGTTCGATATCTGTCAGGTTCATTTTGACCCATGACCTGTATCTGAACACAGACAGGGTGCTAATTCAATAACGCAGTGCAATAGTACTGAGTAATCCGAATCGCCGACCGGTCCCGGGGCAAGCTTGAAGAGGCATCTTCAATAGAGATGCAGCCAGCGATAGACGTCGAAGCGGGCGAGTTCCACGAGTTCATGCGCCGCGAGCTCGCTGTTCTTGAAGCTCCTGAAGCGCGGAAAGAGCGTAGTGCGGTTGCGCCGCACGTCGGAAACGTATGGTTCCGGCGCGTAACCGAAAGCCTCGAATGCGCGCAGCGAACGCCGCATGTGATACGCAGAGGTGACGACGATCAAACGGCTGTCATGTGCAGGGCCCAGAATGGCCGCCACGTTGCGCGCGTTCTGATAGGTGTTGAGGCTCCTGTTCTCGCGCACCAGATCGCCGGGCTCGACGCCCCGGGCGAGCACGTAAGGCGCGTAATTGTCGGCTTCGGCCTGGCCGTGGTGCGCGGATCGCCGCCGCTCAGGATCACCTTGCACGAGGCGCCGGTTTCGCGGCACTGCCGGTATAGCGTTGCCGCGGCGGCGATGCGCGGCATCGAGTCGGATTTCGGAACGAGTCCCGTGCCGCTGCGATCGGTTCCGCCCCCATCAGGACGATCGTCGTTCAGGGACCGAACGCAGGCGCGACCGTGTCACGGTAGCCGCGCTGGGCGAGATCGAGCAGCGGCGTCGCGAACCGACCCGAGCCGAATGCCCATACGAGAGCGGCTGTAACAATCGCAATCTGCGCGCGCCGGCGTCGCCATAGCGCAAATAATGCAAAAAAAGCAGCAATAAAGTGAATAGAACCAATTTGATTGGGGTAACGTATTGGTTTAAGGGCAAATCGGACCGTCATCGCGTGTTTCGGAACGCATCGGCGGTGTCGCAGTAAAGCGCGTGATCAGCGCGCTCTCAACGGGGGCTTGTAATAGAAGCAGCACCTAACGCAAGCGGCGGCCAAACATTCGGGCTGCGAGCCATCCTTCTCGCTTCGCAGACGAAATTCGGCGCGCCGCGTCTAGTCGGCGTCGCGGACAGTTTTGCGACCGTCACGAGCGTCGTCATGGCTGCACAGGAAGAAAGAACGAGATGACCACGTATTCCAACGAAGCCGTACTCGAAGCACTTCGCCGAGCGCAGTATCGTCAGGTTCCCTGGGCGAAACGCCCCAATGTTTTCGATCTCTTGCGCGCCCTCGGGCTTCTCGAACTCGCCCGTCAGCGCACCGTGGCGCCCGCGCCGGGATTCCATGCGCCGGTGGATATCGCGGTGGTCACCGACCGCGGCAAGCACGAATTCTCGAGACTGTCGCGCGACGAACGATCCGCCGACTGGGATCTGCGGCGCGCGGAGCCCTATACGTTCGGCGGTCAGGAAACGATTCTGGAAGCGAGGGTCTAGGACTGCCCGGCGGTTCTCGCGGTCGACGAACTGTAAGCAGACCGATCGGCGCATGGGTCGAGGGGGATTCATCGCCGGAAGACCCCGGCCGGCGTCAGACGCAGCAACCAAAAAAGAGCCCGTATCGCAAAGGACACGGGCATACCGGATCTCACTGTTGCCACGTTGTATTCATGGCATAGGATGTGACTTGCGTCCGTTCGAGTGGTTCCGCGCAAAAGTGAGCGTCGCGGCGCACAGGCTGCCTCAATGATGCGGCGAGCGCGATTCGCGCTCCGTCTCGGGACGCGTGCGCATGTTGCTCGCGATGTCGCCGCGCGGCGCCGGAGGCGTCGCATCGCGGTTTCGTGCGTTGTTCTGCGGTGCGGCCATCGTGGCCTTCGTGCTGACATGAAAATCCGAAGCAGCGGGCGGCGGTTGAGCCTGACTTATCGCCAGGCTGCTCGTCAGTGCGACCAGCGCGCCCTGCGCGAGCAGAGTCGATGCGCCTTCATGGTGAATCCCTCCAAGCCCTCGTGAGGCTTGTTCGATCATTCACCAAACAACTATACTTCGATCTGCCGCGGCGCTGTAAGGAATGGTAAAGAGTTGTTTCGTCCCGGGCGTGCACCATCCTCGTCTGTTACGACGTGGCATACGATGCTTCGGGGACGATAGCGGCACCGCCGCCGGAAGTTTTCCGGGCGCGACGGAATCAGAAAGGGAGTCGCGCAAGCCGTGGCCTGCGCAGGGTGGGAAACTGAAACCGAAGCCGGCGACAATCGGCTTCGGCTGAGTCGAAACGATCGCTCAAGCCATCTTGGCCGGCGCGCGCCACGATTCCGGGTTGGTCCAGAATGCGCCGCGCAGACGGTCGCGGCTCGGCGGCGCCGGCGGCTTCGCAGCGCTCGATCCGATACGGCCGCGCAGCGAAACCTCGCGGCTGTTGCTGGAAAGGCGCTTGACGATCTCGGCCAGCGTGCCGTCCGCCTGCCACTCGTCGAAGCGGCGGCGGCAGGTCGGCGGGGACGGATAGCGGCCGGGCAGCTTCGACCAGCCTTCGCCCGTCGAGAGCACCCACAGGACCGCGTTGACCACGGAACGCGCCTCGACGCGCGGACGGCCGCGCCGTTCGCTACGCGCCGGCTCGGAACAGAACAACGCCTCAACCAGCGCCCACTCATTATCTCTCAAATCGTCGAACAGCACCATATCCCACCTCAGCGAAGCTAACCCCGGTGCGCTGCCCCGCGCCGCGCACTCTGGTCGGAATCCGATGAACGAATACCAGGGATGGCCGGAGCGGATGGCGGCGGACGATTTCGATGTAACCGCGTATGGCTCCGGCCTCTTGTGTGCAATGAAAAGCGAGAACCGTGCCATGCATGTCGCGAAATCCAGGAAACCCGCATGGCAGCAGGCTGACGCGATGTCAGCATGGCCCGTATCAGACCAGAAACAGACTGATTAAGAAATCGGGACAATCACCAATCCAGTGCAATAGGCCCATCCGGCGTGCATTTGCGCGTTTTGCTGCACAGCAGCAAAACGTACGTTCGCGTATGAAATTCCGCTGCTCGAAGGTATACTTCAATTGATGAGCATCCTGAATGAACGCGCCATTGAACGTGACGTTGCGGCAGCTGCGCGTCTTCATCGAGGTTTCGCGGCTGCGCAGCTTCAGCCGCGCGGGCGACAAGATCGGCCTCACGCACTCGGCGGTGAGCCGCTGCGTGCGCGAGCTGGAAGGGGAAATCGGCCTCAAGCTGATCGACCGTACGACGCGGGAAGTGCAACTGACCGACGTGGGCGTCGATCTGGTCGGCACTGTGTCGCGTCTTCTGGCCGATCTCGATGAGGCTTTGCGCGAGGTGCGCGATCTTGGCCAGCAGCGCCGGGGCGCGTGATCGTCGCGGCGAGCCCGACCGTGGCATGCCGGCTGATGCCCCGCGTCATCGCATCGTGCCTGCGGCAGTTTCCGCTGATCACCCTGAGTCTGCGCGATGACGTCCAGTCCGATGTCCTGCGCAAGGTCAAATCGGGCGAGGTCGATTTCGGCGTGGTGATCGGCCCGCTTGCCGCCGACGACCTGCACGCCGAGCCTGTCATGACGGATTCGTTCTGTCTCGTCGCGCGCCGCGATCATCCGCTCGGGTGCCACGCCGCCGCGCCCTGGGAGGCGCTCGCCGGCGAGCGGCTGGCGATGCTCGACTACGCGTCCGGCAGCCGGCCGATCATCGATGCCGTCATGCAGGAACATGGCGTCGAGGCGCCGGTGGTGCAGGAGCTCGGCCATTCGGCGACGGTATTCGGTCTCGTGGAGGCGGGCGTTGGCGTGAGCGTGCTGCGGTGGCTCGCGCTGCCGCTTCCGGCGGACTCGTCGCTGATCGCGCTGCCGCTCGAGCCGCGCGCCGAACGTACCGTGGAGCTCGTGCGCCGGCGCGAGCGGCCGCTTTCGCCCGCGGCCGAGTCAGTCTGGTCGCTGATCGCGGGGTTGCCGCCGCGCGCGGAAGACCTCGGCTGATCCGGCGCGCCATCTCGAAAACGCGGCGCGCGCGCGTTAGACTTCTTTCTTTTGAGCAACGGGGCGGACAAATGAGTGAATCGGAAGGAGCGGTGGTCAGCGAATCGAGTCGACTGACGGGCGCGCGCGGTGCCGGTGCGCCGGATGCGCGCGAGGCCGTGCGGGCGCTGCGGCCGTCGCAGATCCGCGAGGTGGCGAACGCGGGCTTCGGCGTCGCGGACGTGCTGCCGTTCTGGTTCGGCGAGTCGGATTGCGTGACGCCGCAGTTCATCCGCGATACCGTGAGCCGCGCGTTCGCCGACGGTGAAACCTTCTACACGCACAACCTGGGCATCGCGCCGCTGCGCGAGGCGCTTGCTCGCTACGTCAGCTCGCTCCACGGCGCGACGACGACCGACCATGTCGCCGTGACGAGCGCCGGGGTGAATGCGCTGATGCTCGCGGCGCAGCTCGTCGTGGGCGCGGGCGATCGCGTCGTCGCCGTGACGCCGCTGTGGCCGAATCTCGTCGAGATTCCGAAGATTCTCGGCGCGAGCGTCGAAACGGTTTCGCTGACCTATGGTCCGGGCGGCTGGACGCTCGATCTCGACCGCCTTGCTCGCGGCCCTCACGCCGGGCACGCTCATGCTGATGATCAACTCGCCGAACAACCCGACCGGCTGGACGATGACGCGCGAGCAGCAACGCACCGTGCTGGAGCATTGCCGCCGTCACGGCATCTGGATGTCGCGGACGAAGTCTACGAACGCCTGTACTACGGCGACGACGCGCGCGTGATCGCGGTGAATTCGTTCTCGAAGGCCTGGCTCATGACCGGCTGGTGGCTCGGCTGGCTCGTCGCGCCCACGCAATTGATGGACGATCTCGGCAAGCTGGTGGAATACAACACGTCGGCGCCTTCGTTCGTGCAGAAGGCGGGCCTCGTCGCAGTGGAAGAAGACGAGCGCTTCGCGCAGTCGCTCGTCGCCGATCTGCGCGCGAGCCGCGATCATCTGGTAAGAGCGCTGCAGACGATCGACGGCGTCGACGTGCGCTCGCCCGACGGCGCGATGTATCTGTTCTTCTCGCTTCCCGGCGCGGCGAACAGTCTCGAGTTGTGCAAGTCGCTCGTGCGCGAGGCGGGCCTGGGCTCGCGCCGGGCAGCGCGTTCGGGCCGGAGGGAGAGGGCTTCGTGCGCTGGTGCTACGCTTGCGATCCGGCCCGGCCCGGCTCAACGCGGGCGTCGAACGTCTGCGGCGCTTCCTGGATACGCGCCGCGCCGCCTGAAGCCGGCCGGCGGCGGTCACTCGGCGCCCGTTCGCGTCGAGTGAGTTCTCGCGCCGATGCGGCATCACCTTTACGCTCCGGTTGTTTTTGCGTAATATGGCGCTCAGTCACGCGCTTTCGCCTTGGAAAGCGCCACCTCGTCCGGCTGGGATGGCCCGGCGTTCGCTCACCGATCGCCCGATACTGCCTCTCCCCGGTGCGTGCTCCCAATCAATATGACCGATCAAAAATCGGGCGAGCGCGTCTTGAAACTCCGCGTCCAGCTTTATCGTTCGCACCGCTTCGGTGGTGTTTGAACCTGCTCAAGCTCGATTTTGAACTGGATCATTGACCATACAGGGTTGACCCAAGCTGCATGAATACCCAAGAGGCGAAGATCGTCCTCGAGACTGCCTTGATTTGCGCGCAGGAACCGCTGAGGCTGCATGATTTGCGCAAGCTGTTCGCCGACGACATTTCGGCGGATACTGTTCGCACGCTGCTCGAAGCGCTTCAGGCCGACTGGTCGGGCCGTGGCGTGGAACTGGTGGCGCTCGCCTCCGGCTGGCGTTTTCAAAGCAAGCCCGCGATGCGGACGTATCTCGACCGGCTGCACCCGGAGAAGCCGCCCAAATATTCGCGGGCCGTACTCGAAACGCTGGCGATTATTGCGTATCGGCAGCCGGTGACGCGGGGCGATATCGAAGAGATTCGCGGCGTGACAGTGAACACGCAGGTGGTGAAGCAGCTGGAGGACCGCGGCTGGATCGAGGTGATCGGTCATCGCGACGTGCCGGGCCGTCCCGCGCTGTATGCGACGACCAAGCAGTTTCTCGACGATCTCGGCCTGACCGCGCTCGACGAGCTGCCGGCGCTGGACAATCCGTCAGCGCAGCTCGAGGCATCGCTGCTGGCGCAGCATTCGATCGAGTTTTCCGACAGCGTGGCGGGGGATGCGCAACCGGCGGAGACCGAGACCGGGAGCCAGGCGCAGGAGCCGGCGGACGACGGGGAACACGCTGCGGCGGCTTCGGTCGACCTCGTCGAGGCGGCTGAACTCCAGCCATCCGGCAACGATACGCGCGCGGGCGAGCCGGACGTGCCGCAAGAGGAAGAACGAGCGCAGGAGGAAGCGCGCGGAACGGAACGTGCGGGCGCCGAGGCTGATCGCTTCGGGGCGCCCGCCGATGTTCACGCGTAGCAGTTGAATACCGCGCACGATGGAATACCGCGCAGAATACCGCGCACGATGCGTATGACATGCGCGCCGTGCCCGCTCCGGCGCCGCGCGACGACGAGCAAGACGCGAGTCCATCGAACGACGCCGAACTGGACGACGACTCCGAAGAACCGAAGGCGCGCCGCGCCTGAGGCAAATTGCATGGCCCCTGATCCGGCAGTCCGGCTCTCCATAAAGATCATTTCGAGACGACCAGCCGGACCGATCAGCGGATTTTTTGACGTGCCCGCGATGGGCGCGCGATTCGACATTTGAGGTTGTTTTTGACACACTCCCACGACAGCGATTCGCCTGAATCCGCGCGCCCCGTGCACGCCGCGGACGCACCTGAGTCGGCCGACACCGGCGAACGCACGCGCATCGACCGCAGCGAGGAAAGCGGCGGCGAGGGCGAGGATCGTCCGCGCCGCGGACTGCGCCGCGGGCCGCGCAGCCTGATCGCGCGACGTCGCGCTGTCGCGAAGACCAAGGGCGCGGAGGGCGCGCCAGGATCGCCGGCCGCGGTGAGCGAGGCGCCGCCGGACGGCGTCATCGTCGCGCAGGTGCGCACGCCGCGCAAGGACCCGGGCGCCAAGGGCGCGCGCAAGGAGGGGGCGAGTTCGCGCGGCCGCAAGAAGAATGCGCGCGCCGACTCGGGCGAAGCCGGTGTCGAGGCAGCGGACGAAACGGTTCAGCAGGCTGCCGCGCCTGCTCCCGCACCGCGCGAAGGCGGGCGTCGCAAGAACGCGCAGCAACAGCAGAAGCGCGGCAAGCGCAACGACTCGGCGCCCGCGGCGGCCGAGCGCCCGGCCGCCGCCGTCGACGAGGTGTTCGCCTACGTGACCTCGCCGGCCTTCGACGCCGACAACACCGGCTCGGCCGGCGTGCGCGCGCCGATGCTGCGGCGCGGCCGCAACGCCCCGCAGCAGAAACGCGTGCTGGAGCCCGACGACGACGCGCCGAAGCTGCACAAGGTGCTCGCCGACGCGGGCATGGGCTCGCGCCGCGACATGGAAGAGCTGATCATCGCGGGCCGCGTGTCGGTGAACGGCGAGCCGGCGCACATCGGCCAGCGCATCATGCCGACCGATCAGGTGCGCATCAACGGCAAGCCGGTCAAGCGCAAGCTCGCGAGCAAGCCGCCGCGCATCCTGCTCTATCACAAGCCCACGGGCGAAATCGTCAGCCACGCGGACCCGGAAGGCCGCCCGTCCGTGTTCGACAAGCTGCCGTCGATGAAAACGGCCAAGTGGCTCGCGGTCGGCCGCCTCGACTTCAACACCGAAGGCCTGCTGCTGCTCACGACCTCGGGCGATCTGGCGAACCGCTTCATGCATCCGCGCTACAGCGTCGAGCGCGCATACGCGGTGCGTGTCGTCGGCCAGCTGTCGGAAGCGATGAAGCAGAAGCTCCTGAAGGGCGTCGAGCTCGACGACGGTCCCGCCAACTTCCTGCGCATTCAGGACGGCGGCGGCGAGGGCACCAACCACTGGTATCACGTCGCGCTGGCGGAAGGCCGCAATCGCGAAGTGCGCCGCATGTTCGAGGCCGCGGGCCTCATGGTCAGCCGCCTGATCCGTACGCGTCACGGTCCGATCGTGTTGCCGCGTGGCCTGAAGCGCGGGCGCTGGGAAGAACTCGAGGACAATCAGGTGCGCAGCCTGATGGCGTCGGTCGGACTGAAGCTGCCGACGGCCGAGAAGGGCGGACGCAGTTCCACGCCGCGCGTGCAGCCCGATCCGATGCAGACGTCGATGGGCTTCATCACGCGCGAGCCGGTGCTGAGCTCGCACTCGCGCATGACGCAGCAGACGCCGGGACGCGGCGGGCGACGCGGGCAGGCGGGCGGTGCCGCCGGCGGCTTCGGGCTCGGCGGCATGGGCGGCTTCGGCGGAGGCAACTTCGGTAACACGGGCGGCGCGGGCGGTCGCGGCGGCCGGGAGCCGAACGGCAATCGCGCCAGCGGCGCTCGGCCGGGCCAGCGGGGCGCTCGTCCGCAGGGCGGACCGCAGGGAATGGCCGGCGCAGGTAAGCGCGCCGCGAGCGGCAACGCGCGGCGCGGCAACCGCCAGGGCGGAGGTCAGCAGGGCGCGGGGCAAGGCAAGGCCGGTGCGAACCGGGGCGCGCGCAATCGCTCGCGCGGCCGCTGAAATCGGGGCGCGGAACGCCGCTGCGAAGCGGTCACGGAAGGCGAATGCTCCTCGACCAAAGCTTCCGGCGGCGAAAACGCAGCACTGCCAGCGTCATTTGAATCGATGCGAATCGCCATGAAACAGCTTCCAACGGGGCCGAAAGCCCGCGCTACGTTTGCGTTTATCGCGAAAAACGGCTAAAATTACGGAGTCGTTGGGCACGTAGTTTTTTTCTTTCGTTGCCCGGGTGCGACCTCGGTTGAAAAAGGAAAAAAATGGGCGTTGCGCCCATTTTTTTTTGGCTTTTCGGTTTGGCGGTTTGGCATCTCGGGAGCAGGGTGCGCGCCCGCATGAAGGCGCTACCCGCGGGTGTTCGGCGTGGAGCGCGCGAACACCTTGGAGTTACTGTGCAACTGACGGAATTAATAGAAACCACGGTCTCGGGCCTGGGCTATGAGCTTGTCGATCTCGAGCGTTCGGGAGGCGGCATGCTGCGTGTGTATATCGACCAGCCGGCCGGTATCGCCATCGAGGACTGCGAGAAGGTCACGCGCCAGCTCCAATACCTGCTCGAAGTCGAGAACATCGACTACGGCCGGCTCGAAGTGTCGTCGCCGGGACTCGATCGCCCGCTCAAGAAGCTGGCGGATTTCGAGCGCTTCGCGGGAAGCGAGGCCGTCATTACATTGAAAAAGCCGCTGGACGGGCGCAAGTCGTTCCGCGGCATCTTACACGCCCCTGACGGTGAAACGATCGGATTGGAATTTGAAGGGAAGGACGGCGCCGCGCTGGATTTCACGCTCGCGGACCTCGATAAGGCACGTCTCGTCCCCAAGGTTGATTTTAGGAGCCGCAAACAATGAGTCGCGAAGTATTGATGCTGGCGGATGCGCTGGCACGCGAAAAGAACGTCAACAAGGACGTCGTGTACGCAGCGCTGGAAGCTGCGCTTGCTTCGGCCACGAAAAAGTTCTTCGAGGAAGACGTGGATATCCGGGTCGCCATCGACCGTGAGAGCGGCGAGCACGAGACTTTCCGCCGCTGGCGCGTGGTGCCGGACGAGGCCGGCCTGCATGAGTCGGATCAGGAAATCCTGCTGTTCGAAGCGAAGGAACAGAAGCCCGACGCGCAGGTGGACGATTTCATCGAGGAGCCGATTCCGTCGATCGAATTCGGCCGCATCGGCGCGCAGGCGGCCAAGCAGGTGATCCTGCAGAAGGTGCGCGACGCCGAGCGCGAGCAGATCCTGAACGACTTCCTCGAGCGCGGCGAGAAGATCATGACCGGCTCGGTGAAGCGCCTGGACAAGGGCAACTTCATCGTCGAGTCGGGCCGCGTCGAGGCGCTGCTGCGCCGTGACCAGCTCATTCCGAAGGAAAACCTGCGCGTGGGCGACCGCGTGCGCGCTTACATCGCCAAGGTCGACCGCACGGCTCGCGGCCCGCAGATCGAACTCTCGCGCACCGCGCCCGAATTCCTGATGAAGCTCTTCGAGCTGGAAGTGCCCGAGATCGAACAGGGCCTGCTGGAAATCAAGGCGGCCGCGCGTGATCCCGGCGTGCGTGCGAAAATCGGCGTGATCGCCTACGACAAGCGCATCGATCCGATCGGCACTTGCGTCGGCATCCGCGGCTCGCGCGTGCAGGCGGTGCGCAACGAACTCGGTGGCGAGAACGTCGACATCGTGCTATGGTCGGAAGACCCCGCGCAGTTCGTGATCGGCGCCCTCGCGCCGGCAGCTGTTCAGTCGATCGTCGTCGATGAAGAAAAGCACTCGATGGACGTCGTCGTGGACGAGAACGAGCTCGCGGTCGCCATCGGCCGCTCCGGCCAGAACGTGAGGCTCGCGAGCGAACTCACCGGCTGGCAGATCAATATCATGACGCCGGACGAGTCGGCGCTGAAGCAGAACGAGGAGCGCGGCAAGCTGCGCGACCTGTTCATGGCGCGTCTGGATGTCGACGAGGAAGTCGCCGACATCCTGATCGACGAAGGCTTCACGAGCCTTGAAGAAATCGCCTACGTGCCCCTCAACGAGATGCTCGAAATCGAAGCCTTCGACGAAGACACCGTGCATGAGCTGCGCAACCGCGCACGCGACGCGCTGCTCACGATGGCGATCGCCAACGAAGAGAAAGTCGAAGGCGCCACGCTCGATCTGAAGAGCCTCGACGGCATGGACAACGAGCTGCTCGCGAAGCTTGCCGAGCACCAGATTCAGACCCGCGACGATCTCGCGGAGCTGGCAGTGGATGAACTGGTCGAAATGACCGGTATGGAAGAGGATGCCGCTAAGGCGTTGATCATGAAAGCACGTGAACACTGGTTCCAGTGAGAAATGACCATGGCGCACTGATATTTGGCGGCCCGTTCGGCCGCGTGACCCCGATCTAACCGCAAGGATATGTCTTTGCATCAAGAGGAATGAATGGCGAGTAACAACGTAGCCCAATTTGCCGCGGAACTAAAAATGCCTGCAGGCGTGCTGCTGGAGCAACTGCAGGCGGCCGGCGTCCAGAAAGCGAGCGCGAACGACGACCTGTCCGAGACGGACAAGGCGCGTCTGCTCGATCATTTGCGCAAGTCGCACGGTTCCGCCGATGCCGACAAGCGCAAGATCACTCTGACCCGCCGGCATACGTCGGAGATCAAGCAATCCGACGCAACGGGTAAGGCTCGCACCATTCAGGTCGAGGTGCGCAAGAAGCGTGTGTTCGTGAAGCGCGACGAAACCGGCGCGGAGCAGCCCGAACCGGCGCCGAACCATGCCGAGGACGAGGTCGACGAGGCCGAACTGCAGCGCCGCGAGGAAGAAGCGCGCCGCGCCGCCGAGGAACTCGAGCGCGAGGAGCGCGAGCTGAAGGAACGTCAGGCACGCCTCGAGCGCGAGGAAGCCGAGCGTCGCGCCCGCGAGGAAGCGGCGGAAGCCGAGCGTCGCAAGCAGGAAGAAGAAGCGGCGCGCCGTGCGGCGGCCGCGGTTCAGGCGGCGCGTCAGGAAGCGCGCGCGCAGGCAACGGCCGAAACCCGGCAGAGCGAGGACGCGCAGCGCGAAGCCGCTGAAAAGGCAGCCGAAGAGAAGGCCGCCAGCGAGCGCGTGGCGCAGCGCGAGGCCGCCAAGAAGGCGGAAGAGGAAGCGCGCGCCGCCGCCGAGAAGGCGCGTCTCGAACAGAAAGCCATCGCGAAGCGCCGTGCGGCGGTCGAGGCCGAAGCGCGCGCGATCCGCGAAATGATGAACACGCCGCGCAAGGCGCAGGTGAAGGCGCCGGAACCGGCGCCCGCCGCGAAGCCGGCGGAAGCGGCGAAGGCCGCGAAGGGTGCCGAGGCGAAGGGCACGCTGCACAAGCCCGCCAAGCCGGAAGACGCGCAGGCCGCACGTCCCGCGGCGGCGAAGAAGCCGGCCGCAGGCGGCGCTCCGGCGCCCGCTTCGACGGCGCCGGGCGGCGACAAGAAGAAGGCCGGCAAGGGCGGCTGGCAGCAGAACGACGCGTCGAAGCGCCGCGGCATGAAAACGCGCGGCGACTCGAGCGGCGGCGTCGATCGCGGCTGGCGTGGCGGTCCGAAGGGCCGTGGCAAACATCAGGAGCAAGCGACATCGTTCCAGGCGCCGACCGAGCCGATCGTTCGCGAAGTGCACGTGCCGGAAACCATCTCGGTGGCCGACCTCGCGCACAAGATGTCGGTGAAGGCTTCGGAAGTCATCAAGGTGATGATGAAGCTCGGCCAGATGGTCACGATCAACCAGGTGATGGACCAGGAAACGGCGATGATCGTCGTCGAGGAACTGGGCCATCGCGCGGTGGCGGCGAAGCTGGACGATCCGGAAGCGTTGCTGATCGAAAGCGAAGTCACCGAGGAAATGGGCGAGAAGCTGCCGCGTCCGCCGGTCGTCACCGTCATGGGTCACGTCGACCACGGCAAGACCTCACTGCTGGACTACATCCGTCGCGCGAAAGTGGCGGCGGGCGAAGCGGGCGGCATCACGCAGCATGTCGGCGCCTATCACGTTGATACGCCGCGCGGCGTCATCACCTTCCTCGACACGCCGGGTCACGAAGCCTTTACGGAGATGCGTGCGCGCGGCGCGAAGGCGACGGACATCGTCATTCTGGTAGTCGCGGCGGATGACGGCGTGATGCCGCAGACGAAGGAAGCGATCGCCCACGCGAAGGCGGGCGGCGTGCCGATCGTCGTGGCGATCAACAAGATCGACAAGCCGGAAGCGAACCCGGAGCGCGTGAAGCAGGAGCTGGTCGCGGAAGGCGTGGTGCCGGAAGAGTACGGCGGCGATTCGCCGTTCATCGAAGTATCGGCGAAGACCGGCTGCGGCATCGACGATCTGCTAGAAAACGTGTCGCTGCAGGCGGAAGTGCTGGAGCTAACCGCGCCGATGGAAGCGGCGGCGAAGGGTCTCGTGATCGAAGCGAAGCTCGACAAGGGCAAGGGCCCGGTCGCGACCATCCTGGTGCAGTCGGGCGCGCTCTCCCGCGGCGACGTGGTTCTCGCGGGCAGCGCCTACGGCCGCGTGCGCGCCATGCTGGACGAAACCGGCAAGGCCACCAAGTCGGCCGGCCCGTCGATCCCGGTGGAAATCCAGGGTTTGTCGGAAGTGCCGGCGGCGGGCGAGGAAGTCATCGTGCTGCCGGACGAGCGCAAGGCACGCGAAATCGCGTTGTTCCGTCAGGGCAAGTTCCGCGACGTCAAGCTGGCCAAGCAGCAGGCCGCGAAGCTCGAGAACATGCTCGAGCAGGTGGGCGAGGGCGAAGTGCAGAACCTGCCGCTCATCGTCAAGGCGGACGCGCAGGGCTCGCAGGAAGCGCTGGTGCAATCGCTGCAGAAGCTCTCGACCAACGAAGTGCGCGTGCAGATCGTGCACAGCGCGGTCGGTGCGATTAGCGAGTCGGACGTCAACCTGGTGACGGCTTCGAAGGCGGTCATCATCGGCTTCAACACGCGTGCGGATACGCAAGCCCGCAAGCTCGCCGAGGCGAACGGCATCGACATCCGCTACTACAACATCATCTACGACGCAGTGGATGAGGTGAAGGCGGCGATGTCCGGCATGCTCGCGCCGGAGAAGCGAGAGACGGTGACGGGCATGGTCGAGGTGCGTCAGGTCATCCGCGTGCCGAAGGTCGGTCTGGTCGCGGGTTGTATGGTCACGGACGGCGTGGTCAAGCGCACTTCGTCGGTGCGCGTGATCCGCAACAACGTCGTGATCCACACCGGCGAGCTCGATTCGCTCAAGCACTTCAAGGACGACGTCAAGGAAATGCGCCAGGGTTTCGAGTGCGGTATGTCGATCAAGAACTTCAACGACATCGCGGAAGGCGACCAGTTCGAAGTCTTCGAAGTGACCGAAGTGGCTCGCACACTGTAATGCGCTGAGCCGCCGGATCGAGGGCGGGGTGAGCCTGACGGCTCGCTCCGCCCTTTTTATTTAAGGCGGCAAGCAGGAAAACGGAACAACATCATGGCTAAAAGACGGTCCTCCACGAACCGCAACGTGCAGATTGCGGATCAGATCCAGCGCGATCTCTCGGAGCTGATGCGCGAGGTGAAAGACCCGCGCATCGGCCTCGTGACGATTCAAAGCGTCGAACTCACGCCCGACTACGCGCACGCGAAGGTCTATTTCACGACGCTCACGGGCGATCCGAAGGCGACCGAGGAAGGCCTGAACCACGCGGCCGGGCATCTGCACAATCTGCTGTTCAAGCGCCTGCACATCCACACGGTGCCGACGCTGCATTTCCACTACGACAAGATGATCGAGAAGGCCGTCGAAATGTCGCGCCTGATCGACGAAGCGAATGCGACGCGCGCGAAGGACGCAGACGACGACCAGGAAGGCGCGTAAGCAATGAGCGGTTCGGAGAAACAGGCGCGGCCGAAGATTCCGCGCCGTGCGCTGGCCGGCGTGCTTTTGCTGGACAAGCCGCTGGGCCTGTCTAGCAACGATGCGCTCACCAGGGCGAAACGGCTCTATCTGGCGAAGAAGGCGGGCCACACGGGCACGCTCGATCCGCTCGCGACAGGTCTCTTGCCGCTGTGCTTCGGCGAGGCGACGAAGTTCTCGCAGGATTTGCTCGACGCCGACAAGACCTACGAAGCGACGATGCGTCTCGGCATTCGCACGACGACCGGCGATGCCGAAGGCGAGGCGTTGGAGACGCGCGACGTCGCGTGCGACGAAGCTGCTGTCATTGAAGCGATGAAACGTTTCCTCGGCGACATCGTGCAGGTTCCACCGATGTACTCGGCATTGAAGCTCGACGGCAAGCCGCTCTACGAATACGCGCGCGTGGGTCAGACGGTCGAGCGCGAAGGCCGACAGGTGACGATTCACGCGTTGCAGATGATCGCGTGCGCGCTGCCGCTCGTGATCTTCCGCGTGACGTGCAGCAAGGGTACGTATGTGCGCACGCTGGCCGAGGACATCGGCGAGGCGCTGGGTTGCGGCGCGCATCTGACGGCGCTGCGGCGCGCCGGTGTGGGCGCGCTCACGCTCGAGCACGCGGTCACGCTGGATGAACTCGCGAACCTGAGCGAAGAGGAGCGCGACGCACGGCTTCGACCCGTCGATGCGCTCCTGTCGACCTTCCCCGCCGTTCAATTGAACGACGAAGCGACCAAGCGCTTTCTGCACGGCCAGCGTCTGCGGCTCGCGGACATCGCGACGGCGCGCATCGAAGCCGGCCGCGTGCGCGTCTATGCGCAGGAAGGCGGCCGATTGCTGGGCGTGGCGAAGGCGGGCGAGGGCGTGCTCGCACCGGAACGGTTGATCGTTACGGCTCAATAAAAGCAAAAGCCCGGAAATTCGTAAGCGCTCGATCTGTACCGTTGTCTCGTTCTAGGTAGAAGATGCAATCATCAGCCGCAACGGACGCGATTGACCGACAGTGTCCACGAACTGCGGAGAATGGACACAGTGTCTCAGACAGTCGAATTGCCGGCCAAGCGCCAGAACCGGCGGCATCCGTTGGAATGGAAACGAACGGTCGTCGAGCAGACATTTGAACCAGGAGCCTCGGTCGCTCGGGTCGCCCGCGACAACAACGTCAATGCCAACCAGGTATGGGCGTGGCGCAAACTGTACGCGCAGGGCCTGCTGGTCGAAGATGCTCAGACGCAGGCCATGTTGCCTGTTGTTGTCGATGTTCAGCCCGATCGGGCAACTGACCATCTGCCGGATTCGACGAAGTTGTGCAGGCCGCTCCAGTTACTACGAGCGGCAGGATTGAGCTTCAGCACGGCAATACTTCCGTCCGGATAGAAGGCACGCCCGACGCGACGATCTTGCGCCTGGTACTCGAGCGGCTTCTCTGATGATCGGCCTGCCTGCAAATACGCGGATCTGGATCGCCGCAGGCGTCACTGACATGTGATCCGGCTTTAATGCGCTTGCAGCGAAGGTGCAGACAGTGCTTGAGAAGGATCCGTACGGTGGCCAGGTTTTTATCTTCAGAGGGCGCCGTGGTGACCTTATGAAGGCGTTGTACTGGAGCGATGGCGGCCTATGTCCGTTTGCAAAGCGCCTTGAGAAAGGACGTTTTGCATGGCCACGTGCTGACACTGGTGTTGTGGCGCTGACAACGGCTCAACTGGCGCTGCTTCTCGAAGGGTTTGACTGGCGCGAACCGATCGAGGCAGCACGCCCGCGCAGCGCTTTGTAAACGTCAGTTACCTGATGATCCGCGTGCAGCAGACAGTCGTAAACTGCTGCCATGGATCTGACCGGTAGCGACCTGCCCGACGACATCGATGATCTGAAGCTGAGGATCGCGAAGTTGCGTCGCATGCAGTTCGGTCGCAATCATCTGGAACGCGAAGAGCGCATGCACCGTCCGGCCGAAGAACGTTGCCCCGGCTGCGGTGGCACGCTCAAGCCACTGGGCGAAGACATATCCGAGCAGCTCGAATCCAAACTCGCCTGTTCGTGCTGTGACTGCATCGTGCAGGCTGCCGCGCCGAGTCGTCCAATTGACCGGGGCCTTCCTGGGCCTGCATTGCTCGCACATATCGCGACATCGAAGTTTGCCTATCACATCCCGCTCTATCGGCAATCTGTCATGTACGCGCGCGATGGCGTCGAGATTGAGTCGGGCACCATGTGCCACTGGCTGGGCAGCCAGACATGGCTGCTCGATCCGCTGGTGGACGCAGTGCGCCGCTATGCGCTCGGTGGCACCAAGGTTCACGCCGACGACACGCCGTTGCCAGTGCTCGCGCCGGGCAATGGCAAGACGAAGACGGGGCGGCTCTGGGTATATGTGCGCGATGATTGGCCCAGTGGTTCGACTGAGGCTCCAGCAGTCTGGTTCGCTGATACACCGGATCGTCGCGGCGAACATCCGCAGCGACACCTTGCCAGCTTCAAGGGCGTACTGCAGGCTGACGCGTTTGCCGGCTACGCGGAACTCTACGCCGGTGGTCAGATCCGGGAAGCTGCGTGCCTGGCACATGCACGTCGAAAGCTGCACGATCTGCACGCTGTGCGACCGTCGTCGATTACCAACGAAGCACTCGAGCGCTTTGGCGCGCTCTATGGCATAGAGGAACACATTCACGGCAAGCCTCCGGGGGAACGGCTGCGAGTTCGCCAGACGCAGGCGGTGCCGCTGCTTGAGGATATGAAGCGGTGGTTCGAAGCGACGATTCTCACACTCTCCGCGAAATCGGACACCACCAAGGCGATCCAGTACTCGTTGAATCGCTGGCCTGTGCTGTCTACTACTGCGCTGCGTCATTGAATTAGCACCTGTCTGTGTTCAGATACAGGTCATGGGTCAAAATGAACCTGACAGATATCGAACGTGAGCAACT
>LFKV01000038.1 GCA_001189345.1 Candidatus Paraburkholderia kirkii
TTCAACTTCGCTGAGTCTCGGGAGGAGACAGTGTGGCCATCGTTACGCCGTTCGTGCAGGTCGGAACTTACCCGACAAGGAATTTCGCTACCTTAGGACCGTTATAGTTACGGCCGCCGTTTACCGGGACTTCAATCAAGAGCTTGCACCCCATCATTTAATCTTCCGGCACCGGGCAGGCGTCACACCCTATACGTCCACTTTCGTGTTTGCAGAGTGCTGTGTTTTTATTAAACAGTCGCAGCCACCAGTTTATTGCAACCTCTTCACCCTTCCAGCGCAGGCTGGTTAAGCTACAGAGGCGTACCTTATCCCGAAGTTACGGTACCAATTTGCCGAGTTCCTTCTCCCGAGTTCTCTCAAGCGCCTTAGAATACTCATCTCGCCCACCTGTGTCGGTTTGCGGTACGGTCATTATTAGACTGAAGCTTAGAGGCTTTTCTTGGAACCACTTCCAATTGCTTCGTGACCGAAGTCACTCGCGCCACACCCTTGAGTCCTGTGCCCGGATTTGCCTAAGCACCCTCTCCAATGCAGCGACCGGGACGTCCAACACCCGGACAACCTTCCGCGATCCGTCCCCCCATCGCATCTAACAATGGTGCAGGAATATTGACCTGCTTCCCATCAGCTACGCATTTCTGCCTCACCTTAGGGGCCGACTCACCCTACGCCGATAAACGTTGCGTAGGAAACCTTGGGCTTACGGCGAGGGGGCTTTTCACCCCCTTTACCGCTACTCATGTCAGCATTCGCACTTCCGATACCTCCAGCACGCTTTTCAACGCACCTTCGCAGGCTTACGGAACGCTCTCCTACCACACGCACTTACGTGCGCATCCGCAGCTTCGGTGACTGGCTTGAGCCCCGTTACATCTTCCGCGCAGGACGACTCGATCAGTGAGCTATTACGCTTTCTTTAAAGGGTGGCTGCTTCTAAGCCAACCTCCTGACTGTTTTAGCCTTCCCACTTCGTTTCCCACTTAGCCAATCTTAGGGACCTTAGCTGGCGGTCTGGGTTGTTTCCCTCTTGACACCGGACGTTAGCACCCGATGTCTGTCTCCCGTGATTGCACTCTTCGGTATTCGGAGTTTGCTATGGCTTAGTAATCCGCAATGGACCCCACAACCATGACAGTGCTCTACCCCCGAAGGTGATACACGAGGCACTACCTAAATAGTTTTCGGAGAGAACCAGCTATTTCCAAGTTTGTTTAACCTTTCACCCCTATCCACAGCTCATCCCCTAACTTTTCAACGTTAGTGGGTTCGGTCCTCCAGTACGTGTTACCGCACCTTCAACCTGGCCATGGATAGATCACTTGGTTTCGGGTCTACGCCCAGCAACTGATCGCCCTATTCGGACTCGCTTTCGCTACGCCTGCCTTAATCAGTTAAGCTCGCTACTGAACGTAAGTCGCTGACCCATTATACAAAAGGTACGCCGTCACCCCTTGCGAGGCTCCGACTGTTTGTATGCATGCGGTTTCAGGATCTATTTCACTCCCCTCCCGGGGTTCTTTTCGCCTTTCCCTCACGGTACTGGTTCACTATCGGTCGATCACGAATATTTAGCCTTGGAGGATGGTCCCCCCATCTTCAGACAGGATTTCACGTGTCCCGCCCTACTTCTCGTACCCCTAGTTCTTTTCTACTGTTTTCGCTTACAGGGCTATCACCTGCTATGGCCGCACTTTCCAGAGCGTTCAGCTAACAATAAAAATAAAGAGTACAGGCTGATCCCATTTCGCTCGCCACTACTTTGGGAATCTCGGTTGATTTCTGTTCCTGCGGTTACTTAGATGTTTCAGTTCACCGCGTTCGCTCCACTAGAGCTATGTATTCACTCTAGGGTGACCCATACGGGCCGGGTTTCCCCATTCGGATATCGGTGGATCAAAGCTCGTTTGCCAGCTCCCCACCGCTTTTCGCAGGCTACCGCGTCCTTCATCGCCTGTGATCGCCAAGGCATCCACCACATGCACTTGTTCGCTTGACCCTATAACGAGTGTGTCTCTTGCAAGACCTCGCTACAGGCTTGAGTATTCGCGTTGTGCCGTATTCCAAGTCATCTTAAAGATCACTTTTCATACTTGATACAATCACTACCCTGACTACCTTACTCACACCCATCTCTAAGTGCTTTTAGATAGTCTCTTTACTACTTCTTCCAGATTTTTAAAGAACGTTTAGCCGATAAGCTCTAAAGCTTCGCTTTCGACATCAACTGGCTATCAATCGCCAATGCGCAGCGCTCGTTCAAACGCTGTGCATTGAGGATTGGTGGAGGATGACGGGATCGAACCGACGACCCCCTGCTTGCAAAGCAGGTGCTCTCCCAGCTGAGCTAATCCCCCTCGGGCCTGACTATGGAACTGCTGCCCTGTCACGCGCCCCGGGTGGTGGGTCTGGTTGGATTCGAACCAACGACCCCCGCCTTATCAAGACGGTGCTCTAACCGACTGAGCTACAGACCCTTAGCCTGTCTTAACCACAGCCGATAAGCGTGAGCACTTGATTAAGCTCGTGCGAAGCTCGAGAAAGGAGGTGATCCAGCCGCACCTTCCGATACGGCTACCTTGTTACGACTTCACCCCAGTCATGAATCCTACCGTGGCGACCGTCCTCCTTGCGGTTAGACTAGCCACTTCTGGTAAAACCCACTCCCATGGTGTGACGGGCGGTGTGTACAAGACCCGGGAACGTATTCACCGCGGCATGCTGATCCGCGATTACTAGCGATTCCAGCTTCACGCAGTCGAGTTGCAGACTGCGATCCGGACTACGATCGGTTTTCTGGGATTGGCTCCACCTCGCGGCTTGGCAACCCTCTGTTCCGACCATTGTATGACGTGTGAAGCCCTACCCATAAGGGCCATGAGGACTTGACGTCATCCCCACCTTCCTCCGGTTTGTCACCGGCAGTCTCCTTAGAGTGCTCTTGCGTAGCAACTAAGGACAAGGGTTGCGCTCGTTGCGGGACTTAACCCAACATCTCACGACACGAGCTGACGACAGCCATGCAGCACCTGTGCGACGGTTCTCTTCCGAGCACCCCACCTCTCAGCAGGGTTCCGTCCATGTCAAGGGTAGGTAAGGTTTTTCGCGTTGCATCGAATTAATCCACATCATCCACCGCTTGTGCGGGTCCCCGTCAATTCCTTTGAGTTTTAATCTTGCGACCGTACTCCCCAGGCGGTCAACTTCACGCGTTAGCTACGTTACTAAGGAAACGAATCCCCAACAACTAGTTGACATCGTTTAGGGCGTGGACTACCAGGGTATCTAATCCTGTTTGCTCCCCACGCTTTCGTGCATGAGCGTCAGTGTCGGCCCAGGAGGCTGCCTTCGCCATCAGTATTCCTCCACATCTCTACGCATTTCACTGCTACACGTGGAATTCTACCTCCCTCTGCCACACTCAAAGCCTGCCAGTCACCAATGCAGTTCCCAGGTTGAGCCCGGGGATTTCACATCGGTCTTAACAGACCGCCTGCGCACGCTTTACGCCCAGTAATTCCGATTAACGCTCGCACCCTACGTATTACCGCGGCTGCTGGCACGTAGTTAGCCGGTGCTTATTCTTCCGGTACCGTCATCCCCCAGGGGTATTAACCCCGAAGCTTTCTTTCCGGACAAAAGTGCTTTACAACCCGAAGGCCTTCTTCACACACGCGGCATTGCTGGATCAGGGTTGCCCCCATTGTCCAAAATTCCCCACTGCTGCCTCCCGTAGGAGTCTGGGCCGTGTCTCAGTCCCAGTGTGGCTGGTCGTCCTCTCAGACCAGCTACAGATCGTCGCCTTGGTAGGCCTTTACCCCACCAACTAGCTAATCTGCCATCGGCCGCCCCTATAGCGCGAGGTCCGAAAATCCCCCGCTTTCCCCCTCAGGTCGTATGCGGTATTAATCCGGCTTTCGCCGGGCTATCCCCCACTACAGGACACGTTCCGATGTCTTACTCACCCGTTCGCCACTCGCCGCCAGGCCGAAGCCCGCGCTGCCGTCCGACTTGCATGTGTAAGGCATGCCGCCAGCGTTCAATCTGAGCCAGGATCAAACTCTTCAGTTCAAACCTGTTACTGTTTTCGGTTCCGTTAGAAACCGGTCGCTCACTCAACGTACTGACGATGATTAATCTGTCCGAAGACAAAAAAACCTTCCTCTGATACTTCCTGTGAGACTCTTGATTACTTTTGCTATTGCCGATTCCGAAGAACCGGCCGCACTCGCCATCAAGCGCCCACACTTATCGGCTGTTAATTTTTAAAGAGCACATCGCAAGACCTCTATCTCACCACCGTCTTGCGCCGCTGCATCAGCAGCAGAGTAGTGGAATTATGAAGAACGCCTCGGCTCCTGTCAACAAGAATTTGAAGCTTTTCTTATTGACTCGGACCCGGCTTCGCCGCCCGATCCAAAGCAAACGGGTCGCGCAAACATCGCACGACCCGTCGACGTAAGTCTTGGTGCCGGCTGCAGGACTCGAACCCGCCACCTGATGATTACAAATCAACTGCTCTACCAGATGAGCTAAGCCGGCGAAGGGCGAGATTCTACTTCATTTGACGACTTTGAGGTGAGACCGCGCGGGCGATTTCGCTGCGTCGTCATCGGCTCCTGCCTGAGGTTCGTCGTGCGACGAAGCCGCCGTTGAGCCCTTGCGTCCGCTCGCGGGTTCCTCGATCTGCCGCGTGTCACGCTCGACCGGCCGCGACACGACAGGAGCGCTTGCCGGCTCCGAGCCGGAATGCGCCGAAGGCTCGACCGGAAACGCCATTCCCTGCCCGTTCTCTCGCGCGTAAATGGCGAGCACGTTTGCAACCTGCACTTCGATCTTGTGCGACTTGCCGGAGAACCGCGCACTGAACTCGATCCACTCGTTGCCCATCTGCAGTCGGCTCGTCGCCTCGAAACTGATGTTCAACACAATCTCGTCGTTGCGCACGAACTGGCGCGGCACACGTGTGGCGGCATCGACCCGCACGGCGATGTGCGGCGTGAATCCGTTATCCGTGCACCACTCGTACAGCGCACGCAACAAATACGGCTTGGTGGAAATCTCTCGCATCAACTTTCCTCTGCCGGAGCGCAGCCGCGCGAAACCCGCGCCGCCGCGTCCCGACGCATTCAAACTATCGACGCATCACCTTTTCGGAAGGCGTCAGCGCTTCAATATAAGCCGGTCGGCTGAAAATCCGCTCGGCGTATTTCATCAACGGTGCAGCGTTCTTCGACAACTCGACGCCGTAATGATCCAGACGCCACAGCAAAGGCGCGATCGCGACGTCGAGCATCGAAAACTCCTCGCCCAGCATGTACTTGTTCTTCAGGAAGATCGGCGCGAGCTGCGTGAGGCGATCGCGAATCGCGCTGCGCGCCTTCTTCTCGTGGTTCTTCTCCGCGGCCTTGCCCTTCTCGTTCTCGAGCGTGCCGACGTGCACGAACAGCTCCTTCTCGAAGTTCAGCAGGAACAGGCGCGCGCGGGCGCGCTGCACCGGATCTGCCGGCATCAGTTGCGGATGCGGAAACCGCTCGTCGATATATTCGTTGATGATATTCGACTCGTACAGGATCAGGTCGCGCTCGACGAGAATCGGCACCTGGCCGTACGGATTCATCACCGCGATGTCTTCCGGCTTGTTGAACAGATCGACGTCGCGAATCTCGAAATCCATGCCCTTTTCGAACAACACCAGCCGGCAGCGCTGGGAGAACGGGCAAGTAGTGCCGGAATACAGAACCATCATGTTTTTAAAGTTCCTTCAGTAAACTCGAAGGGCCGGCCGCGACGCTTTCCCGCGGAAAAGCGTCGTCGCGCCGACTCACGCCGTCGAAGGCGTGCTATTTGATAGCTTTCCAGTATGCCGCGTTCAGGCGCCACGCGAGGAAACTCAAGAGCGCCAGGAACAGCAGAACCCAGACGCCGAGCCGCTTGCGCGTCTGCTGCGCGGGTTCCGACATCCACGACATGTACGAAACGAGATCGGCCACAGCAAAATCATAATCCATGGAAGACATGGCAACAGGCGTTACCTGAGTGTAACCCACGAATCTTCTGACCTTTTCGCCGGTCTTTTCGTCCGTATCCGTCTCGAATTTGGCATCCCGGATGCCCTGAAGCGTCCACAGCACGTGCGGCATGCCGACGTTCTCGTATACGCGGTTGTTCCACCCGGTCGGCCGGGTCGGATCACGGTAAAAACTACGCAAGTACGTGTAGAGCCAGTCCTTGCCGCGAGCCCGCGCCTCCACCGACAAATCCGGCGGCGACGCGCCGAACCACGCTTTCGCGTCTTCCGGACGCATGGCGATCGACATCGTGTTGCCGACCTTGTCCGTGGTGAACAGCAGATTCTCCTGAATCTGCTGTTCGGTGATGCCGAGATCGCTCAGCCTGTTGTACCGCATCAGGTTCGCGCTATGGCAGTTCAGGCAATAGTTTACAAAGATTTGCGCGCCATGCTGCAAGGACGCGAGATTGTCCGTGCTGTCGGGCGCCCGATCGAGCACCGCCTCTTCCTGCGCAAACGCCGGCGCCGCGCCGAACACGAGCAGCGTCGCGCCGATCATCGCTATTGCAGAGAGCCATTTTTTCATCGTATTTGTCTCCGGACTTGAGCTCAGTGAGGTTTGTAGTGCACTCGCTCAGGCGGCGTCTTGAATTTGCCGCGCGGCGTCCAGAAAGGCATGCCGAGGAAGAACGCGAAGTAGATCAGCGCGCAGATCTGCGCGATCAGCGTCGCGGCCGGCGATGGTGGCCGCGTGCCCAGGAAGCCGAGCATCAGGAACGCGAACACGAAAATCGCATAGAAGACCTTGTGGAAGAGCGGCCGGTAGCGGATCGACTTGACCGGGCTGCTGTCCAGCCACGGCAGGAAGAACAGCGAGACCACGGCCGTTCCCATTACCACCACGCCCCAGAACTTCGATTCCGTCAGCGCCATGAAAATCAGCACGAGGACCGCGAGCACCGGCAAGCCGAGACGCCACTTGCCGCGCGCGCGCAACAGCGCGAGCAGGCCGAGCAACGCGATCACGATCATCAGCACGATCTTGAACGGATCGGTGGTGGCGCGAAGCATCGCGTAGAATGCAGTGAAATACCACACCGGCGCGATTTCCGGCGGCGTCTGCAGCGGATTGGCCGGCACGAAGTTGTTCGCCTCGAGGAAGTAGCCGCCCATTTCCGGCGCGAAGAAGATGATCGCCGCGAAAATCAGCAGAAACACGCACACGCCCATGAAGTCGTGCACGGAGTAATATGGATGGAACGGAATGCCGTCGAGCGGGATGCCGTTCGCGTCCTTCTTCGCCTTGATCTCGACGCCGTCCGGATTGTTCGAGCCGACTTCGTGCAGCGCGACCAGGTGCGCGACCACGAGACCGATCAGTACCAGCGGAATGGCGATCACGTGAAATGCGAAGAAGCGGTTCAGCGTGACGTCGGACACGACATAGTCGCCGCGAATCCACAGCGACAGGTCCGGCCCGATGAAGGGAATCGCCGAGAAAAGGTTCACGATCACCTGCGCGCCCCAGAACGACATCTGCCCCCACGGCAGCAGATAGCCGAAAAACGCTTCGGCCATGAGACACAGGAAAATCGCGCAACCGAAGATCCACACGAGCTCGCGCAGCTTGCGATACGACCCGTACATCAGCCCGCGGAACATGTGCAGATACACGACGAAGAAGAACATCGATGCGCCCGTCGAGTGCATGTAGCGGATCAGCCAGCCCCACGGCACCTCGCGCATGATGTACTCGACCGACGCGAACGCGAGCGTCGCGTCGGGCTTGTAGTTCATCGTCAGAAAGATGCCGGTGACGATCTGGTTGACCAGCACCAGCAACGCCAGCGAGCCGAAGAAGTACCAGAAATTGAAGTTCTTCGGCGCGTAGTATTCGGAAACGTGTTTCTTCCAGGTCGAGGTCAGCGGAAACCGGCGATCGATCCAACCGGTCAGGCCCGTTGTCTCTACTTCCTTTTCTGCGCTAGCCATTTAAGCCTCTCCCTTTTCGTCCTTGCCGATCACGAGTTGCATCGCGAAAGTGAACATGAACGGCGGAATGTCCAGGTTCTGCGGCGCAGGCTTGTTCTTGAAGACGCGGCCCGCCAGGTCGTAGGTTGAGCCGTGGCACGGGCAGAGGAAGCCGCCCGGCCAGTTATCGGGGAGATTGGGTTGAGGGCCTTCCTGGAAACGCGGCGTCGGCGTGCAGCCCAGATGCGTGCACACGGCAACAGCCACGAGAATATTCTTGTGGTCGGCGCGCGAGCGATACTCGTTGTTGCAGTACTCCGGCAACGGCATCGAAAATTCCATCTTGGACTTCGGGTCCGCCACTTCGTTGTCGGCCTTCTTGACGTCGGCCAGCATTTCATCGGTGCGGTTCAGAATCCACACCGGCTTGCCGCGCCAGGCGACGATCATCATTTCGCCCAGCTTGAGTCCGCTGATATCGACCTCGACGGGCGCGCCCGCCGCCTTGGCCTTCTCCGACGGCGCAAACGAACCGACGAACGGCACCAGGGTTGCCATACCTCCGAAACCACCAGCTACGGTCGTCGCAATCAGCCAGGTACGGCGACCGCCGTCGACGCGTTTTTCATCCTTGTCTCGCATCACACGCCCCACTTCTGAGTTGGATTTATACCGTCACATCAGTGTTCCGCCGCTAGTGTGCGCGAATGGAGTTGGCATTTACAAGGCCTCGCTAGCAAAAATCACTCGAAGTGATTGATGCTTCAGGGTTTTCCCCCACGTTTTTCGCGCAATCTCGTGACGCATTCATTTAAGGCAACTGCAAGCACCGGTAATGGCCGAGCCGGCTTAAAGACGCATTAAACCGGATTATCGATATCGATAAAAAGATGCTCGATATCGAATTGCTCGGACAGGTGCGAACCCACCGCCTGCACGCCACAACGCTCCGTCGCGTGGTGGCCGGCCCCGATGTACGCCACGCCGGATTCCGCCGCGATGTGCATCGTCTGCTCGGAGACCTCGCCGCTGAGATACACGTCCGCGCCGGCCGCGATGGCTTCGTCGAAATAGCCCTGCGCGCCGCCGGTGCACCATGCCACGCGCCGCAACTCCTTGCCCGAATCGCCGAATACGATCGGCTTGCGGCCAAGTGCGTTCTCGACCATCGCGCTGAAGTGCTCGAGCGAAAGGGGCATCGCGAGCGTCGCAAGCCAGCCGAGATCCTGATCGGCGAAACGACCGTCCGCGATCAGGCCGAGCCGCGCGCCGATCTGCGCGTTATTGCCCAGTTCCGGATGCGAATCGAGCGGAAGATGGTAGGCAAAGAGATTGATGTCGTTGGCGATCAGCGTGCGCAAACGTCGATATTTGCGTCCCGTGATCTGTGCCTCCTCGTTGCGCCAGAAGTAGCCGTGATGCACGAGCACGGTGTCCGCGCCCCACTCCAGCGCGGCTTCCAGAAACACCAGCGAGGCGGTCACGCCGGTGGCGATCTTCTGCACGCGGCGCGTGCCTTCAACCTGCAGACCGTTCGGGCAATAGTCCTTGAAGCGGCCGATTTCCAGCAGATTGTTCAGATACAATTCGAGTTCGATCCGATCCATGAAATCTTCTATCCCTTCAAATGCTTAGACGCTTCTGGCTATTTTTTGCCCAAGCGGTCACCGTGCTTTTGGCCCTGATGTTCATCATCGCGACCTTGAAACCGCAGTGGCTTCAACGCCAGGGACAATTCGGCAAGCAACTCGCCGAGCCGATCGTCGCGCTGCGGGAAGTGGCGCCGAGCATCGGCTCGCGCCCGCTCCAGTCGTCCTATTCGGAAGGCGCGCAAAAGGCGATGCCGGCCGTCGTGAACGTGTTTTCCAGCAAGGACGGCAACCTGCCGCCCGACCCGCGTGCGAAAGACCCGCTGTTCCGCTACTTCTTCGGTGACAAGAACAAGCGCAAGAGCGACGAGCCGCCCGCGTCGAATCTCGGCTCCGGCGTCATCGTCAGCCCGGAAGGTTACATTCTAACGAACCAGCATGTCGTCGATGGGGCGGATCAAATTGAAGTCGCCCTGGCAGACGGCCGCACGTCGAGCGCGAAAGTGATCGGCGTCGACCCGGAAACCGACCTCGCCGTGCTGAAGATCAACATGACCAACCTGCCGACCATCACGCTCAGCCGGATGAACCAGACGCGCGTCGGCGACGTCGTGCTCGCGATCGGCAATCCGTTCGGCGTGGGCCAGACGGTCACGATGGGCATCGTGAGCGCGCTCGGGCGCAATCACCTCGGCATCAACACGTTCGAGAACTTCATCCAGACCGACGCGGCGATCAACCCCGGCAACTCCGGCGGTGCGCTGGTGGACGTGAACGGCAATCTGCTCGGCATCAATACGGCGATTTACTCGCGAAGCGGAGGCTCGCTCGGCATCGGCTTCGCCATTCCCGTGTCGACGGCGCGCAGCGTGCTGGAGAGCATCATCACGACCGGCACCGTGACACGCGGCTGGATCGGCGTCGAGCCGCAGGATGTGACGCCGGAGATCGCCGAATCGTTCGGGCTGGATCAGAAGTCCGGCGCGATCGTCGCGGGGGTGCTGCAGGGTGGCCCGGCGGACAAGGCCGGCATCAAGCCGGGCGACATCCTGGTATCAATCGACGACGACACCATCACCGACACGACGCGCCTGCTCAACGTCGTCGCGCAGATCAAGCCGGGCACGTCGGTGAAGGTTCATCTGATGCGCAAGAACAAGGAATTGGACGTCAACGTGATGATCGGCAAGCGTCCAGCGCCGCCGCTCGCGCCGCAGATGCCGGACGAAGATCAAGGCGATCAGGGCGACCAGGGTGACGAATAAGGCCCGGTGGCCATGAAGCAAAAGGCAGCTTCGAGCGCTCGAAGCTGCCTTTTTGCGTCGGGACCCGTCGTTTGTCCGACTCGCCGGCGCGACAATCGGCCGCACCTACTTCGCGGCCGCTTCCTCATTCTCGACCCTTTCCTTGCCGATCGTCAACCGCGCCGCGATGATGCCCGCCTCGTAGAGAACGACGAGCGGAATCGCGAGAATCAGTTGCGAGAAGACTTCGGGCGGCGTGACGACCGCCGAAATGACGAACGCGCCGACGATCACATACGGACGAATCTGCCCGAGCTTCTGGATCGACACCACACCCATGCGCGCGAGCAGCACGACGACGATCGGCACCTCGAACGTCACCCCGAACGCGAGGAACATCGTCAGGACGAAGCTCAGGTAATTGTCGATATCTGTCGTCATTTCCGCGCCGAGCGGCGCGTTGTAGTGCGCCATCACGCGGAAGATCGTCGGGAACACGACGAAGTACGCGAACGCCATGCCGCACAGGAAGAGCGTGTAGCTGCTGAAGACGAGCGGCGCGACGAGCTTCTTCTCGTGCTGATACAAGCCGGGCGCGACGAACGCCCAGATCTGGTACAGCACGAACGGCAGCACGATCACGAACGCGACGAGCATCGTCACCTTCATCGGCACGAAGAACGAGCCGGTGACTTCCGTCACGATCATCTTGCCGTCGCGCGGCAGATTCTGCATCAGCGGACGCGCCAGCAGCTTGAAGATGTCCGGCGCCCAGTACACCAGCGCGATGAACACCACGATGACCGAAGCGCCCGCGCGGATGATCCGGTCGCGCAATTCGACCAGATGGGAAATGAACGTCTCTTCGACGGGCTCTTCTTCAGTGTGTTGCGGGTCGCTCACGCCGGCCCTCGGTAGGAATCATCGATGGAGAAGTGCGGCTCTCAGAAAAACTTCGTCGGCCGGCGCAAGGTGGCGGGCGTATGGCGAGCGACGCGCGCCGCACCCGATTGAACCCGCGTGCGATGCGCGGTCGTGCGCTTGTACCAGTTGGAAACCGCGCTCTGCTTGACGCGCCAGTTCTTGCGTTTGGGGCGCGACGCCGAGGCGCTGTCCCACGGTTTGTCGGATACGGCGCTATCCGCCGATTCGGCCGCCCCGCCGGCAATGCTCGGCGCGACCGACGTGCCCTGGTTCCACGCATCGTTCAGTTCGGACTCGTGGCAGCGCAGCGTGTCCTGAATCGACGACTCGACGTTCGATGCCGCGCTCTCGAACTCGGTGCGCATCTTCTTGAGCTCATCGAGTTCCATCTCGCGCGCCACTTCCGACTTGACGTCGTTGATGTAGCGTTGCGCGCGCCCAAAGAGCGCCCCCGCCGTGCGCGCGACGCCGGGCAGGCGCTCCGGCCCGAGGACCACCAGCGCCACGACGCCGATGACCGCCATTTTGGTCAGACCGAGATCGAGCATGGAACGAGAAGTGGATGGTTGCGGTCTGCGGCCGGATTAACGGTAGTCGCTCGAGCGGGATTTGTCCTTCGCCTCGACGTCCACCGCGCCGTTACGCGGCAGTTCGCGCTGGTCGGACGAATTTGCCGGCGTTTCGCCTTCGCGCATGCCTTCCTTGAAACCCTTGACCGCGCCACCCAGATCGCCGCCGATATTACGCAGTTTCTTCGTACCAAAGACGAGCGCCACGATCAGCAAAACGATCAACCAATGCCAAATGCTTAACGAACCCATAAATGAAAACTCTCCGTAATTCCGCTCGATCGAATATGGAACGGAAGATCGGCCTTGCAGCCTGAGCCGAGGCAAGTCACCTCAACTGTCAACTATCAATTTTGCTCGCCCAATATTTCATTGGAAAGGAGAATGGCAACAAAGATTGCGGCATCAACCCATTCGGCGCCACGGGCGCTCGCCGGCCAGCAAATGCGCGTGGATGTGATACACTTCTTGCCCGCCGCCCGGACCGGTATTGATTACCGTGCGAAAGCCCGTGTCGCCGCCCGTGTAGGACACACCCAGATCCTTGGCCAAACGTCCGACGAGACTCACCATTCTACCAAGCAGCGGAGTGTCATTTTCTGTGCAATGCGAAAGCGTCTCGATGTGCTTGCGCGGGATCACCAGCACGTGCACGGGCGCCGCCGGATTGATGTCGTTGAAGGCGACGAACTCGTCGTCCTCGTAAACTTTCGTGCTCGGAAGTCGCCCAGAGGCGATCTTGCAGAAAATGCAGTTGTCTTGGCTCATGAATATTCCGTGTCTCCCGTTGCCGGGCCTGATGATCACCGCTGGATCAGAACCACGCCCGCGGTTCGATCGTCTTGTTTTCGTAGAGGAACAGCCAGCCCTTGATGATGCGATAGAGCGTCCAGATGCTGACCACGCCGAGAATCAGGAAGCCGATGCCGATCCAGAGCAGCGCGAAACCGATCACGTGGCCCAGCACCGCCCACCAGAAGGTGCGGATCTGCCAGGTGAAGTGATCCCTCATATGGCGTACCGATGACATCGCCGCGCTTGATGTAATTGAGAATGTCGCGACCAGGCCGGTCAGCCCGCCCGTCAGCCAGTAAACGGCGTACAAGGCGTACAGAACATCCGTGAACGTGCGCAGTCTGCGCAGACGCTCGGGATCGGTCGAATTCTGAACCACGGGCGGCGGGTAGGGTTCGTAAGGCCGGTTCATGCTTGCCCTCCTTGTCTTGGGAAGCGAGATGCTCGTCAGCCGCCGTTCTGCTCGCGCTCGCGCGATTTGCGCAGCGCTTTTTCCTCGATCCCCGACAAGCCTCCGCGCCGCTCCAGTTCCGCGATGACCTCTGCAGGGCTCAGGTCGAAGTGCGACAGCATCACGAGACAATGAAACCACAAATCGGCGACTTCACCGACGAGCGCCTTGGGCACGCCGCCGTGGCGCACGTCTTTCGCGGCGAGCACGACTTCCGTCGCCTCTTCGCCGATCTTCTTCAGGACCGCGTCGTCACCTTTGTGAAAGAGTCGGGAAACGTAGGATTGTTCCGGATCGCCGCCCTTGCGGCTGTCGATGACGGAGGCGAGGCGCAGCAGCGTGTCGAGCGTGTTGGCTTGCGTCATTTGTAGATGCTTTCTGGGTCTTTCAGGACCGGCTCGACGGCGACCCACTCGCCGTTCTCCGCCGTGCCTTCGAATTTCTGGAAAAAACAGGAATGGCGGCCGGTGTGGCACGCGATGCCCGACACCTGCTCGACCTTGAGCAGCACGACGTCCTCGTCGCAGTCGAGGCGCACTTCGTAAACGTGCTGAACGTGCCCCGATTCCTCGCCCTTGAACCACAGGCGCTGGCGCGAACGCGAAAAATACACCGCGCGCTTCAGTTCGATGGTCTTCGCGAGCGCCTCGCGATTCATCCAAGCAAACATCAGCACGTCGTTGGTCGATGCCTCTTGCGCGATCACCGGCACGAGGCCGTTCGCGTCCCATTTCACCTTGTCGAGCCAGATTGCCGACGTGTTCGATTCGTCGCTCACAGCTTACGTCCTCACCGAAATGCCCTGATCGGCCATGAAGCGCTTGGCCTCGCCCACCGTGTGCTCGCCGTAGTGGAAAATGCTCGCGGCAAGCACGGCGTCCGCGTGCCCTTCGACGATGCCGTCCGCCAGATGCTGCAGCGACCCGACGCCGCCCGATGTGATCACCGGCACGGGTACGGCGTCCGACACCGCGCGCGTCAACCCGAGATCGAAGCCGGATTTGGTGCCGTCACGGTCCATGCTCGTCAACAGGATTTCGCCCGCGCCGAACTCGGCCATCTTGCGCGCCCATTCGATCGCATCGATGCCCGTCGCCTTGCGGCCACCGTGCGTGAAGACTTCCCAGCGCGGCGCTTCGCCGTCCGCGGAAACGCGCTTCGCGTCGATCGCGACGACGATGCACTGCGAGCCGTGCTTGTCCGACGCGTCGCGCACGAGCTGCGGATTGGCCACCGCCGACGAATTCATGCTGATCTTGTCCGCGCCCGCTTTGAGCAGGCGGCGCACGTCTTCCACCGCGCGCACGCCGCCGCCGACGGTCAGCGGAATGAACACCTGCGACGCGACCGCCTCGATGATCGGCAGGATGAGATCGCGCTGATCGGAGGTCGCGGTGATGTCGAGGAACGTGAGTTCGTCGGCGCCCTGATCGTCGTAGCGGCGCGCGATTTCGACGGGGTCGCCCGCGTCGCGCAGTTCGACGAAGTTGACCCCTTTGACGACGCGGCCCGCGGTCACGTCGAGACAGGGAATGATGCGTTTTGCGAGAGCCATGTTCTTGCCACTGCCGGTTCGATACGAAGTGAGGGCGGCACACGCCGCCCGGCTTACTTCAGGGTGCTCGCGCAAGAGCGAAAACGAGGAGCTTAGGCGCCGTCTGCTTCGCGCAGCGCGTCGGCGCGCGTCTGGGCGGACTGGAAATCGAAGTCGCCGGAGTAGATAGCGCGGCCGCAGATGACGCCTTCGATGCCTTCCCCCTCGACTTCGCAAAGCGATTCGATATCCGCGATGCTCGACAGCCCGCCGCTCGCGATCACCGGAATCTTCACCGCCTGCGCGAGACGCACGGTCGCGTCGATGTTGATGCCCTGAAGCATGCCGTCGCGGCCGATGTCGGTGTAGATGATCGACTCGCAGCCGTAGTCCTCGAACTTGCAGCCGAGGTCCACGACTTCGTGGCCGGTCAGCTTGCTCCAGCCGTCGGTGGCCACCTTGCCGTCCTTCGCGTCCAGCCCGACTATGATGTGCCCCGCGAACGCGGTGCACGCGTCCTGCAGGAAACCGGGATTCTTCACCGCCGCCGTGCCGATGATCACATACGCGAGGCCGTCGTCCAGATAGCGCTCGATGGTTTCGAGGTCGCGGATGCCGCCGCCCAGTTGCACGGGAATCTCGCTGCCCACTTCATCGATGATCGCGCGGATCGCGTCGCCGTTCCTCGGCTTGCCCGCGAATGCCCCGTTCAGGTCGACCAGATGCAGCCGCCGCGCGCCGCGATCGACCCAATGTCGGGCCATTGCTGCCGAATCTTCTGAAAAAATGGTCGCCTGGTCCATATCGCCCTGCTTGAGGCGCACGCACTGACCGTCCTTAAGATCGATAGCCGGAATGAGCAGCATAGGTATCGCGTAATTTCTGGGTGGAGTTGATCAAAATGGCGCGGGCGCGGTCTGGTGCCCTCCGCGAGCCGTCTCGCTAGTGTAGTACAAGTCTTGCAACGGTCATGCGCACGTCGTAATAGGCGAAAACGCTAGCGTGCGCGCCGTTTCACGGGTTCCAGTGCACGAAATTGCGGTACAGGCGCAATCCGGCGTCCGCGCTCTTCTCCGGGTGAAATTGGGTCGCGAAGATGTTGTCGCGCGCTACCGCCGACGTGAACGCATCGCCGTACACCGTTTCGCCCGACGTATGCGCTGGGTTGTCCGGCACGACGTAATAGCTGTGCACGAAGTAGAAAAACGCGCCGTCCGCGATGCCGTCCCAGATCGGGTGCCGCAGCGTCTGGCGGGCGCGGTTCCAGCCCATCTGCGGCACCTTGAAGCGCGAGCCGTCGTCCTGCAGCATGCCGTCGAGCCGGAAGCGCACGACCTTGCCCGGCAGAAGGCCCAGGCCCTTCGTGTCGCCTTCCTCGCTCCAGTCGAAGAGCATCTGCTCGCCGACGCACACACCGAGCATCGGCTTCTCGCGCGCCGCCTGCATCACCGCTTCCTGCAAGCCCGATTCGGCCAGATGCCCCATGCAGTCGCGCATCGCGCCCTGGCCCGGCAGCACCACGCGATCCGCCGTGCGAATGCCTTCGGGCTGATCGACGATCGCCACATCCGCCTCTGGAGCAGCCTTTTTCAGCGCCTGGTAGACCGAGCGCAGGTTGCCCATTCCGTAATCAACAATCGCAATCGAAGTTTTCATTTCAAAGATGGCATCAAGGCCTTCAACCCGTTGACGATGAACTCCACCGCCAACGCGGACAACATCAAACCCATGAGACGCGTGCCGATATTGATTCCCGTGCGCCCGACCCAGCGCGCAATCGGCTCGGCGAGGTTCAGCGCGCCGAAGCACAGCCCCGCGATGATCGCGCCCAGCACGACGAGCCCGAAACGGTCGTACCAGTGCTGCGCATTGGCAGCATAGACGATCACCGTGCTGATCGAGCCGGGGCCGGTGAGCAGCGGAATCGCGAGCGGCACGACCGCGATGCTGTTGCGCTCCTCGGCTTCCATGCGTTCTTCCGGCGTCGAGCGCGCGTTGCCGACCTGCGCGTTCAACATGCTGATCGCCATGAGCAGCATGATGATGCCGCCGCCCACTTCGAACGACCCCACCGAAATGCCGAAGAACGCGATGATCTGCTGGCCGAGCAGCGCCGTCACCGCGATCACGCAGAACACCGAAATGGACGCGACGCGAATCGTGTTGCGCTTTTCCGTATCGGACTGCTGCGAGGTCAGGCTGAGAAAAAACGGTATCGCGCCGACTGGATTGATCAGCGCGAGCAACGATATGAACGATTTGAACAGATCCATCGCGGGCAGCCATTCGTGTCCGACGCACCACTTTCGGTCATGCGCCGAACCGGCGTCGGTCGATCAGAGGCTTCCTTTGGTGGAGGGGATCTGTCCTGCCGCGCGCTCGTCGACCTCGACTGCCATGCGCAGCGCGCGGCCGAACGCCTTGAACACGGTTTCGACCTGATGGTGCGCGTTGATGCCGCGCAGGTTGTCGATATGCAGCGTCACGCCCGCGTGATTCACGAATCCGCGAAAGAATTCGATGGTGAGATCGACGTCGAACGTGCCGATGCGCGCGCGCGTGAACGGCACGTGGAATTCGAGACCGGGCCGCCCGGAAAAGTCGATGACGACGCGTGAGAGCGCCTCGTCCAGCGGCACGTACGCGTGCCCGTAGCGGCGAATGCCCCTGCGGTCGCCGATGGCCTTCGCCACCGCCTGCCCGAGTGTGATGCCGGTGTCTTCGACAGTGTGGTGGTGGTCGATATGGAGGTCGCCATGCGCTTCGATTTCGAGGTCGATGAGCCCGTGACGGGCGATCTGGTCGAGCATGTGATCGAGGAACGGGACGCCGGTGGCAAGCCTCTGCTTGCCGGTGCCGTCCAGATCGAGCTTCACACGGATCTGCGTTTCGCTGGTGTTGCGAACGACTTCCGCAATGCGCATGGTGATTCCTTGAGACTTATCGAAAGTGGGGTTCAGTGCGGTGCGAGCTTTTTCAGCGCCGCGATCATGTGCGCGTTCTCTTCGGCCGTTCCGACCGTCAAACGCACGCAATCGGCCAGCAACGGATGCATTTTACCCACGTTTTTGATCAAAACCCGCGAAGTCAGAAGGGTTTCGAAAGCAACGGCCGCGTCCTGCACGCGCACCAGCAGGAAGTTGCCCGCGCTCGGGAAAACCGTCATGCCAGGCAGCGCGGCGACTTCGCGCGCGAGCACGGCGCGCTGGGCGCGCAAATCGGCGGCCTGGGCGTCGAGCACGTCGAGATGATCGAGCAGGAAGTCGGCGGTTGCCTGCGTCAGCACGTTGATGTTGTACGGCGGGCGCACCTTGTCGAACTGCATGATCCACTCGGGGCGCGCCGCCATGTAGCCGAGGCGAATGCCCGCGAGCCCGAGCTTGGAGACGGTGCGCATCACGACGACGTTGTCGAAGTCGGCTGCGCGCGGCATCCAGCTCTTCCCGGCGAACGGCTGATAGGCCTCATCGATCACCACGAGACTCCGTTTCGCCGCGGCGATCACGCGCTCCATGTCGGCATCGTCGTAGAGCGTGCCGGTCGGGTTGTTCGGATACGCGGGATACACGAGCGCCGGCGCATGCTCGCCGATTGCGGCGACCAGCGCATCGGCGTCGAGCGTGAAGTCCGCCTTCAGCGGCACGCCGATGAACTCCAGATGCGCGAACTTCGCCGAGATCTCGTACATCACGAACCCCGGCACCGGCGCCACGACCTTCGCGCCTGGCTTCGAGCACGCGACCGACATTATGCTGATCAGCTCGTCCGAGCCGTTGCCGAGCAGCACGTCGCAGGCCGCGGGCACGCGCACCGCGCTTGATCTTCGCGAGCAGCTCGGCGGGACGCGACGCCGGATAGCGGTTCAACGCGACGCCTGCGAGATCGGCGGGCAGCGTGTAGGGATTCTCCATCGCGTCGAGCTTGATTAGGCCCGTGGCATCGGGCACGGGATAGCTCGTCATCGCGAGAACGTCGGGACGAATGATGTCTTGTGTCGTGGTCGTGATTTCCCGGCGTCTCTCTCGCCGGACAAACGGCGGCTCTCAGGCCGCCTTGTTCAGTCTCGGGCCGGCCTGGCTCAGCCGACGTTCTTCATCCGGTATTCCGCGCTGCGCGCATGCGCCTGCAAGCCTTCGCCGTACGCCAGTTCGGCCGCGATCTCGCCGAGCGTCTGCGCGCCGTCCGCGCTCACTTCGATCACGCTCGAGCGCTTCATGAAATCGTACACGCCGAGCGGAGACGAGAAACGCGCCGTGCGCGACGTGGGCAAAACGTGGTTCGGGCCGGCGCAGTAGTCACCGAGGCTCTCGCTCGTGTAGCGGCCGAGGAACATGGCCCCCGCGTTGTGGATCTGCGCGGCCCATTGATGCGGATCGAGCGCGGAAATCTCCAGGTGCTCGGGCGCGATGTCGTTGGCGATCGCGCACGCTTCGGCCATATCCTTCACCTTGATGAGCGCGCCGCGATCCTCGAGCGAGTGCTGGATGACCTCGCGGCGCGGCATCGCGGGCAGCAATTCGACGATCGCATCTTCCACGCGCTGAATGAACGCATCGTCCGGGCACAGCAGAATGGATTGCGCGAGCTCGTCGTGCTCGGCTTGCGAGAAGAAGTCCATCACGACCCAGCGCGGATCGGTGGTGGCGTCGCAAATGACGAGAATCTCGGACGGCCCGGCGATCATGTCGATGCCGACCGTACCGAACACGCGACGCTTCGCCGACGCGACATACGCGTTGCCCGGGCCGCAAATCTTGTCGACGGCAGGAATCGTGTCCGTGCCGTACGCGAGCGCGCCGACCGCCTGCGCGCCGCCGATCGTAAACACGCGGTCCACGCCGACGAGCAGCGCCGCCGCGAGCACGAGCGGATTCTTCACGCCGTCGGGCGTCGGCACGACCATCACGATTTCCTTCACGCCCGCGACGCGCGCCGGGATCGCGTTCATCAGCACCGACGACGGATACGCCGCCTTGCCGCCCGGCACGTAGATGCCCGCGCGATCGAGCGGCGTCACCTTCTGGCCGAGCACGGTGCCGTCGGCTTCGGTGTATTGCCAGCTATGGCTGCCGCACTCGATGCGCTGTTTCTCGTGATAGCCGCGCACGCGCGCCGCCGCCGCCTCGAGCGCCGCGCGGCGCTTCGGCTCGAGCCCTTCGAGCGCGGCTTCCATTTCGGACAGCGGCAGTTCGAGCGCCGCGACGCTGTCCGCCTTCAGGCGATCGAACCTGTTGGTGTATTCGAGCACGGCCGCATCACGGCGCGCCTTGACATCCGCGAGAATCTGCGCGACCGAGCGCTCGATCGCTTCGTCCTCGCTCGCTTCGAATGCGAGGACCGCGCGCAGCGCCTTCTGAAAACCATCGGTGCTGGAATCGAGTTTGCGAATCTTGATGGACATGCTGGTTTTCCGTTTTGCCTGGGGCGCGCCGCAGCGTGCGGCTCGCCTAATTTTCCGTACCGCCCGTGGCGCGCTCGAAGGCTTCGAGGAACGGCTTGAGCGCCGCGCGCTTGAGCTTGAGCGCCGCCTGGTTCACGACGAGGCGCGACGAAATCTGCATGATCTCCTCCACCTCGACCAGATTGTTCGCCCGCAGCGTGCCGCCCGAGCTGACCAGGTCGACGATCGCGTCCGCGAGGCCGACGAGCGGCGCGAGTTCCATCGAGCCGTACAGCTTGATCAGATCGACATGCACGCCCTTCGCCGCGAAATGCTGACGGGCGGTCTCCGTGTACTTCGTCGCGACGCGCAGGCGCGCACCCTGGCGCACCGCGTTCGCATAGTCGAACCCCGCCTTGACCGCCACCGACATGCGGCACCGCGCGATGTCCAGATCGACCGGCTGATACAGACCGCTGCCGCCGTGCTCGATCAGCACGTCCTTGCCCGCCACGCCGAAGTCCGCCGCGCCGTATTCGACATAGGTCGGCACATCGGTCGCGCGCACGATGATCACGCGCAGGTTCGGGTTGGTGGTCGGAAGAATGAGCTTGCGCGAGCGCTCCGGGTCTTCCGCCACCTGGACGCCAGCGGTGGCGAGCAGCGGCAGCGTTTCCTCGAAGATACGCCCTTTCGAGAGCGCGAACGTGAGCGGCGCACTCGGTTCCACCGACGACGACGTCTGCGGCAGCGAACTCATTGCTCGTTCCCGCTGCCCTTGATGCGGCGCACGTTCGCGCCCACGGCCGTCAGCTTCGACTCCATGCGGTCGTAGCCGCGATCCAGATGGTAGATGCGGTCGATGAGCGTCTCGCCGTCGGCGCACATCGCCGCGATCACGAGGCTGGCCGACGCGCGCAGATCCGTCGCCATGACCTTCGCGCCGGAGAGCTCCTCGACGCCGGCGACCAGCGCCGTATTGCCGTCGATCGTGATGCTCGCGCCCAAACGGTTCAGCTCCTGCACGTGCATGAAGCGGTTCTCGAAGATCGTCTCGACCACTTGCGACGTGCCGTTCGCGATCGCGTTGAGCGCCATGAACTGCGCCTGCATGTCAGTCGGGAAGGCCGGATATTCGGACGTGCGAATGTTCACCGCGTCGGGGCGCTTCGCCATGCGCACGCGCATCCAGTCGTCGCCTTCCTCGATGGTCACGCCCGCTTCGCGCAGCTTGGCCGTGACCGCATCCAGCAGATGCGAGCTCACGCGACACAGCGTGACATCGCCGCCCGCCGCCGCCGCCACGCACAAGAACGTGCCGGCTTCGATGCGGTCCGGCACGACATCGTGCTTCGCGCCGTGCAGCTTCTCGACGCCCTGAATCACGAGCCGGTCCGTGCCGATGCCGTCGATCCTTGCGCCCATCGCGACGAGCAGATGCGCGAGGTCGCTCACTTCCGGCTCGCGCGCCGCGTTCTCGATGACGGTCTCGCCATCGGCCAGCACCGCCGCCATCAGCAGGTTCTCCGTGCCGGTGACGGTGATCATGTCGGTGATGATGCGCGCGCCCTTCAGACGCTTCGCGCACGCCTCGATGAAGCCGTGCTCGATGTTAATCTCGGCGCCCATCGCCTGTAGGCCCTTGATGTGCTGATCGACCGGCCGCGTGCCGATTGCGCAGCCGCCCGGCAGCGACACCTTCGCCTCGCCGAAGCGCGCGACGAGCGGCCCGAGCACCAGAATCGACGCGCGCATCGTCTTCACCATTTCGTACGGCGCGACGAGATTGTCGACCTTCGATGCGTTCAGCGTCACGCAGCCGTCCGCAGATACTTCGGACTGGACGCCCATCTGCTTCAGCAGCTTGAGCGTGGTGCGCACGTCCTGAAGATTCGGAACGTTCGACAGATGGACGTCGTCCGCGGTGAGAAGGCTTGCGCAAAGAATCGGCAGAGCCGCGTTCTTCGCGCCCGATACGGTGATTTCGCCGGAGAGCTGCGCGCCCCCGTGATGACCAGTTTATCCATGATGACGTGTCCTTCGACCGAGCTGCCTGCTGCGGAGCCGCTTTCGACGCCGCGATTGTCTTTGATGATTCGCACTCTCTACTGCCTATGTCTGCCGGTGATGCCGGGTGTTGCTTGAAATGAGTCGTATGACCTGATCGGCTTCGCCGGGTGGACTCAGGCCGATTTCCACTCGTCGGGCATGAGGGTCTTCATGCTGAGCGCATGAAGACCCTCGCGCATGCGCTCGCCGAGCGCCGCATAAACCAGTTGATGACGCGCGATCAGCCGCTTGCCGACGAACGCATCGCTCACGATGGTCGCGAAAAAGTGCTGGCCGTCGCCTTCCACTTCGAGATGCTGGCAAGCGAGGCCTTTGGCGATGTAATCCTTCACCTGCTCCGGAGTCGGCAACATGGAAGTCTCCTTGAATTAGTGACGCAGCTTGTAGCCGCTCGCGAGCAAACGCACGGCGATCAACGCCAGCACGGCCAGGAATCCGCCGACGATGCCGAGGCTCACCAGCGGATCGACGTCGGACAGGCCGAAGAAGCCGTAGCGAAAGCCGTCGATCATGTAGAAGAACGGATTCAGATGCGACACCGCGCGCCATACGGGCGGCAGCGAATGCGTCGAGTAGAACACGCCGGAAAGAAACGTGAGCGGCATGATCAGGAAGTTCTGGAACGCGGCCAGCTGATCGAACTTGTCGGCCCAGATTCCCGCGATCAGGCCGAGCGTGCCGAGGATGCCCGAACCGAGGATCGCGAACGCAATGATGTAGAACGGCGCGGAAAAAGACATCGGGATGAACCATATCGTCACGATGAACACACCCAGGCCGACGCACAAGCCCCGCACGACCGACGCCAGCACGTACGCAAAGAACATTTCCCAATGCGCGATCGGCGGCAGCAGCACGAATACGAGGTTGCCGGTGATCTTCGACTGGATCAGCGACGAGGAGCTGTTCGCAAACGCGTTCTGCAGCACGCTCATCATCACGAGGCCGGGCACGAGGAAGCTCGTGTAGCCGACGCCCGGATAAATCTGCACATGGCCCGAGAGCGCGTGACCGAAGATGGTCAGATACAGCAGCGCCGTCACCACCGGCGCGAGCACGGTCTGAAACGAGACCTTCCAGAAGCGCAGCAGCTCCTTGTAGAACAACGTCTGGAAACCGCTCATGAAAGTCCCTCGACCACTTCCGGCTCGTTCATCACCTGCACGAACACGTCTTCGAGATCCGCCTTGCGCACTTCGATTTCATCGAACGTGCAGCCCGCCGCGCGGCATTTCGCGAGGATCGGCTCGATCTCGTCGTAGCTCGCGAGACGCAGCAGATGCTGCGCGCCCAGCACCGCTTGCGGATCGACCTCGAACGTGCGCAGGTCGGCAGGCAACGCGCCGTTCGACAGCCGCAGATACAGCTGCATGCCCGAGAAACGCTGCAGCAGCGTGCTCGTGCGCTCGAGCGCGACCACCTCGCCGCGGCGGAGCATCGCGAGCCGGTCGCACAGCGATTCGGCTTCCTCCAGATAGTGCGTCGTCAGCACGATCGTGTGGCCTTCGCGATTCAGGCGCGAGACGAACTTCCACAGCGTCTGGCGCAGTTCCACGTCGACGCCGGCGGTGGGCTCGTCGAGCACGATCACGGGCGGCCGGTGCACGAGCGCCTGCGCGACCAGCACGCGGCGCTTCATCCCGCCCGAGAGCGCCCGCGTGTTGACGTCGGCTTTCTCGGTGAGATCGAGGTTGGCCATCACCTCGTCGATCCAGTCGTCGTTGTGGCGCAAGCCGAAATAGCCCGACTGGATCCGCAGGGATTCGCGCACGGTGAAGAACGGATCGAACACCAGTTCCTGCGGCACGACGCCGAGCGAACGGCGCGCCACCCGGAAGTCGCTGACGACATCGTGCCCGCGCACGGAGATCGTGCCGCTATCGGCACGGGCGAGACCGGCCAGGATGCTGATCAACGTGGTCTTGCCCGCGCCGTTCGGGCCGAGCAAGCCGAAGAACTCGCCCTTTTCCACCGTGAGGCTCACGCCCTTGAGCGCCTGGAGCTCCTTATAGCGCTTCCGGACGTTTCGGATTTCTATGGCTGACATGGACTGTGCGCGCGCCTCGCGCGGCCGCGCCTCGATTGTGCGGAGTTTCGCTTGACGGACCCGGACTCAGACAAAAAGGGCCGGGTTCGGGCCCGAAAAAACGTTTGATTATAGGGCAAAGCGGCTGGAGCCGACTTCGGAGCGATCCTGATTGCGGCGGCGACCGTGCCGCCGCGTCTCACGCGGAGTCAGTGCAGGATCAATGTCGGAAAGAGAGGAGCGTATCGACGCCATAGGCTCGCGCGAGACTCACGAGCCCGGAAGGAAGATTGACGATGTTCAGCGAAGCGCCGCGCGCGGACGCAGCGCGTTCCCACGCCAGCAGCACGGTGAGCGCGGATGAATCGAACTGCGTAAGCGGCGCGCAATCGACTTCGGTCGCGCCCGCTGCGATGCGCGACAGGCCCGCCTCGAGCGCGGCCCGCGCGCTCTCGTGGGTCAGGGATGCGGCCGTCTCGATACGGCCGCCCGAGGCCTGCGTACTCACGATGTCTTGCCGCTCGCAAGCTGCTGGTTGCGCTGCGTCAGGAACTGCAGCAGACCGCTCACGCCGTTCTGCGAAATCTGCTCGTTGAACTGCTGCTGATACGCCTGGATCAGCCATGCGCCGAGCACGTTGATGTCGTACACGCGCCAGCCTTGCGGCGTCTTGTACAGACGATAGTCGAGCTCCACCGGCTGGCCGTTGTTCATCACGACCGAGCGGACCACGACGTCGGTGTCGTCCGGCGAAGCGCGGAACGGCTTGTACTGCACCGTCTGGTTGCGCACTTGCGCCAGCGCGCCCGAGTACGTGCGAATCAGCAGCATTTTGAACTGCTCGACGATCTGCTTCTGCTGCTCCGGCGTCGCCGAGTTCCAGTTGCGGCCCATTACGAGGCAGGTCGTACGCGTGAAGTCGGTGTACGGCAGGATCTTCCCGTTGACGAGCTCGGTGATCTTCTGGATGTCGCCCGATTGAATCTTCTGGTCGGACTTGATTTCGTCGAGGACTTGCTGCGTGACCGTCTTGATCATCTGATCGGGCGAGTTGGTATCGACGGCCTGTGCCGACGCCGTGCCGCACAACGCCACGAGCATGACAAAGAGGGGAAGAAGAAATAGTTTTTTCATCGCAAACCCTGCAGAAATAGAGGCCTCGGTTTGAGCGCTCCGCCGGAACCGAGTTCAGGCGGAGCGTGCGCCAAAGCGTAAGAAATGTCGTTAGATATGTTACCGCGCGTTAGCGAAACACCGCTCAACGTAAGCGGAATGAAGGGAATCCAGGCGGCGCGCGCGGCGGAACGTACTGGTTGCCCGGCACGGTGTTGGACGAGCCGCTCGCCGGACTGGGCGCGGCCGCCGCGCCCGAAGCAGGCGCCGCGCCTTCCGCCGTGGACGCCGACACCGCCGGAGCCGCCGTCGCCGATACGCCTTCCGCAGCGGCCGCGCCCTCCTCACCGTAGGTCGGCAGCGGCGTTTCGCCGTAATCGGGCATGTTGCCGTCGCCCCCGGAGATCAGATACTGGCAACGCTGCAGGTACGCGTTGCGCACGAACGAATACTTGTCGAGCGCAGCGTCGGCGAGCACGTCGCTCGCGCCCAGCAGATTCGCACGCGTATTGATGAGATTCACGCCGTAGAGCGCCCAGCTCACCGAATCCGGGCTCACGTAGGTCAGCGGGTTGCCGAAATAGTCGACCACGAGACCGCTTGTGTCGCGCACGGTGCTCGGTCCGAGCAGCGGCAGCACCACGTATGGGCCGGACGGGACGCCATAGTGGCCGAGGGTCAGGCCGAAATCCCCGGCGTGCTTCGGCAGCTTCGCGAGGGTCGCGACGTCGAACAGGCCGCCGACGCCGAACACCGTGTTGATCGCCACGCGCATGATGTCCGACACGCCATCCGCGATCTTCAACTGCAGCAGATTGTTCGCGGCGATGTAGACGTCGCCGATATTCGAGAAGAAGTTGGTCACGCTGTTGCGCACCGGCTCCGGCACCACGAAGACATAACCCTTCGCCACCGGCTTCAACGCGTATTGATCGATCTTGTCGTTGATCGTGAACATCGTGCGGTTGTAGCTCTCGAAGGGGTCCCCCTTGGTCGGCGTCGTTACTGTCGCGCAACCTGCGAGCGCCACCGCGCACGCGACCATGGTTGCGCGCCGCATCCCGTTGGCCTGCATGTTCTTCTCCTTATTGAGCCGCGCCCGAGGCGGCATTCGCGCCCGATGCCCCCATCGCGCTCGCCGCGCCCGGGAAAGCGGGCGCGGGCGCTGCCGGAGCCGCCGCGGGTTTCGAGGCGCCGCAATCCGCCGCCTTGTTGTAAAGGAACTGGCCGATCAGGTTTTCGAGCACCATGGCCGATTGCGTCATCGTGATGGTGTCGCCGTCCTTGAGCATCTGATCGTCGCCGCCCGGTTCGAGGCCGATGTACTGCTCGCCCAGCAGACCCGACGTCAGGATCTTCGCGGACGAATCCTTCGGAAACTGATATTGCTTGTCGATATCGATCGTGACGACGGCCTGGTACGTGTTCTCGTCAAAGCCGATGCTGCCCATGCGCCCGACCGTCACGCCCGCGCTCTTGACGGGCGCGCGCGCCTTCAGCCCGCCGATGTTGTCGAACTTGAGTTTCATCGCGTAAGTTTGCTGGAACGACAGGGAGCTCATGTTGCCCGCCTTCAGCGCGAGAAAGAGCAGCGCCACGAAACCGAGCACCACGAAGAGGCCGACCCAAAAGTCGAGAGCAGTCTTTTTCATCGTCTTCCCAAAGAGAATCTTTTCGCAGATTGCGCGTGACGGTCCGTGCCATTCACGACGCCCGCGCCGGATCCGGCGCGGGCGTTTGGTCCATTAGCTGAACATCAGTGCGGTCAGCAGGAAATCGAGCCCGAGCACGGCGAGCGACGCGTACATGACGGTTTTCGTGGTCGCGCGCGACACGCCTTCCGGCGTCGGCCTCGCCTCGTAGCCCTGGAACAACGCGATGAACGTCACCGCGAAACCGAACACCATGCTCTTGATGACGCCGTTGCCGACGTCGCTCCAGACGTCCACGCCGCCCTGCATCTGCGACCAGAACGCGCCCGGATCGACGCCGATCAGCCCCACGCCGACGATGTAGCCGCCAACGACGCCAACCGCGCTGAAAATGGCCGCCAGTACCGGTATGGCGATGATGCCCGCCCACATGCGCGGCGCGACGACCACTTTCAGCGGGTCGACGGCCATTATTTCCATCGCCGTGAGCTGCTCGCCGGCTTTCATCAGACCGATTTCGGCGGTCAGCGACGTGCCCGCGCGCCCCGCGAAGAGCAGCGCAGTGACCACCGGGCCGAGCTCGCGCACGAGCGACAGCGCAACCAGCAGGCCCAGCGCCTGCTCCGAGCCGTAGCGGCTCATCGTGTAATAGCCCTGCAAGCCGAGCACGAAGCCGACGAACAGGCCCGACACCGCAATGATGACAAGCGAATAATTGCCGACGAAGTGAATCTGCTTCGTGACAAGGCGCGGGCGGCTCAACAGGGGGAAGAATTCGAGCACGAGGCGCACGAACATGCGCGTCGCGTAGCCGGCGGTGCCGAAACCGTCGAGCACCCAGCGTCCGAGCGCGCTGATCATGCCTGCCCCCCGATGCCGAAATCCGCGGCGAGCGGCGTGCCCGCATAGTGAAACTTGAAGGGGCCGTCGGGCGTGCCGTCGATGAACTGGCGCACGGTCGGGTCCTGCGACGCGCACAACTGCGCCGGCGTGCCCTCGGCGTGAATGCCGCCGTTGGCGATGAAATACACGTAGTCCGCGATCGCGAACGATTCCGGCACGTCGTGCGTGACGAGAATGGAGGTGGCGCCGAGCGCATCGTTGATCGTGCGGATCAGTTGCGCCGTGATGCCGAGCGAGATGGGATCGAGGCCGGCGAACGGCTCATCGTACATCATCAATTGGGGATCGAGTGCTATCGCGCGGGCAAGCGCGACGCGGCGCGCCATGCCGCCGGAAATCTCCGACGGTGCGAGGTCTCGCGCGCCGCGCAGGCCAACCGCGTTCAGCTTCATCAGCACGAGATCGCGGATCAGCTCTTCCGGCAGATCGGTGTGCTCGCGCAGCGGAAACGCCACGTTCTCGAACACGGTCTGGTCAGTGAAGAGCGCGCCGAACTGGAACAGCATGCCCATTTTGCGGCGCAGGGCGTACAGGCCCTCGCGCGTCTGCGCGCCGACATCCTGGCCGCCGAACAGCACTTGACCGCGGCTCGCCTTCACGAGGCCGCCGATCAGGCGCAAGGTCGTGGTCTTGCCGCAGCCAGAGCCGCCCATGATCGCGACCACCTGCCCACGCATGAAATGCATGTTCAGGTTCGACAGAACGAGCCGGTCGCCGCCGTAGCCGAAGTCGGCGTCGCGTAGCTCCAGTAGAGTCTCGGAAGAAACAAGCACTGGGTAAGAGATTCCGTTGACGCAAGAGGCCGAATTATAGGGCCTGCGCGCAATCGGTGCTTTGCCTAGGCCTGAGCCCCCTTGTTTTTCCGAGTTTTCAACGTTGACCAGCAAACATTTGTTGCAAAGCCGAGACCGCCGCCGGCGTGTCCGGCGCCTCGGTCACGGCGCGCACGACGGCCGCGCTGCCGACGCCGGTCGCGAGCACGCCGGGCATCGCCTTCGCATCGATTCCGCCGATCGCGACGAGCGGCACGCGCCCCGACAGCAACTGCACGTAGCGCGCGAGCCGCGCGAGGCCCTGCGGCTTGGTCGGCATGACCTTCGTCGTGGTCGGGAACACCGCGCCCAGCGCCAGATAGCTCGGCCTGAAGTGCAGCGCGCGCAACATTTCGTAATACCCGTGCGTCGACAGGCCGAGGCGCAGACCGGCCTTCGCAATCGCGCTCAGATCCGCGGTCTGCACGTCTTCCTGGCCGAGATGAACGCCGTAGGCGCCCGCCACGATCGCCTCGCGCCAGTGATCGTTGATGAAAAGCTGTGCGTCGTGCCGCCGCCCCGCTTCGACCGAATGTGCGATTTCGCTCTGCAGGTCGGCGGCGTCGTTCGTCTTGCGGCGCAGTTGCGTCGTGCGCACGCCGAGATCGAGCAAGCGCTCGACCCATTCGGCGCTCGGCAGCACCGGATACAGGCCGAGCCGGTCCGGGCACAGTTGGAATCCGCCTGCGGGGGCCGCCGGCAAGCCGACCACCCGCGGAAATGCCACGAAATCGACGGGCCAGGCGTCGGCCTTGTTTTCGTCGCCGGCGCGCCAGGCGAGCGCCAGCACCAGCGCGTCGTGCGGCTCGAAGTTGCAGTCCAGGAAAGCGGCGAGGGCCGCCAGCCAATCATCCGACCATTGACCTTTCAGCGCGAAACGCGCGTCGCCCCGGTGCAGCGTGACGCAAGCGCCGTGCGCTTCGAGCACGGCCGCGCCGCCGCTCGCGAGCCGCCGCGCGTCCGCGTCGTGCGGCTCGGTGAAGACGATCAGATCGCCGGCCCGCGGCGCTTCCGGCGCGGTCAGGCAGATGCGCCAGCGCGTTTCAGCCGCGGGCCACTCGCCCAACCGCGCGCGAATCCGCTCGGCGACTTCGATCAGCTCGTCCGCCGGAGGCCAGAACACTTCGCGATTCAGCAGGCTCATGCGGCGCTCCCGTCCTGGTGCCAGAACGGCATGCCGACGACCGGCGTGCTCGCCTGCGCGCTGTCGCGCTCGGCCATCGGCCCGGCGAGAAACGCCGTGCGCCCGGCTTCCACGCCGAGCGCAAAGGCCCGCGCCATCTGCGACGGGAAAGTCGCCTGCGACACCGCGGTGTTGAGCAGCACGCCATCGAAGCCCCATTCCATCACCTGACACGCGTGCGACGGCACGCCAAGGCCCGCGTCGACGATCAGCGGCACGTCCGGCAGACGCTCGCGCAGCGTGCACAGCCCGTACGGATTGGTCACGCCACGGCCGGTGCCGATCGGCGCGCCCCACGGCATCAGCGCCTCGCAACCGGCGTCGAGCAGGCGCCGGCCGATCACGAGATCTTCCGTGCAGTAGGGCAGCACCTTGAAGCCGTCGCGGATCAGCTTCGCCGCCGCTTCGACCAGCCCGATCGGGTCGGGCTGCAGCGTGTAGTCGTCGCCGATCAGCTCGAGCTTGATCCACGGCATCTCGAACACCTCGCGCGCCATGCAGGCGGTCGTCAGCACTTCATCGACGCTCTGGCAGCCCGCGGTATTCGGCAGCAGCGCGACGCCGTGGCGCTTGAGCACGTCGAAGAAGCCGGCTTCGCCCGTCTCCGACTGGCGACGCAGCGCGACGGTGACCATGCCGGGCCGCGCGGCGTCGATGGAGTCGGAAAGCGATTGCAGCGACGGATAGCGGGACGTGCCGAGCAGCACGCGACTCGGGAACGCCTGGCCGTAGAGCGTGAGGGCGTCGGCGGTTAGTGTGGTCATGGTTCGATCCTTCGGATTCGGAGTTCAGCCGCCCGCAACGGGCGACACGACGTCGAGCCTGTCGCCGGCGGCGAGCGTCTTCGTGGCGTGCTCGCCGCGCGCGACGAACTGGCCGTTGAGCGCGACCGCAAACGGCAGTTTCGCGCCGAACGCGGCGAGCGCCTCGGTGACGGTGGCGGCATCGTGCAAATCGAAGACGCGCTGATTGATGTGAATGTTCATGGCTTTCGTCTCTTTCTCAATGCGACAGCTCGGGCGCGGCAGCGCGATTCTCATGCGCGCCGTGCAGCAATTCCGGCCAGCGCGCGGCGTTGCGGAAATCGCCGAACGTGTCGGCGCCGTTGACCTCGCCCGAAACGAGCGCCTCGGCCAACCGGCATGCGGTATCCGCGACTTCCGGTGCGATCATGAAGCCGTGCCGGTACAGGCCGTTTACGCGCAGGGTCCGCGCGCCGTCCCAGACGACGGCCGGCCGGTGATCGGGCAAGGTCGGCCGGCAATGCGAATTCAGCTCGAGGATGCGCGCCTCGCCGAAACCCGGATGCACCGCGAACGCGGCGCTCAGCAGCTCGAGCACGGAGCGCACGCTGACGGGCGACATGTCCTCGCCTTCCACTTCGGTCGCACCGATGACATACAGATCGTTCTCTTTCGGCGCGATATAGAGCGGATAGCGCGGATGCAGCAGCCGCACGGGCCGCGAGAGCCCGATGCCCGGGGTGTGCACGCGCGCGACTTCGCCGCGGATGCCGCGCAGCGCGGGCCAGGCGGGTTTGCCGCCCAGGCCGCGGCAATCGATGATCCAGCGCGCGTCTGGCATCGAATCGACGGGCCTGTTCCAGTGCGCCCGCACGCCGCGCGCGGCGAGGCCGGCCGCGAGCGCGCTCAGCGCCTGGCGGTTGTCCAGCTGTCCTTCGTTCGGCAGCAGCCAGCCTTGCGCGAAGCGCGTGCCGAGCGCCGGCTCGGCCTGCGCGCCCGCGAGCTTGACGAAACCGCCGTCGAGCAATTCGGCGGGCGAATTGGCGCGCAGCCGGCGCTCGAACAGCGGCGCCTCGGCGCGGTCCGCGCCGTGCCAGACGACGAGCGTGCCGTTGCGCTGAAAGAACACCGGCTCGGGCAATTGCGCGATGAGACGCGGCCAGCGTTCGAGCGACGCGGCGCCGAGCCCGACGACGAGCGGCTCCGCGCTCACGGCCTCGGCGAGCGGCGCGAGCATGGCTGCGGCGACCCAGGCGGCGGATTGCGTGCCGAGGGCGTCGCCGCGCTCATACAGCTCCACGCGATGCCCCGCGCCCGCGAGTTGCCACGCGACGAGCCGTCCGACGAGCCCACCGCCGACGACGGCGAAATCCGGCCGACGCGCGGCGGTCTGATCGATCCTGTTCAATTCGATGTCTCCTCGTCGACCGCGGCTGGCGCTTCGGCGCTCGCTGCGGTCCCATGCAAAGCCTGCTGCATGACGCTGCGCCGCACGAGGAGAAGGCATGCGCGATCTCGGCCGTGCAGGCGCGGCGGCACATCACAAGGACGAATCAGCGGAGAGAGACCGGCCCGGCGGCGGCAACGATGGCCAGGCGCGCCGGACGGAAAAGACAATTAATTACATGGAAGAGACTGGAGGAATGGCGCGGCTTCGCGCATTCTCCGAAACTTCCCTCGCCGGTATTACCCGGATCGGGTGCAAAGGGTCTCTCTCAGCCCCGCCGCGCTGGTGACCGGTTCCGGTTGCCGATGCGCGCGAAGCACCCCTCTTCCGTCGAAGTTCATTAGAACATGAAAGGCGAATGCGCTGCAAACCGGGATTGCCCCCGGCTTTTATCGTGCCCGGCGGCACTCTGGCAAAATGCCGCGAACATGGCTCTCCGAACGATCGCGCGAAATTAAGTGAGCGTTAAGAGAACCCCGGAAGAATTTGCAGGCCCGGAACAGGCTGCGCGCAGGATCGCCGCGCGCCTCAAGCCGCTGCATGACGCAACAACCGCATAACGCGTAACACTCAACCGCCCGCAGGGCGCATCGGCAGGAACCTCATGATCGACACTCGCACCGGAAACACCCAGCAGAAGGCCGACGAAGTCTCGGCCTGGAGCCTCATCAAGCCCTATTGGGTGTCTGAGGAACGCGGCATTGCGTGGGGCCTGCTCGTTGCGATCATCGCGATCAACATGACGGTCGTCTGGATCAACGTGCGGCTCAACAGCTGGAACGCCGACTTCTACAACGCACTGCAAAATAAGAACGTCCGCGACTTTCCGCACCTGCTGCTGATCTTCACGGGTCTCGCATTCGCGTACATCCTGCTCGCCGTGTACGGGCAATATCTGCGGCAGATGCTCGCGTTCCGCTGGCGACAGTGGCTCACCAACCGTTTTCTGGAGCAATGGCTCGGCGACAAGGCATTCTACCGCATCGAGCGCGACCGCCTCACCGACAACCCCGACCAGCGTATCAGCGACGACCTGCAATCCTTCGCGACGACCACGCTCTCGCTCTCGCTCGATCTGCTCTCGACGCTCGTCACGCTCGTCACCTTCATCACGATCCTCTGGACCATCGCGGGCGCGCTGACGCTCACGCCGATCGTCATTCCGGGCTACATGGTGTGGGCCGCCGCGCTCTATGCGATCGCGGGCTCGCTCATCATCCAGAAAGTCGGCCATCCGCTCGTGTCGATCAACTATCAGCAGCAGAAGGTGGAGGCGGATTTCCGCTTCGGCCTGATTCGCGTGCGCGAGAACGCCGAGCAGATCGCGTTCTACGACGGCATCTCCACCGAGACGACAAATGCGAAGACCATCTTCCAGCGCATCCGCGACAACTGGTGGATGATCATGAAGTACACGAAGCGCATGACCTTCGTGCTCTCCTTCTACGGGCAGATCGCGATCATCTTCCCGATCATGGTCGCCGCGCCGCGCTATTTCGCGGGCGCGTTTTCCTTCGGCGTGCTGATGCAGATCTCATCGGCATTCGGCACGGTGAGCAATTCGTTTTCGTGGTTCATCAACAGTTACTCGACGCTGGTCGAATGGCGCGCCACGGTCAACCGTCTGCGTGAATTCAAGCGCGTGATGCGCTCGACGCATATTCGCGAGGAAACGTCGCCGGCAACGGAGCGCGGCGGCATCAACCTGCACTACACGAGCACGCCCGCGCTCACGACGAACGGCCTGATGCTCGCGCGGCCCAACGGCACGCCGCTCTCGCGCGTGGCGGACGTCTCGATCGAGCCGGGATCGCGGTGGCTCGTCGTCGGTCCGTCGGGCTCGGGCAAGAGTACGCTGATGCGCGCGCTCGCGGGCTTGTGGCCGTTCGGCGACGGCACGATCGATGCGCCCGTCGACGCCAAGATGATGTTCATCCCGCAGATGAGCTATCTGCCGATCGGCACGTTGCGCGCGGCGCTGAGCTATCCGTCTCCCGGCGGCACGTTCAGCGACGAGGAGTCGCGCGAGGTGCTGCGTCTGTGCAATCTGGAGGGCTACGTGGATCGGCTGGACGAAAGCGCGCACTGGGCGCGGAGTCTGTCGCCGGGCGAGCAACAGCGTCTGGCCGCGGCGCGCGTGCTGCTGCACAAGCCGGACTTCGTGTTCCTCGACGAAGCCACCAGCGCGCTCGATACCGAGAACGAGCTGCACATCTACAACACGCTGGTCGAGCGGCTGCAGAAAGCGGCGATTCTGAGCGTCGCGCACCGCGAGTCGGTCGCGATGTTCCATGATTACAAGATCGAGATCGAGAGGGCGTTGGTGGAGGCTTGATCAATCACCGAATGCACGCGGCATAACGTAAGCGCTCGATCTGTACCGTTGTCTCGTTCTAGGTAGAAGATGCAATCATCAGCCGCAACGGACACGATTGACCGACAGTGTCCACGAACTGCGGAGAATGGACACAGTGTCTCAGACAGTCGAATTGCCGGCCAAGCGCCAGAACCGGCGGCATCCGTTGGAATGGAAACGAACGGTCGTCGAGCAGACATTTGAACCAGGAGCCTCGGTCGCTCGGGTCGCCCGCGACAACAACGTCAATGCCAACCAGGTATGGGCGTGGCGCAAACTGTACGCGCAGGGCCTGCTGGTCGAAGATGCTCAGACGCAGGCCATGTTGCCTGTTGTTGTCGATGTTCAGCCCGATCGGGCAACTGACCATCTGCCGGATTCGACGAAGTTGCAGGCCGCTCCAGTTACTACTCCATTGCGTCATTGAATTGGCACTGGTCGAATCCGGCGCGAAGGATCGTCATATTTCCACTTGATCGGTTTCGGGTTCTTGTTGTGTTCGCGGATGTATCGGCATCAGTTTGCGATCCCAATCCTTCACCGAAGTGAAGATGCCGCGAGCGATCACTTCACGCTGAATGCGCGAGAACCAGTTCTCCACCTGGTTGAGCCACGACGAGTAGGTCGGCGTGAAGTGCAGGTGCACGTTGCGCTGCGCATCAAGGACGTCGGCAACCCGCTGCGTCTTATGGCTGCTGACGTTGTCGCAGATCGCGTGGATTTCCCGGCGTTTGGGCTGGCTGGCGACGACGTCGGTCAGGAAGGCCACGAACTGCTCGCTGGTGTGGCGCGCCACCGTCTTGCCCAGCACCTCGCCGGTGGCAGTATTGAACGCCGCGAACAGGCTGAGCGTGCCGTTGCGCTTGTACTCGAAGCCGTGACTCTCGGCGCGCCCGGGCGACAGCGGCAGCATACGGTCCTTGCGATCGAGTGCCTGGATCGCGGTCTTCTCGTCCACGCAGAACACCGCTGCGTGCGCCGGCGGGTTCAGGTACAGCCCGATCACGTCGGCTGCCTTGGTCTCGAAGTCCGGGTCGTTGGAGACCATGTGCCGCTCCAACTGCTGCGGCTTGATGCCGTGCTTGCGCCAGATGCGCTGCACGGCCGAGACCGATACGTCGCCGAGTTCTGCTGCGAGCTTGTAGCTACTCCAGTGTGTCGAACCGTCGGCGGGTTTGTGCTTGAGGGTGCACTTGAGCACCCGCGCTTCCAGTTTGGCCGGTGGCTGCGTAGGCGCCCGCCCGCGGTGCCGGGCGTACATGCCGGCTAGTCGCTCGCTGAGGAAGCGCCCCGACCAGCGTGCGATGAAGCGCGAATCGCAACCCAGTGTGCGCATGATACTGTCGCGCGATTCGCCGTCCTCGAGCATCAGGATCAACTTTGCGCGTCGCACGTCCGCCGCACGCACCGTTCGGCTGCGCGCCGCCGACAACAGTTGCTCACGTTCGATATCTGTCAGGTTCATTTTGACCCATGACCTGTATCTGAACACAGACAGGGTGCTAATTCAATAACGCAGCGCAATAGCGATAGTTCGCGAGACTTTCGAGCCCGGTGCAACGGTCTCTGGCATCGCTCGCCGACATCAAGTGAATGCCAACCAAGTCTTCGGCTGGCGCAAGCTCTATCAGGACGGGAGCCTATAAGTCCTGGGGGTGTCGCGCTCGAATCTCGCAGTCAAGTCGAAGCGGCCGGCTGACTGGGTCGACCGGCGCAAG
>LFKV01000039.1 GCA_001189345.1 Candidatus Paraburkholderia kirkii
CTCCAGCCAGTCTGGTTCGCTGATACACCGGATCGTCGCGGCGAACATCCGCAGCGACACCTTGCCAGCTTCAAGGGCGTACTGCAGGCTGACGCGTTTGCCGGCTACGCGGAACTCTACGCCGGTGGTCAGATCCGGGAAGCTGCGTGCCTGGCACATGCACGTCGAAAGCTGCACGATCTGCACGCTGTGCGACCGTCGTCGATTACCAACGAAGCACTCGAGCGCTTTGGCGCGCTCTATGGCATAGAGGAACACATTCACGGCAAGCCTCCGGGGGAACGGCTGCGAGTTCGCCAGACGCAGGCGGTGCCGCTGCTTGAGGATATGAAGCGGTGGTTCGAAGCGACGATTCTCACACTCTCCGCGAAATCGGACACCACCAAGGCGATCCAGTACTCGTTGAATCGCTGGCCTGTGCTTGTCTACTACTGCGCTGCGTCATTGAATTAGCACCCTGTCTGTGTTCAGATACAGGTCATGGGTCAAAATGAACCTGACAGATATCGAACGTGAGCAACTGTTGTCGGCGGCGCGCAGCCGAACGGTGCGTGCGGCGGACGTGCGACGCGCAAAGTTGATCCTGATGCTCGAGGACGGCGAATCGCGCGACAGTATCATGCGCACACTGGGTTGCGATTCGCGCTTCATCGCACGCTGGTCGGGGCGCTTCCTCAGCGAGCGACTAGCCGGCATGTACGCCCGGCACCGCGGGCGGGCGCCTACGCAGCCACCGGCCAAACTGGAAGCGCGGGTGCTCAAGTGCACCCTCAAGCACAAACCCGCCGACGGTTCGACACACTGGAGTAGCTACAAGCTCGCAGCAGAACTCGGCGACGTATCGGTCTCGGCCGTGCAGCGCATCTGGCGCAAGCACGGCATCAAGCCGCAGCAGTTGGAGCGGCACATGGTCTCCAACGACCCGGACTTCGAGACCAAGGCAGCCGACGTGATCGGGCTGTACCTGAACCCGCCGGCGCACGCAGCGGTGTTCTGCGTGGACGAGAAGACCGCGATCCAGGCACTCGATCGCAAGGACCGTATGCTGCCGCTGTCGCCCGGGCGCGCCGAGAGTCACGGCTTCGAGTACAAGCGCAACGGCACGCTCAGCCTGTTCGCGGCGTTCAATACTGCCACCGGCGAGGTGCTGGGCAAGACGGTGGCGCGCCACACCAGCGAGCAGTTCGTGGCCTTCCTGACCGACGTCGTCGCCAGCCAGCCCAAACGCCGGGAAATCCACGCGATCTGCGACAACGTCAGCAGCCATAAGACGCAGCGGGTTGCCGACTTCCTTGATGCGCAGCGCAACGTGCACCTGCACTTCACGCCGACCTACTCGTCGTGGCTCAACCAGGTGGAGAACTGGTTCTCGCGCATTCAGCGTGAAGTGATCGCTCGCGGCATCTTCACTTCGGTGAAGGATTGGGATCGCAAACTGATGCCGATACATCCGCGAACACAACAAGAACCCGAAACCGATCAAGTGGAAATATGACGATCCTTCGCGCCGGATTCGACCAGTGCCAATTCAATGACGCAATGGAATAGTCACAACGTGGAATCTCTAGAGTTAGGCGACGCGCCGACGTATGGATACCGAGGTGCTTGGGCGTTGCTGAGGCGAAGCCGGGACATGCTGGCTCAACCGCGAGTAAATGCAAAGCGCGTGTATCGCGTGATGCGTCGCCACGGCCTGCTGCTTGAACATCGCCCTCGGCACGCCTCGTCTACGCGTCGGCATGACGGCAAGGTCGCGGTGGATAGCAGCAACATGCGCTGGTGCTCGGATGGCTTCGAATTCCGCTGCGATGCCGGTGTCCCATTGCGTGTCGTCTTCGCACTCGACTGTTGCGACCGCGAAGCCATGAGTTGGGCCGCGAGCACAGGCGGTTACACTGGCGATATGGTGCGTGACGTCATGCTTCAAGCCGTCGAGAACCGCTTCACCGGCGCGTTGAAGGCCGACAGGGAAGTCGAGTGGTTAAGCGGCGATGGTTCCTGCTACATTGCCGATGACACATTGAAGTTCTCTCGAAAAATCGGACTGAAGCCAGTAACGACACCCGTCAGAAGTCCGCAAAGCAACGGGATGGCCGAGAGCTTCGTTAAAACGATAAAGCGTGATTACGAAACGATAAAGCGTGATTACGTTTCGTGGATGCCGAAACCCGACGCCAGGACGGCGCTGCAAAATCTGGCCATCGCGTTCGACCACGATAACGAGTCACACCCGCATAGCGCCCTTAAATACCGCTCGCCGCGCGAGTTTCGTCGGCAAGCAAATCCTCCAACCTAAGCGGGACCGGCTGTCCGGTTATGCGGGAGCAAGTCCACGGCCCGCGCGGGCGCAACCGTCGCGCATTGCCACGTCCGCGATCCGAAGACCGGAAAAACCAGCCGCAACCCGGCATTATACCGCGAGGTCGTGGACCGCATCCGCTCATCCGACGTCGACGTCATCATCAACCTGACGGCCGGCATGGGCGGCGACCTCGAAATCGGCCCGGGCGAAGAACCGATGCGCTTCGGCAAAGGCACCGACCTCGTCGGCGGCCTGACGCGCCTCGTGCACGTCGAAGAACTGCTCCCCGAAATCTGTACCCTCGACTGCGGCACGCTCAATTTCGGCGACGGCGACTACATCTACGTCTCCACCCCGGCCCAGTTGCGAGCCGGCGCAAAGCGCATCCAGGAACTCGGCGTGAAGCCCAAACTGGAAATCTTCGACACGGGCCATCTGTGGTTCGCGAACCAGCTGCTGAAGGAAGGCCTGCTCGACGCACCGCCGCTCTTCCAGCTCTGCATGGGCATTCCGTGGGGCGCGCCGCCCGATACCGGCCCGATGAAGGCGATGGTCGACAACCTGCCGCCCGGCGCGTATTGGGCCGGCTTCGGCATCGGCCCCATGCAGATGCCGATGGTCGCGCAGGCGATGCTTCGCGCAGGCGATACTGCTCGGCGGCCACGTGCGCGTCGGCCTCGAGGACAACCTGTGGCTCGATCGCGGCGTGCACGCGACGAACGGCTCGCTCGTGCAGCGCGCCGTGGAAATCATCGAACGCCTCGGCACCCGCGCGCTCACGCGCGGGCTCGACGTCACCGCGTGGGACCCCGCGCCCGGCGCGGAGGCGCAGCTTCGCGCGAACGTCGCGAACGCGTGGCCGGCGCTCGAACGCGTCGGACTGGCGCAGGGCGCGTCGCCCGAGCGGCTGCGCGTGGTCGCGAGCGTCGAGGAATGCGTGGCCGGCGCGGACTTCATCCAGGAAAGCGCGCCCGAGCGCGAGGATCTGAAGCTCGCGCTGCACGAGCGCATGAGCCGGGCCGCGAAACCGGAGGCGATCATCGCTTCGTCGACGTCCGGGCTTCTGTCGAGCGATTTCTATGCGCGCGCGGTCGATCCGGAACGCTGCGTCGTCGGACATCCGTTCAATCCGGTCTATCTGCTGCCGCTCGTCGAAGTGCTGGGCGGCGCGCAGACCTCGGGCGAGGCCATCGATTCGGCGATGAGCTTCTACGCATCCATCGGCATGCGGCCGCTGTGCGTGAGAAAGGAAGTGCCGGGCTTCATCGCGGATCGCCTGCTCGAAGTGCTGTGGCGTGAGGCGCTGCATCTCGTGAACGACGGCGTCGCGACGACCGGCGAAATCGACGACGTCATCCGATACGGCGCGGGCATCCGCTGGTCGTTCATGGGCACGTTCCTGACCTACACGCTGGCGGGCGGCGAGGCGGGCATGCGACACTTCATGCAGCAGTTCGGCCCGGCGCTCGAGCTGCCGTGGACGAAGCTCGTCGCGCCGAAGCTGACCGACCAGCTCATCGACCGCGTGGTGGACGGCACCTCGCGGCAGACGAACGGGCGCGGCATCAAGGAGCTGCAGCGTTATCGCGACGGCTGCATCGCGAGCGTGATCGAGGCGATCGCGGTCGCCAAGGCCCGCCACGGCATCGAAGACTGAGGAGAGAAGCGCAGATGAGCACGATCTACCGCGACACCGTGAAGCCCGAATGGGTCGACTACAATGGCCATCTGCGCGATGCCTTCTACATGCTGATCTACAGCCTCACGACCGATGCGTTCATGGACCGCATCGGCCTCGACGACGCCGGCCGCCGCGCGCGCCGGCGCACGCTCGAGGCGCATATCAGCTACCTGCGCGAGATCAAGGAGGGCGCGGCGGTGCGCGTCGAAGCGCGGGTCGTCGCGCACGACAGGAAGCGCATCCACCTGTACCTGGAGATGTTCGAAGGCGATGCCGCCGATCCCGTCTCCGCCTGCGAGCAGATGATGCACATCGACACGAGCGGCACGCCCAAAGCCGCGTCGTTCGACGAGGACATCGCCGCGCCGGCCTGAGCGCGCCACGTGCGCAGCAACAGCGCATTGGTCACGACGCTCATGCTCGAAAATGCCATCGCCGCGCCCGCGAACATCGGATCGAGCAATCCAAATGCCGCGAGCGGAATGCCGATCAGGTTGTGGACGAACGCCCAGAACAGATTCTGCTGAATCTTCCGGTACGTGCGCCGCGAAATGTCGATCGCATCGGCGACGAGCGCCGGATCGCCGCGCATCAGCGTGAGGCCGGCCGCCTCGATCGCGACGTCGGTGCCGCTCGCCATCGCGATGCCGATGTCGGCGGCGGCGAGCGCGGGTGCGTCGTTGATGCCGTCGCCGGCCATCACGACCACGCCTTTCGTCGACGCCTTCAGTTGCCCGACGACGCGCGCCTTGTCGTCGGGCAGCGCCTGCGCATGCACGAGATCCGGCGCAATGCCCAGCGCGCGCGACGGCCTGCGCGCTGCCCAGGTTGTCGCCGGTGACGAGCGCGCTCTTCACACCCATGCGCGCGAGCCGTTCGATGGCGGCGCGGGCGGTCGGCTTGACCGTATCGCCGAACGCGAGCAGCGCGAGCACGACGTTGCGCGCGTCCGATTCCTCGATGAGCCACGACACCGTGTTGCCCTGCGCTTCCAGGTCCCGCGCCCGGGCCGCGAGCGATGACGGCACCTCCGCGCCCAGTTCCGCGAGCCAGCGGCCGCTGCCGATCGCGATGCGCCGTTCGCCGACGCTCGCTTCCACGCCGCGTCCCGCGACTGCGCGCACGGCGCTTGCCTGGAGCCGCGGCGCATCCCTCGCGGCGGCCACGACCTCCTTCGCCAGTGGATGCTCGCTCATGCGCTGCACGGCGGTCGCGAGCGCCAGCTCGCGATCCTGTCCGGGCGCCGCGTCGAACGTGACCAGGCTCGGCCGCCCGGCCGTCAGCGTGCCGGTCTTGTCGAATGCGACGATCTCGATGGCATGCGCCTGCTCCAGCGCCTGCGCGTCCTTGATGAGAATGCCCTGGCGCGCCGCGACGCCCGTGCCGGCCATGATCGCGGTCGGCGTCGCGAGGCCGAGCGCGCATGGACACGCGATCACGAGCACCGCGACGGCGTTCAGCAGCGCCGTTTCCGCATCCGCGCCGTGCAACAGCCACCCGGCGAGCGTGACGGCGACGATCGCCAGGATCGCCGGCACGAACACCGCTGACACGCGATCCACCAGCCGCTGGATCGGCGCTTTCTCCGCCTGCGCCGATTCGACGAGCCGGATGATGCGCGCGAGCGTGGTTTCCGCGCCGATCGCCGTGGTTTCGATCGCGATCGCGCCTTCGCCGTTGATCGAGCCGCCGGTGGCGCGCGCGCGCGCTTCCTTCGCGACGGGCAGGCTTTCGCCCGTGATCAGCGATTCGTCGACATGCGTGCGGCCCTCGCGCACGATGCCGTCCACCGGCACGCGCTCGCCCGGCCGCACGACGACGATATCGCCGACCCGTACCTCGGCGAGCGCCACTTCGCGTTCGCGCGACGGATCGTTCCGGTCGCGCACGCGCGCCCTGGTCGGACGCAGCGCGTTGAGCGCGCGGATCGCGTCGGTGGTCTGCCGTTTCGCGCGCGCGCCTCGAGCCACTTGCCGAAGCGCACCAGCGTGATGATGACCGCCGACGCCTCGAAGTACAGATACAGATGCGCCGTCATGCCGCCGTGCCCGAACATCTGATAGACGGACAAGCCCCACGTCGCCGACGTGCCGAGCGCGACCAGCAGGTCCATGTTGCCCGCGAGGGCACGCACCGCGCGATAGCCGCCCGCGTAGAAGCGCGCGCCGAAGCCGAACTGCACGATGCTCGCGAGCGCGAGCTGCAGCCACGGGTTCGGCGAAAGGCCGAACATCGGCGCGAGCAGCGGCAGCGTGAGCAGCGCGGACGTGAAAACCGCCGCGAGCTCGCCGTCGAACGCAGGCGAGGCCGAAGCGGCGGGCGGCGGCGCTTCGGGCAGGATCGGCGTGGCTTCGTAGCCCGCTTTCACCACGGCGGCGACGAGCTGGTCATCGCTGACGGTGGCGCTCGCGTGGACCGTGGCCTTTCTCGGTGGCGAGATTGACCGCGACGCTCTCGACGCCGGGCACGCGCCCGAGCACCTTTTCGACGCGTGCCACGCAGGACGCGCACGTCATGCCGCTGACGGCGAGCTCCGCGATTCTGGATTTTTCGGATGATGCGGTGGATATGGCGAAACGCTCCGGTTTGGCTGGGAAGCGCGATTCCGGACCGCGCAATTCCCTGACAAAGAACAGTATCGACCTTCCAATGGTTGGAAGGTCAAGGGCGGGACGAACGGCCTCGCGCGATATCGACATCAGCCGCGCGACGAGCGGCGGACGCGTACATCTGCGGGACTCCATAATGGGATATTGTCATGCCGGCCGGCGATGTTACGCGAAGCGACGCCGGCGCGTCATGCGGGCGGATCGCGGGCGTTCGAGGCAATTCCCGAAACGCCCGGACGCTTTTGCTCGCTTCGTCTTGCCTATCGTCAGCGGATAAGTTAAAACCAGAATTCCGAGACAGTGCTCGCGATGCGCCGAGTGAAGCCCCGTGCGGCACTCCGCCGCGAGCGATTCCCCGATCGGATCCCGTCTCGGATTGCGCGCGAACCCAATCGAAAGAAAAGAACCGGATTCCAATTCGAATGAAGAACAACCGACGCTGGACGTTGCCGCGTAGCGCGGCCATCTGGATGAGCGCGAGCCTCTCGGGCATGGCCATCCTGGCCGGCTGCGCCACCAAGGCGTCCGAAGTGAAAGCGACCAGCGCCGGGTGGGTGAAGAATCAGGTCGCGGACGCCTATATATTCGGTTTTCCGCTGGTCGCCACGGACATCGCGCGCGAGCGGTAGCGCGGGGCAGCCGGGGCAGGCGCCGCTCAACGCGTTCCGTCACGCGACGGCCCTGCCGCCGGTCGGCGCGGCGGGCAGGCCGAGCGTGGACACGCTGGAATCGGCGGCCTGGCTCGACGTCTCCGCCGATCCCGTGATCGGCTCGCTGCCCGCTGCGCCGCGCGGACGCTATTTCGACGCCCGCGCGTTCGACGCCTGGACCGACGCGCTCTATTCGAGCGCCGACACGACGCCGTTTCCGAAGGCGCAACGGATCGCTTTCGTGCCGGCGGGATGGGCGGGCATGTTGCCGGCCAGCATGTTGCCGGCCAATGCGACACGCGGGAGACGCGCACGCGTTACGTGTGGCTCTCGGTGCGCGTGCGCGTGAACGCGGTCCGCGCGACGTGCGCGAGGCCCGCAAGCTGCAGACGGCGATGCGCATCGACACCTTGACTTGACGCCCGCGAAGGGCTCCGTTTCCGATACGACGCCCGTCGTGGCCGGTGCGTGGCCGGCCGACGGCGCGAAGCAGCCCGCGGTGCCGCCGCTGCCCGCCGCGCTGTCCGGGGCGTTGCCGGGCGCGCAGGCCGAGGCGCTCGACGCGAACGCGTTCTTTGCGCGCCTGGCCCGCTCGCTCGACGACAATCCCGCCGCCACCGACGACAGCCACGCGATGAGCCAGCTCGCCGACCTGGGCGTGAAGCCCGGCGAGCCGGTGCAGTTCAGGAAGACGGATGCGCCGCTCCTCGATTCCGGGCTCGCCGACGCGCGCGAGCGGCTCGCGACGGTGCCGTCGAACGCGATCACGAAGAACGGCTGGACCTGGTTCGGCGACGGCGTCGGCATCTACGGCACCGACTACACGCTGCGCGCGTACCTCGCGCGCCGCCAGACGGCCACCGGCACGAAGAAAGGCGAGGTGAAGCCCGTCGCGCGCGTGGACAGCGAAGGCCACGCGCTGAACGGCGCGAACCAGTACGCGTTGCACTTCGCCGATCAGCTTCCGCCGGTGCGCGGCTTCTGGACGATCACGGCCTACACGAAGGACGGCGCGCTCACGGATGTGAAGCTGCCGCGCCTGTCGATCTCCGATCGCGATCGCCTGAAGAAGAACCGCGACGGCTCCATCGACGTGATCGTGTCGGCGAAATCGCCGGGACGCGCGCGTCGAACTAGCTGCCCGCGCCGGAAGGCGAAATCCAGCTCACGATGCGTCTCTATGCGCCCAGGCCGCAGGTGAGCGACGGCTCGTGGGCGCCGCCGCCCGTCGAGCGTCAATAAGCCGGGCGCAGGCAAGCCGTGAATCGAAACGAAGGCCGCGAGTTTTTCGCGGCCTTTGCGTTTTTTAAGCGTGTATTGGTCAACCGTTTGCGCGTCGCATCGTCGTATAACTCGGACATCATCTCTCCGGGACGGCGAGCTCGGGCGGCGCTCGTACGGGCGGCTCGTCGCCGCGCATCGAATGTCAAGCATCACCAAGTCTTCACTTGCCTCCGCCGGTCAAACGCTGAGTGGCGTCATTCACGCGCGGCGCACGCGGCGCATTGCGATCGGTCTGCTGATCGCGATACTCGTCATCGGCCTGCTCGGGTTTTTCGTGGCGCCGCCCGTCATTCGCCATGTCGCTGAGCAGCAACTGGCGAAGCAACTGGACCGGCCCGTCACGCCGGCGCATCTCGCTCAATCCCTATACGCTCGATTTCGAAGCCGATGGCGTGCATATCGGCGAATCGCCGGCCAATCTCGCGAAGGCGCCCGGCAGTTCGGCCGATTTCGTCGATGTGTCGCGGCTCATTGTGCGCACCTCGTGGGCGTCGATCTTCCGTCTCGCGCCGGTCGTCAACGAGCTGAAGATCGATTCGCCGCGCATCAGCGTCGTGCGCTTCGACGGCGAGCAATTCAACTTCTCCGATCTGATCGCGAAATTCTCGAAGCCGTCGCCGCCCTCGGACAAGCCCGCGCGTTTCTCGGTGTCGAACATCCGTCTCGAGAACGGCCAGATCACCTTCGATGACAGGCTTCTGAAGGCGAAGCACGTGATCGACCGCTTCGCGCTCGGCATCCCGTTCATCGCCATGCTGCTCTCCGCCACCGACATCTTCGTGACGCCGCTGTTACAGGCGCGCATCGACGGCTCGCCGCTCGTCGTGAAGGACCGCACGAAGCCGTTCGCAGAGTCGTGCGAATCGGAGATCGCGCTGTCGCTCGACGGTCTCGACGTGCCGCAGATGGCGTCCTACGCGCCGGCCTCGGTGCCCGTCGCGGTGAAAAGCGGCAAGCTCTCGACGGATCTCAACGTGCGTTTCGCGGTCGCCGGCGATACGCCCACGATCCGCATCGACGGCACCGCCGACCTCGCCGTCACCGACAGGAGCAGCGCGCCGCTCGTCGCCGCCCGCGCGCTGCACGTGAAGATCGCGAATGCTGAGCCGCTGCGCGACATCTATCACCTCGACGAAGTGACGCTGTCGAATCCGGACGTGCATCTCGCGCGCGATTCGGCGGGCGAGCTGAACGTGCAAAAGCTCGCGGGTCCCGCGCCGAAGCCCGCGGAAAGCAAGACGCAGGACGAGGCGAAAAAGGAAGCGCCGCCGCTCGACCTGGCGATTCGCCATCTGGCCATCGACGACGGCAGGATCGCCCTCGACGACCAGTTGCTCAAGCAGCGCGTGCAAGGCGCGCTGACCGGTTTCGCGGTGACGCTCGACGGCTTTTCGACGCTCGCCAAGACGCCCGCGCGCTACACGCTCAAGACCGCGTTCGACAAGGGCGGCGCGCTCGACGCATCCGGCAGCGTGACGCTCGCCGCGAAGACGGCGGACGCGAAGCTCGCGCTCAGCGCGCTCAGCGCGCTCGCGCTGCTGCCGCTGCAGCCGTACCTCGCGAACATGATGGCCGCGCGCGTGACGAGCGGCACGCTCGGCGCGAACCTGCCGGTTTCGGTCGGCTGGGGCAAGCCGGACGGCGGCGTGCAGGTCGGCGCGGGCGAGGTGAAGCTCGAGTCCCTCACGCTCGCGGCCAATGCGAACGGCGTCGCGCCGATCAAGCTCGCGTCGGCGGCGGCGAAGATCGGCAAGGTCGACGTGCCGGGGCGCAACGCGTCGCTCGACAGCGTGCAGCTGAGCGGGCTCGCGCTCGATGCGACGCGCCGCAAGGACGGCAGCATCGATCTCGCCGAGCTCGCCGGCCCGCACGAGGCCGCGCCCGAGCAGACCGCCACGCGCAAGGTCCAGAAGGCGCAGGAGGCGGGGCCGGCGTGGCATTACCAGATCGGACAGATTTCGCTGGACGACGCATCGGCCAATGTTATCGACGAGACGGCCGCGCGGCCCGTCAAGCTGCGTGTCGCGCCGCTCGCGGTCAGCGTCCGGCAGTTCAGCGACGATCTCACGAAGCCGCTCGCCGTCGACGGCAAGCTCACGCTGAACGGCAAGGGGTCACTCGCGATCGGCGGCAACGTCACGGTAAGCCCGCTCAGGCTCGCGTTGCACGTGAAGGGCGACCAGGTCGACGCCTCCGCGTTCGAACCGTATTTTCGGCGACAAGCTCAAGGTCGACATCGCGAGCGCGAACCTGAACGCGAACGGCGACGTGGCGATGTCGGGCAGCGGCAAGACGCTCGCGGCGGCGTACAAGGGCGACGTATCGCTCACCGACGTGCGCATGGTCGACAAGCTGACCAGCGACCGCTTCGCGGGCTGGAAGCTGCTCGAGCTGACCGGCGTGAAGGCGAAACGACGCGCGCGGCACGAACGTCGACGCGGCGCGCGTGACCTTCGCGAACTTCTACGGCCGCGTGTTGCTCGACGCTCAGGGCAGGTTGAATCTGAAGGGCGTGGTGGCGAACGACAACGGCACCACGCAACCCGTGACGCGCGAGAAGGCCGAGGCGAGCGCGCCGCCCGCCGCGAGCGCCCCCGCCGCGCCTGCGAAGACCGCGGAAAATCCGGGCTGCCGGTCAACCTGCGCTTCGGGCAACTGGTGCTGCAAAACGGCCGCGTGACCTACACGGATAACTTCACCAAGCCGAATTACACGGCGAATCTCGTCGCGATCAATGGTACGATCGGCGCGTTCGGCACCCATTCGACGAGGCCCGCGCCCGTGGACGTGTCCGCGAAGCTCGCGGCGAACGGGCCGGTGTCGATCAAGGGGCAGGTCAATCCGCTGATCGACAAGCCCGCGCTCGATCTGACGGCGAGCGCGTACGGCGTCGAGCTGACGAATCTCACGCCGTATTCGGCGAAGTACGCGGGCTATCCGATCACGAGGGGCAAGCTCAATGTCGACCTGCACTACATGCTCGCCGACAACAAGCTCACGGCGAACAATCACTTGTTCATCGATCAGTTGACATTCGGCGATCACATCGACAATCCAACTGCGACGAAGCTGCCGGTGCGGCTCGCGGTGTCGCTGTTGAAGAATTCGCGCGGCGAGATCGACGTGAACATTCCGATTTCCGGCTCGCTGGACAATCTGCAGTTCTCGATCGGCGGGCTCGTGTGGCAGGCGATTCTGAATCTCGTGGAGAAGGCGGTGACCGCGCCGTTCACGCTGCTCGCTCATGCGTTCGGGGGCGGTGGCGAGGATCTCAACTACATCGAGTTCAATGCGGGCTCGGCCGATCTGAACGACGCTGCGCAGAAGAAGCTCGACACGATCGCGAAGGCGCTGACGGACAAACCGTCGGTCAGAGTGGACGTGATCGGCCGCGTCGATCCGAAAACGGACGAGCCGGCTTTGCGTTCCGCGTGGGTGGACAGCCAGGTGAAGCGCGCGAAGGTGCGCGACATGTCGAGCAATGGCGACAACGTGGACTGGTCGACGATCAAGGTGTCGGACGCCGACTACGACCAGTATCTGACGAAGGTGTACAAGTCGGCGGACTTCAAGAAGCCGACCAACTTCATCGGCATGACGAAGACGCTGCCCGAGGCGGACATGAAGGCCGCGCTGACGTAGAACGCGCCGGTGAACGAAGGTTCGTTGCGCGATCTCGCGCAGCGGCGCGCGCAGGCGGTGGGTGCAGGAGTATTTCGACGGGAAGATTGACAGCAAGCGGATTTTCGTCGTCGCGCCGAAGCTGAATGCGGACGATATCAAGGACAAGGGGACGGGGAGCAGGGTGGAGTTGGGGTTGAAGTGAAACGCGTTAGCCATCTGGACGATCTGGATGAACATGGAAACGAAAACTAGCATGGGCGACACCGGGAATCCAAAAGAGAACGGGAGTCAGCCGATGGGAACACCGTATGAGAAGGACGTGGTGGCGTGGGCCAGGGAACAGGCCGCGCTGCTGCGTGCAGGGAAGCTTGCGGCCATCGATATCGAGCACATCGCTGAGGAAATCGAGGACGTGGGCAAGAGTGAACAGCGGGAATTCGCGAGCAGGATGTCGGTGTTGCTCGCGCATTTGTTGAAGTGGAAGTTTCAGGCGGACAGGCGCGGCAACAGCTGGAAGAATACGATTCGTACGCAACGCGCCGCCATCGGACGTCGCCTTGTGAAAACGCCAAGTTTGAAGCCGATGCTCGACGACGAAAAGACTGGATCGCCGATATGTGGGGCGACGCGAGCGAACAGGCGGCGAATGAAATGTGCACGGACGTCGCGGATTTGCCGAAGCGGTGTCCGTGGGCGATGGCGGTGGTGCTCGAGTCGGAGTTCTATCCGGACTAGCGACTCGATCGCCAGCCAGCGGCGCGTGGTCCCGAAGCGCCCGAAGTCCTAATGCGCCCCCGCCTCCGCCCCTCGCCACCTTCGTAATCCAGATCAGCGGAATGATCAGAATGAAGATCACCGCCGAAATGAGGAAGATATCGTTGAGCCCATCATCGCGGCTTGCGAATTGACGGTGAAATTGAACATGCCGCGCGCCTGCGCCTCACTGACGTCGAGTGTCGACTGCGACATTCCGAGCGATTGCAGGAACGCCGGGTTGTAGACATTCGCCTGCTCGGTGAGCCGCTCGTGATGCAGCGCGATGCGGTCGTTCCACGCGTTGCCCGCGAGCGATGTCCCCACTGCGCCGCAGAACACCCGCACGAAGTTCGACAGGCCCGCCGCCGCCGGAATTTTCGATGGCGGCAAACCCGAAGCACGATCGCCGTGAGCGGCACGAAGAACATCGCCATCGGGATGCCTTGCAGGAGCGTCGGCAGCACGAGATGCCACGTATCGATCTCGATCACGGTATTTCGAGCGCAGCCAGAACACGAACGCGAAGCCGATGAAGGCCATCGTCGCGATGATGCGCGCATCGCTGCGCGGCAGCACCTTGCCCATGATCGGAGCCAGGATCACGGCGAAGATGCCGAGCGGCGCGGTGACGAGCCCCGCATCGATGGACCGGTAGTTCAGATACTGCTGCATCCACTGCGGCAGCAGAACGAGATTGCCGAAGAACACGCCATAGGCGACCGAAATCGCGACCGTCCCGCCGAAGAAGTTGCGCCCGCTGAAGAGCCGCAAGTCGACGACGGGATTCGGGTCCGTCAGTTTCCAGACGACGAAGAACGAGAACGCGATCACCGCGACGATCGCCAGCACGACGATCACCGGCGACGAGAACCAGTCGAGGTCGCGCCCCTTGTCGAGCATGATCTGCAGCGAGGCGACCCACGAGACGAGCAGCAACAGGCCGATGACGTCGATCGGCGCCTTCCTCGTCGGCGATTCGCGACTGCGATAGATGATCCACGTCACGCCCGCCACGAAGACGCCCACCGGAATGTTGATGTAGAAGATCCACGACCACGAATAGCTGTCCGTGATCCAGCCGCCGAGCGCGGGACCGGCGATCGGGCCGACGGTCGCGGTCATCGCCCAGAGGGAGAGCGCCATCGACGCCTTTTCCTTCGGATACGAGCCGAGCAGGATCGTCTGCGACAGCGGAATCAGCGGTCCGGCGACCGCGCCCTGCAGCACGCACGCGAAGAGCAGCACCGGCAGGTTCGGTGCAAGGCCGCACAGCCATGACGACACCACGAACATCAGGATCGCGCCGATGAACAGGCGCACCTGGCCGAGTCGTTGCGTGAGCCAGCCGGTCAGCGGAATCGACACGGCGTTCGACGCCGCGAACACGGTGATGACCCAGGTGCCCTCGTTGACGGACACGCCGAGGTTGCCGGAGATCGTCGGAATCGCGACGTTGGCGATCGACGAATCCAGCACGTTCATGAAGGTCGCGAGCGCCACCGCGAAGGTGGCGAGGACGAGTTGCCCGCCTTCGAGCGGCGGGGCTGGACGTCGTCGGCGTGCTCATGCGGCTCCCATGCTTGAGGCCGCCGTATCGCGCTGAGCGCCGCGGCCGAAGAAGGTCTTGCCGCCAGTGTGCCTGTGCTCAAAAAAAAAGCTGCTGAATCGGCCGTCACGCCCGGGGAGATGTCGGCAGGCCCCGCGCGGTCAGATTTCGGCAATCCGACCGGTGCCGGACGATCCGGCGCGGGAGAGCAACGGCAGGACGAACTGGCGATGCGGCGGCGATACCCGCGCGCTGCCGCATCGCCCTCGGCTCCTCACTTCACCGAGATATCGATATTCCCCAGATACTTCTTCGCGTACTTGTCGATGGTCCCGTCCGCCTTGACCTTCTCGATCGCCGCGTTGAGCGCTCGCCTTGAGCGCATCGTCGCCCTTGCGCACGCCATAGGCGATGCCGCTGCCGAGAATCTTGTCGTCGCGCACCGGCGCGCCGACGAATGCGAATCCCTCGCCGTCCGGCTTCGAGAGGAAGCCGCTCTGCCCGGCCGGCGCGAGCACGAGCGTCCCATCCAGACGCCCGAACTTCAGATCCGCGTACACCTGATTCTGATCCTGATACGGCACAACCTTCACGCCTTCGTTTTCCCAGTGCGCCTTGGCGAACGTCTCCTGAATCGAGCTCTGCAGCACGCCCACGCTCTTGCCTTTCAGCGATGTCGCCGTCGGCTCCAGGCCGTTGCCTTTCTTCGCGATCAGTTGCGTCGGCACACGATACACGACCGTCGTGAAGTCGATCGCCTGGTGGCGCTGCTCGGTCGCGTTCATCGCGGAATTGATCGCGTCGAACTTGCGGCCCTGCAGCGCGGGGATCAGTCCGTCGAACGAGGTCTCGACCCACTTGCACTGCATTTTCGCGGCGGCGCACACCGCATTGCCGACGTCGATGTCGAGTCCCTGGAGCTCGCCCGTCGAAGACTTCGATTCGAACGGCGGATATTGCGCTTCCAGCCCGAAGCGCAGCGTATTGGCGGCGAGCGCCGCGCCGCTGGCGAACGTGCACGCAAAGAACAATGCGCTGGCGATGTGGTTCAGTTTCATCGTGTTGGTCTCCAGGAAATCGTCAGATCGAGCAAAGGCGGCGCGCGCCTTCGATGAGCGTGTCGTCGTCCTTCGCGAAGGAAAGACGGATCAGGCGGTTGTCGGTGCCGTTGGTGTAGAGCGCCGACAGCGGAATGGTCGCCACGCGCGCCTCATGGATCAGGTGCAGCACGAAATCGCTGTCGGACTCGTCCGAGATCGCGTCGTAGCGCGCCAGCATGAAGAAGCTGCCCGCGCTCGGCAACAGCTCGAAGCGCGAGCCCTCGAGCAATGCGGCGAGCAGATCGCGCTTGTGCTGATAGAACAGGCCGAGGTTCAGATAGCTCGATTCGTCCGCGAGCTGCACGCCGTTCTGGAGGTTCTTCCCATATCCCGCGTTCGCGCCGGTGAGCGGCGCGGCGAAACCGACTTTCACCGTGAGATCCTCGGCGGACGCCGAAAGCGGCGCGGCGCCGAACGCGACCGTGGCGCAAGCCACCAGCCATGCCAACGATTGGGTACGGATGCGCATGGTTTCCTCTCCTTTTTGGTTTGGCAATCGAATGGAACACGATCGGTCCGGCGCCGGCAAGACGGACTTGTCCTCAAGTGTCCGAACATTCGGACGATGAAGGCACCCGCTTCGCGCGCCCCGGCGCAGGCAGCGGACATGCGCAATTTAGGGAGCCAATTTCGGCGCGTCTTGGTGTTTAGTCGCGCCGGACATGCGGATTTCGACATAGGCTCGACATCTCGCGATCGCACGCCCGGGGCGGCTTCCGGCGTTTCGGGGCCCGGCCGCGCGCGACGATTCGCGACAATGCGTCGCGCAATCCATCGCGCGGATCGAAATTTTCCCGCTTGACAAAGTGCATATGCACTCCTATATGCTGCGAAATATGACTTCCAGCTCTTCTCCTCTGGATTGCAACTGTTTCGCGATCCGACAGGCCGCGCGCTACCAGAGATATACGAGCGGCATCTGAACGCGGCGGGCGTCACGTCGGCGCAGTTCACGCTCATCGCCGCGATCGGCCGCAAGCCAGGCGTGCAGATGCCGAGCTCGCCGAGCAGATGGTGATGGACCGCACCACGCTCGTGCGTGCGCTCAAGCCCTTGCAGCGTGACGGCATCGTCGAGGCAGCGCAGGAGTCGCCGGGTTCGCGCGCGGTCGGTCTGCGGCTGACGGCGTCGGGCAAGGAAACGCTCGTGAGGGCGTCGGCGCAATGGCGCGCGCCGCAGGCGGAATTCGAAGCGAAGTTCGGCGAGAAGCGCGCGAAGGCATTGTGCAAGTCGCTGTTCGAACTGACGACGATGGAGTGAGTGGAGCACAGCAGGCTCGTGCGACGCGAGTCTTTGTTTCGGCATATTAAAGTGCATATGCACAATCACATTCGGAGCATGCCATGCGGATGGAAGGAAAAGTCGTACTCGTCACCGGCGCGAATCGCGGCCTCGGCAAGCAATTCGCGATATCGTTGTTGAAGGCGGGCGCGGCGAAAGTCTATGCGGCCGCGCGCGATCCCGGGAGCGTCGATATCCCCGGCATCGAATCCATTCGCCTCGACGTGACGAACGTTGACGACATCGTCGAAGCGGCGGCCACGTACACCGACGTTCAAGTGATCGTCATCAACAACAACGCGGGTGCGACGACGCGCGGCCTGCTCGTTGATCCGGCCTCGACGCAGGGCATCCGCGAGCTGCTGGAAATCAACACCTTCGGTCCGATCGCGCTGACGCAGGCGTTCGCGCCCGTGCTGAAGCAGAACGGCGGCGCCGTGATCAATATTCTGTCTTCTGTCGGTGCTGAGCTGGGTCTCGTTGCCGGCGGGCGGCGCGTATCACCTCTCGAAGGCGGCGGCGTGGGCGGCCACCAACGCGCTGCGCGAGCAGGGCACGCTCGTCGTGGCGGCGTACCCCGGCTATATCGATACCGACATTACCGCGCAAGTCACCGCGCCGAAGTTGACGCCCGAGCACGTCGTCAACGAGGTGCTCGCCGCGGTGGAGAAGAATCTGGAAGAAGTGCTCGTCGACGACACCGGCCGCGCCGTCAAGCAGTCGCTCTCGAGCGGCGCGCCGATCTATCTCGCCGGCATTCCGCGCTGATCGGAGCAGCGCCATGGTTTCGCAGGACATCTCGTTACCGCCGGCTCCTGCGCTTACTTCTTGCCCGCGTTCTTCTGCATCTCGTCGAAACCGGCCGCGGCTTCCTTCACGTCCGGCGGGAAGTCGTCCATTTCCTGCACCTGCCGGATTTCGATGATCTCGTTGGCCGAACCCGGACAACGCTTCGCCCATTCGATCGCCTCGTCGCGCGACTTGACCTTTGACCTGGATCATCCAGTAGCCGCCGAGCACTTCCTTCGCCTCGGCGAACGGGCCGTCTGTCACCCGCGGCTGCCGCCCTCGAACGTAATGCGCGCGCCCATCGACGGTGGATGCAGCCCGTCGAGCGCGAGCAGCACGCCCGCCTTCTGCAGCTCCTCATTGTACTTCATCATCGCGGCGACGGCTTCCGCGCTCGGCATTGCGCCCGGTTCCGCGCTTTCGTAGCCGCGCGGGATCATCAGCATCATGAATCGCATGGGGAGTGCTCCTCGAGTTGGATGGCTCGGCCGGGCGCGATTGTGCCCGCTCAAACCGTACGACGAGCAATCGCGCGCGAGATCGACATCGGCCGGAAAATTTCCGCGCTCGCGATTCCGTCGACGAGCTTCGCCCGCCGATGAACGAGCGCGGAAGGTCGATGTGTTGCCGGTCGAGACGCGACGGGGCGCGCGGTCTTGGCGCGTCGAGCCTCGATCCGGATTGGTGTTTTTCTCTAGTCGATTGCAGTTGCCTTCGGACCTCGTACGATCAGATAATGTAATCTATTACATCTCGATCGCCGCGAGCGACGCTGAGCATGTCGGATACGGTTCGTCCACGCGAGGAAGTAACGATTACCGACGTCGCCCAGCGCGCGGGCGTGTCGGTCGCCACGGTGTCGCGCGTCCTCAACGGCCACACGAACGTTCGCGAGGCGACGCGCGAAAAAGTCCTCGCCGCGGTCGCGACGAGCGGCTATCGCATCAACGAACTCGCGCGCAACCTGCGCACGGCGGAAAGCCGGTTGCTGCTCACGATGGTTCCCGACTTCGGCAATCCGTTCTACGCGGCGATCGTGCGCGGCATCGACAGCGTCGCGCGTCAGAACGGCTACTACATGCTGTTGTGCGATACCGGCGCGGACCCCTTGCGCGAGCGAAGCTATTTCGATCTTCTGCGCGGCCGACGCGCAGACGGCGCCATCTGCCTCAATCCCGCCGCCGTGCCAGAAGGCGCTTGCCGAGGAAGCCTCGACGCTGCCCTGGGTCGCGTGCTGCGAGTTCGATCCGGCCGCGGGCGTGCCGTATGTCGGCATCGACAATCATCTCGCGGCGGACGACGTCGTGCGCTATCTCATCGGGAAGGGGCATGACCGCATCGCGCTGATCAGCTTGGGGCAGGGCCTATCTGTACGGACGTCAACGGCTCGCGGGTTATCGCGACGCGCTGAAGGACGCCGACATCGAGCCGCATCCCGACTGGTTGATCGAGCTCGACAGCCTCGACTACGACGCGGGCGAACGCGCGGCGGCGCAACTCGCCTCGCTCGGCGACGCCAGGCCGAGCGCCGTGTTCGCGCGGTATCGGACACGCTCGCGCCATCGGCGTGATGAACGGTTTTCGCGGCGCGTGCCTGCGCGTGCCGGACGATGTCGCCGTCGTCGGCTTCGACGGCATCGCCGTGGGCCGCGCACGTCGATCCGTCGCTCACGACCGTCTCTCAGCCGATGCAACTGCTCGGCGAGACCGCCGCCGGCCTGCTGCTCAGTCGTCTGCGCGATCCGCGCGGAGGTGCTGGGCGTGCTGCTGCCGCATCGTCTGATTCGCCGAAGGAGCGCGTGACGATGAGTCTTGCCGTGCGCTTCCAAGGAATCGAAAAACAGTTCGGGCCGGTGCGCGTGCTGCACGGCGTGAGCTTCCAGCTCGCGCCGGGGCGCATCTACGGCCTGCTCGGCGAGAACGGCGCGGGCATGATGAAGATTCTCGCGGGCTACGAACGCGCGACCGCGGGCGAGCTTTACATCGACGAACGAGCGCGCGATTTCGCGAGCTCGCGCGACGCCGAGCAGGCGGGCATCGTGCTGATTCACCAGGAGCTGAATCTGGCGGATCACCTGAGCATCGTGCAGAACATGTTTCTCGGCCACGAGTTGAAAAAAGGGCTCTTCCTCGACGAACCCGCGATGCGCGACGCGGCCCGCGCGCGGCTGACCGACGTCGGGCTGCACAAGCATCCGGATACGAGGGTGCGCGATCTGATCGTCGCGGAGAAGCAGCTCGTCGAGATCGCGAAGGCGATGCTGCGCGAGGCGCGCCTGCTCGTCATGGACGAGCCGACCGCGGCGCTCACGCCGGCGGAGACCCAGCGCCTGTTCGGGCTGATGGCGCGCCTAAAGGACGCGGGCACGACCATCGTCTATATTTCGCACAAGCTGGGCGAAGTCGAGCGTGTCACCGACGAGGTGATCGTGATGCGCGATGGCCGCTTTGTCGCACGCGCGCCGACCGGGGAGCTCACGCGCCAGCAGATGGCGAATCTGATGGTCGGCCGCGAAGTCTCCGACATGTTTCCGGCCAAGCCCGCGCTCGCCGACGATGCGCCCGTCACGCTCAGGGTCGAGCAGGCGTCGGTGCCGGGGCGGGCGCACGACGTGAGCTTCTCCGTGCGCGAAGGCGAAGTGTTCGGCTTCGCGGGGCTCGTCGGTGCGGGGCGCACGGAGCTGTTCGAGGCGCTCGTCGGCTTGCGGCCGCTGAGCGCGGGAGACGCATCGTCGTGAATGGGGAAGCGGTCAGGCTGAAGACTCCGCGCGACGCGATGCGCCACGGTCTCACGTATCTCAGCGAGGACAGAAAGGGACGCGGCCTGCACGTCGACATGGCGCTGAAGGACAACCTCACGATGATGACGCTGGAACGCTACGCGCACCTGCTCGTGGACATCCGCGCGGAACGCGGCGCGCTCGTGGTCGCGGTGAAGGACTTCGGCATCCGCACGGGCAATGCCTCGATCCGCGCGCGCATGCTGTCGGGCGGCAACCAGCAGAAGCTGGCGCTGGCTAAGTTCCTGCATCCCGACCCGCGCGTGATCGTGCTCGGCGAGCCCACGCGCGGCGTCGATGTCGGCGCCAAGCGCGACATCTATTTCCTGATACATCGACTTGCCGCCGAAGGCCGCGCCGTGATCGTGATCTCCTCCGAGCTGATCGAGCTGATCGGCCTGTGCCACCGCGTCGCGGTGATGTGCGTGGGCGAGCTCGTCGCGACGCTCGGCATGGATCTTTTGACCGAAGAGAGGTTGATCGCGCATGCGACCGGCACACACTGAAGACATCGAAAGCGAGAGTCGTCTCTCCGCCGCCGCGCGCTTTCTGTTCGGCGTCAGGCCGTTGATCGGGCTGATCGTACTGTGGCTCAATAGCGACTTCGCCACCGTCGACAACGCCATGAACGTGCTCACGCGCACCTCGTTCATCGGCATCATCGCGGTGGGCAGACCTTCGTGATCATCTCGGGCGGCATCGACTTGTCGGTCGGCTCGATGGTCGCGCTGATCGCGGGCAGCATGATCTACATGATGAACGAACTCCTGCAGGGCTTTCACGGGCATGCGGTGCCGCCGCTGCTGATCATCGCGCTCGGCATCGTGCTCGCGCTTCTGCTCGGCGCGCTGTTCGGCTTCGCGCATGGCGTGCTCGTGACGAAGGGGCGCATCGAGCCGTTCATCGTGACGCTGGGCACGCTCGGCATCTTCCGCGCGCTGTTCACCTGGCTCGCGGACGGCGGCGCGCTCACGCTCGACAACTCGCTCGTCGATCTTTACGGCCCGGTCTATTACGCGAGCGTGCTGCGCGTGCCGGTGCCGATCTGGGTGTTTCTGATCGTCGCGGCGGGCGGTGCGCTGGTTCTGAATCGCACGGTGTACGGACGGCACGTGCAGGCGATCGGCTCGAACGAGCAGGTCGCGCGCTATGCGGCCATTCGCGTGGACCACGTGAAGATCGCCACGTATGTCCTGCTCGGACTGTGCGTCGCGGTGGCGACCATTCTGTACGTGCCCGCGCCTGGGGTCGGCCACGCCGACGACCGGTCTGCTGTAGGAGCTCGAAGCGATCGCTTCCGTCGTGGTCGGCGGGACCGCCCTGAAGGGCGGAGAAGGACGCGTGATCGGCACGATCATCGGCGCGATCCTGCTTTCGGTCATCAACAACATCCTGAACCTGACGAGCATCATCAGCGTGTACCTGAACGCGGCGGTGCAGGGCGCCGTGATCATCCTCGTAGCCTTTTTGCAGCGCGGTCGTCGTTAGCCGGAAATCCACAAGACAAGGAGACATCGTCATGAAGAATCTGCTTCGCGCGCTCGGCGCGCTGACGCCCGCGGCAAGCGCGCTTGCCGCGGCAGCCCCCGCATCCGCCGCCGACAAGGTCGTGCTCGGCGTCGCCATTCCAACCGCGGACCACGGCTTCACGGGCGGCATCGTCTGGGTGGGCCAACGAGGCGAAGAAGGAGCTGGAGAAGGCGCATCCCGATCTTAAGGTGATCGTGAAGACGGTGGGCACCGCGCCCGAGCAGGCGAACCAGTTGCAGGATCTCGTGACGGTCAACAAGATCAACGCGCTCGTGATCTTTCCGCAGGAATCGGCTTCGCTCACCCAGCCGGTGGCGCAGGTGAAGAAGAAAGGCGTGTATGTGACGGTGGTCGACCGCGGCCTCACCGACACCAGCGCGCAGGATGCCTACGTCGCCGGCGACAACACCGCGTTCGGCAGGATTCCCGCCGAGTATCTCGCGAAGACGCTGAACGGGAAGGGCGACATCGTCGCGCTGCGCGGCATTCCGACGACGCTCGACAACGAGCGCTGGACCGCGTTCGAAGGCGTGATGAAGCAGTACCCCGATATCAAGATTCTCGACGCGAAGTACGCCAACTGGAACCGCGACGACGCCTTCAAGGTGATGCAGGACTACCTCACGCGCTTCAAGCATATCGACGCCGTCTGGGCTGCCGACGACGACATGATGGTCGGCGTGCTGAAGGCGATCGATCAGGCGAAGCGCACCGATATCAAGGAAGTGTTCGGCGGCGCGGGTTCGAAGGAAGCGGTGAAGCGCATCATGGACGGCGATCCGCGCGTGAAGGCCGACGTGTCGTATTCGCTGAAGTTCATCTAAGACGCGATCAAGCTGACCGCCGAGGCGCGCCTCAAGGGCGACAGGCTGCCGCCGACGACGATCATCCTGTTCGATCCGAGTCATTTCGTGTTGCAGCAGCTCGATTACCTCGCGTTCATCGACATCTATCACGCGCGCATCAAGGCGTTTCATGTGAAGGACGCGGGGAGTTTCGGCCGGACGGAAAGCAGGGCGTCTACGGCGGCTATTCGGGCTGGGTCGAGCGCGCGGGCCGCTTCCGCTCCCTGGGCGACGGCCAGATCGACTTCAAGGCGATCTTCTCGAAGATGGCGCAGTACGATTTCCCCGGTTGGGCCGTGCTCGAATGGGAATGCGCGCTGAAGCATCCGGAAGACGGCGCGCGCGAGGGCGCGGTGTTCATACGCGATCACATCATTCGCGTGGCGGAGCGCGCATTCGATGATTTCGCCGGCAGCGGCGCGAGCCGCGAGCAGATGCGCGGCGTGCTCGGCATCGGAGAGAAGCGATGAATCGCGTGAGGCTGGGGATGGTCGGCGGAGGCGAGGGCGTGTTCATCGGCGCGGTGCATCGCATCGCATCGCGGCGCGGCTCGACGATCGTTACGCGCTCGTGGCGGGCGCGCTATCGTCGGATGCGCGGCGCGCGGCGTCGAGCGGGCTTGCGCGCAGCTACGACGATTATCGCGAGATGGCGCGCATCGAGGCGGGGCGTGCGGACGGCATCGAGGCGGTGGCGATCGTCACGCCGAATCATCTGCATGCGCCGATCGCGACAGCGTTTCTCGAGGCGGGCATTCACGTGATCTGCGACAAGCCGCTGGCGGTGTCGCTCGACGAAGGCGAGGCGCTGGCGAAGCTCGCGCGCGAGAAGGACCGCGTGTTCGCGGTGACGTATACCACACGGGCTATCCGCTCGTGCGTCACGCGCGCGGCATGGTGCGGCGGGGCGTGCTCGGGGACATTCGCGTCGTGCAGGTCGAGTACGCGCAGGACTGGCTTTCGCTGCCGGTGGAGACGCAGGCCAATCGGCAGGCGGTGTGGCACACCGATCCGGCGCTGGCGGGTCCCGCGGGATGCCTGGGCGATATCGGCACGCATGCGTATCAGCTCGCCGAGTATGTGACGGGAATGCGGCCGTCCGAGCTGGCGGCGGAGGTGACGACGTTCGTGCCGAACCGCCGCGTCGACGATCATGTCCAGGCGATGTTGCGCTACGCGGGCGGCGCGCGCGGCATGCTGTGGGCGAGTCAGGTGGCGGCGGGCGAGGAGAATGCGCTGCGGCTGCGGGTTTTCGGCACGAAGGCGGGCATCGCGTTCGATCAGCAGAAGCCGAACGAGCTCTGGCTCACGCCGATCGGTGGCGCGTCGGAGCGCATTACCCGCGGTCGCGTGCAGAGCCCGGAAGCGCTGCATGCGATCCGTGTGCCGCCGGGGCATCCGGAAGGGTATCTCGAGGCGGTCGCGCAGGTTACGGATGCGGCGGCGTGCATCGCGAGCGGCACGACGCAGGGGGATGACTGGTTGACTACCGTCGAGGATGGGGTTGCCGGGCTGAGGTTCGTCGATGCGGTGTTGAGGAGCAGCCGGAAGAACGGGGAGTGGGTGACGCTTGACTGAAAAAACGGGGCAGTACTCACGCGGCCCCGCTTCCGACTGCCTTGGGCGAACCGTTACGCCCAGTTCGCGTGGAAACTCCCCGGCTTGTCGACGCGCTCGAACGTATGCGCGCCGAAGAAGTCCCGCTGCGCCTGCACGAGATTCGCGGGCAGCCGCTCCGAGCGATAGCCGTCGAAGTAGGCAATCGCCGACGAGAACGCCGGCACCGGAATGCCCGCCTTCACCGCCGCGACGACCACATCCCGCAACGCATCCTGATACTTCGCGGCGATATCGCTGAAGTACAGATCGAGCAGCAGGTTCGCGAGGTCCGGATTCGCCTTGTATGCATCGGTGATCTTCTGCAAAAAGCGCGCGTGGATGATGCAACCGGCCCGGAAAATCTTCGCGATCTCGCCATATTGCAGATTCCAGTCGTACTCTTCGGAAGCCGCGCGCAATTGCGCGAACCCTTGCGCATACGACACGATCTTGCTGAGATACAACGCGCGCCGCACCGACTCGACGAACGCCGCGCGATCGCCGTCGAACTTCGGCGTCGGACCCGACAGCACCTTGCTTGCCGCCACGCGCTGCGGCTTCAGCGACGACAGCACGCGCGCGAACACGGCTTCGGTGATCAGCGGCAGCGGCGCGCCGAGATCCAGCGCGTTCTGGCTCGTCCACTTGCCCGTGCCCTTCTGCGCGGCGCGGTCGAGAATGACGTCGACGAGATCCTTGCCGGTTTCCTCGTCCTTCTTCGAGAAGATCTTCGACGTGATCTCGATCAGATAGCTGTCCAGCTCGCCCTGATTCCATTCGACATACACCTTGCCGAGCTCCTCGTTCGAGAGGCCGGCGACGCGCTTCAGCACGTCGTAGCTTTCGGCGATCAGCTGCATGTCGCCGTATTCGATGCCGTTGTGCACCATCTTCACGAAGTGGCCCGCGCCGTCCGGGCCCATGTACGCGACGCACGGCTCGCCGTCCGGCGCCTTCGCCGCGATTTCCGTGAGGATCGGCGCAACCAGCTCGTAGGCTTCCTTCTGTCCGCCCGGCATGATCGACGGACCCTTCAGCGCGCCTTCCTCGCCGCCCGACACGCCCGTGCCGATGAAATGCAGGCCCGACTTCGCGAGATCCTGATTGCGGCGGATGGTGTCGGTGAAATGCGTGTTGCCGCCGTCGATGAGAATGTCGCCCTTTTCCAGCAACGGACGCAGCGCGGCGATGGTGTCGTCGGTGCCCGCCCCGGCCTTGACCATCAGCAGGATGCGGCGCGGCTTTTCGAGCGACTCCACGAACTCCTCGAGCGTGTAGGTCGGCACGAGCTTCTTGTCGGGATGTTCGGCAATCAGTTCGTCGGTTTTCGCGCGGCTGCGATTGTAGACCGAAACGGCGTGTCCGCGGCTCTCGATATTCAAGGCCAGATTACGGCCCATGACGGCGAGGCTCACCACGCCGATAGCTTGTTTGCTCATGCTTGATCTCCGATTGACCGAAGCACGACGCGGCTCGTGGCGCGCGGCTTCGGGATGAAAACGTGTCCAGGGGAGCGGCGCCCGCGCGCGGAAGGCCGTCTCCGGGTCCGACCGGCGGCGCGAACGGCCATGCGCCATCCAGGCCGCGCGGGCCGGAAGCCGCGCGGCGCGCCGATCGTTGCGCGAACGCAGACCGACCCGAATTTACCACTTCGGGCCGCATCCGGCAGGGAGCATGCGGGACGATCGAGCGTCGTATGCCGCGCCGTCTTAGAATTGGTTTCAAAAAGATCTCTTAGGGGCTGTTAACCCGTAACGCAACCTGTTAACCTCGATCGTTGTGACAACAGGATCGAGGAGATGGGCAAACCAATCATCGACGACGAACTGTGGGCACTGATCGAGCCACTGCTACCACCAGCGAAGCCGCGCCGCTTCAAGTATCCGGGCCGCAAGCCGGTACCGGATCGGGCTGCGCTGACCGGCATCTTGTTCGTGCTGAAGACCGGCATCCGGTGGCGAGATCTGCCAGCGGAGATGGGATGTGGCTCTGGCGTCAGTTGCTGGCGCAGGCTGCGCGATTGGCAGCAAGCCGGCGTGTGGGATCGACTGCACGCACTGCTGCTGGCGAAACTACGAGCGGCCGGGAAGATCGACTTCTCCCGCGTCGTCGTCGACTCATCGTCGATTCGTGCGGTTGGGGCGGGCGAAAAACTGGCCCGAACCCCACCGACCGAGCACGACCCGGTTCCAAGCACCACGTCACCACCGACGCCAACGGTACGCCGATCGCGGCAATCCTGACCGGCGCCAATCGTCACGACGTCACCCAACTGATCCCGTTGATCGAGGCCATCGTACCGATTGGCGGCGTGCGCGGCCGGCCGCTGAGTCGCCCTGGCTGTGTTTATGCCGACCGCGGTTACGATCATGACAAGTACCGGTGCCTCCTTCACGCGCGCAACATTCCCACCAGCATCGCGCGGCGCGGTCACCCGCACGGTAGCGGCCTTGGGAAAGTCCGTTGGGTCGTCGAACGTACACATGCCTGGTTGCATAACTTCCGCCGTCTACGTACTCGCTTCGAACGTCGTGCGGACATTCATGAAGCGTTCCTCAAACTCGGTTGTTGCTTGATCTGCTGGAACACTCTTCGGCAATCTCAACAGCCTTTATGAAACCGTCTCTTAGAACGACAGCCCGCAACCCGCACGCTGCGAAGGCGATCTGGAACATGCCGCCCTCCCGGCGCGCGCGACGCCATCACTACTCCGTGTACGTGGTCGAACTGTCCGACGCGGTCTGGAACGAAGCGCGCTTTCGCCGCGCCAATCCGGACTACGCTGTCGGCGTGCCGTTCGTCTACATGGGCATGACGGGTGTCGATTCGGACGTGCGCTTCGACAAGCACAAGGCAGGCATCCAGTCGAACCGCTTCGTGCGCGAATTCGGACTGCGACTGCTGCCGCAGCTGTACGAGATGTATAACCCGATGCCGTACGACGGCGCGCGCGACATGGAAGTGGAACTGGCGATCGGCTTGCGGGAGGCGGGCTATGGAGTGTGGCAAGCCTGAAACCGGCGACCAGCCGGACGACCAACATCGAGGAGCGGGACATGCGGATTCTGGTAGTGGGTGCGGGGGCCATCGGCGGATATTTCGGGGCGCGTCTACTCGAAGCGGGCAGGGACGTGACCTTTCTCGTGCGCGAGCGCCGCGCCGAGCGACTGCGGCAATGCGGCCTGAAAGTGAAGAGCCCCGAAGGCGATCTCGCGTTCCAGTGTCCGCCGATGATGCTCGCGAAGGATATCGACCGTCCCTACGACCTGATTCTTCTGAGCTGCAAGGCCTACGACCTTCAAAGCGCAATCGATTCCTTCGCGCCGGCGGTCGGCCCGGATACCGTGATCCTGCCGCTTCTCAACGGCATGGGCCATCTCGATGCGCTCGACGCGCGCTTCGATCCCGCAAACGTGCTCGGCGGCCAATGCGTGATCGCCGCGACGCTCGACGCGGAGGGCGAAATCCTCCATCTCAGCAACCTGCACGCGATGACCATCGGCGAGAGCGCAGGCGGACGCTCGACGCGCATCGATGCGATCGCCGCGCAACTGGGCGGCGCGGGTTTCGATCTGAGCGTGAGCGAAGACATCCTCCAGTCGATGTGGGACAAGTGGGTGTTCCTCGCCACGCTCCCGACGGGAACGTGCCTCCTGCGCGCGCCCATCGGCGACATTCTCGAGGCGCCCGGCGGCGAAGCGCTGCTCGCGCGGCTCTTCGACGAATGCTGCGGCATCGCGCGCGACAATGCGCATCCGCCGGGCGAGCCGGTCGTCGTGCGGGCTCGCGCGTTCTTCTCGGAGCGCGGTTCGCCGATGACCGCGTCGATGCTGCGCGATCTGGAGAACGGCGCGCCGATCGAAGTGGATCATATCGTCGGCGATCTGCTTTCGCGGCGGCGCACGCCGGTCGAGGGCCTGTCGGCGCTGGCGGTCGCGTATGCGCATCTGAAGGCGTACGAGGCGCGCGCCTGAGCTTTCGCCGGACTCCTGTCTCACGAACCCGCCGCCATCATCCGGCCGACGGGTTCGGTCGGTAGCGCCCGCCAGTCCGGGCGTCGAGCGCTGCGTCATACTCGCGTCTCGTCTGTATCTGTTTGCGCGATCCCTTTCGAGCAACTTGCGTATAACGCAAAAAATTACATTTCACGATGTTGACTGACCGGTTTTGGGTTGCGTAGATTTGAGCTACCGCAGACGGATAAATAAAACCCGATTAATCGTTTTCCTGACATTTTTGGTGGCTGCGTGCTTGAAAAGCGGACGCGAGGCGCTATTCGGCGACGCGAGAGGATTATTTGCGCCAGTTCGGTCATCGCATCGTCGTCGATGCGGCGGTTATTAACTATCAAGGCGTTGCGTAAATCTTCCGTACACAGCTTGCCCTATCCACGCTTTCAAGCCGGGTTTTACTTACTTTGAAGGAGTGAAATTAAAATCGGAAGCTCGCCGGTGATCCCGTCGCTCATATGCCATGAAACGCCGCTCGATGGCATGCGAGTGGGGCTCGTCGTAAGCATCGTCGATTCCGACGCATCGATGTACGTCAATTATCTGATCCAGGCGGCGGAAGGCGCGAAGTACTGCGCGCAAATGGATATCAGGCGCAGACGCAACCGGAATGCGCTGATGCGGATGGGGCTCGAATCCGGACGGCCGGTCATGGTCGTCGGCGGAATCAACAGTTATTTGAGATCTTCCGTCGTGGGTACGGAGGGCCACGGCGTAATCAAGTAGAAGCTTCAGCCGGTACATATAAAGGAAAGAGTCAGGTGAGAGACAATAATAAACCCGAAAATCTGCTATTGGTTCAAGGCGGCATTCCCCTCAGGGACGTGAGAGGCGGATTTCTCAGCCGCATCATCGATTCAAACGATCTGGAAAATGTCAATTACGTTCTCAGGTCGGAAGACGGTACTCCGTACTGCGGTCAGTTGAATATCGTCAGGTACGAAAACCGCAACAACCTGTTAATGATGGCGCTCGATTACGGGCTTCCCGTCGCGCTCAGCGGGGACGGCGACGGCAATTCACGGGGATCGCCGTCGCGCCCAGCAATTCGCCCATACCATCCTTGAATTGCGCGTTCCTCAAGCTTCAGGACAGCCGCACGGGGACGTTGGTCAGGATCGTCGACAGTGACCCCGGGACCGCGGTCAGCTATGTGCTGCAAACTGGCGATGGTTCGCGCTACTGCGTGCAGATGTGGCCGAATAACGAAAACTACGACAACCGGAACAGTCTTTTCATGCTGGCGTTGAGGTCGAATATGGCGGTCACGGTAACGGGCGGAGTCCGCCACGAAGTGACGGCGATCGCGGTGGGATCGTAATCGTAATATCTGCGGGGCGAGGCCCGCTCGTTGCTGCGAGCGGGCAAGCCGACTGCTGATTTCACGAGAACACGGAGCAAGGAACAAGCGCCATGACCATGAACATCGAATACGCCAGAACCGCGCCCGAACGCGCGGAGATCGACGCGCTCCGGGGCCCGGCGGTCATCGAGTTCGGGACCGACTGGTGCGGCTTCTGCCGCGCGGCGCAGCCGCTGATCGCGCAGGCGTTCCAGGGGCATGGCGCGGTGAAGCACATGAAGATCGAGGACGGCAGCGGCCGCCCGCTCGGCCGCTCGTTTCGCGTCAAGCTCTGGTCGATGCTCGTCTTCATGCTGAACGGCAGGTAAGTCGCGCGCCTCGTGCGTCCCGGCGACGTCTCCGAAATCCGCGACGCGCTCGCACTCATCGACGAGCCGCTGGCGCAATGAAATCGCACTAAGGGTTATCGCCTGGTCGATTGCTATCCTGAAAACTTATATGGTGACCCGATGACATTACGAGCCTCATCGCATGTTCGAGAAGATTCCGCCGCGCCCCCTGAGCGACACGGTCGCGCAGCAATTGCAGCAGATCGAGAAGGGCAGCTTCGCCCAGACCGGCAAGCTGCCGACCGAGGCCGTGCTCGCGCAGGAATTCGGCGTGAGCCGCACGGTGATCCGCGAGGCGGTATCGAGGCTCAAGAACGAAGGCATGGTCGAGCCACGCCAGGGCAGCGGCATGTTCATCGTCGAGCGGGCGGGCATCAGGCCGTTGCGCATCGACTACGCGCAGGCGGTGAAGCCTGGCGCGGTCGTGCAGATCCTCGCGCTGCGGCGGGCGATCGAAGCCGAGGTGGCTTCGGAAGCCGCGCTGCGCCGCACCGGCGAGCAGATGACGGCCATTGACGCCGCCGCGCTCGCGCGCATCGACGACGCAGTGCGGGAAGGCCGGGACGGCGTCGTGGAGGACGTCGCGTTTCACCGGGAAATCGCGAATGCCACCGGCAGAACGGATATGCCACCGGCAATCCGTACTTCCTGAGAACGCTCGCCTTTCTGAACCAGTATCTCGAAGCCGGCACGCTCGTCACGCGCGGTAACGAGGCGCTGCGCGAGGACTTCATGCGGCAGGTGCGCGAGGAGCACGCGGCGATCGTCGAGGCGATCCGCGCGGGCGACGCCGCCGCCGCGCGCAACGCCGCGCAGACACATCTGATCGACGCCGCGCACCGTCTGGCGGAAGCGGGCATCTGCTGAACCTTTTCGATCGAGAGAATCGACATGACCAGAAACACTTGGGAGTCATCGGGCTGGGCGCAATGGGGCTGGGTGGGCGCAATGGGGCTGGGCGTCGCGCGCTCGCTGCTGCGCGCGGGCTTCGCCGTGCATGCATGCGACCTGCGCCGGCAAGTGCTCGATGCGTTTGCGGCCGAAGGCGGCGTCGCGTGCGCGTCGCCGGCCGAACTGGGCGACAAGTGCGAGGTCGTTCTGACCGTCGTCGTCAATGCCGCGCAGACCGAAGCCGTGCTGTTCGGCGAGCAGGGCGCCGTCGAGGCGATGAAGCCGGGTGGCGTCGTGCTCGCATGCGCGACGGTATCGCCGCAATTTGCCGCCGGGCTCGGCAGGCGTCTCGAAGAAAACGGCATTCTGATGCTCGACACCCCCTTGTCCGGCGGCGCGGCCAAGGCCAATTCCGGCGAAATGACGATGATGACCTCCGGCCCCGCCGCCGCCTATGCCGCGTGCGAGGACGTGCTCGATGCGATCGCGGGCAAGGTCTATCGCCTGGGCGACGCGCACGGCGCGGGCTCGAAGGTCAAGATCATCAATCAGCTGCTGGCGGGCGTGCATATCGCGGCGGCGGCCGAAGCGATGGCGCTCGGCCTGCGCGAAGGCGTCGACCCCGACGCGCTCTACGACATCATCACGCACAGCGCGGGCAATTCGTGGATGTTCGAGAACCGCGTGCCGCACATTCTCGCGGGCGATTACACGCCGCTGTCCGCCGTCGATATCTTCGTGAAGGATCTGGGACTCGTGCTCGACACGGCCCGGACCTCGAAATTCCCGCTGCCGCTCTCGGTGGCGGCGCACCAGATGTTCATGATGGGGTCCACCGCCGGCCACGGCGGCGAGGACGATTCCGCGGTCATCAAGATTTTCCGGGCATCGAAGTCCCGAAGGGAGCGAAGTAATGGCGCAGGCACTGCTCGGCTGTATCGCCGACGATTTCACCGGCGCGACCGATCTCGCCAACATGCTCGTTCGCGGCGGCATGCGGACGGTGTAAACCATCGGCGTGCCGGCCGCCGGCGCGCAAATCGAAGCCGATGCGCTCGTCGTCGCGCTGAAGTCGCGCACGATTCCCGCCGCCGACGCCGTGCGCCAGTCGCTCGAAGCGCTCGACTGGCTGCGCGCGCAGGGCTGCAGGCAGTTTTTCTTCAAATACTGCTCGACCTTCGATTCCACGGATGAAGGCAACATCGGCCCCGTCGCCGATGCCCTGCTCGATGCGCTCAAGGACGACTTCACCATCGCCTACCCCGCGTTTCCGGAAAACGGCCGCACGATCTTTTGCGGCAACCTGTTCGTCGGCGACGTGCTGCTGAACGAATCGGGCATGGAGAACCATCCGCTCACGCCGATGACCGATCCGAATCTGGTGCGCGTGCTGCAGCGCCAGACGAAATCGAAGGTCGGGCTGATCTGCTACGACGCGATTGCGAAGGGCGCGGAGGCGATCTGCGCGCGCATCGGCGAGCTGCGGAAGGACGGCGTGCGCCTCGCGATCGCGGATGCGGTGTCCGACGCGGACCTTTACGTGCTGGGCGAAGCGTGCCGCGATCTCGCCTTGATCACGGGCGGTTCGGGCGTCGCGCTCGGCCTGCCGCAAAATTTCCGCGCGGCGAATCTGCTGGCGCATGCGGAGCACGCGGCCGATCTGCCGAAGATCGAAGGCAAGTCGGTGGTGCTGGCGGGCAGCGCATCGAAGGCGACGAATGCGCAGGTCGCGCAATGGCGCGAATCGAAGCCGAGCTTTCGCATCGATCCGATGGCGCTTGCGCGCGGCGAGCCGGTGGCGGCGAACGCGGTCGAATTCGCGCGCGCATTTCAGGAACGACGAAACCGTGCTGATCTACGCGACGTCGTCGCCGGACGAAGTGAAAGCCGTGCAGAAGGAACTGGGCGTCGAGAAGGCGGGGCATCTCGTCGAAGAGGCGCTCGCTGCGATCGCGCGCCAGTTGCGGGACGAAGGCTGCGCCAGGTTCGTCGTCGCGGGCGGCGAGACCTCCGGCGCGGTGGTGCAGGCGCTCGGCGTGCAGACGCTGCGCATCGGGCCGCAGATCGATCCGGGCGTGCCGGCGACGCAATCCATCGGCGCGAACGGTGAGGCGCCGCTCGCGCTGAAGTCCGGCAATTTCGGCACGACCGATTTCTTCGAGAAGGCGCTGAAGGCACTGTGATGGCATCGAACCCGAGCAACGAAAATCGCATTCGCGAGGAGATCTGCATCACCGGCAGGAGCCTTTACGAGCGCCGTTACACGGTCGGCAGCGCGGGCAACATCAGTGCGCGCCTCGACGACGGCTGGCTCATCACGCCGACCGACGCGTGTCTCGGCCGCCTCGATCCGACGGACATCGCGAAGGTGGATCTGCGGGGCAATCATGTGTCGGGCGGACGGCCGTCGAAGACGCTCGCGCTGCATCGCCGCATCTACGAGAGCAACGCCGATGCGCACGGCGTCGTGCATACGCATTCGACGCATCTCGTCGCGCTGACGCTCGCGGGCGTCTGGAAAAGCGAGGACGTACTGTTGCCGATCACGCCGTATTACGTGATGAAGGTCGGCCATGTGCCGCTGATCCGCTATCGCCGCCCTGGCGATCCGGGGGTCGCGGAGGAAGTCGCGGCGCTGGCGTCGAGGGTACGCGCGGTGTTGCTGGAGCGGCTGGGCCCGGTGGTATGGGATAAATCGGTGTCGCACGCGAGTTACGCGCTGGAAGAACTGGAAGAGACGGCGCAGCTATATCTGTCGACGACGCCGCGCCCGGAACCTCTATCGGACGCGGCAATCGAGGCATTGAAGGCGACCTTCAATGCGCGCTGGTAACGGAGACCCCGACAGAGGACCAACAGAGAGACGACAGCGAGCCGACGGAGAACCGACAGAGGACCTCACGGCAGCGCGCAGCGCAGTGCCGGAGCTTTTTGGTGCTGAATCAGCGCGCTAAACGAACTGGCTCGTCAGACCGTGCGCGGTCCACGTCCGATGAGGCCGATGAGGGCACTCGCTACTGAGCCCACGGACGTGGAGAAGAATGGCCAAACTGCGTGCGACCGCGGGCGGACGAAAAGCTGCTTTCTTTGGTTACTTTCTTTGCAGCAGCAAAGAAAGTGACTCCCTCCCCGGGGAGGGGCAGTGCTAACAGACCGACAAGAAATCAGGATTTCACGAAACCCGAATCGAACCGAAGGCAAACAGACCCGAACCCGGAGCCCACGCAAATGCCGAAATTTGCCGCAAACCTGACGATGATGTACACGGAACACCCGTTCCTCGACCGTTTCGCCGCCGCGGCGAAGGACGGCTTCAAGGCGGTGGAGTTCCTGTTCCCGTATGACTTTCCCGCAGCCGACATCAAGGCACGCCTGACCGACAACGGCCTGACGCAGGCGCTTTTCAACGCGCCTCCTGGCGACTGGGCCAAGGGCGAACGCGGCATCGCATCGCTGCCGGGCCGCGAGGAGGAGTTCAGGCAGAGCGTCGCGAAAGGCCTCGAATACGCCGCCGTGCTCGGCAACGAGAAGCTCCATGTCATGGCCGGCCTGATCGCGCCGGACCAGCCGCGGGAGAAACATCGCGCGGTGTATCTGAAGAATCTGGAATACGCGGTGAAGGAAGCGCAAAAGGCAGGTATCGGTGTCGTGATTGAGCCGATCAACACACGCGATATCCCCGGCTTCTTCCTGAACCGCCAGGACGACGCCCAAGCCATCTGCGACGAAATCGGCGCACCGAACCTGCAGGTGCAGTTCGACATCTACCACTGCCAGATCGTCGAAGGCGACATCGCGGTGCAGCTGAAGCGCGACATGAAGCGCCCGAACGCGGGCATCGGGCATATCCAGATCGCGGGCGTGCCGGAACGCCACGAGCCGAACATCGGCGAGCTGAATTATCCCTATCTGTTCGACCTGATCGATTCGCTCGGCTACGAAGGCTGGATCGGCTGCGAGTACAAGCCGAAGGCGGGCACGTCGGAAGGTCTCGGCTGGCTCGAGCCGTACCTCTGAAAGCACCTGGAACGAACCCCATGAAAATCCTGATCACGGGCGGCGCGGGCTTTCTCGGTCAGCGTCTCGCGAAACGCCTGCTCGAACGTAACGTGCTTGACGGCAAGCCGGTCACGGAGCTCGTGCTGCTCGACGTGGCGCGTCCGAGCGACGAACGTCTGCTCGGCGATGCGCGCGTGCGCGCCGAAACCGGCGACATCTCCGACTCCGCGGTGCTGCAGCGCCATATCGATCCGCAGACCGAAGCCGTCTTCCATCTCGCCGCGATCGTGAGCGGCCAGGCCGAAGCGGACTTCGATCTCGGCATGGAGATCAATCTCGACGCGTCGCGCGCTGCTCGAAGCGTGCCGCGCGGCGGGACACAGGTCGCGCGTCGCGTTCACGAGCTCGGTCGCGGTGTACGGCGGCACGCTGCCCGAGATCGTGCAGGACGACACGGCGCTCAATCCGCAATCGTCGTACGGAACGCAGAAGGCGATCGCCGAGCTGCTGCTCTCGGATTACTCGCGGCGCGGTTTCGTCGATGGCCGCGTGCTGCGCCTGCCGACCATCAGCGTGCAGCCGGGCAAGCCGAACGCGGCGGCGGCGTCGTTCGCGAGCGGCATCATCCGCGAGCCGCTGAACGGCGAACGCTCGGTGTGCCCCGTCGACGGCGACACGCGCCTCTGGCTGCTCTCGCCGAAGAGCGCGATCGAAGCGCTGATCGCGGGCTGCGAGATCGAGCGCGCGAAACTGGGCAACCGGCCGGTCATCAATCTGCCGGGCTTGTCGGTGAGCGTAAACGAGATGGTCGCGGCGCTGCGCGAAGTGGCAGGCGAGGAAGCCGTCGGGCGCATCGACTGGCAGCACGATGAACGCATCGAGAAGATCGTCTCGACCTGGCCGGGCGCGTGGAGCACCGCGCGCGGAGCAACTGGGCCTGTCGGGCGACAGGAATTTCGCCGACGTGGTCCGCGCCTATATCGCGGACCAGCGCGCCTGATCCCACATTCTGTACGCCGGACCCTTCCCGCACCGGGCATCGCGCGCGATGCCCGCGTCCCGCGCAACCGTCATGCTTGCGTTCCCATTTCCGGGCTACACTTGTTTTTTTGAGTATGACGAACGTCGGTCCGGCGCCGCGCGCACCGCGTTGAATCACGAGCGGTCGCAAGCTCGTTTCTCTCTCGCCTTCGTGCTTCCTGCGCCTTGCGCCGCGCTTTTTTTGCGGCGCGCCTCGTCGTCCTGTGAACCCCCCATTCTTCCCGCGCGGGAGTTTCCCCATGTTGTTGCATCAGCTAGTCGATCGGTTCGGCCCGGCGGTCGTGTTCGTCAACGTGATGAGCTCGGCGCTCGGGCTGCCCGTGCCGGCTGCCGACAATGATCGTCGTCGGCACGTCCATCGCGTTGATGGCGGTAAACGGCGGCGCGTTCTGGCCGTCCGTCGCTCCTGGGTGTCCTGTGCGTCGCGGTGGCGGGGGGCGTGTTCGGCGATCTCGTCTGGTTCCAGGGCGGACGCAGATACGGCGACAAGACGCTCAAGACCATCTGCAAGCTGTCCCTTTCGCGCGATACCTGCGTCAAGAAGACCGAGCGCTTCTTCGGGCGCTGGGGCGTGCGCCTGCGCAGCTTCATCGCGTACGATGGCGCGGGCGTCGCGCTGTGGGGCGCGGTCGGGCTGACCGTCGGCGTCATCTTCGCGGCGCAGCTGGAGATGGTGTTCGCGATGATCTCGCAGCTCGGGCGGCAGGCGGTGGTCGTGATCGCCGTGCTGCTCGCGATCTACGTCTCGTACCGCTGGTGGCGCCGCCGCTCATGGCGCGCTGGAGAAGGCGCGCATCAGCGTGGACGAGCTCTACGCGCTGATGAACAACGAGCCGCTGCCGGTGGTCTTCGACATCCGTTCGCCGGAAAAGCGCATGCTCGATCCCTTCGCGATTCCCGGTTCGCTCTTCGCGGACGAGCGCGATCTCGCGAAGATCATCGAGAGCTACGACAAGTCGCGCAAGGTCATCATTTACTGCCCCTGCCCGAACGAGGTCTCGGCTGCCTGGATGGCGAAGACCATGCGCAACGCGGGCTTCCGGGACGTGGTGCCGCTCACGGGCGGACTGGACGCCTGGCGGCTCGCGGGTTTCGACGTCACGCAGCTGACCGAGTTCGGCGAGCTTGCGGCGGCCACGCCCGAGGAAGTCGCGGAAATGGCGGCGATGTGCCCCTGGCCGGTGAAATCGGCGGCGGCGTCGCCCGCGGGCACGGCATCCATGCATGAAGCTGGTTTTTCGCACGGAGATCGCGCATGAGCACAACCCCGAACAGCGAGTACGGCGAGGGCATTCCGAATGCCGTCGCGTGGAGCGCGCGCGAGCCTTCGGAGAACCCGAACGTCGTGCCGACGCCCGCCGCCGCGCCCGCGACGACGGAGGACAGCGCGCCGTTCTCGCCGCTCGAAACGCGCGCGCACCAGATGTTCCCGCGCCTGACGGACAACGAGATCGAGCGCATGAGCCGCTTCGGCACGGCCGCGCACTGGCGCCGGGGCGAATGGATGTTCCGCACGGGTGAGACCGGGCGCGGCATGGTGATCGTGTTGAAGGGGCTCGTGCGGGTGACGCGTCGCAATGCCCTCGGCCAGGAGCATCTCGTCGTCGAGCATGGGCAGGGGGCATTTTCTGGCGGAGGTGGCGCAACTGTCGGGCAAGCCGTGTCTCGTCGACGGCATGGCGGCGGAGGACGTCGACGGCGTCGTGATTCCGCCGGAGCGCCTGCGTGCGCTGCTGGTCGCGGAAGCGGAACTGGGCGAGCGCATCATGCGGGCGCTGATCCTGCGGCGCGTCGGGCTGATCGAGAAAGGCAGCGGCCCGGTGCTGCTCGGCCAGTCCGACGATGGCCGCCTAGTTTCGCTGCAAGGCTTTCTGCGGCGCAATGGTTATCCGCACACGGTGATCGACGCCTGCACGGATCCCGACGCGACCTCGCTGCTCGAGCGCATCTCGGCATCGACGTCCGATTTCCCGCTCGTGATCTGTCCGGACGGCACGGTGCTGCGCGCGCCCGACAAGAACCAGGTGGCGACGCAGCTTGGCTGGCTGCCGGAGTTCGATCAGAGCCACATCTACGATGTCGCGATCGTGGGCGCGGGGCCGGCCGGGCTGGCGACGGCGGTGTATGCTGCGTCGGAGGGCTTGTCGGTGGCGGTGTTCGATTGCCGCGCGTCGGGCGGGCAGGCGGGCGCGAGCGCGCGCATCGAGAACTATCTCGGCTTTCCCACGGGCATTTCGGGCCAGGCGCTTGCCGGGCGCGCGTTCGTGCAGGCGCAGAAGTTCGGCGCGCATATTGCGATTCCGACGAAGATCGAGGCATTGCGATTGCGATTGCGATCCGATTCAGATCGAGCTCGAGAACGGCACGCGGGTGAGTTCGCAGACGGTGGTGATTGCGTCGGGGGCGGCGTATCGGCGGCCGGACATCGCCGGGCTCGAACGATACGAGGGGCATGGCACGTATTACTGGGCCTCGCCGGTCGAGGCCAAGCTGTGCAGGAACTCGGAGGTCGTGCTCGTCGGCGGCGGCAATTCGGCGGGACAGGCGGTGGTGTATCTGGTGACGCATGCGAAGCACGTGCATGTGCTGATTCGCGGCGCGGGGCTCGGGGCGAGCATGTCGCACTATCTCGTGGAGCGGATCGGCTCACTGCCGAACGTCACGGTGCGCACGCATACGGAAATCACTTCGCTCGATGGCGACGGCCGCGCGCTTACCGCGGTCAACTGCAAGACGCCGGAGGGGCGATCACGATCGAGTCGCGGCATCTGTTTCTTTTTACCGGTGCGAATCCGAATACCGACTGGCTGCACAGCTGCAACGTGAATGTCGACGGCAAGGGCTTTGTGCTGACCGGCCCGGAGGCGCACGAAGGACGCACGGAAGGCGTAATGGCGCTGGAGACGAGCGTACCGGGGGTGTTCGCCATTGGCGATGTGCGTAAGCGCTCGATCTGTACCGTTGTCTCGTTCTAGGTAGAAGATGCAATCATCAGCCGCAACGGACACGATTGACCGACAGTGTCCACGAACTGCGGAGAATGGACACAGTGTCTCAGACAGTCGAATTGCCGGCCAAGCGCCAGAACCGGCGGCATCCGTTGGAATGGAAAAGAACGGTCGTCGGGCTGAACATCGACAACAACAGGCAACATGGCCTGCGTCTGAGCATCTTCGACCAGCAGGCCCTGCGCGTACAGTTTGCGCCACGCCCATACCTGGTTGGCATTGACGTTATTGTCGCGGGCGACCCGAGCGACCGAGGCTCCTGGTTCAAATGTCTGCTCGACGACCGTTCGTTTCCATTCCAACGGATGCCGCCGGTTCTGGCGCTTGGCCGGCAATTCGACTGTCTGAGACACTGTGTCCATTCTCCGCAGTTCGTGGACACTGTCGGTCAATCGTGTCCGTTGCGGCTGATGATTGCATCTTCTACCTAGAACGAGACAACGGTACAGATCGAGCGCTTACGCGCCTCCGAGGCCACCGCGTTTTTTTCATCCCGATGTGCATCCCGATCGCGTGGGAGCGAAGCGTTATTTAAGGATTCAGTCGATGAGTTCACGCAGGGTCACCGTTCGCCGCTCCGGCGTGCACGGTAAGGGCGTGTTTGCCGTGAAGCGGATCGCCGCGGGCGAGCAGGTGATGGAATACAAGGGGGAGCGCATTTCGTGGAAGGAAGCGCTGCGCCGCCATCCGCACAATCCCGACGAGCCCAATCACACGTTCTACTTTGCGCTCGACGACGGCCGCGTGATCGACGGCAAGATCGACGGCAACAGCGCGAAGTACATCAATCACTCGTGCGTGCCGAACTGCGAAGCCGAGGAAGTCGAAGGCCGCGTGTTCATTCACGCGCTGCGCGACATCGAGCCGGACGAGGAGCTGAGCTACGATTACGGTCTCGTGATCGACGGCCGCATCACCAAGAAGCTCAGGAAGGAATACGAGTGCCGTTGCGGCGCCAAGAAGTGCCGCGGCACGATGCTCGCCGTGAAGAGCAAGAAGAAGTAAGCCGCGCGCCCGCGGCGATCCGAAGAAGCCGCGGTCGTCCGGCGGCTCTTTTTCATTTGTCTTCCGGCTTGTCTTCCTTGAGCGGCATGCGCACGATGAAGCGCGCGCTGCCTTCGGGCGCATCCTCGTAGTGCACGGTGCCGCCGTGCAGCACCACGATGTCATGGACGATCGCGAGTCCCAGGCCGGCGCCGCCTTCCACGCTTTGTCCGTCGCCGCGGAAGAAGCGCTTGAAGAGATCAGGCTGCTGATCGTGCGGCACGCCCGGGCCGTTGTCCTCCACGACGACTTCGCCGAAGCGCCGGCCGTCCGCATCGCGCCATTCGGTGACGGTCACCATGATGCGCGCGCCTTCGATGCGAAACGGCGGAATGTACTTGAGCGCGTTGTCGATCAGATTCGCGAGCACTTCGCGGATGAGCACGATATTGCCGCGGACGATCATCGGATGCTCGTTCTCGGGATCGTCGAGGCGCTGGAAGCCGAGGTCGACGCGCGCGGCCAGCGCCCGCGGCACCCATTCCGCGCCGGTTTCGAACGCGAGCGCGGCCAGATCGAAGTCGGAGAAACGCGCGGCCTGCTCGCCCGGTTCGGCGCGCGCGAGCGAGAGCAGCTGGTTCGACAGGCGCACCGCCCGGTCAGCAGATGCGCGCAGCTCCTTCACGGCTTCGATCGCCTTCGCGGGGTCGCGCGAACTGAGCGCCTGCTCCGCGTGCAGCTTGACCGCCGTCAACGGCATGCGCAGCTGATGCGCGGCGTCGGCGATGAACTTGCGTTGCGCGTCGAGCGCCGTCCGCAGGCGTACCAGCAGGCCGTTCATCGCGCTCGTGAGGGGGCGGATCTCGCCGGGCACGTAGGTTTCGTCGACGGGCTCGAGCGAGATGTGCGTCTGCTGATTGAGCGCATCGGCGAGATCGGTGAGCGGGTTCAACTGCTGATTCACGACGCGCCACACGATCACCCAGCCGGTGAGCAGCAGCAATGCGAGCGGCATCATGATGGCGATCAGAAATTCCACCGCGATGCGATAGCGCGAGCCGACGCGCTGCGCCACCTCCACGACGATCGGATTGCCATGCGGCTGCGGTACGCGCACTTGCGCCGCGCGCACGCTCACGCCTTGGAAGTGCGTCTCGAAGACATAAGCATAGTGGATGCGCCGGACGCTGGTGCCCGTGAGCGGAAGATCGGGCTCGCCGGCGATTTCCTGGTCGCCCGTGCTGATGCGGTAGATGAGCTGCTCGACGGGGTCGGAGAACATCGCCTGCGCGAGCGGTGGAACGGTGACGGGCGCATCGACGCCCGCGAGCTGGATCTGCTTGGAGATGGCGGTGGCGAGATCCGCGAGCGAGCGGTCCACGACGTGCTGCGTGTACTGCCACGCGAGCCAGTACGCCATGAGGCCGCTCATCAGCGCGAGCAGGGACAGCGGCGCGGCGAGGCGGCGCAGCAGCGTGCGCCGCAGGCTCGGCGGCGCCGGAGTTTCGGTGGCTTTCGATCGCGCCAGATCGAGCCAGTCTTCGCGGGCGAAACGCTGGTCGCCCGCACGCCGGGTGGGAAATCGCAAGGCGGTCTATCGCGGCGGCGGCGTCGAAAACGTCAAGCCGCCTGACGAATCTCCTGAAGCAGATAGCCGAAGCCGCGCACCGTCACGATCTCCACGCGTGTGTTTTCGAGCTTCTTGCGCACGCGATGCACGTAGACTTCGATGGCCGTATCGCCGAGATCGCCGCCGAAATGCGTCAGGTGATCCTGCAGTTGCGCCTTGCTCACGACGCGGCCGTGGCGCAACAGCAGCATTTCGAGCACGGCGAACTCGCGCGGCGACAGCTCGAGCGGACGCTCGTCGTTGAAGATTCGGCGATCGACGCCCGACAGACGCAGGCTGCCCAGCGACACCTCGGGGCGCGGCACGTCGCCGTGCGGGCCGCTGCGGCGCATGACCGCGCGGATGCGCGCCTCGAGCTCCTGCGGCTCGAAGGGTTTCAGCATGTAGTCGTCGGCGCCGCTGTTCAGGCCCTGCACGCGATCGTGCAGTTCGTCGCGCGCGGTGAGGATGATCACCGGCGTGTGGCGGTTGCCCTGGCGGAAACGCGAGAGCAGCGTCATGCCGTCGATGCCGGGCAGGCCCAGATCGAGAATGACGAGCTCATGGCGGTTCTGCGCGAGCGCCTGCTCGGCGAAGATGCCGTCGTGCACCATGTCGACCGTGAAGCCGGATTGTTCGAGGCTGCTTTGAATGCCGCGCGCGATGGGGCGGTCGTCTTCGATCAGAAGGATTCGCATGGAGTCGCTCAAGTACAATGGGTTGAGCTCAGGCCGGCGGGGCGATCAATTGCATGTTGCATGCGCGGTGACACGCACGAAACGACACGCACGACGCAGCGGCGCGGGCTCGAGCCGATTCAAAACTCACTTCTCATGCGGCGTTGCGCGACCGTTTCCGAAGCCGCGAGCGGCCGTACACCGAATGTCTTTCTGCCCGGACATGACTGTCATCTCGATCAACGAACTCGAAGCCGCGATCAACTACTGGCGCGGCCGCTCCCCGTCTAGCGGCGACGAACTCACCCTCTGCAAGGAGGCGAGCGCGCTGTCCAGGCCCTATGCGCTGCTGATTGTACAGCGTCAGTCCAGCCTGCCGCCCGAGCAGCTGGACGACGAGGCGCTCGCCGCCTGGAAAGCTTACGAGCGTTTCAAGAATGGCATTCAGGGCTGAAAATTGGAAGGCCTGTTTTCTTTCTTTTAGCTGTGGAAATGCTTCCGTCCGCCATGATTTCATGCGATTCCGCGTGAATTTCGCCTTTCGGGACTGTCATGGTTCGTAACACGCACGTTACCTTGTTTGCTCAAGTAAGGATTCGTTAAGGTACGCGCGAAACGGCATTTTTGCGCAAGGGGTATGTGAGCGGGCGCGCGGCAATGCGATAAAGTCGCATTTACCCTCGTTTATGCGCATATCCGCCTCATGCTCGATCTCGACCATTTCGACCTCGCCCTGCTCGACGTGCTCCAGCGCTTCGGCCGCGCCACGCATCAGCAATTGGGCGAGCAGGTGCCGCTCTCGCCATCGCAGATCGGGCGGCGCCTGCAGAGACTGGAAGCGGCGGGCGTGATCGAGGGGTATCGGGTGGTCTTGCGGCCCGAGAAGCTGGGCCTGGGCGTGACGGCGTTCACGAGCCTGAAGCTCAAGCATCACGGCGATTCGATCATCGAGCAGTTTCAGCAGCAGATTGAGATGCTGCCCGAAGTGCTCGAATGTCACGCGACGGTGGGCGACGCCGATTATCTGCTGCGCATCGTCGCGCCGGATCTGAATGCGCTTTCGGGTTTCGTCATGAAGAAGCTGATGCGCGTGCCGGGCGTCGACAGCGTGCGCTCGAACATCGTGCTCACGACGTTCAAGCGCAACGGTCCGCTGCCGCTCGCTCACCTGGCCGGCGACGCTTCCTGAGCCGAGTTGAGCAGATCCACATAGGCGAGCGGCACCAGATCCGCCTCGCCGACGCCCAGGCGCGCGAACATGTCGTGTGCTTCTTGCTCGCCGCCGGCTTCGTCGTCGTCCTGGCCGAGCACCACTTCCAGCTCGATGAAATCGCCCAGGCCGTCGACGCGGTCCAGATGGAATGCGCGTGCGCCCGACGATATACACGTGCCGCTCCTTCGAGACGATGCTGCGCGTCGTTAGCGCCTGGGCGAGGCAGCGCGTGCATCCGCCTCGGGATTCGTCACCGGACTGCGCGAGTAGTAGGAAACCTTCGGGCCGTCGCGGTCGTCGCGCTGGTAGAAGATCAGCTCGGAGGGCGTGCCGTCGTCGAACTGGCGCAGCTTGAGGCGTCCGGTCGGCACGTCGTAGAAGAAATCTTGCTGGCGAAACACCAGCGGCGCCTCGGTGGCGAGCGCGGCCGCGCGTTCGCGCAATTGCTCGAATTGATGCGCGCGGGCCTTGATTTCGATGTTGCGTGCCATGAACACTCCTAGAACACGGTTGGAAGGATGAGCGAGGGCCCAGACTAGCAAACAATCGATGAAGGCCGCTTGAATGCCCATGCGCGCCGGCTCGGGATTTCCCACTCAGACGGTTTTCAAACGGCCCATTGCGCGTCGATCAGCCGCAGTGCCGCGACGATCGCCGATTCCTCGCGGCGCCTCGCTGAGCGCGATCGAATCCCGCGCGAGCGAAAGGCCGACGCCCGATTTGACGAGATCGAGCATCGAAGGCTCCTGATCCACTTCCGCGACGATCACCGGCATCGCGCCCGCCTCGCGGAAAAAAGCGCGACAACAGCCGGTTGTGCGCGGACTCGGGCGGCGTCTAGATCCACGGCAGCTTCGCGAGCGCCGCTCAGCTCAGCTGCGCTTGCCCTTGTTCACGCAGTTGTGCCAGCCGGCCGGCGCGAGCACGCGATAGATGAACGGCGTGAGGCGAATGACGTGGAAACGTTCGCCGTCGCGCGTGCCGTCGACGGACGGGTCACCGATATAATAGCCGACATCCAGATCGCGCGTCCGCACGCGTTCGAGCACCCAGCCGGACATACCGTGCCGCAGCGACGTCTCGATGCGCGGATGTGTCTCCACCAGTTGCCGCAGAAAGCCGCCGAGACGCAGAAATTCGGGATCGAGAATCGTGCCGATGCGCAGCCTGCCGCTCACCTCGTGACGCAGCGCAGCCGCGGCGCGCCGGACGTCGGCGGCGAGCGCGCGTTCGGCGTGCGGCAGCAGCGCCTCGCCGTCGCGCGTCAGCAGCAGGCCGTGCGAGGCGCGCGAGAACAGCACGACGCCCAGCATCTCCTGCAGATTCTTGATCTGCAGGCTGACCGCCGGCTGCGTGAGATGCAATTGCGCCGCGGCGCGCGTCAGATTGCCTTCGCGTGCGACGGTGAGAAAGGCGCGCAGGAGGGTGTAGTCCATCGGCTGATATTAACGCGTCTTATATCGCTGTTGAACATATCTCATTGGATTCGGGGACGCATACGGCATTACCCTCCGGTTATTCGCATAAAAGAGAGACATCATGGGCGAGACACACCGGAGCGAGGCGAGCGTCGCGGCATTGACGCATTACATCGGCGGCAAGCGCGTCGAGGGCGGGAGCGATCGCTTCGGCGACGTCTTCAATCCGGCGACGGGCGCCGTCTCCGCGCGCGTGCCGCTGGCGAGCGCGCCGGAAGTCGATGCCGCCGTGGCCGCCGCCAAAGCCGCGTTCCCCGAATGGAGCGAGACCGCGCCGATCAAGCACGCCGCGTGCTCTTCAAGTTCAAGCAGCTGCTCGACGAACACCACGACGAACTCGCCGAAATCGTCACGCGCGAGCACGGCAAGGTGTTCAGCGACGCCAGGGGCGAAGTGATGCGCGGCATCGAGATCGTCGAGTTCGCGTGCGGCATTCCCAACCTGCTGAAGACGGATTTCACCGATCAGATCGGCGTTGGCATCGACAATTGGAATCTGCGTCAGCCGCTCGGCGTGGTCGCGGGCATCACGCCGTTCAATTTCCCGATGATGGTGTCGTGCTGGATGTTCCCAATCGCCATCGCGACGGGCAATACGTTCGTGTTGAAGCCATCGGAGCGCGATCCTTCGGCGTCGATTCGTCTCGCCGAACTGTTGAAGGAAGTCGGCCTGCCCGACGGCGTGTTCAACGTCGTCCACGGCGACAAGACGGCCGTCGATGCGCTGCTCGCGCACAAGGATGTCGAGGCGCTTTCGTTCGTCGGCTCGACGCCGATCGCCGAATACATCTACACGGAAGGCACGAAGCACGGCAAACGCGTGCAGGCACTGGGCGGGGCGAAGAACCATCTCGTCGTCATGCCCGATGCGGATCTCGATCAGGCCGTCGATGCGCTCATCGGCGCGGCCTATGGTTCGGCGGGCGAGCGTTGCATGGCGATTTCCGTCGCCGTCGCGGTCGGCCACATTGCCGATGAGCTGATCGAGCACCTCACGCCGCGCGTGAAATCGCTCTTCGTCAAGAACGGCATGGAAAGCGATGCCGAGATGGGCCCGCTCGTGACCGCCGCGCATCGCGCGAAGGTGGAAGGTTATATCGAAGCGGGCGTGAAGTCGGGCGCGACGCTCGTCGTCGATAGACGCGGGCACAAGGTCGAAGGCCACGAGAACGGCTTCTTCCTGGGCGGCACGCTGTTCGACAACGTGAAGACGGACAGCACCATCTACAGGGAAGAGATTTTCGGGTCGGTGCTTTCGGTGGTGCGCGTGCCGGATTTCGCGAGCGTGGTCGAGCTCGTCAACGCGCATGAGTTCGCCAACGGCGTGTCGTGCTACACGACCGACGTCGGCGTGGCGCGCGCGCTCTCGCGGCAGATCAAGGTGGGCATGGTCGGCATCAACGTGCCGATTCCGGTGCCGATGGCGTGGCATTCGTTCGGCGGCTGGAAGCGTTCGCTGTTCGGCGATCACCATGCATACGGCGAGGAAGGCGTGCGCTTCTATACGCGCTACAAGAGCGTGATGCAGCGTTGGCCCGACAGCATCGCCAAGGGTGCCGAGTTCACGATGCCGGTGGCGAAGTAAGCGAAGCATCGTCCGTGTGAGATGAGCCGCGAAAGACGGCAAGGAGACAGCGATGAAACAGAACGCACGAAAGCTCGAAGGCGAATTCGACTACGTCATCATCGGTGCGGGCACGGCGGGATGCGTGCTCGCCAATCGGCTCACCGAGGATCCGAACGTGAACATGCTGCTGCTCGAGGCGGGCGGCAAGGACGACTATCACTGGATTCACATTCCGGTCGGCTATCTGTACTGCATTGGGCCGTCCCCCGCAAAAGCCGGACATGCGGTGACGCTTAAATTTTGAGGTAGTCTTCTGCCTATGTTTAAGCCTAGTGCACTGCGTTATTGAATTAGCACCCTGTCTGTGTTCAGATACAGGTCATGGGTCAAAATGAACCTGACAGATATCGAACGTGAGCAACTGTTGTCGGCGGCGCGCAGCCGAACGGTGCGTGCGGCGGACGTGCGACGCGCAAAGTTGATCCTGATGCTCGAGGACGGCGAATCGCGCGACAGTATCATGCGCACACTGGGTTGCGATTCGCGCTTCATCGCACGCTGGTCGGGGCGCTTCCTCAGCGAGCGACTAGCCGGCATGTACGCCCGGCACCGCGGGCGGGCGCCTACGCAGCCACCGGCCAAACTGGAAGCGCGGGTGCTCAAGTGCACCCTCAAGCACAAACCCGCCGACGGTTCGACACACTGGAGTAGCTACAAGCTCGCAGCAGAACTCGGCGACGTATCGGTCTCGGCCGTGCAGCGCATCTGGCGCAAGCACGGCATCAAGCCGCAGCAGTTGGAGCGGCACATGGTCTCCAACGACCCGGACTTCGAGACCAAGGCAGCCGACGTGATCGGGCTGTACCTGAACCCGCCGGCGCACGCAGCGGTGTTCTGCGTGGACGAGAAGACCGCGATCCAGGCACTCGATCGCAAGGACCGTATGCTGCCGCTGTCGCCCGGGCGCGCCGAGAGTCACGGCTTCGAGTACAAGCGCAACGGCACGCTCAGCCTGTTCGCGGCGTTCAATACTGCCACCGGCGAGGTGCTGGGCAAGACGGTGGCGCGCCACACCAGCGAGCAGTTCGTGGCCTTCCTGACCGACGTCGTCGCCAGCCAGCCCAAACGCCGGGAAATCCACGCGATCTGCGACAACGTCAGCAGCCATAAGACGCAGCGGGTTGCCGACTTCCTTGATGCGCAGCGCAACGTGCACCTGCACTTCACGCCGACCTACTCGTCGTGGCTCAACCAGGTGGAGAACTGGTTCTCGCGCATTCAGCGTGAAGTGATCGCTCGCGGCATCTTCACTTCGGTGAAGGATTGGGATCGCAAACTGATGCCGATACATCCGCGAACACAACAAGAACCCGAAACCGATCAAGTGGAAATATGACGATCCTTCGCGCCGGATTCGACCAGTGCCAATTCAATGACGCAATGGAATAGTGGGTGGCGGAGAGAGGCATCAGACTGAACCGTCCGATCGAGAACGCGTCGATCGGCGTACGGGTTTCGCCTTGCGTGACGAGCTCGGCGAGCACTTCGCCGACGCCGCCGGGCGCGAGCAGGAAGCCGCCGCCCGAGAAACCGAATGCGTGCAGAAGACGCGGCGTGGTGCGGCTCGGCCCGATGACGGGATTGCTGTCGGGCGTCTCGCCTTCCACGCCGCTCCACGTGCGGATCAGGAGCGCATCGCGCAGGGCGGGCAGGAGCGCGCAGGCGTCGCGCATAACAGCGCGCGTGGTGGCCGTGGACGGCTGCGCGTACTCGCCGTCGCCGTGTCCGCCCCCGCCGCCGATCGCCGCGCTCTCGCTGATGGCGTCGCCCGCCGTCACGGTGCGGCGCATCGTTCTGCCGCAACTGGTGCCGGGCATTCTGTTCGGCAGCCTCATGGTGTTCGGCCTCTCCGCGAGCGCCTTCGCGATTCCCGGCCTGCTCGGCGGGCGGTGTCTGAAAGTCTCGGCCACGACCGTCTACGACCAGTTTCTCAGCTCGATGAACTGGCTGCTCGGCGCAACCATCGCGGTGTTGCTGCTCGTCGCCAATCTGGTCGTGATGCTCCCTACTACCGCGTGCTCGAGCGGCGCTACGCGCACAGCATGGGCTGAGCGAGGCGATACACATCATGCGCAAAAACGGTCCCGTCGCGCTCGCGTTCCACACGATCGTCATACTCTTCGTGCTGGCACCGCTCGTCATCGTCGTCCTGGTCGCGTTCACGCCGGAAGAGACGCTCACGCTGCCCACCCACGGCCTCTCGTTGCGCTGGTTCCGCGCGATTCTCGATTATCCCGACTTCATCTCGGCGTTCTTCAATCATCGCGCTGCCGGCGGGACTCGCGATCGGCCGCGCACGCTTTCCGGGGCGCGGATTCCTGAACGCCCTGCTGCTCTCGCCGCTCGTGATTCCCGGCCTCGTGCTCGGCATCGCGATGCTCTGCGCTTCTTCGCGCTGATCGGCGCGACCGGCTCGTTCGCGTGGCTGGTCCTCGCGCACATGGTCGTCATCACGCCGTTCGTCATGCGGCTCGTACTGGCCTCGGTGAGCGGCATGGACCGCAGCATCGAACACGCCGCGGCGTCGCTCGGCGCGAGCGCGTGGACGACCTTCCGGCGCGTCACCTGGCCGATGATCCTGCCCGGCATCACCGGCGGCTGGCTGCTCGCGTTCATCAACAGCTTCGACAAGCTGACGATGTCGGTCTTCGTCACGTCTCCGCAGACCGTCACGTTGCCGGTACGCATGTACATGTACGCGACCGAATCGATTGATCCGATGATGGCGTCCGTCTTCGCGCTCGTGATCTTCATCACCGCAGGCGCGATGCTGATTCTCGACCGCGTCTACGGGCTCAACCGCATTCTGATCGGCCAGCACTGAACTTTCATCGCCAAGATATCCCATGAGCACCGTCACGCAGCACCGCGCGCCGCAATTCGTCCGTCTCGCCAAGCAGGAGCGCGCGCATGTCTCCTTCGTACTCGATGGCGTCCCGACGCAGGCGCTCGCCGGCGACACGCTTCTGACCGCCATCCTGCTGCAGCAGCGGCACGTGCGCCACAGCGAATTCAGCGGCCGGCCGCGCGCAGGCTTCTGCCTGATCGGCGCGTGTCAGGACTGCTGGGTGCGCGGCGAGGACGGCCGGCGGATGCGCGCCTGCTCGATGCGCGTCGAAGCCGGCATGCGTGTCATGACGAGCACGGCAAACGCGGGAGACGAGCGATGAGCGACGCGCATCGGGTGGTGATCGTCGGCGCGGGACCGGCCGGGATTCGCGCGGCGGAGACGCTCGTCGCGGCGGGCATCTGTCCGGTGGTCATCGACGAGAATGCGCGCTGGGGCGGGCAGATCTATCACCAGCCGCCCGCCGATGCAGGTTTCATGCGCCCGAAGTCCGCGCTCTACGGCTTCGAGGCGAGGAAAGCCGAAGCCGTGCACGACGCCATGACGAGGCTGCTGCCGAACATCGACTACCGTCCCGACACACTCGCCTGGGCTTGCGAGCAGAACCGCCTCGATACGATCCACGCGGGCCGTGAAGCGAGCGTGCCGTTCACGCACCTGATCGTCGCGAGCGGCGCGACCGATCGCGTCGTGCCGTTGCCCGGCTGGACGCTCGCGGGGTCTATACGCTCGGCGGCGCGCAGGTTGCGCTGAAGGCTCAGGGCTGCGCGATCGGCTCGCGCGTCGTGCTGGCCGGCACCGGGCCGCTGTTGTATCTGGTCGCGTATCAGTACGTGAAGGCGGGCGCGCAGGTCGCGGCCGTGTTCGGATACGAGTCCGCTTCCGCGTCAGATCGCCGCCGCGCCGCGCATGTTAAACCAGCCTGCGACGTTCGCCAAAGGGCTGTATTACGCGGGATGGCTGCAGGCGCGCGGCGTGCGCATCGAGCGCGGCGTGACGCTTCTTGCGATCGACGGCGACGATGCGGTGCGCGGCATTCGCTGGCGCACGCGCCGCGGCGCCTCACACACCCTCGATTGCAATGCCGTCGGCCTCGGTTTCGGCCTGCGCCCCGAAACGCAGCTCGCCGATCTCGCCGGATGCCGCTTCCGCTTCGATCCGCTCAACCGCTGCTGGCTGCCCGAGCGCGACGCCGCCGGGCGCGGCTCGGTGCGCAACGTTTATCTCGCGGGCGACGGTGCGAGCGCCGATGCCGCCGAGCTCGCCGGACGCCGCGCCGCGCTCGCGCTGCTCGAAGACATTGGCATCACGTCGAATCAGCGGGAGGCGCGGAAGCTCGAACACGAACTCGATCGCATTGCCGCGTTTCGCGCGGGCATCGAGCACGCATTCGCGCCGCCCGTGAATACCGCGCAAGACTGGCCCGACGATCTCGTCGTCTGCCGTTGCGAGGAAGTCGCCGCCGGCACGATGCGCGCGTGCATCCGCAGCGGCCTCGCTACGGAAGTCAATCGCCTGAAGGCGCTCACGCGCATCGGCATGGGCCGCTGTCAGGGCCGTATGTGCGGCGAGGCCGCCATCGCCCTGCTCGCGGCCGAAACCGGCAAGCCACTCGCCGACGTCGGCCGCCTGCACAGCCAGGCGCCCATCAAGCCGATTCCGATCACGCCGATGCTCTACGACGACGGCGTGCAGGTGCAGCCCGAGGAAGCCCACGATGAGTGATGCGCGTCATTACGATGTGGTGATCGCGGGCGGCGGTCTCGTCGGTTCGTCGACGGCGCTCGCGCTCGCGAAGCAAGGCATGCGCGTCGCGCTCGTCGAACGACGATTCTGCGGCGCGCAGGCGAGCGGCGTGAACTACGGCGGCGTGCGCACGTAGGGACGCCCCGCCGAGCAACTGCCGCTCGCCGTGCGCGCGCGGCGCGTGTATGGCCGCCTGCCGGAGCTGATCGGCATCGACGGCGAACTCGCGGTGTCGGGCCATCTGCGGCTCGCGCGGCGCGAAGCCGATCTCGACGTGCTCGACCGATGGCCATGCGAATCCGCGTCTGGTGTCGCCCGGATTCGCGCATGCCGCGCGACGTGCGGGCGCCGACGTGCGCGAGCAGACCGAGCTGGCCGACCTCGTCTTTGACGGCACACGCTTTCAGATGCGCGCGGGCGGCGAGCGCATCAGCGCCGACTGGCTCGTCAACAGTGCGGGTGCGTGGGCGAATCGCATCGCGGACAGTTTCGGCGAAACGGTGCCGATGAAGCCCACCTATCCGAACATTTGGGTGACCGAGCCGCTGCCGCGCTTCATCGGCCACAGTCTCGGCGTGGTGGGCGGCGGCATCTATACGCGCCAGGTCGAGCGCGGCAACTGCGTGATCTCCGTCTGCGGATCGAGCCGCTGCAGCGCGGTCCAGACCGGAATCACCATGAACGGCAGCATCACGTGCACGATCGCGAAGATCGTATAGAGCAGCTTGTACGGGTCGAGGCCGAACACGCTCAGCAACTGATTTACCAGCCCGTTCACGTTGAGTAGCATGCTCCAGCCGAACGCGCGCACGACCACCGACACGAGCAGCGGCGCGAGGATCGTCAGCAGAAAGACGGAGCGCCACGGATCGCCCATGCGCGACAGGATGTACGCTTCGGGCGTGCCGATCACGACGCACAGGAGCGTGACCAGCGCGGCGATGCCGAACGTGCGCAGAAAGAAGCCACTGACTGCCGAGAAAGAAGCGGCTCGTCACCCGGCCCGGCAGACGTCCGCTGCCCGCCGTGCCGAGCCTCAGCTTTTCCGGGCGGATGCACACGGTGACGGCACCGCCGACGCCGATCGCGCGCTCGCGCTCCGGCAGTTGCGAAGTCGAGCCGGTCTCCGCGAGATCGTGGCCGAGATCGATGCGAATGGCGTCGCCGTCGCGCGCGACGATCGTGCCGCGCAGCATGTTGGTCTTGCCGATGAATTGCGACACGAAGCTCGTCTCGGGACGCTCGTAGGCGCGATAGGGCGTATCCACCTGCGTGATGCGGCCGGCTTCCATCACGACGGCATGCGCTTCGCGGAGTGAAACCGGACATTTCTAATGAGCCCAAAACCCGACATTACTAAAAAGCTCTGACATCAAAAATGTTGATAATTAACATTATGTAAAGTCAAACTCCCGCTCCCGCGCATTCTTCGCAAGCGATACCGCGCGCTCGAACTCCACACGCGCCTCATCCTTGCGTCCCAGCTTCGCCAGCAGATCCGCGCGCACGCTCGGTAGTCAGTGATAGTTCTTGAGCGCAGGCGCATCGCGCAATGCGTCGACGACCGGAAGCGCTTCCTCGGGCCCGTACGCCATGCTCACCGCGACCGCCCGATTCAGCTCGACCACCGGCGTCGGCGCGATCTGTATCAGCGCGTCGTAGAGCGCGACGATCATCGGCCAGTCGGTGTCGGCGGCGCGCGGCGCGCGCATGGCACGCCGCGAGCGCCGCCCAGCGCCTCCGAACGCCGCAAGGCCGCGAGCCCGCGCCGGATCAGGAGCGGATCCCAGCGGCTGCGGTCCTGATCCGGCAACAGCACCGGCCGGCCTTGCCGGTCGACCCGCGCCTTCGTGCGCGACGCCTGAATCTCCATCAGCGCGACCAGCCCGTGAATCTCGCTTTCGTCGGGCATCAGCTCGGCGAGAATGCGCCCGAGCCGCAACGCGTCTTCGCACAAGCCCGGACGCATCCAGTCGTCGCCGGCGGTCGCCGAATAGCCTTCGTTGAAAATCAGATAGATGACTTCGAGCACCGACCCGAGCCGCGCCGCGCGCGCGTCTGCCTTCGCACCGCGAACGGCACGCGGGCCGCCGAGAGCGTGCGCTTTGCCCACACGATGCGCTGCGCGATGGTCGGCTCCGGCACGAGAAACGCACGCGCGATTTCATCGGTCGTCAGACCGCCGATCAGGCGCAGCGTCAGCGCAGCGCGCGCATCGACCGACAGCACCGGATGGCACGCCGTGAAGATGAGCCGCAAAAGATCGTCGCCGATATCGTCCTCGCGCGCGGCATCGAGCGCATCGACGAAATCGGGCGTGACGTGCGCCTCCTGCGCGTCGAGATCGCGCCCGTACTCCTCGTGCTTCCTCGCATGCAGCGCGTGCTGCCGCAGACGGTCGAGCGCCTTGTTCCTAGCTGTCGTCATGAGCCACGCTCCTGGCTTCTCGGGCACGCCCGTCGCGCTCCAGTGCTCCAGAGTGGCGACGAACGCGTCCTGCGCCAACTCCTCGGCGAGCGCGACGTCGCGCACGACCCGCGCCACGCTCGCGATCACCTTCGCGGACTCGATGCGCCATACCGCGTCGATGGCGCGCCGGGCAGCATCGTCCGCGGCCCCGGTCCCGCCGATCCTGTTCTGGCGCCCGCTCACGCTGCTTCCGGGTTCATGTACACGAGCTCCCATATGTGCCCGTCCGGATCCTCGAAGCCGTGGCCGTACATGAAGCCGTGATCCTGCGGCTCGCGCGGCGCGCGCCCGCCCGCGGCGACGGCCTTCGCGACGAGTTCATCGACCTCCGCCCTGCTCTCGCACGACAGACACACAAGCGTTTCGGTGCCGCTATGCGCATCGGCAATCGGCTTTTCGGTGAAAGTCTGGAAGAACTGCTTGACGAACAGCATCGCGTGGATGTTTTCGCCGATGACGAGGCACGCGGCGGCGGCGTTCGTAAAGGCCGCATCGAAGCTCATGCCGAGCGCCTTGAAAAACGTCATCGAGCGTTTGAGATCCCGAACCGGCAGGTTCACGAAAATCTGCTTGTGCATGGTGCATTTCTCCAGTTTGGAAAACGGCGTCTGCGATGCGAGGAGGCTCGATCGAGGCCATCGAATGCACGACGAACCGGGTACGGAGAAATCGACTCAAGAATAGCAAGGCCCCACCTTGCGGACTTCGATGGTGCACCACGCCGCAGCCGGGCATTCGGCGGCAATTGCGACCGCTTCCGAGTGCGTTTCGCAGTCGACGAGGAAAAAACCGCCGATCATCTCCTTGGCTTCGGCGAACGGACCGTCGATGATCCTCGCGTTGCCGCCGGTGCCCGTGACGCGCGCCGCGTCCTTCAGCGACGTCAACGATTCGCACGCCTGCAGCACCCCGCGCGCCTTTAATCCATCGGCAAACTGCGCCATCTGACGATAGGCCTCGCGCCCTTCTTCCTGCGTGCGCTGGCCACGCTGCTTCACCGGCGCGGTCGGCAAGGCGGGCGCGATGTACACCGAGCGCTACTGGCACGAGCGCGAGTTCCACACCATCGAGCAGATCAACCGGATCGTCGCGCCGACCGGGCGCTCGCCTGGGTGCTGGCGAATCCGGCGGTGACCTCGGCGATCATCGGCGCGAACCGGCCCGATCAGCTGGACGAGACGCTTGCGGCGGTCGATCAGCCGATCGATCCGGAGATCAAGGCGAAGCTCGACGAGGCGACGCGCGAGTACCACTTCGGCGACGCGCTGCGCTGATTTTTCCGGGCCGCGCGCGCCCGATAGAACCTTTCGAGCGAATAAATCGCGAGCGCGGTCTAGATCGCGCCGTAGCCGATCAGCTGATTGTGCCCGAAGAATTCCTGGTAGATCATCACGCCGATCAGCAATTGCAGCGTCGGCGTGACGTACTGGATGAGCCCGAGCATCGACAGCGGAATGCGCCGCGCGCCCGCCGCGAAGAGCAGGAGCGGCACGGCGGTCACGGGTCCGGCCGCCGCGAGCAGCAGTTTCACGCCGGGCGACGCCTGCGCGAAACCACTGCCGCCGTGCGAGCTCAGGAAAAACAGATAGAGCAGCGCGACCGGGCACAGCAGCATGGTTTCGAGCGTGAGCCCTTCGAGCGCGCCGAGCGATGCAGTCTTGCGCAGGAGGCCATAGCCGCCGAAAGTCAGCGCGAGCGCGAGGCTGATCCACGGCGGCGCACCGTTCACCCACGTCAGCCACAGGACGCCGAGCGCGGCGATCGTCACCGCGATCCACTGCACGGGCCGCAGCCGCTCGTGCAGGAACGCCATGCCGAACAGCACGTTGACGAGCGGATTGATGAAGTAGCCGAGGCTCGCCTCGACGATGCGCCCGTCGTTCACCGCCCAGATATAGATCCCCCAGTTGGCCGAAAGCAGCACGGCGCTCGCCGCGAAGCGCGCGAGCAGGCGCCTGTCGCGCAGCACGGGCCCGAGCCACTTCCACTGGCGGCGCGCCGTCATCACGATGAGCAGGAAAACCATCGACCACGCCATGCGGTGGGCGAGCATCTCGACCGCGCCGATCGAGTGCAAGGCCTTGAAGTAAATCGGAAAAAGGCCCCCAGATGGCAAAGGCCGCGAATGCGTAGACGACGCCTGGATTCGTTGTTCGATGCGTTGGGCGGGAATGCCGCGCACGAACGATCGGCTCGTTCGCGGCCGGCCGCTTGCCGTTGGTCCGGAAAGCGTTCCGCAAGGAATAGAAGCCGGATTTTAGTCGACGCACGGGGGTGGGCTCCAGCGGCGATCGCATCCTTTTGCGACCCGTTTCACGAACCCTTGGGCCGATTCGTGCTCGAACCCTGTGCGCGCAAGCCTTCCGAGGGGCCGGGCCAGCATGGCCCGACCTTGCCGATCGCCGTCAGCGATCCCGCCTGCCTACCATTCGCCAATGAATAATCACACCCTCCAACAGAATTTCTTCCATATCCTGCTGTTCGTCGTCACGCTCGCGCTCGCGTGGGTGCTGCTGCCATTCTTCGGCGCCATCTTCTGGGGCGCGATTCTCGCCATCCTGTTCCAGCCGATGCAGCGCTATCTCGCGGCGCGGTTCGGCAAGCGCCGCAATCTCGCCGCGCTGGCCACGCTGGCTGCGGCGATTCTCATCGTCATCATTCCGCTGGCTATCGTCGCCGTGACGCTCGTGCAGGAAATCGCCCTCGTCTATGCGCGGATCAAGAGCGGCGAGCTGAATTTCGGACTGTACTTCCAGCACGTGCTGCACGCGCTGCCCGTCTCCGCGCAGCAACTGCTCGGGCGCTACGGCCTCGACGACATCGTGGGCGTGCAGCGGCGGCTGATGGAAGGCGCCGCGCAGATCAGCCAGTTCGCGGCGGCCCAGGCGCTGTCGATCGGGCAGAACACGTTTCAGTTCGTCGTGAGCTTCGGCGTGATGCTGTATCTGGTGTTCTTTCTGCTGCGCGACGGCGGCGAGATCGGCCGGCGCATCCGCCGCGCGATTCCGCTCGATCCCGAGCCCAAGCAGCACCTGATCGCGAAGTTCACCACCGTGGTGCGCGCAACCGTCAAGGGGAATATCGCGGTCGCGGCGGTGCAGGGATTCCTCGGCGGGCTGATCTTCTGGATTCTCGGCATCAACGGTTCGCTGCTCTGGGGCGTGCTGATGGCGTTTCTGTCTCTGCTGCCGGCGGTCGGCGCGGCCATCGTCTGGGCGCCCGCCGCGATCTACTTCTTCATGACGGGCCAGATTTTCAAGGGACTGATTCTCGTCGCGTTCTGCGTCGTCGTGATCGGACTCGTGGACAACGTGCTGCGCCCGATTCTCGTCGGCAAGGACACGAAGATGCCGGACTGGGTCGTGCTCATCTCGACCCTCGGCGGCATGACGCTGTTCGGCATCAACGGCTTCGTGATCGGGCCACTGGTCGCGACGCTTTTCATGGCGAGCTGGGACCTGTTCTCGCAGGACGAGGTTGGCAACCAGTAGACGAAAAAAAAACGGCTCTGGATGCCAGAGCCGGGGTGGTTCGAATGCCTGTGACGTTCAGCGCGAATTCGGCGCCACATAACGGCACTCGAACCGCTTCCTGACCGTTCCGTTCTCATCGACGCTTTCCAGATAGACGTCGAACTGCCACAAGCGCGCCATGTGCTTGAGCACCTCGTCGCTGTCGTTCGACAGATGCCGGTTGTCGGTCATGAAGTGACGCAGCGTCAGGCTGCGGTCGCCGCGCGTGTTGACCGAATACACCTGAATGTTCGGCTCGCGATGGTGAATGTCGTATTGCCGCGACAATGCCTGGCGCACATAGCGATAGCCGCTGTCGTCGTGAATGGCCGACACTTCGAGCGCGTCGCGCATGTCGTCGTCGAGAATCGAGAAGAGACGCATCTCGCGGATCAGGTGCGGCGACAGATACTGCGCGATGAAGCTCTCGTCCTTGAAGTTGCGCATCGCGTAGTGCAGGGATTCCAGCCAGTCGCTGCCCGCGAGATCCGGAAACCACTCGCGGTCCTCGTCGGTCGGGTTTTCGCAGATGCGGCGGATGTTGCTCATCATCGAAAAGCCGAGCGCGTACGGATTGATGCCGCTGTAATACGGCTTCGTCACCGGCGGCTGATACACTACGTTCGAATGCAAGTGCAGGAACTCCATCATGAAGCCGTCTTCCAGGCGGCCTTCGTTGTAGAGCGTGTTGAGCAGCGTGTAGTGCCAGAACGTCGCCCAGCCTTCGTTCATGACCTGCGTCTGGCGCTGCGGGTAGAAGTACTGGCCGATCTTGCGCACGATGCGGATGACTTCCCGCTCCCACGGCTCCAGGAGCGGCGCGTTCTTTTCCGCGAAATACAGCAGGTTTTCCTGCGGTTCCGGCGGGTAGCGGCTTTCGGTTTCTTCCGGCGAAGGCTCCTTCCCCTCCGGCAGCGTGCGCCAGAGCTCGTTGACCTGCGACTGCAGATACGCCTCGCGCTCGCGGCGCATCGCCGCTTCCTTCGCAAGCGACAGCTTCTGCGGGCGCTTGTAGCGGTCGACGCCGTAATTCATCAGCGCGTGGCACGAGTCGAGCAGTTCCTCGACGCGGTCGAGGCCGTAACGTTCCTCGCACTCCGCGATGTAGTTCTTCGCGTACACGAGGTAATCGATGATCGCGTGCGCGTCCGTCCAGAGACGGAAGAGATAATTGCCCTTGAAGAACGAGTTGTGCCCGTACGCCGCATGCGCGATAACGAGCGCCTGCATCGTCATGGTATTTTCTTCCATGAGATACGCAATGCAGGGATTCGAATTGATGACGATCTCGTACGCGAGGCCCATCTGCCCGCGCCGATAGCTCTTTTCCGTCGAGAGAAAGTGCTTGCCGAACGACCAGTGCCGGTAATTCACCGGCATGCCGACGGACGCGTAGGCGTCCATCATCTGCTCGGCGCTGATGATCTCGAGCTGGATCGGATAGACGTCGAGCCCGTAGCGGTTCGCGACGCGCGAGATCTCGGCGTCGTACTCCTCGATCAGCTCGACCGTCCAGTCCGACGGGCACGGCAGCGGCCGCCGCTTTTCTGCAACATTCATTTTGCCTTCCTTGTGCGCCTCGTCTGCCTCGGCGGACGCATTGCGTTGCCCGGTCTCGGGGCCCAGTCTGGAAACAACACGATCGTCCGTGCCTTCCAGCCGATACCCGCGCGTCTCGTTGTGCAAATGCCTCGTCGTTATGCGGCCGCCTGTTGCTTTTCGAACAGTTCGCGAAACACCGGATAGATGTCCGCGGCCGAATCGACTTTCTTCATGGCCAGCTCGGTCGCGCCCATGGCAAGCTGAGCATACTCCAACCAGAGATTTTGCTCCTCCGGTGCAACTTGAATATAGGCAAAATACCGGACCCTCGGCAGGATGTATTCCGCCAGAAGCTTGCGGCATTTCGGGGAATCGTCCGTCCAGTTGTCGCCGTCCGATGCCTGAGCCCCGTAAATGTTCCATTCGGTCGGCGAATAGCGCTCGTCCATGATCTTTTTCATGAGCTCGAGCGCGCTCGACACTACCGTGCCCCCGCTTTCGGTCGAATGGAAGAAGGTGTCCTCGTCCACTTCCTCGGCGCGCGTATGGTGCCGGATGAACACGACCTCGATCTTCTCGTAGTTCCGCTGCAGGAACAGATACAGCAGGATGAAGAAGCGCTTGGACAGGTCCTTGCGTTGCTCGTCCATCGAGCCGGAGACGTCCATCAGGCAGAACATCACCGCCTTGCTCGAAGGCGTGGGCTGCTTCACGCGGTTGATGTAGCGCAGATCGAACGGATCGATGAACGGAATGCGCGTGATCCGGCCCTGCACGATGACGATATCCGCTTCCAGCCGCGCGATTTCCTCCGGGTCGCCGTTGTCTTCCTTCAACTGTTCGAGTTGACGCTCCATCTCGCGCAGCTGCGTCGCGAGCGGCCAGCCGAGCGCGATGCGGCGCCCGAGCGCGGAGCGCAACGATCTCACCACGTCGATGTTGTTCGGCGTGCCTTCCGCCGCCCAGCCCGCGCGCACGTTCTTCCAGGTCGGCACGGCGAGCAGCTGGGTCTTGACGAGACGCGGCAGCTCGAGATCGTCGAAGAAATACTGCATGAACTCTTCGCGTGACAGTTCGAAGACGAAATCGTCCTGGCCTTCGCCCTCGTTGCTGGCGCTCTTGCCGCCGCCGCCCGCCCCGCCCGGCGGACGCGGAATCTTGTCGCCGCGAATGTAATCCGCGTTGCCCGGATGGACGTACTCGCGCTTGCCGCCCGGTCCGTGACGGAACGAGGGCTCCGAGATGTCCTTCTTCGGGATGGTGATGCTCTGAGTGCTTTGAATGTCCTTGATGCTGCGATCGCGCACCGCGTCGGAAACGGCGCGGCGAATGTAACTCTTGACGCGGCGCAGGAAGCGTTCGCGATTGGCGATGCTCTTGTTCTTGCCGGCTAACCTGCGGTCGATGATTTGGTGCAGCACATCCAGTCTCCCGCGTTATTGGCGAGGTGCGAGGCGCTGCGCGAACCTTGAATCTATCGCAGCGTCTCTGTCTCGCAAATTGTCCGCTGTGCCGCCCGGACGCAATTCGCGCGCCTGAACGACCAGCGGCATCCCAACTCCCGCGCTGCGCGGGACCGGAGCCCGGCGCCTGCGCGCCCGCTCCGGCCAACGGGTTTCACGATTGCAATGAAGCCAAGCGCTCTCCCTTGCACATTACATCACGACGACTTGCGCACGCGCAGATACCAGTCACACAGGAGGCGCACCTGCTTCGGCGTGTAGCCCTTCGCGACCATGCGGTTGACGAAGTCCTCGTGCTTGCGTTGCTCTTCCGCCGACCCCTTCGCGTTGAACGAAATCACCGGCAGAAGTTCTTCCGTGTTGGAGAACATCTTCTTTTCGATCACCACGCGCAGCTTCTCATAGCTGATCCACGCGGGGTTCTTGCCGCCGTTGGCCGCACGCGCGCGCAACACGAAGTTCACGATCTCGTTGCGGAAGTCCTTCGGGTTGCTGATGCCCGCGGGCTTCTCGATCTTCTCCAGCTCGGCGTTCAAGGTCGCGCGGTCGAAGCTCTCGCCGGTGTCGTGATCGCGGAACTCCTGATCCTGAATCCAGAAGTCCGCGTACGTCACGTAGCGGTCGAAGATGTTCTGTCCATACTCCGAATACGACTCGAGGTAAGCAGTCTGAATCTCCTTCCCGATGAACTCGGCGTAGCGCGAAGCCAGCACGTCCTTGATGAACGACAGATACTTCTGCTCCGTTTCCGGCGGAAACTGCTCGCGCTCGATCTGCTGTTCGAGCATGTACATCAGGTGCACGGGGTTGGCGGCCACTTCGGTCGAGTCGAAGTTGAAGACGCGCGACAGGATCTTAAACACGAAACGCGTGGAGACACCCGTCATGCCTTCGTCGACCCCGGCGTAGTCGCGATACTCCTGATACGACTTCGCCTTCGGGTCGGTGTCCTTCAGGTTCTCGCCGTCGTAGACCTGCATCTTCGAGAAGAGGCTCGAGTTCTCGGGCTCGTGCAGACGCGTGAGCACGGCCATCTGCGCCATCATCTTGAGCGTGCCCGGCGCGCACACCGCTTCCGCCAGGGACGAGTTGCGCAGAAGCTTCTCGTAGATCTTGACCTCTTCGCTGTAGCGCAGGCAGTACGGCACCTTCACGACGAAGATCCGGTCGAGCAATGCCTCGTTGTTCTTGTTGTTGCGGAAGGCCTTCCACTCCGACTCGTTCGAGTGCGCGAGGATGATGCCGTCGAACGGAATCGCGCCGAAGCCTTCCGTGCCCTTAAAGTTGCCTTCCTGAGTTGCGGTGAGCAGCGGGTGCAGCACCTTGATCGGTGCCTTGAACATTTCGACGAATTCCAGCAAGCCCTGATTGGCGAGGCACAGGCCGCCGGAGTAGCTGTATGCGTCCGCGTCGTCCTGCGAGTAGGTTTCGAGCTTGCGGATATCCACCTTGCCGACGAGCGACGAGATGTCCTGGTTGTTCTCGTCGCCAGGCTCGGTCTTGGCGATGCCGATCTGACGAAGGATGGAAGGATAGCGGCGCACCACGCGGAACTTGCGGATGTCGCCGTTGTACTCGTGCAGGCGCTTGACCGCCCACGGAGAAAGAATGCTCTTCAGGTAGCGACGTGGAATGCCGTACTGCTCTTCGAGCACCGGGCCGTCCTCGTCGTAGTCGAAGAGCCCGAGCGGCGATTCGTTGACCGGCGAGCCCTTCAGCGAGTAGAACGACACGCGCTCCATGAGCTGCTTCAGTCGTTCGGCGATTGACGACTTGCCGCCGCCCACCGGACCCAGCAGATACAGGATCTGCTTCTTCTCCTCCAGACCCTGTGCCGCGTGCCGGAAATACGACACGACGTTTTCGATCACTTCCTCCATTCCGTAGAACTCGCGGAACGCAGGATACACCTTGATGATCTTGTTTGCAAACACACGCGATAGACGCGGGTCGAGGCGAGTGTCAACCATCTCCGGTTCCCCGATGGCCGTCAACATGCGTTCGCCCGCTGTTGCATATGTGGCAGGATCTTCTTTGCAGAGCGCAAGATATTCTTCGAGCGAGAATTCCTCCTCGCGGGTTTTTTCGAAGCGGGTCGCGAAACTGCTGTAGATATCCATGCTACCTCCTCGCCGAAGTCAGAAAGCTATGTCGTGCGCAACGCGCGTAATCGAAACGACCTCGCCTGAAATCATCCTAAACCCTTTCGAATTTTTTTTCACGCACTTGCGTTGCTCATTTGCTTCGAAGAATTCCTAGCTTGGTGAGCTATTTTCGTTCACCTACAATCCTCATCCCGATGTCGATATCGTCCCTGCCTGTTCGCTTCCCCGTGCTTTCAGTACTTATCCGCAGCGCCTATCCGCCATCGCAAAGCGGTTTTCGCGCGTGCGCTCCAGGGCCTGCCGGCTGGCAGTCGAAGCCTCGCCCTGCTGCTCGCATCCCGATGTGACATACGTGTGCGCGGCGTCACCGGATGCGGTAGATTCAGCGCGCGACGTCGTCAATAACCGTTCCCGACGCATGGTGTGGACTTGCTCCCGCATAACCGGACAGCCGGTCCCGCTTAGGTTGGAGGATTTGCTTGCCGATGAAACTCGCGCGGCGAGCGGTATTTAAGGGCGCTATGCGGGTGTGACTCGTTATCGTGGTCGAACGCGATGGCCAGATTTTGCAGCGCCGTCCTGGCGTCGGGTTTCGGCATCCACGAAACGTAATCACGCTTTATCGTTTCGTAATCACGCTTTATCGTTTTAACGAAGCTCTCGGCCATCCCGTTGCTTTGCGGACTTCTGACGGGTGTCGTTACTGGCTTCAGTCCGATTTTTCGAGAGAACTTCAATGTGTCATCGGCAATGTAGCAGGAACCATCGTCGCTTAACCACTCGACTTCCCTGTCGGCCTTCAACGCGCCGGTGAAGCGGTTCTCGACGGCTTGAAGCATGACGTCACGCACCATATCGCCAGTGTAACCGCCTGTGCTCGCGGCCCAACTCATGGCTTCGCGGTCGCAACAGTCGAGTGCGAAGACGACACGCAATGGGACACCGGCATCGCAGCGGAATTCGAAGCCATCCGAGCACCAGCGCATGTTGCTGCTATCCACCGCGACCTTGCCGTCATGCCGACGCGTAGACGAGGCGTGCCGAGGGCGATGTTCAAGCAGCAGGCCGTGGCGACGCATCACGCTCAGATGCCGGCACCACGTGCTCGCCGGCAGACCGCCGATAGGCTCCTGTCCTGATAGAGCTTGCGCCAGCCGAAGACTTGGTTGGCATTCACTTGATGTCGGCGAGCGACGCCAGAGACCGTTGCACCGGGCTCGAAAGTCTCGCGAACTATCGCTAGTTTCTCTTCAATTGAACGCCGGCGGCGCTGCTCCGGCTGGGTCAGAACTTCTAGAGGTTCCACGTTGTGACTATTCCATTGCGTCATTGAATTGGCACTGGTCGAATCCGGCGCGAAGGATCGTCATATTTCCACTTGATCGGTTTCGGGTTCTTGTTGTGTTCGCGGATGTATCGGCATCAGTTTGCGATCCCAATCCTTCACCGAAGTGAAGATGCCGCGAGCGATCACTTCACGCTGAATGCGCGAGAACCAGTTCTCCACCTGGTTGAGCCACGACGAGTAGGTCGGCGTGAAGTGCAGGTGCACGTTGCGCTGCGCATCAAGGAAGTCGGCAACCCGCTGCGTCTTATGGCTGCTGACGTTGTCGCAGATCGCGTGGATTTCCCGGCGTTTGGGCTGGCTGGCGACGACGTCGGTCAGGAAGGCCACGAACTGCTCGCTGGTGTGGCGCGCCACCGTCTTGCCCAGCACCTCGCCGGTGGCAGTATTGAACGCCGCGAACAGGCTGAGCGTGCCGTTGCGCTTGTACTCGAAGCCGTGACTCTCGGCGCGCCCGGGCGACAGCGGCAGCATACGGTCCTTGCGATCGAGTGCCTGGATCGCGGTCTTCTCGTCCACGCAGAACACCGCTGCGTGCGCCGGCGGGTTCAGGTACAGCCCGATCACGTCGGCTGCCTTGGTCTCGAAGTCCGGGTCGTTGGAGACCATGTGCCGCTCCAACTGCTGCGGCTTGATGCCGTGCTTGCGCCAGATGCGCTGCACGGCCGAGACCGATACGTCGCCGAGTTCTGCTGCGAGCTTGTAGCTACTCCAGTGTGTCGAACCGTCGGCGGGTTTGTGCTTGAGGGTGCACTTGAGCACCCGCGCTTCCAGTTTGGCCGGTGGCTGCGTAGGCGCCCGCCCGCGGTGCCGGGCGTACATGCCGGCTAGTCGCTCGCTGAGGAAGCGCCCCGACCAGCGTGCGATGAAGCGCGAATCGCAACCCAGTGTGCGCATGATACTGTCGCGCGATTCGCCGTCCTCGAGCATCAGGATCAACTTTGCGCGTCGCACGTCCGCCGCACGCACCGTTCGGCTGCGCGCCGCCGACAACAGTTGCTCACGTTCGATATCTGTCAGGTTCATTTTGACCCATGACCTGTATCTGAACACAGACAGGGTGCTAATTCAATGACGCAGTGCAATAGCGCGATATCGATATGACGGTACGTATCCATATACCGTTCGCGCGGTCGGTAATCTACGAAGTTCAGTCGCGAGGCTTCAATGCCCATCGTTTCAAACTTACGAACCACGGCTTCGCGCGCGCTTCCCCAGGCAAGTAAAAGCATCAAGGCGGAGCCAGGTAGGCGACTCATCACCTGCGCCCACAGCTCGAACGTTCGATCGTTCAGCTTGCAGGGATTGTTGAGGCAGCCGAAAGTAATGTGCCCCTTCTCATCCGCAGGAAGTGCACTCACGACATGCTCTTTATTCAACGGCTCGTAACACCAGAACGTGTCGGGCAAGCGAATGGACTTCTCGCTGTAACGATCATCGCCATCGGAATCGATGGGATCGAGCCACGGATCCGTCAACCGGTAATCGATCGCACTGCTGCCAGTCGTCCCCGGATAGACCAGCCATGCGACCTGCACCAGCGCAGGCTTGCGCGCGAAAAGCTGCGGACGCCCCCTCGACATATGCATGGTCAGATCGACCAGAATGTCGATGCGGTCTTCCGTGATCCGCGTAGCGAGTTGCTCGTCGTCGAGTTCGTGCACGTCACGCCAGACATCGGACAACTGTGCAATCTCGTCCGTTACGCTGTCAGGCTTTTTCGACGCTCGAATAGCAATAGACCTCCACCGCCTCGTGGTCGTGGTTACGTAGCAGCGGCAGCATGAACAAGGCCTGACAATGGTTCCGGAAATCCGGTGACACGTACCCGATCCGAAGCCGCCGTGAAGGCGTGAAGTAGTTGCCGTATTTCACGAAACGCGATGCATACGGCGCCTCGAAATGCGCAGCGAAACGCCGGCCTTCCTCGAGCACGTCGTAGCCGTCTTCGCTGAAGAAAGTGAGCGAATAGGCGAGATTCGAATGCGCAACAGGCAGTCTGGATCGAGCTCGATGGCACGACGGAAGCAATTCAACGCCTCTTCAATGTTCCCAGAGCTCTTCGCGAGCAACACGTTGCCCAGCCCCACGTGGCCAGCGGCAAGCCGCGGCTTGAGTTCGATCACGCGGCGCGACACGGCTTCGGCTTCATCGAGCTTGCGAATGTCCTTGAGAAACAGCCCGAAGTTGTACACCGCTCCCCAATGATTCGGATCGAACTCGAGAGCGCTTCGGTAGGCAGCTTCTGCCTCCCCTCCTCGCCCGGTTTCCTTCAGGACGTTGCCTAGATTGGACCATGCGACCGCGAACCGCGGATCGAGCTCCAGCGCGCGGCGGAAAACCGATTCGGCTTCGACGAACATTTTGTGCTCGGCGAGAACGGTACCCAGGCTGTTATGCGCCTCCGCCCAATTCGGACGGAGTTCGACCGCCCGGCGGAGATGCACCTGAGCCTCCGCCAAATTACTTTTTTTTTCAGCAGCTTGCCGAAATTGAAACGGAAGTCCGCAGTGTCAGGATCGAGCTCGATGGCACGGCGATACGCCGTTTTCGGCATCCGCAACATGGTTCTGCTCGTCGTGAATTCGCGCGAGATTGTGATGCACGATAGCAAAGCCCGGATCGATTGCAAGTGCGCGGCGCTGTGCGTTCTCGGCGTCCGCATATCGCTTTTGCGCCTTCAACGCGAGGCCGAGATCCGATTCCCCTGCCGCGCTTTTTATTTTCGAAAGTGAAACCTGAATCAGCGATTCAGCCTTGATGGGATCACCATCGAGAAGATGGATTACGCCGAGAAGATGATTGGCGCCCGGATGACTCCGCGTCGCGCTCAGAATCGCGTCGCACTGCGCGGACATGATCGCCCGCGCGAAAACTCGCCAGCGCGGATTCGAATGAACCGATGGATGCCTGTCCGGTAGCTTGCACGTTCTGCTTCCTTTGCCGATGCGTTTGCGGAGGCCGAGCGAAGGATCGACTTCGCTGGTTTCATGAGCCGGCGCAAAGGTGCGATGTGCCGACAGACGCAATGGTAGGAAGCGAGGGAAATCGCTGCTATCGAACAATTCCTAATTTGAGATGCGGCGCCCGACAGACATGGAGACGCGTTCGATCAGAAAAACCGTCTCCGGACGGAAGGCGCGAGCACAACCGATGCGTTTCTTCAAGCATTTCCACAGAATTTCACGCGCAGAAATAGAAACGCGGCGGAAATCCGCCGCGTTTCGCGCAACAAACACCACCTCAATTTTTTCACATCACCGCGCCGCCGACGCATCCGCCACCAGCAACGCCGTCATGTTGACGATCCGTCGCACCGTCGCCGACGCGGTCAGCACATGCACCGGCTTCGCCGCGCCGAGCAGGATCGGCCCGATAGCGATGTTGTTGCCCGCCGCCGTCTTTAGCAGGTTGTAGGAGATGTTCGCCGCATCGATGTTCGGCAGGATCAGCAGATTCGCGTCGCCTTCGAGCGTCGAGTCGGGCAGCACTTCCTTGCGCAACCGTGCGTCGAGCGCGACGTCGCCGTGCATTTCGCCGTCGACATCGAGATCGGGGGCGCGCTCCTTCAGGATCGCGAGCACGTCGCGCATCTTCTGCGCGGTCGGTGCATTGCTGGAGCCGAAGTTCGAATGCGACAGCAACGCGATCTTCGGCACGATGCCGAAGCGCTTCACCTCCTCCGCCGCCATGATCGTGATTTCGGCGAGCTGCTCGGGCGTCGGATCGACGTTCACGTGCGTATCGACGATGAAAATCTGTCGGCCCGACAGCACAAGCGCGTTCATCGCCGCATAGACCTTCGCACCTTGCTTCTTGCCGATCACCTGATCGATGAAATGCAGGTGACGATGCGTCGTGCTCACCGTGCCGCAGATCATGCCGTCGGCTTCGCCCTTCTGCACCAGCATCGCGCCGATGAGCGTCGTGCGGCGGCGCATCTCGAGCTTCGCCATCTGCGCGGTGATGCCCTTGCGCGCCATCATTTTCGCGTAGGTCTGCCAGAAGTCGCGGTAACGTTCGTCGTGGTCGGTGTCGACCACGGTGAAATCGACATTCGGCGTGAGACGCAGGCCGAATTTGTGGATGCGCTGCTCGATCACCGCCGGCCGGCCGATGAGAATCGGCTTGGCGATCTTTTCATCGACGGCGATCTGCACCGCGCGCAGCACGCGCTCTTCCTCGCCCTCCGCGAACACGATGCGCTTCTTCTCCGGCTCCACGCTGCGCGCGAGCTGGAACACGGGCTTCATGGTCGTGCCGCTGTGATAGACGAACTGCTGCAGATGCTGCTCATAGGCGTCCATGTCCTCGATCGGACGCGTCGCCACGCCGCAATCCATCGCGGCCTTGGCCACCGCCGGTGCGATCTTCACGATGAGACGCGGATCGAACGGCTTCGGAATCAGATACTCCGGACCGAACGACAGATCCTGAATGCCGTAGGCCGTCGCGACGATATCGCTCTGCTCCTGACGCGCCAGTTCCGCGATCACGTTCACCGCCGCGATTTCCATCTCCTTGGTGATGACGGTCGCGCCGACATCGAGCGCGCCGCGGAAGATGAACGGGAAGCAGAGCACGTTGTTGACCTGGTTCGGATAATCCGTGCGGCCGGTGGCAAGCACCACGTCCGGACGCACTTCGAGCGCCAGTTCCGGCAGGATTTCCGGCGTCGGGTTCGCGAGCGCGAGAATCAGCGGCTTCGCGGCCATCTGCTTGACCATGTCCTGCTTGAGCACGCCGCCCGCGGAAAGCCCGAGGAACACGTCGGCGCCTTCGATCACCTCGGCAAGCGTGCGCGCGCTGGTCTCGCGGGCGAACAGTTCCTTGTCCGGGTCCATGAGCTCGGTACGGCCCTTGTAGACCACGCCGGCCAGATCCGTCACGTAGACGTTCTCGCGCTTCGTGCCGAGATCGACGAGCAGGTTCAGGCACGCGAGCGCCGCCGCGCCCGCGCCGGATGCCACGAGCTTCACTTCGCCGATGTCCTTGCCGACCACCTTCAGACCATTGGTGATCGCTGCCGCGACCACGATCGCCGTGCCGTGCTGATCGTCGTGGAAGACGGGAATCTTCATGCGCTTGCGGCACTCGCGCTCGACGATGAAGCAGTCCGGCGCCTTGATGTCTTCCAGATTGATGCCACCGAAGGTGGGCTCGAGCGCGGCGATCACGTCCACCAGCTTGTGCGGATCGGTTTCGTTCAGCTCGATGTCGAACACGTCGATGCCGGCGAATTTCTTGAACAGCACCGCCTTGCCTTCCATCACCGGCTTGGAAGCGAGCGGCCCGATGTTGCCGAGGCCGAGCACGGCCGTGCCGTTCGACACGACGCCCACGAGATTGCTGCGCGCGGTGAAACGCGCGGCGTTCAGCGGGTCTTCAACAATCGCTTCACACGCGAACGCGACGCCCGGCGAGTAAGCGAGCGCGAGGTCGCGCTGGTTGATCATCTGCTTGGTCGGCGCGATCGCGATCTTCCCGGGAACGGGAAATTCGTGATAGTCGAGCGCGGCTTCGCGCAACTTGGTATTGGCGGGAGTCGTCATAAGGCGGGCTAGCAGTGCGTGATTTAGAATGGAAGTTCGAACACATTGTAGCGCCATTCAGAAGCAGTTTCGGACCGCGCTCCATGCATTTCGACTACAAGTGCCGTGACTGGAAAACGTCTGATCGCTTTGCGCGGCAAGGCTTGCGACGCATCGCCCGATTTTTTCGAGACACGCGGCGGACGCTTTCGAGGCCTTGCGCGCCGCTTCGCTTTCATCTTGCAGCGCACAAAAAAACATATCCATCGACGACGATGCTCTCCGAGTTTTCACTGATCGACCGTTACTTTGCCCGCCGCGCGACGGCCCCCGCACCGCGTCATGACGACCAGGCCGCGACGCCGCTCGGCATCGGCGACGACTGCGCGCTCATCGCGCCGCCCGCCGGCAGCCAGCTCGCCATTTCGACGGACATGCTCGTCGAAGGCCGCCATTTCTTTCCCGATGTCGATCCGCACGCGCTCGGCCACAAGGCACTCGCCGTGAATCTCTCCGATCTCGCCGCGATGGGCGCGAAGCCGCATGCGTTCACGCTCGCGCTCGCCTTGCCCCGCGCGGACGAAGCATGGCTCGAGGCATTCGGCGACGGGCTCTTCGCGCTCGCCGAACGCCACGACTGCGCGCTCGTCGGCGGCGACGCGACGAGCGGGCCGCTCAACATCTGCATCACCGTATTCGGCGACGTGCCGCACGGCGCGGCACTGCGACGCGACGCCGCGCAGCCCGGCGACGACATTTGGGTGTCGGGCGCACTGGGCGATGCGCGCGCGGGCCTCGGCGCGATTCGCGGCGAATGGCGCGCACCCGATGCAGCCGTCGCCGCCGACTGGAAGCGCGCGCTGGAGCGGCCCGAACCGCGCGTCGCGCTGGGCCTCGCGCTGCGGGGCGTCGCGCACGCGGCGCTCGATATCTCCGACGGCCTCGCTGGCGATCTCATGCACATCCTGAAGCGTTCGGACGTGCGCGCCGTCGTCGATGCCGACGCGGTGCCCTGCACGGACGCCGTCCGCGCGCTCCCCGAACCGGCGCGCCGCCAATGCACGCTCGCGGGCGGCGACGACTACGAACTGTGCTTCACCGCGCCGCCGTCGGCGCGCGACGCGCTCGCGGACATTGCGACGCGCGTGAAAGTGCCGCTGACGCGCATCGGTACAATCGGATCACCGGGTGCACCCGCCATCGCCTGGCGCGATGCCGCGGGTGCCCCGCTCTCCCTGATGTTGCAAGGCTTCGATCATTTTCATGCAGACTGACCCGACCCTCGCGGGCCAACCGAACGAGTCGCGCGCGCCGCGCAAAGCCAGCGCGCGCTTCATGCTCACGCATCCGCTTCATGTGCTTTCCCTCGGCTTCGGCAGCGGGCTCTCGCCCTTCGCGCCAGGCACGGTCGGTACGCTCTTCGCGTGGGTGTCGTTCGTCGTGTTCAACCCGCATCTGACCGTCGCCGAATGGGGCGCGCTGATCGCCGTCGGCTTCGTCGTCGGATGCTGGTTCACCGGCTTCACCGCGAAGAAGATGGGCATCGCGGACCCCTCGCCGGTCGTGTGGGACGAAATCGTCGCGTTCTGGCTCGTGCTGCTGCTCGTCACGTCCGCCACGTTCACCGGCCAGCTGTGGGCGTTCATCGTGTTCCGCTTCTTCGACATGGTGAAGCCGCCGCCCATCCGCTATTTCGACCGCCGTTTGAAAGGCGGCTTCGGCATCATGTTCGACGATCTCGTCGCGGCATTCTTCACGCTGCTCGTGATCGCGCTGTGGCGCATGACCGTCTGACAGCGCTTTCTTTCTTCTCACCTTCGAGACACCGCCATGCCAACCGACTCCGTCGTTCACCAACTCGCGATTCGCGTCGGCAACAAACTGCGCGACGAACGGCTGATGCTCGCCACCGCCGAATCGTGCACGGGCGGCATGGTCGCGACCGCGATCACGAACATTTCGGGCAGCAGCGCGTGGTTCGAGCGCGGCTTCGTCACCTATTCGAATCTCGCGAAGACGGAGATGATCGGCGTGCCCGCCGCGCTGATCGAGCAGCACGGCGCCGTGAGCGAGCCGGTCGCGAAGGCGATGGCCGAAGGCGCGCTGCGCAATAGCCGCGCGCAAGTGTCCGTGTCGATCACGGGCGTCGCGGGTCCCGCCGGAGGGAGCGAGGCGAAGCCGGTGGGCACGGTGTGCTTCGGATGGAGCAACCGGCTGCACACCACGGTCGAGACGCAGTTGTTCAAGGGCGATCGCGAGCAGGTGCGCACGCAAGCGGCGACGCATGCATTGCGCAAGCTGCTGGAATTTTTCGACCAGCGCGAACGGTAAGACGCGGCTTCATCGCATGAATGGACGACGCGTCGATCCGCCCGCTTCCATCACATACACCCGGGAACAGGTGGCTCGATGGATAGGCCCCAGGACGTTCGACAAGGCGCTCGGCTACGTGCGCGCCGTCCACGGTATCAGTTGGTCGGCGGGGATCCTGTCCGCGCACGTGGACGGCACGCAGTCGTATCCCTACAAGGTCGACATAGCGTTCAAGGACAACCGGCCGCATGGCTACTGCACGTGTCCCGTCGGTTACGCGTGCAAGCATGTCGCGACCATGCTGCTCGCCTGTCTGGAAGAACAGGAGCAGTCCTCCAGATCCGGCGTGCGCATGGAAGTCGAGCGGTGGATCTCCGATTTTCGCGCAAAGGTCCTGCAGGCGCAAGAAACGAACGATCGAGCGGCGAAGCGCCCGGCCGGTACGACCTATCGGATTCTCTACGTGCTCGTGCCCGCGGCGCATCCGGAAGCAAGCGTCGAGCTCTTGATGCTCAAGGCCCGGCTGGGCGTCGACGGCACCATCCATGCGACCGAAACCTGGTATCCGAGTCACGCGGCCTGGAGTAGCCCGCCACGGTTCGTCACGCAGGAAGACGACGTCATCGTCCGTGCGCTCAGAACCGAGCGCGACCATTCGTCCGATCGCTTCCTGTTGCTTGGCAAGAAAGGTGCGGCCGTCTGGCCCATGATGCTCGCGACCGGCAGGCTCTATTTCGAGCCCGATCCGTTCCGGATGACACTCGAGCACCCGCTACGCGAGGGCTCGCGCCGCCGCGCGGACATCGAATGGATTCCGCACGCCGACGACATGATCTTCCCGTCGCTGGAAACCAAGCAGGAATCCGGCATCGTGCTGCCGACCGAGCCGCCCTGGTATGTCGATCCGTCGACCAACGAAACGGGGGCCGTCGACGCGCCGATCCCCGATGAACTGATCGCCGACTATCTGAAGATGTCGGTGCTCACCTTGAAGGAAGCAGCGATCGTGCATGCGGCCTTGCAGGCGTTTGCGCCCGCGACGGAGCTCGACGTCGCGGTGCTCGATTTCGACTATGGCGGGGTCACGATCCCGGCGAGCAGTCCCGAGGTGCTCGTGCAGCTCGCCGACGGCGAGCTTGCGCGCATCGCGCGCCGGACCGATGTCGAAAAAGCATGCGTCGAACGCCTCGGCAAGGCAGGGCTGAAGACGATATCCGGTGCGCCGGCCAGCCGTGACGCGTCGCCCTGCGCGGGCGGATTCTTCATGCCCGCGCCTGCCGCCTGGCACACGTTCGTCGACGAGCACGTGCCCGCGCTGCGCGAGGCCGGCTGGCGCATCGTGATCGAGTCCAACTCGCGCTTCGATCTCGTCGAAATCGAGCAGATCGATACCATCGCGCACGCCGCCGGGGATGGCTGGTTCGATCTCGAGCTGGGCATCACGGTCGACCAGGAACGCGTGTGCCTCGAACCGGTCCTCGCCGAACTCTTTGCCCGCGACCGCCGCTGGCTCAGCGGCGCAATCGACGCCATCGACGCCACGCACGCCGTCGAATTCCGCACCACCGACGGCAGGCGCTTCGTGGTGCGCGCCGCACGAATCAAGCCGCTCGTGCGCACGCTGATCGACCTATTCGAGCACGTCGGCTGGAACGCCGACACCCCGCTGCGGCTTGCGACGCTCGAAGCCGGCCGGCTCCCGGCATCCGATGAAAAGCTGCGCTGGCAGTTCGACGGCGACGCGTCCGTCGTCGAACTCGCGCGGCGGCTGCGCAACGCCGCCGCACCGCGCCGGATCGCGCCGCCGCGCGGGTTGACTGCGAAGCTGCGCGACTATCAACGCGAGGGCGTCGACTGGATGCAGTTCCTGCGCAAACACGACCTCGCCGGCGTGCTTGCCGATGATATGGGCCTTGGCAGGACCGTGCAGACGCTCGCGCACATCCTGACCGAAAAGGAAGCTGGCCGTTTCATGCACCCGGCGCTGATCGTGGTGCCGACCACGCTCGTCAACAACTGGCTGGAAGAGGCACGGCGTTTCGCGCCCACGCTCAGGGTGCTGGATCTGCACGGTCCGCTGCGTCACGAGCGCTTTGCCCGGATTGCCGAGCACCAGATGGTCATCACGACGTATCCGCTCGTCTGGCGGGACTGCGAAGCGCTCGCTCAGCACGACTATCACTTGCTGATACTGGATGAGGCGCAGTACGTGAAGAATGCGGCGAGCAAGGCGGCGAGCGTCATACGCACGTTGCGCGCGCGGCATCGGCTGTGTCTGACCGGCACGCCGCTCGAGAATCATCTGGGCGAACTGTGGTCGCAATTCGATTTTCTGCTGCCCGGCTTTCTCGGCACGCAGAAGGAGTTCGCCGCCCGGTGGCGCAAGCCGATCGAAAAGCTGAACGATCAGACGCGCCGCGACCTGCTCGCACGGCGGATCCGTCCGTTCATGCTCCGCCGCAGAAAGGACGAGGTCGCGACGGAGCTGCCGCCGAAGACCACGATCGTGCGCAGCGTCGAACTCGAAAGCGCGCAGCGCGATCTCTACGAAACCGTGCGTGCGGCGATGCAGAAGAAAGTGCGCGACGCCATCGAGAAGCAGGGCTTTGCACGCAGTCGTATCCTGATGCTCGACGCGCTGCTGAAACTGCGGCAAGTATGCTGCGATCCATCGCTCGTCAAGCTGCCGGGTGCGAAGAAGGCGCAAGGATCGGCCAAGCTCGCGCTTCTGCTCGAGATGCTTCCGTCGCTTGTCGAAGAAGGCCGGCGCGTGCTGGTGTTCTCGCAGTTTACGGGCTACGGGCATGCTCGCGATCATCGCCGCCGCGCTCGACGAAACGGGTTTCCCCTACATCACTCTGACGGGCGATACGACCGATCGCAAGACGCCCGTGCGACGCTTTTCAGGCAGGCGAAGCCCCGATCCTCCTGATCAGCCTGAAAGCAGGGCAGGCGGCGTGGGCCTGAACCTGACTGCCGCCGACACCGTCATTCACTACGATCCATGGTGGAACCCGGCTGCTGAAAACCAGGCGACGGATCGCGCGCACCGCATCGGGCAGGAAAAGCCTGTATCTGTGTACAAGCTCGTCGCCGCCGGCAGCATCGTAAGCGCTCGATCAGTACCGTCGAGGGTCGACATTGACCTTTGAAGGCGGCGCTGCTATTGCACTGCGTTATTGAATTAGCACCCTGTCTGTGTTCAGATACAGGTCATGGGTCAAAATGAACCTGACAGATATCGAACGTGAGCAACTGTTGTCGGCGGCGCGCAGCCGAACGGTGCGTGCGGCGGACGTGCGACGCGCAAAGTTGATCCTGATGCTCGAGGACGGCGAATCGCGCGACAGTATCATGCGCACACTGGGTTGCGATTCGCGCTTCATCGCACGCTGGTCGGGGCGCTTCCTCAGCGAGCGACTAGCCGGCATGTACGCCCGGCACCGCGGGCGGGCGCCTACGCAGCCACCGGCCAAACTGGAAGCGCGGGTGCTCAAGTGCACCCTCAAGCACAAACCCGCCGACGGTTCGACACACTGGAGTAGCTACAAGCTCGCAGCAGAACTCGGCGACGTATCGGTCTCGGCCGTGCAGCGCATCTGGCGCAAGCACGGCATCAAGCCGCAGCAGTTGGAGCGGCACATGGTCTCCAACGACCCGGACTTCGAGACCAAGGCAGCCGACGTGATCGGGCTGTACCTGAACCCGCCGGCGCACGCAGCGGTGTTCTGCGTGGACGAGAAGACCGCGATCCAGGCACTCGATCGCAAGGACCGTATGCTGCCGCTGTCGCCCGGGCGCGCCGAGAGTCACGGCTTCGAGTACAAGCGCAACGGCACGCTCAGCCTGTTCGCGGCGTTCAATACTGCCACCGGCGAGGTGCTGGGCAAGACGGTGGCGCGCCACACCAGCGAGCAGTTCGTGGCCTTCCTGACCGACGTCGTCGCCAGCCAGCCCAAACGCCGGGAAATCCACGCGATCTGCGACAACGTCAGCAGCCATAAGACGCAGCGGGTTGCCGACTTCCTTGATGCGCAGCGCAACGTGCACCTGCACTTCACGCCGACCTACTCGTCGTGGCTCAACCAGGTGGAGAACTGGTTCTCGCGCATTCAGCGTGAAGTGATCGCTCGCGGCATCTTCACTTCGGTGAAGGATTGGGATCGCAAACTGATGCCGATACATCCGCGAACACAACAAGAACCCGAAACCGATCAAGTGGAAATATGACGATCCTTCGCGCCGGATTCGACCAGTGCCAATTCAATGACGCAATTGGCGGCGAGTTCCGAAGCCGCATTTGTCGATACAGCGGTGGCGTTGGCGGTGGATTTGGCAAGACTGTGCGACACGCGGTCGACTTTGCGTGATCGCCTGACACGCTCGCCGTTGATAAATAGCGAGCGTTTTGCCAGAAACATGGAGCAGGTGCTTCGGAGTCGCAGAATGAGGAGCGGTATCTCGCACTATTCGAGGTGAGACGTAACATTGGTTGCAGCGTCAAACGACGAGGCAACAACCAGTCATGCCTGATGACCATAGCGAGTCGGTCCCACCCCTTCCCATCCCGAACAGGACCGTGAAACGACTCCACGCCGATGATAGTGCGGAGCTCCCGTGTGAAAGTAGGTAATCGTCAGGCTCCTCATGCTTCACCCAAAAATCCCACCCCTTAAAGGTGGAGTTTTTGCGTTCGGGCGTGGGATTTCCCTGCAAGGGTTCGTTCCGACACCCTCCCTTCTCCGAATGCCCGCTTTCTGTCGGTAGAATGGCGATGAAAGGTTGTACCCATCATGCCGACCCTTTCCCGGAGCGCATATGAGAACGAGCCTGTTGATTGCCGCCCTCAGCGCCGCATTGCTTGTCACCGCGTGCGGCAAGAAGAACGATGCGAGCGAGTCCAGTCTGGGCGACGCGATTTCCGCCGACATGAAAACGAATCGGGGCCTGCTGTGTCTGAATCGCAGCGGACGCGGCCCGTACGCGTTCCCGTCCGTCTATAGCAACCGGGACATCAACGAATACTCCGCGGCAGCCTTGCGGGAGCAACTGGCCGCGCTGGAGAAGGCCGGTCTCATCGCACGGGCGGTTACCACGCCGGCGAACGCGAGCGCCAGGCAGAACGGCGTCGTGTACAGCCTGACAGGCGAGGGACAGAAATACGCCGTCGAGACGTCGCGGCCCGCGGGCGACTCCAACGCCACGAGCGACCCGCGCGCGTGGATGATCTGCTACGCGCACGTCAGGCTGGACAAGGTCGTCGGCTGGACCGAGCCCGATCCCACCGCGCACCGCTCCGACGTCACCTATACCTACAAGCTCGAAAGCGTGGCGCCGTGGGTCGATGATCGCGACATCAAGCGCGCATTCCCCGAAGTGACCGCCGCCGACCGCGAAGCGGGCGAGACGAAGCTGCACGTCACGCTGGAGCAGCGTGAGGACGGCTGGGTGCGGGTCGATTGACACATCCGGATCGCTGAGCGATCAGCGCGTTCGCCATCATGGCGGCCGCCGACTCGGCTCGACCATAGACCACCGACGCATGCCATCATCCACCTTCGATCCACCCGCCGGTCCGCCGCGCATGTCCGACATCGCTCGTCTCGCGGGCGTTTCGAAGATGACCGTCTCGCGCGTCCTCGCCGGCCACAGCGTCGCGCCGGCGACGCGCGAGCGCGTGCAGAAAGCGATCGACGATCTCGGCTATGTCGCCGATGTCGCCGCCGGCGCATTGTCGTCCGGACGATCGGAATTCGTCGCCGTGCTTGTACCGTCGCTCGCGAGCTCGAACTTCTCGGACACGGTGCGCGGTCTCTCCGCATCGCTCGAGCCGCACGGCCTGCAATTGCTGATCGGCGACACGGACTACCATCTCGATCGTGAGGAGAGGCTTGTGCGCTCGATACTGCGCCATCAGCCGCGCTGCATCGCGCTGACGGGTTCGCGCCACACGGAAGCGACGCGCACGCTCCTGCGTCGCTCGGGTGTGCCCGTGATGGAGATGTGGGATGCGCCGTCCGATCCGATCGATGCCGCCGTCGGCTTCTCCAACGTCAGCGCCGCGCGCGAGATGGTGCGCTATCTGGTCGAGCGTGGCTACGAACGCATCGGCTTTCTCGGCGGTGCGAGCGAACTGGATCGTCGCGGCCTGGACTGCCTGAAGGGCTTTCGCGCGCAGATGAAAGCGCTCGGTCTCGACGACGAGCGCATCGTTCGTCTGGGTGATTCGCCGATCACGATGAGCCACGACGGCCCCGCAATGGCCGCGCTGCTCGAAGCGTGGCCCGACACGCAGGCCGTGATGTGCGTGAGCGACATGTCCGCGTTCGGCGCGATAATGGAATGCCACCGGCGCGGCCTGTCGGTGCCGGATGATATCGCCGTCGCGGGCTTCGGCAATTTCGAAGTCTCCGAGTGCTGCACGCCATCGATCACGACGGTTTCCGTCGACGCATACGGCATCGGCCTGCGCACCGGCGCGACCTTGCGCGCGGCGTTGGAGGCGCGCAAGCATGGCGTCGCGGGGCGTTCCGGCAAGCGTGTTCGCGTCGCCTATTCCGTCGTGCCGCGCGAAAGCGCCTGAGCCGAAGCAAGGCGGAAAACGCGTGCTAACATGCGCGCAATATTACCGGTAACGTAACCTACAAGAGAGCATGGCAGCGGCGTCGGACGCCGAGCGGCCATGCATCACGGAGAGACACGCCATGCCCCAGCAGAATCCCAAGCGACTCCGCAAGCCAGGAGTGGTTCGACGATCCCTCGCACGCCGACATGACGGCGCTGTACGTCGAGCGTTTCATGAACTACGGTCTGACGCGCGAGGAGCTGCAGTCGGGCCGTCCGATCATCGGCATCGCGCAGACGGGCAGCGATCTCGCGCCGTGCAATCGCCATCACATCGAGCTTGCGGTGCGCACGAAGGCGGGCATTCGGGATGCCGGCGGCATACCGATGGAATTTCCCGTGCATCCGCTCGCGGAACAGAGCCGCCGTCCGACCGCCGCGCTCGATCGCAATCTCGCCTATCTCGGGCTCGTCGAGATCCTGCATGGTTTTCCGCTCGACGGCGTCGTGCTCACCACCGGCTGCGACAAGACCACGCCCGCGTGCCTGATGGCGGCGGCGACCGTGGACATGCCCGCGATCGTGCTCTCGGGCGGCCCGATGCTCGACGGCTGGTACGAAGGCAAGCGCGTCGGCTCGGGCACGGTCATCTGGCATGCCCGCAATCTGCTTGCGGCGGGCGAGATCGACTACGAAGGCTTCATGCGGCTGACAACGGCATCGTCGCCCTCCATCGGCCATTGCAACACGATGGGCACCGCGCTCTCGATGAACAGCCTCGCCGAAGCGCTTGGCATGTCGCTGCTGACGTGCGCCAGCATTCCCGCCGCGTATCGCGAGCGCGGACAGATGGCCTATGCGACGGGCAAGCGCATCGTCGACATGGTGCGCGAGGATCTGAAGCCGTCGAGAATCATGACGCGCGAGGCGTTCGTCAATGCGATCGTGGTCGCGTCCGCGCTCGGCGCATCGACCAACTGCCCGCTGCATCTGATCGCGATCGCGCGGTACATGGGCATCGAACTGAGCCTCGGGGACTGGCAGCGTCATGGCGAACAGGTACCGCTCATCGTGAACTGCATGCCCGCCGGTGAATACCTCGGCGAGAGCTTTCATCGCTCGGGCGGGGTGCCCGCGGTCATCCGGCAAATCGACGAAGCGGGACTCATCAGACGCGATTGTCTGACCGTATCGGGCCGCACGATCGGCGAGATCGCGAGCGAGGCGCCCGCAGCCGACAACGACGTCATCCGCACGGCAGGCGATCCCCTGAAGCACGGCGCGGGCTTCATGGTCCTGTCGGGCAATGTCTTCGACAGCGCGATCATGAAGATGTCGGTCGTCGGCGATGCATTCAGGAAGACCTATCTGAGCGAGCCCAGCGCGGAGAATACGTTCGAAGCCCGCGCGATCGTCTTCGATGGTCCCGAGGATTATCACGCGCGCATCAACGATCCCCCGCTCGAGATCGACGAGCACTGCATTCTCGTGATTCGCGGCTGCGGCACCGTGGGCTATCCGGGCAGCGCGGAAGTGGTGAACATGGCGCCGCCCGCGGAGCTGATCAAGCGCGGCATCGATTCGCTGCCCTGCCTGGGCGACGGACGGCAGAGCGGCACATCCGCGAGCCCGTCGATTCTCAACATGTCGCCGGAGGCGGCGGTGGACGGCGGCCTCGCGCTTCTGCGCACGAACGACAGGATACGGGTCGATCTGAACGCGCGCACCGTGAACGTGCTGCTCGATGAAGCCGAGCTCGAAAGCCGCCGCGCTCAATCCGCATTCGCCGCGCCAGTCGCGCAGACGCCGTGGCAGGAGTTGTATCGTCAGACCGTGGGGCAGTTGTCGACGGGCGGATGCCTCGAACCGGCGACGCTGTATCTGAAGGTGATCGAAGAGCGCGGCAATCCGCGCCATTCTCATTGAGCGAGCCGCCATGTCCTATGCCATCTATCCCAGTCTCGCGGACAAACGTGTCGTCGTGACGGGCGGCGGCAGCGGCATCGGCGCCGCGATCGTCGAAGCCTTCGCGAAACAGGGCGCGCGCGTGTTCTTCATCGACGTCGCCGATACCGAGTCGCGCCAACTCGAACAGGCGTTATCGAACGAGAAGCACGCGCCGGAGTTTCTGCATTGCGATCTGCGCGACGCGGCCGCCATCGAGAAAGCCTTCGACGATATCGCCGGCGAGGCCGGTTCCATCGACGTGCTCGTGAACAATGCCGCAAACGACGATCGCCATCGATGGGACAACGTGAGCGCCGCTTACTGGGACGAGCGCATGGCCGTGAATCTGCGACATCAGTTTTTCTGCGCGCAGGCTGCGGCCAGGCGCATGCGCATGCGCATGCGCATGCGCACGCAGTAGCGCGGCGCGATCGTCAACATGGGCTCGATTTCGTGGCATCTCGCGCTTCTCGATCTCATGCTCTACATGACGGCGAAGGCGGCGATCGAAGGGCTCACGCGGGGACTCGCGCGCGAACTCGGCGAGTACGGCATTCGCGTCAACACGGTCATTCCGGGCGCCGTGCGCACGCCGCGTCAGATGAAGCTGTGGCAGTCGCCCGAGAGCGAGGCGAAGCTCCTCGCGCAGCAATGCCTGCATGAGCGGATCGATCCGGAGCACATCGCGCGCATGGCGCTGTTCCTCGCCTCCGACGACGCGGCGCGCTGTACCGCACGCGACTACTACGTCGACGCGGGCTGGTTCGGCACGTAACGTGTCACATCATGGGCGCGCGTGGCTCACAGGCGCGCATCGCGCCGGCGCGCCAGCTTCGGCGTCGGCTTGACGGTCGGGATCGTGCCGCTCTCGATGTGATACTGCACCGTATCCGCGGCTTCGTGATAGTCGCGCTCGTCGAGCCAGCGCCAGACCGCGGCGAGGAAGAGGCCGATCCCCGCGTGCCCGCAATGGGAGATGACGTCGGTGATGCCTTCCGCGAGCGCTTCGTCGCGCCCCTCCGGCCGCAGCGCGCTCGCCACATGCGATGCGGCGCGCGAAACCAGCATGGTGTGCATCGTATGCAATTGCGGATTGAATATGCGTGATACGTGTTTTTGTCTGCTGCCCATGATGCCCCGTTTCCGACACAGGCGTGCTGCGTGCTCACGATGCGATGATCGCATTGAAATAAAAAGTGCGCGCCGCAATTGGTTTTCAGCATGCCTTTTCGGCGCTGGGTCGGCTAAGGCAAGAAGCGGGCCGGACGCTTGCCGCAGCGTGAAAATTTCCTCGTCTGGCCTTGTACGGCGCGGCAGAACGCACCCTGTCGATGGCTGGCGAAAGAAAGCGCGCAAAGACGCATCGGCATGCATTCCGTACAATCCGATGCCGCGCGTGCCACGTCAACCATCAAAACATGCGCCTTTTCTCCTGCTTTTCCGTGGATGTACTCACGCGACGCTCCTGCGCCGCGCTATGTGCGCTCGCGCTGCTCGCGGGCTGTTCCCCGAGCACGCCCGCACGCAGCGAGGAAGCCGCGCGGGCGCCCGATCCGCGGCCTCAGCCGCTGCATCACGCGAAACGCACGGCATCCGGCTTCGAGAACGACTACGGGCCCCTGCCGCGCGAATCGTTTTTGAAATGGCGCTGGGAACGCTTCACGCAAGGGCTGCCGAAACCGCCCGCGAACGGTTATCACTTTCCCATGGCGCATCCCGACGTGCCCGGGCTGAAGGCGAACCGCACGGCCGACACGCTCACGTGGATCGGTCATGCGAGCGCGCTGGTGCAGATCGGCGGCGTGAACATCCTCACCGATCCGATGTTCTCCGAACGCGCGTCGCCGTTCCGCTTCCTGGGCCCCAGGCGCAGGAAGCCGCCCGGCCTCACGCTGGATGAACTGCCGCATATCGACATCGTGCTGATCTCGCACAATCACTACGACCATCTCGACAGGCCCAGCGTCGAAGCGATCAACCGTCAGGCCGGTGGCCCGCCGCGCTTTCTCGTGCCGCTCGGCGTGAAGGCATGGATGAACGAGATCGGCATCGCGAACGCCGAAGAGCTCGACTGGGGCGACGAGACTCACGCGGGCGGACTCGATATCTGGTTCGTACCCAGCCGGCACTGGTCCGCGCGCACGCCGTTCGATCGCGCAAGCACGCTGTGGGGTGGCTGGGTCTTGAAGACGCCTGCGGGTGCAGCGCATCCGTATTCGTTCTACTTCGCGGGCGACACTGGCTATTCGCCGGATTTCCGCGACATCGGCGCGCGTTTCGGCGGCTTCGATCTCGCGCTGATTCCGATCGGCGCCTACGATCCGCGCTGGTTCATGCACGCGCAGCACGTCGATCCCGAGGAGGCGGTGCGCATCTTTCAGGACGTCCGCGCAAAGAAGGCGATCGGCATCCACTGGGGCATGTTTGAGCTCACCGACGAGCCGCTCGACGAGCCGCCGCGCCGTCTCGCCGAAGCCGTGCGCAAGGCCTGCCTGCCCGCGAACGCATTTATCGTGCTGAAGCACGGCGAAATGATTCAGCTCGACCCGCCGAGCGCGAGCGCTGCCGCAGTTGGCCGCTGACGCATGCAAAAACGCGCGGACTTCACTGAAGCCCGCGCGTTTCTTTTCACAGCCCTTGCCGCAGGAAAAACGTCATCGCCTGAACACCCCGAGCAGCAGCGTGGCGAGAAAGATCACGATGAAGATGAAGAACAGGATCTTGGCGATTTCCGCCGCGCCCGTTGCGATTCCCCCGAAGCCGAAAACGGCCGCGATGATCGCGATGATGAAGAAGATGACAGCGTAACGGAGCATGAAGTCCTCCCACGAGATCGGTTGACGGTTGATTCGCATGCGGACGGATGCCGTCGCCGCTTTCGCTCATCAGGTTCTGCCGCGCGTCTTCCCCCTTCTGCCCGGTGCGTTGCGCGGCAGGGACGCTCAAAGCAACCCCTGTGCCCAGTGCACCGCCATGGCGCATGAACGCCGCGACGCCGGATGCGAAAACGCCGCAATGCAGGGAAGACATTGCGGCGTCGCGGCTCGCGCCATCCTCGGCGCGATGGGCCACCGGCTGTCGAGGCTAACGGCCTAGTGTGCGATCGGAGTCGTCTTCATCGTCGACGCTGTTTAGCGCATCCGGCAGGTTGTTCTCCAGTTCATCGCGCTCGATCTGATCGGCTAGGTCGAGGGATTTGCGCGTGGCGGGACCGGACGGGCGGTTGGCTCCAGACATGGCGTACTCCTTGAACAGATTTCAAAGCCGCGCCGGAAATTCGACGCGAACCAACGAGCAAGCAAGGCATGTACACGCCGGACTGAACGGCCGCCTTAAAGGATCGCTTAAGAATCACTTCGTGATCCTCCGGACGGCAGGATCGACAGACCAGACTGACGGTAAGGATATGCATCCCAATGTTGCAAGCGGGACGCGGATTTTGCGTGCCGGCGCGAAGGGCAGTATGCACCGGTCCGCACGCGCGGCAAAGGGGGCGCGGTGGATCGTCGGTGCGCGTTTCGCCGCCCTTGCGCGTCAGTCGCCGCCCTTGCGCGTCAGTCGAAAAAATGGACCACGATCGGATACAGCGACAGCACGAGCAACAGCGCCATCGTGACGTTGAAGACGCGCAGCCAGCGCGGGTTCGCGAGAAAGCGCCGCAGCGACATGCCGAACGCCGCCCACATCGTGATGCACGGCAATCCGATCACGACGAGCACGAGCGCCATCAGCGCCGCGTTCAGCGAGAGGCTCGCGTGCAGATGAATGGTGGTGGCCGCGGTGAGCACCATCATCCACGCCTTGGGATTGATCCACTGGAACGCGATCGCTTCGTGAAAGCGCATCGGGCGGCGCTGGCCGTCGCGTATCTGCACCGAGGACGACGTGCCGATCTTCCACGCCGATAGAGCAGATACGCGATGCTCGCCGCTTCCAGCGCGGTATAGAGCCAGGGCAGGTGCTCGAACGCGCGCGCAAGCCCGAGCCCGACCGCGAGCATCAGGATCGCCATGCCCGCGCTGATGCCGAGCACGTGCGGCACCGTGCGCTTCAGACCGAAATTGACGCCCGAGGCGAGCAGCATCGTGTTGTTGGGGCCCGGCGTGATCGTCGTCACCAGCGCGAACAGCGCAGCGGCGGGCAAGGCGTTCAGGAGTTCGGTGGGCATGGCGCGCGTCGGTGAGAGACATTCGATGAGCGCCAAGTGTACGGGAGCTTTCCGGTACAGTACCGGTACAAATCCACAGGGTACTTCCGGTACGGTGTCTAAGCGGTTTCCGAGCGCGGCGGTGTGCGCCGCCGCGCTCGCCCCGAGCTCCCGCGGTCTTACACGGGGAACGGGTTGCGCTCCGAAAACCCTTGCTGATGCCAGTACGGATAAGCAGGCCGCACCGCGCTCGCCTCATCGAGTTTTCTGACCTGCTCGGCCGTCAGATTCCAGCCGACGGCGCCCAGGTTCTGCCGCAATTGCTCCTCGTTGCGCGCCCCGATGAGCACCGTCGACACCGTCGGACGCTGCAGCAGCCAGTTGAGCGCGATCTGCGTCACCGTCTTGCCGGTTTCCGCGGCGATGGCGTCGAGCGCATCCACCACGCGATACAGATGTTCCTCCGGCACCGGCGGCCCCATGTCGGCGGTCTGGTGCAGGCGGCTCGTCTCGGGCAGCGGCCGGCCGCGACGGATCTTGCCCGTGAGACGCCCCCAGCCGAGCGGGCTCCACACGACCGCGCCCACGCCCTGATCGAGCCCGAGCGGCATCAGCTCCCATTCGTAGTCGCGGCTGATCAGCGAGTAGTACGTCTGATTCGCGACATAGCGCGGATAGCCATACCGATTCGACACGTCGAGCGATTTCTGCAGATGCCAGCCCGAAAAATTCGACACGCCGGTATAGCGGATCTTGCCCGCGCGCACGAGATCGTCGAGTGTCGACAGCGTCTCTTCGACGGGTGTCTTCGCGTCGAAGCCGTGCAGTTGGAAGAGGTCGATGTGGTCGGTCTGCAGGCGCGCGAGCGCGGCGTTTACCGCTTCGATGAGGTGAAAGCGCGACGAACCGACGCCGTTGGGGTTGTCGGGATCGAAATGGAAGGTGGCTTTGGTCGAGATGATGACCTTGTCGCGCCGGCCCTTGATGGCCTCGCCGAGAATCGATTCCGACGCGCCGCGCGAATACACGTCGGCGGTGTCGAACATCGTGACGCCCGCGTCAAGGCAGATGTCGACGAGCCTGCGCGCTTCGCTCACGTCGGTCTCGCCCCAGGCCTGGAAGAATTCGCCCTTGCCGCCGAAGGTGGCGGTGCCGAAGCTCAGAACGGGAACCCTGAAGCCGGAAGCGCCTAGATGTCGATATTCCATTGCTTGTCCTCACTGGATGAAGTCGGTGGGCGCCGCAAAGGCGGCGATCGAACGTCCATCGACGAGACTACCGCAACGGGTGTCCGCATGCAGGACGCGGCGCTATCGCTCGCGTGCCGCGCGCTCGCCGAGCGAATCGTAGATCGGCGGGATGCGCAGCAGCATCGGCACGACCATCGCGGTGAAGCAGGCCGTCAGCATCGGCAGGAGCAGCGTGAAGCTCGCCGTCATCTCCGTGACGAGCACGATGCCCGTGACCGGCGCGCGCATCACCGCGAACGCGCTCGTGTCGCCGGTGACGGCCGACATGCCGGGGAACCAGTCGAGGCACGCGCGCCCGAACGCGAGGCCCGTCTGCGCGCCGAGCACGAGCATCGGCGCGAACAGGCCGCCGGGCGTGCCCGCCGCGTACGACACCGCGCCCAACGCGAAGCGCAGCGCGAACATCGCCATCACGCCCGCGACGGCGCCGGTGCCCAGCAGCGCGCGCTCGGTCAGCGCATCGCCGCCGCCCGCGAGGTCCGGCGCGAACCATGCGAGCAGGCCGACCGCCGCGCCGATGAGTCCCGCGCGCACGATCGCATGCGAGACCGATCCGGGGCGCGCGAATGAATCGGCGGCATCGAGTGATGCGGCGCCCAGAAGCCCGAGCAATGCGCCGAGCACGAGATGCGCGCCGGTCATCGCAAGGCCGGGAAAGGGTTGCGCGGGCACGTGAAAGTCGGGCAGGTTGCCACCGGCGCGAAGCGCGCAACGAGCCATGCGGCGAGCGCGGCGGCGGCCGCCGTCGCAAGCACGAAGGCGAACAGCACGACGGGCGCGAAGGCCGCTTCGTGCCCCGCATGCCCCAAGCGACGAACGCCGTGCGCCACGCTTCCGCGCGTTCGAGGGCAAAACGAAAGCACACGCCGACGGTGCCGGTCGCGACCCTTGCGACAACCGATGCCGCCGCGAGCGGAACGAGCCCCGCGCGCTCGTTGTCCTGTTCGATGGCTTCGGTGTCGTTCATCGCGCGTGACGCTCCGGATCGGCATGTGTCACGAAGCGTAACACCGCGCGGCGGGCATGGCGCTTGCGAAACGAGAGTCATTTGTCCACGGAAGGCTTTCGAGAGTCGCATGAGCAACGCCGACGGCGACGCGCCGTTCTTCCAGCCGGGACGCAATTGCGCGAGCGTGCGGCACGGGGCGGCATGAACGCGGCGATCCAGGCGCTGCTGCGGGACCGCGACGCGCATCGCACGCTGGTGCCGCTCGATCCGTAAGTCTCGACGGAGCTCGATCAGCTGATTCCGCCCGAAGCGCTGATCGATCCCGAAACGCCGATCGCCGCCGACGAGCTCGTCGACCAGTTCGTGCCCGCTTCGACGACGCGCCCGCTCATCGGCCGTTTCGCGCTGCTCGGCGCGCTCGCGCTGATGGTGGTGATCGTCGCGGGCCTGTGGCACTGGACGCCGCTCGGCGATTACGTCAGCCTGAAGTCGCTCACGAACGCGACGCGCCGCGTTGACGCGCTGTCTCTCGCGCCGCTCTGGATCCTCCTCGGCTATGTGGCGACGGCGGTCATGTCGGTGCCGATCACGCTGCTCATCGCGGCGACGGGCATCGTCTTCGGCGCGTCATGGGGCGGTATCTATGCGTTCTCCGGCACGATGGTCGCGGCGGCGGTCTCCTATTCGCTTGGAAGCTGGCTCGGCCGCGACGCCGTGCGCAGGCTCGCCGGCGTGCGCGTGAACCGGCTGTCCGAGCGCGTCGCGAAACGCGGCGTCGTCGCGGTCGTGGTGCTGAGGCTTCTGCCGGTCGCGCCGTTTTCGATCGTCAATCTCGTCGCGGGCGCATCCCACATCCGCATGCGCGACTTCATACTTCATGATCGGCACGATGCTTGGCATGGGCCCCGGCATCTTTCTGACGGTGGCGTTCGCGCATCAGCTGGTGGCCTCGCTGCATCGGCCGACGGTCGGCTCATTCGCGGTGCTGACCGGCATCGGCGCGGCGCTGATTGGCGTGTCGCTGCTGCTGCAGCGCTTTCTCGGCCGCGCGGATCGGCATGAAGCGCATGAAGGCACGCTGAGCGACGCCGACAAGCCGCGCGCGAGCGATAGGCGAAGCGCGCGAGCGAGCTGCGTGAGAACGGTGCAATGCCGCGCGATCCGGCCACGTTGCCGAGCGACGAGCGCACGAACGAGGTCGACTCATGACGCTGATGCACGACTCCGCCATCGAGAACGGAGCAGCGAACGAAGCGGCGAGGGACATCCGCGCGCGCGAGCTTCGCATCGCGACTTACAACCTGCATGGCGCGGTGGGCATCGACGGCCGGTTCGCGCCGGAGCGCATCGGCGAGGTACTTGCCGAGATCGATGCCGACATCTTCGCGCTGCAGGAAATGCCCCTCGGTGGCCATGGCTTGCGCTCACGCGACGTGCTCGCAGTGCTGCAAAGCATGACGAACCTGCATGCGATGGCGGGTCCCACGCTCGACACGCCCGAGCGCCGCTACGGCAACGCTGTGCTCACACGCTATCCGGTGCGCGCGGTGCGCACGCTCGATCTGTCGTTCAGGAGCCGTGAGCCGCGCGGCGCGCTCGATGCCGACATCGATTGCGACGGCGAGCTATGGCGCGTGGTGGCGATGCATCTCAGTCTCACGTCCGGCGAAAGGCGCGCGCAAGTGGAGCAAGTGCTGCAAAGCTTCGATACGCCCGTGCTGCCCGTGATCCTGCTCGGCGATCTCAACGAGTGGTTCGTGTATGGCAGAAAGCTCAGGCGGCTCGTCACGCACTTTCATCGCGCGAGCGCGTTGCGCACCTTTCCGACGCGTTGCCCGCTCTTCGCGCTCGACCGCATCTGGGTGCATCCGGGCGAGCGACTGATGCGCGTCGACGTGCATCGCACGCGGCTTTCGCGCATCGCTTCAGATCACTATCCGCTCATTGCTCACAATCGCGCATTGCAATCTGCGGCAGCGATAAGACGCTTCGCGTGCCGGTGCAAAAGCATCGAAGAACCTCGCGAACGAGGCCTTCATGGCTCACGTGTCAGCGCGACGCCACGAAAAACCCCTATAAAAACGATACAAAAGTGCAAAAGACTCGCACGAACCCGCTTGGCATATGTAGAATCCGGCGTGATACGAACGCATCGGTGCGAACTTATTCGAATATCACTGACCAAAAACAGGTAGGAGAAACATGCCGACTTCCGCTAAAACCGCTGCAAAGAAAGCCCCGGCCAAGAAGGCCACGGCGAAGACCGCCGCACCGGCGAAGAAAACAGCAGCACCGAAGGTTGCCGTGAAGAAAGTAGCCGCGAAGAAGACCACCGGCGCTCCCTCGCCGATCAAGGATACGTTCACGAAGGCATCGCTCGCGAATCACCTTGCCGAACGCGCCGCTGTGGACGTGAAGGCGGTGAAGGCCGTGATGGTCGCGCTGGAAGACACCAGCCTCGGCTCGATCCACAAGAAGGGCGCCGGCGAATTCACGCTGTCGGGCCTTCTGAAGATCTCCGCGCAAGCCGTGCCGGCGAAGAAGAAGCGTTTCGGCAAGGATCCGTTCACGGGCCAGGAGCGCTGGTTCCCGGCGAAGCCGGCGAGTGTTCGCATCAAGGCGCGCGCGCTGAAGAAGCTGAAGGACGCAGCGGTCTGATCTTCGCGTAGCGTTTCGAACTTCGCCTTTGTGGACCTGGCTGGCGAAATCGAAGCTTCGTGAAAAGAGGCCAGTTTCCCCTCGAGCGGGATGCTGGCCTCTTTTGCTTTCTGGTTCTTGATCAGATGCGTTCCTGGTTTTGTGCGAAGACCGCGCTGATCCAGTCCGCGAAAACCCGCACGCGCGCCGAGAGCTGGCGGTTGTGCGGATAGAGCACGGAGACCGGCATCGGCGGCGGCGCGAGGTCGGGAAGCACGCGTTGCAGGCGACCGTCGGCGAGCGCATCCTCGATGTGATAGCGCGGCACCTGAACGATGCCGAGCCCCGCGAGCGCGGCCTGCGTGTACATTTCGACGCCTGTCACCGACACCGTGGCCTTCAGCTCGACAGCTTCGATACGCTCGCCGACCGCGAACTCCAGCGGCACCACGCGGCCCGTCGCGCTCGATACGTAGTTCACCGCGCGATGCGAGGCGAGCGCTTCGAGGTCTTTCGGCATGCCTTCACGCGACAGATAGGCGGGGCTTGCCACGGTCACCTGCTCGAGCAGCGCGACGCGCCGGCCGAACATCGACGAATCTTGCAGCGTGCCCGTGCGCAGCACGTAATCGACGCCTTCGCGCACGAGATCGACGAGCCTGTCGTCCTCGCCGATATGCAGCTCGAGTTGCCCATGACGCTCGAGAAACGCCGGCAGCGCGGGCATGACGAAATACCGCGCGAGCTTGCCTTGCCGGTTGACGCGCAACAGACCTTTCGGCTCGGCATGCCTGAACGAGCCTTCGGCTTCTTCCAGATCCGCGATCAGGCGCACGCAGCGGTGGTAATGCGCTTCGCCGTCGTGGGTGAGGCGCACCGTGCGCGTTGTGCGTTCGAGCAGACGCGCGCCGAGCCGTTCCTCCATACGCTTCATCAGATTGGTGACGGTGGCGCGTGGCATCTGCAGGTCGTCGGTGGCCTGCGTGAAGCTGTGCCACTCCGCGATGCGCACGAACACCTGCATTTCCTGGAATCGATCCATGATGGATGAGCGTCGGGATTGTTAAAGCAACTGAAACAATGATACTAAGCCACGCACGATGATCTTTGGGGAGCAGCATCATGAGTCAGACGGAAACGAAACGTGTCGCCATCGTCACGGGCGCCTCGCGCGGCATCGGCGCGGAGATCGCGCGGCGGCTCGCACGCGACGGCTTCGCGGTCGCGGTGAACTATGCGACGAGCGCCAGAGAGGCGGATGCGCTCGTCGCTGAATTGCGCGAGGCGGGCGGCGCCGCGCTCACCGTGAAGGCCGACGTCGCGAACGCCGAGGAGGTGCGCGGCATGTTCGAGACCGTCGAGGCCGCGCTCGGGCCTGTCGATGCGCTCGTCAACAACGCGGGTGTGTTGAAGACCATGCCGCTCGCCGATATGAGCAATGCGCTCTGACCAGACCTTCGACATCAACGTGCGCGGCACCTTCAACACGCTGCGCGAAGCGGCGTCGCGCATGAACGCGGGCGGCCGCATCGTCAACTTTTCGAGTACGACGCTCGCGCTCAACATGCCCGGCTACGCGATCTACAACGCGACGAAGGCGGCCGCCGAGTCGTTCACCCATGTCTTCGCGAAGGAGTTGCGCGGGCGCGGCATCACGGTGAACGCGGTCGCGCCGGGGCCGGTGGCGACGTCGCTGTTTCTGGACGGCAAGACCGACGAGCAGATCGCCGGCTTCTCGAAGATGGCGCCGCTGGAACGCCTCGGGCAGCCGGACGATATCGCGTCGGTCGTTGCGTTTCTCGTCGGGCGGGATGCGGGCTGGGTAAACGGGCAGGTGCTGCGCGCGAACGGCGGGATCGCATAGGGCGTCAGAAGGTCAGCGCGAACTGTCCGGTTGCCATCGCGCGGCGCTTCGCCGCGCGTTTCGTTTGCGGTTCGACGGCGGAGCGCGCATGCGCGGCAGGCGGCGCGTCTTGTACGACGAGTTGGAGCGAGGGTCGCGCGTCGCATGCGATCCATTCCAGCTGCCCGGATGCGAGGTGCTTCGCGATCAGACTGTAGACATCGCAATCGAACGGACGGATATCGGGCGCGTCGGCGAGCAGCGGCGCGATGTCGCCGCGCGTCGCGCACGTGCCGAGATAGCACCAGCGGTCGATCACGTGCCACGCCTCGCGGCCCGTCGCTTCGTCGCGTTCCGGAATGGCGATCGGCCCCGCGTGTGGCCAGCGCACGAGGCGCGCGCTTTCCAGTGCGGCGAACACGCGTGCAGCGTGATCCGCGAGCGTTTCGGCGCTCGCGCACGGTCCGAGGCAACGTTTCACCTGATAGCCGAAACAACCGCGCCCGCGTGACGGCGGCGCCTTTTCGAGGCCGAGCGTCGCGTGACAGAGGTTGTGCTCGTCGGCGAGACGGCGCAGGAACGCATGCGCCTTCGCGCGCGATGCGAACACGCCGGATGCGAACACGCCGAACAGATGTTCCTCGCGCGAGAGATCGCGCCTGTTCGCCTTCACGAGCGCGGGGGCGCCGGCGCCCGGCAGCCATTGCCACGCACAGGCGCCCGCAGCGCCCCTGAGCAGCCGGTTGTGCGCCGGCTTCAGGTCCTTCACGAGTTTGCTTCGAGCAGCAGCGCGCCGAGTTCTCCGACCGTCTCGCGGCACTCGATGCGACGGATGGCCTGCGAATCGCCAGGTCCTTCGCCAGCCGGTGATCGCCCGAAAAATGCGCCGCGACGCGCTGTTTCACGTTGATGCTCTTGCCGACATAGAGCGGCGCGTCATCGTCGCCGTGGAGCTCGCTCGTCGTCAATTCGTCGCAGGGCGGCGGGACGAAGGACACCTGGATGGTCGAATAACCTTTTGCACATGACGTCATGCTGAGCCGCACCGCCGATCACCTGTTCTGGATGGCGCGCTACATGGAGCGCGCCGATAACACCGCGCGCATGCTCGACATCAATCTGGAAGGCTCGCTCCTGCCGCAGACGCCCGAGCAGGAGGCGCGCGCGCAACGCTCGGTGCTGAAAATCTCCGAGCTGGAGGCCATGTTCGACGAGCGCCATCCCGGCTCGCATTCGCGCGAGGACATGCTGCATTTCATAGTGGCGGACGCGCGCAATCCGTCGAGCATCCTTGCCTGCCTGCAGGCGACGCGCGAGAACGCGCGCGCGCGGTGCGCGGCACGCTCACGACCGAAGGCTGGGAGACGATCAACCTCACCTGGCTCGAGTTCAATCAGCGGATCGCGAACAGCGAGCTCGAAACGAGTCCGGACACGCTTTTCGAGTGGGTCAAGTACCGTTCGAATCTTTGCCGCGGCGTGATGCAGGGCACCGCGCTGCGCGACGACGCCTTCTTCTTCATGCAGCTCGGCATGTATCTGGAGCGCGCGGACAACACGGCGCGCATCCTCGACGTGCGCTTCGCGGACGCCACGCCGAACTTGCGCGAGGCGGCGCGCCAGCTCGAAGACTTCTATTACTGGACCTCCATCCTCAGCTCGGTCTCGGCGCTCGAGATCTATCGCAAAGTGTATCGCGACGTCGTGACGCCGGCGCGCGTCGTCGAGCTGCTGATCCTCAACGAGCAGATGCCGCGCTCGCTGATCGCCTCGCTCGACGGCGTCTGCGAGACGCTCGCCAAGCTGCGCACGGACGCTTCGAAGGAATGCGAGCGCTTCGCGGGCAAGCTGCGCGCGGACATCCTGTATTCCGACATCCGCCAGATTCTGGAGGCCGGCGTGCACGCGTGGCTCACGCAGTTCCTGAGGCGCGTCGACGAGCTCGGCCTGCGCGTGATGCACACCTTCCTGATGCTGCCGATCGCGTGAACGGGGCGTAACGATCATGCTGCTGACCATTCGCCACGACATCCGCTACCGCTACGCCGCGCCCGTCAGTATTCGATCCAGCAGTTTCGCGTGACGCCGGCGAGCGGTTCGTCGCAGATCGTGCGGCACTGGCATGTCGAGGCGCTGGGCAAGCTCGACGCCGCCCGCGACGCCTACGGCAACGTGCTGCACACGCTCGTGCTGACGAAGCCGCACGGCGAGATCCACGTGAGCGTGAGCGGCGAAGTCGAAACCGAAGCGCTCGCCGACGGCCGCCTGTTCGGCGAAGCGGGTCCGATCCCGCTCGAACATTTCACGTGCGCGACCGCGCTGACCGCGCCCGATGCGGCGATCCGCGAACTCGCGCAGCGCGTGCCGGCGTTCGATACGCCCGCGTCGCTCGTCGCGCTGGCGGAGCGCATCGCGGAATGCATGGCGTATCGACACGAGCAGGCCGATGCGACGGGCACGGCGGCGCAGGCGCTCGGGCGCGGCGTCGGCCACGGGATCATGCGCACGTGATGCTGGCCTGCTGCCGTGCGCGGGGCGTGCCGGCGCGCTGCGTGAGCGGCTATTTCCATGCGGGCGCGGACGAATCCGTTGCGGTGCACGCCTGGGTCGACGCGTGGGTCGAGCACGGCTGGGTCTCGCTGGACGCGACACGTGCCGCGTTCGCCGGCGCGCGCCACTGCCGCGTCGCCGTGGCACGCGATTACGAAGCCGCCGCGCCTGTGCGCGGTGCGCGCGTCGGCGGCAAGGAGGAAAACCCTTTCGATGCGCGTCGGCATCGACGCGCGGCCGGATCAGTGAACGCGCCGCGCAGGACGGATGCGGTGCGCAGTCGCGCTCAGTACGATACTGGTTTGCTTGTTTCAGGACGGATCGACATGACTTATTGCGTGGGCATGTGCGTGGACGACGGACTCGTGTTCCTGTCCGACACACGCACCAACGCCGGCGTGGACCACGTGAGCGCCGCGCACAAGATGGTTGTTTTCGAACAGCCGGGCGAGCGCTTGATCGTCCTGCTCGCAGCGGGCAATCTCGCGCTGACGCAGGCGGTGACCCACCTGCTCGCGGAGCCGTCCGATCCCGCCGCGCCCACGCTCTACAGCGTCGCGACGATGGCGGAAGCGGCGCGCATCGTCGGCGATGCGGTGCGCGAGGTGCATCGGCGCGACGCGCTGTCGCTCGCGGAATTCAGCGTCGACTTCAATTGCAGCTTCATCCTCGGCAGGCAGATCTGCGGGCAGTCGCCGCGCCTCTTCATGATCTACGCGGCGGGCAATTTCATCGAATCGACCCGCGTGTCGCCGTATTTCCAGATCGGCGAGTCGAAGTACGGCAAGCCGATCATCGATCGCGTCATTACGCCCGCGTCGCCACTCGACGAAGCCGCCAAGTGCGCGCTCATTTCGATGGATTCGACGCTGCGCTCCAATCTGCCGCTCGATCTGCTGGTCTACGAAAAGGACTCGCTGCGCGTGACGCGCTTCGCCACGCTCGACAACAACAGCGCGTACTACCAGAGATCAACAAGACCTGGGCGAACGCCTGCGACAGCTCTTCGGCGAGATTCCGAACCCGTCCTGGACCGAACTCGACAACGTGCCGTTGCGCCCGCGCGAAACGCGCAGCACGGTGCCGCGGCTCGTCATCGGCGATCTGCCGTGCGGCTCGGACGCGCCCGCGCAGACGCTCGCGGAAGACGTCGATCCGGCGAACAACGCGCCGCAGCAGCAGGCGCCCTCAGCGCGCCGGTGACGGGCATTGCGGCGGCCGGGTCATGGCAGCCTTGATCGCCCGCATCTTGCGCGGCGAATCGGCGAGCACGGCGTTCACGCCGAGACACGCGGCGGCCCGATAGTCGTCGGCGTCGTCGATGCCGATCGCCAGCCGCACCTCGCCCTTCGCGCGGAAGCATGCTATCGCTTCGGGCATCCAGAGCGTAGCCGTCACCGGCGAGCGCGCTTCGCCGAGCGTGAAGGTTTCCACCAGCTCCATCTTTCTCGCGAACTCGAACGCCGTCCATGTGCCGGGCTGCGGCGCGTCCTCGCACGTCTGCGCCAGCGCAACGGCGGCGAGTCTCGCGCGGGTCGCATCGCACGATTCGAAGACGCGGGCCTGAGGATACGCGGCGAATGCCATCTGGTAAGCGGCGTCGGTCGAATAGATCAGCACGCGCTGCCAGGCGTTTTCCTGGTCGAGCACGCGCGCGACCGCCTCGGCCTGTGCGTCGGCGGGCAGGGCCTTCATGTCGAGCATCACGGGCGCGGCGGACGGAGTCGCGCGCAGCGCCGCCGCGAGCGCGGGAATGCGCAGCGGCTGGTCGCGATACGGATGGCGTTTCGCGCCGCTCGCGTCGGTTCGGACGAAGTTCCAGCCCGCGTTCAGGCGCTCGAGCGCGGCGAAGTCGAGCGCGGCGACCGCGCCTTTTCCGTTGATGTTCATCGAGAGATCGGCCGGACGGTAGAGCACCGGCACGCCGTCGCGCGTGGGCTGCACGGTGAGCCAGATCGCGTCTGCATGATTCGTCAGCGCGCCTTCGATGGCGAGCAGCGTGTTTTCAGGGTAATCGGCCGCGCTGCCGCGGTGCGCGACGATCGCCGGCAAGCCGGGTGAATCATCGGCGAAGGCGGACGGGATGCCTTCGGAGCCGCACCCTGCGCTCGCGATACAGACGGTGAGCGAAACGGCGAGCATGAAAGAACGAGGGGAAACGCAGGACAGCGGCATCGTATGAAGCTCCCGGTGGGTTGATCTCCGGGCGATTCTGCGGCGGCCGTTCGCCGAATTTGCGCGCGTCCGGTCGATTTCGACAATTCGTTACGTCGCCGCGCGCGCAAAAAAAACAGCCATCGGCAAGACCGATGGCTGTTCGAGGGTACTGCGGTCCTCCAGACGCGGCACTCGCATGCCGCGCCAGTCGGTTGTTCTTAGAACTTGTGGCGCACGCCGAGGATGACCATTTCCTGGTGGCTGCGGCCGCTTTCGTAGCCGTACGAGCCGATCGACGCTTGTGCCGAGTTCGTGCCGCCCGTCGTACCGTCGCGCTGATCGCCGCTTGCGTGCTGATAAGCAGCAACAGCGTACAAGTCGGTGCGCTTCGACAGCGAGTAGTCGGCGCCGATGCTGATTTGGTGGTACGCCGCTTCGGCATCGCCACCCGACTTCGTGTAGGTGTAGCCCAGACCCATCAACAGAGCCGGCGTGACCTGGAAGTTCACGAAGGCGTTGCCGACGTTGAAGTGCTCCGAGCCGAAGCGCGAACCGCTGTCAGCCTTGTACTGCGCATTGCTGTACGAACCGCCGACCGTGAACGCGCCGATCGAGTACTGGATCGCGCCGCGAGCGATGCCGATGGCATGCGCCGAAGCGTAGGTGTTGTTGATCGGGCCGTCGAACAGTGGATCCGAGCTCGGGCTGGTCCAGGTGCTGGCGTCCGTCTGCGGAATACGGCCGGCATTCGGGTTGTTCGCGTAGAAGTAGCCGCCTGCGATTGCCAGCGGGCCGTTGTTGTACGTTGCCGCGCCCGACCACGTCTGACCTTGGCCGGTTGCGCCTGCGAGGCCGGAGAAGCCATACAGCGCTTCGACCTGGAAGCCCGCGTAGTTCAGCGAAACGTACTTGACCGCGTTGCTCACGCGCAGCGAGTTATCGTAGTTGTCGATGTCGCCCGGCGTTGCGAAGATCGCGCCCCAGTAGTTGTCAGCCGTGATGCCTTGCACCATGTCGACCAGCGGGTCGTACTGGCGACCGAGGGTGACCGTACCCCACTGGCTGCCCGATAGACCAACGAACGCCTGACGGCCGAATTCGCGGCCGCCCTGGCCGAGCCTGCCGGTACCGACGTCAAAGCCGTTTTCCAACTGGAAGATCGCCTTTAGGCCGCCGCCCAGGTCTTCCTGACCCTTCAGGCCCCAGCGATCGCCGGACAGGTTGCCGTTGATCATGCCGAACAGCTTGTCGCCGTTTGCATTGGCATGGCTCACGTAGCCGAGGCCAGCGTCGATCATGCCATACAGCGTCACGCTCGTTTGTGCCTGTGCCGCGCCTGCCGCGCCGAGCAGAGCCAGCGAGAGGGACGTCAGTGCGAATCGTTTCATCGAATTCTCCACGCGAATGATTAAAATCGTTGTTGCCGGCGCAGAGAATAACGCAACGTTTCGTAACTTAAGAAATGAAAAAATATAGACTGTCTCAAAAAACAGACACTCGGGCGTGACGCCCGCCAGTCAAGCGTCTCCGGCAGGCTTTCGAGGAAAGCCGCGACGGCAGGCGCTATCTCAAAAAGTTCCGCGCGGCGCGCGGGTTTTAAATCCAAATCCGGCGCGTTCGTCGCGACACTCGATTGCCGTCGAATCCAATAACAAACGGCTTTTTTGGTGCACGATTTTTCGGATTCGCCGGACAGCCGCCGCGTGTCGGTTTCGCGATGTTCAATCGTCATATCGTTCGGAATCGCAGCGCGAAAGCAGCGCCACCGCCATGCCCTCGCTCGCGGCGAAGAGCACCGCGCGCCACGGATGCCGGCGCATCGCCTCGTTGGCGCGCGACGCCAGGCGGCTCGCGCCGATTCGTGAAGACTTACGGGCCGATGCTGTCCAATCGATGAGGCGCGCAAACCATGCCGGCGCCCTGGGAGACGATCATGATTCCCGCCTTGCTCGAAACCATCGGTGTGCTGTCGCTGCTCGTGAACGTGGCCGCGAAAATCGCGTTGCTGCGCGATCTGCGAGAGGGCTACGCGCCCGACTCGCCCGAGGCCGCCGCGCGTCTGTCCGCATTGGCCCGGCATGATCGCATCGCCTGTTTCCGGCGGAAGGATGCCGGGCAGCGCGAGCGCCGCGACGATCGCAAGCACCCGGGCGATCGGGCGCGCCGCATGGAACACGGCGCTGATCGCCGTCGGGCGCACCGTGGACCCGGATGACGCACGGCATGCGCCACCGCCGTTCGTTGCCGCAGCGTGGCGCGAGCGCGGATGAAGCTGCTCGCAGGCGGCGCGTCGCTCAGTGCGCGCCCGCCACGAGCGGCGGCAGGCCGAGCAGCTTCCTCGCCGACTCGTAAGCGCGCACGAAGCGGGGATCGTCGTCGAACTCGCGCGCCATCCACGTCGAAAGATCGTCGCGGCACGCCGGATCGGCGATATCACGAAAGCATGCCGAATTCGCGGGCATCATGCTCGCCGCCCAGTAGAAGCCGAACAATGTCTGCTTCTCGGCGGGCTCCATCGCGATGGCGTGCGGATCGGCGCCGGAGAACCATCGGTCGAGCTTGGCCGAAAGCGAGTCTTCGGTCTCTTGGCTTTCGTATGAGAACACGTAGCCGCCGCCTGCCTGTGCCGTATGAAAGTCGTTGATCACGACGGCGGCGACAAAACGCGCCGCTCTCGCGTTGGCGACGAACGGTTGCGCATGCGCATCCCAAGTCAGAAACCAGAGAAAGACGAGCAATGCATTAGTTTTATGCCGAACAAATGCGCGGCATTTTTTCCGATCGCTTGCCGAATTCACACGAATAAGAGGAAAGAATTTTGCGCCGGAATCAATTTGCGGCTTGAAACATGTATTAGTTTTACCGATTTATTTATTTTCAACGCGGAAACGATAAAGCGGCCGTCATTGGCGGTCGATATCATCGGCCCGGGGATCGCGGTCCACCAATGCAAAACGGCCCTTGCGGGCCGTTTCGTGCCTTGGGCGAGAACCGCCGAACTTACAGCGGCTGGATCGTCGAAGCCTGCTTGCCCTTCGGGCCTTGCTTGACTTCGAAGCTCACCTTCTGATTCTCCTGAAGCGACTTGAAACCCTTGGACTGGATTTCGGAGAAATGTGCAAACAGGTCTTCGCCGCCGTCATCCGGCGTGATGAAACCAAAACCCTTTGCATCGTTGAACCACTTCACAGTACCTGTTGCCATTTTTCCCAACCCTTTTGAGACGAATTACGTTGAAGATGCGCTGCGAAATCTCGAGCGGCGCGTATTCTACCACGCCAGAACGCGAACATCAAATAAGCGTTTCTGCTAAGAGACAGACGTGCTATATGCGCGTCATACGTGGACACGCTTTCCCGCGCAACGCCTGCACCGCTCCGGCTCGATTCTCCCGCCATCGCCCAGGCTCGCTGCGCTGCATGGCTTCGAAGAGGGTGTGTGCAAAATCACTTCTCGGCGATGGTGCTGGGCCACGACGATCTCTTCTTCGTGAACCCGTATGGCTACGCTTTCAGCGAGATCACGGCGTCGCGCCTGCTGATCTGCGATTTCGACGGCCACGTGGTCGAGGGCGAGGGTAAACCCGAGGCAACCGCATTCTATTCTATATCCATGCGCGCCTGCACCGGCTGATGCCGCGCGTGAAGGCGGCGTTTCATACCCTATATGCCCAATGCGACCGCGCTGTGCCTGCTCGAAGGGCCGCCGCTCTTGTCAACGGTCTCGCGCTGGACGATGCGGAAGGCGACCGGATCGCCGCCGCGATGGGCGGCGCCGATATTCTCTTCCTCAAGAATCATGGCGTGATGTGATGGTGGCGGGCGCGACCGTCGCCGAGGCGTGGGACGATTTGTACTATCTGGAGCGCGCGGCGAGGTGCAATTGCGCGCGATGAGCGCCAATCGGCCGCTCAAGCCGGTGCCGCACGAAATCGCGCAACGCTTCGAGCAGATGCGCGCCGGCGACGCCGAGAGCGCGCGGGCGCATCTCGCGATCGGCAGTTGCGGGCGCGGGGAATCGACTTCGAGGCGTGACTATTTGCGCCGGGCAAGGCGCCTGAGCCATCCGCGGCGCTTGCCCATGTCCGTCTGCTGCAGGAACACGGCGATCACGATGATCAGCCCCCGATCACGATGATCAGCCCCTTGAGCACGAGCTGCGTGTTGCTGTCGATATCGTTGAGCAGAAGGATGTTGCTCAGGAAGTCGAAGATGAGCACGCCCGCCACCGTGCCCGACACGCGCCCGACGCCGACCGACAGGACTCGTCCCGCCGATCACCACGGCCGCAATCGCATCGAGCTCCCAGCCCATGCCGGCGTCCGCCTTGCCTTGCCGGTACTGCGCCGCGTAAAGCACGTCCACGAGCACCGACAAAAGCCCCGAGATCGCATACGCCGCGATCTTGTGGCGCGCGCGACATCGAGCCCCGAGACGACCGCGCATTTCTCGTTGCCGCCGATCGCGTAGAGATACTTGCCGAACACGGTGCGGTTCATCATGAAACCGACCACCACGGCGATCACCAGAAAGAAGAGGGCTGGCACCGGCACGACGTTGAAGAGCAGCGCGCGCAGCGCTTCGATGTCGGTCGTCGCGTTGGTGCCGCTGTAGATCGAATAGACGGCCGTGTCCTGGCCCGCGATCAGGCGAGTCGCCGAGCCACGCCGACCATCGCGGCGAGCGTCACGATGAAGGGCTGCATGCGTCCGCGCGCGATGATCCAGCCGTTGAGCGCGCCGAGCGTGAAGCCCGCGAGCGGCACGATCCACATGACGGCGAGAAACGGCATGCGATGCCCGCCATGCAGCGCGATATACGCACAGGCCAGTGCCGCGGCGAGCAGGGCGGCGCCCGCCTGCATCGCGACGATGGACGTCGAACGGCTGCTGCACAGCTCGGCCGCAAGGCTGTTGCGCCGATAACCGAGCTGACGGCGGCCTCCCACACCTGCTGACGCCGCGCGGGACTCACGCCTTCCGCGCCCGCCATGACCTTCGACGCGGTGCCGAGCGAGACGCCCGCCGCATTGGCGACATCCTTGAGCGTGCTGGTCGATTTTTTCTTGAGTCCAAGGCGCGATGTCGTCGATATTCTGAACGTTTCAAACTATTAGAAAGCGTTGACGAGCGTAGCAAGTGAGTGTTTTTACCGAGCCGGGCGCGCTGCCTTACATCGCGGTGTCGTGCAGGTCCCGGACGATGGGTGGTCCGATCCTGAAGTCTGAGAAGCGCACGTTCAGGCGTGCAGCACATCGGGCCGACGTGCCAGCGCGCATTCGGGCCGCTCGCGGAAAAGGGCGCGAGACGCATGAGCGTCCAGCTGCGTTCGTCGGCGCTGCATTGCACTTTGAGAACGCCTTGCGCGATGGTCACGCGCAGGCGGAAGCGGTTCGTCCCGGCGCGCGAGCCGAGCTATCCGGTCGAATCGAAGGCATGGTGCCCGTCGACGACGCGCGTGCGCATCCGCAATTACGACCCCGTGCGTCTGGATCGCTTCTGGCGCACGTATCGTGAAGACACCACGTATAACCTCACGCATCGCAATTGTTCGAGCAGCGTGTCGCACGCGCTCGAAGCGGCGCTGGAGGGAGCGGTCGGGCGCCTGTCGGCGCGCGCGCCGACTGGGGCGCGCTATTGCGGATGATCGTAACGCCCGAGCTCTGGGTCGCCGCGCAAGTCCGCAAGCGTGCGGTGACGATGGCCTGGACGCCGGGCCTCACGCTCGACTATGCGCGGGCGATCAGCATGGTCGCCGATCCTCGTCCTTATGTCTGGCTCAAGGTGGCGCGCATGGCGCTTGCGACGATGCGCGCATCGCGGCGCGAATGGCGCGACGAGGGGACGCTTGCGCAGAGCGGCGGATCGAATGTCGATCCGCCGGCGCGTGTGCAAACGGGCGATCTAAAGATCGAGGTCTTCGGCGGCCTTGCGCGCACGGCGCTCTTCGTTGGCGCGGCGGGCGCGCAGCCGCTGGCGCGACAGCTGGGCGATGACTTCGCCCGTCGTGGCGCCAGGCGGAATTTCGTTGCGGATGACCTTCGGCACCATCGGTAAGCTCATGCGCTGCCTGCGCAGCGCGCGGGCGATGGCGGTGCGGCATTCCTGACCGTGACAATCCCATTTGTCACGGATTCGCTCGCAGTAGGGACACTGTTCCATCCGCGCAGTTTACCGTGAAACGATGACGGGCTTCGATTGCGTCACGCGTTCCACACGCCGCTTGCCGCAGTCCGCCTTGCATATTCCAGGAACGACGTCGGCTCGCGATGCAATGCGCGGCGTACGCCATCGACGGGGTTTTCGTTGGCCCGTCGAGCACCGTGGTGAACAGATAAAGAATGAGGTCGGTCTCCTCCTTCGGGACACCGGCGTTGAGCAGTCCCGCGCGAAATGCGTCGGGCGGCACGGGCACGAGACGCAGTTCGCGCTGGGTTGCCTGGGCGATGCATTCGAGCACTTCGGCGAACGAGATCGCGCGAAGGCCGGTCAGTTCGTAGAGCTTGTCCTCATGCCCGGTCTGCGTGAGCGTGGTGACGGCCGCATCGGCGATGTCCTCGGCGTCCACGAAAGGCTCCTGGATATCGCGCCCACCGGCAGCGCGAGCGCGCCTTCCCGAACCGGATTGAGCAGAAAGCTCTCGCTGAAGTTCTGCATGAACCAACTGCAACGCAGAATGGTCCAGCTCGCGCCCGAACGTTGCAGCGCCTGTTCGGCGGATTCGGCTTCTTCCTCGCCGCGTCCGGAGAGCAGCACGATACGATCCGTGCCGTTTGCGAGTGCCATGTCGAAGAACGCGCTGACGGTGTCGAGCGCGCCGGGTATCGCAAGATCGGGCTGATACGTGACATACGCGCGCTGCACGCCTGCGAGCGCAGCGGGCCAGGTCGCGCGGTCGTTCCAGTCGAAGCGGGGTTCCATCGAGCGTGAACCCGCGCGAACGTTCTTACCGAGCGCACGCAGCCGTTCCGCCACGCGCCGTCCCGTCTTGCCGTTGGCGCCCGGAATGAGAATGGGCGCGGTGTCGAAGTCCGAACGAGCCATTGCCGTCTCCTCGATCCGAAAATGTGAGAGTTGCTCATGTTTAAAACATGATATATACTCACATTTGGCTGTCAAGCTGTTTTGAGCGCGCATTCGTGGGGCAAAGGAAGAGCATGCAGAAGAAGCCGCCGCAAACGGGAGCGGAACTGGGCGTCGCGCGTCGGCGGCCGGCACAGCAGCGCAGCCGCGAGCGCCTGGATCACATCCTGGAAGTTGCGCAGCAATTGATTGCGGAAAAGGGAAGCGAGCACGTGAAGATGAGCAAAATAGCCGAGCTCGCGGAGATCTCGATCGGCTCGCTCTATCAGTATTTCCCGGACAAGCGCGCGATCGTGCGCACGCTTGCCGGGCTATATGCGGCAGAAAGCCGCCGGTGCGTGCGCGACGCGCTCGAGGCGGTGCGCGACAAGCCGCAATTGCTCCGCGCCTTTGCCGCGCTGGTCGACCAGTACTATGAAATCGTGATGGACAAGCCCGTGATGCGCGACCTCTCTTCGGCGCTGCGCTCGGATAAGGAATTGATGAGCATCGAAATCGCGGAAAACCGGGCGTGCGGAGCTTTGCTCGCGGCTGCGATGCGGCGCGTGGATCCGCGCGTCGACCGCAAGCGCGTCAGCGCGCTCGCGTTTCTAATCTGGCAACTGGGCGAGGAAACGATGCGCCTCGCCGTCTCGCACAAGCGCGGCGAAGGCGCGCTGCTGGTCGACGCCTATAAGCGGATGAGCTTGCGAGCGATAGAGGAGGCCTGAAGCATGCGTCGCTCGCCCGCCCGCGCGCTCATCCGCTCAACTGATTCGACGTGCTCGGGCGCCGCTCGCGCTGATGATGATCGAGGCTGCGCCTCAGCATCTTCTTCACGAGCCCTTTCAGAAAGTGAATCGAGCGGTCCGCGCGCACGTTCAGATCGAAGGGCTTGAGCTCGACGACTTCGCGTCCGCTGCGCTCGGCGAGCTTGGCGCGCGTCCTGCGATGATCGACCGCCATGGCGGACAGCGTCTCGGACGCCTGCTTGAACGATCTGCGATCGACCCGCGCGCAGACGTGGCACGCGCGATGAAACAGCTTGTCGAACACGGTGAGCCGGTAATCGTCCATCTCGCTCCCGTCGCAACGCGCGAGCGCTTCCCGGCCGTTGGTGCGCAGATCGTGCATGTCGTCGGTCGAGGCGCGTTGCGTGATGCTGCCGAAGCGCCGGCGATAACCGATCAGCGGCGTCGGAATGCGGAAGATGCTGCTGGCGCGAAGATACGTCGAAGGCACGACGGCCATGTCTTCGTAGTGACGGCCGACCGGAAACGGCTCGTCGTCGAAGAGCCCGGTGCGGTAGACGCGCGCCCACGCGAAGGTATGGAAGCCTTCGGCGAATTGCTGCAGCGTCGCGCGATTCATCGGACCGCCGCTGCTCGTGGCGGTCTCCACGAGGTCGATTTCATCGAGCTCGCGGCCGTCGTCGTCGATGATCTTGACGTTGTATTCGACGAGATCCCACGCGCCTTCCGCGAGCACGGGAATGACCGCCTCGGTGAAGCCGTCGAGGTAGATGTCGTCGCCGTCGAGGAAACCGACATAAGGCGTGCGCACCGCAGCCAGACCCGTGTTGCGCGCAGCGCTCAAACCGCGGTTTTCCTGATGCAGCAGCTCGACGTGCACGCCGCGATCGCGCTCGACGATCGCGCGCGCCGCGGCATAGGTCTCGCCGCGGGAACCGTCATCGACCACGATGATTTTCAACGCGTCGACATGGGGCTGGGACAGGAGGGATTCGAGCGCTTCCTCGATGTATCCCTCGATGTTGTACGCCGCCACGACGATGCTCAGAAGCGGGTTCGTGTCTCGCAAGGAGTCACTCTCAAACGGCATATATGACGCTCTCCGTCGGATGATTGGGCTTTGACTCGCCGCGCCTTTCGATGCGATGAGCCGTCGTCAATGTCACGACGTGCGACGGTGCGGCGGCCGTGCCTCAAGGACGCAAGCGGCTCGCGCGACGCGCCACACGGCGAGTCATGCTGTGGTCTGATGGATGCGGCGGGCTCGTTCACCGTGCTCACGGCGGGGAAGAGCCATTCGAAATGCCAATGCGGCGCAGGCGCTCACGCGAAGCCGCCCCGGAGGCAGGTCGCATGAGCGGTCTTACAACGCTTATAGTTGGAGCGTGTCACCTCACATTGCCGGCCCCGGATGCCCCGGCCTGACGTGCACGTCGATCGAGCAAACGCAATAGAGCGGATTCGTCGGAGCGGGTTCCCCGTGCGCCATGATTTTGCGCTGACGCCAATCCCGAATCACGAGTGATCGACCCCGGCACCGCGCAATTCGCGGATTCAACCGCGACCGGCAGGCGAGGCCGTTGGGCCATCCCCCGCAAAAGCCGGACATGCGGTGACGCTTAAATTTTGAGGTAGTCTTCTGCCTATGTTTAAGCCTAGTGCGCTGCGTTATTGAATTAGCACCCTGTCTGTGTTCAGATACAGGTCATGGGTCAAAATGAACCTGACAGATATCGAACGTGAGCAACTGTTGTCGGCGGCGCGCAGCCGAACGGTGCGTGCGGCGGACGTGCGACGCGCAAAGTTGATCCTGATGCTCGAGGACGGCGAATCGCGCGACAGTATCATGCGCACACTGGGTTGCGATTCGCGCTTCATCGCACGCTGGTCGGGGCGCTTCCTCAGCGAGCGACTAGCCGGCATGTACGCCCGGCACCGCGGGCGGGCGCCTACGCAGCCACCGGCCAAACTGGAAGCGCGGGTGCTCAAGTGCACCCTCAAGCACAAACCCGCCGACGGTTCGACACACTGGAGTAGCTACAAGCTCGCAGCAGAACTCGGCGACGTATCGGTCTCGGCCGTGCAGCGCATCTGGCGCAAGCACGGCATCAAGCCGCAGCAGTTGGAGCGGCACATGGTCTCCAACGACCCGGACTTCGAGACCAAGGCAGCCGACGTGATCGGGCTGTACCTGAACCCGCCGGCGCACGCAGCGGTGTTCTGCGTGGACGAGAAGACCGCGATCCAGGCACTCGATCGCAAGGACCGTATGCTGCCGCTGTCGCCCGGGCGCGCCGAGAGTCACGGCTTCGAGTACAAGCGCAACGGCACGCTCAGCCTGTTCGCGGCGTTCAATACTGCCACCGGCGAGGTGCTGGGCAAGACGGTGGCGCGCCACACCAGCGAGCAGTTCGTGGCCTTCCTGACCGACGTCGTCGCCAGCCAGCCCAAACGCCGGGAAATCCACGCGATCTGCGACAACGTCAGCAGCCATAAGACGCAGCGGGTTGCCGACTTCCTTGATGCGCAGCGCAACGTGCACCTGCACTTCACGCCGACCTACTCGTCGTGGCTCAACCAGGTGGAGAACTGGTTCTCGCGCATTCAGCGTGAAGTGATCGCTCGCGGCATCTTCACTTCGGTGAAGGATTGGGATCGCAAACTGATGCCGATACATCCGCGAACACAACAAGAACCCGAAACCGATCAAGTGGAAATATGACGATCCTTCGCGCCGGATTCGACCAGTGCCAATTCAATGACGCAATGGAATAGAACGAGACAACGGTACAGATCGAGCGCTTACGAAAGTAGAAGCGTCTTAATTTTGTTGAATTTAGTGGATACCCTCGAGAATCTGGGGGTCCGATCCGGCGTGACCGGCATGCGTCGTGCTGCGAGGAAGAGCATCATCGTCCCGCCGGAGATCCGTGATGCCCGCGCTCTACGTCATCGCATTCCTCCTTCTCGCCGGCGCGCTTGCATTCCTGCAGGCGCCCGCCGTCGCCTGACTTGCCGGGATCGCCATCTGGGTGGCCGCCGGGCCGATCGTCGGTGTGACGGGCGCCGTCGGCGTGACGCTTCTCGCGATTGTCTTCTTGATTCCAGCGCTCGTGCTCGCCATGGAACCCCTGCGCCGCGCGCTGATCGGCCGCCGCACGCTCGCCGTATTCCGCGGAATTCTTCCGGAGATGTCGTCGACGGAACGCGACGCCATCGAGGCCGGCACGGTCTGGTGGGACGCGGAACTCTTCTCCGGCCGCCCGCGCTGGGACTCGCTTCTGTCGCATGGCGCGCCGAAGCTGACGCAGGAAGAACAAGGCTCCATCGACAACGAATGCGCGCGCCTGTGCGATCTGTCGAACGACTGGGACACGACCGTCATCTGGCAGAATCTCTCTCCGCAAGCATGGGCGTATGTGAAGGAGCAAGGCTTTCTCGGCATGATCATCCCGAAGCAGTACGGCGGAAAGGCGTTCTCGGCGTATGCGCACTCGCAGGTCATCATGAAGCTCGCGACGCATTCGTCGGCGGCGGCCGTCTCGATGATGGTGCCGAACTCGCTCGGTCCCACCGAATTGCTGCTGCACTACGGCACCGAGGAACAGAAGAATTACTATCTGCCGCGCCTCGCGCGCGGCGACGAAATCCCCCGCTTCGCCCTGACGAGCCCTTATGCCGGATCGGATGCGGCCGTGATCCCCGACGTCTGCATCGTCTGCCGCGGCATGCACGAGGGCCGCGAAACGCTCGGTTTTCGCGTCACGTGGAAGAAACGCTACATCACGCTCGGGCCGATCGCGACCGTGCTCGGCCTCGCCTTCCGCACGCTCGATCCGGATCGCCTACTCGGCGGCGACGAAGCGCCCGGCATCACCTGCGCGCTCATCCCGACGGATCACCCCGGCGTGCATATCGGGCGGCGGCACTGGCCGCTCAACGCGGTGTTCCAGAACGGTCCGAACTGGGGCGAGGACGTCTTCATTCCGATCGAATGGGTGATCGGCGGACGCGCGCAGGTCGGCAACGGCTGGCGCATGCTGATGGAGTGCCTCGCCGCCGGACGCGCGATCTCGCTGCCATCGTCGAACGTCGGGATGGCCAAGCTCGCGGTGCGCGGCACGAGCGCGTATGCCGCGGCGCGGCGCCAGTTCCGCACGTCGATCGGGCGCTTCGAATTCAGGAAGCGCTCGGGCGCATGGGCGGCAATCTGTACGTGATGGACGCGGCGCGCCGCCTGTCGGCGCAGGCCGTCGATCTGGACGAAAAGCCCTCGGTCATTTCGGCGATCGCGAAGTATCACATCACCGAGCGCGCGCGGCAGGTGATCAACGACGGCATGGACGTCGTCGCGGGCAAGGGCATCTGCATGGGGCCGTCGAACTTCCTGGCGAACTTCCTGGCGCGCGCGTATCAGCAGATGCCGATCTCGATCACGGTCGAGGGCGCGAACATTCTCACGCGCTGCCTGATCATCTTCGGCAGGGCGCGATCCGCTGCCATCCGTACGTGCTGAAGGAAATGGCCGCGACGCGCGAGCCGGATTCCGCCCGCGCGCTGCGCGCTTTCGACGACGCCTTCTTC
>LFKV01000040.1 GCA_001189345.1 Candidatus Paraburkholderia kirkii
GGGCTGCTCCTAGTACGAGAGGACCGGAGTGGACGAACCTCTGGTGTACCGGTTGTGACGCCAGTCGCATCGCCGGGTAGCTATGTTCGGAAGAGATAACCGCTGAAAGCATCTAAGCGGGAAACTCGCCTTAAGATGAGATATCCCCGGGGCTTCGAGCCCCTTGAAGGGTCGTTCCAGACCAGGACGTTGATAGGTCAGGTGTGTAAGTGCAGTAATGCATTGAGCTAACTGATACTAATTGCCCGTAAGGCTTGATCCTATAACCAGTGTGTTTTACGTATGTATTGACTAAGCGCTGAAGCGCTTAGTCAATATCACCCCCGAAGGGGGCGCGCCGGTTGAGTGACGCCTTGTGCCCAACAGTCACTACCCAAACACTTCTACTTCTTCCCGGATTGGTTGCAGCGTCAAACGACGAGGCAACAACCAGTCATGCCTGATGACCATAGCGAGTCGGTCCCACCCCTTCCCATCCCGAACAGGACCGTGAAACGACTCCACGCCGATGATAGTGCGGAGCTCCCGTGTGAAAGTAGGTAATCGTCAGGCTCCTCATGCTTCACCCAAAAAACCCACCCCTCAAAGGTGGGGTTTTTGCGTTTTCGTCTTACTATAGGTGAGAGTCTCGGTGGGCCGTCTCCCGCAAAAGCCGGACATGCGGTGACGCTTAAATTTTGAGGTAGTCTTCTGCCTATGTTTTAAGCCTAGTCACAACGTGGAACCTCTATTGCGCTGCGTCATTGAATTAGCACCCTGTCTGTGTTCAGATACAGGTCATGGGTCAAAATGAACCTGACAGATATCGAACGTGAGCAACTGTTGTCGGCGGCGCGCAGCCGAACGGTGCGTGCGGCGGACGTGCGACGCGCAAAGTTGATCCTGATGCTCGAGGACGGCGAATCGCGCGACAGTATCATGCGCACACTGGGTTGCGATTCGCGCTTCATCGCACGCTGGTCGGGGCGCTTCCTCAGCGAGCGACTAGCCGGCATGTACGCCCGGCACCGCGGGCGGGCGCCTACGCAGCCACCGGCCAAACTGGAAGCGCGGGTGCTCAAGTGCACCCTCAAGCACAAACCCGCCGACGGTTCGACACACTGGAGTAGCTACAAGCTCGCAGCAGAACTCGGCGACGTATCGGTCTCGGCCGTGCAGCGCATCTGGCGCAAGCACGGCATCAAGCCGCAGCAGTTGGAGCGGCACATGGTCTCCAACGACCCGGACTTCGAGACCAAGGCAGCCGACGTGATCGGGCTGTACCTGAACCCGCCGGCGCACGCAGCGGTGTTCTGCGTGGACGAGAAGACCGCGATCCAGGCACTCGATCGCAAGGACCGTATGCTGCCGCTGTCGCCCGGGCGCGCCGAGAGTCACGGCTTCGAGTACAAGCGCAACGGCACGCTCAGCCTGTTCGCGGCGTTCAATACTGCCACCGGCGAGGTGCTGGGCAAGACGGTGGCGCGCCACACCAGCGAGCAGTTCGTGGCCTTCCTGACCGACGTCGTCGCCAGCCAGCCCAAACGCCGGGAAATCCACGCGATCTGCGACAACGTCAGCAGCCATAAGACGCAGCGGGTTGCCGACTTCCTTGATGCGCAGCGCAACGTGCACCTGCACTTCACGCCGACCTACTCGTCGTGGCTCAACCAGGTGGAGAACTGGTTCTCGCGCATTCAGCGTGAAGTGATCGCTCGCGGCATCTTCACTTCGGTGAAGGATTGGGATCGCAAACTGATGCCGATACATCCGCGAACACAACAAGAACCCGAAACCGATCAAGTGGAAATATGACGATCCTTCGCGCCGGATTCGACCAGTGCCAATTCAATGACGCAATGGAATAGGCTTAAAACATAGGCAGAAGACTACCTCAAAATTTAAGCGTCACCGCATGTCCGGCTTTTGCGGGGGGCAAGTCCACGCCGTCGCGAAGCCGGCGCTACAATTGGCGCATGAACTCACCGACCGAACTCGCCAGCCCCATCGCCGTCGATGTCTATCGCGCGCGCCGCGAGTGCGTGCTCGCCGCGCTACGTGCGCAAGGCGGCGGCGTCGCCATCCTGCCGACCGCGCGGGAAGTCATGCGCAATTGCGACACCGACTACCCTTTCCGTCACGACAGCTACTTCTTCTATCTGACGGGCTTCGACGAGCCCGAGGCGGCGCTCGTGCTGAACGCGAGCGCAAAGGACGGCGAGCCCGCGTCGCTCCTCTTTTGCCGCGAGAAGAACGCCGAGCGCGAAACGTGGGAAGGATTTCGCTTCGGTCCCGACGCCGCGCGCGACGCTTTGGGCTTCGATGCCGCATTCGCCATCGGTGCGCTCGACGAGGAAATGCCGCGCCTGATCGCCGACAAGCCCGCGCTGCATTACGCGCTCGGCACCTCGGCGGAACTGGATGCGCAAGTGCGCGGCTGGCTGGCCGCCGTGCGCGCGCGCAGCCGCAGCGGCGTGCGCGCGCCCGCGAAGGCGCAGCATCTTCTGCCGACGCTCGACGAGATGCGCCTCGTCAAAGACGCGCACGAAATCGCGATCATGCGCCGCGCCGCGTCGATTTCCGCCAAAGCGCACCGCCGCGCGATGCGCGCCTGCCGCCCCGGCATGCGCGAGTACGAGATCGAAGCCGAACTGCTCTACACGTTCCGCCGCCACGGCGCGCAGGCGCCGGCGTACGGCTCGATCGTCGCGGCGGGGGCGAATGCCTGCGTGCTCCACTATCCGGCAGGCAACGCGATCGCGCGCGAGGGCGACCTGATCCTCATCGACGCCGCGTGCGAGCTCGACGGCTACGCCTCCGACATCACCCGCACGTTCCCGGCGAGCGGGCGCTTCACACCCACCCAGCGCGAGCTCTACGACATCGTGCTCGCCGCGCACGCCGCCGCCGTCGACGCGACGCGCCCCGGCGCGAGCTTCGACGCGCCGCATCAGGCGGCACTGAAGGTGCTGTCGCAAGGCCTGCTCGACACGGGCATCCTCGACAAGACGAAGTTCGGCGGCGTCGACGACGTGCTCGCGCAACGTGCCTATGCGCGCTTCTACATGCACCGCACGGGACACTGGATCGGCATGGACGTGCACGACGCGGGCGAGTACCGCGAGGCGGAGGGTCCGCTCGACGAGCAGAGCAGGCGGCCCTGGCGCGCGCTCGTGCCGGGCATGGCGCTCACGGTCGAGCCGGGTCTCTACGTGCGAGCCGCCGACGACGTGCCCGAGCGCTACTGGGACATCGGCATCCGCATCGAGGACGACGCGATCGTCACGGAAAGCGGCTGCGAGCTGATCACGCGCGAGGTGCCGGTCGCCGCCGACGAGATCGAGGCGCTGATGCGCGAATCGAAAGACCGAGGCGACTGGCGCGATGAGTGACACCCCCGAACCGCATTTCGACTACGACATCGCCATCGTCGGCGCGGGGTCGGTCGGGCTCGCGCTGGCCGGCTGGCTTGCGCGGCGCAGCGCGACGTCGCGGCTTTCGATCGCGCTGATCGACGCGCGCACGCCTGACGCCGCCGCGAACGATCCGCGCGCGCTCGCCCTGTCGCACGGCAGCCGCGTGATGCTCCAGCCGCTCGGCTTTCCGGCGGACGCAACGCCGATCCGCCGCATTCACGTGTCCCAGCGCGGACACTTCGGCCGCACGCTGATCGAGCACGACGAGCACGAGCTGCCCGAACTGGGCTACGTGGTGCGCTACGGCTCGCTCGTCGGCGTGCTCGCCGATGCGGTACGCGCATCCGGCGTGGACTGGCTCACCGATACCGCCGCGCTCGCGCCGCTGCAGGATCACGACGGCGTCAGCCTGCCGCTGCAATCGGCGAGCGGCAAGCGCACGATCCGGGTGAAGGTGCTGGTGAACGCCGAGGGCGGCCTTTATCAGCGCAAGGACGACGACGCGTCGAGCGAGCGCCGTTCGCGCGATTACGGCCAGACGGCCGTCGTCGGCACGGTGAGCGTGTCCGATCCGCAGGCGAACGTCGCGTGGGAGCGCTTCACGCGCGAAGGCCCGATCGCGCTCCTGCCGTGCGGCGGCCAGCGTCACGCGGACTATGCGCTTGTCTGGTGCTGCTCGCCCGACGAGGCCGCGCGCCGCATGCAGCTCGACGACGACACCTTCCTCGCCGAACTCGGCGCTGCCTTCGGCACGCGCATGGGCCGCTTCACGCGCATCGCCGGGCGCGCCGCCTTCCCGCTCGGGCTTTCCGCGCTCGACGTGCTCGTCGACCGGCGCACCGTGGCGATCGGCAACGCCGCGCAGACACTGCATCCGGTCGCGGGCCAGGGCCTGAACCTCGGCCTGCGCGACGCGCTCGCGCTCACCGACGCGCTTTCCGCCGACGGCCCGCGGCCGCTCGCGCTGGCGCGTTTCGCGCAGCGCCGCGCGCTGGACCGGCGCCTGACGATCGGCGCGACCGACACGCTCGCCCGCATCTTCACGGTCGACTTCGCGCCGCTCGCCGCAATGCGCGGCCTCGCCCTCACGGCGCTCGAATTCCTTCCGCCGCTGAAGACAGCGCTGGCCCGCCAGATGATGTTCGGCCAGCGCCGCTAGCATGCTTCGTGGGCAATCGTCTGCGCTGAATCGAAGAACTTATCCTCTATGAACGCGCGCTCTTTCATAGAAGATTTAAAGACTTGCACGCGATTGCCCTTAAATTCAGCACGCGCTTCGCGTTAAAATACGCGCTTCTCCTTCAGAAACGTTGCATCTGCATGACACGCTTCCTGCCGCATTCCGGCCGGATTCGACAGTGCGGATCCCTTAGCCTTCATGCTCACCATCGGTTCCCACGTCCTGCGCAACAACCTGTTCGTCGCCCCGATGGCAGGTGTCACCGACCACCCGTTCCGGCAGCTCTGCAAGCGCATGGGCGCGGGCCACGCGGTTCGCGAGAACAAAAACGCGCTGACCATCGCGAAGATCGCCGAGGACACGGGCATCTCGATGCTCACTATGCACGGCCGCACGCGCGCCGATCTCTACAAGGGCGACGCGGAGTACGAAACCATCGCGGCGGTGAAGGCCTCGGTGAAGATTCCCGTGATCGCGAACGGCGACATCGCCACGCCCGAAAAAGCCCGCGACGTGCTCGCCGCAACGGCCGCCGACGCCATCATGATCGGCCGCGCGGCGCAGGGGCGTCCGTGGCTGTTCCGCGAAATCGAACATTTTCTGAACACCGGCGAGCGCCTGCCGCCGCCGCGCATCGACGAGATCCAGCAGGTGATGAACGAGCACCTGGAAGATCACTACGCCTTCTACGAGGAATTCACGGGCGTTCGGACTGCACGCAAGCATATCGGCTGGTACACTCGCGGCCTTTCCGGCGCCAACACCTTCCGGTACCGGATGAATACGCTGGACACGACCAAAGAACAATTGCTCGCTGTCAACAAATTCTTCGACGCGCAAAAGGCGTTGTCGGACCGTCTCGTCTATGTGGACGAGACGGCCGACGCTGACGCGGCCGAAGAGGAATCGTGCGACGGGCTCAACAACACGACAGACCGACTGATTGCCGCATGAGCAGACATAACATCGAACAATGCGTCCGCCAAAGCCTCGACAACTATTTTCAGGACCTGGACGGCTCCGATCCGCACGACGTCTACGACATGGTGATTTCGTGCGTGGAAAAACCGATGCTCGAAGTGGTGCTCGAGCAGGCGGGCGGGAACCAATCGCTCGCGGCCGAGTATCTCGGCATCAACCGCAACACGCTACGCAAGAAGCTTCAGCAGCACGGATTGATTTGATTCATCGGACTGAGGCCCGCGCCTTGGTCCGGCTTGGGTTCCCTTTTCGGTTTCATTATCCATCATGATCAAGCAAGCACTCATCTCCGTTTCCGACAAATCCGGCATCGTCGATTTCGCCAAATCGCTGTCGGAGCTCGGCGTCAAGCTTCTCTCGACCGGCGGCACGGCGAAACTGCTCGCCGACGCGGGCCTGCCCGTGACCGAGGTCGCCGATTACACCGGCTTTCCGGAAATGCTCAACGGGCGCGTGAAGACGCTGCATCCGAAGGTGCATGGCGGCATTCTCGCGCGCCGCGACCTGCCCGAGCACATGGCCGCGCTGGAAAAGCACGACATTCCGACCATCGATCTGCTGGTGGTAAACCTCTATCCGTTCGTGCAGACGGTCTCGAAGGAAGAATGCTCGCTGGAGGACGCGATCGAGAACATCGATATCGGCGGCCCGACCATGCTACGCTCGGCGGCGAAGAATCATCGCGACGTGACCGTCGTCGTCGATCCGGCCGATTACTCCGCCGTGCTCGACGAAATGCACGCGAACGGCAATTCCGTCGGCTACAAGACGAACTTCCGTCTCGCGACCAAGGTGTTCGCGCACACGGCGCAGTACGACGGCGCGATCACGAACTATCTGACGAGCCTCACGGAAGAGCTGCAGCATTCGGGGCGCAACACGTATCCTGCGACGTTCAACATGGCGTTCGAGAAGGTGCAGGATCTGCGCTACGGCGAGAACCCGCATCAGAGCGCGGCGTTCTACCGCGATCTCTCCGTGCCCGCCGGCGCGCTCGCGAACTACGAGCAGTTGCAGGGCAAGGAGCTCTCGTACAACAACATCGCCGATTCGGACGCCGCGTGGGAATGCGTGAAGACGTTCGATGCACCCGCGTGCGTCATCATCAAGCACGCGAATCCGTGCGGCGTGGCGATCGGCGCGGACCCGGCCGAAGCGTACTCGAAGGCGTTCCAGACCGATCCCACCTCCGCGTTCGGCGGCATCATCGCGTTCAATCGCGAAGTCGACGAAGCGGCGGCGCAGGCTGTCGCGAAGCAGTTCGTCGAAGTGTTGATCGCGCCATCCTTCAGCGAGGCGGCGCGCGCCGTGTTCGCGGCGAAGCAGAACGTGCGCCTCCTGCAGATCGCGCTCGGCGACGGCCACAACGCCTTCGATCTGAAGCGCGTGGGCGGCGGCCTGCTCGTGCAGTCGCTCGATGCGAAGAACGTGCAGCCGCACGAGCTGCGCGTCGTGACGAAGCGCCATCCGACGCCGAAGGAAATGGACGACCTGATGTTCGCGTGGCGCGTGGCGAAATACGTGAAGTCGAACGCGATCGTGTTCTGCGGCGGCGGCATGACGCTCGGCGTCGGCGCGGGCCAGATGAGCCGCGTGGATTCGGCGCGCATCGCGGGCATCAAGGCGCAGAACGCCGGCCTGACGCTGAATGGCTCGGCGGTGGCGTCGGACGCGTTCTTCCCGTTCCGCGACGGCCTCGACGTCGTCGTGAACGCGGGCGCGACCTGCGTGATCCAGCCGGGCGGTTCCATGCGCGACGATGAAGTGATCGCCGCCGCGGACGAGCATAACGTGGCGATGATCCTGACCGGCACGCGTCATTTCCGTCATTAATCCGCCGATAATCGCTTCCGCTTCATTTACTCATAAGTCGTGAATTTTGCGGACAGCTAGTCTATGCTTGAGCGATAGCTATTGGGAGCATCGCCCATGAAACGAGATGGCCGGAGTCTGGCTCACAACACGCTCGAAGAGATGCGTATCCTTGCAGTTCAGCGTATGGCTGAAGGCGAGCATCCGAATGATGTTGCCGCGTCGTTTGGGATGCATCGCTCGTGGGCGTACAAGATCAGGGCACAGGCGCGAGGCCGTGGTCATGGTGTGCGAGCGCTGCGATCGACCAAGGGCACAGGTCGCCCACGTACGCTTACTGCGACGCAGGAGCAGCGGGTAATGCGTTGGGTTAATGGCAAGAATCCAATACAGTACGGGTTTGATTTTGGCTTGTGGACGCGCAACCTGGTCCGTGAGCTGGTACGACAGAGATTCATTCGACGTCACGTTAAGTCTGGCTTCGATCGGTGCGATGCTCGCCCGTCTGCACCTGACGCCGCAAAAGCCGCTGCAGCGTGCTTACCAGCGTGATCCGGAAGCGATCGAGCGTTGGCAGCGAGACACCTATCCGAACATTGCCAGGCGGGCTCGTGAGCAGAAGGCGGACATCTTTTTCTGGGACGAATCGGGCTTCCGTGCTGACTCGGTGCATGGCAGGACGTGGGCGCCGCGCGGTGAAACGCCGGTGGTCGAGCGGCCCGGCGAACGTCACAGCATGGGCGCCGCGTCCGCCGTTAATTCGAAGGGAGCTTTCTGGTTTGCGACGTATGAAGGGGTATTTAGAGACGGTTTCATAAAGGCTGTTGAGATTGCCGAAGAGTGTTCCAGCAGATCAAGCAACAACCGAGTTTGAGGAACGCTTCATGAATGTCCGCACGACGTTCGAAGCGAGTACGTAGACGGCGGAAGTTATGCAACCAGGCATGTGTACGTTCGACGACCCAACGGACTTTCCCAAGGCCGCTACCGTGCGGGTGACCGCGCCGCGCGATGCTGGTGGGAATGTTGCGCGCGTGAAGGAGGCACCGGTACTTGTCATGATCGTAACCGCGGTCGGCATAAACACAGCCAGGGCGACTCAGCGGCCGGCCGCGCACGCCGCCAATCGGTACGATGGCCTCGATCAACGGGATCAGTTGGGTGACGTCGTGACGATTGGCGCCGGTCAGGATTGCCGCGATCGGCGTACCGTTGGCGTCGGTGGTGACGTGGTGCTTGGAACCGGGTCGTGCTCGGTCGGTGGGGTTCGGGCCAGTTTTTCGCCCGCCCCAACCGCACGAATCGACGATGAGTCGACGACGACGCGGGAGAAGTCGATCTTCCCGGCCGCTCGTAGTTTCGCCAGCAGCAGTGCGTGCAGTCGATCCCACACGCCGGCTTGCTGCCAATCGCGCAGCCTGCGCCAGCAACTGACGCCAGAGCCACATCCCATCTCCGCTGGCAGATCTCGCCACCGGATGCCGGTCTTCAGCACGAACAAGATGCCGGTCAGCGCAGCCCGATCCGGTACCGGCTTGCGGCCCGGATACTTGAAGCGGCGCGGCTTCGCTGGTGGTAGCAGTGGCTCGATCAGTGCCCACAGTTCGTCGTCGATGATTGGTTTGCCCATCTCCTCGATCCTGTTGTCACAACGATCGAGGTTAACAGGTTGCGTTACGGGTTAACAGCCCCTAAGACGGGTTAACAGCCCCTAAGAGATCTTTTTGAAACTACTTCTAAGTGGCGAGTTGTTCGTCGAGTTGCTCAAGAAGTTGATGTTTCATCGTAAAAGAGCGGTTCATTTGATCGTCGACGGATTGCCAGCGCATAAGAAAGCTATCGTTAAGGACTATGTCGCGAGTACGCAGGGCAAGTTGACTTTGCATTTTCTGCCCGATTACGCACCGGACCTCAATCCAGATGAACTGGTGTGGAGTCACGTCAAGCGGACCGGCGTTGCGCGACGCCCACTTCAAAAAGGTGAAAAGTTGGGCTCAAAAATTCACGAGCAGCTTTCACAAATTAGCCGCGATCCGTGCCTTGTTCGATCATTTTTTAGGTATCAATCTGTCCGCTATATTGCTGACGTGTGAGTAAGATTGGCCTGTTTGCGCTTCAGACGGCGCAAACAGGCCATTTTGATTTGGACGACCCGCATCGCGAACGAATGAGAATCCTAGGCATCGACCCCGGCCTGCGCGTGACGGGCTTCGGCATCATCGACAAGACCGGACACACGCTCAATTACGTGACGAGCGGCGTCATCAAGACCGCCGACGCCGATTTGCCCTCGCGCCTGAACACGATCTTCAGCTGCATCTCAACGCTCATCGCGCAGCACAATCCGGATCAGGCCGCGATCGAAAAAGTCTTCGTCAACGTGAATCCGCAGTCGACGCTCCTGCTCGGCCAGGCGCGCGGCGCGGCAATTTGCGGGCTCGTCGCGAGCGGCGTGCCGGTTTCGGAATACACTGCGCTGCAGTTGAAGCAAGCCGTGGTCGGCTACGGACGCGCGACCAAGGAGCAGATGCAGCAGATGGTCGTGCGTCTGCTCAGCCTCTCCGGCGTGCCCGGCACCGACGCCGCCGACGCGCTCGGCATGGCCATCTGTCACGCGCACGGCGGCAGCGGACTCGAGACGCTGGGCGGCATCGCGCCCTCGCTTGCGAAGAAAGGCTTGCGCGTGCGGCACGGCAGACTCATCGGCTAATTCTCTTTCAAGAACACACACATGATCGGTCGCATCGCCGGCGTTCTGCTGGAAAAAAATCCGCCGCACCTGCTCGTCGACTGCAACGGCGTCGGCTACGAAATCGACGTGCCGATGAGCACGTTCTACAACCTGCCGAACACCGGCGAGAAAGTCGTGCTGCTCACGCAGCTGATCGTGCGCGAGGACGCGCATTTGCTGTACGGCTTTCTCACCTCGCAGGAACGCGCGACGTTCCGTGAATTGCTGAAGATCAGCGGCATCGGCGCGCGCATGGCGCTCGCGGTGCTCTCGGGCATGAGCGTGCAGGAGCTCTCGCAAACCGTCACCACGCAGGACGCCGCGCGGCTCACGCGCGTGCCCGGCATCGGCAAGAAGACGGCCGAACGGCTGCTGCTCGAACTGAAAGGCAAGCTCGGCGCCGATCTCGGCGCGATGGCGAGCGCGGCGTCGCAATCCGATCACGCGTCCGACATCCTCAACGCGCTGCTCGCGCTCGGCTACTCCGAGAAGGAAGGGCTCGCCGCGATCAAGAACGTGCCGGCCGGAACGGGCGTGTCCGAGGGGATCAAGCTGGCTCTCAAGGCGCTTTCGAAGGCTTGAGGTAACGCCACCTGAGACGCTGTTGGCCCGGCATTCACACGAGGAGCCATTAAATGCTAGTATCGAAGCTCGGAACATTGGTGCGCCGGACGCTGTAAGTTACCCGGGCGAGTGCTCCGAAGCATTCAAGGCCGCTCTCCAGCGGCCTTTTCTTTTTGGCGTTCCGTTGGCCTGTTCGTGTCGCCCTTTGGTATGACCGAGTAGAGTTCGGCGCGCGGCTTGCGCTGGGTCAGCTCGAGAACGGCGCGATCCCGCACCATGTTCCCGTAGCCGTCCGCGCGAAAATCGACGGCGTCCAGCGCGGTCATTTTCCGGGACGACACCACGACCGAGCCGGCATCCAGAGCGCTTGTAATCTGCGTGAGTACGTCTTCGATAGTGTAGTTGTCGCGCACGATGCGGCTACCATGAAGGTGCTTGCCGATCAGCACGATCTCCGGATCTTCCAACGGCGGTAATTCATGTGCAAGCCGGTGCGAGTTGACTGCTTCATGCTGGGCGTTCGTCAGGCGGCCGATGGGAACGGCCAGAACCCTTCCGCCACGCTGCAATTCCAACAGGTTCGCCCGGACCAGATATAGGCCATTGTGGTAAAGCGGCATGTCTTATTGCTCTTGTTCAGCGTCGTTTCAAACGCGCTGACTCTGCCGCCGATTCACACGGCCCGCCACTATTGCGCTGCGTTATTGAATTAGCACCCTGTCTGTGTTCAGATACAGGTCATGGGTCAAAATGAACCTGACAGATATCGAACGTGAGCAACTGTTGTCGGCGGCGCGCAGCCGAACGGTGCGTGCGGCGGACGTGCGACGCGCAAAGTTGATCCTGATGCTCGAGGACGGCGAATCGCGCGACAGTATCATGCGCACACTGGGTTGCGATTCGCGCTTCATCGCACGCTGGTCGGGGCGCTTCCTCAGCGAGCGACTAGCCGGCATGTACGCCCGGCACCGCGGGCGGGCGCCTACGCAGCCACCGGCCAAACTGGAAGCGCGGGTGCTCAAGTGCACCCTCAAGCACAAACCCGCCGACGGTTCGACACACTGGAGTAGCTACAAGCTCGCAGCAGAACTCGGCGACGTATCGGTCTCGGCCGTGCAGCGCATCTGGCGCAAGCACGGCATCAAGCCGCAGCAGTTGGAGCGGCACATGGTCTCCAACGACCCGGACTTCGAGACCAAGGCAGCCGACGTGATCGGGCTGTACCTGAACCCGCCGGCGCACGCAGCGGTGTTCTGCGTGGACGAGAAGACCGCGATCCAGGCACTCGATCGCAAGGACCGTATGCTGCCGCTGTCGCCCGGGCGCGCCGAGAGTCACGGCTTCGAGTACAAGCGCAACGGCACGCTCAGCCTGTTCGCGGCGTTCAATACTGCCACCGGCGAGGTGCTGGGCAAGACGGTGGCGCGCCACACCAGCGAGCAGTTCGTGGCCTTCCTGACCGACGTCGTCGCCAGCCAGCCCAAACGCCGGGAAATCCACGCGATCTGCGACAACGTCAGCAGCCATAAGACGCAGCGGGTTGCCGACTTCCTTGATGCGCAGCGCAACGTGCACCTGCACTTCACGCCGACCTACTCGTCGTGGCTCAACCAGGTGGAGAACTGGTTCTCGCGCATTCAGCGTGAAGTGATCGCTCGCGGCATCTTCACTTCGGTGAAGGATTGGGATCGCAAACTGATGCCGATACATCCGCGAACACAACAAGAACCCGAAACCGATCAAGTGGAAATATGACGATCCTTCGCGCCGGATTCGACCAGTGCCAATTCAATGACGCAATGGAATAGGCTTAAAACATAGGCAGAAGACTACCTCAAAATTTAAGCGTCACCGCATGTCCGGCTTTTGCGGGGGCAAGTCCACGCCGCGGATCAAGCAGAATCATGTGCTTGCGATGCGCCGGCGGCGAAATCAACGAATCGACACGTAGCGGAGAAGGGATGGACAAGCAAGGCTTCACCACGGGCATCGTTCACGGCGACAGAAACACGGGCGTGGAGCACGGCGGCGTGCGCCAGCCGATCCACACGTCGGTCCAGTACGGATTCGAGCGCGTGGAGGATCTGATCGGCGTGTTTCAAGGCACGAAGAAAGGCGGCTTCAGCTACGCGCGCCAGGGCACGCCCACGACGGCTGCGCTTGAGCGCAAGATCACGAGCCTCGAGCAGGGTGTCGGGTCGATCTGCTTCAGCACGGGCATGGCGGCGCTCTCGGCGGTGTTCCTGACTCTGCTGCGCGCGGGCGACCATCTGGTCTCGAGCCGCTACGTATTCGGCAACACCAACAGCCTCTTCGGCACGCTGAGAGCGCTCGGCATCGAGGTGACGATGGTCGACGCCACGTCCACCGGGAACGTCGCGAGCGCGATCCGGCCGAACACGCGCATGGTGTTCGTCGAGACGATCGCGAATCCGGGCACGCAGATTCCGGATCTGAAGGGTATCGGCGAGCTCTGTCGCGAGCGCGGCCTCGCGTATGTCGTCGACAACACCATCACGTCGCCCGTGCTCTTCTTGCCGAAGGCGGTGGGCGCGAGCCTCGTCGTCAATTCGCTCACGAAGACGATCGCCGGTCATGGCGCAGCGCTCGGCGGCGCTGTGACGGACACGGGCCTGTTCGACTGGAGCGCATATCCGAACATCGCCGAAGAATACCGCCGCTCCGCGCCGAAGGAGCAAGGCCTGCTGCAGATCCGCAAGAAGGGCCTGCGCGACATGGGCGCCGCGCTTTCGTCGGAACAGGCGCATTCGATCGCGATGGGCGCGGAAACACTCGCCTTGCGCGTGGCGAAGTGCAGCGAGAACGCGCTTGCGCTGGCCCGGTTCCTGGAGCAGCACGAGGCCGTCGGGAAGGTGTTCTATCCGGGGCTCGAGAGTCATCCGCAATACGAGACGGCGCGGGCGTTGTTCAAGGGCGCGTCGTGGCTGCTGTCCTTCGAGCTGCGCCACGCAGACCGCATGATCGAGGTCGTCAATGCGCTGCGGTTGCCGGTCAAGGCGACCGGCCTCGGCGACACGCGCACGCTGATCATCCCGGTCGCGCCGACGATCTTCTACGAAGCCGGGCCCGAAGTGCGCAAGTCGATGGGCATCTCCGACGGCATGCTGAGGTTTTCGGCCGGTATCGAGGACATCGACGATCTGATCGCGGATTTCGATCAGGCGCTCAGGCTCGCGGTCTGAGGCGCAACGCGCGCCGTACGGCACGCGTTGCCGCGCGTTTCAGGACGCCAGCGCGTAAATAGATGTTCTGCGGATGGCGCGCTTCGGCGAAGAAGAACCAGCGCTCGGCGACCAGCCCGAACTTCGGGCGCAGCCGCGCATTGCGCTTCAACGCGGCGACGCGCGTCGCGCAGCCTGCCAGCGTGAGCGTGCATGCGCAGGCGGCAAGACCGGCCGCAAGCGACGGCGCGAGCCATGCCGCACATGCGGTCGCGAGCGTGAATCCGGACGCGCAGCCGAGTAGCACGAAGTTGACCATCGTGAGCGGCGTCGCCCATTCCTGGAGGAAGCGCAGGCACGCGTAGATCATCGCGGTGCAGACGAAAAGCGCGGCCGACGCCAGCACCCCGCTCACGCCGATCACGAGCGACCACGGCGCGCCGAACCAATGGGCGAGATGCCATAGAGCGCGCCGCACGCGAGAAACGCGGGCAGGCACAGACATTCGCGCGAGAGCCACGACGTGCGCCACATCGCGATGGCGCGCCATGCGCGCTCGGGATGCCCGAGGTGAAAGAACGAGGCGATCAGCCCGAGGCCGCCCAGCACGACGGACAATGCCGCACCGACGGTGAAGAACGTCTGCGCAGGCGCGATGATCAGGCCGAGCCTCGCGCAAACCTCGACGCCGACGAGGGCGATCAGCAAGCCTTGCGCGGTGCCGCTCAATGTCGTGAGAAATACGACGGAAAACGCGGGTTTCATGACGAGCTCCGATGAAAGGTCAGACGCGCGCGGCCATTGCCGCGAGGTTCAGTTCGCCGTGCGCGTCCGGCGCCTCGGCGCCGCCGGACTGGCAGCCGCACGAGCCGCCGCTGCCGCAGGCGTCCACCGGACGCCGCGGCAAATAGTGATTCGCCGGCCGCGTTTCCCACTCGGGCATCAGCTGATAGCCGCCGCGCTCCCTGATCGCCCTGGATACGACCGACTCGGGATCGTGAATATCGCCGAAGAGCCGCGCCGAGGTCGGGCAGGCGAGCACGCACGCGGGCTTGCGATCGCGTTCGGGCAACGCCTCGTTATGGATGCGATCCGCGCACAGCGTGCATTTCGTCATCTCCTTGCGGGCTTCGTCGAGCTCGCGCGCGCCGTAGGGGCAGGCCCACGCGCAGTACTTGCAGCCGATGCACTTGTCGAAGTCGACAAGCACGAGTCCGTCCTCCTTGCGCTTGTAGCTCGCGCCGGTCGGACAGACGGGCACGCACGGCGGGTCTTCGCAGTGCAGGCACGATTTCGGGAAGTGGATCGTATCGGCGAGCGGAAACTCGCCGGCTTCATAGGTCTGCACGCGGTTGAAGAAGGTGCCGGACGGATCGGCGTCGTAGGGGCGCTGATCCGCGAGACTGTCTGCCTCGCCGGACGTGTTTCACTCCTTGCAGCTCGTCACGCACGCGTGGCATCCGACGCAGACGTTCAGATCGATGACGAGGGTCATTTGAGTCATGATGGTCTCCTTCAGTTGCTTGCGTTTCGCTTCACCGCATTGCGCAGACGCGCGGCGAATTCGCCGCGTCCGGCGAAGTACGTCTGTACGACGCGCTGGATCGCGCCGGTCATGCCCGGCGACGGACGCATCGGTGCGAATTGCGGCAGCGTGTGGTGCGCGTCGGCTTCGGCGGGATAGACGCGCACGTCGTACCAGGCGGCTTGTCCCGTGATCGGGTCCGAGTTGGAGTAGCGCGCGCCGTCGCGCTCCGACGCCGGAAGCTCGTCCGTGATGAGGTGATTGAGCAGAAAGCCGCGCTGCGACTCGTTGGCGTCGGGGCCGAGGCTCCATGCGCCCGCTGCTTTGCCGATCGCATTCCAGGTCCACACCGTGCCGGGTTCCACCGCTTCGCTATAGCGCGCCATGCAGCGCACCTTGCTGCGATTCGACTAGATCCAGCCGCCGTCCTCGATGCCGTTTTCCTTCGCCATGCGCGGATTCATGTACAGCAGGTTCTCGCCATGAATCTGCCGCAGCCAGGCGTTCTGCGAATCCCACGAGTGTACATCGCCATCGGGCGCTGCGTGACGGCGGCGAGCGGATACTGTTCGAGATCGGTCGTGTCGCGTTCGAGCGGCGCGTACCAGAACGGCAGGGGATCGAAGTACTTCTCGATGCGCCCGCGCAGATGATCGGGCGGCTGCCTGCCGTTGGTGCGACCCTGCGCGGCCAGGCCGAACTTCTGCATCACGTCGGAGTAGAGCTGGATCAGGATCGGCGTGCCGAACTTGCGGAAGTCCTTTTCCATGGCCCATTGCAGGTACGGTCCGTTGCAGTTGCGCATGTACGGCAGCGTGTAGTGAAAGACGCCGTGCTTCGCATACTCTTCCCACTGGTTCGGATTCGGCTCGCCGACGAGCGCGTCCTGGCCGTCCTTGCCGCGCCAGCCGATCAGAAAGCCGACGCCCGAGCCCGGCGCGGTCTGGTGATTGACGATGAAGTCCGGATAGTCGCGATACTTGCGCCTGCCTTCGGGCGTGGTGAACGCGGGCAGCTTGAGGCGGCCGCCGAGCTCGACCAGCACTTCCTGGAACGGACGGCATTCGCCGGTGCGCGGCACGACCGGCACGCGCACCGAATCGACGGGACCGTCGAACTCGGAGATCGGGCGATCGAGCATCGACATCGCATCGTGCCGTTCGAGATAGGTCGTGTCGGGCAGGATGAGATCGGCGAAGGCGGTCATCTCCGACTGGAACGCATCGCACACGACGATGAACGGAATTTTGTACTCGCCGTTCTCGTCCTTGTCGGCGAGCATCTTGCGCACCTCCATCGTGTTCATCGACGAGTTCCATGCCATGTTGGCCATGAAGATCATCAACGTGTCGATGTGGTACGGATCGCCGCGCCACGCGTTGGTGATGACGCTGTGCATCACGCCGTGCACCGCGAGCGGATATTCCCACGAGAATATCTTGTCGATGCGAACCGGCGTGCCGTCATCGTGAATGAACAGATCCTCGGGCGCGGCGGGCCAGCCGAGCGGGTCGTTCGCGAGCGGCGTGCCGGGCCTGACCTGATCGGGATGATTCGGCGGTTTCGCGGACGGCGGCACCGCGCGCGGAAACGGCGACTTGTGCCGGAAGCCGCCCGGCCGGTCGATCGTGCCGAGCAGCGACATCAGCACAGCCAGCGCGCGGATCGACTGGAAGCCGTTCGAATGCGCCGCGAGCCCGCGCATCGCGTGGAAGGCGATGGGGTTGCCCGTCACCGTGTCGTGCTTCCTGCCCCAGTAGTCGGTCCATTCGATCGGCAGCGTGATCCTGTGGTCGCGGCCCACCTGGATCATTTCGGCGGCGAGGCGCCTGATTGTCGCGGCGGGAATGCCGGTGATGTCCTCGGCCCATTCGGGCGTGCACGACGCCACCTGCTCGCGCAGCAGCGCGAAGGAGGGTGCGACGGGCGTGCCGTCCTCGAGTGTATAGCGGCCGTCGAGCGTAGGCTCGGCATCGTCGGCGTGATGCGCGACCGCGCGATTCGTCTTCGTGTCCCACCACAGATGATTCTGCGGAAAGAGCGCGTTGACCTCGGGCGCGCCGCCGTCCTGAACGAAGAGGCCAAACGTGTCGATCGCCTCGTTCATGTCGAGCAGTTCGGCCGCGTTCGTATAGCGCGTGACGAACTCGTGATCCCAGGCATCGGCCGCGATCAGCTCGCGGATCAGCGCCATAAAGAGCGCGCCGTCGGTGCCGGGGTGGATCGGCACCGACGGCGATGGCCGCATAGCCCGTGCGGATTGGGTTGATTGCGATGAAGCGTCCGCCCGCGCGATTGAACTTTAAAATCACGATCTTGAGCGGATTCGAATGATGATCCTCCGCCGTGCCGATCATGAAGAAGAGCTTCGCGCGGTCGAGATCGGGGCCGCCGAATTCCCAGAACGAGCCGCCCATCGTGTAGATCATGCGGCGGCCATGTTCGCCGAGCAGAAGCCGCCGTGCGCGGTGTAGTTGGGCGTGCCGAAGTTCTTCGCGAACAGGCCGGTGAGCGCCTGCATCTGGTCGCGGCCGGTGAACAGCGCGAACTTCTTCGGATCGGTGGCGCGCAGATGGGCGAGACGCTGTTCCAGCGTGTCGAGCGCGACCTCCCATGACACGGGCTCGAACTGCGCTTCGCCGCGCAGCGCATCGGCCTTGCGCATGAGCGGCTGCGTGAGACGCGCGGGCGAGTACTGCTTCATGATGCCCGACGCACCTTTCGCGCAGATCACACCTTGATTGAGCGGATGGTTCGGATTGCCGTCGATGTACCGGACCTCGCTGTCGCGCAGATGCACGCGGATGCCGCAGCGGCATGCGCACATGTAGCACGTCGTGGTCTTGACATCGAGCTGCTCGTTCTGGGTGCGAGCGCCGTGTTCCATGTGTGCTCCTTCAAAAAGCGCCAGCGCGCGAGGGGGAGGCTCGCGCGCTCCGTGACTTCAACGCATCGGTCAGTCGAACAGGCGCTCGACGCCGAGCGTGATCGCAAGGCCGCCGCCGATGAGCCACGCATACAGGATCGCGCCGGTGGCGAGCGCACGCGGGCCTGCCTATTCCATTGCGTCATTGAATTGGCACTGGTCGAATCCGGCGCGAAGGATCGTCATATTTCCACTTGATCGGTTTCGGGTTCTTGTTGTGTTCGCGGATGTATCGGCATCAGTTTGCGATCCCAATCCTTCACCGAAGTGAAGATGCCGCGAGCGATCACTTCACGCTGAATGCGCGAGAACCAGTTCTCCACCTGGTTGAGCCACGACGAGTAGGTCGGCGTGAAGTGCAGGTGCACGTTGCGCTGCGCATCAAGGAAGTCGGCAACCCGCTGCGTCTTATGGCTGCTGACGTTGTCGCAGATCGCGTGGATTTCCCGGCGTTTGGGCTGGCTGGCGACGACGTCGGTCAGGAAGGCCACGAACTGCTCGCTGGTGTGGCGCGCCACCGTCTTGCCCAGCACCTCGCCGGTGGCAGTATTGAACGCCGCGAACAGGCTGAGCGTGCCGTTGCGCTTGTACTCGAAGCCGTGACTCTCGGCGCGCCCGGGCGACAGCGGCAGCATACGGTCCTTGCGATCGAGTGCCTGGATCGCGGTCTTCTCGTCCACGCAGAACACCGCTGCGTGCGCCGGCGGGTTCAGGTACAGCCCGATCACGTCGGCTGCCTTGGTCTCGAAGTCCGGGTCGTTGGAGACCATGTGCCGCTCCAACTGCTGCGGCTTGATGCCGTGCTTGCGCCAGATGCGCTGCACGGCCGAGACCGATACGTCGCCGAGTTCTGCTGCGAGCTTGTAGCTACTCCAGTGTGTCGAACCGTCGGCGGGTTTGTGCTTGAGGGTGCACTTGAGCACCCGCGCTTCCAGTTTGGCCGGTGGCTGCGTAGGCGCCCGCCCGCGGTGCCGGGCGTACATGCCGGCTAGTCGCTCGCTGAGGAAGCGCCCCGACCAGCGTGCGATGAAGCGCGAATCGCAACCCAGTGTGCGCATGATACTGTCGCGCGATTCGCCGTCCTCGAGCATCAGGATCAACTTTGCGCGTCGCACGTCCGCCGCACGCACCGTTCGGCTGCGCGCCGCCGACAACAGTTGCTCACGTTCGATATCTGTCAGGTTCATTTTGACCCATGACCTGTATCTGAACACAGACAGGGTGCTAATTCAATAACGCAGCGCAGTAGTGGCATCAACCGTGAGTCTGGTTCCTGACCAATTGTTTCCCTTAAGCTGAACCGTCTGCGGGTAAGCGCCTCGAGCGAACGGCGTCAACTCCGGTTCATCCGGCCCCGGCCATGGGTTATAGATCAGCCATTTACCATTGACCTGCTTCGCATTAAGCATCATGCTGATTTTTTCTTCATTCGCATCTACGCAAAACAGCCCGAAACTTTCGAGGACAGAGGAGGTGTTTGGACCTGTATCAGATATGTCATTGGATTGCGAAAAAAATAATTTTTCGAAGCTTTACCGCATACCGACGCAAGTTATATTAACGTTCTTTTTCTTTCGGATCATAGATCTTCACCCCTTGAAGCATCTCGGGAATCCGATCGCTCTCTTTTTGTTCAGCTTCGTTTTGACAATTTCGAATAAGAAGCAAGTTAACCCATCTCTATTGGGGCATATCAAAAAGTAATCTGGTATTCTTTGCTTCTCACGATCTCCACGAAGCATATTGACGTAAGCAATCGTACCATTCCATCCGTCGCCCTCATACATTCTCTGCCATGCAATTTCCCGCGCATATCGGCCACCAGAATCTTCTAAAGTAATCTCGTCGGAGGCAGTAGTCTTTCGTATGAGTTACCGTTTCGATACGGCTGCTGTTCCGGTCAGACAAGCAAACGAAATCTTACCATTGAGACTTCGTTCAACCGGTTTTATCGTCACATAGAAGTCAATCGAAATAACCCGTTCATTGGTTTCCGAAGACGAGCCCGAAATTTCCTTTATAAGTTCGTCGTTCAACTTATATCGACATTGGCTTTCCACTAACGAGAGATTCGCTTGCAAGTCGTTTGTCTCATCGCTCATCGGCATCGCGTTGCCGGCGTTAAAGGCCAGAAAAAACAATCCATGCCAGAACTATTTTTTTCATACCACACTTCGCCTCTGAAAATTCTCCGGCCAGAAGAGGTCTTCCTGACTCGGCCCCTTAAAAAGAGTGATATCTGTCAGGACTACCAAGGCATTGGAAAACGAGGTTGATCGGTCAACTAACCCGTTCATGTTTGGTGGATTCTGGCCGGTAGCGCCCGGATAATTCACCGCTGCTGCGCAATTCGCGAAGGATTGATTGTAGTACCACACTTTAATTCCTGCATTTGTATTGATCGTTCTTCTCTCGTTTATAGCGGTAAGATCGGCATACTGGTTTGCAGTATCGACCTGGGGTCGCGATAGATTATGCTCTGTTAGCGTCGATTTATTAGACCAGATCCAATATGCGCCGGCACTATGACTGGCATGGAAAGCGTTTCGTCCGATCTCGTTACGCCATAGCAACTCCCTCGACCCTGGCGGCAAAGTTGGATTCCGGCCTAGGAATCTGAAATACTTATAGTAGTTGTTATTCCCATTTCCCATATTTCCGTTCGGATTTGTAAGCTGCAAGAAACCTCGGCCAAACCAGCCATTATGCAAGTCTGTCGCATCATCGCTACGATTCCCTTCCGTAAGATAGTGAAGCCAACCCGTTTCTTGAGTCGCGTTCCCGATGAAACAAGCTCGGCGAATGGGAATATCGAGCTTAAATTTCCTCATCGAGTTATTCAGATCCACGCCGAAACGATCAAACAAAGATGCGGCGAAGCCCAAACTAGGCTGCTCCCACACTGCCGGATGAGTAGAGTTATGTGATCCTGGTTTCCTGATAACGAAGGACGGAATGAGTTGGAGCATTTCTCTCTCTTGCTTAACCACCCACACTTCCTGAAGTGTCTGACGAAGGCCAAGGATGAAAATACCAAAGCTTTT
>LFKV01000041.1 GCA_001189345.1 Candidatus Paraburkholderia kirkii
CGAGCGTGCGGCGGCGCAGGAGTACGTGGAGCGCCATCCGGCGGGGCCGCGCCCGCCGCTGCCGCAGACGCGCGACGAACTCATCGCGCGCTTCAGGCTGGAGGCCGAGCGTCTGTCGACCACCGTCGCCGAGGTAGGTGCGCTTGCCGATGCCCCCGCCGAAGCCGCACGCTATCTTCAGTCGCTGACGCTCCCGACCGACGTCGTCGCCTGGCCCGCGCTCGGCGATCTGCCCTGGGCCGAAGCGGGCTTCGGGCCGCGCTGTGCAAACCGGCGGACGCCGATCTCGTCGGCGTCACGGGCTGCTTCTGCGGGACGGCCGAAACCGGTTCGCTCGTGCTGCTGTCCGGCGCGGACACGCCGGCGTCCGGCGCGCTCCTGCCGCAGACGCATATCGCGATCGTGCCGGCGTCGCGCATCATCGCGGCGCACGAGGACGCCTTCGCGCTCATGCGCGCGGAGCGGGGCGAGTTGCCGCGCGCGGTGAACTTCGTGTCGGGGCCGTCGTGCACCAGGGACATCGAACAGACCATCGTGCTCGGGGCGCACGGGCCGTATCGCGTGCATGTGATCGTCGTGTGCGGAGCCTGAGCCCGATGCGGCGTATCGTTCCCGGCGCCGTGTTCGCTGCGCTGGCGCTGGTCAATGCGCCCGCCTCGGCGGCCGCGCTTGACGGCGCGGCGCTTTCGGCGGCCTGGGAGCATACCGTTCGTCGGCATCCTGCTTTCCATCGCCGTTTTTCCGCTCGTCGCGCCCAAGCTCTGGCATCGCCATTTCGGCAAGATTGCGGCGACATGGGCGCTCGCGTTTCTCGCACCGTGCGCCTTCGCCTTCGGCGCGGCGGGCGGCGTGCTGGTTCACGCGATACTCGAGGAATACGTGCCGTTCATCATCCTGCTGGCGTCGCTGTTCACGGTCGCGGGCGGCATCTGCGTGCGCGGCAATCTGCATGGCTCGCCGCGTCTCAATATCGGGCTGCTCGCGCTCGGCGCCGCGCTCGCGAGCATCATGGGCACGACGGGCGCGGCCATGCTGCTGATCCGGCCGCTTCTGCGCGCCAACGACAATCGTAAGCACGTGGTGCACGTCGTCGTATTTTTCATCTTTCTCGTCGCGAACGCGGGCGGCTCGCTCACGCCGCTCGGCGATCCGCCGCTGTTCCTGGGCTTTCTGAATGGCGTCGGCTTTTTCTGGGACGACGCTGCATCTCGCGCTGCCGATGCTCTTTGTCTGCGTCACGCTCCTCGCGGTGTTCTATGCACTCGACAGCTACTACTGGAGCAGGCACGACGCCAGAAGCCCGTTCCTCGACCCGACGCCGGACACGCCGCCGCTCGGCATCGACGGCAAGATCAACTTCGCGCTGCTCGCGGCGATCATCGCAGTGGTGCTGATGAGCGGCATCTGGCAGCCCGGCATCGCGTTCGACGTGTTCAGCACGCACCTGCAATTGCAGAATCTCGTGCGCGATGTCCTGCTCGTCGCCGTGCTAGCGGCCTCGCTCGCGCTCACGCCGAAAAGCGCGCGCGCCGGCAACGCGTTCGACTGGGCGCCGATCGAGGAAGTGGCGAAGCTCTTCGTGGCCGTCTTCGTCACCATCGCGCTGGTCATCGCCATCCTGCGCGCGGGCGAGGCGGGCGCATTCGCGGGCATCGTGCATGCCGTGTCGGACGCGAACGGCAAGCCGAACGACATCGCCTATTTCTGGGCGACGGGCCTCTTGTCCTCGTTTCTCGACAATGCGCCGACCTATCTCGTGTTCTTCAATCTCGCGGGCGGCGATGCCCACGCGCTCACAACCACCGACGCCACGACGCTCGCCGCCATCTCCGCGGGCGCGGTCTTCATGGGCGCGAACACGTACATTGGCAATGCGCCGAATTTCATGGTGAAGGCGATCGCGCCGAATCGCGCGGTGTGCGCATGCCGAGTTTCTTCGGCTACATCGCGTGGTCGGGCATCGTCCTTCTGCCGCTTTTCGCCGTTTTGGGCGGGCTATTTTCCAGGAGTGACCGATGAAGAAGAAGGTGCTTGTCGCGCGTCCCTCGTTCCCCGATGTGATCGAACGCCTAAAACAGTATTTCGATGTCGACGTGAACCTGGGCGACGTGCTCCCGCAGGAAGCGTTCGCGCGGCGTCTCGCCGACCGCGACGGGGCGTTCACCGCGGGCGAATGGGTCGGCGAGAAGGAGCTGGCCGGCGCGCCGAATCTGAAGGTGGTCGCCAACATGGCGGTCGGCTACAACAACTTCGACATGCGCGCGTTCGATGCGCACAAGGTGCTCGGCACCAACACGCCGAACGTGCTGAACGAGACCACGGCTGATTTCGGCTGGGCGCTGATGATGGCGGCGACGCGCCGCGTCACCGAGTCCGAGCATTATCTGCGCGCGGGCAAGTGGCAGAAATGGTCCTTCGACTCGTTCCTCGGCGCGGACGTGCACGGCTCGACGCTCGGCGTGATCGGCATGGGGCGCATCGGCCAGGCGCTCGCGCGGCGGGCGGTCGGCTTCAACATGCGCGTGATCTATCACAACCGTTCGCGCGTGGCGCCTGAAATCGAGGCCGCGTTGAACGCCGAGTATGCGTCCAAGGAAGACTTGCTCAGGCGCGCGGATCATGTCGTGCTGGTCCTGCCGTACACGAAGGAGAACCATCACACGATCAGTGCAGCCGAGCTCGCGCTGATGAAGCCGACGGCGACGCTCACCAATATCGCGCGCGGCGGCATCGTCGACGACGCGGCGCTGATCGCCGCGCTGCGCGAGAAGCGCATCGCGGCGGCGGGCCTCGACGTGTTCGAGGGCGAGCCGAACTTCAACCGCGATTTCCTCGCGCTCGACAACGTCGTGCTGACACCCCACATCGCGAGCGCGACCGAAGCCACGCGCCGCGCGATGGCCAATCTCGCCGCTGACAACCTCATCGCGGCGCTCGGCGAAGGGCCGCGCGCGGGCAATCCGCCGAACCCGATCAATCCGGATGTGCTGAAGAAATGACGGACCTGCTGGTTGGCGCGGTCGCGGCGCTGGCGATCACGCTGGTGGTGTCGCTCATCGCGCTCGTGATGACGATGCGGCGCAACTCGAACGCCGCCATCTACGAGGAGTTCAAGGCGCTCGCCGATCGCGTCGACGACATGGGCGAGGCGCACGCGCGGGCGCAGGAGCGGCTCGAACGCGGCCTGCGCGGCGATATTGCGGAGAGCGCGCGCGTCTCGCGCATGGAATCGCAAAGCGGCTTCACGCAGTTTCATCAGACGCTCGCGACGCAACTGGCGAGCACGTCGATCGTGCAGAACGCACAGTTCGACGCGCTCGCACAGCAGCTCGCGCAACAGAGCCAGGCCAGCAGGCGCGCGAGGAGCAGAGCGGGGCGCTCAAGCGCTTCGCGGACTCGATGACGCTGCATCTGTAAGCGCTCGATCTATACCGTTGTCTCGTTCTAGGTAGAAGATGCAATCATCAGCCGCAACGGACACGATTGACCGACAGTGTCCACGAACTGCGGAGAATGGACACAGTGTCTCAGACAGTCGAATTGCCGGCCAAGCGCCAGAACCGGCAGCATCTGTTGGAATGGAAACGAACGGTCGTCGAGCAGACATTTGAACCAGGAGTGGACTTGCCCCCGCAAAAGCCGGACATGCGGTGACGCTTAAATTATTTTGAGGTAGTCTTCTGCCTATGTTTAAGCCTAGTCATAACGTGGAACCTCTAGAAGTTCTGACCCAGCCGGAGCAGCGCCGCCGGCGTTCGGTTGAAGAGAAACTAGCGATAGTTCGCGAGACTTTCGAGCCCGGTGCAACGGTCTCTGGCGTCGCTCGCCGACATCAAGTGAATGCCAACCAAGTCTTCGGCTGGCGCAAGCTCTATCAGGACGAGAGCCTATCGGTGGTCTGCCGGCGAGCACGTGGTGCCGGCATCTGACCTAGCCGAAGCAATGAAGCAGATTCGCGAGCTGCAGCGATTGCTAGTGCGCTGCGTCATTGAATTAGCACCCTGTCTGTGTTCAGATACAGGTCATGGGTCAAAATGGACCTGACAGATATCGAACGTGAGCAACTGTTGTCGGCGGCGCGCAGCCGAACGGTGCGTGCGGCGGACGTGCGACGCGCAAAGTTGATCCTGATGCTCGAGGACGGCGAATCGCGCGACAGTATCATGCGCACACTGGGTTGCGATTCGCGCTTCATCGCACGCTGGTCGGGGCGCTTCCTCAGCGAGCGACTAGCCGGCATGTACGCCCGGCACCGCGGGCGGGCGCCTACGCAGCCACCGGCCAAACTGGAAGCGCGGGTGCTCAAGTGCACCCTCAAGCACAAACCCGCCGACGGTTCGACACACTGGAGTAGCTACAAGCTCGCAGCAGAACTCGGCGACGTATCGGTCTCGGCCGTGCAGCGCATCTGGCGCAAGCACGGCATCAAGCCGCAGCAGTTGGAGCGGCACATGGTCTCCAACGACCCGGACTTCGAGACCAAGGCAGCCGACGTGATCGGGCTGTACCTGAACCCGCCGGCGCACGCAGCGGTGTTCTGCGTGGACGAGAAGACCGCGATCCAGGCACTCGATCGCAAGGACCGTATGCTGCCGCTGTCGCCCGGGCGCGCCGAGAGTCACGGCTTCGAGTACAAGCGCAACGGCACGCTCAGCCTGTTCGCGGCGTTCAATACTGCCACCGGCGAGGTGCTGGGCAAGACGGTGGCGCGCCACACCAGCGAGCAGTTCGTGGCCTTCCTGACCGACGTCGTCGCCAGCCAGCCCAAACGCCGGGAAATCCACGCGATCTGCGACAACGTCAGCAGCCATAAGACGCAGCGGGTTGCCGACTTCCTTGATGCGCAGCGCAACGTGCACCTGCACTTCACGCCGACCTACTCGTCGTGGCTCAACCAGGTGGAGAACTGGTTCTCGCGCATTCAGCGTGAAGTGATCGCTCGCGGCATCTTCACTTCGGTGAAGGATTGGGATCGCAAACTGATGCCGATACATCCGCGAACACAACAAGAACCCGAAACCGATCAAGTGGAAATATGACGATCCTTCGCGCCGGATTCGACCAGTGCCAATTCAATGACGCAATGGAATAGGACAGCATCGCCCGTGCCTGACTCCCGCGCGAACGGCAGGCTCGGGTCAAAAGCCCCGGTGTGCCCGCATCGGGGCTTCGCTTTGTCTGCGGGAAATCATTGCGGCTGCGCCGGCGCGATGATCATCGGCGGCGTCATGTCCGTCGGCACGCCCTTGTAGTCGGGCGGATCCTGCGGCGGATGCTTGTGACTGGTGGAATCGGCGCAAGCGGACAGGCCGAGCGCGACGGATGCGGCACAGACGAAGGCGAGAACGATACGCGGCATGAAGCTCCCGGTGGCGTCGATGAACGTCGAAAAGACGAAGGGATGAAAGACAAAGGGGTTACAAGCCGTAACTTGTAACCCCTTCGTGTATCGTGGTCGGAGCGAAAGGATTCGAACCTTCGACCCTCTGATCCCAAATCAGATGCGCTACCAGGCTGCGCTACGCTCCGTCTGCGCTACGCTCCGTCGGGCCGAAAATTATAGCGTGCCTGATGCGTGCCCGCAACGTCGGAATGGGCTTCAGGCACGCAACGCGCTCTTCGAGGTTCGAAGCGAAAGCCGAAAGCCAACCTCATCACCGGAGACGATCGATGAACCTCATTCTCTGGCGTCATGCCGAAGCAGAAGATCAGGCGTCGAGCGACCTCGCGCGGCAGCTCACGCCGCGCGGGCGCAAGCAGGCGCAAGGCATCGCCAAATGGCTGAAGGCGCGCATCGAAGACGACGCCATCTTCCTCGCCAGTCCCGCGACGCGCACGATCCAGACCGCCGAAGCGTTCGGCGACCGCTATCGCGTGGTCGACGCGCTCGCCCCCGGCAACGGCGCGCAGGCCGTGCTCGATGCCACCGGCTGGCCCGACGGCGTCGGCGAGACGGTCGTCGTGATCGGGCATCAGCCGACGCTCGGCCGCGTGGCCGCGCTGCTCATGACCGGCAGCGAGGCCGAATGGTCGATCAAGAAGTCGGGCGTCTGGTAGTTCCAGTCGTGCACCCGCGGCGGTGACGGCCAGACCATGCTGCGCGCCGTCGTCGCGCCGGACCTGCTCTGAGCGCTGGACAGGCGGCGTAAGCTCGTATTCATCGGGATGCCGTTTCATCGAAACGTCACTGCGATGCCATGTGAGCGTCATCGCGCATTACTACATTGGCGAGAACTCAAGCCACAGCCACGTCCTGTCGAGGAACGTCAATGCAAGATCTGCCGACGCCTGTCCTGCAGCTCGGAGCGTCATCGCTCTCGCTCAATTCGCGCCGCCATCTTCCTCTTCCGCGCACGTCGGAAACCGTTACGGGCCGTGAGCGCCTGCAAGTCTCGTGGGCGCGCGACGACGACGCGCTGCGCCTGCGCTATCGCGTGTTCTCCGAAGAGATGGGCGCGCGTCTTTCCGGCCCCGCCGGCCTCGATGTCGATGCCTTCGACGCCTATTGCGATCACCTTCTCGTGCGCGATCTCGATACGCTGCAGGTGGGTCAGCACGTATCGCGTGCTGCCGCCACATCAGGCCGCGCGCATCGGCCGTCTGTACGCCGAGAGCGAGTTCGACGTGTCGCGCCTCACGCACCTTCGCCCGAAGCTCGTCGAGGTGGGCCGCTCGTGCGTGCATCCCGACTACCGCAACGGCGCGGTGATCATGTCGCTGTGGGGCGGACTCGCCGCGTACATGATGCAGAATGGCTACGAGACGATGCTCGGCTGCGCGAGCGTCGGCATGATCGACGGCGGTCATTACGCCGCGAATCTCTATTGCTCGCTTCCCGCCGATGCGCTCACGGCGCCCGAATACCGCGCCTTCCCGCATACGCCGCTGCCAGTCGAAGAGCTGCGCACGGGCGCCAGCGTGAATCCGCCGCCGCTCGTGAAGGGCTACCTGCGCCTCGGCGCGAAGATCTGCGGCGCGCCGGCGTGGGATCCCGACTTCAACACGGCCGACTTCCTGACGCTCTTCCGTCTCTCCGAAATCAATGCGCGTTACGCGCGCCACTTCTTCATTGGCGATCTGCAGGGGCGCTGATCCGGACGCGCCACGCAAAAAACAAAGGCCCCGCGGCTCTTCGCGGGGCCTTTGCACATGACCGCTCAATCGTCCGTGTACACCACGCGATACGGCCGGCCGATCTTCTCCCACTCCATCGCTTCCTGGGTCAGGCTGTAATCGGTGAGCGGATTGTTCGTCACCCAGTCGTTCGGCAGGCGCACTTCGAAGCCGCCTCCCGCCGCCCTCACCTCGATGCCCGGCAGACCGACGTCGGTGCGACGGCGCGACAGCAATGCGGCGAGGCGCAGGCAGAAGAGCAATGTCCAGTCGATGTCGCGCGCCTGGGCGAGCTTACCGAGCTTGCCCGCGTGACCGAGCACGAGCGCGGCAAGGCGCGCCTGATCGGTGCGCGAGAAGCCGGGCATGTCGGCGTTGCTGGCGATATAGGCGGAGTGCTTGTGATAGGCGCTATGCGCGATCGACAGGCCGATCTCGTGCAGCGACGCCGCCCACGCGAGAAACATGCGACTCTCCTCGCCCTGGTCCTCCTCGGGTTCGCCCAGCTGGTCGTAGAAGCTGATCGCGAGCTCGCCGATGCGGTCGGCCTGCGTGGCATCGACGCCATAGCGGCGCTTGAAGCCTTCGACCGTCACCATGCGCATGTCCTGATGCTGCGAGTGTCCGAGCAGATCGTAGAGGACGCCCAGACGCAGCGCGGCGTCGGTCGTGTCGGCGTATTCGACGCCCAGCTCCTCGAATACACCGAGCATGATCGACAGGCCGCCGGCCAGCACGGGCACGCGGTCCAGCTTGAGCGCGACGAGCTTGAGTCGGTTCACGTCTCGGCCTTGATGAGCGCGCGCTTGAGACGCTCGAGCCCGCCGCGCGAAATGCCGTGCGTCACGCCCTCGTCGTTGAAGCCGTTCGCCTCAATCAGCTCGGCCAGCGCCCGCGCCGTGCCCGACGAGCCGATCGTCTGACCCCAGCCCGTCTGCTTGTATTCGCTCGAGATGATCTGAATCTCGCGCTTGGCGGCGAGCTCGGCCTGGCGCATCGTGTATTCGTCGACGTTGCCCGCCGGAAAGAACTGGCGGCTATGGTTCACGCAGCCGATATAGAGACTCTCCATGTGGATCGGCGTGTAATGCGAGCCGATGATGAACTCCGTCGAGCCTCCGCCGATATCGGCCACGAGCTGCTTGCCCGCGCTCGCCGGCACCGAATGCGCGGCGCCGGCATAGATGAGGCGCGCTTCCTCGCGTCCGGCGATGACTTCGATCGGAAACCCGAGCGCCTCTTCCGCCTCGACGAGGAAGTCGTGCGCGTTCTTGGCGACGCGCAGCGTACTGGTGGCGACGGCGCGCACCTGGTCGGGGTGGAAATCGCGCAGGCGCTCGCCGAAGCGCTTCAGGACGTCCCAGCCGCGCACCTGCGATGCGCGGTCGAGCATTTTGTCTTTCGAAAGGCCTCCGCCGAGCCTGACGGGTTCGCGCAGGGCGTCGACCTGATAGATCTGGCTGCCCGCGGGCGTTTCCTCGACCCGGCCGACGATCAGGCGAAAACTGTTCGATCCGAGGTCGACCGCGGCAAGTAGATGGGGATGTGTGACCATCGGATATCCAGAAAATCGGATATCCAGAAATCGTGAAGTGGAGAAAGCACTGTCGCAGCGGCGCTGTTGCAGCGCACGAATTCTATTCCATGCCGGCGCGGCGCGCGCCCGTTCGGCACCGCGCCCGCGCTAGCGACGCTATCCGCATTCTGAGTAGAATTCGTGACAATCGTTCTGTCATAAAAAATACACCATACTGTGAGAGCATCCGAGCGTTCCCTTGCCCATCTGATCGAGACACCTTCCCTACCTCCGATGTCCATCCGCTATCCGTTATTCAACCGCGAACTGGGCATACTAGTGCACTGCGTCATTGAATTAGCACCCTGTCTGTGTTCAGATACAGGTCATGGGTCAAAATGAACCTGACAGATATCGAACGTGAGCAACTGTTGTCGGCGGCGCGCAGCCGAACGGTGCGTGCGGCGGACGTGCGACGCGCAAAGTTGATCCTGATGCTCGAGGACGGCGAATCGCGCGACAGTATCATGCGCACACTGGGTTGCGATTCGCGCTTCATCGCACGCTGGTCGGGGCGCTTCCTCAGCGAGCGACTACTCCATTGCGTCATTGAATTGGCACTGGTCGAATCCGGCGCGAAGGATCGTCATATTTCCACTTGATCGGTTTCGGGTTCTTGTTGTGTTCGCGGATGTATCGGCATCAGTTTGCGATCCCAATCCTTCACCGAAGTGAAGATGCCGCGAGCGATCACTTCACGCTGAATGCGCGAGAACCAGTTCTCCACCTGGTTGAGCCACGACGAGTAGGTCGGCGTGAAGTGCAGGTGCACGTTGCGCTGCGCATCAAGGAAGTCGGCAACCCGCTGCGTCTTATGGCTGCTGACGTTGTCGCAGATCGCGTGGATTTCCCGGCGTTTGGGCTGGCTGGCGACGACGTCGGTCAGGAAGGCCACGAACTGCTCGCTGGTGTGGCGCGCCACCGTCTTGCCCAGCACCTCGCCGGTGGCAGTATTGAACGCCGCGAACAGGCTGAGCGTGCCGTTGCGCTTGTACTCGAAGCCGTGACTCTCGGCGCGCCCGGGCGACAGCGGCAGCATACGGTCCTTGCGATCGAGTGCCTGGATCGCGGTCTTCTCGTCCACGCAGAACACCGCTGCGTGCGCCGGCGGGTTCAGGTACAGCCCGATCACGTCGGCTGCCTTGGTCTCGAAGTCCGGGTCGTTGGAGACCATGTGCCGCTCCAACTGCTGCGGCTTGATGCCGTGCTTGCGCCAGATGCGCTGCACGGCCGAGACCGATACGTCGCCGAGTTCTGCTGCGAGCTTGTAGCTACTCCAGTGTGTCGAACCGTCGGCGGGTTTGTGCTTGAGGGTGCACTTGAGCACCCGCGCTTCCAGTTTGGCCGGTGGCTGCGTAGGCGCCCGCCCGCGGTGCCGGGCGTACATGCCGGCTAGTCGCTCGCTGAGGAAGCGCCCCGACCAGCGTGCGATGAAGCGCGAATCGCAACCCAGTGTGCGCATGATACTGTCGCGCGATTCGCCGTCCTCGAGCATCAGGATCAACTTTGCGCGTCGCACGTCCGCCGCACGCACCGTTCGGCTGCGCGCCGCCGACAACAGTTGCTCACGTTCGATATCTGTCAGGTTCATTTTGACCCATGACCTGTATCTGAACACAGACAGGGTGCTAATTCAATAACGCAGTGCAATAGCAGCGCCGCCTTCAAAGGTCAATGTCGACCCTCGACGGTACTGATCGAGCGCTTACGGCATAACCACGGTCATCGAAAGCAAAAAAGGGCGGACAACCTTACGGTCATCCGCCCTTCTTTCAATGCTGCCGGCAATTACCGCGGCAACTCGCTGCTCCCCATCAGGTACGCATCCACCGACCGCGCGCACTGCCGGCCTTCGCGAATCGCCCACACGACGAGCGACTGACCGCGCCGCATATCGCCCGCCGTGAACACCTTGTCGACCGACGTGTAATACGCCTTGTCGCCCTCGGTGGAAGCACGCACGTTGCCGCGCGCATCCTTTTCGACGCCGAACGCATCCAGCACCGGCGACACCGGTTGCGTGAAGCCCATCGCGAGCAGCACGAGATCGGCCTTCATCTCGAACTCGGAACCCGGCACTTCCTGCATCTTGCCGCCCTTCCACTCGACGCGCACCGCGACCAGCTTCTCCACCTTGCCGTTCTTGCCTTCGAAGCGCTTCGTCGCCACCGACCAGTCGCGCTCGCAGCCTTCCTCGTGCGAGGACGACGTACGCAGCTTGATCGGCCAGTACGGCCACACGAGCGGCTTGTTCTCCTGCTCGGGCGGCTGAGCAAGCAGCTCGAACTGCGTGACGCTCTTCGCGCCATGACGATTCGACGTGCCCACGCAGTCCGAACCCGTATCGCCGCCGCCGATCACGACGACATGCTTGCCCTTCGCGAGCAGTTGATCCGGCAGCTTGTCGCCCGCGTTGACCTTGTTCTGCTGCGGCAGGAACTCCATCGCGTAGTAGATGCCTTCGAGCTCGCGCCCCGGCACCGGCAGGTCGCGCGGCGTTTCCGAGCCGCCCGCGATCACGACGGCATCGAACTGTTCCTTCAGCTCGTCCGGCGTGAGGGTTTCCTTCGCCGTATTGCCGATGAACGCGGGCAGCGGATCACGGCCGATGAACACGTTCGTGCGGAACAACACGCCTTCCGCTTCCATCTGGCGCATGCGGCGGTCGATCAGCCACTTCTCCAGCTTGAAATCGGGGATGCCGTAACGCAGCAGACCGCCGATGCGATCGTTCTTCTCGAACACGACGGCATCGTGCCCCGCACGCCCCAGTTGCTGCGCGGCAGCCAGACCGGCAGGCCCCGAACCGACGACGGAGACCTTCTTGCCCGTCTTGTGCTTCGGCGACTGCGGCACGACCCAGCCTTCGGCAAACGCCTTGTCGATGATCGCGCGCTCGATCGACTTGATGCCGACCGGATCGTCGTTGATGCCGAGCGTGCACGCCACTTCGCACGGCGCCGGGCAGATGCGGCCCGTGAATTCCGGGAAATTGTTGGTCGAGTGCAGCACGTTGATCGCGCTCTTCCAGTCCTGCTGGAACACGAGATCGTTGAAGTCCGGAATGATGTTGTTGACCGGGCAGCCGTTGTTGCAGAACGGAATGCCGCAGTCCATGCAACGCGCGCCCTGAATCTTGGCATCTTCATCCGTCAGCGCGGCGACGAATTCCTTGTAATGCTTGACGCGGGTCAGCGGTGCTTCGTACGCCTCGTGGCAGCGTTCGAACTCGAGAAAACCGGTTGCCTTGCCCATGTGGTTCTCTTCTTTCTCTATGTACGGTGAGGAACTCGCTTCCCGACGCGATGCATCGGGAAGCCCTTCTTTCTATATGTGAAACCGCTTAAGCCGCGATGGCGTCCTTCGCCTTCTTCGCGCCGATCTCGCCGAGCGCGCGCTTGTACTCGGTCGGGAAGACCTTGACGAACTGGCGGCGCGACGCGTCCCAATTCTCGAGCAGCGCCTTCGCGCGCGGCGAGCCGGTGAACTGGAAGTGACGCTCGATCAGGCCCTTCAGCAACGCTTCGTCGGTCTTGCCGCTATGCCACAGCGCGCGGCCCACCGTGCGCTCCTGTTCGGCCTGTTGCAGCACCGGATCGAGCGCGACCATCGACTTGTTGCATTTGCCCGCGAACGCGCCGTCCGGGTCGTACACGAACGCGATGCCGCCCGACATGCCCGCCGCGAAGTTGCGGCCGGTCTCGCCGAGCACGACCACCGTGCCGCCCGTCATGTATTCGCAGCCGTGATCGCCCGTGCCTTCGACGACCGCCGTCGCGCCCGAGTTGCGCACGCAGAAGCGCTCGCCCGCGACACCGCGGAAGTACGATTCGCCTTCGATCGCGCCGTACATCACCGTGTTGCCGCAGATGATGTTTTCCTCGGACTTACCGCGGAAATCGTTGGTCGGGCGAATGATGATGCGCCCGCCCGACAGCCCCTTGCCGACATAGTCGTTGCCGTCGCCGACGAGATCCAGCGTCACGCCCTTCGCGAGGAACGCGCCGAAGCTCTGGCCCGCCGTTCCCTTCAGCTGGATGTGGATCGCGTCGTCGGGCAGACCGTCGTGGCCGTGCTTCTTCGCGATCAGGCCGGAGAGCATGGCGCCGACCGTGCGGTTCACGTTACGCACCGGCTGGATGAACGACACGTGCTCGCCGCGCTCGATCGCCGCCTTCGACTTCTCGATCAGGATGTAATCGAGCGCCTTTTCCAGACCGTGGTCCTGCACGTCGACGTGCTTGCGCGCGACATCGTCGCTCACCGGCACCTGATAGAAGATGCACGAGAAGTCGAGGCCCTTCGCCTTCCAGTGCTCGATGCCCTTCTTCATGTCGAGCAGCTCGACATGGCCGATCAGGTCGTCGAACTTGCGGATACCGAATTGCGCCATGATTTCGCGCACTTCTTCCGAGACGAAGAAGAAGAAGTTGACGACGTACTCCGGCTGACCGGAGAACTTCGCGCGCAGCACCGGATCCTGCGTCGCGACGCCGACCGGGCAGGTGTTCAGATGGCACTTGCGCATCATGATGCAGCCTTCGACGACGAGCGGCGCCGTCGCGAAGCCGAACTCGTCCGCGCCGAGCAGCGCGCCGATCACGACGTCGCGGCCGGTCTTCATCTGGCCGTCGGCCTGCACCCGGATGCGGCCGCGCAGGCGGTTCAGCACCAGCGTCTGCTGCGTCTCGGCAAGACCCAGCTCCCACGGCGTGCCCGCGTGCTTGAGCGACGAGAGCAGTGATGCGCCCGTGCCGCCGTCATGGCCGGCGATCACGACATGATCCGCCTTCGCCTTCGCGACGCCGGCTGCAACCGTGCCGACGCCCACTTCCGACACCAGCTTCACCGAGATGCTCGACGACGAATTCACGTTCTTCAGGTCGTGAATGAGCTGCGCGAGGTCTTCGATCGAATAGATGTCGTGGTGCGGCGGCGGCGAGATGAGACCCACGCCCGGCACCGAGTAGCGCAGCTTGCCGATGTAGTCCGACACCTTGTGGCCCGGCAGCTGACCGCCTTCGCCCGGCTTCGCGCCCTGCGCCATCTTGATCTGGATCTGGTCCGCCGACGCGAGATACTCCGCCGTCACGCCGAAGCGGCCGGATGCGACCTGTTTGATCTTCGAGCTCAGCGAATCGCCGTCCTTCAGCGGGATGTCGGTGATGACTTCCTTGCCGATGATCGATTGCAGCGTGTCGCCGTTCTTGATCGGAATGCCGCTCAGTTCGTTGCGGTAGCGTGTTTCGTCCTCGCCGCCTTCGCCGGTGTTCGACTTGCCGCCGATGCGGTTCATCGCGACCGCCAGCGTGGTGTGCGCTTCCGTGCTGATCGAGCCGAGCGACATCGCGCCGGTGGCGAAGCGCTTGACGATTTCCTTCGCCGGCTCGACTTCCTCGAGCGGAATCGCCTTCGCCGGATCGACCTTGAATTCGAACAGGCCGCGGAACGTCATATGACGCTTCGTCTGGTCGTTGATGATGTGCGCGTATTCCTTGTACGTCTGGTACGAGTTGCTGCGCGCCGAGTGCTGCAGCTTGGCGATCGCATCCGGCGTCCACATGTGCTCTTCGCCGCGCACGCGGTACGCGTATTCGCCGCCCGCGTCGAGCATGTTGGCGAGGACCGGATTGTCGCCAAACGCATCGCGGTGCAGGCGAATCGCCTCTTCGGCGACTTCGAAGATGCCGATGCCGCCGACCTTCGAGGCCGTGCCCTTGAAGTACTTCTCGACCAGATCCGCCGACAGCCCGACGCCTTCGAAGATCTGCGCGCCGGTGTAGGACATGTAGGTCGAGATGCCCATCTTCGACATGACCTTCTGCAGGCCCTTGCCGACCGCCTTGGTGAAGTTGTAGATCACCTTCTCTGCCGACAGATCGCCCTTCAGGCCTTCGGCCATGTTGACGAGCGTTTCCAGCGCGAGGTACGGGTGAACGACTTCCGCGCCGTAGCCCGCGAGCAGCGCGAAATGATGCGTCTCACGCGCCGAGCCCGTCTCCACGACGAGACCCGTGCTCGTGCGCAGGCCGTGCTGCACGAGATGCGAGTGGATCGCCGACGTGGCGAGCAGCGCCGGGATCGCGACGTTGTCGCGATCCATCTTGCGGTCGGACACGATCAGGATGTTGTAGCCGGACTTCACCGCGTCGACCGCTTCCGCGCACAGCGAAGCGATGCGCGCCTCGATGCCTTCCTTGCCCCACGCCACCGGATAGCAGATGTTCAGCTCGTACGCGCTGAACTTGCCGCCGGTGTACTTGTCGATGGCGCAGATCTTCGCGATGTCCTTGAAGTCGAGCACGGGCTGCGACACTTCGAGGCGCATTGTCGGGTTGATGTTGATCGTGTCGAGCAGGTTCGGCTTCGGGCCGATGAACGAGACGAGCGACATCACCAGGTTTTCGCGGATCGGGTCGATCGGCGGGTTCGTCACCTGGGCGAACAACTGCTTGAAGTAGTTGTAGAGCGTCTTGTTCTTGTTGGACATGACCGCGAGCGGCGAGTCGTTGCCCATCGAGCCGACGGCCTCCTCGCCCGACTGCACCATCGGCGCCATCAGGAACTTGAGGTCTTCCTGCGTATAGCCGAACGCCTGCTGACGATCCAGCAGCGTGGCCGCTTCGCGGTGCTGCGACTCGACATCTTCCGCCTTCGGTTCGATCTCGTCGAGCTTGATGCGCACGGCGTCGATCCAGCTCTTGTACGGCTTCGCGTTCGCGAGGTTGTCCTTGAGTTCCTTGTCCTCGATGATGCGGCCCTGCTCCATGTCGATCAGGAACATCTTACCCGGCTGCAGACGCCACTTCTTGACGATCTTCGATTCGGGAATCGGCAGAACGCCGGATTCCGACGCGAGGATCACGAGATCGTCGTCGGTGACGAGATAGCGCGCCGGACGCAGGCCGTTGCGGTCGAGCGTCGCACCGATCTGGCGGCCGTCCGTGAACGCGATCGCGGCAGGGCCGTCCCACGGCTCCATCATCGCGGCGTGGTATTCGTAGAACGCGCGGCGGTTGTCGTCCATCAGCGTGTGCTGTTCCCACGCTTCCGGAATCATCATCATCATCGCGTGGACGAGCGGGTAGCCGGCCATCACGAGAAGTTCGAGGCAGTTGTCGAACGATGCTGTGTCGGACTGGCCCGGATAGATCAGCGGCCAGAGCTTCGGCAGATCGTCGCCGAGCACATAGGATGCGATCGCGCCGGTGCGCGCGTTCAGCCAGTTGACGTTGCCCTTCACGGTGTTGATTTCACCGTTGTGGGCGATCATGCGGTACGGGTGCGCCAGCTCCCACGCCGGGAACGTGTTGGTCGAGAAGCGCTGGTGCACGAGCGCGAGCGCCGAGACGACGCGCTCGTCCTGCAGGTCGCGGTAATACACGCCGACCTGACCGGCGAGCAGCAGCCCCTTGTAGACGACGGTGCGCGACGACATCGACGGCACGAAGTATTCTTTGCCGTGCTTGAGCTTCAACGCCTGGATGCGGTGGCTCGCCGTCTTGCGGATGATGTACAGCTTGCGCTCGAGCGCGTCCGTCACGGCGATGTCCTTGCCGCGGCCGATGAAGATCTGGCGGATCAGTGGCTCGCTTGCCTTCACGGTCGGCGAAATCGGCATGCTGGAATCGACCGGCACGTCGCGCCAGCCGAGCACGACCTGGCCCTCGGCCTTCACCGTGCGCTCGAGCTCCTGCTCGCACGCGAGACGCGACGCATGCTCCTTCGGCAGAAAAATCATGCCGACCCCGTATTCGCCGGCCGGCGGCAGCGTCACGCCCTGCTTGGCCATCTCCTCGCGATAGAAGCCGTCCGGAACCTGGATCAGAATGCCGGCGCCGTCGCCCATCAGCGGATCGGCCCCGACCGCGCCGCGGTGGTCGAGATTTTCGAGAATCTTGAGACCTTGCTGAATGATCTCGTGGCTCTTTTCCCCCTTGATATGGGCGACGAAGCCGACGCCGCAGGCGTCATGCTCGTTGGCGGGGTCGTACATGCCCTGCGCGGCGGGAAGCGAACCGGCTGCCGGTTGCTGATGATCGTTCATGGAGACACCGTCTCTACTGTGAGGGGCCGACTCGGCCGTTGAACCATTTTCTTGTTGCTTTGCGACGGCTTCTTTTCAACTTGTCGAGTCGCAATGCACGGTCGTGCGCGGCACGCTGCACCGCGGCAATCGCCGGAAAACGAAATATACGCGACGAATCAAAACGATGGCAAATAAAACGTGATGGTCAGACACTAATTATCGATGTGGCACAAAGATGCCCCATTTAATGGGGGCCATAACAATATCGATGAAAAAGAAACGCGCTCCAGGAATTCGAGACGCCGTTTTCATTTTTCGCTACAGCTTCGACGCGGGCGGCCGTTATTGAGGCTGTGGAGTCTCGCGGACCTTGCGCGGACGCCCGCGCGGCAGCGGCGACACCCGGCGGTTGGCGGCACGGGACGCCCACTCGCGATAGGCGTCGCTGCCGACCACCCAGCCCTTGAGTGTCGCTTGCAGGAGACGGTTGGCTTCGCGTTCATCGAGCGGTTGCTCGCCCAGTTCCTTGTAGGCATGCTGGCGCTCGAACGGCGTGTTGCCGAGCGACCAGAAGAGCGGATGGTCGGTGATGAGGCCGTCGAGTGTGAGCCCGATGTGATGACGGTAGCTGGACCACTTGTAGTCCTGCGGCGTCGCGACGAGTTGCGCGCGCACCGGCGCCGTCTCGACGACGCGCGTGGCGAGCAGGAAGTAGCGCTCGCCCTCGATGACGGTGGCCCGATAGCGGCCTTCCCACAGCGTGCCGCGCCGCATGTAACGGCGATTGAAGTGCGCTACGTAACGGCGTCCGACCGCCTGCATCGCCTTGGGCAGGCTGGACTCATCGCGAGGCGTGACGAGCAGATGCACGGCCTGCGGCATGAGCGCATAGGCGTGGATGGAGAGGTAATGATCACGTGAAGCAGTCCTCAAGCAGTCGATGAAGAGCTCGTAGTCCTGGTCGTCGACAAAGGCGGGCTGCTGGTCGAGACCACGCAGGATGACATGCTGCGGCTGTTCGGGAACGTAGAGTCGTGCAAGCCGTGCCATTCTGGATATTCCGTGGATATTCCGTTGGTCGCGTTTGTGTTACCCGATCGGGGGCCTTCAGGAGCCGTCCCGGCAGCATGGACAACACATGCAAATGCCGTGCAACGCAGCCCCAAAGCCGCTCCATACCCTAGGGAAAATGCTCTACGGCACCACCGCTATGGTTACTTTGAAATGTTGTGTTCATAATGAGCGTGCTTTTTCGGAGGAGCGCAAATTGAAAATAAAACAAGTCATCACGGGGATCGCAGCACTAGCGTGTGTGTCCACCGCGGCACATGCGCAGTCGGCTGGATCCTTCTACGCAACTGCAGGCTGGTTTCACTTTGCCCCCACAAGACGGCAGCGGTCCGCTCAAAGAAGCAAGTGTAGGCGGATCTCCGGTCAATATCGACGTTCCCGGTACGGGCGCAAGCATTTCGAGCGCTGACACCGCCGGCTTCACATTTGGTTACTTCGCAACCGACCACATCGCGGCCGAACTCGAAATGGGCGTGCCGCTGACATTCGACCTGAAGGGCACGGGCACGCTCGAGCCTTACGGCAAGCTCGGCAGCGCGAAACAATGGAGCCCGACGCTGCTCTTCAAATACTTCTTCAATACTCCTCAACCGAAGTTCCGCCCGTTCGTCGGCATTAGCGTGACGCGTACCTGGTTCTCGGACGCGAAAATCACAAACGAGCAATTCATTCGAAGGTTCGGTTCTGCATGGTCGGACCACCGTCGACACGGATAGTTCGTGGGCTCCCGTGTTCAATGTCGGCGCGACCTACAACTTCACGGAACACTGGTTCGCCGGATTTTCCGTCTCGTTCATTCCGTTGAAGGCCACGGCCAAGTTGAGCACGCAAGCGCAAACGCCTGTCGGCACGCTCAATGTCCAGTCCAGGCGAAAATCACGCTCAACCCGAGCGTCACATATCTGCGCGTAGGCTATCGCTTCTAAAACGTTTCCGCTCACCACGAGATTACGACGATATAAGCAACGTCGTTGTAACAAAGATAACGCGGGCATGTTTGCGCATGTCCGCATTATCTTTTTCACGATCCTTGTAAATGTGACCTTCGGCGGAAAGCATTGCTTGCAGTTCTTACGTGTCCGGCACTCGGACGCGCCCTCGCGGGCGCGCCTTACCGACGCGCTGGGCATGCGCGGCGCATCGGCATCGAATTTGCTGCATGATGGGTTTTCCCGCCGACCTGGCGGGCAATCCACGACTCATCCATCGACGGAGCGATCTATGAACGCACTGCCTAATACGCGAGACGCCATCGGAGACTCATGGAGCACCACCAGCCGGCGCGCGCGCCGCATGGCGCGGCACGGCCGTGAGGCCACCGAGGATATCGGCTCCGAACTGCGCTCGCTGCTGAGCGAGCTGGAAAGCACGCTGGCCGAAGGCACATCGGCCGATGCCGCCGTGCTGCGCGCGCAGATCAGCGAGCGGCTCGACAGCGCCCGCGCGCGCCTCAACGATACGCACGCCGCGCTGCGGCAGCGCGCCGGCGCCGTCATCGAAGACGCCGATGCATACATTCACGAGAAGCCCTGGCAGACGATCGTGCTCGTGGGCGGGCTGGCGCTCGTCGCCGGCGTGTTGCTCGCGCGCGTGCGCTGACCGCTCAGCCGGACGAAGAAGCGTCCAGAAAGTCCGCGCCGATGATGTCGATGCGATCCGTGCAGATCGCATCGACGTCCCACTGCACGAGCAGACGTGCGCGTGCCGGTTCGTTCACGGTATAGAGGCGAGGATGCGCAGGCCCGCGCCTTGATCTGCGCGACGAGCGCCTCGTCGCGCACGCGATGGTTCGCGTGCAGCGACACGCACGATAGCACCGCGGTCTGCGCACGCCAGTCTTGCGGAATGTGTTCGTACAGCATCCCGCGTGGCAGATTCGGCGCGACGTCGCGCGCCGCCTTCAGCGCCGCATGCGAGAACGACGACAATAGCGGCAGCGGATCCGCATCCGCCCACAAGGCGGCCGCCTCGCGAGCGACGAGCACACCCGTTTCCACGTCGCGGCCCTGACTCGGCTTAATCTCGATGTTCGCCGCGAGGCCGTGCTTCGCGCACTTGCGCGAGGGTCGGCATGCGCGCGCCGGCGAACTCGGCGCCGAACCACGTGCCTGTGTCGAGCGCACGCAACTGGGCATAGGTCATCGCTTTCGCCGCCCTGCGCCCGTTCGACGTGCGGTCCACGGCGTCGTCGTGCAGCAGGAACACGATGTCGTCCGCGGAAAGCTTGGCGTCGAACTCGATCATCCTGTGGCCGAGGTGCGCGCCCACGTCGATGGCCTCGAGCGTGTTCTCCGGCGCGAGCTTGCCGCCGCCGCGATGCGCGACGATCCCGGGATAAGGCCAGGTTCTCATCACCGTCTCTTTCAGTTGGCGCGCAAGCCCGTGGCGAGATCGAAGAAATGCAGATGACGCGCGGGCAACGACACGACGAGCCTCTCGCCGCGCTGCGGCCGATGTTCGTGCGGCAGGCGCGCCGCCACGTCATGCTTGCCCCACTTGCCGTGCGCGAGATTGTCCGCGCCGAGCAGTTCGGCCGAATCGACGTCGAGCGCCGCGCTCGCGGCGTCACCGGCGCCCGGCGTCATGTGCTCCGGCCGAATGCCGACGATCCACTCGCGGCCGTGCATCGCGGCGGTCACGTCGTTCGCGCCCGCGACGGGCAGCCCGGGTCCGTCGCCCGCCACTTGAAAAGTCGAACCATCCTCCGAAAGGCGTCCTTCGAGCAGATTCATCGCCGGCGAGCCGATGAAGCTCGCGACAAAAACCGTCGCCGGCCGCTCGTATACCTCGGTCGGCGCGCCGATCTGCTCGGCGTGCCCCTTGTTCATCACGATGACGCGCTGCGCGAGCGTCATCGCCTCGATCTGGTCGTGCGTGACGTAGAGGCTCGTCGTAGCGAGCCGCGCATGCAGGCGCTGGATCTCGAGGCGCATCTGCACGCGCAGCTTGGCGTCGAGATTGGACAGCGGCTCGTCGAAGAGAAAGACCGCTGGTTCGCGCACGATGGCGCGGCCCATCGCCACGCGCTGCCGCTGCCCGCCGGAGAGTTCGCGCGGCTTGCGCGAGCAGATGCTCCAGTTCGAGGATACGCGCGGCGTTCGCCACGCGCGCGTCGATGGTCGCGCGGTCCGCGCCGCCGATCTTCAGCGCATACGCCATATTCTGCGCGACGCTCATGTGCGGATAGAGCGCGTAGTTCTGAAACACCATAGCGATGTCGCGATCCTTCGGCTCCAGCTTGTTCACGACCTTGCCGCCGATCTCGATCGTGCCTTCGGACACGCTTTCGAGCCCCGCGACCATGCGCAGCAGCGTGGACTTGCCGCAGCCCGAGGGTCCGACCATCACGACGAACTCGCCGTCTTCGATCGCCACATCGATGCCGTGCAGCACGTACTGCGAACCGTCGTAGGTTTTCTTCACGCTCTTGAGATTCAGCGCAGCCATCTATCCGAGGTCTCCGTTTATTTTTCCGCGTCCACGAGTCCGCGCACGAACCAGCGCTGCACCGTCAGGACGACTGCGAGCGGCGGCAGCATCGCCAGCAGCATCGCCGCCATCACGTAATGCCATTCGGTCGCGGTGTCGCCCGACGCGATCATGCTCTTGATGCCGACCACCACCGTCTGCAGCGACACCTGGTTGGTGATGAGAATCGGCCAGAGATACTGGTTCCAGCCGTAGATGAACGTGATGACGAAGAGCGCCGCGATGTTCGTCTTCGAGAGCGGCAGCACGACGTCCCAGAAGAAACGCAGCGGCCCCGCGCCGTCGATGCGCGCGAGCCCGACGAGTTCGTGACGATGCCGCAATCGCCGCTATAGAACTTCGACACTGGCTCGTCCTTGCGGCCCACGTACGTGAAGGTGCCTTCCTTCGCCATGTTCTGCAGGAACTGGATGTGCGCGACCTGCAGCGGCTTGTTGAATTCGAGCTTAGCGTCCAGGCCGTCGAAGCCGTTGTTCTTCGATGCGAACGGCGCGGCATGCCACGCGCTGTAGTTCTCAAGCTGAATCCAGCTCTGCCAGCCCGACGAATAGCCGCACGAATAGCCGCACGAGTAGCCGCACGAGTAGCCCGCGGCCTTGAGCTTCTTCGCGTCGGCTTCGACGTCGGCCCAGGTTTTTGGCGGCTGGTTTGGATCGAGGCCGGCCTTCTTGAACGCGTCCTTGTTATAATAAAGGACCGGCGTGGAGCTGTTGAACGGCATCGAGATCAGATGGCCGGTCTTCGCGTCGCTGTAAATAGCCGGAGATGGTCGGCACGAACGCCTTCTCGTCGAGCGGCACGCCCGCCTGCTTGAACACGTCGTAGTCGTAGACCGGGATGACGGCCTTCTTCGCCTGCATCATCGTCGCGGTGCCGGCTTCGTAGACCTGCAGGATCGCCGGCGCATTGCCGCTGCGGCCGCGATGCCCGCCGCGAGCGTCTGGTCATAAGTGCCCTTGAATACGGGGACGGTCTTGTAGTCGCTCTGCGACGCGTTGAAATCGTTGGCGATGTCGTTCACACGCTCGCCGAGCGCGGCTTCCATCGCGTGCCAGAACTGGATTTCCGTCGCGGTGTGTGCCGCGGTGCTGGCTCCGAACGCCAGAACGGCTGCGGCCGAGATCGAGCGGAACAGGGGCTTGCAGCTCATCGATGAGTCTCCTTTTGAGGATTCGCGCATTGAACGCGCGATGTTAGTTGTTGTCGATGACAAACAGGCGTTGATATTCCTTCAATGCATAGCGATCGGTCATTCCGGCGATGTAATGCGCGATGAGCCGCGCCTGCGAACCGTCGTGGCTCGACGAAGACGCGTCGTTCGCCGATTCCTCCGCCACCGGCGGGCGCGCCTGATAGGCCGGCGGCAGGAGCCGCGGATCGTCGGTGAAGGCGTCGAACAGGCCCGTCACGACGCGCTTCGCCTTGTTGGCCATGCGCATCACGCGATAGTGCCGGTAGAGGTTCCTGAACAGGAAGCGCTTGAGCTGCGCCGCCTGGGCCGCGACTTCGTCGCTGTGCGCGACGAGCGGCGGCGCATTGCGCACGTCGTCGAGCGACTGCGGCACGACGCGTTCGAGATTGCGGCTGGTCGACTCGATCAGATCGACAATCAGCGTGTTGATGATGCGGCGGATCGTCTCGTGGATCAGCCTGCGCCCCTCGATGTTCGGATAATCGGCACGCGCGGCATCGCAGTGCGTGTGCCAGAGGCTCACTTCGGAAAGCTGCTCGAGCGTGATGAGGCCGGAGCGCAGGCCATCGTCGACATCGTGATTGTTGTACGCGATTTCATCCGCGACGTTCGTGATCTGCGCTTCGAGCGAAGGCTGCTTGCCGGTCAGAAAGCGCTCGCCGAGTTCGCCGAGCTTGCGCGCATTCTCGCGCGAGCAATGCTTGAGAATGCCCTCGCGGGTCTCGAAGCACAGATTCAGGCCGTTGAACGCGCCGTAATGTTCTTCGAGCTGATCGACTACGGCCAGGCTCTGCAAATTGTGTTCGAAGCCGCCATGATCGCGCATGCATTCGTGCAGCGCGTCCTGCCCCGCGTGGCCGAACGGCGTGTGGCCGAGATCGTGCGCGAGTGAAATGGCTTCGACGAGGTCCTCGTTCAGCCGCAGATTGCGCGCGACCGAACGCGCGATCTGCGCCACTTCGAGACTGTGGGTGAGACGCGTGCGGAAGAGGTCGCCTTCATGATTGACGAACACCTGCGTCTTGTACTCGAGCCGGCGAAAGGCAGTCGAATGCACGATGCGGTCGCGGTCGCGCTGGAACTCGGTGCGTGCCGCCGGCGGCGCCTCGGCGAAACGTCGGCCGCGCGACTGCGAGGAATGCGCGGCGTACGGCGCGATATGCGCTTCGAGCGCGAGCGTCGACGGCGTACCCGGCGGAAGTTGACGTTCTTTTTCGCTCACCGGCTGCTCCGCATCGTCGTGGTCCTGGCCGCCGCGCGAATCAGACGCTGGCGGCGAGTGTCGCGCGCACGGCCTGATCGGGTGCGCTCGTGATTTCGGTTGCGCCGAAGCGGGTCAGCAGAATGAACTTGATCTCGCCGGCTTCGGCCTTCTTGTCGACCTTCATCAGATCGACGTAGCGGTCGTCGCCGAGCTTCGGCGCCGTGACCGGCAGTTTCGCGGCCTTGATCACGCCCACGAGACGCCGGCGCGCGGCTTCGTCGAGCTTGCCGAGGCGCACCGACAGATCGGCGGCCATCACCATGCCGCAGCCGACCGCCTCGCCATGCAGCCATTCGCCGTAGCCGAGCCCGACTTCGATCGCATGGCCGAAGGTGTGGCCGAAATTGAGGATTGCGCGCTGCCCGCCTTCGCGCTCGTCCGACGCCACCACCGCGACGCCTTGATCTCGCACGAGCGCTTGAACGCGTGCGCGAGCGCGGTCTCGTCCTAGCGGTTGAGCGCGTCGATGTTCGCCTCGATCCATTCGAAGAATTCGGCGTCCTTGATCGCGGCGGTCTTGATGACTTCCGCGATGCCCGCCGCCATTTCGCGCGCGGGCAGCGAATGCAGCGCGGCGATGTCGGCGATCACCGCTTGCGGCTGATAGAACGCGCCGATCATGTTCTTGCCGAGCGGGTGATTGATGCCCGTCTTCCCGCCGACGGACGAATCCACCTGCGAGAGCAAGGTCGTAGGAACCTGGATGAACGGTACGCCGCGCATGTAGCACGCGGCGGCAAAGCCGGTCATGTCGCCAACGACGCCGCCGCCGAGCGCGATCAGCGTGGTCTTGCTGTCGGCCCGTTCGGTGAGCAGGGCGTCGAAGATCCGGTTGAGCGTTTCCCAGTTCTTGTGCGCCTCGCCGTCCGGCAAGACGACGGTTGTCACCTTCTTGCCGAGGGGGCCGAGCGCGGCGCGTAATTGATCGCCATAGAGCGGATCGATGGTCGAGTTGGTGACGATCGCCACCGACGCATCCTTGATATGTATGCGGCGCAAAGAGTTCCGTGCAGCCGATCAGGCCCGCACCGATGTGAATGGGATAGGCGCGCTCGCCCAGCTCGACGCTGACGGTGATCGTTGGGGTAATCATGGCGGACATTATGACTCAGCCGGGTTGACCACGCCGGCCACCTCCAGTTGCATCAGGACCATGTTGACGAGCGCGTTCACGGTCGGCCGCCCGGTTTCCACGACGTAGTCCGCGCATTCGTGATACAGCGGATCGCGCGTCTGAAAGAGTGCTTCGAGCTTGCCGCGCGGGTCCTCGGTCTGCAGGAGCGGGCGGTTCTTGTCGCGCCGCGTGCGCTGCCAGAGGTCGTGCGGATTCGCGCGCAGATAAATGACGATGCCGCGATTCTTCAGATGTTTGCGATTCTCGGGCCGCAGCACCGCGCCGCCGCCCGTCGCGAGCACGATGCTGCTGCGCTGCGACAGCTCGTCGATGATGTTCGCCTCGCGCTGGCGGAAACCCGCCTCGCCTTCGAGCTCCCAGATCACCGGGATGCGGGCGCCCGTGCGCGCCTCGATCTCCAGATCCGAATCGATGAACGAGCGCTGCAGACGGCGCGCAACCGCACGGCCCACGGTGGTTTTACCCGCCCCCATGAGTCCGACGAAAAAAATGTTCGCGTTCGCGTGCCCTTCCTGCAACTTGGTTTCCTTCCAGTTCGATGCAATTTGTTCGTGCGGCAGCTTAAGGGCAAACTGCCCGCTTTGTCGAGTCGCGCCGCCAGCCTTATCCGCCCGACGCGATCACGTGCGGCGTGATCAGGATGACGAGCTCGCTCTTCGACGTGCGCCGGGCGTCGTGACGGAACAGCCAGCCGATCAGCGGCAGTTTCGACAGCCCCGGCACGCCGGTCGTGTCGTCGCGTTCGTCGTCGGAATAGATGCCGCCGATCGCCACCGTGCCGCCGTTTTCACTTCCACGCGCGTCTGGACGTGCTTCGTGTGGATGGCCGGGCCGTTCGCCGTCTGCTCGCCCAGGCTGTCCTTCGTGATGTCGAGATCGAGAATGACGTGCCCGTGCGGCGTAATCTGCGGCTCGACCTCCAGTTTGAGCATTGCGCGCCGAACTGCACGCCCGACATGCCGTTGCCGATCTTCGCCTGATACGGCACCTCCATGCCCTGCTCGACGATGGACTTCACGCGATCCGCCGTCACCACGCGCGGCCGCGACACGATCTGCCCGCGCCCCTCCGCTTCCAGCGCGCTCAGCTCGAGATTGAGCAGCCGCGTGGCCTGCGCGACGAACAGCGTGAGGCCGGCGATCGCGGCGTCGAAGCCGTTGATCGGCCCCGCCGACAGATCGTATACCACACCGTCCTTGCCGCCCGCGAAACCCGTCGCCGGATCGCTCTGCGGCGCAACGCTCAGCTTGACGCCGAGATTGCGCGACAGCCTGGCTTCGCCCTCGACGATCTTCGCCTCGATCATCACCTGCGGCGTCGGCTTGTCGATCAGGGAGACGAGATCGGCGATCTGCCGCACGCGCGTCGAGATCGGTCACGAACAGCAGGTTCGTGCGCGCATCGGCGATGGCGGAACCGCGCTTGGACAGCACCCGCTGGCTGCCGGAGCCGGTCAGCGTCTTGCGCATGTCCTCCGCGCGCGCATAGCGCAGCACGAACGTGCGGTTCGCAAGCGGCTCGAGATCGGCGGCGCGCGCATGCGCCTCATAGCGCAGCTTTTCGCGCGCGGCGAGCTCCGCGAGCGGCGCGACCCAGATCACGTTGCCGCGCTCCTCCATGGCGAGGCCGTTCACTTCGAGAAGCGTATCGAACGCGCGCCGCCACGGCACGGCGACGAGGTTCATCGACACCTGCCCGCGCACTTTCTCGCTCGCGACGATGTTCAGCCCGGTGAACTGCGCGAACGCGTGCAGGGCGGCGCGCAGATCGGCATTCTTCAGATCGAGGCTGATCGGCTTGCCTGCGTCACCGCTCGGCGCGGTGCCCGAGACCGGGTCTGCGCTGCTCAGGCGTGCGGCGGGCCGCAACGGGACCGGCGGCCCTTCGAGCGCATCCGCAGCTCGGCGGCGGGCTTCGCGGCCGGCGTATCGGCCAGTGCAGCGGCTACGGGCGGCGGGCCCGGGTCGAACGGGGCCTGAGCCGTCGTCTGCGAATCGGGGCGCGAGCACGGCAAGCTCGACCTCGCTGGTGCGCTGCGAGGTGCGTTGAAGCGCGATGCCCCGTTGCGGCGGCGCGTCCGCGAGAGCCTCGAGCAGCGCGAGGAAACGCTCGCGCGGCGTCGCCAGCGGTTGCGCGGTCTCCCGCGCGCGACGCCGATCGGCTTCGGAGCGAACGAGCCGCGCGTGTTCGTCGATCTGCGCGCCCGACGCGCGCAACGTCGCTTCCAGCGCGATGCGCCGCTCGTCCAGACGGGCGCGTCCGAACGCGTCCCGGCCCGCGCCCGCGACCGCGCCCACCGCCGCGCAGCCCGCCAGACTCGCGGCCGCCAGCAGCGCGAGCCGCCGCCGACGCACCTCGCGGCGCTTGCGCGCCCGATGCGGCAGCAGGTTGAATCCCTCGAGCGTCGCGGCGGTCATTGCATCACCTCGCGCAAGGCAAGCCCGAAGGCGGCCGCGAAGCGCGGCGAATGCTTGTGCGCGGCCATGATCTCGGCCGCGCCGTTGCAATACGGCGCCGACTCGAACGGCAGCGCCGGACAGGCGAAGGTCTTGCCCAGCACCGGAAGCGGAACGCCGGCATGCGCCAGCAATTCGAGCTGGCCGCCCGCGTAGACGCAATCGAGCGGAGCGTGCCCGCCCACCAGATCGCGCAGCGCGTCGGCAACGCTCCGGTATTCCGGCGCGGGATAGCGCATCTCGCTCTCGATGCCGAGAGCGCCGACGAGCCAGCCGTGCAGTCCCGTGCTCTCCAGCCAGCAGACGAGATAGCGCGCGCCACGCGCCGCTGGACGGCAGCCGCCCGAACGCCTCGCGCAGCGCCGACACGACGACCGCGCGATCGACCAAATCGCCGTTGATCACGGCGCCCGACGGAAGCAGCACCGACTCCAGGTGTTCCACGCACAGCGTCGCGTTCGCCCGCAGCCTTCTGCTGACGACGGCCAGCCGCACCGCATCCTCGCCGACGTCGGTGCCCGCCGCACAGCGCCGCGTGACCGTCAGCATCGTACCGCACAACGCGTTTTCTTTGCTCATGACCCACTCCTTCCATTCACTCGCGCCCCGAACCGTTCGGTCGCTTGACGTGGAAGGATTGTCGCGAGCGCCATCGCCGGCGAACATTCGTCCGAATGGCCAACGCGCGCGATAAGAAGATGCTTCCGCGCACGATCGCGCGTATCTTGAAGACAGCAATCAGCAGGCGCGATGGCAGCGTGGGTTGTAAGCGTTCAGAAAAGTCTCAAACCCGGGCGGCTATAATCGCGTGACTGTTTTTTGGTGGTGCTATGCAATCCTCTTCCCCGACCAACCCGCCGTCCACGTCGCCCGAGGGGCGCAAGAAAGCCAAGCACCCGTGGTGGGCGCGGCTTCTGCTCGGATTCCTCGTCAGCATCTTCGCGCTCGTCGTCTGCGCGGGTCTGGTGCTCGGCTATGCGCTCGTGGTCGCGATGCCGAACCTACCGTCGCTCGAGGCGCTCACCGACTACAGGCCGAAGGTGCCGCTGCGCATCTACACCGCGGATCACGTGCTGATCGGCGAGTTCGGCGAGGAGCGCCGCAGCGTCGTGCGCATTCAGGACGTGCCCGATCATCTGAAAAAAGCCGTGCTCGCGATCGAGGACGCGCGTTTCTACGATCACGGCGGCGTCGATCTCACCGGCATCCTGCGCGTGTGCTCGGTCGCGCTGACCAACGGCCACGCATCGCAGGGCGCGAGCACGATCACGATGCAGGTGGCGCGCAACTTCTTCCTGTCGAGCGAAAAGACCTACACGCGCAAGATCTACGAGATGCTGCTTGCGTACAAGATCGAGCGTGCGCTGACGAAAGATCAGATTCTCGAGGTCTATACGAATCAGATCTATCTCGGGCAGCGCGCATACGGCTTCGCGAGCGCGGCGCGCGTCTACTTCGGCAAGGACCTGAAGGACATCTCGCTCGCCGAGGCCGCGATGCTCGCCGGCCTGCCGAAGGCGCCGTCGGCATACAACCCGGTCGTCAATCCGAAGCGCGCGAAGGTCCGGCAGGAGTACATCCTGCAGCGCATGCTGGAGCTGAACTTCATTTCGCGCGACGAATACGATCAGGCGGTGAAGCAGCCGCTCGGGTTGTTGCTTGATCTGCTGGAACACTCTTCGGCAATCTCAACAGCCTTTATGAAACCGTCTCTAAGAGCATCGTCACGGCTATCGCGGACCGGAAGGCTACATCGAGCTGCCGGCGGATCCGGACGACCGCGAGCAGGCCATCGACGATGCGCTGGCCGAGCATCCCGACAACGGCGAGATCGTCGCGGCGGTGGTGACGTCGGCGAGCCTAAAGGAAATGGAGGCGAATTTCATCGACGGCAATACGGCGACGATCAGCCGCAACGATCTGCGCTTCGTCCAGTTCGCGCTGAGCTCGCGCGCGCAGCCGAACGCGCGCATTCGTCCGGGCGCGATCGTGCGCCTGATGAAGAACGACGACGGCGACTGGACCATCACGCAACTGCCGCAGGTGGAAGGCGCGCTGATTTCGATGGTGCCGCAGGACGGCGCGATCCGCGCGCCCATCGGCGGCTTCGACTTCAACAAGAACAAGTTCAATCACGTGACGCAGGCGTGGCGTCAGCCGGGCTCGAGCTTCAAGCCATTCATCTATTCGGCTTCGCTCGAGAAGGGGCTTTCTCCGGCGACCATCATCAACAACGGTCCGCTCTTCTTCAGCGCCGCCGAAACCGGCGGCCAGGCATGGGAGCCGAAGAACTACGGCGGCGGCTTCGACGGCCCGATGACGATGCGCTCCGCGCTGCAGCGCTCGAAGAACATGGTGTCGATCCGCATCCTGAGTCACATCGGCACGAAGTACGCGCAGCAGTACATCACGCGCTTCGGTTTCGACGCGGACCGCAACCCCGCCTATCTGCCGATAGCGCTCGGCGCAGGTCTCGTCACGCCGCTGCAGATGGCCGCCGGCTATGCGGTGTTCGCGAACGGCGGGTATCGCGTGAATTCGTATCTGATCGCCGATATCATCGATCCGTATGGCCGCGTTGTCTCGCATCCGCAGCCGCTCGTCGCGCAGCAGAGCGCGCCGCTCGCGATCACGCCGCGCAACGCGTTCGTGATGAACAGTCTGCTGCAGAGCGTCGCGCAGCGCGGCACGGGCGCGAAGACGAATCAGCTGAAGCGCGGCGACCTCGCCGGCAAGACCGGCACAACGAACGATTCGCGCGACGCGTGGTTCGCCGGTTATCAGCGCACGCTCGTGGCGGTCGCGTGGATCGGCTACGACAATCCGCGCAGCCTGGGCGACAAGGAAACCGGCGGCGGCCTCGTGCTGCCCGTCTGGATGGAATACATGAGCCGCGCGCTGAAGGGCGTGCCCGAGTACAAGCCGTTGATGCCGCCCGATGTCACGTCGCTCGGGGGCGAGCTGTACTTCGACGACATGACGCCGGGCCATGGCCTCGTCGCGACCATCAGCGTGAGCCAGGCGCCGCCGCAGGAGGGTGTGTCCGGCGTGACGGCGCCCGCGCCAGAAGTCGGCAAGCAGGAAAAGCAGGACATCATGAATCTGTTCAAGGGGCAGTAACCACTGTCCTTGCGAGGTTCGAGGCGAGCGGGTCGAATGATCCGCTCGCTTTTTTTTACGCTTCGAAGCTGATCGGCTCGCCCGCCTGTTCGCTCGCATACTTGCTCAGCGCGGCGAAGAATTCGCTGTTGTCGCGCGTGTCGCGCCAGGCGCCGTCGACGTATTTGTAGTGAAATCCGCCCGCCTTCGCCGCGAGCCAGATCTCGTGCTTCGGCGGCTGCAAATTCACGATCACCTTCGTGCGGTTCTCGAATTCCAGTGTCAGCACATTGCCGCTGCGCTCGAATTCGATTTCGGCGTCGGCCTGGTCCACCGAGCGCTCGATGGCGGTCAGCGCGGCTTCCGCCAGCGTCAGGTATTCCTGGTCTGTCATGCTAAACTCCATCGATTAATCATATAGGGACGGTCATGCGAGTCGCTTTCAGGATGAGCGCGATTGTAGCGGCTTTGAGCCTTGGCGCCGCGGCAACACTCACGCTCGGCGGTTGTGGGCAACGCGGTCCGCTTTATCTGCCGACGGTGCCGCCGCTGCCGCAACGTCCTAACGATCTCCAGAATACGCCGCCTTCGAACATGACTCCGAGCGACGAAACGGCGTTGCGCAGAGGCACCGTTCCCGACACGTCCGGCCAGCCGCTGACGCTCTCGCCCGAGACGGACCTGAGCGCCCAATGCTGCTTCGGCGCCGAAGGCCGCCTCGTCCGCTTACTGATTCGCAAGCCCTGACGCCTTCCCGGCGCATTTCCGATTCCACGCATGAGTGATTCCGCATTCCATTACGTCGACGGCGTGCTGCACGCCGAAGGCGTCTCAGCCGCGTCGCTCGCGGAGCCGTTCGGCACGCCGCTCTACGTCTATTCGCGCGAGGCGCTCACACGCGCCTATCACGCCTACGCCGATGCCTGCGCGGGCCGCCGCGCGACCGTGCACGTCGCGGTGAAGGCGAACAGCAACCTCGCGGTGCTCAACGTGTTCGCACGCATGGGCGCGGGCTTCGACATCGTGTCGTCGGGTGAGCTGGCGCGCGTGCTGGCGGCGGGCGGCAAGGCGCAGAACACGGTGTTCTCGGGCGTCGGCAAGTCGGCGGCGGAAATGCGCGAGGCGCTCGAGGCGGGCGTGAAGTGCTTCAACGTCGAATCGATTCCCGAGCTGCACGCGCTGAACGAAGTGGCGAAGTCGCTCGGCAAGAAGGCGCCGGTCTCGCTGCGCGTCAATCCCGACGTCGGCGCGAAAACGCATCCGTACATCTCCACCGGGCTCAAGTCGAACAAGTTCGGCGTGGCCTTCAGCGACGCGCGCGCGACCTACGCGCAAGCGCATGCGATGGCGAATCTCGATGTCGTCGGCATCGATTGCCATATCGGCTCGCAGATCACCGAGATCAGCCCGTATCTCGACGCGGTCGACAAGCTGCTCGAACTCGTCGAACAGATCGAATCGGACGGCATGAGCATTCGCCACGTCGATGTCGGCGGCGGTCTTGGCATCACCTACGACGACGAAACGCCGCCCGATATCGGCGATTTCGTGAAGACGCTGCTCGCGCATATCGAAAAGCGCGGTCACGGCCGGCGCGAAGTGTATTTCGAGCCGGGGCGTTCGCTCGTCGGCAATGCGGGCGTGCTGCTCACGCGCGTCGAGTATCTGAAGCCGGGCGAGGAAAAGAACTTCGCCATCGTCGATGCCGCGATGAACGATCTCGCGCGCCCCGCGATGTACGAGGCGTTTCATCGCATCGTGCCGGTCGTGAAGCGCGATGCGAAGGCGCACAGGTACGATGTCGTCGGCCCGGTATGCGAAAGCGGCGACTGGCTCGGACGCGACCGCGAACTGGCGATCGAGCAAGGCGACCTGCTCGCGATCTGCTCGGCGGGCGCATACGGCTTCGTGACGAGCTCGAACTACAACACGCGTCCGCGCGCCGCCGAAGTCATGGTCGATGGAGAACGTGCGCGGCTCGTGCGCGAGCGCGAAGAGGTGAAGCAGTTGTTTGCCGGGGAATCAATTCTTCCGGACTGAAGCGACCGCGCTTCGACCGAAAAAGCGACGCTCGAACGGCGTCGCTTTTTTTTACGCGCGCCGCTGCGCCGATTTCGCCTTGATCCATGCGACGACGCGCCAGCCGAGCAACGCGATCACGATCGCACCATAGATTTTCGGCAGCTCGAAATCGTGCTTGCCTGCCTTCATCCACCAGAAATGCAGGATTGCGAGCGCGGCGATCGGATAGATCGTCCGATGCAAGGTCTGCCAGCGGCGCCCGAGCCTGCAGACCATCGCCCTGGGCGACGTCGCCGCGAGCGGAATCAGCAGCACGAACGCCGCGAAGCCCACCGTGATGAACGGCCGCTTGCCGATGTCCTTCAGCATGGCGGCGACAACGTCGTGAAGTGCAACGCCGCGAAGAAGAACGCGTATAGTCCGATCATGCGGCGAAAGCGCGCGAGCGCCGGGATGCCCGTCATGCGGCGCACGGGCGTGATCGCGAGCGTGATGCAGAGATAGACGAGCGTCCACAACCCGGTCGAGCGCGTGATGAACTCGATCGGATTCGCGCCGAGTCCTCCGCTCGCGCCGAGCAGGACGATGCGCGCAAGCGGATAAAGCATCGCGATGAACACGATGACTTTCGCAGGCACGACCCAGCCCCGAGCTCGCGGCGTCGCGGAGGAACAGCGAATTTCGGAAGCGGACGGCATCGTTCAGAAATTCTTCTTGAGGTCCATGCCCTGATACAGCGACGCGACCTGATCGCCGTAGCCGTTGAACATGAGCGTCTTGCGCTTCGGCTGAAAGAAGCCGTCCTCGCCGATGCGCCGTTCCGTCGCCTGACTCCAGCGCGGATGATCGACGTTCGGATTCACGTTCGAATAGAAGCCGTATTCGCTCGGTGCGTAGAGGTTCCAGCTCGTCGGCGGCTGCTTTGTAAGCGCTCGATCAGTACCATCGAGGGTCGACATTGACCTTTGAAGGCGGCGCTGCTAGCGAATGGAATCGATGTGCGCGGAGGCGGGCAACACAGGAGCGACGTTCCAGGGTAACAGGTCGTCGATGCGGTTTATCGGGTAATCGGCAACGCGCTCGATGACGTAGTGCAGATAGGCTTCGGGATCGATACCATTCAGGCGTGCTGAGCCGATCAGGCTGTACATCGCGGCTGCACGTTCGCCGCCTGTGTCTGCGCCGGCAAACAGATAATTCCGCCTTCCAATTGCGACGCCGCGTAGCGCCCGCTCGGCGATCAGATTGTCGATCTCCGCCTGACCATCACCGCAGTAGTAGACAAGCGCAGGCCAGCGATTCAACGAGTACTGGATCGCCTTGGTGGTGTCCGATTTCGCGGAGAGTGTGAGAATCGTCGCTTCGAACCACCGCTTCATATCCTCAAGCAGCGGCACCGCCTGCGTCTGGCGAACTCGCAGCCGTTCCCCCGGAGGCTTGCCGTGAATGTGTTCCTCTATGCCATAGAGCGCGCCAAAGCGCTCGAGTGCTTCGTTGGTAATCGACGACGGTCGCACAGCGTGCAGATCGTGCAGCTTTCGACGTGCATGTGCCAGGCACGCAGCTTCCCGGATCTGACCACCGGCGTAGAGTTCCGCGTAGCCGGCAAACGCGTCAGCCTGCAGTACGCCCTTGAAGCTGGCAAGGTGTCGCTGCGGATGTTCGCCGCGACGATCCGGTGTATCAGCGAACCAGACTGCTGGAGCCTCAGTCGAACCACTGGGCCAATCATCGCGCACATATACCCAGAGCCGCCCCGTCTTCGTCTTGCCATTGCCCGGCGCGAGCACTGGCAACGGCGTGTCGTCGGCGTGAACCTTGGTGCCACCGAGCGCATAGCGGCGCACTGCGTCCACCAGCGGATCGAGCAGCCATGTCTGGCTGCCCAGCCAGTGGCACATGGTGCCCGACTCAATCTCGACGCCATCGCGCGCGTACATGACAGATTGCCGATAGAGCGGGATGTGATAGGCAAACTTCGATGTCGCGATATGTGCGAGCAATGCAGGCCCAGGAAGGCCCCGGTCAATTGGACGACTCGGCGCGGCAGCCTGCACGATGCAGTCACAGCACGAACAGGCGAGTTTGGATTCGAGCTGCTCGGATATGTCTTCGCCCAGTGGCTTGAGCGTGCCACCGCAGCCGGGGCAACGTTCTTCGGCCGGACGGTGCATGCGCTCTTCGCGTTCCAGATGATTGCGACCGAACTGCATGCGACGCAACTTCGCGATCCTCAGCTTCAGATCATCGATGTCGTCGGGCAGGTCGCTACCGGTCAGATCCATGGCAGCAGTTTACGACTGTCTGCTGCACGCGGATCATCAGGTAACTGACGTTTACAAAGCGCTGCGCGGGCGTGCTGCCTCGATCGGTTCGCGCCAGTCAAACCCTTCGAGAAGCAGCGCCAGTTGAGCCGTTGTCAGCGCCACAACACCAGTGTCAGCACGTGGCCATGCAAAACGTCCTTTCTCAAGGCGCTTTGCAAACGGACATAGGCCGCCATCGCTCCAGTACAACGCCTTCATAAGGTCATCACGGCGCCCTCTGAAGATAAAAACCTGGCCACCGTACGGATCCTTCTCAAGCACTGTCTGCACCTTCGCTGCAAGCGCATTAAAGCCGGATCACATGTCAGTGACGCCTGCGGCGATCCAGATCCGCGTATTTGCAGGCAGGCCGATCATCAGAGAAGCCGCTCGAGTACCAGGCGCAAGATCGTCGCGTCGGGCGTGCCTTCTATCCGGACGGAAGTATTGCCGTGCTGAAGCTCAATCCTGCCGCTCGTAGTAACTGGAGCGGCCTGCACAACTTCGTCGAATCCGGCAGATGGTCAGTTGCCCGATCGGGCTGAACATCGACAACAACAGGCAACATGGCCTGCGTCTGAGCATCTTCGACCAGCAGGCCCTGCGCGTACAGTTTGCGCCACGCCCATACCTGGTTGGCATTGACGTTATTGTCGCGGGCGACCCGAGCGACCGAGGCTCCTGGTTCAAATGTCTGCTCGACGACCGTTCGTTTCCATTCCAACGGATGCCGCCGGTTCTGGCGCTTGGCCGGCAATTCGACTGTCTGAGACATTGTGTCCATTCTCCGCAGTTCGTGGACACTGTCGGTCAATCGTGTCCGTTGCGGCTGATGATTGCATCTTCTACCTAGAACGAGACAACGGTATAGATCGAGCGCTTACGCCAGCTTCGAGCGCGTCGAGATGCGCTTCGCGCTCCTGGTGCCGCGCGCCGGTTTCCGCAATACCCATCGCCTCGAAGCAGCTCAGTTGCGTGAGCGATTCGCCGAGCGTGCCGCGCCAGGCCGCGAGATCGCGCATGAGGCTCATGGAACGCAGCGTGCGCGCATCGCTTCCGCGCAGATCGCCGATTCGTTCGCACGCGACGAAGGCGTTCGCGCCGAGCGCAGCCAGCACCACGGCGATGTTGACGAGCAAACCCCTGGAGAGGAATCGAGTCATGAGCAGCGGGCGTAATCCTTTGGTACGCGTCGGAAGCTC
>LFKV01000042.1 GCA_001189345.1 Candidatus Paraburkholderia kirkii
CGTGTCGGAGCGCTCAGCAAAGCTGGACCAGATCTGCTTGATGGCGGGCAGCCGCAAATCGTTGAGCAGCAGCGACAGGCGGGTGGCGTTGATGTCGAGACCATGCCGTCACCTCCGTCGCCATGTCGTCAAGCAGGGCTTCGTAGTCGCTCAGCGGTGCCAGCTGGACGTTCACCTCCGGCATGCTGTTCGTGCGCTTCGCTTCGAAACGCGAACACAGTGCGTCCAGCTCGGGTAACTGTCCATCGTCCAGACTCTGCTGCAGCGCCTGGGCCAGTTGCGCTTCGCAGTTGTGCTCGTGGCCAGGCTGAGCAGTTCAATCATGGTCCTGCATGCCTGGCGCTGCGGTAGCTGCTCAAGCAGGCGATCGAAGGTCAACGCGCGTTTCCTCGTAGTCGCACGTACGCTGGACCGGAAGCGGCTGAAGCAGTGCCCGCTCGAGCTCAATGCGTTTGCCATTACGCGCGTTGATTCGACCGACGATCTCGTCGATGAAGCGGCGATAGGAACCGAGATTGTCGAAGTCGTGACTGCCGCGCAGAAGCAACGCATCACGCACTGCGCTCTTGAGGTGGCCATGAGGGCTCTCGATGGCGCCGTTCTCGTGGGCAACGCCACGGTTGTTGCGTGTGGCTGCATGCCGTAGTGGGCGCACAGTGCATCGTAACGCGTGGTCAGATCCTTGCGCGCGTCGGCATCGAGATTGCGGAACGCCGCCGACAGGCTGTCGCTGCGGTGCTCGCGTGGCGCGCCCCCGAGTGCCCAGATGGCGTTCTGCAGCCCTTCAGCCAGCGCGACATAGCTCTCGCCGCCGAGAATGACGTGAGCGTGCTCAAAGCCCGAGCAGGCCGGCCGGAAGTGATAGAGGCGGTGGTCAAGCGCGACACCCGCCACGGTGACGCCCAGGCTGTCCATCTCGGTGAAGTCGGACAACCCGAGACGACCGGGTTCGTGTACCTGACGGAACATAACGTCATGCTCCTCGCCATGGAGTGCGCGCCAGTCGCGAATACGGCGCTCCAGTGTGCGGCGCACGTTGCCCGGAAGCTCGGGACGGCGGCGCGCACGTGGTGCCTTCTTCTGCGATGGCAGTCGCCGGTCCTGATCGATGCGATAACCCGTGGCAGCGCTGAACCCGGCGCGCGCAGCCGCTTGAGCTGGTCCTTCCTTGAGTCTGTACTTCATGTAGAGCCTCATCTGATGGTCGTTGATGTGTCGGCCGGGCAACTCAGCCTCCCTTCGCTACATGGAAGAGCTGTTCATACCCGATTTACCGCGACCACCGACAAGGCACCCCGGCAGCGGGACGGACTCTTCGGCGCGGCGTTGCGGCAGCGGTGGAGGGCGTAGCCCGGAGCCGCTGCCACAACGCCAGTACTCTCATCCTGATTGACGCGCTGCTCTCACCTTGTTTGACGCGCGGCAGAAGCTCGACTTCACGTATTTGACGCCCGATTCGACAATTCCCTTTTTAGCCGGGTCCCTCGGCGGACACGGATCGACCTTGAACGAATGCCCTTCGGCGCATTGCACGTAGGCCCGCTGGACTTCGGGTTCGTAGATACAGGCCTTGACGATGGCACACTTTGGGTTATCTATGATGGCGCGCGTCCCACTACGCCATTGAACCATTCGAAGGCATGGCGATGACACAGTAACCACATGTCGACACTCTGGTCGCGGACAAACTCAACGTATTGATGCCGCGATCAGCACAAGGTCATCACGAAGAACCATGTCTTGTGGATCTCTCCCGTGTGCGCATCCGTGATGGTCGGACCTGCGCCGAAATCAACCTGTGCGGCATCAGCAGGTTTGAACTCCAGCCGCATCGGTACATCCGGCGTAAGCTCCGCCTTCAGCTGTTGAAGCAGTCTGTATACGGATGAGTAGCTTCCTTCGTAGCCGTGGTTGCGCACCAGGGCGCTGTGAATCGTCGTGCCAGGGACGCCCGCGTCATGCCACTGGGCAATCTGTTCGCGCCACGGTTTGGCCGACGAGATACAGCTTGCGGGCAGGAACTCCTTGCGACTAAACGCTGTAGCGAGCTGCGCGTCATCCGGCAGAGCGTTGTCCGGAGAAAGCCACCCGCGCTCGGTTGCGATCTCCCGCACGGCTGCCAGCTTCTTACGGCCCATGATCTTCGACCGGTCGATATCCCGGTCGGAGTCACCCTGGCGCATTCGCACCAGAACCTGTCGATATTGGTACATCTCGAACTTCCTCTTCAAGCCACCCTCCGGAGCAAATGCGTGCCGGGAGGGTAGCGGTTGGCGAAGTTCGAGCGCCCGACTCAGACGCCAGTGGCGCCTTTACGGCGAAAATCTACTGGCGCCTATACGCCGAAAGACTTGTGGCGCCACAGAAAAGTCCCTGGCGCCTTTATGCCGAAAACGGTTTGGCTCCTTAACGGCGAAAGCTCACAGACGACAAGATCGTCGCCATGTATGCCCGAGGCATGACGGTCCGAGAGATCCAGGGCTTTCTGCTGGAACAGTACGCAACCAAGGTGTCGCCGGAATTCATCAGCTCGGTGACCGACGAAGTGATAGCCGAAGTAACCGCTTGGCAAGGGCGGCCGCTCGAACCGATGTATCCAGTCGTGTTCTTCGATGCGCTGCGGGTCAAGATTCGCGAAGACGCCGTCGTGCGCAACAAGGCGATCTATCTCGCGCTGGGCGTGCTGCCGGACGGCACACGCGACATTCTCGGACTTTGGATCGAGGGCACCGAAGGCGTCAAGTTCTGGATGAAGGTCTTCAACGATCTAAAGACGCGTGGGGTCAGCGACATCCTGATTGCCGTGACCGATGGCCTCAAGGGCATGCCCGAAGCGCTGGCAACCGTGTTCCCGGCCACGACACTCCAGACCTGCATCGTCCACTTGATTCGCAACAGCCTGGATTACTCGAGTTGGAAAGATCGGCGGGCATTGGCGGCCGCGATTCGGCCGATCTATACGGCGCTCAGCGCGGAGGCGGCCGAGGCTGCCCTAAATGAGTTTGCCGATGGCCCATGGGGCCAGAAACTCCCGATGATCGGCATGGCCTGGCGCAGCGCCTGGGATCGCGTGATTGCGTTCTTTGCGTTCTTTGCGTTTCCGCCAGCGATATGCAAGATCATCTACACGACCAACGCCATTGAGAGTATCAATGCCCAACTGCGCAAGATCATCAAGACTCGCGGCCACTTCCCAAGCGACGAAGCCGCCACGAAGCTCATCTGGTTGGCCTTGCGTAACATCACTGCCAACTGGGGCCATGCGGCTCATGACTGGAAGACGGCAATGAACCAATTCGCTATCCTCTATCAGGATCGCTTCCCCAGATCATCCGTGTAACTCTCAACCTGCCTTGAACACGGAAATTCTGACACCCCCCGGCAGTCACTTTCTTTGCTGCTGCAAAGAAAGTGACCAGAGAAAGCAGCTTCTCATCCGCCTGCGGTCACACGCACGTTGGCTACGCGTGCCAGCCGCCCGTGGGCTCAGTAGCGAGTGCCCTCATAGGTCCCACCGGGCCTGGCACGCGCACGGTCTGCCGCCCGAAACCCCTTAGCGCACTGGTTCAGCACCAGCAAGCTCCGGCACTGCGCTGCGCACTGCCGCAGGGTATGCAAGGGAAACCGCCGTTCGGCAAAAGCGGAGAGATGGAGGTGCCAGCAAGAAAGTACGGGCAGACCCGATGTCCCCTTCGGCCGCGCAGCGGGCCGGTGCTCTTTCGTGCTGAACCAGCCACTTGAATGGACTAGCTTGGCAGACCGTGCGCGAGCCAAGCCCCATGGGTCCTTTGAGGGCGACACTTAGGGGCTGGGCCAAAAGCTGCTTTCTTTGGTTACTTTCTTTGCAGCAGCAAAGAAAGTAACCTCCCACCCCGGGAGGGGCAGTGCTAATAGACCACTAAGAAATCAAGTTTCACGAAAGCCCAAACAAACCACCACCCACCCACCTACCCACCCAACAACCCCCTAAACCTTCAAAGGTTTCTCCCCCTCCTTCTCCTTCACGACTCCCTCCCCACGCATTTCTGGCATGGCGAGCCACACCATCGCCACCGCGAGCGCGCCCGCGCCGGCGAGTCCGAAGAAGCTCATCGCCGTGCCGAACCGATCAGCAGCGAACCCCGCCGCCGCGGTCGAAAGCGTCGCACCGACCCCCGCCGCCAGCCCGAAGAAGCCGATCGTGAGGTTGTAATGCCCACGCCCCCCCGCCACATCCGCCGCGATGAGGGGCAACATCACGCCGAATACCGCCGCGCTGATGCCGTCGAGCATCTGCACCGGCACCAGCAGATACGGGCTGCTCACGCCCGCGAACAGAATCGCCCGCAGGGGCAGCGCGCAGAAGCCCAGAATCAGCACCGGCCTGCGTCCCCACTTCTGCGCCTGCCGTCCCACCCACGGCGACAAGGCCGCGACGATGAACTGCGGCACGATGATGCACGCCGCGATCACCAGTTGAACGTTGTCGCCCATGTGCGCCGTGACCTCGCCGGCGGCGAGATTGAGCATCGCCGCGTTCGACAGGTGAAAGAGCACCAAGCATGCCGCGAAAATCAATAGGTGCTTGTCCTTCAGCAACTCGCGCAGCAATTCGCGTTCTTCACCTTCAGGCGTGAGTTTCGGCTTGCCCGGCGGCGCGCGCGGCACGGCGGGAGGCACATCGTAATGGATCATGCGCAACGCGACGATCGCCGGCAGCGCCAGCGCCGCAGTCAGGAAGAACACCGACCGCAGCGACAGATACTCGCCGAACGCACCCATCAGCGCCGCGGTCAACGCGCTGCCGATCGACGCCCAGCGCGCGTTGCGGCCGAGCCGGTCGCCGAGATCGGCGCGCGAAACGAGGGCCAGCGAAATCGCCGCCATCGCCGGGACGAGCATGCAGCTCGCGAAACCATGCAGTACTTCGGCGGCGAACACGGGGACGAACGTCGGGCTCGCGGCGAGCAACAGCGCGCTCACGATGATCGCCACGATCGCGGAGAGCGCGGCGAACTTCTTGTTGCGCATCGCATCGACGAGCGCGCCTGCCGGCAGCTGGCTCGCCATCGCGCTGATCGTGCCGACGGAGAGCATCAGGCCGATCTCGCCCTGCGTCCACTTGTTGGCCGCGAGGTACGAAGCAATGAAAGGGCCGAAGCCGGTCTGCACGTTGGCGACGAAAAAATTCAGCCAGTCGAGCGCGCGCAGACTGCGTGCAATTACCATGTTGTGAATCGGTTATCGATGTCGTTATCCATTATCTGGCAGGGCGCGCGCCGGAAGCCGTCGTGCCGGCGGTCCCGGACGAAGCCGGGGCAGCCGATGCGGCGGACGCGGGCGCGGGCACGACAGGAGAGACGATCTTGATCGGTTGCTCGGGCGCGTATGTCGGCGAGGCCTTCAATTGCGCGTCGTTGAAATCCATCTGCAGCTGCCACTGCTTGTTGCGCGAGATGACGTGCAGGTCGCCCCAGTTGGCCGCGACATGGCGCTTGTCGCCCGCGAGCGAGCTCGACAGATCGAGCACGAGCGCCTCCGGCTGAGCCTGCGAATCGACGAGCACGTCCACTACGCGGCCGATACGCGCGCCGTTCTTCTGCATCACCGTCGAATCGACGAGCTGCACGAGATTGGGCGGCGCCTCGTTGACGGGCTGAGGCTTCGGCACCGGATCGGCCGGCTTGCCCTTGACGGAAGGCGGCGGCACGAACGTGATCGGCGCACCCTTCGCGTTCGGCGTGAAGTGGAAGGCCGTCCACGGGAAGTTGACCTTACGGTCGCCGACGCCGAGGAAGCCCGCGAGGTTCACCATCAGCAGCCTGGGCTTTGCCGATGCATCGACGTACATGTCCACCGCGCGGCCGACGACCTTGCCGTCGGGACGCTGCACCTCCGAATCGAGCAGGCCGTGCAACTGCTCGTGCTGCACGATGCGCGTCGAGATGATCTGCGACGGAGGCGGCGGCTCGGGCGGCGGCGTGACGGCCGGCTCCGGCGGCTTCGGCCTGACGACGCGGCGCTTCGGCTTTGGCGCGGGAGCGGGCTTCGCGGCGGAAGCGGGTTCCGGCGCCTGTACGGCGGGCAGGGGCTCCTCCGGCTCGGCGGGGCCGGCTTCGGCGGGCGTCGGGATGTAGGAGTGCTCGACGATCGGCGCGGGCGTTTGCTGCGGCAATAGTCCGCATGCCGACAGCGCGAACGCGGCGAGGACCGGCAGGCTCGCCGTGCGCCGCACCGCACGCAAGGTCTGCGCGTACGCGGCGGCGAGCGCGCGCAACTGCACGAGCAAGCGCACGCTCAAACACGCCATCGAACGCACGAACCAGCGCGCGGCCGCATGAAAGGCGCAGCCGGCCTGGCACGCGCGGTCTGACGCCCGCGCGCCGTTCGACGGCGCATCACCCCGATGCAGGATACCGCCTGTCATCGCAAAAGCTCCATGGTTCCGAGTCACCTGCTTGTTTGAATTGATTGTCGGATTGCCTCGACACGCGCGCTGCCGAAGCGGATTGCATCTTGAATTCAATAGATTGAATGCAAGGAACCGCGAACCACGTACTGACGCGCGGGCGTGCTCATCCTGCCGACCCCTCACACGCCGGGCGGCCGCGTGCGCGCATCCGTCCCGGCAAGACGCGCCGCGGTGTCGGGTGCGCCCATCTTCTCGGCGGCGTCGCGGGCGGAAAAGCCGACGGCGTCGCGCGCATCGGGATTGGCGCCGCACGCGATCAGCACATCGACGATCTCCATGCGGTTGAACATCGCCGCGATCATCAGCGCGGTGCGTCCGTCCGGCGATGCGCCTTCGACATCAGCGCCGTGATCGAGCAGCGCCTCGATCACGTTCCTGAAGCCCTTGAACGCGGCGCCCGCGATCGGCGTCTGGCCGTTGTCGTTGCGCAGGTCGGGATCGGCCTTGTGCTCGAGCAGCACGCGCACGGCATCCGCATGTCCGTGATAGCTCGCGAGCATCACGAGGCTGTCGCCCTTGTCGTTGCGCAGATTGGGCGGCAGGCCCCTGGCGAGGAGCGCGTCGAGCATCGCGGCATCGCCGCGGCGCGCCACGTCGAACACTTCGCTCGCGAACGCGATCATCTCTTCGTCGGCTCCTGGTTCCGATCATGCTGCATGGTTCACTCCATTTCGATCGCACCGCGTGCGCGGTTCCGGGTTGTCGGGGTGCATCACCGGCGTATTCGATACCGGTGTTTTGCATGCGCCTGGAATGCATTCCAAATGGCATTTCGAATGCAATATGCATCATGCAGAAATGCGCTGCGGACGCGGGATCATCCGGGAGCATACACAGGTTTGCCCGCGCGTCGCGCTTTGCTCCGCGCCGAGGCAACACGAATCGCGCCATGTGCGCGGCGTCCGCGTTTGCGCGAGACCGGCGCTCCGCGCTTGCTTGACGCCGCGCCGCGCGTCCCGTTAGGCTCGTGCGACCTGCGACTGCGCGCCGCCGTCGCCGCCCGCATCAGCCTCTCTTCCGGCACCTTCCGCTCGACCGATCATGACGCAAGCCCCATCAGGCTCCGGCAATACGCAACATCCCGACACCGCGATGCGCCGCTGCGCCCCCGCGGCCGAACGCAACCGCGACGCGATTCTATCGGTCCTGACACGCGTTCTGCCGCAAAGCGGGGTCGTGCTGGAGATCGCGAGCGGCACCGGGCAGCATGCCGTGCATTGCGCGGCGTCCCTGCCGCGGATCGTCTGGCAGCCGAGCGATCCCGACGCCGCCTCGCGCGATTCCATCGCCGCGTGGCGCGCTCAAGCCGGGCTCGCGAACCTGAACGCACCGCTCGAAATCGACGTTCGGAACGACGACTGGGGCATCGGCAAGGTGGCGGCCATCGTGTGCATCAACATGATCCACATTGCGCCATGGGAGGCGGCCGAGTCGCTGTTTCGCGGCGCCGGCGCGCGTTCGGGCTCGGGGGCGTACTGTACCTGTACGGGCCCTATCGGCGCAACGGTTCGCACACGGCGCCGAGCAACGAGGCCTTCGATGCGCAACTGCGCGCGAACGATCCTCGCTGGGGTGTGCGCGACATGGAGGCGGTCGAGACGTTGGGAGAGAAGGCCGGCTTCACGCTCGCGGAAATCGTCGCGATGCCGGCCAACAACTTCAGTCTGCTCTTCGTGAAAAACGTGTAATCACCGTCGCGCCGGAAAGTTCACGCTTCGCTCGCCGTGCGGGCACGCGAAGCGAATACGTTGCGCCACGGCACCGTCGCCATCAGCGAGGCGGCGACGATCATTCCACCGCCGATACATGCTCGCCGAGCCACACGCTCGCGAAGAGCGCGCCGGACGCCGGCTCGCTGCCCATGAGCAAGGACACGCGCGTGGGGCTGCTGCGGCCGATCGCATAGTTCTGCGCAAAAAAGCGAACAGCGTGCATGCGAACACGAGATACAGCACCGATCCCCAGCACGCCGTACCCCGCGAGCGCGGGCAGCGACTGCCATTGCGACGGCGCGCACACGAACGCGAGCGCCGTGCTCCCGTTGCGACGACGCCCGCCTGCACGGCCGTCACGGTGAGTGCGGGCAGGGGCGCCGCACGCAGCACGCGCTTGGTCACGCAGACCGAGAGCGCGCGCAGCACGGCGGCGGCGAGAATCAGGCCATCGCCGAAATTGAAATCGAAGGACAGGGCGCCGTCACTCGCGAACAGCCACGCCCCGGCGAACGAAACGCCGACCGCGAGCCACTCCGTCGCGCCGGGCCGTCGGCGCAAGAGCGCCCATTCGACGAGCGGCGTCAGCACGACGCACAAGCTGATGAGAAACGCGGCGTTCGCGGCGCGTGTGTGCAGCACGCCGAAGGTCTCCGTGAGAAAAATCGAGAGCAGCAACAGGTCGAGGACGAGCACGCCGCCCAGCGTCTGCGCGCTCGCGCGCCGCAGATGCCGCAGATTGCCGGCCAGCAGACAGAACGTGATGCCGAAGCGCAGCGCGAGGAGCCCGAGCACGGGATAGAACGCCAGCGCGCCCTTGACGATGCCGTAACTACTTCCCCACACCATTGGCGACGGCGAAGAGCAGCAGATCGGCGAGAGGAAACAGACGGCGGGCGGGCAGTTCGGGTTTCACGTGGCGGCTCCGGCAAGATAGAACCGTCATTGTCGAATGATGCGTTCAGCGCGATAATCGGGTTCCGGCGCATAGCCTTGTTGTCGCTGACGCACAAATGAACCCAGCCGATCTGTTCGACCTGATGCCCGACATGGCGGTGTTCGCGCGCGTCGTCGACGCGGGCAACTTTTCGATCGCGGCGCGGCAGCTGGGCAGCACGCCGTCGACGGTCAGCCGCCAGATCAAGCGCCTCGAGGAAGCGCTCGCCACGTGTCTTCTCGAACGCTCGACCCGCAAAGTCCGCGTGACCGAATCCGGGTATCAGGTGTACCGGCATTGTCGTGCGCACCGAATCGGGCCAGGTCTTCGCGCTCGAGGACCGTTGCGCGCATCGGCAGGTGCCGCTGTCCGCGGGCGTCGTCGACGGCGAGTCGATCCGCTGCTGCTATCACGGCTGGACCTACGACTGCACCGGCCGCTGCACCGACATTCCCTCTCGGCCGCGAGCGTCTGCCCAACGGCGTGCGCGCCTATCCATGCCGCGAGGAGGCGGGGCTCGTCTTCGTGTTTACGGGCGACCCGGCCGCTCGCGGATCAGGCGAAGTTTCCGGAACTCGGCTCCGCCGGCGATCGCGCCTACAAGACGCGCCGTTTCGGCCGCGAGGTGAAGTGCCACTACACCACCTTCATGCACGAGAACCTGATGGACACGAACCATCAGTTCCTGCATCGCCGGCAGATGGGCAGATGGGCAGCATGCGCGCGTTCGCTCGGGCGCCGCCGCGGCGAGGACTGGATCGAGGTGGACTACACGTTCGCGCGCGAGGCGGGCAAGCAGCCGATCGGCGAGGCGCTGGTGTTCGGGCAGAAGCGCGGCACGAAATCCGACGCCACGCAAAAGGACGTGATGACGATCCGCACCGAGTACCCGTACCAGACGCTCAGGATCCGCACGAAGGACGAGACGATGGTGATGGATCTCTGGATCGCCTACGTGCCGCTCGATGCCGAGCAGCGCACGAACCGCACCTTCGGCCTCCTGTCGATCCGCCGGCCGAAGTCCGCTCCTGCTCGACGCCGCGTGGCCGTTGCTCGTCTGGTTTACGGAGCGCATTTTCACGGAGGACCGGTGGATCGTTGAGCGCGAGCAGGAAGCGCACGACCGGCAGGGCGCGGATCACAACCATGAAGTCTTTCCGGTCATCAACGAATTGCGCGCGCTGCTCATGGAGCGCGGCGTGTCCCACGGCGCGGGCAGAAGCGCGTGCGACACGCAGCGCGTGCATTTCATCCAGCCGGTGCAGGAGCTGCCCGCATCCTGACGCATGGGCGCTTAGGGCGTCCACTCATTTGCGCCCGCCGCGGCGTGGCGCTATACAGAAAGCAGGGACCACGTACGGAGGATACTCATCATGTCATGAACAGCGACCCGACCGAGCCGAGCGACGACGCATCGGATATCGGAGAAGCGCATCCTGAAGTCGAGCAGTTCGACGCGGCCATTTAGCACGTCGACGAATCCTACGCCGCCGGAAAGATGGCCGCGGGCGCGGCGAAGGGCATCCTCTACAGCATCATCGAGACGCTCGGCACGCTCGTCGGCGACCCCGACCTGTCCGCGCATGCGCGCTCGGGCTACGAAGGCCTGCTGGAAATCGCGCGCGGGCTGCGCTCGAAGATCGAGCCGTAGCCGGGCGGCTTGCGCTGCGGCCGCCCGGCAGTCTCGCCGCGACGGCCCGGCGGCAAGACATTTCACCCACTTTTCGATTAGCCGATGCCGCGCGTGATCCGGAAAGCTGCGTGCATTCCTCGCGATCTCAGGTTCCGCGCGGAATGATCTAACGGCGTGCGGAACATCCCTGCTTCGGTCCGTCCCTTCTTTTTATTCCGTCCCGCTCCGCTGATCCGCGTGCCCCGCGTTAAACGACGGGCGCGCACGGTATTTCCCTGCTCCGAACCAAGCCCGTAGCGATCGCGAGATGGGCACGAAGGCCAGCAACCGGCCTCGCCGGAGCCGAATATCTGCCATGTTTCTGTCAGTCGGCCGTCAGTTTCGCGCCCGGTTGCCCAATACTTGCGCTGCAGAAAATACTGGTTAACCAGACAGTGAAAAAACGACATAAATTCCTGTCTTTCTTTCGCATTTCGGCTCTAAGCCATACACTTGCCACCGATAAAAGTTACGGGTCGAAACGTGCGAAGTCGCTCCGGCAGCACCGGTTCCAAGACTCGTCCAGACGTAATCTGCCCACCGCTTGAGGAGAAAAAATGAAGGGTTTCACGCTGACCAAGGCCGCTGTCGTCGCAGCCACGGCGTTCGCGGCCGCAGCACCGGCATTCGCGCAAAGCAGCGTCACGCTGTACGGTATCGTCGACGATTCGCTCGTCTATCAGAGCAGCCAGACGAACCTGGCCAAAAGACGAGCCCGGGCCGCTCGAACGTCAAGATGGCGTCGGGCATCTGGGCGGGCAGCCGTTTCGGCCTGAAGGGCTCCGAAGATCTGGGCGGCGGCAACAAGGCCATCTTCCAATTGGAATCGGGCTTCGACATCAACAGCGGCGGCCAGCAGTTCACCAACGCGATGTTCGGCCGTCAGGCATGGGTCGGTCTGACCGAGCAAGGCGAACGGCATCAACGATGCTGCGTCGTATCACCAGTTCAACCTGTCCCAGTACTACTCGCTCTCGAAGCGCACGGGCCTGTACGCGCTCGAAGCGTTCCCGCGCGCGAACGGCAACACGCTGGCCGTTCCGGGCACGACGGCCAATCGTCAGACCGCGGCGAACGCCGCGATCGGCGACGGCTTCCAGGGTGCGCCGTCGGCATCGCGCAGCATGTTCGCGGTGGGAGTGGGTATTCATCCACCGCTTCTAAGCGAAGTTCGCGGCGTGACACCCGCGACACGAAAACCGGACGCATTCGGCGTCCGGTTTTTTCGCCCGCGCGCGGCGCGTAAGCGCTCGATCAGTACCGTCGAGGGTCGACATTGACCTTTGAAGGCGGCGCTGTGCCGCGCGTCAAACAAGGTGAGAGCAGCGCGTCAATCAGGATGAGAGTACTGGCGTTGTGGCAGCGGCTCCGGGCTACGCCCTCCACCGCTGCCGCAACGCCGCGCCGAAGAGTCCGTCCCGCTGCCGGGGTGCCTTGTCGGTGGTCGCGGTAAATCGGGTATGAACAGCTCTTCCATGTAGCGAAGGGAGGCTGAGTTGCCCGGCCGACACATCAACGACCATCAGATGAGGCTCTACATGAAGTACAGACTCAAGGAAGGACCAGCTCAAGCGGCTGCGCGCGCCGGGTTCAGCGCTGCCACGGGTTATCGCATCGATCAGGACCGGCGACTGCCATCGCAGAAGAAGGCACCACGTGCGCGCCGCCGTCCCGAGCTTCCGGGCAACGTGCGCCGCACACTGGAGCGCCGTATTCGCGACTGGCGCGCACTCCATGGCGAGGAGCATGACGTTATGTTCCGTCAGGTACACGAACCCGGTCGTCTCGGGTTGTCCGACTTCACCGAGATGGACAGCCTGGGCGTCACCGTGGCGGGTGTCGCGCTTGACCACCGCCTCTATCACTTCCGGCCGGCCTGCTCGGGCTTTGAGCACGCTCACGTCATTCTCGGCGGCGAGAGCTATGTCGCGCTGGCTGAAGGGCTGCAGAACGCCATCTGGGCACTCGGGGGCGCGCCGCGCGAGCACCGCAGCGACAGCCTGTCGGCGGCGTTCCGCAATCTCGATGCCGACGCGCGCAAGGATCTGACCACGCGTTACGATGCACTGTGCGCCCACTACGGCATGCAGCCCACACGCAACAACCGTGGCGTTGCCCACGAGAACGGCGCCATCGAGAGCCCTCATGGCCACCTCAAGAGCGCAGTGCGTGATGCGTTGCTTCTGCGCGGCAGTCACGACTTCGACAATCTCGGTTCCTATCGCCGCTTCATCGACGAGATCGTCGGTCGAATCAACGCGCGTAATGGCAAACGCATTGAGCTCGAGCGGGCACTGCTTCAGCCGCTTCCGGTCCAGCGTACGTGCGACTACGAGGAAACGCGCGTTGACCTTCGATCGCCTGCTTGAGCAGCTACCGCAGCGCCAGGCATGCAGGACCATGATTGAACTGCTCAGCCTGGCCCACGAGCACAACTGCGAAGCGCAACTGGCCCAGGCGCTGCAGCAGAGTCTGGACGATGGACAGTTACCCGAGCTGGACGCACTGTGTTCGCGTTTCGAAGCGAAGCGCACGAACAGCATGCCGGAGGTGAACGTCCAGCTGGCACCGCTGAGCGACTACGAAGCCCTGCTTGACGACATGGCGACGGAGGTGACGGCATGGTCTCGACATCAACGCCACCCGCCTGTCGCTGCTGCTCAACGATTTGCGGCTGCCCGCCATCAAGCAGATCTGGTCCAGCTTTGCTGAGCGCTCCGACACGGAAGGATGGCCGGCAGCGCGCCTGCCGATGGCGCTGGCCGAACACGAGATCGCCGAGCGCGATCGACGCCGAATCGAACGTCACCTCAGGG
>LFKV01000043.1 GCA_001189345.1 Candidatus Paraburkholderia kirkii
CCGGTGGCAGTATTGAACGCCGCGAACAGGCTGAGCGTGCCGTTGCGCTTGTACTCGAAGCCGTGACTCTCGGCGCGCCCGGGCGACAGCGGCAGCATACGGTCCTTGCGATCGAGTGCCTGGATCGCGGTCTTCTCGTCCACGCAGAACACCGCTGCGTGCGCCGGCGGGTTCAGGTACAGCCCGATCACGTCGGCTGCCTTGGTCTCGAAGTCCGGGTCGTTGGAGACCATGTGCCGCTCCAACTGCTGCGGCTTGATGCCGTGCTTGCGCCAGATGCGCTGCACGGCCGAGACCGATACGTCGCCGAGTTCTGCTGCGAGCTTGTAGCTACTCCAGTGTGTCGAACCGTCGGCGGGTTTGTGCTTGAGGGTGCACTTGAGCACCCGCGCTTCCAGTTTGGCCGGTGGCTGCGTAGGCGCCCGCCCGCGGTGCCGGGCGTACATGCCGGCTAGTCGCTCGCTGAGGAAGCGCCCCGACCAGCGTGCGATGAAGCGCGAATCGCAACCCAGTGTGCGCATGATACTGTCGCGCGATTCGCCGTCCTCGAGCATCAGGATCAACTTTGCGCGTCGCACGTCCGCCGCACGCACCGTTCGGCTGCGCGCCGCCGACAACAGTTGCTCACGTTCGATATCTGTCAGGTTCATTTTGACCCATGACCTGTATCTGAACACAGACAGGGTGCTAATTCAATGACGCAGCGCAATAGAGGTTCCACGTTGTGACTAGGCTTAAAACATAGGCAGAAGACTACCTCAAAATTTAAGCGTCACCGCATGCCCGGCTTTTGCGGGGGACGGCCCACGACAGTGTCCACGAACTGCGGAGAATGGACACAGTGTCTCAGACAGTCGAATTGCCGGCCAAGCGCCAGAACCGGCGGCATCCGTTGGAATGGAAACGAACGGTCGTCGAGCAGACATTTGAACCAGGAGCCTCGGTCGCTCGGGTCGCCCGCGACAATAACGTCAATGCCAACCAGGTATGGGCGTGGCGCAAACTGTACGCGCAGGGCCTGCTGGTCGAAGATGCTCAGACGCGGGCCATGTTGCCTGTTGTTGTCGATGTTCAGCCCGATCGGGCAACTGTGCCGCGCGTCAAACAAGGTGAGAGCAGCGCGTCAATCAGGATGAGAGTACTGGCGTTGTGGCAGCGGCTCCGGGCTACGCCCTCCACCGCTGCCGCAACGCCGCGCCGAAGAGTCCGTCCCGCTGCCGGGGTGCCTTGTCGGTGGTCGCGGTAAATCGGGTATGAACAGCTCTTCCATGTAGCGAAGGGAGGCTGAGTTGCCCGGCCGACACATCAACGACCATCAGATGAGGCTCTACATGAAGTACAGACTCAAGGAAGGACCAGCTCAAGCGGCTGCGCGCGCCGGGTTCAGCGCTGCCACGGGTTATCGCATCGATCAGGACCGGCGACTGCCATCGCAGAAGAAGGCACCACGTGCGCGCCGCCGTCCCGAGCTTCCGGGCAACGTGCGCCGCACACTGGAGCGCCGTATTCGCGACTGGCGCGCACTCCATGGCGAGGAGCATGACGTTATGTTCCGTCAGGTACACGAACCCGGTCGTCTCGGGTTGTCCGACTTCACCGAGATGGACAGCCTGGGCGTCACCGTGGCGGGTGTCGCGCTTGACCACCGCCTCTATCACTTCCGGCCGGCCTGCTCGGGCTTTGAGCACGCTCACGTCATTCTCGGCGGCGAGAGCTATGTCGCGCTGGCTGAAGGGCTGCAGAACGCCATCTGGGCACTCGGGGGCGCGCCACGCGAGCACCGCAGCGACAGCCTGTCGGCGGCGTTCCGCAATCTCGATGCCGACGCGCGCAAGGATCTGACCACGCGTTACGATGCACTGTGCGCCCACTACGGCATGCAGCCCACACGCAACAACCGTGGCGTTGCCCACGAGAACGGCGCCATCGAGAGCCCTCATGGCCACCTCAAGAGCGCAGTGCGTGATGCGTTGCTTCTGCGCGGCAGTCACGACTTCGACAATCTCGGTTCCTATCGCCGCTTCATCGACGAGATCGTCGGTCGAATCAACGCGCGTAATGGCAAACGCATTGAGCTCGAGCGGGCACTGCTTCAGCCGCTTCCGGTCCAGCGTACGTGCGACTACGAGGAAACGCGCGTTGACCTTCGATCGCCTGCTTGAGCAGCTACCGCAGCGCCAGGCATGCAGGACCATGATTGAACTGCTCAGCCTGGCCCACGAGCACAACTGCGAAGCGCAACTGGCCCAGGCGCTGCAGCAGAGTCTGGACGATGGACAGTTACCCGAGCTGGACGCACTGTGTTCGCGTTTCGAAGCGAAGCGCACGAACAGCATGCCGGAGGTGAACGTCCAGCTGGCACCGCTGAGCGACTACGAAGCCCTGCTTGACGACATGGCGACGGAGGTGACGGCATGGTCTCGACATCAACGCCACCCGCCTGTCGCTGCTGCTCAACGATTTGCGGCTGCCCGCCATCAAGCAGATCTGGTCCAGCTTTGCTGAGCGCTCCGACACGGAAGGATGGCCGGCAGCGCGCCTGCCGATGGCGCTGGCCGAACACGAGATCGCCGAGCGCGATCGACGCCGAATCGAACGTCACCTCAGGGACGCAAAGCTGCTGCCGGGCAAGACACTGGAGAACTTCAATTTCGACGCGGTGCCAATGGTGTCGCGCGCGCACGTCTCGGCGCTTTGCGCGGGCGACGGCTGGTTGCGTAACGGCACCAACCTGATTCTTCTAGGGCCTAGCGGAGGGGGCAAATCGTACCTGTCGTCGGCGATCGGACTGAGCCTGCTGGAGAAGGGCTGGAAGGTCTTCTTCGCTCGCACTACCGACCTCGTGCAACGGTTGCAGGTCGCGCGCCGCGAGCTCGCGCTGGAGTCCGCCGTCAACCGGCTGGATCGCTTCGACCTGGTCATCCTGGACGATTTCGCATATGTCAGCAAGGATCAGGCAGAGACGTCGGTGCTGTTCGAGCTCATCAGCGCCAGGTATGAGCGCCGTTCCCTTTGCATAACGGCCAACCAGCCGTTTGGCGAATGGGACAAGGTTTTCCCCGACCGGGCCATGACGGTGGCCGCCGTCGACCGGCTGGTCCACCACTCGACCATCTTTGAGCTGAACGTCGAAAGCTACCGTCGCCGTACTGCCCTGCAGCCCAAGCAGCAGGGACCGGGACGCCCGGCCAGTAGAGCGACACCAAAGAACGTTGGTGTGCCACCGACACAGGAGCATCAGCACGGCATCGACCTCACCGAATGATCCGCTGTTCTCGTCCTGATTGACGCGCGGCTCGCAGGCAAAGCTAGCCGCGTCAATCAACCGCAGCATCACCTTCCCGCCACCACATTCTCATCTTGATTGTCGCGCAACACCCACTCGCCCGCGTCAATCAACTCCGCGCGTCAATCAATAAACGCTTGCCAGCGTCAATCAACATCGGCATCAGCATTTCTGCCGCGACATTCTCAACTTGATTGTCGCGCGTCTCTCATCCGGATTGTCGCGCCACAGTTGAGCTTGCACGACCCGATCAGGCTGTACATCGCAGCAGCTCGCTCCCCGCCGCTGTCGGACCCGCAGAAGAGGAAGTTTTTTCGTCCGATTGCGACGCAGCGGAGCGCGTTTTCCGCCAGCGCGTTACTGATCTCGATGTGGCCGTATTCACAGTACAGCACGAGTGCGTTCCACTGGTTGAGCGAGTAACCGATCGCCTTGGTCAGTTCGGATTTCTTCGACAGCGTCAAGAGCTTTGCTGTTATCCATGCCTTGATGGTCGCGAGCAATGGCAGACTCTTCTCCTGCCGCACTCGACGCCATTCGAGGGCAGGCTTCCCGCGGATCTCTGCCTCAATGCTGTAAAGCTCACCGATCAGTTCAAGCACGTGCTGAGTCCCTTCGGACGGCGTGCTCGCATGTACTTCGTACAGTTTTCTCCTCGCGTGGTCCCAGCATGCGGCTTCCTTGATGGTGCCGCCTTCAAACAGCTTGTCGAAGCCAGTGAAGACATCCGCCTGAAGGATACCCTTAAAATCGGTGAGGTGAGTCTGGGGATGGATACGTCGAATGTCGGCAACCCCGCGGCCGACCGTCAGATCCTCAAGCTCCTTCTCTAGCCGCTCGATCTGCCGGTTCAGTTGTTCGGACTTGCGGCCGAACTGCATTCGCTTGAGTTTGTCGATCAAGACCTTAAGTCGTTCGATCTCAAGATCACGTTCCGCGAGCTCGCGCTGCATCTGCTCGATCGACGCGCGGGCCTCAACCAGCATGGTCCGCAGGAGGTTGACATCATCGGGGAGATCGGCGCCGGTGGTCATGCGTCGCGGTTTACGAGCCTACGAGCCTTCGATGTGGTTTACAACATCGACAACGCGGCCGTACGAGGGGGCTGGCGCCAGTCAATGCCCTCGAGCAGCATCGACAGTTGGGCGGAGCTCAAAAAGATCTTGCCACTGTCGGCTTGCGGCCAGATGAACCGGCCACGCTCGAGCCGCCTGGCGAGCAGCCACAGTCCGTCGTCAGTCGCCCATAAAAGCTTCACCAGATCGCCGCGACGACCGCGAAAAATGAACACGTTGCCGCCAAATGGATTCTCATCAAGCGCTGTCTGCACCTTCGCCGATAGCCCCTGGAAGCCGCAGTGCATGTCCGTGATGCCGGCAACGACCCACACACGTGTGCCGGTTGGCAGGCCGATCATCGGGCAAGCTCCCGAATGAGCAGCCGCAGCAACGCCGGCGAGACCTCACCAGAGATTCGAACGCGTGCACGCTCAAATTCGATCTCACAGACGTTATCGGGCAGCGAGTTGGTATCGCCGGTCATGGGCGTCACCTCCGAAGGCTCCGCGACAACGCTCACTGGAAGGAGTACCGTCGTGCTGGCATCAGGTTTCGAGGCCGCAGCCGCATGCTCAGGACATGGCACGCCGAACACGCCTTGCAGATACTGACGCCGCCACCGGAATAGCAAATTGGTGTTGACGCCGTTACGGCGGGCCACCAGTGAAACCGAAGCTCCTGCTTCGAACGTCTGCTCGACCAGGTTCTGCTTGGTCTCGACCGTGAAGTTTGGTCGCTTGCGCTTCGCGCGCCGATTCAATGTCTCGTCCACTTTAGTTCCCACCAAATCATTTAGCGGGAACTAAACTACCAACCGATTCGCCCAGCCGTCGAGAACGGCCGTCGTGAGCCGCTTACGTTTCACAAGCCGTCTTCGCTCGCTTAGGATTTCGCACTATCTCGGAAAAGGCCGGCGCAAGCGCTGGCCAGAGAAGTCCCCTTTGCAAGGTCGCTGAAAGACCTCCATCGAAGTCATCCTCGTGACGAAGTACGGTATTTAAAAGTCGAATAACTAAACGAACAGCGTTCTGTCTAGCTCGTTCGCCGGTATTGCCGGCACGCTTCGTTGCGTTGATTGGCGAGCTGTTCGCGGCCGAAGCGCGCAGCGCGAAGTGGACGCCGGAATGCCGGCAGCGACCGCGCACCCGGTACAGCGTCCGAGTACTCGTCATCGTTGAGCGAATACTGGACGAACATCTGCCCACCACCGTGCCGTCTAGTCTGCTTGGCAAGACATCGACCAAAATCTCACGGAAACCTTAGAACCCTTAGTTAAAGTCGGAGACTTCGCGAAGGATTCGAGATAATTTAAACTGACAGCAAGAAGTATCTGCATGAACATCGAATATCACAGCACAAGGTATGCTTTCCATGAAAAATGAAATTACGCAGGATATTCTGAACTATATCGAAACTGTACTCGGTGTTGCCCAAATCGGCTTAACGTATTCGAAAAATGAATTTGATATTGGGCGGTTCATCGATTTACGTAATCTGTCAACGGAGCTTTTAGCAAAGCTCGAAAACGTGGATATCAAGAAAACAGCCTCATGGATTGCCTACGATAAGCATTACGCTACGCCAAAGGTCGATGTAAGAGCGTTGATGTATGACCACAGCGGAAAGGTATTGCTCGTGCAGGAAAAGAGTGACAGACTTTGGACGCTGCCTGGAGGTTGGTGCGACATGGGAGAGTCCCCCGCTGTCTCAGCTGTCAGAGAAGTTGCAGAAGAGACTGGGTTAAAGGTTGATGCAGTTCGCTTGGTGGCGCTCTTCGACAAGCTAAAACATGAACATCCTCCCCAAATTCCCCACGCGTACAAGTGCTTTTTCTTTTGCAAAGAAAGCGGTGGTCAATTGTTGCGCGTGACAAACGAGACTTTGGATTGCCAATATTTTGCGGTAGATGAACTGCCTCGTTTATCTTTGCATCGTGTGACCGCAAACCAGATCGTTAGCTTAACCGAGCATATACTTTCAGGCAGGGAGAATTGCTTGTTCGATTGAGAAATGGATTCGACCAGTGCCAATTCAATGACGCAATGGAGTAGGCGTAGGATCGGCCTCGATCGTTCAACAGATTCGGTTGACCACGGCGATGCCCACTGCAAGCTTCTACTAAGAATTGGTTTCAAAAAGATCTCTTAGGGGCTGTTAACCCGTAACGCAACCTGTTAACCTCGATCGTTGTGACAACAGGATCGAGGAGATGGGCAAACCAATCATCGACGACGAACTGTGGGCACTGATCGAGCCACTGCTACCACCAGCGAAGCCGCGCCGCTTCAAGTATCCGGGCCGCAAGCCGGTACCGGATCGGGCTGCGCTGACCGGCATCTTGTTCGTGCTGAAGACCGGCATCCGGTGGCGAGATCTGCCAGCGGAGATGGGATGTGGCTCTGGCGTCAGTTGCTGGCGCAGGCTGCGCGATTGGCAGCAAGCCGGCGTGTGGGATCGACTGCACGCACTGCTGCTGGCGAAACTACGAGCGGCCGGGAAGATCGACTTCTCCCGCGTCGTCGTCGACTCATCGTCGATTCGTGCGGTTGGGGCGGGCGAAAAACTGGCCCGAACCCCACCGACCGAGCACGACCCGGTTCCAAGCACCACGTCACCACCGACGCCAACGGTACGCCGATCGCGGCAATCCTGACCGGCGCCAATCGTCACGACGTCACCCAACTGATCCCGTTGATCGAGGCCATCGTACCGATTGGCGGCGTGCGCGGCCGGCCGCTGAGTCGCCCTGGCTGTGTTTATGCCGACCGCGGTTACGATCATGACAAGTACCGGTGCCTCCTTCACGCGCGCAACATTCCCACCAGCATCGCGCGGCGCGGTCACCCGCACGGTAGCGGCCTTGGGAAAGTCCGTTGGGTCGTCGAACGTACACATGCCTGGTTGCATAACTTCCGCCGTCTACGTACTCGCTTCGAACGTCGTGCGGACATTCATGAAGCGTTCCTCAAACTCGGTTGTTGCTTGATCTGCTGGAACACTCTTCGGCAATCTCAACAGCCTTTATGAAACCGTCTCTAAATGCAAAGCGCGTGTATCGCGTGATGCGTCGCCACGGCCTGCTGCTTGAACATCGCCCTCGGCACGCCTCGTCTACGCGTCGGCATGACGGCAAGGTCGCGGTGGATAGCAGCAACATGCGCTGGTGCTCGGATGGCTTCGAATTCCGCTGCGATGCCGGTGTCCCATTGCGTGTCGTCTTCGCACTCGACTGTTGCGACCGCGAAGCCATGAGTTGGGCCGCGAGCACAGGCGGTTACACTGGCGATATGGTGCGTGACGTCATGCTTCAAGCCGTCGAGAACCGCTTCACCGGCGCGTTGAAGGCCGACAGGGAAGTCGAGTGGTTAAGCGACAATGGTTCCTGCTACATTGCCGATGACACATTGAAGTTCTCTCGAAAAATCGGACTGAAGCCAGTAACGACACCCGTCAGAAGTCCGCAAAGCAACGGGATGGCCGAGAGCTTCGTTAAAACGATGAAGCGTGATTACGTTTCGTGGATGCCGAAACCCGACGCCAGGACGGCGCTGCAAAATCTGGCCATCGCGTTCGACCACGATAACGAGTCACACCCGCACAGCGCCCTTAAATACCGCTCGCCGCGCGAGTTTCGTCGGCAAGCAAATTCTCCAACCTAAGCGGGACCGGCTGTCCGGTTATGCGGGGGCAAGTCCACGAGATACTGGAAACGACGGTCGTAGGTCCCCACTGCCGCCGCGCTGCGCAAACTTGCCAACAGTTGGCTTTGCGTGGAGAATAGGACACCGTGTCCTTGCCTGGCCGCAGCGCGTCCGAGCGCTTGCGCGAGATGGCTCTTTCCCGTTCCGCAGGGACCGGCAATCAGGACTGCCATTTTCTCGTCGATGAACCGGCCTGTGGCGAGATCGTGGATGGCGGCTCGGTTCAAACCGGGGAGGCGATCAAAGTCGAATCCTTCGAGGGTCTTCTGGCTACGGAAGTTAGCGCGTCGCATGCGCAAGCTGAGCTTCTTGTTGTCGCGCCGTGCCACTTCATCATGAATGAGCAACGAAAGGGATTCGGTGAAGGCGAGCTTTCGATCAATGGCTTCACGGTTGCGCGCTTCCAGCGAATCGAGGATACCGGACAAGAGCAGTTGTTTACGCAGTGGAGTCAGTTTCGGGAATCGGATGCATGGCCGACCTTATTGGAGAATGGTTTGTGTGTTGCGGCAGAAGCGGCCGCCTTCGGTGTAGGTGCTTGCCAGCGCATCAAAGGCGTTTAACAGCGTCAGCTGGTCCAATCCTTTTTGCAGGATGGCTTTAACTGCCGTGTAATGCGGCGTGCCGTAGTGGTTAGCGCGCGAGCAAGCGGCTTCGAGGCGGACCGCTCCGTATTTCTGTTTAAGCCGCAAAACGCCTTGCACCGAGCGCATCTTAATTAAGACTTTGTCGTCGAAGAGCGCGTGGACCAAGGCGAAGCAAGCAGGCCCGACTTGCTCTGCCGTTGCGAGGCACCACTGGGTATCCTGTAGTTGCCATGCTTGGGCCTCCGATGGCAGATGGTCGTCCACCGTGCGGCGACCGCCCGGACGCGTAAGACGTACGTGGGCAGCAACCGATTCCCGGTCGCGATACAGCGTCACCATGGTGTCGGTCGCCTTGAGCCATAGCTCTTGGCCGACCAGCCGATACGGGACCGAGTAAAAACTCTGCTCGAACTGGACGTGTGCGTCGCGATGCACCTTCCCCTTCGCCCACACCGCAAGCTCTGGCGGGACGTCTGGCAAGCTGCTTAGCAGGCTTCGCTCGACTTCCGCGAAGCGCTTGAGCGGCATCTCGCGGGTGGTTCCGTGAATGCGGTTGCCGGCCTCGTTCATTACCCAAGCGTGTATCTGGCGGTTGGCGTCAGCCAGCTCACGGAACTCCCGCAGTGGCAAGAAGCCTCGCTTTACGAATTTGACGCCCGATTCCACGATTCCCTTTTTTGCGGATCCCTTGGCGGGCATGCGTCAATCTTGAAACCGTATCCTTCTGCGCATTCGCCATACGCGCGTTGCACTTCGGGCTCGTAATAACACGCCCGGGTGATCGCACATTTGCAGTTGTCGATGATGACCCGGGCCGGCACGCCCCCGAATGCCTCAAAGGCGCGCCGATGACATCCCAGCCAGGTCGCTACTGTTTGGTCCCGGGCAAACTCAACATATTGGTGGCGCGACCAGGCCAGGGTCATGACAAAGAACCATGTCTTGTGGATCTCGCCGGTCAGCACGTCGGTCATCATCGGGCCGGCGCCGAAATCAACTTGTGCCGCTTCGGCCGGCTTGAACTCCAGGCGCAGCGGCACGTCGGGCGTGTGCGAACCGTCTATATGCAGAAGGAAACGATAGACCGACGAATAGCTGCCGCTGTATCCGTGGTTGCGAACGAGCGTGGCGTGGATCGTCGTGCATTGAACGCCGGTTGCTCGCCACTTGGTGATCTGCTCACGCCACGGTTCCAGGGTTGAGACGCAACTCGATGGTAGCGGCGCCTCTTTGCGATCCAAGAAAGCGGCCATTACGTGTTCGTCGGGTAAAGTCGCCTCACCCGCCAACCATCCGTTCTTGGCGGCAATCTCCCGCACCTGCGCAATCTTCTTGCGCCCCATGGTCTTCGATCGTGCGATATCCCGGTCAGAGTCGCCTCGGCGCATGCGCACCAGGATCTGTCGGTATTGGTACATCTCGAACCTCCGATTGGCCACGGCCTCTCCCGGCAAAAGGCCGGCAGTCTAGCCGATCAATGAAAGTTCGAACCCTCGTTGCTCGTCTCCTGGGTGGCGCCATTACGCCGAAAACGAAATGGCGCCTATATGCCGGAAATTCACACCGCGCAATACCTTCGTGGCAAAAACAAGCACCGCCTCGCGGTCCATGCTGAAGCGACCATGATCCTGTAGCTTGCCGTCTTCAAGAATGGCTACCTGTGCGAATGTGCGGTAAATATCAAGTCCAATTACTCTCATAAGCGACCTCCGTGTTTGCCAAAACGCCGGAAGCTCGCGGGCAACACGACAACTACGGATTCGCACTCGCAGCGCATCCGGGCAAGTCGAAGGGGTGGCCAGTTAACAACCCGAGCTCGCAGCTCATTGTCTAATGCCGGCCTGCCCGAAAGACATGCTCCCGACGCCCCTATCCCGGAACTTGCACGATACGCCGCATTTCGGTGCCGTGCGCGCCGGGTGGCGCGCACGAATAGCATGCCAGGTAACAACATATGCGAGCGGGACATCAGGCCGTTTGCCACCGCGAGAAAATCGTGGCTGTTCAGTGGCACGGTCGCCGGCGCAAAGGCCAGCGCGATCATTTACAGCGTGATGTTGACGTGCCGCGCATGCGGAGTCGAGCCGTATGCCTATCTGCTGCACGTGCTGAACGAGCTGCCGCAGCGCACAGCGGATGCCGACATCCGTGACCTGCTCCCATTCAACTTCGTGAAGCGCAACGACGCATCCGCGTCAACGTGATCGAGCACAGATCAACCAGTGGTCCGCCGTGGTGCGTGTTAATTCGCGCTTACACTGTAGCTAAGCGTCAGTCCAGGTGCCACGCCGCGACCAGCGGAAATCGGCAATGGCAGTGTCAACGATGCAGCGCCGCCAGGCCCTGCGGCCCTGAGTGATTCCCCCATGCCGTTCAGGGTCCCTCCTCCGCCAGGCAGCGAGGGTTTTTCGATTTTGAGCATGTCTGAAGATTGCATATACGTCTCCTTGACAGGCTTCCTAAGGAAAGCCTGTGGATTTCAGGGCTTAAGACTGGATGGTGTAATGAATGTGCAAAATGATGTCGTTCAGATTTTGCAACAGCGCTTTCTGACGATCGGTGGCATCCGGGAAGCTCAGCGTCAGGCTGCCCTGATCGTTTACCGGGATGCCTTCAAAAGGCAGGTAGCGCGCGTCATTGAAGTCCAGTACAAATTGCCCACTGTCATTCATGCCATGCGACACGGCGATAGCGTTACACCCTTTAGGAAGATTGCTGGCGAAGCCTCCGCCGTAGCTCAGTACCGCCCGCACGTCTTCATAAGGACCCACCAGGGCAGGCAACGTCACGCTGATTTGTTTAATGTGGCGATGATTACCCAATCCGATGGGATAATCATTGCCGATATCCAGTCCCGACAGTTGTACCGATGCCAGCAATTGCCCATCAGTGATCCTTAATTCTGTTTGGTTAACCCCTGCGCTGCCGCTGCCATTGTTAAGCATGGCTGCGAGTTTATCTTTCAGCTCAAATCTGTCACCATCCAGTCCCCGGTAGACTTGTGCCAGTGAGACGGTACGCGTCACTTCCAGCGCCCGTGCATCACTTTCAAGCCAGGCCTTTTCCATTTCCGCCAGATTCAGCAGCAGCGTTTCCCCCGCCATAAACCCGGCACTGGCCCCGTTCCAGGCACCCCCCCGGATAAAGATGGCAGCAGGATTATTCAGATCCTTGCGAAGCGAAGCCTGGGCCATCAGACACAGCGACTGGCTGAGGTCAAAGAACTGGTAATAAATGGCGCTCAGCTTGCCGCGCATCCAGTTATACAACGCCTGATTGGTGAACTTGCGTTGCAGGAACTCCATCTGCGCCAGCGTCTGCGCCTGCTGGGTTTGCAGGTATTCCACCTGCAGCCCGGCGGCTTCATGGCGTATATCCAGTGCCCTTAACTGGGCGTCAAGCTGTTTCAATTCACTCTCTGCAGTATCACGCTGTATTTGCCACTCATCTCGTCTGCGGCGATAGGACTCGGACTGACTCATTCTGTCTGCAGCAATCAGTGTGGCTTCTGCACCAATGGAGATGCCTTGCGCTGTCGCTTGTAGCGGGCCGCCCCATCGGCTACCACCGACGGCAAAGCCGAAAATATTCGGCGCTATGTCAGCGATGCTGGCTGCAACCAAGAAACCCTGAGCGCCCAGAGACGCAGAATTCGCTCCCGTCTGCATGTCCATGACGCGTTGCTCCTGTCGGGAGATATTTTCCTCCCACAGCGCTGGTACATGGCCAGCCGCTCCTGTACGCCCTTGCGGTTTTCCTCGATAATCTCCCGATCTGCCGCCACTTCATCCACCACCCGCTCCTGGAGACGGATGTTCTGAGTGATCAGTTCCATCCCCTGGTTCATCAACAGATTGTTGAGTTCGTCTGCGTCCTGATGCTCCGCCAGACTGAGCAGAGTGGTCCCAAACTGGCTGAGTTGCGCCACCGTGTTACGTGCGCGGTTTAGCAGTACCGGGAAACGCCAGAGGGGGAAGGTATCAAAGACAGGAGGCTGGTTACTGTCCTGAGCATTCAATACCATGCTGCTCAGCAGCTGTGACGGGTCTGCCCGGTCAGCAAAGAGCGGCAGGGAGAGGGGCAGGCCATCGATAGTGAGGTTATGACGCAGGTTAAACAGACGCTGACGCAGGGTTTTCCAGTAATCGGCCAGGGTCTCGTTGAACTCGGGGAAGAACAACCCGGTAAGGGAATTGGCGGTGCGTGTTTCTGGCAACGCATTTTCCCCATTGCAGACATTGGTAAGTATCTGCTGGTAGTTGCGCTGCAGTGATCTATCCGCCGCGACGGCCAGAGTGGGCTCTCCCCAGTAAGTAACAAAGGTGAGGGCCGGCTCATCTCCCAACAGGCCGAGCGCTTGGACATACCACATTTTGGCTTCGTTAAGCGCATCGCGTTCCAACTGCCGATAGGCGCTGTCTCCACGGGCTATCAACAAATCCAGCATTCGCATGAAAGTGGCAACTTTATAGTGCATTGGGTCGGCCTGAGCCACGGCATCCGGATCGACGGAGTCCAGCGGGTTGGCGTTCCAGGAGGTCTCTTCTTCCAGTGGGCGAACGTTCCACAGATAGTTCTTCTGCAGCTGTCCCTTAACAATGTAGCCGGCCGGGTTCCAGACATAGTTAAGCCAGCGAGTGGCCTCGGTGAAATTTTGCTCCTGCAGCAGGCGCTGGAAGGCCATCATCGGCGTGTAGTAGAACAGTTCCCAGAAGTAGAGCGCGTAGGCGCCATTGAAATCCATCGGTTCAGTGGTATCACTCAGGATGCTCACATCGCTGAACATTGAGATATCGGAACTGGCATGTATCCCCAGTACACCGTTAGTGTCAGTAAAAAACGCGCCGCCCCAGATAACCTCGTTAGGATTACGTTGGGTAGTCAAAAATACTTTTGCAACATATCGGCTATCAAGAGGGGGCTAACTTGTGGAATAAACAATCTGACCGTGAGCTCATTATCCTGAAACTGTCCGGAATAAATAACATCATTAGCATAAGCCAGCACGTCACCTAGATGCATGCGGAAATTACGACTAGTACCATGCACTGCAGCGTTGTAGGCTGGCAGCGTGAAGTTGACGTAAAAGCCTTTGCCTAGCTGGGGCTCTGGCAGTCGCTGAGTGCTCATCGTCAGGATGGCATCAATACCGGTGGCAGCCAGACTGACAAGGTGGGGTGCCAAGAGCGTATTCAGTCGAATGCGGTGCACACCCAGTTGCATATATTGGGCTCCGGCTTCAGTTGAATGGAACTGAATAATACTGCTAGGGGTTAAATATGCCCGAGATATAAATAATGTTCCTGTTGCTTCACAAAGTGTGCTTTGCTGATTCTCACTAAGCAGCTTGATTGAAATATCGATGGAGAGCGAGTTGTTCGATATCAAAGAACCAGGAACAACAATATTGATTCTTCGAAATGTATAGGACATTTCTATAAGATCATTATCTGGCAAGGTATTGCCGTACCTAGATGCCGGAAAATTATAGACCTCGTTATCGAATGATAGAGATAACTGAACCCTTGCATGATCACTAATTCCGGTAGAAATATCTGCCCATCCATTATTATGTAACGATGTTCCCATGACTAATTTTTCAGCCCAGGCATGGACCCGGGAAATCATCCGAAAACGTACCGGCGACAAATTATTTACGGGAAGCGCCATTGCATCCCCATGTCCGGGCATTAATTGGGCTATGAGTTCCCCGCCATTATCACGCGCCGTAAGCACACGGACAGAATAAGAGGGCGGCGTGGTTATCTGGGAAAAGCCAATCAAATTTTTTGTCAGATTATAAACTAGATGTGGCGAAGTATCATTATTCTCTCTTATTCCATTACTTGAAATAAATTCATCCCCAGGTCCACCTGTCGCTTCCATTGCTTTCAAAACTGAGTTATTTGGGTTATAGAAATCATTCAGAATAATAGCGAAAGAATGGTATAAATGTAAAGCTATATTATCATCAGAAATCTCGCTGACGATGCTAGGGATATTCGCATTACGAATAATAAAATTATTGTTTGAGTTAACAATCGAAATTAATTTTACATTGGTCGGGATTTCATAACCCGAAAGGGCAAGGCGATAACTAGCCTTCCGGACAATTTGTTCACCTCCATGAGGTATAAAATCGAATGTATTTTTTAAGGCCGAAAAAGGGCTTATTTGAGTTGCACTCAATGACTGAAAATTACCGTCACCATCCGTTATTATTCCAGTTGCGGCGCGATTACTTCCCCCAAAATCGGCATAATGCTCCGCTATACGATACAAAAAGACGAATAGCTTAGCTTCATCTACAAACACTGAAGCACTCAAGCCCAAGGGATAAGATGCGGATGAAATCCATTCTATCTGCGCCGTCACATTATGAGTCCATGGAACACTCCAAGTACCATCATGCCGGCTAAAGGCCAGTTTGAGTGTAAAGCGATCCTGCATGCCCACCTGGCCGTTACCCTCTGTTGCAGCCGTTTCTTCCCGTTCCACCCAAATAATATACAGGCGTTCACGGAATACCACCGGACGCACCATGCCCTGCCAGGCATTAAGCGGCATATCAATACGCGTCCACTCCCCCCAGGCGCTAGCCGGCAGCATGCCGTCCTGCAGTTTCGATATATCGACCGTACGCCAGTGGTAGGTCGGCCACCGTTTCAAAGCGGGTCAGGTAGGTTCTGAATGCATCCTCCACCGCATCCTGCGACAGTTTCCCTTGGCTGATATTCTCCAGCAGTTCATCCATCGCGCTGGTCTGACCGATACGTAGAGTCGGGTCAATATAGTTTTCCGGATAGTAAGCCAGCATGGATACCCCCGACCAACTGCTGTAGCGTCCGTTCAGCGACCAGTCGAGGAAAAACTGCCGGGTGATGACGTCGCTATAGGCGCCACTTTCCATTCCGTTCATGGCGCGGTTAATGTAGAGTTGCAGGCTGGCGATGGCTTCAGCAAGCTGGGACGTACGCACCTGGGCCGATACCTGGTTGTCAATCAGCAGGTAACTGTAGAGTTCGTCCCTGTTGCGTAAAAATGCGCCCTGAGGCTGGCAGTAGGCCCGAAACCAGGCGCTCAGCACAGTGCTGAAGCGTTCTGATGTTAGGGATTCGAGTTCCCGGGCCGCCCTTCCTTCTGCCGCCGCCTCCATGGCGTGTGCCATATTTTGCCAAAGTTGCCAGATATCGTCGCCGCGCTTTGGCAGGGACACATACTGCAGGCTCAGTAGCTGTCGTATCGTGCCCGGCATCACGTTTAACGCATCGCTGACGTTTTTCCACTGCAGGGCCCGGTAGATGTTCTGCCAGTTATCCAGGGCAGCCACACCGGCACAGTCCATCGCCTGTTCAATCATCAACAGCTCAGTTTCCATCACTGACGCCAGCACCTCCGATGTTAGTGTCGCTTGATCAAGAGCGTCCAGCATCTCCGAGCCGCGTACACCGAGACTGTTCAGCCACTGGTGAAATGCATGCAACGACCTGAGCATAGTCACCCGGTCTGCGGACACTCCATCTCCCATAAGCTGATTATCGGAACGCACCAAGGCAGTCACTTCGGCTTCACTCAGCCTCAGTTTTTGTACCATAAGGCCCGTCTGCGCCAGGGCATGGCAGAAGCGGGCAATCTGTGCACTCTCTTCTGGACTCAGACTCTCCCGAGCAGCAAGTTGAGCAAAACCGGAAATATTCAGTACATCCGGCCGCAAAACTTCCGTCCACAACAGAACGTAGCGCCCCATCTCTGGCGAAGAAAGGGACAATGTCGCCGCAATAAAGGGAGCCAACAGGCCGGCCAGCGATTCCCGGTCCTGTTTATCCACATCCACGGTGGCCAGGCGAGTGTGTAAAGATGACAGTAGGGTGTGCATTTCCGGCGTCAGGGTGATGCCTGATTGCCGGGTGCCCAACAGGAAAAGTTCGCCGGGCGACAAGGTCATATCTGTCATCAGCAGCCGGGTCTGATAGAGAAACTCGGTCAGTGCGCGCCACTGGGAAAGTGATAACGAGTTTGCATTTATGCCCTGACAGGGTGACAGTTGATACAGGAGAGTGAGTTCTGACACCGTTAAGTCGTGCACACGGGCAAGCAGGCGCAGGCGCCAGAGATGTGAAATGGTGTTGATATCATCAGTAATGGCATTAGTAAAGGTATTATCAACAAGCTGACAAAGGGTTATCAACTCAGCGCTGTTAACTCCCAGACCTCGCTTCAGAACGGCGGTAGCAAAGTTATCTTCCCCGTCTTCAGGCTGGATAACCAAAGGCACATTACTCGGGCTGAATCGATTCCCACCCAGTGGCGGCGAGTTAAAAATGCGGTCAAAGTGGCTGCCCTGCCCATCAGCAACCTGATTGCTGATGGCGGCACTGCTGAGTACCAGGGCGTCGTCTAGACTCACGCCATAGCGGGTCTGATAAAACAGACCGGTGAACAAATTACCGAGAACATTACGGTTGATAATGCCTTCATTGTTACTGCTAAAAACCAGCGTTTCCAGTTGAGAACGTGACAGTCCCGTCGCTTGGCAGAGACGGATGGTTTTGTTGAGTTTCAGCATGTAGCCTTTGGGAGAAAGACTCTCGATTCTGAAGTTAACACTGCTCCAGAAATAGCCACCATTTGGTTGTTGTCTTTTGATACCAATAGTCACGATATTTTCCAGAGCATCTTCTGAAAGCGTTATTTCACGAGAGTGATGCGCCCCCCGCCTGAGGAACGAAGCCCGCCTCATTATAAAGTTCCCCTGCTGCAGATACATGGGTTGTCCTGATAGCAAAATTACTCAGTTCGGATCTTGTTTGTCGTAAACTGAAACGGACCTCGAAACGATTGCCGCCAAAAGGAATAAGCTCCAGGTAATGCAGCTGATCTGGATTATCTGTCCATTGAATATTGATATGGTACTTTTCGACAGTCCAGTTATCCAGACGTACTAAGCCTGTATAACGGCCGTCAACATAAACAGATCTCCCTCCATCAGAAGCACTATTTTCGAAAAATAAAATATTGTCGCCATTGCCGATGAACGTTTCCAACTGCTCACGAGAAATGTCATAGTAATCTGCGATCACCTGCGGAGAATAAAATTCATTGATATCTTGAGCAAAGTTTTTATCGTAAAGCTCTGCAGTGTTTTGACCTGTGATATCTTCGATCAGTATCTCTTTAAGTTCGGGAGAGATATTAGCCAGAATAGCCAACAGGGAGCCATTATCGTTTTCTCCCGTCACATCCGGATTACTCGAGAGTACTGCTAAGTCAGGTTGTTTTTTCAGCATCACCTGTCGGGCAGTCTCATAGGGCTGATGATAAGGCGTCTGCCCGGTCTGCCGATGGGTCGCCAGGTTTTTCAACAGGTCTTCTGACGTTATGTCCTGCTGCCTGGCAATATGCTCCGCCAGCACTTCGTTGGCCAGCGTCAGGGTGGACACCTCTTCGTCCATGTTTTTCTGGCTCAGCTGCAGGCTGGCCAAATCGGGACGACGGGTACTCAGATTGAATGCTGAAGAAGGAAAGTGCAGCTCTTGGGCTTCACGATACAATACTGTCAGATAGGCGGCCGGAGAGAACATCGACGCGACCGAATTCGGTGAAACAAATTGGTAGTTATGCGTAGAGATGTAAATATCAGATTAGGGGTGTTGGTTTTTATCGACAAGGCCGAAGTGAGCTTCAAGCAGACACCGGATTTTTGCGGTTTCATCCTTCAGATCACGAAGTTCAGTCAGAATATCTGTAGATTCAGAGGGAACTGGTACATTGTCATCAGGTATCTGTGGAGGGAATTGTAGTTTATGTAACGCAGATTCGAAAACCATCAGCAACTGATCCAGTTTATGCTCTGGTTGTCCATATCCTGCACCCGGAAAAGAGGCCCAGATATTTGCACAGCGAGAAATAGCCTCGCGGATCTGATGTTGACGAATGTCGGTAAGGGCATTGCGCTCACGAATAAGCTGTATGGCCCATAAATCTTGTGAAAGCGGACCAAAGTCTGGCAACTTCAACTGATCGCGGTAATGTACCCAGTGAGTTCTCAAAAACTGATAGCGTCCCGACGCGCTTGAATAAAGCGAGCCAGCGACGTGCTTCGGCGCTCGGCCATTATTGAACGGATGTGCACTAAAATCAGAAAAAACTTCGGGACCGTCGCTACCTGTGACAATGACATCGTAGCCGTCCATGCTGGTCAATGGATGGACGGCTGTGGAAGTACCCTCAGACCAAGCAATCGTGTCTAAAAAAGCGCACAGATGAATGTCCCCTGCTTGAACTGCTGAAATAAACGGCATAAATACCTCCATTCTCTATGTATTTGGATAAATATTACGGATTGGAGTAAAAATGGCGGGATGTTCGTCGTAATGGCGCCAACTGAAAGTGGTGTCGAACGCGACTCAAACAAATCGAGAATGCGATTTTTTACTGGACTTTGCAACGACTACTTCACCGCTTTCGGCCATGGCTTTAGGCTTGTGGAAGCTTTCGCCTTCGATGCCTATGCGGCGGGCACTGTCGCGTAATCGGTCGAGTATGTGGACTTGCTCCCGCATAACCGGACAGCCGGTCCCGCTTAGGTTGGAGAATTTGCTTGCCGACGAAACTCGCGCGGCGAGCGGTATTTAAGGGCGCTATGCGGGTGTGACTCGTTATCGTGGTCGAACGCGATGGCCAGATTTTGCAGCGCCGTCCTGGCGTCGGGTTTCGGCATCCACGAAACGTAATCACGCTTTATCGTTTCGTAATCACGCTTTATCGTTTTAACGAAGCTCTCGGCCATCCCGTTGCTTTGCGGACTTCTGACGGGTGTCGTTACTGGCTTCAGTCCGATTTTTCGAGAGAACTTCAATGTGTCATCGGCAATGTAGCAGGAACCATCGTCGCTTAACCACTCGACTTCCCTGTCGGCCTTCAACGCGCCGGTGAAGCGGTTCTCGACGGCTTGAAGCATGACGTCACGCACCATATCGCCAGTGTAACCGCCTGTGCTCGCGGCCCAACTCATGGCTTCGCGGTCGCAACAGTCGAGTGCGAAGACGACACGCAATGGGACACCGGCATCGCAGCGGAATTCGAAGCCATCCGAGCACCAGCGCATGTTGCTGCTATCCACCGCGACCTTGCCGTCATGCCGACGCGTAGACGAGGCGTGCCGAGGGCGATGTTCAAGCAGCAGGCCGTGGCGACGCATCACGCGATACACGCGCTTTGCATTTACTCGCGGTTGAGCCAGCATGTCCCGGCTTCGCCTCAGCAACGCCCAAGCACCTCGGTATCCATACGTCGGCGCGTCGCCTAACAACTCATGAAGTTCGGCGACAAGCGCCGTGTCGTCGAGCACGGGCATCTTGCGCCGGTCGACCCAGTCAGCCGGCCGCTTCGACTTGACTGCGAGATTCGAGCGCGACACCCCCAGGACTTCACAGACCGTCTTCAACGGTCGTCCCCCGGCAGCAATGGTGAGCGCAGTCAATTTTTTTGTTCGACCATACTCCACTGCTTCACGGAGGATTTCTACCTCCATCGTCTTCTTTCCTAGCAATCGCTGCAGCTCGCGAATCTGCTTCATTGCTTCGGCTAGGTCAGATGCCGGCACCACGTGCTCGCCGGCAGACCACCAATAGGCTCTCGTCCTGATAGAGCTTGCGCCAGCCGAAGACTTGGTTGGCATTCACTTGATGTCGGCGAGCGACGCCAGAGACCGTTGCACCGGGCTCGAAAGTCTCGCGAACTATCGCTAGTTTCTCTTCAACCGAACGCCGGCAGCGCTGCTCCGGCTGGGTCAGAACTTCTAGAGGTTCCACGTTGTGACTAGGCTTAAACATAGGCAGAAGACTACCTCAAAATTTAAGCGTCACCGCATGTCCGGCTTTTGCGGGGGGGGGGGGGGGGCAAGTCCAGTTCATTTTGTTAAGGGTTCTAAGCCAGAATTAACCTTCGGCACCCAATGCAACTCTTCAGCAAACACCCGATGTCACAGTCTAAAAATCTGCGGCAAATCATCTTTTGACGAAGCGAGACGAATTCGATAAGCCCGCAGTAGTTCCCGCCGATCCACGTTAATACTCATGCTTTCGCCAGATTGGGTTGACCTGTTCTAAATATTGAAATTGGAAAACGAGTTAGTTGTATAGACGGCTACCGCACCTCGATCGTCTTTTTTCAGGGCTGAGCGACGTTCCTCAAGCAAGTTTGAGCACAAACGCCGTTCGCTCTTTTGCTGGCTGTGGTGAGAATCTAATGATGTGCTCGACCGCGCACACCTGTCCAAATGGACAGATGATTAACATCCAGAATTCCGTAGGATGCTTGTTGAAGAGCAGTTTCATTGCTAGTGGAGAGCACGACATGGTACGGTCACCAACTCAAACCCAGTAGTCAGCGAGACGAAGATTGGCAGTATTGTCGTGGCTTTCTCTGCAACCTGCGGGTTGGGAACGAGAACGTGCTTGCCAGACTCGTGACTGCACTTTGCGATGAGCGAACCGGACACGGCGTTTGCGGCATAGGGCCAGAACTTATTGCACAACTTGATGATGCGGTTCCGTTGAAGTACTTCACGATGTTGAATGGATAGCCCATCCAAGAGCCAGGTCGGGCGCATGCACTGAAGAACGGTACGTGAACGAGCATACCAAGAGCTTCTCCAAAGACCGACTGTTTATTCGCCGTCCGTGCGCGCGCGGAGCATGCCTTGGTATGAACACGCTGTACCGACTTTTGCTACTCTGTTGGGGCATGCCCCATCCATCACCTGCACGGCAAACATTGGTGGTTCCGATGACATTGCGCAAGAAACGATAGTCAGGCTAGACCGAGGCAAACTATCAATCGGAAGGGAATTCACAGCGATGGATCACGAAGAACGCTGCATAGTATTCGACATCGGTGGCACCAGCACGAGAATCGGCCTGTATAACAGTACCGATCGCTGCCTGGAGCGGTTCCATAAAGTGGAAACACCCAACTTCATCAGGACTGGTCAACGAGATGGTCATGAGATCGTCAACGACCTGATGAAAACGTTAAAAAGAGAGGCACATGCTCTGGCGGGAAATGCGAAAATTTCGGGGATTTGCGCAGCCATGCCGGCACCGCTTTCCTCCGATGGGAACGCCTGGCACATGCCGACGGTGTTAGGGCCTTACTCAGGTGGCGGACTGAATCTCCTTCAGCCTCTGCGGGCTCTCTGGCCAGCGGTTCCGGTGCGGTTGATCAACGACGTCACCGCAGCGGGCTACCTGCAAGTTGCCAAAGGCAGCCGGGATTTCGCCATCGTCACGGTGGGTTCGGGCATTGGCGTCAAGGTATTCCTCGATGGTGTTCCGCGCGTCGGACCGAACGGTCGCGGCGGCGAGATCGGTCATCTCCGCATGATGGATTCTTTCTCTGAGTCCTTCGTCTGCGATTGTGAAGGTTTCGGACATCTCGGTTCGATAGCCTCGGGGCGGGGATCGCTGGCGGTCGCGCGCCATATGGCAGCGGAGAATGCCGGTGTATTCGCCGCATCACTGACGGGCCGTCTTTCCGGACACCAGGTCGAAAATCTCAATAACGAGATATTGGTGCACGCTTTTTTGCAGGGCGATCCTTGGGCCGAGCACGCAGTCGCAGCGTCGGCCAAATACCTTGCGCAAGTTCTGGCCTTTTTACACGTTTGCCTCGGTTTGGAAGAAATCGTCATCGTCGGTGGTTTCGCCATTGCCTGTGGCGAAAAATACCGTACCCTGCTGGCTACGCTGGCAGACCAGTACTGCTGGAATCTCGGGCAGAACTGGCATTCCATCGTCCGTATAGAAAAGCAACCTGATACCGTTGCGCTGGAAGGCGCAGGGTATTTCATGACGACGCTTGACATAGGGAAGCCGAGCACCGATCGAATCTTTACTTTCGAGGATGCGCAATTCCACTGGTCTCGCGCGCATAACGGCGCGGCGGATATTGCTTCGGCTCGCGTCATGCGCAGCGGCGCAATCAGTTGGATCGATCTGGTCCGGTTGCCGGCGGGATCCGATATCGGTCCGCATACGCACAGCACCGATGAAGAAGAAGTTTACATTGTAATCGAAGGACGCGGGACTATGATGGTGGAAGACAGCCACTATCCGGTTGCCACGGGAGACGTGATCCACAATCCTTCCGGCGGAACGCATGGACTGGTCAATGACGGATTGAACGAGATGCGCCTGGCTGTCGTGGGTTTACCGGCTTCGCATCGAGGTGAAGTGCCTGCCACTACAATCGATTAGTATTCCATACGGTTTATCGTGGAAATGCCGCTGCGTAGCAGCAGTCAATATCTTTCGATATTTGTAGCGTGCCTTTTTCTTCAGATTGCAGCAGGCGCCCCTGCGGAAAATTTGCCTAAACCGGTCAACCGTTTCGTGAGTGAAGGTCATCCGCCATCTCACCCGTCCGTGCGGCTATTTTCATGTCTGGCCTGTTGAATAAAGGAGAGTTTACTAATAAGTCATTAATTTTGCGGACAGCTAGTCTATGCTTGAGCAATAGCTATTGGGAGCATCGCCCATGAAACGAGATGGCCGGAGTCTGGCTCACAACACGCTCGAAGAGATGCGTATCCTTGCAGTTCAGCGTATGGCTGAAGGCGAGCATCCGAATGATGTTGCCGCGTCGTTTGGGATGCATCGCTCGTGGGCGTACAAGATCAGGGCACAGGCGCGAGGCCGTGGTCATGGTGTGCGAGCGCTGCGATCGACCAAGGGCACAGGTCGCCCACGTACGCTTACTGCGACGCAGGAGCAGCGGGTAATGCGTTGGGTTAATGGCAAGAATCCAATACAGTACGGGTTTGATTTTGGCTTGTGGACGCGCAACCTGGTCCGTGAGCTGGTACGACAGAGATTCGACGTCACGTTAAGTCTGGCTTCGATCGGTGCGATGCTCGCCCGTCTGCACCTGACGCCGCAAAAGCCGCTGCAGCGTGCTTACCAGCGTGATCCGGAAGCGATCGAGCGTTGGCAGCGAGACACCTATCCGAACATTGCCAGGCGGGCTCGTGAGCAGAAGGTGGACATCTTTTTCTGGGACGAATCGGGCTTCCGTGCTGACTCGGTGCATATTTGATCGTCGACGGATTGCCAGCGCATAAGAAAGCCATCGTTAAGGACTATGTCGCGAGTACGCAGGGCAAGTTGACTTTGCATTTTCTGCCCGATTACGCACCGGACCTCAATCCAGATGAACTGGTGTGGAGTCACGTCAAGCGGACCGGCGTCGCGCGACGCCCACTTCAAAAAAGGTGAAAAGTTGGGCTCAAAAATTCACGAGCAGCTTTCACAAATTAGCCGCGATCCGTGCCTTGTTCGATCATTTTTTAGGTATCAATCTGTCCGCTATATTGCTGACGTGTGATTAATAATGCTTACCGCCCTCGAAACGATTGGTCGCCGGTTACCTGGACAGGGAATTGTGGATAGTTTCCGCATGGAATGTCGGAAACAACAGAACTACGATGTCCACCTGATTGAAGGCTTACTGTCACCCGAGTATTCGGTCCTTCCTGCCATGTTGCAGGAACGAAAGGCGCTTGTAGTTACTACGCCAACGGTCTACGGCCATTATGGAGAGCTGCTGTCCGGCCTGATCCGCAACCGCGGACTCAATATGCAGGTCGTCGTATTGCCTGACGGTGAGACGAATAAAACGCTGCGCTCGGTCGAGCGAATTTGCGCGGCCGCGTTGGAGTACAAGCTGGACCGGCGTTCCCTGTTAATCGGGTTGGGCGGTGGCGTATGTACCGATGTGGTCGCGATGGCCGCATCGGCCATCCGCCGCGGCATCGATCATCTGCGTATTCCGACAACGCTGATCGGGCTGATAGATGCCGGTATCGGTCTCAAGGGCGGCGTAAATCTGGGCAACAAGAAAAATTATTTCGGTTGTTTCAACCCACCCACCCACGCGCTGCTGGACCGCTCGTTTCTGGAGACCCTGCCGGCGTCGTTTCTGCGGCACGGGATGGCTGAAATTCTCAAGATGGCACCTGTTGCCGATCGGCACCTCTTCGAGTTATGCGAATCTTATCAAACAGCCTTGATCAAAAGCAAGTTTGGCGTACCAGAGGAAGTCAGCCGCGAGATTATCTGGCGCTCGAGTCGCTTGATGCTGGAAGAGCTACAGAAAAATCCATACGAAAGTCATACGTATCAGCGTCTCGTGGATATGGGACACGCCTTTAGTCCGGCGCTAGAAGCCACGACCGACTTTCGGTTGCATCACGGCGAAGCTGTGGCTATCGACATGGCGTTGACCGTCACGCTCGCGGAGTCACTCGGCTTCATGCGCACGGACGAAAGGAATCGCTTCATTGCCGCGCTAGTGCAGGCCGGCAGGCCGGCCTTCCCATTTTGCGCGCCGGAGCTCACCGTCGAACTTTGCGAGGCTGCGTTGGATGAGGTTGTCTATCATCGAGGCGGGTCGATCAATTTCCCTATGCCCGTGGAGATCAGTCGATGTGTCTTTCTGGAAAAACGCGACGGCCTGCCCAGCAGTGTCATTGGCGCTGCCCTGCAGCGCCTCTCGCGCGAAGCATCCCGCCAAGGCTGTGGAGCACTATTCGATGAAAGGTCATGAAACCCACCAGAGCACCGCTACTCCGGTGATGAACGTGCTGATCATAGGAGGCGGTTTCGTCGGTCAGTGTCTAGCCGACGAGCTGTTGTCAAACGGACACCGGGTTGCGCTCGCATGTCGCAACCGGCCGCAGGGTCTTCGCCATCGCGATCGATGGATTCAGCTCGATGCCACTGACACCGTTGCCTTCAGGAAAGCGGTCGGGTGGCTGCGCCCGTCGGTGGTCGTGCTGGTCAATGGGCCGTCGGATATTTCCGAATGCGCAAAGGATCCCGTGGAGGCTGCCCGAATACACAGCGCCGTCGCGCGCAATACCTGCGAGTTTGCGCCGACCGCCTATAAGCTACTGGTGTCCACCGACAATGTTTTTGACGGCAGGCGAACCACCTGCACCGAAGCCGTCGCGCCGGAGCCGCTTAACGCCTACGGGCGGGCGAAGCTGGCGGCCGAGCGCATCCTGCACGCCTACGGCGGTCAATTTCTCATTGCCCGCACAAGTCTGATCTACGGCTGGGAAGAAGATCAGCGAGGCTGGCAGAATTTCTTCGCACTGTCGATCCAGCGGCTTGCGTTCGCCGAAACGTTGGAGGTGCCCGACGATCTGTGGAATACGCCGATTGCCGTCGCCGATGCGGCCAAGATATACAGGCGCTGTCTGGAAGAGAACGTTACCGGCCTACTGCACGTGGCGGGGCCGCAGCGCATCTCCCGGCTGGACTGGGCACGCTTGCTGGCAGCCGAATTCGGCTTCGACGCCGGTCTGATCAAGGCCGTTCCCGTGCAGGCTTCCCGCTATTTCTGCCGTCCCCGGAACTCCTGCCTCTCCAGCGAACGCCTACCCGCCATGCTGGCGCAATGGCACGACGTGACCTGCCGTTCTCCTGCCGAAGTCGCCGCGGATATGAAAGCCGGCTTGGGGACGCAGTGGCATATTCGTGCGCCGCACCTCCCTCAACCGATGGCCGACAAAACCGACAAAACATAAGGAACGCAATGAAAGCGAAACGTTATTTACTTGTTAGTAAACGCTCTCCGCTGACCTATCATCGCAACGAAAGCACGGGCACGCTAGAAACAGCGCTCGCGCCTGGTGGTACTGCCAACGTCGTAGCCGACATGGCCAGCTTGCTCGGCGTCGAATGGATTTCGTCGGCAATGACGGCGGAAGACCTCGAAGTGCGCAAGCAGCACCCCGACGGTCTGCAACTGGCATTAACCTCCAAACAGCACCCCATCACCGTGCATATGCTGGAGCACGACGCGCAAGTCTTCAACGACATGCAGGAGATCATGACCGCCGACGTGCTATGGGCCAGCAATAACACGCTGTGGGACAGCTGGAACGCACCGAACTTCGGCCCAGAGATACGCAGCGCCTGGAAGCACTACAAGGACTTCAACGCAGACTTCCTGGAGGCGGTCGGCGCGCAACTGGAGAAGGCGCCCGGCACATTCGTTCTTGTACAGGATTACCAGCTGTCCGTTCTCCCGGTGATGATCCGCCGCCGACACGCGGGCGTTCCGGTCCTGCTTTTCATCCACATTCCCTGGCCGGCCGCCGACTACTGGTGCATGCTGCCGAAATACCTGCGCACCGAATTCATAGAAGGAATGTTGGGCGCGTCCGTCGTCGGCTTCTTCGCGGCACGTTGGTGTCGAAATTTTGTGGACTGCGTGCACGATCTGCTGCCGGACGCCGTAGTGAATCGCGATGCGGGTACCGTCGAGTACCGTGGACACGTTACCACGGTGGCCGCGATGCCACTCGGGTATAGTCCACAAGCGATCGAACACTGCAGCAAGGCGCTGCCGGCTGATCTGCAATCGTGGGCGGCCGACGGCTTCTTGTTCGTCCATTCCGGCAGGACCGATCCGATCAAGAACGGCGCGCGCGCGATCGCCGCGTTCCGTCTGGCTTGTGAGAACGATGAGGCTCTGCGCGAGCGTAGCCGCTTTCTGGTGCGCTGCAATCCGAATCGGCTGTATGTCAAGGCGAACAGCGATTATCTGGCGCAACTCGAGCGCGAAGCGGCGCACACCAATAGCTGCTTCGGCGAGGAACTAGTCCGGGTCGTTTGTGAGAACAATGTTGACCATACGTTGGGCTGTCTTCAGGAGGCGGACGCGCTGTTGTTCAACTCGACCATCGACGGGCAGAATCTGACGGTTTTCGAAGGCTCGCTGCTCAACCACCGACACGCGACCGTGATCCTGTCTGAGCGGGCCGGCGCCGCAGAGGCGCTCGCGTCTTCGGTCGAATTGATCAATCCGTTCGACATCGCGGAACTGGCCGATACGCTTGCTTACGCATTTCATTTGACGTCCGAACAGAGAAATCGGCGCGCGGAAGAGCGCCGCAAGGTTGTGGTCCAGTACGGACTGCCGGGCTGGGTCGACCAACAGATCACCGCACTGGAGGATGCCGTATGAGCGCCGTATCCGATGCGGGGCAGGAAAATCCGTTCTACTATCCGGTCAGCAGCATCAAGATGGTCGGCGGCCGGGGACTCTATCTGTACGATGAAGACGGCAAGGAATATCTCGACTGTATTTCCGGCACCTTCAACGTGATTCTGGGACACAATCATCCGGAAGTGGTGGAAGCCGCCAAGCGGCAGATAGATCAGCTGGTGTTCTCCAGTTCCAACTTCAATTCGCTTCCTGTCGATGCGCTCGCCAGTGCGCTGGTGGCCATCTCGCCGCCCAATCTGACGCGCGCGCACCTACGGTCCCCCGGCGGCTCTACCGCGAATGAAGGCGCCATTCGCATTGCGCAGCACATCACCGGCAAGCGCGACGTGATCACGCTGTTTCGCAGCCATCTTGGGCAGACTTTGGCAATGACCAGTCTGTCGGGTTTCAGTACTCACCGCACGCCGTTTCCCAATATCTTCCCCGGCGGCGTACAGGTGCCGCCGCCTTATTGTGCGCGCTGTTTTTATGGCCAGGCGGCGGACAGTTGCGGCAAACTATGCGTTGCGCGCATCGACGAATTCATCAAGTACTCGAGCACTGGCAGTGTCGCTTGTGTCCTGGTCGAGCCGATACTCGGCGTGGGCGGCAATATCATTCCGCCGCAGGGCTATTTCGAAGAACTCAAGGCGTTCTGCGAAGAGCGCGGTATCATCCTTATTTTCGATGAGTGTCAGACGGGTTTCGGCCGATGCGGACATATGTTCGCGGCCGACTACTTCGGCGTTTCACCGCATATCATGACGCTGGCAAAGGGCATGAGCGGTATCGGTCTACCAATCGGCGGCATTCTCACCGAAGACCGTCTCACGGGGCTGGACAAACTGTTCCACGGCTTCACCAACGGTGGCTGGCTGCCCTCGGCCGCGGCCGCACTGACGACGATCGAAATCTTGCAGCGGCCGGGTTTTCTGGAAAACGTCCGCCGGGTCGGCAAACAGTTGTTAGCCGGCCTGGATCGTTTGGGAAACCGCTTTCCCTTCGTCGGGGAAGCGCGTGGCGTTGGTTTGATGGTTGGTCTGGAGATCATCGGCTCGGACAATCGTCCAGACAATCCGACTGCGCTGGCATTGCAGAAAGCGCTGCTGGAACAAGGTGCGATCGTACGGATATCCGAGCATGGCCGCGGTAACGTGATGGAAATTCGCCCCGCGCTCATTTCGACCGAACAGGACGTCGCCGAAATTGTCCAGCGTTTCGAGAGGGCCTGCGATGCGGTATATGCGCGACACTAACCCGGCTATTGGTCCCCGCGACGCGACGCGCGCAGCGCTGAGCGTAGCCGCACAAGTGCGGCTAGACGCAGAGCGCGGCGTCGTCGCGAAGCGCGGTGTTTCGCTCGAGTTGCGGCACGAAGCCGGTGCGGTTCTGCGCCCGCACGTGATCGGGATATGCCGCTCCGATGCAAAGGAGGCGGCGGGCCGTCGCCCTGGCCCGAGCCAGTTCGGCCATGAATTGGTTGCCGAAATTGTTGACTGCTGGGAAACCGAAGTTTTGCGTATCGGTGACACAGTCTGCCTGGACCCCAACGTTGTGCTCAATCGGACATCCGGGTTCGCCGAACTGATCCTGCTTGACGCGCCCGCTGACAGACTGGAAGCCGCACTGTACAAGGTATCCCACACCTGTACATCGCTGGAGAATTACGTGCTAGCCGAACCGGTCGCCTGCGCAGAGCACTGTGCGCGGATCGCCACCACGGCCGTCCATGCCACACCCCGCAGCGCCGTCGTCGTCGGGGCCGGCACCATGGGCCTCTTCATCGCGCACGCACTGCGGCGGCGTGGCATCTCCGTCACGCTGCTCAATCGGTCCAAAGCGCGCCTACGATTCGTCGCGACCTTTAGCCTGGAAGGCATTACCCAGGGGTCCTTGGCGGAGCCGGCTAGGGCGGATCTGGTGGTACTGGCCACAACTTTCGTCTCGCACGAACTGCTTGAGAAAGGTTTTACGATCGCCGCCGACCAAGGCCGCGTCGTCGTGTTCGGTGGGATCGATAAATCATTCGGCAATTTTCGCGGCGTTGACGTCCGTTCGTTGCGGTTAAGCGAATCGCATCGCTGGCTTACCTGCGGTGGTGGCAAGCAGGTGGAGATAGTCGGCAGTTACGGCCTCGCGTCGGAAGACTTCCTGAGTGCGCTTCGTCTGATCGGCTCGGGAGACATCAGCCAGTCTTTGCTCGACGAGTTGATCACCGGACGCCACTTGCTGTCCGAACTGCCAAGCGTGCTCGATGCGATGAACAGCGGCGACGATCTCGGCAAGCGGCTGATTTTCCCAACTTCCCCGAGCGAGTCCGGAATTTTGCGATGAATACCGAGCTACGCAGTTTCGACGCCGTCCTGTTCGATTTCGCAGATACCTTGTTCGACAGCCGATCGGCGCTGTTGCCTGATGTCATGGCGCAACACTCCTCGGACCTCGGGATGCGCGCCGCCCCCGAGGATTGCGAACGCTGGATCGAACAGATTCTGGCCTATGTGACAACTCCGCAAGGTCAGGTCAGGCACGCATGCAAAGCTGCGACTACTCGCCGCCGGACTTGCACCGTGCCTCGTGGAACGCCGTAGTGCATGTCTGCGTTCCGGGCTGGTCGACTCAACCCAGACGGCGAGATATTCCTGGCCGTACTGCGGAATCTGCGGATCGAACCCGCGCGCGCCTTCCTTGATGGTGGGCGACAACTGGCGCACTGACGGCGCCGCCGCAGTCGGCATCGCCACCCTGGTTCTACCGATGGGCCCTGCGAACCGCCGGCACAAGGGGCTGGACATTGTGCTTCGTACGGCGGGAATCGAACTCCTTTCTGCGCGAGAGTTGCGCGACACCGAGCTGAAATGTGACGCGCGGCGGTCAAGTCGATTCGCCGCCGTTGCGGTGGAGTCTGGCCCCACGGTCCATGTGCCGATCCGGGAGAATCTTGAAAATACCGGAGTCCCATATAAATTGAAGGACAAGAAATGACCTGGCAGTACCAAACGCGAAACGTTTTCATACAATTTTGGCCGCTGTGGTTGAGCAAGCTTGCGTGGGGGATGTTCTGGGGCACTTGGGAGGCGATGGTCCCTACTGTGCAGCGGCGGCTCGCTCTAACCGACGCGCAAATGGGCGAGCAGTTGATCGTGGTGATCGTTGGCGTCCTTCCGGCTATCTTCCTCGGTGGGCGTTTGTGGATGAAGCTGGGCAAGTTCCAGTTGCCGTTGTCGCTGCTAATCTACGCTTCGGGTACGGCTTGGCTGGGGCATGTACAGAGTGCCAAGGAGCTTGGCCAGGCACTGCTAGTGGTTGGCGTGGCATCCGGTCTGCTGGAAGTGACATTGGCCTGCATGATAGCCTGTGCCCAAGAAATAACGGGGCAAAAGATGTTCAGTTATGGTCAGGCGCTCTTTCCGCTGGCAGTGGTTGTCGCCGCGCCGGCGGTGGGGTTGATGCGCAGGGAGGGTATCGCCGCGACGGCGATTTTTGACGTATTGGCGGTCTTTCTCGTCGCCTCGGCCGTCGCCGCGTCACTGACTTCACTGCAATTTACCCAAATCAAGGTCGCGGGCGCCAGACCCCGCGTCTGGCGAGTACCGGGTGTCGCGCTCGTCGTCATCTCGGCAATGGGGTTTTTCTTTTATGTACTGGAACATGCGATCAACCAGTGGTCGACACTGTTCTTGCAACGCAATCTGGGCGCCGATCCGTTTCTTGCAAGTTGGGGGCCCAGCGTCTATATGGGTGCGGCCTATGTAGGACGGGTGACCGCATATCGGCTCGGCCACCGGTTGCCGGACTTGCATATCACCTTGTTCGGCTTTTTGGCGGGTGCTGTCGTGATGTTGTGGGTCAGCTTTGCCGCAGATCCTTGGTCCGCACTGGCCGGTTATCTGGTAGCTGGCCTGCTGATGTCGCCGGCCATTCCGGCCGTGTACAACCTGGCGACGCAGTTCAGCTTACCGGAAACCCGCATGCAGTCGCTGAGCAATATGTCAACGATCTGTAACCTCGGCTATGTGATCAGCCCGCTGCTGTTCGGCTTGACTTCGTCCGCGTACGGCATGCGGAACAGCTGGCGGCTGATGAGTCTCATCGCGTTGTTGTGTCTGGCCAGCTTGAGGCTGGCGCAGATCGGCGGCGTGTTCCGGCCGAAACTGGCGGTGAGCCGCCAGCCGACTTGACGGCACCGCACCCGCAGTTTGTTTCGCCGCTGATGCGAGATGAATATCCCATGCAGAAAATCAAGACAGTATTACTGGCCGGCGGACTCGGCAAGCGAATGGAGCATCTTGGCCACAACCGTCCGAAGCCGATGGTGCCGTTCGGTGGGGTTTGCCACCTGATCGATTTCAGCCTGAACAACGCCTACCGCTCAGGTCTTCCCGAAGTCCTGCTGCTGTCCCATTACAGCGAGCGAAAGCTGATTCGCTACCTGTTGGAAACCTGGTGGGATTTGCCGGGCTTTAGCTTGCACTTCGGCCCATACCAGGGCATCACGCTGGAGAATATCGATGCAACCTTCGCCACGGTCACCCGGGCGCAGGAGAACGGCACGGCCGACGCGTTAATCAAGAATACGCGTTACATTTTCACCCCCGGCATTACAGATGTCATGGTCCTGCATGCCGATCACGTATACAACTTCGACTACGGCGCAATGATCGACGCACACCGCCGCAGCGGCGCGGGGCTCACGATCGGCTTCCAGAAGATCGAACTGGAATATGTGAAACTTTTCGGCATGGTCGAACTGGACAAAGATTTCAATCTGCTCAGCTTCGTCGAGAAACCGGCCACCCCGACCTCCGATACGATTTTCTCGGCGGTCTGTATTTTTCGTGCAGACATTCTCAAACGCTACCTTTCTGACTTGTCCAAAACCAACTGGCAGCGAGATATCAGCAAGGATGTGATCCCCGCCATGCTGAACCGAGGCGAAACGATCAAAGGCTTCCCCTTCTCCGATTATTGGGAGGATGTCGGCACCGTCGAGCGATATTTCCGCGCCCATATGGCACTGCTGAGCGATATGCCGACACTCGGTCTTGACGACATGCCAAAAACTTTGCTGCCCGCAATCAAACGTCGCTATGTCAAGTCGCATGGCAATGTCATCAATTCGATCGTCTGCGACGACTGCGATACACCGGCGCCGATCGAAAATTCCATTATCTATCCGCAGGTGGAGATCTCGCCTCTGGCCACGATCCGCAACAGTGTCATCCTGCCCGGCGCGAAGGTGCTAAGCAGGGCGGTGATCGACAATCGCATCCTGCTGGAGCACGACGTCTGCTCTTGAACCGCTTTGTTCGGAAGGGGAATCACGCATCTACGATCTGACTGTGATCAGAGGAGATGACGTCAAGTCACCCGCAGCACTGTCGTCAATGGCGCTACAATACTCCAACGGACGAGTGTCGCACGTTCTTAAGCGCGCGATTTAACGCACCGATCGCGCGTCGGTGCGCGAAGGCGAGCGGGTCTCCGAGAGCAAATCGATCGATAGCGCTTTTGTGAGGTAGCGACCGATCAAGCTCAACGCGCTGCCGTTTCTGTGAGCTTCGCGTAGTTGAACGGCAAGAGGTCAGTCACGTCGGCATGCGGCCCGCTCTTATCCACGTGACGGAATTATGCAGAGTCCTACTTTCTGCGCCTTGACGTCAGTTGTGCGTCCGACCGCCGAGGGGCCGGACGTTTCTTCGGGGGGAGCGGAAACGCGATACGTTCATGCTAAGTGGCTAATGAGGATGACCCAAGAAGCAAGCATAATCACAGGCCATCAAGAAAGGCGAAATATCTTTCGGCGGACGAAATCGGTGCTGTTTGAATTGCGGTGCCTGAATGGCGTTCAGTGCGCGCTGTTTCATGGCGAGATCGGCTTCGATGTACATATGTGGGCCGGCCCCCCGCAAAAGCCGGGCATGCGGTGACGCTTAAATTTTGAGGTAGTCTTCTGCCTATGTTTTAAGCCTAGTCACAACGTGGAACCTCTATTGCGCTGCGTCATTGAATTAGCCCCCTGTCTGTGTTCAGATACAGGTCATGGGTCAAAATGAACCTGACAGATATCGAACGTGAGCAACTGTTGTCGGCGGCGCGCAGCCGAACGGTGCGTGCGGCGGACGTGCGACGCGCAAAGTTGATCCTGATGCTCGAGGACGGCGAATCGCGCGACAGTATCATGCGCACACTGGGTTGCGATTCGCGCTTCATCGCACGCTGGTCGGGGCGCTTCCTCAGCGAGCGACTAGCCGGCATGTACGCCCGGCACCGCGGGCGGGCGCCTACGCAGCCACCGGCCAAACTGGAAGCGCGGGTGCTCAAGTGCACCCTCAAGCACAAACCCGCCGACGGTTCGACACACTGGAGTAGCTACAAGCTCGCAGCAGAACTCGGCGACGTATCGGTCTCGGCCGTGCAGCGCATCTGGCGCAAGCACGGCATCAAGCCGCAGCAGTTGGAGCGGCACATGGTCTCCAACGACCCGGACTTCGAGACCAAGGCAGCCGACGTGATCGGGCTGTACCTGAACCCGCCGGCGCACGCAGCGGTGTTCTGCGTGGACGAGAAGACCGCGATCCAGGCACTCGATCGCAAGGACCGTATGCTGCCGCTGTCGCCCGGGCGCGCCGAGAGTCACGGCTTCGAGTACAAGCGCAACGGCACGCTCAGCCTGTTCGCGGCGTTCAATACTGCCACCGGCGAGGTGCTGGGCAAGACGGTGGCGCGCCACACCAGCGAGCAGTTCGTGGCCTTCCTGACCGACGTCGTCGCCAGCCAGCCCAAACGCCGGGAAATCCACGCGATCTGCGACAACGTCAGCAGCCATAAGACGCAGCGGGTTGCCGACTTCCTTGATGCGCAGCGCAACGTGCACCTGCACTTCACGCCGACCTACTCGTCGTGGCTCAACCAGGTGGAGAACTGGTTCTCGCGCATTCAGCGTGAAGTGATCGCTCGCGGTATCTTCACTTCGGTGAAGGATTGGGATCGCAAACTGATGCCGATACATCCGCGAACACAACAAGAACCCGAAACCGATCAGCGTGCGATGAAGCGCGAATCGCAACCCAGTGTGCGCATGATACTGTCGCGCGATTCGCCGTCCTCGAGCATCAGGATCAACTTTGCGCGTCGCACGTCCGCCGCACGCACCGTTCGTGCTGCGCGCCGCCGACAACAGTTGCTCACGTTCGATATCTGTCAGGTTCATTTTGCCCCATGACCTGTATCTGAACACAGACAGGGTGCTAATTCAATAACGCAGTGCACTACCTGCCTGGTGCGCGAAGTCATCGGTCCGCTGGAGCGTCTAACTTCAGTAATGCGGCGCAATGCCCCTTCGGATTTAGGGCTGGCTCGGTGTAGAGAACGACGAGCGCGCCGGCATATGGCTGGGCCAGCAAGTGGCGTATGACCTTTCGCAGGCGCACGCCAAAGGAGCACCCAAGGTCAAACAAGCGCACGCGTGATCTTGAGTCGAACACCACAGCAGTGACGGCGCGCCTCGGTGCCCTTTGCGTTTTCGGGAGCGTCCGCGGCGGGAATCCTGCCCGATCGGTCCGTATTCCGCTACTTCCGCTTCTGCAGCCGTCAAGACTACGTTTGTCGTGATCTGGTCCGCGTCCCGCACATCTGCTTTTTGAAAATATTCAACGCGGACGCATGTTTTTCTTGTCACGAACTTGACGCATAGCTACTATCAGATCCACGTAAACCCTATGGAGCTGGTTGCGATGCCTGTTGCTGCACTGATTTCCCAGAGGCAAGGAACACGGAGCGCCCGAGTGCTTGCTTGGGTCGTGGCAAAACCAGTTGTGGCCATCTCTATTGGCTACTGCGCACTTTCAAACATCAGCTTCCAATCATCCTCCGATGGCGCGTTCTCAATGCCTCGCGCGGCAGAATTAGGATTGGTCAGCACAGCTTACGCTGCGCAGCACCCGAAGGACGCGGTTCTCTTCGAACGTGTCGGTCACGAGCTTTTCGAGTATCGCGTGAAGCGCCCGATTATCGGGTACGTAGGGATTCCCTGGCTCGTTGCGCGCCGCACGAACCTCAATCTGACCGACGAGTGCAACGGGCTCGGCACCGATGAATGTACTCCAGGCGCGAACGTGCCGTAAAGGACGGGGATCATCCGACCGAATTTGGCGGTCAGGCGTGTCAGTTCCCCACCAGCACGCCGTTTGCTTTTTTCATTTACAGGAGTGGGGCGCCCTCCGTGGCGATGCTCAGTTAGCACAGACCCACTCCGTAAATCCAGCGCGTCGACGCCCATCGACGCCCGTAGCCACAGCGGCGTTCGCCCTACTCCTCATTCTCGGCGTAGTAGCGCGCCGCGGCCTCGAGCATGCGCCGTCGCTCCGCGCGTACATAGATCGAAGTCGTCTGCAACGACGCGTGTCCGAGAATCGCTTGAACCACATCGGTCGGCATGTCGCGCGCGACCGCGCGTGTGCCGAACGTGTGCCGAAACGCATGCGCCGACGTGTTCGCCAGCCGCACCAGGTCGTCCGTGCTGAACGCGGCCAGCGCGACACTCTCCTTGGTCAGGCGTTGCACCGCCATGCGCACGAGATGCCCCAAGGCATCGACGACGGTATAAGGCATGTCGTCCGGAATCGGCGTCATGCCGCTCAAGCGCCGTGCGCGTCGCCGGAATCCACTGCGGCGCGATCAGCGGTCCCTGCGCCCGGGGGGCGTCGAAGTCGCAGCTGCTCGGCCCAGTGTGCCCGCAGCGCCGCGAGGGTCGCGCCACTCACCGGCACGGTGCGTTGCTTGCGGCGCTTGCCAACGATGGTCAAGGTCCACACGGTTCGATTTGCATTTGTCGTATGCGCAGGCGTCGTGTGGATCGGATCAGGTGAGGTTTTTTGTGATGCCCCGAGTGAGCCGCCGCGTGACGTTGCGACATCGTCGCCCACCCCCGCGGGGCGCAGCGCTTCGCGCCGGGCCAGGGTCGCCTCGGCGCGGCGCAGCCCGGAATCGCCCATTAGCAAAATGGCCGCGCGCGCGGCGCGCCACTGACGCGCGTCCTTATCGGTGCCCACCGCGCCAGCATCAGACCCTTCGCAGCGTTCGTCGAGTGCCGCCCGCACCTGCGCCACAGCTTCGCCGGCAGCGCCCGCTGCACCTGCACCGCCAACTCGCGCGTGACTGTCGCCGGTTCGTGGACAGCGCTCCACGGGTTGTTGCCCGCCAGATAGCGAACCTCGACCAGCCACGCGAAGGCGGCCCGCAGGACCCGCACCGCATACGCCTGACTGTCGGCCGATAAACCTTCCGGGACGAACGGACGCCAGCGGCCGCTGGTACGGGGTCGCTTGGGTCCGGTGAACGACGGCAGCGGCGCCTTAAGGAAATCCTTATACGCCTCGCAGTCCTCGACGCTGGGCGATGACAGCGCTTTGTGTCGGACCACCACGCTTCACAAAATCAGTCGCTCGAGCTCGCGCGTGTAGGCCCGCACGGTCGTCGGGCGATCCCGGTAGCGATGCAGGTACGCGTGCACCGCCGCCAGATCGTGCTCAGCGCGGATGAACGCAAAACGGGTCGCTCGATTTAGGCCCGTCGCACCCGACAGTTCCGCTGGCACGGCCAGGCGTTCGAAGGGCACCAGCTGCGGTTCGCCGGCATGCTCGCCGATTATGACGACGTCCTCGCCGCTCTTGGCTCTGCTCGTTTCCGCCGGTACCAGGGACGCCGTGTCGACGTCGGCGACGACCTTGACGCCGAGCGTCGCTTCATGCCGTCGCAGCCATACCACGAGGGCCGGGCACGCAAGGCGCCGATGCGCGGCACCGAGCGCCACCAGCTGCCGCCACGCGCATTGCAGTAGTCGATCAACGCGCCGAGCGTGCCGATGCCCTCCCCCCCCCCCCTAGACGCTGCGCAATCAACGGACGAAACCACAAGTGCACCGGGTGAGTCGCAAGCGGCGCCGCTGCGGCGAGCGTCGACGCCTACTCGACCATCCGCAAGGTCATCGCGGTGAGCTTCGCGCTGCCGTGCTGCCTGATCGACGCCTTCAGGTGGTCGGCCAGCACCGACGAGTCATGCAGCAGCGCGAGGTGAACTAGGTCATCGCGCATCGTGCCCAAAAACCGTTCCATCGCGTCGGCACTGGCCGCGTGCGGCAAGTGCTCGGGATCGTAATAGAGCCGCGCGATGGTCGCCGCCGGCAGGCGCTGCACGAACGCGCGCAGCGCGGTGAAGTCGGTGCGCGTGTAGGTGCGCGGCGGCGGTAACGTGAGCTGTTGCGGTTGATTGGCCATCGTGACGCGTCCTTCTAGATATCAGCGAGATCCAACGAAACCGGTCGTTCCAGCGCGTCCCCGACGGTGAGCGTCTTCAGGGAAGCACGGTGAGCTTATCCAGGAGGCGTGTCCCGTCCACCCATGAACAGACGCTGATCCCACACGACCGGTTGCGGCACGGACGCGACCAGGCGTGCGGCATCCGGATGCGCCGGATTGACCACTGCATTGCATTCCGCCCTTGCCACCACCGACGGCACCACCAGCACGGCCGACCTCCCCTCGTCGATCCACTGGTCGCCAAAGCGCCGCGCGATTTGCGGATCCGGCGCATCCCAGCCGGCCGGCAAGGCCTCGACGGTCACGCGCTTGATCGACACATCTCCGGGCACCTCGACCTCGACCCAGACGTGATGCTTGGGCACCTTGCCGATCCGCGCATGCACCAGCACCTCGAGCATCGCCCCCGCGAAATTCAGCGCGCCGTAGATGACCGGACGCCCGGGACTGTTGAAGCGCCCGCCGACCAGCATCGCGCCGGTGCCGCTCCAGACGGGATGGCGGCTGTCGGCAATCCGGAAAATCCGCATCAGGCCCGGACCTCGATTGCTGCTTCAACCCCATCCTCGACGCCATTTGTATAGAGCGTCATGCGGGCAACCCATAGAACAGCTTCCACAACAACTCTTCGACGCGCCGCGCGCCGAGCTCAGTCAACGAGACGTCTACCGGCGTGCGCCCGTCGAGCAGCGGGTGCGCGGTGTTCAGAAATTCCCGCGCATCGCCCTCGTCGTCCCACACATAACGGGCGGTCGCGACGATTCGTGCGAGTCGTTCGGTCTTTTCCGACTCGTCCGGACTCAACTTGTCGCGGCGCTGCTTGAAGGTGGCTTCCGGCACGATACGCGCGAGCAGCGCGCGCCGCTCCTCGGCGCTGCGCGTCGCGTGTTCGACGCCCTGCTTCAAGGCGGACTTCGGCAACCCCTCGCGCACCTGCGCATCGAGTTCGGCGACCGAGTGCGGCATACGCGGCAGCGCCATCACCGCAGCGATCTGTTCGGGCGACACCAGCAGCATGGCAACCTCCGCCGCATCATTTGAACCATTATTATAGATCAAATGATGCTACCCTCCTACTCCGGCGAGACGTAAAGTGGTCCATACGCCATTCTAGCCATTAAACAATTCACTGCTAATTCTAATTAGCAGACAAAGGCACTTTTGCGTTGGGGTCAGTTTTGAGCTCGAGCGGCCGACTTTCCGGGCCTCTCCTGCCCTATCCACTCCCCGGCGAGCGCTCGGATCGCCGGGGCGCGTGCCGCTTAAGCCGGCTTGATGTTCGACGCTTGTTTGCCCTTCGGCCCCATCTTCTCCTCGTACGTCACCTTCTGCCCTTCTGCGAGCGATTTGAAGCCGTTGGACTGGATCTCAGAGAAATGCGCGAACAGATCCTCGCCGCCCGTATCCGGCGTGATGAAGCCAAAACCCTTTGCATCGTTGAACCACTTGACCGTACCGGTTGCCATTTTGTTTGACCTTGATTGTTGGAAAGGGCGTCGCCCTCGCGAGCCTGGGCGTTATCTTGACGCGCCAGCCCAGGCAAAGCAACCAAGCGGTCAACCCAGTGCAGGGACTTTACGGGCACTGACTGTTTTCTAAAAGTCGAGCACGTATTACGCGCATTTGGGACGATCGCGCCCGAATTGGACCACGGGTTAGTTTTTGATAGCCCCAACGCTACGCGACATCGGGCGAAATGGTCGGTGCGCAACGGGGGCTGCTTTCGCTGCGGCCAGTACGAAAAACATGAAAGCGTTTCGACCGGAGGAGATGTCTGCAAAATGCATGTTATCTGGACTTGCCCCCGCATAACCGGACAGCCGGTCCCGCTTAGGTTGGAGAATTTGCTTGCCGATGAAACTCGCGCGGCGAGCGGTATTTAAGGGCGCTATGCGGGTGTGACTCGTTATCGTGGTCGAACGCGATGGCCAGATTTTGCAGCGCCGTCCTGGCGTCGGGTTTCGGCATCCACGAAACGTAATCACGCTTTATCGTTTCGTAATCACGCTTTATCGTTTTAACGAAGCTCTCGGCCATCCCGTTGCTTTGCGGACTTCTGATGGGTGTCGTTACTGGCTTCAGTCCGATTTTTCGAGAGAACTTCAATGTGTCATCGGCAATGTAGCAGGAACCATTGTCGCTTAACCACTCGACTTCCCTGTCGGCCTTCAACGCGCCGGTGAAGCGGTTCTCGACGGCTTGAAGCATGACGTCACGCACCATATCGCCAGTGTAACCGCCTGTGCTCGCGGCCCAACTCATGGCTTCGCGGTCGCAACAGTCGAGTGCGAAGACGACACGCAATGGGACACCGGCATCGCAGCGGAATTCGAAGCCATCCGAGCACCAGCGCATGTTGCTGCTATCCACCGCGACCTTGCCGTCATGCCGACGCGTAGACGAGGCGTGCCGAGGGCGATGTTCAAGCAGCAGGCCGTGGCGACGCATCACGCGATACACGCGCTTTGCATTTACTCGCGGTTGAGCCAGCATGTCCCGGCTTCGCCTCAGCAACGCCCAAGCACCTCGGTATCCATACGTCGGCGCGTCGCCTAACAACTCATGAAGTTCGGCGACAAGCGCCGTGTCGTCGAGCACGGGCATCTTGCGCCGGTCGACCCAGTCAGCCGGCCGCTTCGACTTGACTGCGAGATTCGAGCGCGACACCCCCAGGACTTCACAGACCGTCTTCAACGGTCGTCCCCCGGCAGCAATGGTGAGCGCAGTCAATTTTTTTGTTCGACCATACTCCACTGCTTCACGGAGGATTTCTACCTCCATTGTCTTCTTTCCTAGCAATCGCTGCAACTCGCGAATCTGCTTCATTGCTTCGGCTAGGTCAGATGCCGGCACCACGTGCTCGCCGGCAGACCACCGATAGGCTCTCGTCCTGATAGAGCTTGCGCCAGCCGAAGACTTGGTTGGCATTCACTTGATGTCGGCGAGCGACGCCAGAGACCGTTGTACCGGGCCCGAAAGTCTCGCGAACTATCGCTAGTTTCTCTTCAATCGAACGCCGGCGGCGCTGCTCCGGCTGGGTCAGAACTTCTAGAGGTTCCACGTTGTGACTATTCCATTGCGTCATTGAATTGGCACTGGTCGAATCCGGCGCGAAGGATCGTCATATTTCCACTTGATCGGTTTCGGGTTCTTGTTGTGTTCGCGGATGTATCGGCATCAGTTTGCGATCCCAATCCTTCACCGAAGTGAAGATGCCGCGAGCGATCACTTCACGCTGAATGCGCGAGAACCAGTTCTCCACCTGGTTGAGCCACGACGAGTAGGTCGGCGTGAAGTGCAGGTGCACGTTGCGCTGCGCATCAAGGAAGTCGGCAACCCGCTGCGTCTTATGGCTGCTGACGTTGTCGCAGATCGCGTGGATTTCCCGGCGTTTGGGCTGGCTGGCGACGACGTCGGTCAGGAAGGCCACGAACTGCTCGCTGGTGTGGCGCGCCACCGTCTTGCCCAGCACCTCGCCGGTGGCAGTATTGAACGCCGCGAACAGGCTGAGCGTGCCGTTGCGCTTGTACTCGAAGCCGTGACTCTCGGCGCGCCCGGGCGACAGCGGCAGCATACGGTCCTTGCGATCGAGTGCCTGGATCGCGGTCTTCTCGTCCACGCAGAACACCGCTGCGTGCGCCGGCGGGTTCAGGTACAGCCCGATCACGTCGGCTGCCTTGGTCTCGAAGTCCGGGTCGTTGGAGACCATGTGCCGCTCCAACTGCTGCGGCTTGATGCCGTGCTTGCGCCAGATGCGCTGCACGGCCGAGACCGATACGTCGCCGAGTTCTGCTGCGAGCTTGTAGCTACTCCAGTGTGTCGAACCGTCGGCGGGTTTGTGCTTGAGGGTGCACTTGAGCACCCGCGCTTCCAGTTTGGCCGGTGGCTGCGTAGGCGCCCGCCCGCGGTGCCGGGCGTACATGCCGGCTAGTCGCTCGCTGAGGAAGCGCCCCGACCAGCGTGCGATGAAGCGCGAATCGCAACCCAGTGTGCGCATGATACTGTCGCGCGATTCGCCGTCCTCGAGCATCAGGATCAACTTTGCGCGTCGCACGTCCGCCGCACGCACCGTTCGGCTGCGCGCCGCCGACAACAGTTGCTCACGTTCGATATCTGTCAGGTTCATTTTGACCCATGACCTGTATCTGAACACAGACAGGGTGCTAATTCAATAACGCAGCGCAGTAGCGAGTGCTCATTTGTATATTCCGTAAGGCTTGGATACCGCGGGGATTGACGGGAAGCCAGAAGGTATCGGAGCTTCAGCTTCTCGCTTCCGGTAGGTGGGGGCGTTCATTCCATTTGTCGCTGTCCAATCGGTACCACGCGAAACGAATTCAGGTCCGACTAATAAAGTGCTCGACCGCGCACACCTGTCCAAATGGGCAGGTGATCAACATCCAGAAGTCCGTAGGATGGGTGTTGACGAGCAGTTTCATTGCTAGCGGAGGACATGAACATGGCGCGGTCACCAGCTCAACTCAGTAGTCAGCGAGCCAAAGATTGTCAGTATTGGGACATTTCTGCAAGCTTTGATGTGACATATAAAGTCATTTGCGCCAACGGTGTTTTGCTCTCGAGCAATCCTCTTCTATTGCAGTTGGGAGCTCCGGAAAAAACCGGCCGCGAAGATCACGGCCGCCGGCTTGTTTTTGTCGAGAGCGAGGTCTTCCGTTTTTATTCGGAAGCTATTAATCGCTTCTTCGGCAAAGGCTCGCGAATCGTGATCCTAAACGCTACGGAAAAAACCAAAAATCTGCGCTTGGTCGAGCGCGCGGTCGAGCAGATGACCCAATTCGGAATCAACAGGAGAAGTGAACCGGTGATCGCCATTGGCGGTGGCTGCTTGATGGATGCCGTTGGCTTCGCCGCGAGCATTTATAGGCGGCATATCCCTTACGTGCGCGTGCCAACCACCCTCTTGGGGATCGTGGATGCAGGTATAGGAATCAAGACCGGGGTGAACTTCGGCCTCCACAAAAATCGCATCGGCAGCTATTGCGCACCCATAGCTGCCGTTCTCGACACCACGTTTCTGGCCACACTACCCAAGCGGCACATCCGCAACGGCCTTGCCGAAGTGCTCAAGATGGCAATCGTATCGGATGCGACGCTATTTCAACTTCTGGAGTCTCATGCGTCGGATTTGGTCGAGGCATGCGCGGAGTCCTCGCCGGTGTCGCTGAGGATTATTAACCTCTCCATTCAGCGCATGCTAGAAGAATTGAAACCCAACCTCTGGGAGCACGATCTCTACCGCGCGGTGGACTTCGGCCATACTTTCAGCCCGGTGATCGAAATGCTCAAAGTGGACTGCGTGCTTCACGGTGAGGCGGTCGCTATTGACATGTGCATCTCGACCGTGATTGCGGCCAGACGACATTTAATCGATATCGCTGCGGCTGACCGCATCATCGCACTGACCAATCGCATGGGCTTACCCGTCATCAGCTCTGATTGCACGGCCGCAAACATGCAAACCGCGCTCGATGATGTGGTCAAGCACCGAGACGGACTGCAGCGTATCCCAGTTCCTACCGCGATTGGAGAGGCGACATTTCTGAATGACGTGAGTCTGCAAGAGGTCATGGAGGCTTGTGAGTATCTTCAACGGCTCTTCGACGAAGGAGCGCTTGGGTGACCATCCTTTTGACCTCCGATTTGGGAGGAACCTCCTTACGGTGTGGCCTCTACAGCACTAGCGAACGCCAACATCGGCCGGAAGCCGTCGTGGCAGGGGTACCAGGTCCCGTGAACGCAGAGGGGCTTCTCCTGGGAGCCCCCACCATCTTGGGTGAGCAACTTTCGGGACCTTTTCCTTTCAAGGCGCGGCTAAGTGCTGCTGTGGGCCTTCCCACGACAGTAATGAATGACATCACTGCGGCGGGGTAGCGATATGTATGCGATGGCCAAGAAGATTTCTGCTTGGTATCCATAGGATGGGGAATAGGTGCCAAGCTCTTTCTCAATAGCGTTCCTGTTCTCGGCGTCAGCTTCGATGCGGGTGAGGTGGGCCATGTGAAATGGAGTTCGCTTCCAGATGCGCCAATTTGCGACTGCGGGGAAATCGGTCATATAGGGGCTTATGCCTCTGGGCGCGGCGTCGCGAGCTTAGTCCAGGCACAGGCGAACAAGGATCCTCTGGGTTTCGCGGCGTCACGATTGACCGGTACGGCAATCCACACCATGGATATCGCACAGGCGTTCGTCAAAGGAGATACCTGGACAACGAATTGCGTCGCAACATCCCTCATACCTCTGGCGGCAGGATTGGCTGCTACGCGATCCATAGTCGGTGTGGAACGCTACATCATGATCGGTGGCTTCGCGTTCGCGGTTGGCACACTCTACACATCCCTGCTGGCCAGGAAATGCAACGAGCACTACAACTGGCCGGGTTGGGATACCGCATTTGAGATGGGTTACGCCGATGACGACAACGGACTCGTAGGCGCGGAGTGTTATGGCGAAGACAGGAGAAAGGCATGACTTTGAACGTGTCGCGATACAACTACCCTGAGCAGTTCGGCCCATCATTTGATCGGCTAATGGAGAACATCGGGACGCAGATTCTCGAAGGGCGTTACATCCTCACGGACGAGGTTAAGCAGTTCGAGTCGGCGTTCGCCCGCTATCTTGACACAGGCCACACAATCGGGCTCAACAGCGGTACCGACGCGCTTATCATCGCCATGATGGCCCTGGGCATAGGTCCAGGCGACGAGGTGATTACACAGGCAAACACCTTCTACGCGACCGTGGCAGCTATCTGCTTTGTTGGTGCTACTCCGGTACTCGTCGATGCAAACCCTCACACCTTCCTGATGGACGTTGCTCAGGTCGAACATGCAATCACCCCCAATACACGTGCCATGTTGCCTGCACACATGTATGGCGCCTGTACACCAATGGATGCATTGCTGCGCTTGTCTCAACTGCAAAGCGTGTACCTATTGGAGGACGTGGCTCAGTGTCATGGTGCCAGTTTCGAGGGAAAGCGAGCCGGGACATTCGGTGAGATTGGCTGCTTGAGCTTTCATCCGAGCAAGAACTTGGCTGCGGCTGGCGATGCGGGTGCTTGCGTCACGGACAGTGCAGTCCTTGCCGACAAGATCCGTGTTATCAGGGGTCTCGGTCAGCGCAGGCCAAACGAGCATGTTGCATTAGGACTTAATAGCAAGCTGGACTCGATTCAGGCCACGATCCTGACGTGGAAACTCGCCCTGCTCGATGCTTGGAACGAGAGCCGTCAGCAGATCGCTGCGAACTACAAGGAGCAACTCACCGGATTGCCCTTAGTTTTTCAGGAAACGCCGGCTGGATCCACGCATGTCTATCACCTCTTCCAGATCAAGACCAACTCGCGGGATGATTTGCTCGATCACTTGATCCAAGCAGGGATAGATGCAGTTGTCCGCTACCCCCAACCGATTCACCTACAACCGGCCTTCAAAGCGCAGGGATGGAACCGGGGGCAGTTTCCAGTAGCTGAAGACTTGGCTGCTACTACTTTATGTCTGCCCATCCGTCCGGACATGAGCGAAATGGAGATCAATACCGTGTGCGGCGCCATCCGATCCTTTTATGGAGCGGGAAGATGAACACGCTTGCAATCATCGGGGGCAGCAGTCCATTCACTGTCGAGCTGTTCCATCAACTTGCTTTGACGGAACTGAGAGAGCAGCCCTATGAACTGAGGCTGCACGGTAGGAACCGTGATGCACTCGAACTGGTTCGGTATTTCGCAGCCGCGACCCTACCGGCATGGCGCATTCTGGCGACCCCGGATCTTGATGAAGCATTGGCTGACGCGGACATTGTGGTCCATCAAGCACGGTATGGCGGTCTAGAGGGCTGCTTTCAAGATGAACGGCTGGCCGCGACGTTGGATACGCTCGTCGATGAGACACTTGGCCCAGGCGAGTTGCAGGCGGCATTGAGGATCGCCGAAGGCGTGCGGGCGTTCTCGTCAACTGCCCTGCGTCAGTGCCCAGACGCTTGGATCCTCAATCTAGTCAATCCGTTGGGCATTTCCACATCGTTAATCGCTGGGACCGGTCTGCAGGGCTGTCTAGGGTTATGCGAGTTACCCATAGTAATGCACAGGCTTATCGCCGATCTTCTGGGCGTCACCGTACCTGAGCTGGCGTGGGATTACGTGGGCCTTAACCACCGCGGTTTTCTCTACAACTTGCGGGTCGGGGACGAGAACGTGTTTCCCAGACTCGGGACAGCTCCTCGCGATGAGCGCGTCGAAAATGGCGTCTTCGGCATAGGATCCGAAGTCATTGCAGAACTTGATGCGGTTCCGTTGAAGTACTTCAGGATGCTGAACGGACAGCCCATTCATGAGCTAGGCCGAGCGCATGCACTGAAGAAGGTGCGTGATCGGGCATACCAAGAGCTTCGTCAAAGACCGGCTGCTTATCCACCATCCATACGCGCGCGAAGCATGCCTTGGTATGAGCATGCTGTCGTTCCGACCATTGCCGTTCTTTTAGGGCATGCCCTGTCCATCACCTGCACGGCAAACATTGGTAGTTCCGGTGATATTGCGCAAGAAAGGATGGTCAGGCTGGACCGAAGCAAACTGACGATCAAGTCTCCTGGTCAGCCGCCTCCCCTCGTCGCCGCGTGAATGGATCGCTTCCGGCGACACGAGGAATCAGTGTTGACAGCCACACGATGCCGTACACGAGCCGCTGTGGTCGCTGCTCTGAAATTAGACCCCCTATATTGTGTTGTGTTGCGATCAAGTACGGATCGCAGCCGACTTGATTGACGTTTGAAATCGACATGATGAAGCCAGCCATTGCCATTGTGGGTTGCGGCCGCATGGGACTCATCCGAGCTCAAGCTCTAAAGTGCGTCAGCCATCGTGTCCGATATGTCTTTGACGTAGACAACAGTCGAGCATCTCAAGTCGCTGGCATTCACAACAGTAAGGCGGTCGCCTCACTTGCCGAAATGAATTGGTCTGAACTAGACGCGGTGTTCGCATGCACCCCACCCAACGACAGGGCGGCAATGGAAATCGCCATTCGACTGGATAAGCACGTTTTCGTTGAAAAGCCTATACACCTTTCTGCCCGACACAGTTTGTCGCTGCTTGGCATGACGCTACCGCGCAATCGCATTTTTGCGGTAGGCTATATGAATCGCTATCGTGCCTCAATCGAGGACGTTAGAAAACGTATCGAAGGCATGCCGATCCTCGGCTTCCAAGCCCACTGGATCTGCAAACCTTACATGGTACCCTGGTGGGCTGACCCATCCCAATCGGGCGGTCCCCTCAATGAGCAGGCCACGCACATGGTCGACCTCATCCGATATCTGCTTGGTGAAGTATATCAGGTGACAGCCATACAGGGAATGAGCGGCTCAGACACCGTCTCCATCATGTTGCGTATGCAATCTGGTTGCATAGGTACTTTTGTTTATTCATGTTCGGCAACGGAAAAGGATATCGGCCTTCGCTTGTTTACCCAGAACACGCCGATTGTTCTGCGCGGATGGGATTTCTACTTATCCGATGCGCCGTGGCAAACATCCCCCATCCAAGGTCAATCCAGCGAGGATGTTTTTCTGAGTGAGACCAAGAGCTTTATCGACGCCGTTGAGTCAGGTGACGCGCAGGCTGTTCGATCTCCTTTTGCCGACGCTTTCAAGACCCAGGTGGTAGTCGATTGCATACGGAATTCGTTGCGACTGGGCACTCATGTGACAGTCGAGGCCTATAGGGAAGAACTGGACGCCCTATGAATTCTATCTGCACGATTCAAAACTCCAGTTACCCCAGTACCCGTTAGGCAGAATATCGCTTAGCGGGGCAACATTAATATTGCGGCCGTTGTTCGTCATTGCAGCAACGCTTACGGTGCCCAGTAGTCGTGGGATAGCAGCTTTGGCATAGCGCCTCTCGTCGTGCCAAAAGTTACTACGCTCGCAAACGCTTGGTCTGGCAAGGAGGCTAAAAACTCCACTGGCGTGCTCTGCGAACTGGGTGCGAATAATTTGGACGGAGCAGTAAGATGGAAACGGTCAAGGTCGTCTTCTTCGACGTCGGCAACACCCTGATGAATTTCAACTATGGCACCGTGGCGATGCTTTCTGGCATGAACCAAGCACAATTGACCGAGCAGGGACCGGCACGCTGGAAGCAGATCAACAGCGAATTAGCTGAGGCACATCGAAGAGGGAAGTTGCACGACGCTTTTCGCATATTGATCCACAGCTTAGTGTACACCGAGACCGGCCTCGCCGGTGTTGAGGCGGTCATCAATGGCAGCGATACCGTCTCCTTATGGAACAGCACAAACGATGAAGCACGCCAAGCAGTCGAGGCCCTGCGCAGTCAAGGGGTCCGGGCCGGGGTTATTTCCAACACGGACGGAACGGTTCAAACTCTACTCGACCGCCACGGCTGGACGGGATTGTTCGAAGTGGTCATCGATTCAGCGGTGGTTGGGGTGCAGAAGCCTGACCCCCGCATTTTTGAGATGGCGCTCGCGCGGGTTGGAGTAAAGGCGAACGAAGCTCTATATGTCGGAGATTTGCCCTCCGTGGATATCCAAGGCGCTAATGATGCCGGCCTTCGTGCCGTACTCTACGATCCCTACGACCTGTATCAAGCGGATCTGGAACATTTAGTCGCTGCTCATGGCCCCTTCCACCGGTTGACTGATATGCGTCAACTTTCCCCGCTGGTTCGACTCCTTAATGGCTGAACAATGGACACACGCCCCAACTTAAATACTCGACTGTCATTTACTGGCGCATGGTACACGTCGAATATTGCACACGCGGGTTACAAAGAAGTTCTCATGTTTCGTGCATTCGCCAACCGTGGGGACCTCGGCTGCAACTACATAGACCTCGTCGCGTTGAAACCCAATACCAGTATTGGCCTTCACCGGCATGGCCCTCACGACACAGAAATTTATGTGATCGTGCAAGGGATGGGCGAAAGACGATAGAACATGAAACTCTGGTTGTCACCACGGGAGATGTGGTTGTCAATCCTCCCAATGGTACGCATGGCCTCGTCAATGTGGGAAAAACCTTGCTGAAACTTGTTGTAATCGATGTGCCAGTAGCACATGACTCTACATCGTAAATTCAAATTGGCGTGTACCGATAATCTCTGCGTGCTTGCTGAATACGATCAATTTGGTTTCATAAAATATAATAATGACTAGGTACTCTGACCGAGAAGACAACGCGATGTTTGACCACTCAAATCAACTCATTCGCAATTTCATGCTATGTCTATCCAGGTATCGTACAGATTATTTCACGCTGGTGAACGTTATTGGCAGGCGCCTACCCTGCCTGATAGGTGCCGTTTCCAGCTGGCAGGCAGCGAACTAGCTGAGATTTACCGGGACTTGTACAGAGAAGTCGCTTCGACATGGAATTGGGGCCGTGCGATTTCATGGGAAACCGCTCAGTGGAGCTCTCATTTGGCGGCAACTGATGTTGAAGGACAGGTGCTTTTCGTGGCCGGTCAACCCGCTGGATGGTTTGAGCTTCGGCACGATACGCACCTAAGCAGTATTGAGATATATTATTTGGCGCTACGACATCAATTTATTGGGTGTGGTTTGGGGCGCCCGTTGCTCAGGCATGCTATCGGTTGTGCCTATCGACGCAGACCGTGGCGAGTTTGGCTAAAAACTAGTTCGGGTGACCATCGGTCAGCGTTGCCCTTGTACTTGAGCGAAAGTTTCTATTTGATAAGCATGAACCTGAAAGCATAGGCATGCCACGCCCCAATCCAGCTCGTGAAAAGTAAGCACCAAAATCCATGATTTCCACTCGCTGACAACTCCTGCAAGATCTCGCGGAGGACGCTCACCCCACTGGTGGCCGCCTTGGCGCGGAACCTTTACGTTCGAACCAGATGGCACAGCGCCAGGGCTACAGGCATCTCTTTATACAGAAGTCGACACACCCGGAAGCGATGTTGGGATAGGAAAGCGGTCACAAAGGGGTTGTAAACAATGCGGATTTCGCGTTTACTCTCGGATTTTAGGTATGAATGTGAGAGACGACGCGGGGGCATGGGTGGATGAGGAATTTGAGACGTTGGACTTGGGCGATCCACGGCGTGATCGGCGCGCCAAGGAGTTGATCAGGCGGTTTGCGGGACGACCCACGGCCAGCATTCCGGGCGCGTGCGAAGGCTGGGCTGAGACGCTGGGGGCCTATCGGTTTCTGGGCAATGAGCGCATCGAACTGGCGCGACATGATGCAGCCGCATTGGGATCGCACCGCCTCGCGCATGAAGTCGTTGCCGGTAGTACTGTGCATTGACGATACGACCGAGCTGAATTTTAACGCTCAGGACATCGAGGGAGCGGGGCCTCTCAGCTATGAAGCACAGGTGGGCATGTATCTTCACGCGACCTATGCGGTAAGCCCGGATCGAGAGCCGCTGGGGGTCGTGAATTCTTGGATGTGGGCGTGTGAGCCACGCGATGTGCACGGCAAGCGTGGCGGCATCAAGGAAAGTGCGCGGTGGATCGAAAGCTATGAGCTCGTGGCCGCTCAAGCGCGGCAGTTGCCGCAAACGCGACTGGTGTATGTGGCCGATCGTGAAGGCGACATCGCGGCACTCATGCAGCGAGCTCAGGAACTCGGTGAACCAGCGGACTGGCTGATCCGTTCACAGCACAATCGCGCCCTGGATGATGAAGGAAATATGGGCGAAGCGCTGCGTGTGCTGGTTGGTGCTTTACGACTTCCCCACTAAACACTGGTAGCATCTGCGGGCGACCCAACGCGATCGAGTCAACGTTCTTAACGATCAAGATGCACTGTCACGAGACGCGCGACTCTGCCCATGCGATGCAGCTTTGTCACTTTTGCAAGAACGGCCCATGCCTCAAGGTAAGCTGCCCGATCGAATGTCGCGAAGAGGATCTACCCGTGCCGACCCAGGGCGCACCATGAAACCTTTATCAGTGGTGCCTTGGTCAGCCATCGCCGCACTGACTGCCGTGTCGGCGCTCGCGCAAATCGGGCAGTTCGGCATTGGCTTCATCGTGCTGCCGGTCTGGCTCGCTCATCAAGGCCTCGACACACAGCGCGCCGGCTTCTTCGCCGCATCGCAATGGGCAGGCATGCTTGCGGGCCTGGTGACAGCCCCGGCGATTGTTGCGCGAATCGGTGCCAAAAGAACGGTGTCGCTCGGCCTCGCGGCCAGTATCGGCGCTTTTTCAGCCGCAAACTGGCTGTCGTGGCCGCTCTGGATCATTCCGGGCATCCTGACCGGACTGGGCATTGGTATGCGCTGGATCGCCAACGAGTCGTGGCTGTATAGCCTCGTACCCGAGGAGTTGATCGGCCGGGTGATCGGCGTGCATGAGACGCTGATTTCGACAGCTGGTGTGATCGCACCGGCACTGGCCGCATGGTGCGGCCCATACGGATCCGTGACGGTTGTCGCCGGCCTGTCTTTTACATCCGCCGCAGCTGTCCCACTCTGGTTGACCACGTCGGAGCACGCAACAAGTCCAATTACATGTGAGGCGGCCGCTCGCGGAAGCATCCGAACCACGACAATCAGCGCACTTGTATGCCTCGGTATGATCGTGGCGGCAGTTGGTGGAATCATCGATGGCGCGCTATATGGTCTTTTCCCACTGTATGCCGGTGCGCGTGGAATGAGCGGCACACAGGCAACCGTGCTGCTGTCATGCCTCGGCCTGGGCGGCATGGCGCTGCAATTTCCAGTCGGCTGGATGGCCGACCGCGCCGGTTTAGGATTCACGGTGATTGTGTGCGCGACGACGAACACGCTGGCACTCGTCACTTTCGCGCTCGCCACGCCCATGATGTGGTTGTTTCCGACGAGCGGTCTCGTAATCGGTGGCATGAATAGCGCGTTCCTCACACTTGGCATGTACGCTGCTGCGTGCAGCGAGAAGACTGCGCTCATAAGGAACATGCGGCGAGTGTCGCTGGCATTCACAGCAAGCGCGATCGTCGGGCCGCTCGTCTCTAGCGCGGCGATGAAGATGTTCGGAAACGACGTATTGATGTGGCCGCTCGCGATCGCGAGTGCCATGCTTGCCGTCTTTCCGCTCGGCATCTGTGAAGGAAAGCGTGAGCACTGACAGCCTTCTCTTTCGAACTGAGGCACCACGTACAACCTCTCCTCCCCGAATTTGGAGCACCAGTTGTACTGGCAGAATCGTACCCAAAGCGGCTACCGAGAAACTCAACGGCAGGGCGGAAACGGGGCGGGCCTGTGCGAAAAACGAGTTACGTTCTTTGAACGACGCCCTTCAGAGGGTCGAGCAGCACGCATGGTCCACGGCATGAGCCATTGCCTTATACAGAAGTATCATACCCACCACGCAAGATTTGAATGGTGATGACCGCATCCATAACTCGTTGCATGCCGATCCACAGGGTCTTTGCACCGGGTTCACCATCGCTCTTGCGCCCTATTCCATTGCGTCATTGAATTGGCACTGGTCGAATCCGGCGCGAAGGATCGTCATATTTCCACTTGATCGGTTTCGGGTTCTTGTTGTGTTCGCGGATGTATCGGCATCAGTTTGCGATCCCAATCCTTCACCGAAGTGAAGATGCCGCGAGCGATCACTTCACGCTGAATGCGCGAGAACCAGTTCTCCACCTGGTTGAGCCACGACGAGTAGGTCGGCGTGAAGTGCAGGTGCACGTTGCGCTGCGCATCAAGGAAGTCGGCAACCCGCTGCGTCTTATGGCTGCTGACGTTGTCGCAGATCGCGTGGATTTCCCGGCGTTTGGGCTGGCTGGCGACGACGTCGGTCAGGAAGGCCACGAACTGCTCGCTGGTGTGGCGCGCCACCGTCTTGCCCAGCACCTCGCCGGTGGCAGTATTGAACGCCGCGAACAGGCTGAGCGTGCCGTTGCGCTTGTACTCGAAGCCGTGACTCTCGGCGCGCCCGGGCGACAGCGGCAGCATACGGTCCTTGCGATCGAGTGCCTGGATCGCGGTCTTCTCGTCCACGCAGAACACCGCTGCGTGCGCCGGCGGGTTCAGGTACAGCCCGATCACGTCGGCTGCCTTGGTCTCGAAGTCCGGGTCGTTGGAGACCATGTGCCGCTCCAACTGCTGCGGCTTGATGCCGTGCTTGCGCCAGATGCGCTGCACGGCCGAGACCGATACGTCGCCGAGTTCTGCTGCGAGCTTGTAGCTACTCCAGTGTGTCGAACCGTCGGCGGGTTTGTGCTTGAGGGTGCACTTGAGCACCCGCGCTTCCAGTTTGGCCGGTGGCTGCGTAGGCGCCCGCCCGCGGTGCCGGGCGTACATGCCGGCTAGTCGCTCGCTGAGGAAGCGCCCCGACCAGCGTGCGATGAAGCGCGAATCGCAACCCAGTGTGCGCATGATACTGTCGCGCGATTCGCCGTCCTCGAGCATCAGGATCAACTTTGCGCGTCGCACGTCCGCCGCACGCACCGTTCGGCTGCGCGCCGCCGACAACAGTTGCTCACGTTCGATATCTGTCAGGTTCATTTTGACCCATGACCTGTATCTGAACACAGACAGGGTGCTAATTCAATGACGCAGTGCAATAGGAAAGAAGACAATGGAGGTAGAAATCCTCCGTGAAGCAGTGGAGTATGGTCGAGCAAAAAATTGACTGCGCGCTCACCATTGCTGCCGGGGGACGACCGTTGAAGACGGTCTGTGAAGTCCTGGGGGTGTCGCGCTCGAATCTCGCAGTCAAGTCGAAGCGGCCGGCTGACTGGGTCGACCGGCGCAAGATGCCCGTGCTCGACGACACGGCGCTTGTCGCCGAACTTCATGAGTTGTTAGGCGACGCGCCGACGTATGGATACCGAGGTGCTTGGGCGTTGCTGAGGCGAAGCCGGGACATGCTGGCTCAACCGCGAGTAAATGCAAAGCGCGTGTATCGCGTGATGCGTCGCCACGGCCTGCTGCTTGAACATCGCCCTCGGCACGCCTCGTCTACGCGTCGGCATGACGGCAAGGTCGCGGTGGATAGCAGCAACATGCGCTGGTGCTCGGATGGCTTCGAATTCCGCTGCGATGCCGGTGTCCCATTGCGTGTCGTCTTCGCACTCGACTGTTGCGACCGCGAAGCCATGAGTTGGGCCGCGAGCACAGGCGGTTACACTGGCGATATGGTGCGTGACGTCATGCTTCAAGCCGTCGAGAACCGCTTCACCGGCGTGTTGAAGGCCGAAAGGGAAGTCGAGTGGTTAAGCGGCGATGGTTCCTGCTACATTGCCGATGACACATTGAAGTTCTCTCGAAAAATCGGACTGAAGCCAGTAACGACACCCGTCAGAAGTCCGCAAAGCAACGGGATGGCCGAGAGCTTCGTTAAAACGATAAAGCGTGATTACGAAACGATAAAGCGTGATTACGTTTCGTGGATGCCGAAACCCGACGCCAGGACGGCGCTGCAAAATCTGGCCATCGCGTTCGACCACGATAACGAGTCACACCCGCACAGCGCCCTTAAATACCGCTCGCCGCGCGAGTTTCGTCGGCAAGCAAATCCTCCAACCTAAGCGGGACCGGCTGTCCGGTTATGCGGGGGCAAGTCCATTCGACCGGCGGCATTATCCTTGTGAAAACGCGATTCACCCCTTCGTCGTCGGGCGCCACTATCGACAGGTCTTAGTTAATAATTAAATTAAACCTTTAAAAAGCTGATGCCAAAAATATTTGGTGCAATTTTTTATTTCAAAAACTTTACAGCCTTCTTTTGTCATCTGTGTTTTTATAGGCATAATTCTCATCGACTTGATTTCTAGCCGTTTTCGACTTATTCCTTGTATTAGGCGGAATGTTAGTTTTGGAAAAATTCCACTTTTTGCTTCCCTGCCCATCATATACGATAACGCGTTACCCACAGAATACAATATAACTGCTTGTCTCGGCTCCCCCCCACGCGACAATTGGGTGGGACAATCTTTATCGAACCCATCAATTGAAATGTATTCGACGGGCTGGACGACGTGCGGGGAATGACCAAAAATAACATCCACTCCCATCTCAATTAATTGATATGCATTAATTCGCTGGTGAAAATTTGGCCAATGTTCGTGCTCATAACCCCAGTGCGCGACCAGAATGATAATATCGCATTGCTCCTTGATTAATTTTTTAATGCGCGATTTTATATATTCTAGTTCATTATAGCAGTTTGGCTTGGTTAAAGGAATAATTGGAATTCCCGTGCCAGCAGCGTCATCTTGATGTTTGTTCACGCTGTGTGTGATTCCAATAAAGCCAATTTTAAATCCATCCGTCTCAAGAATTAATTGCTCATCTCCTTTTAGCGCGCCGCCAAGCACTGATGCGTTGGGTTGTGTTTTAATAACTCTCGAGGTATTATTCAATCCACTTACTCCGCAATCTAGCGCATGATTATTGCACAATGAAAAAATTTTTTGTCCCAAAATCCGTTCCCAGGGGCACAAAATATCAGATGAGCTATTGAATGTCTCCATTGCATACTTTGGTATTGCATGTCCAGATGAGATTGAGGTTTCTAGATTTAGAATGATACAGTCTGCATCGTTTAAAAATCTGAAAACAGAATCAGTAAGATAATTAATCAGGGATCCTGGGGTAAAAAGTATATCGCCAACAAAGGCTATAGTTATTTCTGTGCTTCCGGTTTCATATTGTTTTTTGTGATTGAGGTTGTGATATGTATCGATATATCGACTTGCTTTCAAAAAGTGATTAATGCATTCATCATCAAGCGTAGTTTGACAAGGAAATCTACTTTTTATGAGATAGGCAATTTCTTTACGAATACATTTAGATGGCCACCGACCATCTTCAAGATGAAGGTGGCGATAAAACCCCTCGAACCATTTCCGTAATATTCTGGCCATTCAGTTCTCACCTGTTGTCGCATACCAAAATTTATCCGACTTGTGTACCATGCGTGACCACATTAGCTTAAGTAGCGATCTGCAAGATTTTAATTAATTAGTCGATTCCTCTGGTTAATCGAACTGCGCAAACTCAGATCGTGAAAGCGTAATGTCATCAGCAGCGCGACAGTGGCAAGCCCGATTGCGAGACCCCACCACAACCCACACACGCCAAAGTCGAGGGGGAGTGCTAACGTGTAGCCAATTGGAAACGCTATGCTCCAGTAACCGAAGGCTGCGATGATCATCGGGACGCGTGTATCCTTCAATCCTCGCAAGCAACCTGAGGCGATCGTCTGCATACCGTCGACTATCTGGAACAATGCTGTGACGACCAGCAGTGAGGTGGCGAGATCCACAGTTTCAGAGTTGTGTGGATCACCGGTATGTAGATAAAGCCCGACGATCCGATTGCGCGCTAAGACTAGCACTAAAGCCGACAACGTCATCAAACAGAGTCCGAGCACGAACGCGGCGAAGCCTGCTCGTCGAGCCGCTAGAGGATAACCAGCTCCAGAGAAAATACTGATACGCACGGTCGCTGCCTGACCAATAGCGACTGGCACCACCAACCCAACCGAGGCAATGCTTATGGCGATCTGATTCGAGGCGAGCGACGACGTACCGAGTATTCCGACGATCATGCCGACGGCAAGAAAAAGCATTGTCTCAAAGCCGTAAATGATTGCAACCGGCCAACCGATTTCAAGCAGCTCACGCATTATCGTCATGCTCGGCAATGCCAAGACCGCGAAGTGCCGGAAGTGACGCCGCATATGCAGCAGCGTTATCAGCGTGAGCGCGGATAACCAGACGGTGAAAGTCGTCGCGGTCGCCGGTCCGAGGAAACCCATGTGGGGCAGCCCCCACATACCGTGAATCAGTCCGTAGCTCAGGAAACCATTGATAAAGCCCCCCCGAGCGCCACCCACAACAACCACCTTGCAGCACCAATCGCGGGAAGAAACGAGCGCATCAATCCGGTTGCGATTAGGCTACCGGCGGTGGCCCAACGCAACACGCCCGTATATTTGACGATGTCGTGCACAAGTAGCGTGGGCGTACCCACCGCGAGCAAAATCGGATCCGCAAACGACAGCAATACGAACGCCGATATCGATAGCAATAACGACAACAGGAAACCGGTCCAGTAGATATCAGGTACGCGCTGTTCATCTTGGGCGCCACGCGCATGGGAAACACTTACGCTGACCGAAGTCAGTACTCCCTGCAGCAACGAAACCACAGTAAAAAATAGATTCGCGCCGAGACCACCCGCTGCAAGAGCACTAGAGCCGAGCGAGCCGAGCAATAGTGCATCGGTTATGCTCATCCCTACTTGCGATAGCTGAGCGATGGCAAGCGGCGCGGCAAGGCGGGCAGTGTCGGCGGCGTGGCAAGGCAACGATGGCTCAGCTACGGCAGCTCGAGAGAAAACGGTGCGCCGTAACTGAGATTGACAAGAGTCGATCGTAGTTTTTTTGTCGATAATCACGCGACATCCCTCAGTGCAGAACAAGATCGACCGATGCCGATGATATATGCGCATACTCGAGGACCAACGCGACCGCGTTAGCCATGGTTTCGGGCGAGATGGTACGGACACCGCTCTCGGGTTGCGGCCTGAGTACCTCGACTTGGCAGGGTGCGATAGTGCAAACGTGCACCGGCATCTCACGCAACTCTTCACGAATGCTGTGCGAAAAGCCCTGGATTGCCCACTTAGAGGCTGCATAGCATGCCCCCCCGGGGAGACTGGCAAGTCCGGCAATCGAGGAAATATTGAGTACCACGGCGTTCGAGGTCGCCTTAAAATATGGCAAAGCAAGACGGGTCAGGTACGCTGGCACCTGTACGTTGATGCACATGATCTCAGCGAGCTTTCTATGATCAACACTCTCTAATGTGCAAAAATTAGAAGCGCCAGCGTTGTTGATCAGCACGTCGATGCCACCCATAGCAGTTACCGAAAAATCGATCAGTTGGCGACATGCTTCTTCACTAGCAAGATCACCGCTCCAAATATGAAGAGCGTGGTCCAACGCGGAATTGGAGATAAGAGCCTTCAATTTTTGCCTGTCTCTTCCTGCAGCAACAAGTTGCGCACCTGATTTCAACAAATGTTCGGCAATAGCGAATCCGATCAGTCCGGAAGCGCCGGTAAGGACAATTTTTGATTCGGATAGCATTGGCGATCCATCCATATAGCGTGTCATGAACAGAGCCGGAAACGTGCACAGCACGACACCGGCCCTGTTTTCACTTATCGCTTATCAGATTTTAGTCTTCCTGATCGGCGTCTTCGGCCACACAGGACCGGCACCCCCAGCCGATGACACGGCCTGCTTCGCTGCCAGACAGCGTACGGGGCACGGCGCCAGCCAACGCGACATCCACGGCAAAGGGAGCGAGGATCACGGTTTCAAGATCGTTGATTTCAGTTGCATTCATGGTATTTCTCCACTGGTTGACATAGACAAAGTATCACCGCTTTGTGCGGCGGCAAAGTTAGGACCAAGCCCGGGCAAAGTCCTAATACGATTCGCTACCTTAGCCCTCACATAAGCGCTTGGGTCATGGCGAGCCATGGTAGCGAGAAGGTTGGCGTAACCGGTCTCATGAGATTGCTCCGCATATTTTAGTGATGCCTCAAAGGCTATAGCGCGTATTTCGTCTTTACGACTATGCAAGGCCACATCCAACACCAACTGACGACTTTTTGCATTTCCAAAGGTCACTAATCCATGAAAAAGCGATTCTTGCGCATTATAGCGTTCAAAGCGTCCCCTTTTTATGCGGGCTTCAATGTGATCCGACTGGTTGGATATTCCCAACTGAAATTCATATTGACGGGAAGTTTGATCTGGTTGCACAATCAAATTTAGAGATGCTGAAAGTTCATCCGGTGGATATTGGATATGCACGTCCTTGCTTCTAGCATAAAACATGACTTTTCCCGGCGACAAAATGCGTTCACCGCAGTAATCAAGTGTCACGCTCTCGTTACTGATTCCTGTAACACTATCGTAGTTATAGTCATACAAGCGGGTGCGATAGCCGCTACCGAAGAAATTCACCGTCCAGAAATCGAAATTATGGTCGTGTGGCTCCTCATAGGAAAACGAAGTTTTGCCGAGTCGCTTTGGCAATGGTAGCCAGACAACCAACCGAATAGTGAGACGCCCATTGCTGTAGACAATAAAGCAGGGCGGTTGTAAATCATTTTTTTGTTGGAAATACTCAGGGCGGTCGAGCTCGGAGCAAATTCCGGCTATCACCGCAGATTGATTTGCCGCATAAGCTGCGAGCCAACTACCGACGATACGGATCTCATTTTCATTGTAAACCCCTTCAGCAACGTGATCAATTGCAGATGAATCATGTAATAGACGAAGGAGTTCCTTCAGTTCCAGCATACGTTCGATCTTGGGCGTGCTGTCGATGGTCATGTAGCTATCCCCTCCTGCTTAAGCCGGTAGCCAGCGATGACATTTTTGACAAATGTGCTTTTCTCCCCAACCAGTTCGGCGTGCAAGTGGGGATCCGAAAACTTGCCTTGTAGTAAAGCAGCCCAAGCAAGCGCCTTCACTTCTTCCAACTCGTGATCACGCACAATTTGCACCATCGCTTGGCGGGACCTAGCATTACCATGCATAGACAGTACCGAAAATATGGAGCGTTGCCCGACTAACTTAGACTGACTGTTGAAGCGCGGTTTTCCCCACGCCACGTCGCCGTTCGATGAGCTGCCTTGAAGATCAAACACTGTTTGACGAGCCGCTGAGTCTGGTTTGACGATAATCAAGTTTAGCGAAGCCGAAAGTGATGTCGGTACGTGCTGTATGTGAACGTCTTGATTGGCAAAATAATAGATAACCTCGCCTTCTCTCAGGTATTCATCGCCCTTGCAATCTAAACGAGTTAGTCCATCAATGCGCCTAATCGGATCATTGTAGTCGAAACTATACAGCGAAGTCCGATATCCAGGACCAAAAAATCCCACAGACATCAGATCAAACGCGTGATCATGTGCAGATTCATAGGAAAATGGCTTTGGTCTCGCTTGTGGTCCAGCAGGTATCCATATCATCAACCGGATCGTGTAATATGGCGTGCGATAAAGGATGAATCCTTGGGATTGACCGTTATTGCGCACTTGGAATCTGGTGGGTTCCTCTAGCTCCGCGATAATATGATCCATTAGGTTATCCTTATTGGCCGCCAATGCATGTAGTCTGGTCGCCAGAAAATTCATGTCATCGATGTCATATTTTGAATTTCTTAGCCGGCTAATAACTTCATCGGTTTCCAGGAAATGTACAAACTCGTCCATCGTGGACGGCGCATACTCTCGAGGGCTGAGCTTGATTGCCATATCCTTTTCCTCAGTTAGGCGTAGCTCCGGACAGGCACATGCTTTGTCCTGCGATCTTCTGAATCACGTGATCTGCATCATTCGCGGCCAATTGTCTTAACACGGTCAAGCAGCGGGATGGATTTATACGCGAAAGACTTTCTACCGCTTCCCAGCGTACGAAATTCGCATAATTGGAGGTCGCCAATTTTTCCAACGTAGGTACCGATTGTTCAGACTTCATGGCGCCGAGTAAGCGTACATATAATTGAATTCTGGAAGCTTGTAGATCAGTGGAAATGCTTTCGATAGGAGCGAGGGACTCGCGGTCATAAATCCAAGTCAACCAGCCCTTGGGTTCAGAATGAGCGATTAGAACGAAAGCGTCTTTCTGTGTATCGCATTCGAAATCTAGAATATATTTGTAGGCTTCGAAACAGTATGGTTTGTTGGGTTCAAGTTTGATGTCATCTAGTCTGCGCAGTTTCTTCTGCTGATGCATATTGTCGGGGTTTGTCTGACATTCATAGAATGGGACGGCAATAACATCAGTTGTTGGGTTGAGGACAAAGACATCGAATTCATTTGCATAAAGTGTGTTGCGCGTACTTTTTCCAATGAAGCGCATAAGCAGGTGGAAATTCTTCTGCCGATGTAAATAAATATGATCCTCTGACAACAATTCATAGCTTGAAGTAATTTCACGTCGCTCAAGCACATCATTTAGTAATTCAATAATGTTTTCTCTGCAAAGATCGTTCATAAGAGGCGTTAGATCAAAAAAATCAGCATCTTTTTTATCCATAACTTGTGCAACTGCGTTTTTTAGTGTCGGTAAACTGCAGATAGATGTGGAAGATGAGGAACATTTGGTCACTTGATCGTCCATCACACGTACTGAACGCGTCTTTATCAACCATGCGAGCAATTCAATGCCTTCAGCATGCGCAACATCATCATCTTCATGTTTCAGCATGCGAGAAATTGCTTGCATTTCAATGGCACCGTTGGTTATCGTGCCGATTAGCCTCTCGAAAGTACACTTTTCATTAATTCCTTTTCGATTGCCTCTCGAATACACCCATTGCTTGCCGCCAATCTCCATCATCATCGGTGGAAACATTTTTTCTAAAGAGATTTGTTTTGAATCAGTCAGAGCCAAAAAATGGCAGTTTGACGTATAAGGTGATTTAAGTCCTCGATTACTTTCAAGACTAATCTGATAGTGCCGATCGATATTGGCGAACCAGGTGGCAATGCTAGTGCGTTCCGCTTCCTCGGAAGTAATATTTTGTTTAAACTCTATAAAATTTTCTCGATTGGTGGTGGCGTAACCTAGAGAATTTCTCGTCAGACTAACATCTGTCTCTCGGGAAATGGCGATGGCAAGTCCTACCGAGAAGTCAGTCGCTTCGCCAATGTGCCAATAGTGTGGTGGCAGAACAAAGACGTCGCCCGATTCAATTTTATATGATTCCGCGAACATCTTAAGATTATCCACGTCAAAACGATGGTGAATACCATCACTTTGCTTAAAGACTTCGTCATTCCATAAATACATCGTCTTTGTCGCCCCCAAGTGCAAATGGACAACTGAGCTGTAGGGGTCGTCCAGATGAATGCCGAAAGGTGTGTGGCCGTAGTTCCCAATAAAAAAACTGATTTCGACGTTGGTATGATTTTTACCCAAACTTTCCCTGATCGGCTCAACAAATTCGGCGGTAAAGCAGGCCAAGGTATCGGACCATTTTTCGGCGTGATTGACGATAATACAGAAATGACGATAGCCCATGGATCGCTGCAGCCACGATTCAAGGCGTTCGCTTCGGTGCGGTTCCGTATGGCGGATCCAATCGTCGGCCTCAGCACTTAAATTTCCATCCAAGTATACGCGAAACAATCGGGCGTCCGCGAATGCCATTTGATCCCGCATAACGTTGAATAGATTCATCAAAACTTCGTCAGCTTTCGACGAATCGAGACGAAACGCTTTCTCAAACAATCGGGGCTTCAGAATGGTATTTCTCAACTCCGGTTCGTAACAGCAACGAATTGCGTTTCCATATTCTTCGTAATGCGCATAGATCTGATCGAGTTGATGTGGATCAAAAATATGGGTTTCCATTTTTTATCCTGAGGAAATTAGATATTCATCATCGATGAATCGCGACTAATTTGCGTCGTCAACATTCATCCTACGGACTTTTGGATGTTGATCACCTGCCCATTTGGACAGGTGTGCGCGCTCCAGCACTTCATTAGATTCTCATCACAGCCAGCGAAAGAGCAAACGGCATTCGTGCTCAAACTCGCTTGAAGAACGTCGCTCAACCCTGAAAAAGGCGATCGAAGTACGGTAACCGTTTATACAGCTAAGGAACATCTGCAAAACCCCTGCGCATACCAGCGCCAACTAGTACGATTATTGAAATCAACAACCTCGGAACAAACAACCTCGGAACATCACGATGACGCAACTTCATACTGTTTTTCCGTCCTACCTTCGTCACTGAGCGAGCGGGCATTTGAGATTTTCACTACGTATGATCAAGACCACGACGCATCCTTTATGCGAATGAACTTCGTCGTCGCGGTTTTTTGCCAGGGGAACACGTGAATGGACCACTCCAGCGCCGATCGAGCATACGAAAGACCACTGATTGCATGCGGTCGTGAACAATACGAATGGGTCGTGCGCGCGCGCCAAGCGGCCGCATCGTCGCTGTCTGCTTGGGATGCGCAAGTCGAAATCCTGCTCGACGGCGCAGACAAAACGTCCATGCTTGTCGATCGTGCAACCGCTCAATATGCTGAGCAGACGGGCGTACCGCTCTCACTCGAGCATGCTCGCGCGTTCCATGCAGCGACGATGCTGCGAGCGGTCGAGCACCATGCCGACACCTGCGATTGGCATCTCTTTTGCCGGTTGGACGAAATGCCAAACGTCGGCGATTATGTCACGGGGCACGCGTTTCAGGAAAGCATGACGGCGGTCCGCTCGGGCGAGTGCGAAGTCCGCGTGTTCCTTAACGTGTGCCCTCATCGGCAGACGCAGATCTTTCAGGCCACCGGGTCGTTCGATTCGCGTCAGCACATTCGATGTCCATACCACGGCTGGACCTTCGACGTCGACGGGCACTGCGTGAACGCGCCCGGGGCGCGACACGGCGAATTCGGCGCGGACTTTTGTCAGCAGGCCTATTCTCTGTCATACATTCCAGCGATCGTCGAGGGCGGCGGCGTCCTCGTGCGCAAAGCGGTCTCGCGCGTCAGCCGCCGAATGGCGGCGCTGTACGAGCGCGTGTATTTCGCGTTTCCCGACGTCAAGAGGCCGTTCGTGCCAGACCGGTTCCGCGTGTTGCTGCGCATCGGCTTCGTCGCAGCCGAGATCCGCCATGCGCGCGATCCGTCGATCCTGTCGGTGCTGCGCGCCGAGCTTCGCCAGCACTTGCTGACGTATCCGGACATTCCGGCGCACTACGCGTCGCTTGCGAAACGAAGCGGCGAGCCGACGATCGGCATCGCCGACACCAACGACCTCGGACCTCGTCTCGCTAGCGGCCCGCTGCGCGAGACGATGGCTACCTGGGTGTACGGTGACGCGGAGCTGCACGCGCTCGAAAGGGACGCGCTCATCCTGCCCGCCTGGCATTTCGTTGGCCACGTGGCGGAACTGGGCGATCGTGAACGCGCCTTGACACTCGACGTGTCGGGTGAGCGCGCGTACGTCTACCGCGGCCGGGACGGCGCGATACGTGCCGAGCGCCTTATTGACGTCGATCGCCGAACCGACGATCCGGCACGCCTGCGCGCATGCGGCGCGCTCGCGCCGATCGACGTCGATCTCTGGCAAGGGCTGATATTCGTGCGGTTCGCAGCCGGCCGAGGCGGCGTCGCCGATATCTGGGAGCATGCGCGAATGCTGGCCCCGTACCGGATCGAGCGGATGGCGCCGCTCGTCGGCCAGGGATGGTACGAGTTCTCCGTCGAAGCGGACGCGAAGATTCTCTGGGAGAACTTTCTCGAGATGTATCACTTCCCGGCGGCGCACCGAGCGATGATCCGCTTGTTCGAATTGTCCAGCCGATCCGACCTGCTAACGCTGCGCGAGCCGCAATCCACGCGACTGTCGCCCGTCGAAGCACGCTATCGCGACGCGTTGAAGTGCGGCGCGACGCACGGTACTGACGAGGAAGTGCGGCAACGTGCGATGGCCGACAGCGACGCCGCCCTGTCGCGCCCGCTTCAGCTGACGGTGTTCGGCTCGATTCCCGAAACGGCGCAAACGGCGACGATGCTCGGCATCACGGTATTTCCCGATCATATCCAGGCGATGTCGTTCATTCCGGTCGGCCCGCGAGCATGCCGCGTGATGATCCGCAGCTATGGCCATGCGGTTGACGGCGCGCTGGACGCCGCCCGGCAATGCAACATCGAGCAATTGCAGATCGAGCTCGTCGAGGAAGACATCCAGCTCAATTACCGAAGCCAAATCGCGGCATCGACGCGCAGTTACGATCGGCGCGGTGTATTCAACGACATGGAAGTGAGCGTCGCGGATTTCCAGCATCTGCTGCGGCGCACGCTGCCAGTTACGCGCTACGCTCGACGCCCGCCCGACGGAGCGATCGCGCGCGTGAACCAAGCGCTCGAGCAGCGCGAGCGCGACGCAGGCCGGGCGTCTCAGAGCGATGGCGCGAAAGCAGGCCACCGCACGTCAGCCTCAGCGTTCGTGTCTGTCTCAGCGTCGGCCTCCTGCGCCAGCAACGCCTGCGCCGCGGCGGCACCATCCGCCCAGCGACGCGACGCTGAAACGCCCGGCCCGCTGGATACGCCTGGCACGCTCGACGCACTCGACACTCCCGCATTCATCTATGACGAACGCGCGCTGCGCGATTCATTGTCTTCGATGCGCGCGCTGCTTGGCGATACCGGCTGCCGCTTGCTGTATCCCTTGAAGCCGTTTTCGCATGCGGGCGCACTCGAATGCATCGCGCCACACGTCGACGGCTTCGCCGCGGCTTCGCCGTTCGAGGCCGCGTTTTCGCGCGCGCTCCTCGGCCGGGCCGGCTCGGTCCATCTTACGATGCCGGCGCTGAGCGAGCGCGACCTCGACGCGATCGTCGACAACTGCGACTACGTCGCGCTGAACTCGTTGTCGCAATGGAGCCGCCTGCATGCTGCGTTGTTCGCAGGCCGCCTGTCGTGCGGCCTGCGGATCAATCCACAATATTCGGTCGTGGCCGACCCGCGATACGATCCGTGCCGGCCTCAATCGAAGCTCGGCGTGCCGCTCGATGCGATGGAGCGTGCCGTCGCTCACGATCCGCGCGCCCTGCAGGGCCTACAGGGCATCCATTTCCACACGAACTGCGATTCCTCTGATTTCGGTCAGCTAGCCGAAACGATCGATCACATCGAAAAGCGGCTCGCGAGCACATTCGACGGTCTTGCATGGGTCAATCTGGGCGGCGGCTACATCGCGGACCATGCGCGCAACGTCGACCGGTTCCGCGCATGCGCGACACGCCTGCGTGAGCGCTCCGGCGTCGCACTGTTCGTCGAGCCGGGCGCGGCGATCGTGCGCGCGGCCGGCACGATCGTCGCTTCCGTCGTCGACTTGTTCGACAGCGACGGCACGTCCGTCGCCGTGCTCGATACGACCGTCAATCACTATCCTGAGGTATTCGAATATCAGTTTCGGCCGGTCGTTGCCGGCCATCATCCGGCGCACGAGCACGCGTACCTGCTGGTGGGCGCGTCGTGCCTCGCAGGGGATCTGTTCGGCACCTATCGCTTCGACGTGCCGCTGAAGGTGGGCTCCCGCGTGGCGTTCGCAAACGCCGGTGCCTATACGCTCGTGAAAGCGCATCGCTTCAACGGCATCAATCTGCCGACCATCTATCGCAGGGACGAAATCGGCGAACTCGCCGTCGTCCAGCGTTTTTCCTACGAAGACTTCCTTCGCCAGAACGGGGGGCTCAACCATGCATGTCCATGAAAAGGCGTTTTCGGCTTCCTGCCCGCTGGCAAGCGTGTCGCTCGATGATCTTCGCGAACTCACGCGCGAGCAGCTCGAACCCGACGAGACGCCCGTGCGCTTCATCGTCACGCGCAGCGACGAACGTGGATTCGATTGCGAAATCGGCGTGCTGTCGAATGGCGAGATTCCCGATGCGATCCGGGCCGATGGATTGTTCAAATGTGAGCGGCAAACGCGCGGTGGCAGGGAATTCAACGTTGTGCTGATCGTGCCGACCGGCGTCGGCGCGGAAATTGGCGGCCACGACGGCGACGCGGGCCCCGTCGCGATGCTGCTGTCGTCAATCTGCGACCGCCTGATCACGCATCCGAACGTCGTCAACGCCGCGGACATCAACGAGCTGCCGGCGAACGGCCTCTATGTCGAAGGCAGCGTCATCTGCCGGCTCCTGCTCGGCCAGATCGGCCTTGAACCAATGCGGGCGAACCGCGTGCTCGCGGTTGTCGGCTCGAATGAATGCCCGACCTTCGTCAACGCGGCGATCAACTCCGTCAACGCCGCGCGCGCCGCCTACGGCCTCGACTGCCCCCACGTATTGCATCTGGATCCTGGCATCCGCCTGACGAGCACCTATGCGTCGAGCGGCCGCGCGGCCGGTGTCGTCGAGAACCTGGACGCACTTATGGCGCTGCTCGCTGAGCATCGCGGCACATTTGACGCCGTCGCGATCGCCTCGCACATTCACGTTCCGGACGAATGCCGGACCGGCTACTACGAAGGCACGCTCGGCATGGTCAATCCGTGGGGCGGCGTTGAAGCGATGCTCACGCACACCATATCGACGCTGTTCTCGGTGCCGTCGGCGCACTCGCCAATGTACGAAGACGCGCGATTCGCCGTGCGAGATTACGGCGTCGTCGATCCGCGCATCGCGCCGGAAGTCATTTCGCTCACGTTCCTGCAGTGCATTCTCAAGGGCCTGAAGCGCGCGCCCCGCATCGTCGAGCTCGCGCGTGAGAGCGGCGCAGCCGCGACGGTATCCGTGTCCGACGTATCGTGCCTCGTGATTCCGGAGGGCTGCGTCGGATTGCCGGTATTCGCCGCGCTGGCGCAACGTATCCCCGTCATTGCGGTGCGCGAGAATCGCAACGTCATGCGTAATGATCTCCGTAGCCTGCCGTGGGCACCGGGACAATTGTGCGTCGTCGACAACTATTGGGAGGCCGCGGGCGTCATCGCCGCAATGCGCGTCGGCCTGAATCCCAACTCAGTCAGACGGCCGCTCAAGCCCGTCGACGTGCTGCGAGCGAGTACCTCGCCCGCCCGCTGCGCCACGCCGATCACGGCCACCGCGAACGTGGCGTGACATGAACAGCGTCGAGCGTACCAATTTCCTGCCGATCGACAGACGCGACGCGCTGTCGTGTGAGGAGTTTGTCCAACAGTATGCGATGCCGGGAAAGCCGGTCGTGCTCACGGGCATCATGCAGGATTGGGAGGCAGCGCAGCTCTGGAATCTCGAATACTTCAAACGCCACCACGGCAACGTGATGATCGCCGCCCGGCGCTCCGACGACTACGAGCGCACCATCACAATGCCGCTCGCCGATTACATCGACAGCCTCGGCGATCCGCATATGCATTTCTATCTGAAGGACTGGGTATTCGAAAACGACATTCCGGACCTGCGCACGCAGTACCGGGTCCCGCGCCATTTCGCGAACTGGGCGACGTGCCTACCGGGCAAGTGGCAGCCGAAATGGCGCTGGCTGTACATTGGCCCGGCTTCGTCAGCCTCGCATCTGCACGTTGACTTCCTGCTGACGAGCGCATGGAACGCGCTGTTCGTCGGCAGCAAGCGGTGGTTTGCCTATTCTCCGGATCAGGCGCAATACATGTATCGCGGAGCAGTCGACGCGTTTCGCCCCGACCTCGACCGCTTTCCGCTATTCGCGCACGCGCGAGCGCACATTCATGTGCAGCAGCCCGGTGAGATCATGTATATGCCGGCCACGTGGTGGCACGCGGTCAGAAACGAAGAGCCCAGCCTTGCGCTGTCAGAGAATTTCATCAATGCTGTGAACGCGAGATATTTTCTGAAGCCGAGCGTGATCGCGCGGTTCTGTCGTTATGCGGATCATCCATTTTGGGTCAAATAACGCGCGTGCCGACACGCAGGGCCAGTCAGCCACAGCGCTACATGCTTACAAATCCCTTCGCTGGCGTCAAGTCAAGAGCCACGCCCAGCGCGAGAGGTTGGACGTGTCGTGGGGCTTCCCCGAGGGCGAATGGCTGCTGATCCGCACGCTGTGGACTTGCCCCCCGCAAAAGCCGGACATGCGGTGACGCTTAAATTTTGAGGTAGTCTTCTGCCTATGTTTTAAGCCTAGTCACAACGTGGAACCTCTAGAAGTTCTGACCCAGCCGGAGCAGCGCCGCCGGCGTTCGATTGAAGAGAAACTAGCGATAGTTCGCGAGACTTTCGGGCCCGGTACAACGGTCTCTGGCGTCGCTCGCCGACATCAAGTGAATGCCAACCAAGTCTTCGGCTGGCGCAAGCTCTATCAGGACGAGAGCCTATCGGTGGTCTGCCGGCGAGCACGTGGTGCCGGCATCTGACCTAGCCGAAGCAATGAAGCAGATTCGCGAGCTGCAGCGATTGCTAGGAAAGAAGACAATGGAGGTAGAAATCCTCCGTGAAGCAGTGGAGTATGGTCGAACAAAAAAATTGACTGCGCTCACCATTGCTGCCGGGGGACGACCGTTGAAGACGGTCTGTGAAGTCCTGGGGGTGTCGCGCTCGAATCTCGCAGTCAAGTCGAAGCGGCCGGCTGACTGGGTCGACCGGCGCAAGATGCCCGTGCTCGACGACACGGCGCTTGTCGCCGAACTTCATGAGTTGTTAGGCGACGCGCCGACGTATGGATACCGAGGTGCTTGGGCGTTGCTGAGGCGAAGCCGGGACATGCTGGCTCAACCGCGAGTAAATGCAAAGCGCGTGTATCGCGTGATGCGTCGCCACGGCCTGCTGCTTGAACATCGCCCTCGGCACGCCTCGTCTACGCGTCGGCATGACGGCAAGGTCGCGGTGGATAGCAGCAACATGCGCTGGTGCTCGGATGGCTTCGAATTCCGCTGCGATGCCGGTGTCCCATTGCGTGTCGTCTTCGCACTCGACTGTTGCGACCGCGAAGCCATGAGTTGGGCCGCGAGCACAGGCGGTTACACTGGCGATATGGTGCGTGACGTCATGCTTCAAGCCGTCGAGAACCGCTTCACCGGCGCGTTGAAGGCCGAAAGGGAAGTCGAGTGGTTAAGCGGCGATGGTTCCTGCTACATTGCCGATGACACATTGAAGTTCTCTCGAAAAATCGGACTGAAGCCAGTAACGACACCCGTCAGAAGTCCGCAAAGCAACGGGATGGCCGAGAGCTTCGTTAAAACGATAAAGCGTGATTACGAAACGATAAAGCGTGATTACGTTTCGTGGATGCCGAAACCCGACGCCAGGACGGCGCTGCAAAATCTGGCCATCGCGTTCGACCACGATAACGAGTCACACCCGCATAGCGCCCTTAAATACCGCTCGCCGCGCGAGTTTCGTCGGCAAGCAAATCCTCCAACCTAAGCGGGACCGGCTGTCCGGTTATGCGGGAGCAAGTCCACCGCCTCGCGCATGAAGTCGTTGCCGGTAGTACTGTGCATTGACGATACGACCGAGCTGAATTTTAACGCTCAGGACATCGAGGGAGCGGGGCCTCTCAGCTATGAAGCACAGGTGGGCATGTATCTTCACGCGACCTATGCGGTAAGCCCGGATCGAGAGCCGCTGGGGGTCGTGAATTCTTGGATGTGGGCGTGTGAGCCACGCGATGTGCACGGCAAGCGTGGCGGCATCAAGGAAAGTGCGCGGTGGATCGAAAGCTATGAGCTCGTGGCCGCTCAAGCGCGGCAGTTGCCGCAAACGCGACTGGTGTATGTGGCCGATCGTGAAGGCGACATCGCGGCACTCATGCAGCGAGCTCAGGAACTCGGTGAACCAGCGGACTGGCTGATCCGTTCACAGCACAATCGCGCCCTGGATGATGAAGGAAAGCTGTGGGAAAAGGTCCATACGGGTGACGTGCTCGGCCATCTTACTTTCGTGCTACCTGGGCGCAGTGGCCAGAAGACGCGTGAGGTTACGCAGGAACTGCGTAGCCAGCGCATCACCTTGCCCGCACGCGTTGGGCTGGCACTCACCTGCATCGAAGCCTATGAGGTTGATGCGCCAGCGAGTGTGAAGCCCGTTATCTGGCGTCTTGTCACCAATCGTGAAGTACTTGATACGGATGCGCTCGTCGAACTCATTGACTGGTATCGCGCGAGGTGGGAGATCGAGATGTTCTTCAATGTACTGAAGAACGCTTGCCGGGTTGAAGCGCTGCAGCTCTCGCAGATGGAGCGGGTGGAAAAGGCGCTGGTGTTGTACATGGTGGTGTCGTGGCGTATCGCACGGCTCATGCGCCTGGGCAGAACATGTCCGGACTTGGACGCCTCGCTGTTCTTTGAAACCGACGAGATACATGGTGCTCGTGTGCTTTCGAAGAAACCACGCCCCAAAAACCACTGACGCTTAACCAAATGATACGGATGATTGCGTCACTGGGCAGTTTTCTAGGGCGCAAGAGCGATGGTGAACCCGGTGCAAAGACCCTGTGGATCGGCATGCAACGAGTTATGGATGCGGTCATCACCATTCAAATCTTGCGTGGTGGGTATGATACTTCTGTATAAGGCAATGGTCATAAAGGGGGAGCAAGTTAGATTTCTCACGGGCTTTTTTCTTTGAGTGTTGGAGCTGAAACCCCAAACGTTTGCAGCATCTATCGAACCGATACAGTGACATCGATGACACCAGTTGCATGATATGGCAACTGGAATATTCCAGTCATGCACAGTCATATCAAACCGCTGGCGACAGCATACCTTATGCAGATCCTGGAGTGAAAAATGCACTCATTTTGTCGATTTGTATCTAAAGATGACTTGATTTTAATAATTGAACTAGCAGCCAGACTTGCAACTCGTTGCGAGACAAACGATGCGATTCACGCGGCACTGGGAAACCTTTTGCCATTCCAAAATTTTATTGCGTGCCGGGTTAGGCGATCTGCCCCATCGCATGGATTGAAGCATGTTTTCAATCTAGGGTACCCGAAGGAATGGCTTGCAAGCTATAACAAATTGGGTTATCATAGAATTGACCCAGTCGTGACCACTTCGACTGAAGGGTTGGTTCGCTGGGATCAAATTTTCAAATCCGTGACGCCGGATCAAAAGTATTTGATCAAGAAAGCGGCGGAGTACGGACTTATGGAGGGCTTCAGCGTACGTCATTACGACAGAGAGGAATTAAGAGTAACGTCATTTGCAGGTAAGGCAATCTCCACGCATCCTAGGCATGCGGCGGTCATAGAGCTAATATCTCCTTACCTTCAATTTGCGAGCGAAACCCCCAATCCAATTGACTGCAATCTTATTAATCTATCTGATCGGGAGACGGACGTTTTGCACTGGGTCGCAGCTGGAAAAACAAACTGGGAGATTTCCTGCATATTGAGAATAAGCGAGCGAACAGTTAAGTTTCATCTTGGAAACGTAATGACGAAGCTGAACTGCAACACCCGATCCCAGGCCGTAGCGAAAGCCTTTAATTGCGGAATACTAAGGCTTTAACATGTGCAAACCAAAAACCTTAAAGGTGTCCAAACGGTCCCAATACATACGCGCAGCCACACTTCTCACCCCTCCGGAAAGCGTCTTAGTGTTGCTGAAAAGAACGCAAGGAAACCCCCTTTCGCGAAGGGAATGAACAAACGCTGGAGTGGATACGAAATCAGCTTCGTGAGCATTTCGTCTCAGACATACTAGATAAGCCGCGTAAAACAGTGCCTGCGAAGCCTGCCTTCCTAAGCCGCTACGGCGTATTCGAGGATTAACACACAACCGTGTCATCTCCGCGGGGGCCATTTGGCCCGTCGGGCAGTTCGACAGGAAGGTGGCAAACTCACGCTCAAGCATGAATGTATCAGGTTTAAATAAAATTCGAATAGTACCGATAGCCGACCCATCTGAGTCAAAGATTCCAATTAGTGTGGCACGAGTATCATACTGGTCCTGCTCCAAGCCAGAATTAACCTGCGGCACCCAATGCAACTCTTCAGCGAATACCTGATGTCGCAGCCTAAAAATCTGCTGCAATTCATCTTTTGACGAGGCGAGACGAATTCGATAAGCTCGCAATAGTTCCAGCCGATCCACGTCAATACTCATGTTCTCGCCAGATTGAGTTGACCCGTTCTAAATATTGCAATCGGAAACCAGTTAATTTTATAGACGGTTAACGCCATTGCCTTATACAGAAGTATCATACCCACCACGCAAGATTTGAATGGTGATGACCGCATCCATAACTCGTTGCATGCCGATCCACAGGGTCTTTGCACCGGGTTCACCATCGCTCTTGCGCCCTAGAAAACTGCCCAGTGACGCAATCATCCGTATCATTTGGTTAAGCGTCAGTGGTTTTTGGGGCGTGGTTTCTTCGAAAGCACACGAGCACCATGTATCTCGTCGGTTTCAAAGAACAGCGAGGCGTCCAAGTCCGGACATGTTCTGCCCAGGCGCATGAGCCGTGCGATACGCCACGACACCACCATGTACAACACCAGCGCCTTTTCCACCCGCTCCATCTGCGAGAGCTGCAGCGCTTCAACCCGGCAAGCGTTCTTCAGTACATTGAAGAACATCTCGATCTCCCACCTCGCGCGATACCAGTCAATGAGTTCGACGAGCGCATCCGTATCAAGTACTTCACGATTGGTGACAAGACGCCAGATAACGGGCTTCACACTCGCTGGCGCATCAACCTCATAGGCTTCGATGCAGGTGAGTGCCAGCCCAACGCGTGCGGGCAAGGTGATGCGCTGGCTACGCAGTTCCTGCGTAACCTCACGCGTCTTCTGGCCACTGCGCCCAGGTAGCACGAAAGTAAGATGGCCGAGCACGTCACCCGTATGGACCTTTTCCCACAGCTTTCCTTCATCATCCAGGGCGCGATTGTGCTGTGAACGGATCAGCCAGTCCGCTGGTTCACCGAGTTCCTGAGCTCGCTGCATGAGTGCCGCGATGTCGCCTTCACGATCGGCCACATACACCAGTCGCGTTTGCGGCAACTGCCGCGCTTGAGCGGCCACGAGCTCATAGCTTTCGATCCACCGCGCACTTTCCTTGATGCCGCCACGCTTGCCGTGCACATCGCGTGGCTCACACGCCCACATCCAAGAATTCACGACCCCCAGCGGCTCTCGATCCGGGCTTACCGCATAGGTCGCGTGAAGATACATGCCCACCTGTGCTTCATAGCTGAGAGGCCCCGCTCCCTCGATGTCCTGAGCGTTAAAATTCAGCTCGGTCGTATCGTCAATGCACAGTACTACCGGCAACGACTTCATGCGCGAGGCGGTGGACTTGCTCCCGCATAACCGGACAGCCGGTCCCGCTTAGGTTGGAGGATTTGCTTGCCGACGAAACTCGCGCGGCGAGCGGTATTTAAGGGCGCTATGCGGGTGTGACTCGTTATCGTGGTCGAACGCGATGGCCAGATTTTGCAGCGCCGTCCTGGCGTCGGGTTTCGGCATCCACGAAACGTAATCACGCTTTATCGTTTCGTAATCACGCTTTATCGTTTTAACGAAGCTCTCGGCCATCCCGTTGCTTTGCGGACTTCTGACGGGTGTCGTTACTGGCTTCAGTCCGATTTTTCGAGAGAACTTCAATGTGTCATCGGCAATGTAGCAGGAACCATCGCCGCTTAACCACTCGACTTCCCTTTCGGCCTTCAACGCGCCGGTGAAGCGGTTCTCGACGGCTTGAAGCATGACGTCACGCACCATATCGCCAGTGTAACCGCCTGTGCTCGCGGCCCAACTCATGGCTTCGCGGTCGCAACAGTCGAGTGCGAAGACGACACGCAATGGGACACCGGCATCGCAGCGGAATTCGAAGCCATCCGAGCACCAGCGCATGTTGCTGCTATCCACCGCGACCTTGCCGTCATGCCGACGCGTAGACGAGGCGTGCCGAGGGCGATGTTCAAGCAGCAGGCCGTGGCGACGCATCACGCGATACACGCGCTTTGCATTTACTCGCGGTTGAGCCAGCATGTCCCGGCTTCGCCTCAGCAACGCCCAAGCACCTCGGTATCCATACGTCGGCGCGTCGCCTAACAACTCATGAAGTTCGGCGACAAGCGCCGTGTCGTCGAGCACGGGCATCTTGCGCCGGTCGACCCAGTCAGCCGGCCGCTTCGACTTGACTGCGAGATTCGAGCGCGACACCCCCAGGACTTCACAGATCGTCTTCAACGGTCGTCCCCCGGCAGCAATGGTGAGCGCAGTCAATTTTTTGTTCGACCATACTCCACTGCTTCACGGAGGATTTCTACCTCCATCGTCTTCTTTCCTAGCAATCGCTGCAGCTCGCGAATCTGCTTCATTGCTTCGGCTAGGTCAGATGCCGGCACCACGTGCTCGCCGGCAGACCACCGATAGGCTCTCGTCCTGATAGAGCTTGCGCCAGCCGAAGACTTGGTTGGCATTCA
>LFKV01000044.1 GCA_001189345.1 Candidatus Paraburkholderia kirkii
CCGACCTGCCCGGCGTGCCGCGCGAGAAGCTCGACGTGAAGGTGCACGATGCGCGCCTCACCATCGAAGCCGAAGCGGACCTGCCGGTGCAGGGCGCACTGCGCGTGCACCACGCCGAATTGCGCGCGCCGCGTTTCGCCCACGCCTTCACGGTGAGCGACGACTTCGACACCACGAAGATCGATGCGAACCTCGCCAACGGCGTGCTCAAGCTGACCATTCCGCGGCGCGAGGAAGCGCGTCCGCGCCGCGTCGAAGTGCGCGCGAGCTGAGCGTCCATGAAGGCTTGATCGCCGACCCACCTCGAGAAGCTTCGATTCGAACGGCCGCCATTGAGTGCGAAGACGACACGCAATGGGACACCGGCATCGCAGCGGAATTCGAAGCCATCCGAGCACCAGCGCATGTTGCTGCTATCCACCGCGACCTTGCCGTCATGCCGACGCGTAGACGAGGCGTGCCGAGGGCGATGTTCAAGCAGCAGGCCGTGGCGACGCATCACGCGATACACGCGCTTTGCATTTACTCGCGGTTGAGCCAGCATGTCCCGGCTTCGCCTCAGCAACGCCCAAGCACCTCGGTATCCATACGTCGGCGCGTCGCCTAACAACTCATGAAGTTCGGCGACAAGCGCCGTGTCGTCGAGCACGGGCATCTTGCGCCGGTCGACCCAGTCAGTCGGCCGCTTCGACTTGACTGCGAGATTCGAGCGCGACACCCCCAGGACTTCACAGACCGTCTTCAACGGTCGTCCCCCGGCAGCAATGGTGAGCGCGCAGTCAATTTTTTTTGTTCGACCATACTCCACTGCTTCACGGAGGATTTCTACCTCCATCGTCTTCGTTCCTATTCCATTGCGTCATTGAATTGGCACTGGTCGAATCCGGCGCGAAGGATCGTCATATTTCCACTTGATCGGTTTCGGGTTCTTGTTGTGTTCGCGGATGTATCGGCATCAGTTTGCGATCCCAATCCTTCACCGAAGTGAAGATGCCGCGAGCGATCACTTCACGCTGAATGCGCGAGAACCAGTTCTCCACCTGGTTGAGCCACGACGAGTAGGTCGGCGTGAAGTGCAGGTGCACGTTGCGCTGCGCATCAAGGAAGTCGGCAACCCGCTGCGTCTTATGGCTGCTGACGTTGTCGCAGATCGCGTGGATTTCCCGGCGTTTGGGCTGGCTGGCGACGACGTCGGTCAGGAAGGCCACGAACTGCTCGCTGGTGTGGCGCGCCACCGTCTTGCCCAGCACCTCGCCGGTGGCAGTATTGAACGCCGCGAACAGGCTGAGCGTGCCGTTGCGCTTGTACTCGAAGCCGTGACTCTCGGCGCGCCCGGGCGACAGCGGCAGCATACGGTCCTTGCGATCGAGTGCCTGGATCGCGGTCTTCTCGTCCACGCAGAACACCGCTGCGTGCGCCGGCGGGTTCAGGTACAGCCCGATCACGTCGGCTGCCTTGGTCTCGAAGTCCGGGTCGTTGGAGACCATGTGCCGCTCCAACTGCTGCGGCTTGATGCCGTGCTTGCGCCAGATGCGCTGCACGGCCGAGACCGATACGTCGCCGAGTTCTGCTGCGAGCTTGTAGCTACTCCAGTGTGTCGAACCGTCGGCGGGTTTGTGCTTGAGGGTGCACTTGAGCACCCGCGCTTCCAGTTTGGCCGGTGGCTGCGTAGGCGCCCGCCCGCGGTGCCGGGCGTACATGCCGGCTAGTCGCTCGCTGAGGAAGCGCCCCGACCAGCGTGCGATGAAGCGCGAATCGCAACCCAGTGTGCGCATGATACTGTCGCGCGATTCGCCGTCCTCGAGCATCAGGATCAACTTTGCGCGTCGCACGTCCGCCGCACGCACCGTTCGGCTGCGCGCCGCCGACAACAGTTGCTCACGTTCGATATCTGTCAGGTTCATTTTGACCCATGACCTGTATCTGAACACAGACAGGGTGCTAATTCAATGACGCAATGGACTAGGCTTAAACATAGGCAGAAGACTACCTCAAAATTTAAGCGTCACCGCATGTCCGGCTTTTGCGGGGGACGGCCCACGAGGTTAACAGGTTGCGTTACGGGTTAACAGCCCCTAAGAGCTCTTTTTGAAACCACTTCTAAACGGAAACGCGTCGGTCACAGACTTCCTCCAGACTGCCATGCCTTTGAACATGAACAGCGCACGGCCTCGCATCAGCGTCGGACCGCCTCCGCCTGGCTCGAGAGCCTCCTGCCGCAAGATCTCGTAGCTTCGGCTCAGGGACTGGGTATCGCGGGCCGTTACGGGAGGATTTACCGCAGTTTTTTTCAAACGCGCCAGGGCGCGTTCCACGGTGCGTCGATGAACCACCAGGCCAAACTGTTCCGCAATCAGATCAACCAGCTCCTGCACGTCCGGCCCAGCGTGAGTCGCGCACGCTTCTTCGATGAAGCGCATCACCTCATCGGTAATCAGACGCACGAAGGCCCGAAACCGGCAAGCGGATGACTTACCGCGCACGCCAATGCTGTCGGAACTCTCCGACGAGGCGGCCGCGCAGATCCAGCACCTGCTCTCGAAATGGTTCCTGTGGTTCAGCGCCGCGTATCGTGAGCCGATCCGGCGCTACTACGAACCGTGGTCCATGCCCTCGCGCAGGCCACCACCGCGTCATCGCATCGATGACCCGTTCTGAGCAACAGCCCCGGCGAGCCCGGGACTGTTTGCATGGTGGGCGATGCATCGACCGCGCGACGATGCATCCATGGTCCTGACCTGCATCGCGCGTTCGCCAAGGAAGTCCTTCCCCTTACCGATCCCGCGACGGAGCTTACCGTCTCACCTCGAATAGCGCGAGATACCGCTCCTCATTCCGCGCGCGACGTAACACTTGTCCGGCCTGAGTGCGTCGCAGGCGGCGGCGCTCGGTTCTCGGGCGGCCGCGCTCGGCCTCGATGGTGCGGCTGCGCCCGTGAACGGCCGGATCGTCGGCGGGGCGCTCCCCGCCGATATCGCGAAGGGCGGTGGCTATCGCCTGACGATCGCGCCCGGTGGCGTCAGCATCGAGGCGTTCGACGCCGCGGGACTCTTCTACGGCGTCCAGACGCTGCTGTCGCTCACGCCGGCGGGCGACGGCAGCGTGCCCGCGATGACGATCGAGGATGCGCCGCGATATGCGCATCGCGGCATGATGGTCGACGTGGCGCGCAACTTCCGGCAGCCCGCGACGCTGCGCCGCCTGATCTACCAGATGGGCGCATACAAGCTCAATCGCCTGCACTTTCATCTTTCGGACGACGAAGGCTGGCGCATCGAGATTCCGGGCCTGCCTGAGCTGACCGACATCGGCGCGAAGCGTTGCCATGACCTCACCGAAATGCGCTGCCTGCTCCCGCAACTGAGCTCCGTCATGCCGGAAATCGACATGCCGGGACACGCGCGCGCCGCGGTGGTATCGATGGAGGCACGCTATCAGCGCCTCCACTCGCAGGGCGACGAGCCGGCCGCGAGCGCGTACCGCCGCTCGATCCGGCGGATACGTCGAACACGACCACGGTCCAGTTCTTCGATCGCCGCAGCTTCCTGAATCCCTGCTCGGATGGCGCGCGGCGGTTCGCGTCCAGGGTGATCGGCGAAGTCGCGGCGATGCATCGCGAGGCCGGCGCGCCGCTCTTTGTCTGGCACTTCGGCGGCGACGAGGCGAAGAACATCCTGCTCGGCGCGGGCTTCCAGCCGCTCGACGGCACGGACCCGGGCAAGGGTCGCGTGAACCTCGCGGCGCAGGACAAGCCGTGGGCGCGCTCGCCGCAATGCGCGGCGCTGCTGAGCGCCGGCAAGGCGGCATCCGTCGAAGAATTGCCGTCGATGTTCGCGCGCCAGGTGAGCCAGATCGTGCACGCGAACGGCATCGGCACGATGGCCGCGTGGCAGGACGGCATCAAGCACGCGAATGGTCCGCAGGATTTCGCGACCGCGAATATGATGGTAACGCTGTGGGACACGATGTTCTGGGGCGCAGCGGATAGCGCGGGAACGCTCGGCAACCAGGGTTACAAGACGGTGCTCGCGTTGCCGGACTATCTATACTTCGACTTTCCGTATGCGTTCGACCAGTACGAGTGCGGCTACTATTGGGCGTCGCACGGCACGGACAGCTTCAAGACGTTCTCGCTCGCGCCTGACAATCTGCCGCAGAACGCGGAGATCATGGCCGACCGCGACGGCAATCCGTTCGAGGTGACGGCGCCGGACCGGCGCCTCGGATCGAGGGCATTCAAGGACAGGCTTGGGCAGAAGTGATGCGCACCGATCAGCAGTTCGAGTACATGGTGTATCCGCGTCTGCTCGCGCTCGCGGAGCGCGCATGGCATCGGGGGGCGTGGGAGCTGCTGTATCGGGAGGGGGGAACGCTACCGGCTCGGCGAGACCGACAAGGTCGACAAGGCGGCGCTCGCACAGGATTGGACCGGCTTCATGAGCGTGGTTCAAAATCGCGAGTTGCCCAAGCTGACGCGGGCGGGAGCGGTGGTGCGAACGGGGCTCGGCATGGCGAGCGGGGGATGACGGTAGGAAACGACCGAGCCGCCCGAGGGCCGCTCGGTCTCGTGACCTGGTTACTGCCAACTGCTATGGTGCAAGCACAAGCGGGATTTCCTTGCGACGTGGCATCGCATCATATGTGCGGCCATTCAGCAGTCTTCCCGTTATGTCCTTGCGCACACCACCCCATTGCTTGAAGAAGAACGCGACGCGATGGGCACGGCATTGACGATGGATGGAATGCACCCAGGCTCCTTCCATCGGCCGGGCACCACGACCCGATTCACCACCCACGATGACCCAATCGATTCCGTTCAAAGGAAGCTCGTCGAGCGGTCCGATCAGCGGTTCACAGGACAGGAACTTGACCTGCGCTGCCGTGGCTGCCAGATGCCAGATGCGGCTGATTACTCTGGCATCCTCCACGCTCACGCCCATCCAGATATTCGGCGTCCATGGCAAGAGTGGCGAGAACTCAAGCAGGCGCTCAGATCGCTTAGTCAGTATCTGATACGTGTGCTGAGGCGTCGCCGCCATCGTCTCGAACACCCGCTGTATGAAGTCGAGGGGAACGGCCTCTTGAAAGAGATCGCTCATCGAGTTGACGAACGCGGTGCGTGGGCCGTCCCCCGCAAAAGCCGGACATGCGGTGACGCTTAAATTTTGAGGTAGTCTTCTGCCTATGTTTTAAGCCTAGTCACAACGTGGAACCTCTAGAAGTTCTGACCCAGCCGGAGCAGCGCCGCCGGCGTTCGGTTGAAGAGAAACTAGCGATAGTTCGCGAGACTTTCGAGCCCGGTGCAACGGTCTCTGGCGTCGCTCGCCGACATCAAGTGAATGCCAACCAAGTCTTCGGCTGGCGCAAGCTCTATCAGGACGGGAGCCTATAAGTCCTGGGGGTGTCGCGCTCGAATCTCGCAGTCAAGTCGAAGCGGCCGGCTGACTGGGTCGACCGGCGCAAGATGCCCGTGCTCGACGACACGGCGCTTGTCGCCGAACTTCATGAGTTGTTAGGCGACGCGCCGACGTATGGATACCGAGGTGCTTGGGCGTTGCTGAGGCGAAGCCGGGACATGCTGGCTCAACCGCGAGTAAATGCAAAGCGCGTGTATCGCGTGATGCGTCGCCACGGCCTGCTGCTTGAACATCGCCCTCGGCACGCCTCGTCTACGCGTCGGCATGACGGCAAGGTCGCGGTGGATAGCAGCAACATGCGCTGGTGCTCGGATGGCTTCGAATTCCGCTGCGATGCCGGTGTCCCATTGCGTGTCGTCTTCGCACTCGACTGTTGCGACCGCGAAGCCATGAGTTGGGCCGCGAGCACAGGCGGTTACACTGGCGATATGGTGCGTGACGTCATGCTTCAAGCCGTCGAGAACCGCTTCACCGGCGCGTTGAAGGCCGACAGGGAAGTCGAGTGGTTAAGCGACAATGGTTCCTGCTACATTGCCGATGACACATTGAAGTTCTCTCGAAAAATCGGACTGAAGCCAGTAACGACACCCGTCAGAAGTCCGCAAAGCAACGGGATGGCCGAGAGCTTCGTTAAAACGATAAAGCGTGATTACGAAACGATAAAGCGTGATTACGTTTCGTGGATGCCGAAACCCGACGCCAGGACGGCGCTGCAAAATCTGGCCATCGCGTTCGACCACGATAACGAGTCACACCCGCACAGCGCCCTTAAGAATTGGTTTCAAAAAGATCTCTTAGGGGCTGTTAACCCGTAACGCAACCTGTTAACCTCGATCGTTGTGACAACAGGATCGAGGAGATGGGCAAACCAATCATCGACGACGAACTGTGGGCACTGATCGAGCCACTGCTACCACCAGCGAAGCCGCGCCGCTTCAAGTATCCGGGCCGCAAGCCGGTACCGGATCGGGCTGCGCTGACCGGCATCTTGTTCGTGCTGAAGACCGGCATCCGGTGGCGAGATCTGCCAGCGGAGATGGGATGTGGCTCTGGCGTCAGTTGCTGGCGCAGGCTGCGCGATTGGCAGCAAGCCGGCGTGTGGGATCGACTGCACGCACTGCTGCTGGCGAAACTACGAGCGGCCGGGAAGATCGACTTCTCCCGCGTCGTCGTCGACTCATCGTCGATTCGTGCGGTTGGGGCGGGCGAAAAACTGGCCCGAACCCCACCGACCGAGCACGACCCGGTTCCAAGCACCACGTCACCACCGACGCCAACGGTACGCCGATCGCGGCAATCCTGACCGGCGCCAATCGTCACGACGTCACCCAACTGATCCCGTTGATCGAGGCCATCGTACCGATTGGCGGCGTGCGCGGCCGGCCGCTGAGTCGCCCTGGCTGTGTTTATGCCGACCGCGGTTACGATCATGACAAGTACCGGTGCCTCCTTCACGCGCGCAACATTCCCACCAGCATCGCGCGGCGCGGTCACCCGCACGGTAGCGGCCTTGGGAAAGTCCGTTGGGTCGTCGAACGTACACATGCCTGGTTGCATAACTTCCGCCGTCTACGTACTCGCTTCGAACGTCGTGCGGACATTCATGAAGCGTTCCTCAAACTCGGTTGTTGCTTGATCTGCTGGAACACTCTTCGGCAATCTCAACAGCCTTTATGAAACCGTCTCTAAATACCGCTCGCCGCGCGAGTTTCGTCGGCAAGCAAATCCTCCAACCTAAGCGGGACCGGCTGTCCGGTTATGCGGGGACAAGTCCACGTCCGACCATTCACCAATCTCGACAAGAGAGACCACCACCATGACCCGCGATTTCCGCTTCGCGCGCAACGTGCTGCCGGCGTTCGTCGCCGCCTTCACCCTGCTTGCCGCGATGCCCGTGCATGCGGCCGACGCCGTCGTCCTGTACACCGCCGACGGCCTCGAGAATCTGTACAAGGACGTCCTCTCCGCGTTCGAAAAGAAGGAAGGCGTGAAGGTCAACATCGTCACGGCGGGTAGCGGCGAAGTGGTGAATCGCGCGACCGTCGAGAAGGATTCGCCGAAGGCCGACGTGCTCGTCACGCTGCCGCCGTTCATTCAGCAAGCGCAGCAAGGCGGCCTGCTGCAGCCGTATCAGAGCGTGAACTACAAGAACGTCCCCGCGATCGTGAAAGTGCAGGACGGCGCATGGGCCACGTTCGTCAACAACTACTTTTCTTTCGCGATCAATCCCGAAGTCACGAAGAGCGCACCGAAGACCTTCGCCGATTTCCTGCATCCGAACAACTCGGGCAAGATCGCCTATTCGAACCCGGCAACGGCCGGCGACGGCATGGCCGTCATCATCCTGACTTCGGCGCTGATGGGCGAGGACAAGGCCTTCGATTACCTGAAGTCGCTCGAACAGAGCGCCAAGTTCCACACCAAGGGCACCGGCTATCTCGACGTGCTGCTCTCGCGTAACGAGATTGCCTTCGCCAACGGCGACCTGCAGATGGACCTCGACGACGCCGCGAACGGTGGCCTGTCGATCAAGCCGCTCTTCCTGTCGCACAAGGCGGGCGAGGCCCCGGCCACGTTCCAGCTTCCGTACGCGATCGGCCTCATCAAGGGCGGACCGAATCAGGCGGCAGGCAAGAAGCTGATCGACTATCTGATGTCCTCGGACGTGCAGTCGAAGGTGCCGGACATCTACGGCATCCCGGGCCGCACCGACGTGCCGCTCACCGGCAAGAACGGCGAGGCCCGTCAAGCAGGCGATCTCGGGCGTGAAGCTGATCCCGGTCGACTGGAATGAAGTCATGCAGAAGAAGGCCGGCTGGACCGAGCGATGGAAGAACGAAGTGATCGGCAACTAGGGCAAGCAGACCGAAGTCGTCAAGCCGAAGTCGTAACGTGAACGCGATTCTCAAGGAAGCGCCCGGCGTCCATTGGACGCCGGGCGTGCACATCGACCGTCTTACGGTGCGCTTCGGTTCGCGCACCGTCCTCGACGACCTCTCGCTCACGATCCATCGCGGCGAATTCCTCACCGTGCTCGGCAGAAGCGGCTGCGGCAAGACCACGCTGTTGCGCTTCATCGCCGGCTTCGTCGCGGCCGATGCGCTCGCGGGCAGGCTCTCGGTGGCGGGCCGCGATCTCACGCACGTGCCGCCGCATCAGCGCAATCTCGGCTTGCTGTTCCAGAGCTATGCGCTGTTCCTGCATCTGTCCGTGTTCGACAACGTCGCGTTCGGCTTGCACGCACGCAAGCTGAAGGCCGGCGAGATCGCGCGGCGCGTCGCCGATGCGCTCAAGCTCGTGCAGCTGTCCGACGCCGGTCACGTCATGCCCGCGCAGCTTTCCGGCGGCATGCAGCAGCGCGTGGCGCTGGCGCGCGCGCACGTCATCGAACCGGATGTGCTGCTGCTCGACGAGCCGCTTTCCGCACTCGACGCGAATCTGCGCGCGGCGGTACGTAGCGAACTGAAGGCGCTGCACGAGCGCCTGCCGAACCTGACGATCGTCTGCGTGACGCACGATCAGGACGACGCGCTCGTGCTCTCCGACCGCACGCTGCTGATGCGCGATGGCCGCATCGCGCAGCTCGGCGCGCCGCGCGCGCTGTACGACGCGCCCAACGACGCCTTCGTCGCGCGCTATCTCGGCGCGGCGAACCTGCTTCCGCCGCGCGTGGTGTATCCCGTCGGCGATGCGCGGCACGAGGAGCGCGAGCGTCTCGCCTGCATTCGGCCGGAACGCGTCAGCATCGTACCGCTGGGCGAGGGTCCGCTGCACGGCACGATCGCGTCCGTCGAATGGTATGGCGCGGTGCTGTCCATCTCCGTCGCGCTCGATGCGCTGCCCGGCGAGCCGGTGCTCGTGACGACGCAGCGCGGTCACGCGCGCATGCCGGAAAAAGGCGCGCGCATATCTCTTCGTTTCGAGGCTGATGATGTCGTCCTTGTTCGTCCCTGACAGCGTCGTGCGCGACGAACGCGGCATCAGCGACGCCGAGCTCTCCGCGCAGTTCGCCGCGCACGCCGTGGAGGCGAAGCGCCGCGAGCGCAAGGGGCAGCGGCATCTGCTCTTCATTCTCGTGTTCGTGCTCGGGCCGCTCGTCGTCTATCCACTCGCGCGGCTCGTGATGCTGAGCGTCACGGGACCGCACGGCTTCACGCTGCACGCGTATACCGCGTTCTTCGGCAATCCGGAGACGCGCGGCATGATCGGCACGACGCCCGGCATCCTCTTCGCGAGCGCGAGCATCGCCTCGCTCCTCGGCGTCGCGCTCGCGTCGATGCTGTTCTTCAGGCCCTTCGCCGGCGCGCGACTGCTCACGCGCTTTCTGGAATTGTTCGTCGCGTTTCCGTCGTTCCTCGTCGCGTTCACGCTGGTCTTTCTCTATGGCTCGCAAGGCTCGGTGAGCATCGGCCTGCAGCGGTTCTTCTCGCTCGATGCCGCGCCGCTCGATTTCCTCTTCGGCATCGGCGGCGTGATTCTCGCGGAAGTCGTGTTCTATGCGCCGTTCGTCGTGCGCCCGACGCTCGCGTCCTACGCGACGCTCGACATGCGGCTCTTCGAAGCGGCGAAGAGCCTCGGCGCGGATGGCTGGATGGTCGCGACCAGGGTCGTGTTGCCGCTTGCGTGGCCCGGCATCGCGGCGGGCACGATCCTGTGCTTCCTGCTCACGCTGAACGAATTCGGCATTCTGCTCGTGCTCGGCAGAGCGCATCTGATCACCTTGCCGATCGCGATCTACAGCGCCGCGACCGTCGATCTCGATCTCGATCTGCCGACCGCCGCCGCGGGATCGGTCGTGATGCTGCTGATGTCCCTGTCGCTGTACGCGCTCTATCGGCACGTCGACCGTCGCTCGGGAGGCCGTTGACATGCAGCTTTCGGCTAGCCCCAGATTCACGCCCGGCGCGTTCCTGCGCATCGCGTTCACGGGTTTCGTCACGCTCTTGTGCATCTGGCTGTTCGTGCTGCCGGTGGTCGTCGTCGCGCTGTCCAGCGTCGCGTCGCACTGGTCCGGAACGATCCTGCCCGACGGTTTCAGCACGCGCTGGTTCGCGCGCCTCAGCTCCAGCGATCTCGACGCGGTCACGACAAGTCTCGAAGTCGGCCTGGGCGTCGTGTTCCTCGGCACCGCGCTCGGGTTGTGGCTCGCGCTCGCGCTGGAAGGACGCGACTGGCGCGGGCTCGGCGCGCTCGTCGACGCCGTCACGATGATGGGCAGCGGCGTGCCGAGCGTCGTGCTCGGGCTCGCGGTGCTGATCGCGTATCACAAGCGTCCGCTCGATCTGTCCGGCTCGACGGCGATCGTCGTGCTGGTGCAGCTCGCGCTGGTGCTGCCGTTCTGCTATCGCTGCGCCGCCGCGGCGCTGCGTCCGGAACTGAGCACGCTGCGCGAAGCCGCGGCGAGCCTCGGTGCGCCGCCGCGCATGGTGCTGATGCGCGTGGTATTGCCGCAACCCGTGCCCGCCGTGCGCGCGAGCCTCGCGCTCGGCTTCGCGCTCTCGCTCGGCGAGCTGGGCGCGACGCTGACCGTCTATCCGCCAGGCTTCGCGACGGTGCCCGATCGTCGTCGTGGGACAGGTCAACCGCGGCTACTATCTGCCGGCGTCCGCGCTCTCGCTGATCCTGCTGGGCGTGTCACTCGCCGCGCTTCTGCTGATCGCCGCACGCGCGCCGCGTCTTTGAGTTGCGCACAAAACCATTAGGAAGCCGAAGCAAATCATCCATTGCAGAACAGGCCCGGCGCCGCGATGCCGGCTCCCGGGCCTCATTCCGGTGCACGCCCTGTCATACCAAAAAAATAAAACTGGCGTAACCTACACATTCAGGCGTGACCGCGCCCGGGCGTTTCGGAGCGAAGCGTGTCCCATGCGTCCACATGCTGAACTCCAGGCGCGACCGAAGGAATCCTCGCGGGGATGCTTTCGCGGTCGTTACATATGTTGCAAAAACCGGAGGTTTCGATGACATCCGTCGACCTGGAATTCGACCAGCTCAATAGCACCGTCGATGCGCTCAAGTGCTCCATCTCGAACCGCCTCATGTATAGCGTAGGCAAGGATGCGGTCACCGCGCAGCCGCGCGACTGGCTCCATGCCGCCGAACTAGCGGTGCGCGACCGCCTCGTCGCGCGCTGGATGCGCACCACGAGGCTGCAGTACGAACAGGACGTGAAACGCGTCTACTACCTGTCGATGGAGTTCCTCATCGGCAAAACTTTTACGAACGCGCTTCTCGCGCTCGGCATCTACGACGAGGTGCGCGACGCCCTCGCCGGACTCGGCGTGGATCTCGCGACGCTGGATGAGCTGGAGCCCGACGCCGCGCTCGGCAACGGCGGCCTCGGCCGGCTCGCGGCCTGCTTCCTCGATTCGATGGCGACCGTCGGCGTCCCGGGATTCGGCTACGGCATCCGCTACGAGTACGGCATGTTCCGGCAGACGATCGTCGACGGCAATCAGGTGGAAATGCCCGACTACTGGCTGCGCGCGGGCAATCCGTGGGAGTTTCCGCGGCCCGAGGTCGTGTACACCGTGCATTTCGGCGGCCGCACCGTGCAGCACGAGGATCGGACCGACTGGATCGACACCGAGCACGTCAATGCGATGGCCTACGACACGGTCATTCCCGGCTTCGCCACGACAGCCACCAACACGCTGCGCCTGTGGTCCGCGCGCGCGACCGACGAATTCGATCTCTCCGCGTTCAATCAGGGCGACTATCGTCGCGCGGTGGAGGCGAAGAACACGTCCGAGCACGTCTCGCGCCTGCTGTATCCCGACGACTCGACGCAGGCCGGCCGCGAGTTGCGTCTGCGCCAGGAATACTTCTTCGTTTCCGCGACGATGCAGGACTTGATCCGCCGCTATCAGCGCACGCATACGCACTTCGGGCGGCTCGCGGAGAAGGTGGCGGTGCACCTAAACGACACGCACCCGGTGCTCGCGATTCCCGAGCTGATGCGCCTGCTCGTCAACACGCATCGCCTGCCGTGGGACAAGGCGTGGAAGCTCGTGCAGCAGATGTTCTCCTACACGAATCACACCCTGATGCCCGAAGCGCTCGAGACATGGGACGTCGAGATGCTCGCGCGGCTTCTGCCGCGGCATCTGGAGATCATCTTCGAGATCAACGCGCAGTTCCTCAAGCAGGTCACGGAGAAGTTCGGCCGCGACGTCGACCTGATCCACCGCATCTCGCTCGCCGACGAGTACGGCCAGCGCCGCGTGCGCATGGCGCATCTCGCGATCGTCGCGAGCCACAAGGTGAACGGCGTGTCGAAGCTGCACTCGCAACTGATGGTGCAGAACATCTTCTCCGACTTCGCGCGCATGTATCCGGAACGCTTCACCAACGTGACCAACGGCATCACGCCGCGCCGCTGGCTCGCGCAGGCGAGCCCGTCGCTTTCGGCGCTGATCGACAAGCGGCTCGGACCGCGCTGGCGCACCGATCTCTTCGAGCTCGCCCGCCTGCGCGAATGGCGCGACGATCCGGAGTTCTGCAAGGCCTTTCACGAGGCGAAGTTCGCCAACAAGCTCCGGCTGGTGGAGCGCGCAAGACGCGAGGCCAACGCGATCATCAATCCCGAAGCGCTGTTCGATCTGCAGGTGAAGCGGATTCACGAGTACAAGCGGCAACTGCTCAACATCCTGTACGTAATCGTGCGCTACAACCGCATTCGCGAGAATCCGGAGAAGGACTGGACACCGCGCGTGGTGATGTTCGCCGGCAAGGCGGCCTCGGCGTACAAGATGGCGAAGAACATCATCAAGCTCATCAACGAGGTCGCGAAGAAGATCAACGCGGACCCGCTCGTCGGCGACCGCCTGAAGGTCGGCTTCATTCCGAACTACGGCGTGAGCGTGGCGGAGCTCATCATTCCGGCGGCGGACCTGTCGGAGCAGATCTCGATGGCCGGCACCGAGGCGTCGGGCACCGGCAACATGAAGCTCGCGCTGAACGGCGCGCTGACGATCGGCACGCTGGACGGCGCGAACATCGAGATCTGCGATGCTGTGGGGCACGAGAACATCTTCATCTTCGGACACACGACCGACGAGATCGAGTCGCTGCGCGCGGCGGGGTATCGGTCGCGGCATATCTACGAGCAGAATCCGGAGCTCAAGCTCGCGCTCGACCAGATCCGCCTCGGGCATTTCTCGCCGGAAGAGCCGCACCGCTTCTACGACATCTTCCATACGCTGGTGGACTGGGGCGACCACTACATGGTGCTTGCCGACTTCGACAGCTTCGACAGGACGCAGACCGAAGTCGACCTCAAGTTCCGCGACAAGGACGCGTGGACGAGGAGCGCGATCGAGAACGTCGCGGGCATGGGTATTTTCTCGTCGGATCGCACGATCGCGGAATATGCGCGCGACATTTGGCACGTCGAGCCCCTGCAACTGACCTGACGGCGCGTTCCATCGTTCAGTGCCGCGTGACGCGCGTCACGCGGCCGAGCGTCGTGTCCGCGAAGTGCGCCGTGAGCATGCCGATGACCTCGTTGACGTCATCGCGATCGGTTTCGACATAAAGCGTCGTGCAATCGTGAAGACGGCTCGTCTGCACGACGTACGCTCGCGTGCCCGCGCCGAAGGCATACGCGATCATCTCGCGCGCGGGCGACGAGTCCAGGCCGGGAACGGTCAGATCGAAGGCGACGCAGTGGCGCATCTCGCGACGATGCGGCGAGCCGCCGTTGAGCGCATGGGGAAGAGCGGACGAATCGGATGTGCGGTACATCGATGAAAGCCGCCGGTTTGCGGCTCGGAGTGGCAACGCATGCACTCTAGCGCGGCGCGTCTAAAGACAGGGCTAAAGAGCGCCGCCGCGGCGTAAACGCCGTATCAAGATCACGCCTGCGGTTTCGCCGCCGCGTTCGCCGCGTGCTTCGCGACCGCTTCGTCTACGAGCGCGGCCACCTTGTCGGCGAATGCCTGATCCTTCGTGATGAGCACTTCGCGCTCGTCGTCGGGCGCCGCGACCATCAGCTGATAGATCACGTCCTGCGTGATCCACGTGAGATAACCCACCACGACGATCATCGCGCCGAGCACGAGCGCGGCGCCGGAGCCGGTCGCGATGCCCGCGCCCAGCACGACGAGCCCGATCAGCGCGATGATGACGGGCAGCGGCTTCTGGCGGGGAATTCTGACGACGCGCGCGGAGCGCAGGTCGCGTAGCGGAATCATCTGGCCGGAAGCCGACAGGCCGGCGCGCGAGAGCGTGACGCCGCGTTCGTTGAAAGGAGTATCCATAAGCGTTGCGTAGTCTTGTTCGACAGCCCGTGAAACCGGGCAGATTACCAGACCGCGGGGCGCGGCGGCATGTCGCGGGTTGACGCATGCAGGGGGTCCTTGCATATCTGAAGTTTGCGATATATGTTTCGCAACAAGACGATTCGGTAAGGCTGGGCTTTCCGTTCGTCAGACGCATGAGCACGAAAATGGACATCGACGCAATTCACAAGGCCCTCGCCAACCCCCTTCGCCGTGAGATTCTCGAGTGGCTGAAGGAGCCGGAGCAGCATTTCCCGACCCAGGAACTGCCGCTGTCGCATGGCGTTTGCGCGGGTCAGATCGATGGGCGCTGCGGCATGTCGCAGTCCACCGTTTCCGCGCATCTCGCGACGTTGCACAAAGCCGGGCTCGTCACCACGAAGCGCGTCGGACAGTGGGTATTCTTCAAGCGCGACGAAGCGGTGATTCAGGCGTTCCGCGATTCCATCGAGAAGCTCTGAGCGTTTCCCTTGCCGCACGGTGCCGGGCTGCTTTCAATTTCATTAGGATACCAATTCATGTCGCTATTATTCGATCCGCTCAAGGTAGGCGCACTCACGCTCAAGAACCGCATCGTCATGGCGCCGCTCACGCGTCAGCGCGCGGGCGTCGAGCGTGTGCCGAACGCGCTGATGGCGCAGTACTATGCCGACCGCGCATCGGCCGGTCTAATTCTCAGCGAGGCGACCTCGGTCACGCCGCAAGGCGTTGGCTATGCCGATACGCCGGGCATCTGGTCCGACGAACAGGTCGAAGGCTGGAAGCTCGTGACGAAGGCCGTGCACGACGCGGGCGGCAAGATCATGCTGCAGCTGTGGCACGTGGGCCGCGTGTCGGACCCGGTGTTCCTCGACGGCGCACTGCCGGTCGCGCCGAGCGCGATCGCGGCGGGCGGTCACGTGAGCCTCGTGCGTCCGGAGCGTCCGTACGTGACGCCGCGCGCGCTCGAGCTCGATGAAATCGCCGGCGTGATGGCCGCGTTCAGGAAGGGAGCAAAGAACGCGAAGCGCGCCGGCTTCGACGGCGTGGAAGTGCACGGCGCGAACGGCTATCTGCTCGACCAGTTCCTGCAGGACAGCACCAACAAGCGCACGGATGCGTACGGCGGTTCGCTCGAGAATCGCGCGCGCCTCTTGCTCGAAGTGGTCGATGCGTGTATCGACGTGTGGGGCGCGGACCGGGTCGGCGTGCATCTCGCGCCGCGGGCGAATGCGCACACGATGGGCGACAGCGATTGCGCCGCGACTTTCGGGCACGTCGCGCGCGAACTCGGCAAGCGCCGGATCGCATTCATCGCGGCACGCGAGCATGAGGCTGCGGACAGCCTCGGGCCGCGGCTGAAGAAGGAATTCGGCGGCCTGTATATCGCCAACGAAGGCTTCTCGAAGGCGAGCGCCGAGGCCATCATCGAGCGTGGCGATGCGGACGCGGTGGCGTGGGGCAAGCCCTTCATCGCGAATGCGGACCTTGTGCGCCGCTTCGAGCGGGATGCGTCGCTCAACGACTGGGATACATCGACGTTCTACGCGCCGGGCGCGAAGGGCTATACCGACTATCCGTTGCTCGAAACGGCTGAATAAGGCCGCCGCGTCACTCTTCACGAAACACGAGAACACGGCATCGGCCGTTGTTCCTGCATGCCTGTCAGGCGCTCGTTCTCACCTTCCGGAAATCTCCGTCTCCCTGCATTTCCGCTCGCTTCGATACGCGCGAGCATCCGTAACGTTCCCTTGCCGGCCTTCCTGCCATGCCCGCCGGGAACCGAACGTTTCGATTCATTCATCACCGAATCTCCATATTTCGCCACAAGAAATTATCGTTTCCGCGGCAGGCATCGCCCGAGATTTGGTGTATTGGTGAGCCGTGACTCTTGCATCTCTTACGCGTCTGCGCGCAACGACTAGCGGTTGTGGTTTATTTCTTAAACCGCCTCAGATTGAGTGAAGAATTGTCTGTTCGAATGTGAAGCAAGTTCAATCCAGTTGATCGGGATGCCTTCGCATGTATCATTAGACCATTCAATTCATCCAGTGCTTTCGATCGGGCGAGCTTCAGAAACCGCAACGATCGAATTGAGAAGGAGTGCTTTATGTCATGGCTTACCGCAACGCTGCGCAGTTATCCGGAGATCGCCGTATTTCTTTCGCTCGGTGTCGGCTACTGGGCCGTCCCCCGCAAAAGCCGGACATGCGGTGACGCTTAAATTTTGAGGTAGTCTTCTGCCTATGTTTTAAGCCTAGTCACAACGTGGAACCTCTATTGCGCTGCGTCATTGAATTAGCACCCTGTCTGTGTTCAGATACAGGTCATGGGTCAAAATGAACCTGACAGATATCGAACGTGAGCAACTGTTGTCGGCGGCGCGCAGCCGAACGGTGCGTGCGGCGGACGTGCGACGCGCAAAGTTGATCCTGATGCTCGAGGACGGCGAATCGCGCGACAGTATCATGCGCACACTGGGTTGCGATTCGCGCTTCATCGCACGCTGGTCGGGGCGCTTCCTCAGCGAGCGACTAGCCGGCATGTACGCCCGGCACCGCGGGCGGGCGCCTACGCAGCCACCGGCCAAACTGGAAGCGCGGGTGCTCAAGTGCACCCTCAAGCACAAACCCGCCGACGGTTCGACACACTGGAGTAGCTACAAGCTCGCAGCAGAACTCGGCGACGTATCGGTCTCGGCCGTGCAGCGCATCTGGCGCAAGCACGGCATCAAGCCGCAGCAGTTGGAGCGGCACATGGTCTCCAACGACCCGGACTTCGAGACCAAGGCAGCCGACGTGATCGGGCTGTACCTGAACCCGCCGGCGCACGCAGCGGTGTTCTGCGTGGACGAGAAGACCGCGATCCAGGCACTCGATCGCAAGGACCGTATGCTGCCGCTGTCGCCCGGGCGCGCCGAGAGTCACGGCTTCGAGTACAAGCGCAACGGCACGCTCAGCCTGTTCGCGGCGTTCAATACTGCCACCGGCGAGGTGCTGGGCAAGACGGTGGCGCGCCACACCAGCGAGCAGTTCGTGGCCTTCCTGACCGACGTCGTCGCCAGCCAGCCCAAACGCCGGGAAATCCACGCGATCTGCGACAACGTCAGCAGCCATAAGACGCAGCGGGTTGCCGACTTCCTTGATGCGCAGCGCAACGTGCACCTGCACTTCACGCCGACCTACTCGTCGTGGCTCAACCAGGTGGAGAACTGGTTCTCGCGCATTCAGCGTGAAGTGATCGCTCGCGGCATCTTCACTTCGGTGAAGGATTGGGATCGCAAACTGATGCCGATACATCCGCGAACACAACAAGAACCCGAAACCGATCAAGTGGAAATATGACGATCCTTCGCGCCGGATTCGACCAGTGCCAATTCAATGACGCAATGGAGTAGGCTGAAGAATGAAGCAGAAATCCTCGCGAGCTGCAGCGATGGCTAGGAAAGAGACAATGGAGGTAGAAATCCTCCGTGAAGCAGTGGAGTATGGTCGAA
>LFKV01000045.1 GCA_001189345.1 Candidatus Paraburkholderia kirkii
CTCGCGGCCAAACCAGCCGCGAGCGCTTGAGTCGCGGCGAACTGCAGCAGATCGTGCGGCAGCTCGCGCAGCAGGAATACGCCATTTCCGGTTCACGCCGGCGCCACATCAGCGAGAAGACCCTGCAGACGTGGTATTACGCGTGGCGCCGCAATGGACTGGCTGGCCTGTCCGATGCGCCCCGTACCGATACTGGCCGCTCGAAGCTGCCCGAGCCGGTGCAGGTCGCGGTGCTCGCGGCCAAACGTGAGAACCCGCGTCGCTCAATCCGCCAGATCCGCCTGCTGCTGGAAGCCGCCGGCCTGGTGCCGCGTAACACGCTCTCGCGCTGCACCGTACATCGCCTGCTCAAGGCTCACGGCATCTCACGCATTGCCGGACCGGATGTCGTGCCCGAGAAGAAGCGCAGCTTCGCGGCCGAACACGCCGGCTCGATCTGGTTGGAAATAAACCGCTTGCCCCAGCCGGAGGCGCGCCCCTGACGATTAAGCTGCTCTGTCGTTTCACTCTCGGTGTACTCGTTGAGAAGCCGGTCCATTTCGGCGATGACTGCGCGAGGGTTTGCCGTAATATCCACGCTGGCTTGGACAGCGGCACATGTAGCGTATGCGTGGCGCCGCCATTAAAGCGGACCTGAACGCAAATGTCTGCACCCTTGAGCAAAGTCACATCAGCAATGAGCAGCCGCGCCATGCGCTTTCGCTCGCAATCAGGTGTGCGCGGATCGTTCCAGAGACGAGGGAAGTCTCTCGCGAGCGTCATGATGCTTGCGCGCTGTTTATCGTTAAGTCCTGCGCGATCAGCTTCGCGCTGCTTTTCGTAGTGATCCTGAGCTTCGGTGAGAGCACGTAGCGCCTGATTCCATTCCGATTCAAGCGAATCCGCGACCAGCCGATTCGCGGGATCCACCTGCATATAGCGGCGCCACGCCAGATCGGCCTCGTAGCGTGCTCGTTCAAACTCCTGGCGGTGCAGTCGGTCGCGCTCGTCAGAGCGGTTCTCAAGTTCTTCCTGTACTGCAAGCGCGACCCCAAGTGTGACTGGCGTGACAGTTTCCACGAGCAACCTGCCGACGGCCTCGTCAAGCTCTCCACCGCGAACATGCTGGCACACCGGCCGCCCAAGTTTGATGCTGTGGCGCTGGCACATGTAGTCCGGTATCCTGCGTGTACCTTGGACGTGATAGCGCACTGTCATCCGCTCACCGCATTGGCACATATCGCGAGGCCTTGCAACAGCGCCGGCCCCTCACGCGGCGCTCCCTTTTCCCGATCCATGCCCAGTGCGTGGGCATTCTCCCGCAACACCTGAACATTCTGTTCGAACTCTTCCTAGCTTACATAGGCCTCGTGGGCGTCGGGGATCAGCGATACCCATTCCTCAGAGGGCAGCCGGGCGCAGACCTTCTGCCCGTCGGGATGATTGCGATAGCGCGTGCGCCCGAAGCAGTACGCACCTGCGTACCGCGGTGATGCAGAACCCACAGTACGCGTGAGTGCTCGAGCTCGCTCCACAGCACATCATCTTTGCGTCCTCCGTGGTGGACCCGATGCGGGAACAGAAGGCCCTGCTTACGGAAGGCCTTGACAGTTGCTGTGGCCGAACCGGTGCGCCGAAACGTGCGGAAGAGATGCCGGATGCTGTGCGTCGGAATCCAGACGCACGCGCGATTCCGTGTCGTAGACAAAGCCGATGGGCAACCGCATCTCCAGCTCTCCTCGACGTGCCTTATTGAGGATGCCGCCGCGCAGTCGTGCCCGCATGACGTGCAACTCGGCCTTGCTCATCGTGCCCTTCAGGCCGAGCAGCAATCGATCATTGAAGTGCGCAGGATCGTAGACGCCATCCTCGTCGAGGATCAGACAGTCGGCCAGTGCGCAAATCTCCAGTAGCCGATGCCAGTCGGTGGAGTTGCGCGCCAGGCGCGACACCTCGAGCCCCATCACAATCCCGGCACGGCCCAGGCTTACCTCTGCGACCAGGCGCTGGAACCCTTGGCGATCAACCGAGGACGCGCCAGACAGGCCGAGGTCCGAGTCGATGACGACCACCTGATCAGTTTGCCATCCGAGGGCGATCGCGCGCTGTCGCAGGTTGTACTGGCGCTCGGTGCTCTCGGTATTCTCAAACAGCTGTCGCAACGTAGACTGCCTGACATACAGGTAGGCGTTTCTTTTCAGATGTCGGGCCTGAACTTTCGCGTGCGTCTGATCGGTCATGCCATCACCTCCGCTGTCGCAATTGCCATCGTCGCCACGACGGCGACCAGGTTCTGTTCGAGACTGGCAGGCAGATTCAGCCCGCCCGGCCACGCGACCGATAATGGACTAAACGGAAACGCGTCGGTCACAGACTTCCTCCAGACTGCCATGCCTTTGAACATGAACAGCGCACGGCCTCGCATCAGCGTCGGACCGCCTCCGCCTGGCTCGAGAGCCTCCTGCCGCAAGATCTCGTAGCTTCGGCTCAGGGACTGGGTATCGCGGGCCGTTACGGGAGGATTTACCGCAGTTTTTTTCAAACGCGCCAGGGCGCGTTCCACGGTGCGTCGATGAACCACCAGGCCAAACTGTTCCGCAATCAGATCAACCAGCTCCTGCACGTCCGGCCCAGCGTGAGTCGCGCACGCTTCTTCGATGAAGCGCATCACCTCATCGGTAATCAGACGCACGAAGGCCCGAAACCGGCAAGCGGATGACTTACCGCGCACGCCAATGCTGTCGGAACTCTCCGACGAGGCGGCCGCGCAGATCCAGCACCTGCTCTCGAAATGGTTCCTGTGGTTCAGCGCCGCGTATCGTGAGCCGATCCGGCGCTACTACGAACCGTGGTCCATGCCCTCGCGCAGGCCACCACCGCGTCATCGCATCGATGACCCGTTCTGAGCAACAGCCCCGGCGAGCCCGGGACTGTTTGCATGGTGGGCGATGCATCGACCGCGCGACGATGCATCCATGGTCCTGACCTGCATCGCGCGTTCGCCAAGGAAGTCCTTCCCCTTACCGATCCCGCGACGGAGCTTACCGTCTCACCTCGAATAGCGCGAGATACCGCTCCTCATTCCGCGCGCGACGTAACACCCAATCTGACATGTGATTGCGTTCCAAAAGTGACATTTCGTGGCCCACGTGCCAGTGCCCACTTCGTTCAAGGTGCAATGGCACTTGAAGCAAAGGTGACATTTCATGGCCCAGCCTGACACCGGGTCGAGGCTCAACGGTGATGTTTCATGGCCTGCCCACGGAACCGGTACAGCCAATCGTCGTACCGCCAAGGCAAATGTGACGCTTTGTGGTTCGCACGTTTTCCTTCGCAAAGTGCCAGGTGGTTGTCTGCCGTGAGTTGTCCGGGCGATGAAAGGTGACATTTTGTTGCCGGGTTCGCCGGCAAACCCAAAGGTGACGTTTCGTGGCCTCGATGGTGGAGAGGGAGACTTCTGGAAAGGTGACGTGATGTGGCCTAGATGGTGAAATGGCAGCAGCTCAGCATTCTGTCGGGCTTTTCTTTGCCCTGCGAAGCGGTAAAACATCGTCTACTCAATCACTTAGGAAATTTTATTGCGCTGGCAGTAGTTGACCGACGGTGTGGTGGTTGTTCAGTGGGATCTATGTCTAAGAGGGTCCTTTGTAAACAAGATAGTAAAACCTATCGTAAAACCTTTTGTAAACGGCTGTGGATAAGCTTGGAGAGCCTTGTCCTGCAAGGCATCCAACCCGGCAGAAAAATCGGAAAGGTGACGTGTGATGGCCTGGCAGTGACGTATTGCAGTCTAGCGTTGACAGATTGTGGTCTGGATGTGCCAGATTCTGGCCATTATCCACAGTGGTGATTTGTGACTTGACCGTCTGGCGTCACCTTTTATAATAAGTGACGCCGACAGTTGGTGTCACTGTGGATTGGAGGCCTTGTGAGCGGGGAAATCGTAGAAGATCGGTTGGGTAGTGTTGAGGATGTGCCTCTAGGTGCAGCGGTTCAGATCGTTGAGTCGTCACCGATTGAGATTTCTGAGGTGGAGGGCGAAATCCTTGAAGCGGATGGCCGGCTGAAGGGAACGGTGGCAATGAGCCGCGCGCTTGTGAATGCCCAGCAAGGTTTGTCGCTGAACGAGAAGCGGCTGATGATGACCGCGCTGCGAAGCATCGACAGCAAGAAGTCTCCGTACCAGCATGGTAAGAGCGATGGCTATGTTTCAGTCCGTGTGCGCGCGGATGAGTTTGCCGTGGTCGCGGCACTTGCCCCCCGGTCTGGTGAAAAGCAATCTGCTGCGGCTTACAAAGGACTAAGGGAAGCATGTGCGAGCTTGTACGAGCGAAAGCTAACGTACATGGATGGAAAAAAACTGGTGAAGCTACGGTGGGTGTGGAAAGCCACGTACCACGACGGTGAAGGGTGGGCGGAAATTTGTTTCTCTCCGGACCTGACGCCACACATTTTTCTGCTGAAGAGCCGGTTCGTCTCGTATCAGTTGAAGTTCGCGCAAGGTCTGCAGTCGATCTACTCCTGGCGCCTGCTCGAGTTGCTGATGCGCGAGAAGGATCGCGGGGTCTTGCTCGTCACCGTCGATGACTTGCGGCAGACACTCGAAATTCCTGACACGTACCGTTTCGCTGACATCAAGCGCCGGGTTATTGATATGGCGGTTGACGAACTGAACAAGAAGGCGGATCTGGTCATCAAGTGGCAGCCAATCAAGCGCGGCAGGGCCGTCCAATCTCTCCGGTTCGAGTTCGCAGAGAATCCGCAAGGGCGTCTCGATGTTTGACCTATTTCTGACGTTGGAAATGGTCAATCGTTCTGACTCGACGGTGAAATAGAAAACAGACATAGGCCGCCATCGCTCCAGTACAACGCCTTCATAAGGTCACCACGGCGCCCTCTGAAGATAAAAACCTGGCCACCGTACGGATCCTTCTCAAGCACTGTCTGCACCTTCGCTGCAAGCGCATTAAAGCCGGATCACATGTCAGTGACGCCTGCGGCGATCCAGATCCGCGTATTTGCAGGCAGGCCGATCATCAGAGAAGCCGCTCGAGTACCAGGCGCAAGATCGTCGCGTCGGGCGTGCCTTCTATCCGGACGGAAGTATTGCCGTGCTGAAGCTCAATCCTGCCGCTCGTAGTAACTGGAGCGGCCTGCACAACTTCGTCGAATCCGGCAGATGGTCAGTTGCCCGATCGGGCTGAACATCGACAACAACAGGCAACATGGCCTGCGTCTGAGCATCTTCGACCAGCAGGCCCTGCGCGTACAGTTTGCGCCACGCCCATACCTGGTTGGCATTGACGTTATTGTCGCGGGCGACCCGAGCGACCGAGGCTCCTGGTTCAAATGTCTGCTCGACGACCGTTCGTTTCCATTCCAACGGATGCCGCCGGTTCTGGCGCTTGGCCGGCAATTCGACTGTCTGAGACACTGTGTCCATTCTCCGCAGTTCGTGGACACTGTCGGTCAATCGCGTCCGTTGCGGCTGATGATTGCATCTTCTACCTAGAGCGAGACAACGGTACAGATCGAGCGCTTACGGCTACGCGACCGGCAGGTAAAGATCGACTGTCGTGCCCTTGCCCACTTCGCTCGAGAGGTGAACGTCACCGCCTGACTGGGTGATGAAACCGTACACTTGGCTCAGCCCCAGTCCGGTTCCCTTGCCTGGCTGCTTGGTGGTGAAAAACGGCTCGAACGCCCGTGCAAGAACATCGCCGGACATGCCCGTACCGGTATCCGAAACCGAAGTGCGAACGTATTGGCCCGCCGGCAGTGCCGGGGTCATCCCCGCGTCCGCCTCAACAATGTCAGTGGTGACCGTGACGGTACCGCCGGTCGGCATCGCGTCGACCGCGTTGACAACCAGATTGAGCAGCGCTGCCTCGAACCGCGCTGCGTCAACCGACGCAAATGCATCCGCGGTCTGGAGGGCAAGCTCAATATGCGTGCTACGGTTGCGCGCGCGCGAAAGCATTGGCCCGAATTCGCGGATCAATCCATTCAGGTCGTGTACCTCAGGTCGTGTACCTGCGCCTGCAAGGGCTGTTGGCGCGCGAACGAAAGCAATTGCTGGGTGAGCGTGGCGCCGCGCTCAATCGCCCGCCGCATGCCTTCGATCATTTTCTTGTGGACCAGCTAGGGGACTGGATCGCCAGGACCTGCAGGCCGTTGGAGAGCACCGCCAGCAGGTTAGTCATGCGCGACGCCGCCCGTCAACCGCCCGATTGCCTCCATCTTCTGCGCCTGGAAGAGCGCCGCGTTCGCTTTCTCCAGGGTGGCCGCAGCTTCCTTGCGTTCGGTGATGTCGCGCGTCACTTTTGCAAATCCGATCAGAGAACCGTCGCCGTCCCGGATCGCATCCACCACGACGTGCGCCCAGAAACGGCTACCGTCCTTACGAAGCCGCCATCTTTCGCGTTCGGCGCGGCCGGCCTTCGCTGCGGCAGCGAGGATCTGGGCTGGCACGCCGGCTGCCTTGTCCTCGTCGGTATAAAAGCGGGAAAAGTGCTCGCCAACAATCTCGGACTTGCCTATAGCCCTTGATCCGTTCGGCGCCGATGTTCCAGCTCGTAACGACTCCGGCCGGGGAAAGCATGAAGATCGCGTAGTCCGTAACGCCTTGCACCAGAATCCGGAAGAGCTCCTCTGTTTCGCCGGTACCGCCATGTGTGCTGGGAGTCTGGTTCATATTTCTGTCCTGCTTCAGGTGGCGAGATTTCTGACACGCAAATTCTACCGCTCAGGGCCGCACAACTCCGCGCCTTGTCCCGATGACGCCGGCTGCGTCGCACCTTTGGCTGCACGGTGGTGCGCTGCGTCCATTACGGGGTGAAGCGCGACATCCTTACGAGCAGCGGACCCAGAACGAGCGGCTCGCATGGCGCGACCAGTTGATATGGCCCTTTCACGAGAGCGACGCTCAATCGAGGTCGCGCGCATTCATCCGGACGTCCGCCGGTATGCGCTTTGCGAAATACGAGGCGGTTCTCTTCCTCATGACGTTATATGGCTACCGTCTTGCATAACTAAGGCCAGTCACCGTACATGAGCTTTCGCAGGCCGGGACATTACGCATCGCTTGGTGCGCGCCGCATTCTGGCGATGCGGGGAAGTCCGTTAGTTCTGGCGCCAAGATCCGTTGTCGGAAAGTCTGCGCCGAGAGCGTGAACGAGCCTTGCCAATTAATTCGGCCGCGACGCTCACAGCGGGCAACAGGCCACATCGATATGACTCGCCCGTACTGCCACGTCGCCTATGTTGATACTGACGTTTCGTCATGCTTTCGCCGGCCGCCCGTAGTCAAAGAATTGAATGCCGCCCGCGGGAAGTAACAGTCAAGAGGTTCGATATTTTCCTCTTCCGGCTGCGCTACGTTTAAGCCTCCATTATGCGGGCGCACCCAATGCCGAGCGAACGACGCGTGCAAGCTCGTCGAGCTGAAATGGCTTGCGCAGCGCCGCGAAGCGCTTATCAGCGATTGTCGAAATGTCGACATCTGCGTAACCTGTAGCCAGAATCACCGGCAAATTTTCGCGGAATTCGCGGACCTTCTCTATGACCTGCAATCCGTTCATACCGGGCATCGCATAGTCGACTATCAGCAGGTCGGGGTCGTCGACGCGAAGGCGCTCGAGCCCGCTGACGCCGTCACGAGCTTGAGAAACAGTGTACCCAAAAGCCTGCAGGCATTCAACAAGCATGCTTCGGACGTCTTCGTCGTCCTCGATTACAAGCACGTGGCGCCCCTCCACCGCGCGGGTATCCGAGTTTGAACCAGCGACGATTTCGTGCGTTTCCTTTCCTACGAGCGGCAACCACATCTCCACGGTGGTGCCTTTTCCCGGCTCGCTCTCAATGCGCGCAATACCGCCTGCTTGCCGTGCGATTCCGTACACTTGACTTAGCCCCAGTCCGGTACCCTTGCCAACCGGCTTCGTCGTAAAGAACGGGTCGAACACGCGAGAGAGGATGCCTGGCTCGATGCCCGTGCCGGAATCGCTCACACAGACGACAACATAGCGTCCGGCGGCAAGGGTTTCGTCCGGCGCGGGCCGTTCGCTTGCGTAGACGGAAAGGCGTCCGCCGCCCGGCATTGCGTCGCGCGCGTTAATGGCGAGGTTGAGCACGGCGAGTTCCAGCTGGTTCGCGTCCGCCCGGGTCCAGAGATCTTCCGAATCCGAATGGGTCGAGAACGCGATCGCCGGTCCCAGCGAGATCGAGATGATGTCACGCATGCTTTGGAGCAGCGAAGTGACGTTCACGGCCTTCAGGTCGAGATTGCTCGTGCGTGAGAACGTGAGCAGTTGGGCGGTGAGCTTGCCTCCACGCTCAGTGGCGCGTTTGATCGTCGCAGCCATCTTGCGCACCCGATCATCATCACTCACGCGCGCAAGCAGCTCGGCGTTGGCCATGATGACATTCAGCAGATTGTTGAAATCGTGCGCAATGCCGCCGGTCAGTTGGCCCAGTGCTTCCATCTTTTGCGACTGGACGAGCACGGCCTGCACTCTGGCGTGCTCGTGGATCTCTTTCATGAGCCGGTCGTTGGCCGATGCAAGCTCACGCGTGCGTTCGCTGATACGGCTTTCGAGCGATTCATTGAGGTGCTCGAGCGCTTCTTGCGCTTTCACGCGCTCGACCAGATGCCGCTCAGACTCCGCCAGATGCTTGCGCGACTCATACTGTCGGGCACGGGCGCGCAGGGACAATGTCACCGCACGACGCAACGTCTCGGAGTTCAACGGCCGCTCGAGAACCAGTACGTTCCCGAGCCGTTCGAGCAGGTGGAGGCTCGCCGCGGAGCGGCGCTCGGCGATACGCCCCGAGAGCAGGATTATGGGGAGATCGGACCAGGCCGCTTGCTGTTCGAGCCACTCCCCGAGTGCCCGGGCGCGATCATCCTGAATGGATTCTTCCGTAATGATCGCAACGCCCGCTCCGCGCTCGAGTTCCCCCAATAGACATTCCGAATCAGAACAAGCGAAGCAGCTTCGGCGGTCGGTCGCGAGGACGTCGGCGATAACATCGGCGTCGCGGCCGAAGGGCGCCATGATGAGAACGCGAAATTGCATGGCGTTAGTCGGCGGACGGATTCTTCTTGCCGCTCGAAGGGGGCAGCATTGCCGTCGTCTCCCCCTGGTATCTGGGTAGACCACCCAGAATGCCCTCAAAGTCGCGCAACGCTTCGCTGACGATTACGCCGCCGCTGCCAAGTTGGAATTGGCGGATCGAGCGCTCGTGTCCACTCGTGCGACTCTTGACCGCGGTGAGCACTTCACCGCGACGCTCGAAGTAGCGAAACAATACGACCACGTCGCTGAGGTAACTGATATCAATGTCGCTCTGAATCTCACCGATAACACCATGCTGTCCCAGAACAAGCATGGTAGTGACGCCGCGCTGATTAAAATAGGTGAGCAACTCATGCATCTGCAGCAAGAGATAGCGTTCTCCGGGCATGGCTTGCAAGAACGCGTTAAGGCTATCAATGGCGACAAAACGCGCGTTGTCCTGCTCAACGCTGCGACGCACGTCGCTGGCAAACTCGCCCGGCGAAATTTCGGCAGGATCGACCTGGCGCAAGGTCAGCAACCCACTTTCAAGGTGTCGCCGTAGATCGATGCCGAGGTTGGTCGAGCGCCTCAGCAACGTGATTTGCGTCTCATCAAAGAGATAGTAGACGCACGCTTCTCCCCGCTCGAGTGCAGCCAACAGACACGAGGCGACCGTGGTCGTTTTACCGACGTCCGACGGGCCGACGAACAGCGTGTTTGTGCCTGGAACAAGCCCACCGCCCAGGAGTGCATCGAGCCCTTGTGTCCCAGTGCTCAATGCATTCGCAGAATAGTCACTGTGATGTTCTGCGGCGACGAAGCGGGGATAGACCTTAATGCCCCCGGTCTCGAGCGTCATGTCGTGGTAACCCTCGCGAAACTTAATGCCGCGCATCTTGGCGATGCGCAGCCGCCGGTGTTCGCCGCCATACTCGTGTACCAGGTTGTCAAGGCTGATCACGCCGTGAGCGATGCTATGTAGCTGGAGATCGCCCGGTTCCGATGTGTTGTCATCAAGCAGCATCACGGTGCAGGCGCGGGTCGCGAAGTAGCGCTTCAAGGCGAGGATCTGACGCCGGTATCGCAGCGGGTTCTGCGACAACATTCGGAGTTCGGACAGGCTGTCGAAGACGAGGCGGACTGGCTTGAGTTCGTCGACTTGCGCGATGACGTCACGCACGGTTTCTCCCAGTTCCACTTCGGCGGGATGCAAGACCGTTTGTTCGTAACGAGGATCGAGGCCCTCATCCGTGAGCAGTTCGATGATCGTGATGCGGGCTGTGTCCCAGCCGTGGCTTTTCGCGACGGCGACGAGTTCAGCCTTTGTCTCCGACAAGGTCACGTACAAGCCTAGCTCCCCGATTTCGGCACCCTTGAGTAAGAACTGCATGGCCAAAGTCGTTTTGCCTGCACCGGGTGCGCCTTCAATAAGATACATGCGGTGGGGCGTCAACCCGCCGCCCAGGATATCGTCCAGGCCCTCGATGCCTGATGAGATACGGCCTGGATCTGGTTGATTGATCATCGCTGAAATATACTCAAGTTCGTGGTCTGTACGTCGACCGCTAGGGCACGCAAAAAACGGGCCACCGTTAGATCAGCGTTCTCAAAAGCCAGGTGCGGGTGCTTTCTTGCTACATTGAGGGCACGGGCGGACATGCTCAGAACTTGCAAAATGCGCGACTGCACACGGTTGACCGCGCTCGTCGAAAGCGCTGTTTGACGACAAACAAATATCGCAGGCGAGGCGTGCGCCAGGTTCTTGACAAGGTCGACCGCCGGCTTGCGCTTGCTGCCTTGGCTACCATGGCCCTGACATCACTGTATCGGTGGCACGGTGCCGACTTTTTCCGCGAGCATGCGCTCGTACACCCCAAAGTGCAGGTCGACCTCTTCTTGAGCCACGATCCGGACAAATATATTGACTTGGTCCGGCACAAGGCCCATCACCGTTGCGATAGCGGCCTCAAGTTGCGGCGCGCAAATTCGATCCTCCGCCAGAGTAGAGCCGACCGTTATGTCGTAGGTCTTCTCTTGTCGGAAGACGATGTCGACGATGCGCGCCCGCGCACTCATATTGTTATCGACCGCGGTCCGCGTCACGTCAGCGAGTTGGTGCATAACCTCGGTCGGGAAGCCTTTAGCCGAGCGCAGCCGGATGCGATGCTTGCCAAGCGTGCGCCAATCAGTATCAAATTCCACGATGTCCTCCGAATCGATCTATTTGCGCGGGATGATAGGGGCAAAGCGACGATTTTCAAGCCGTAGGTTTGACCGGCAGAAACCCTCTGGGCCGTCCCCCGCAAAAGCCGGACATGCGGTGACGCTTAAATTTTGAGGTAGTCTTTTGCCTATGTTTTAAGCCTAGTCACAACGTGGAACCTCTAGTGCGCTGCGTTATTGAATTAGCACCCTGTCTGTGTTCAGATACAGGTCATGGGTCAAAATGAACCTGACAGATATCGAACGTGAGCAACTGTTGTCGGCGGCGCGCAGCCGAACGGTGCGTGCGGCGGACGTGCGACGCGCAAAGTTGATCCTGATGCTCGAGGACGGCGAATCGCGCGACAGTATCATGCGCACACTGGGTTGCGATTCGCGCTTCATCGCACGCTGGTCGGGGCGCTTCCTCAGCGAGCGACTAGCCGGCATGTACGCCCGGCACCGCGGGCGGGCGCCTACGCAGCCACCGGCCAAACTGGAAGCGCGGGTGCTCAAGTGCACCCTCAAGCACAAACCCGCCGACGGTTCGACACACTGGAGTAGCTACAAGCTCGCAGCAGAACTCGGCGACGTATCGGTCTCGGCCGTGCAGCGCATCTGGCGCAAGCACGGCATCAAGCCGCAGCAGTTGGAGCGGCACATGGTCTCCAACGACCCGGACTTCGAGACCAAGGCAGCCGACGTGATCGGGCTGTACCTGAACCCGCCGGCGCACGCAGCGGTGTTCTGCGTGGACGAGAAGACCGCGATCCAGGCACTCGATCGCAAGGACCGTATGCTGCCGCTGTCGCCCGGGCGCGCCGAGAGTCACGGCTTCGAGTACAAGCGCAACGGCACGCTCAGCCTGTTCGCGGCGTTCAATACTGCCACCGGCGAGGTGCTGGGCAAGACGGTGGCGCGCCACACCAGCGAGCAGTTCGTGGCCTTCCTGACCGACGTCGTCGCCAGCCAGCCCAAACGCCGGGAAATCCACGCGATCTGCGACAACGTCAGCAGCCATAAGACGCAGCGGGTTGCCGACTTCCTTGATGCGCAGCGCAACGTGCACCTGCACTTCACGCCGACCTACTCGTCGTGGCTCAACCAGGTGGAGAACTGGTTCTCGCGCATTCAGCGTGAAGTGATCGCTCGCGGCATCTTCACTTCGGTGAAGGATTGGGATCGCAAACTGATGCCGATACATCCGCGAACACAACAAGAACCCGAAACCGATCAAGTGGAAATATGACGATCCTTCGCGCCGGATTCGACCAGTGCCAATTCAATGACGCAATGGACTACGTGGATCCAGTTTCCGAAAGCAAAAGCAATTCTCAGACCCTGCGGCAGGCAAACAGCCACTCTGCGGCAACCACTCTGGACGCCTTCTAGAACCGCATCCCTGATGCTGGATAACCATGCGAGGCACCGATCACGTTTCGTTTGCAATGTTACCGCCCTCACAATAAAATTAGTCAGAATATAGCGGCAGGCGTCACCTGCTTGTCAGCGTCGCCGGCGATTGCAGAAACACTGTTAAACGCTTCGGCCGGTAGCAGAATCTTTATTGGAGACTTGGACCACTCCGGGTCGTGTTCTGTCCATGCGCAGGCAACGCTCAGCGTTCGTTCGTGTGCAGGGCTCGCCTGACATTTTGATAGAGGTGAAAATGGACTTCAGAAACCTCATTCCCTGGAACCGCGATCGTAATGCGCCACTTCTGCATCAACGCGAAGACGCTCATCCGACGTTCGCACTGCATCGCGAAATGAACCGTCTGTTCGACGATTTTTTCCGCAGCTTCGATCTGCCCGCCCGCTTCGGATCATCGTTCGGCGCATCGTCTGGCTGGCCGAACATCGAACTCAGCGAAAGAGATAAGGAGATGCGGATCATCGCGGAACTTCCCGGTCTCGAAAAGAACGATGTCGACGTGTCGCTCGATAACGACGTCCTCACCATTCGTGGTGAAAAAACGGGGCGTCGACGGGCGCAGTCTACAGCGAGCGGCGGCAGGGTAGCTTCCAGCGCTCGGTGCAACTGGGTCCCGACGCCGATTCAGAAAAAACCACGGCAGATTTTTGCAATGGCGTGCTGACCGTGACCGTCGAGAAGCGACCCGATGCGCAGACCCGCATGCGTCGCATTCCGGTCAACGGATAAATGATAGCAGACGGCCGGCTCCCGCATCTCCCCGGGAACGGGCCGGTCGCCCTGTACGTTGCCGAATTACAGCATCGACGCAGTCCATCCGACGCGACAATTTCGACGCGGACCGGGGCTGTGACTCGGCAGCCTGCAAAGCGCTGCAAGGGTATTTTAGCTACCGGGAGGCTCTATGCAAACGGAAGACATGATTTACCGCGGTTGCGTGATCCGTCCGCTTGTGACGACGGCAGAGGGCGGCCGCTATACAGCCGCAGCGGCTGTCACGGACCGAGAGGGCGAAACTCGGACGTTTGGCGTCGAGGGCGATTTTGCCGAGCCGCAAGAGGCTCGGGACCAGGCAGTGGAACTTGCGATTGCATGGATTCATCGACGCAACGTCGTCTCCGATCACTATGTCCGCCGCAGTTAGCGTTCACGCGTCGTTCGGCACGGTGGTGCCGGATGACGCATATCGCAGTTTCCGTTGGAGTGCCGGGAAGTTCATGGGATACCTGCCGTGATGACTTCTCCGGATGGAACGCGCCCAGAAACGATCGCCCCCGATCTGTGAGGTGTGCGCGGTGATGTTCTCCGGCACGTGCTTCAGCATTATGAGTTGTCGTTCGAGCAACGGGCGGACGCTGCCGCGATGCCGGTTGATGCTGAAACAACGTCATCGCCCTTCGTGCCCGTCGTGACGGTTGGCAGGCAATCCGGTTTGATTCAACGTGTTTCATTGCCCGACGTCGATATACCCCAAGCGTTAATGTGAGTCCTTCTGCATTTGACCACGCTCTGCGCGAATTCATGGCCAAGTCATACACTGTATATGCGCTTCACGCGCAACTGCGCGATATCAAACCGCCCGTGTGGCGGCGCATCAGGGTCAACGGCAACATCACGTTGCGAAAGCCGCATCACATTCTGCAAGCAGCCTTTGGATGGACCGATGCGCATCTGCACGACTTCGAGGTGTAGATGGGCGAACGTACGCAATGGGCGACAACTACGATATGCTCGAGCTGTTTGCTGAAGATGCTGAAATGCTGGATTAGCGCAAGCCACGGTTACACAGACTCGCTTACTCCATTGCGTCATTGAATTGGCACTGGTCGAATCCGGCGCGAAGGATCGTCATATTTCCACTTGATCGGTTTCGGGTTCTTGTTGTGTTCGCGGATGTATCGGCATCAGTTTGCGATCCCAATCCTTCACCGAAGTGAAGATGCCGCGAGCGATCACTTCACGCTGAATGCGCGAGAACCAGTTCTCCACCTGGTTGAGCCACGACGAGTAGGTCGGCGTGAAGTGCAGGTGCACGTTGCGCTGCGCATCAAGGAAGTCGGCAACCCGCTGCGTCTTATGGCTGCTGACGTTGTCGCAGATCGCGTGGATTTCCCGGCGTTTGGGCTGGCTGGCGACGACGTCGGTCAGGAAGGCCACGAACTGCTCGCTGGTGTGGCGCGCCACCGTCTTGCCCAGCACCTCGCCGGTGGCAGTATTGAACGCCGCGAACAGGCTGAGCGTGCCGTTGCGCTTGTACTCGAAGCCGTGACTCTCGGCGCGCCCGGGCGACAGCGGCAGCATACGGTCCTTGCGATCGAGTGCCTGGATCGCGGTCTTCTCGTCCACGCAGAACACCGCTGCGTGCGCCGGCGGGTTCAGGTACAGCCCGATCACGTCGGCTGCCTTGGTCTCGAAGTCCGGGTCGTTGGAGACCATGTGCCGCTCCAACTGCTGCGGCTTGATGCCGTGCTTGCGCCAGATGCGCTGCACGGCCGAGACCGATACGTCGCCGAGTTCTGCTGCGAGCTTGTAGCTACTCCAGTGTGTCGAACCGTCGGCGGGTTTGTGCTTGAGGGTGCACTTGAGCACCCGCGCTTCCAGTTTGGCCGGTGGCTGCGTAGGCGCCCGCCCGCGGTGCCGGGCGTACATGCCGGCTAGTCGCTCGCTGAGGAAGCGCCCCGACCAGCGTGCGATGAAGCGCGAATCGCAACCCAGTGTGCGCATGATACTGTCGCGCGATTCGCCGTCCTCGAGCATCAGGATCAACTTTGCGCGTCGCACGTCCGCCGCACGCACCGTTCGGCTGCGCGCCGCCGACAACAGTTGCTCACGTTCGATATCTGTCAGGTTCATTTTGACCCATGACCTGTATCTGAACACAGACAGGGTGCTAATTCAATGACGCAGCGCAGTAGGGCCTAGCGGAGGGGGCAAATCGTACCTGTCGTCGGCGATCGGACTGAGCCTGCTGGAGAAGGGCTGGAAGGTCTTCTTCGCTCGCACTACCGACCTCGTGCAACGGTTGCAGGTCGCGCGCCGCGAGCTCGCGCTGGAGTCCGCCGTCAACCGGCTGGATCGCTTCGACCTGGTCATCCTGGACGATTTCGCATATGTCAGCAAGGATCAGGCAGAGACGTCGGTGCTGTTCGAGCTCATCAGCGCCAGGTATGAGCGCCGTTCCCTTTGCATAACGGCCAACCAGCCGTTTGGCGAATGGGACAAGGTTTTCCCCGACCGGGCCATGACGGTGGCCGCCGTCGACCGGCTGGTCCACCACTCGACCATCTTTGAGCTGAACGTCGAAAGCTACCGTCGCCGTACTGCCCTGCAGCCCAAGCAGCAGGGACCGGGACGCCCGGCCAGTAGAGCGACACCAAAGAACGTTGGTGTGCCACCGACACAGGAGCATCAGCACGGCATCGACCTCACCGAATGATCCGCTGTTCTCGTCCTGATTGACGCGCGGCTCGCAGGCAAAGCTAGCCGCGTCAATCAACCGCAGCATCACCTTCCCGCCACCACATTCTCATCTTGATTGTCGCGCAACACCCACTCGCCCGCGTCAATCAACTCCGCGCGTCAATCAATAAACGCTTGCCAGCGTCAATCAACATCGGCATCAGCATTTCTGCCGCGACATTCTCAACTTGATTGTCGCGCCACACCGTCGAGAAATCCTTGCATCGTGTCGTCGTACAGCGCAATGCGACCGGCTCCGAGGAACGGGGCTTGTGCGTTCGGACCACGGCCGGGCACACGCAGATCGAGGCGATAGTCGACAATGCGGCTCTTCTCTTTCGAATCGGGCTCGCCGGTGGCCATCTTCACCACGACCGGCGTCGCCATGCCCTGCAGGAAACTGTCACGTTGCCGTCCTCATAGGCCGATAACGCCGAGATCACGACGGACGGCGTGCCTTGCAACCATTCGACGTCGAAGTAGCGGGAATCGGAAACGCGCGGAGCAACGGCGAGCGGCCACGGCGCTCCGGTCGAATCCACGAACACCAGCGTCGTCTGCTCACCGGGCAGCACGCGCGCGATCGGGAGCGCCGCACCGGGCGAAAGGTCGACCGAGATGCTGCTGATCCGGGGCACAGTCTTGACAGGGTGATAAGCTTTTGCCTTGCGCGAGTCGTCGAGCTGCTGACGCAGCTTGACGATCTCGCCGTTGCTGAAGGGCGAAACAACCTGCTCAGCGCGCTCGTAATTGCGAGAGGCGCGAGCGGCGGCATCGGCGCGACGCCGTTCTGAGGTACTGCTCCAACCGGATACTGCTGCGGGTAGCCCTGCGGGGCTTGTCCGGCCACAGCATAATTCGCCGCTCCATAGTTGGTTTGCGGGAACGCAGCCTGAATTTGCTGCTGCGAGCTCATCGGCGCTTGCACGATCGGCGCTTGACCAGGCGGCGGTGGAAACGCGCCGGCCGGTGTGCCCGCATTGACCCACTGCGGGGCTTGCGCCTGTTGCGGCTGCGGTGCCGGTGCGGGCGCCGGCGCTGCGACACCTTGCGCGGCCGGTGCGGCGTTTTGCTGTTGCGCCGGTTGGGGTTGAGGCTGTTGCGCGTTCTGAACCATCGCCGGAGCGAGCGTACTGGCCGCCAACGATGCAACGAGCAAAAGGGCGAGTCGTTTCATCGTTCGAGTCCTCAAAGCGGCTTCGTCACCAGTTGGCCGACGCCGATGCCTTCAATGGAGTCGAGCGTGGTAACGCGCTCGATCCGAATCGTTGCGAGGAAGCGCTGCGCAGGGAGCTCAGACGTCTGCCCCGACAGCTTGACCTCGATCGGCATCTCGACGTACCACACGTAGACGCCGTTCTCGACACCCTCCTTCGTGAGAACGCCAGTGCCGGCAGTGATCGACATGTTCATGCGGCGATCGCGCACGGTCACCAGTACGCCCGAGGCTTGCAGCGATGCGATGAACGACTTGAAGCCGTCGCGCGTGTAATTACCGCGAATGTCCTCGAGCTGCTGACGCCAGTTGAGGAAGTCCATCATGAACGAACGGTTCATCGTGTCCTTCGCGTACTGGATTACGTCGGCCGCTTTGCGGTACGGCTGCGACATCGGAATCAACGGGAAGATGCGGCCGTTGTCGGAGGCGAAATACTGACGGTCCGGATTGAACGCACGCCAGCCGAGCACTCCATTTGCGACGACACTGACCAGAAGTGCTGTCGCGAGAATGAAGTTCAGCTTGACCGACGAGCCGGCGATGAATTGCAGGTGCTTGCGGTCCTTCTCCATCCGCACTGCCGGCTCAACCGCATCGGCTGTCTGATGAAGTTGAGAGGCGAGCTTCGCGAGCTGCTCGCTCGCCGCATTCGGCGATGCTGCATCGAACTCGGTTTGGTCCCTCGGAGGAAGCAGGCTGGCAGCCACGGCCCGTTCCTGGTTTATTCATTCAGTGCGGTCATCGAACCACTTCATTTTTCCATATTAAAAATATGATGCAAAAAACTACAAGAGCGCGCAAGCACGACTGTAGGCGTTTTTGGTTTCATCAGTGGATGTAATTATTAATTCCCATGCAGGATTGAATACGGAAAGGAAGCAAGCGCTTCTGCGGTGCCGTTTCGACTCGTATATCGCCGACGTTTTCCGGCCGATTTCGTATATCGCCGACATTTGAGGTCGTCACTGAACGCTCGCTAAGCCGCGAAAAACAAGGGAAGAGGTGGATTTAGGACAGGATGGGGCTACCGGAGGGGGATGGGACGGGCTCGTACATTGCCGACGGGGGTCGTACATCGCCGACAATGTGGATAAGCCTTTGGACAGGCTGTTGAAGCACTCGTATATCGCCGATGGATAGTCTCGTATATCGGCGACAAATCACTCGTATAACGCGGACGGCCATTTCGTATATCACCGACATGCGCAACGCGCAGAGCCTTGTCGCGCAAGGTTTTTTTTACAAAACATCATAATAACGCGACAAAGGCCTCCGCCTCTTGGGGGGCGCAAGCGCCCCCGCCGGCTCGCTACGCGCGCAAAGCGCGCTCCGCCCCGGCCGCGCAGAGTCAACCAAGGCCGCGGCGAACAAGGCCACCACGCGGCAGGCAAACCTACCGTGAGACACCTTCGCGCCGCGGCCAAAAGCATTCGACAAAAAGGGAAGGCGACCTCGGCCCTGCCGCTCGCGATCCTTGGACTGTCGTCGTAAAACAACCGCCTCACTCCGAACAGCAAAAAACCATCATCCCGGCGCTTCGCGCACCGCCTCACGACGTAGTCGCGATCGAGGGCCGCCGGCGGCGGCCACACCCACCCATCCCCCGCCCTCGACTGGAGCGTCTATCCCGGCACGTCAGCCCGTCAAGGGCCGCTGCGCTGTCCGTCCTCACCGTTCGGTCTCGACCTGGCCTGCGGCCAGCTCTGCGCTCCGCATGCGGCTTCCGGGCGCCCCCTTGACCGTTTGCCATGCCTCAACACCCATCAAAATATTTACGCAATTAACTACGTACGTATGTACGTAATAATATTATAATAGAACCCATGCAGTGACGGCTCTGCCTCACCGCATCCCGGCCGAGAACCACTGGCGGCTACCAGTCCCGGCCTACCTTCCAACCGTCTAGGAACATTGCGATGAGTGAGCAATTCGGCTTCAATTTTGGGGACACGGCCGCACGGGCGTTCGCGCTAGATGAACCGGACACATGGCTTGACCCGGAACACACACCATCGAGTAGTACCGCGCGATGTTCGCGAAGGGAACTGATGCGATCCAGCGGATCACCGGCTCGGCCCGGTCGCTGTTCGTGCGTGGCCGCGCACTCGCCGGCGACGAGCTCGAGAAGATGGTCGAACGCTGTGGCGACGACAACGAGCCGCGCCATCTCTGGCGCGTGACGTGCAAGCCGACGGATGACGAGTTCGACGTATTCGTCGCTCTCTGCCGGACAACGGTCAGCTCGGTCTTCGACGGGATCGAATACAAGGTTCGGGACGAAGATAGGTCCGTGGCAACGGCCGCGATGTACGTGCGCGACGTCGGCACGCTGATCGCGTCGCGATGGTCCGAGACGAATCGCGCGATCGACTTCCAGCCGTGGCGCGACTCGTTTTTCTTGGAGAGCTACCGCGACGGGATTCAAGCGATCGAAGCTCCCTACTCGACGTGGGGACGCGCCTACTGCGCTGACAAGCTCGCAAACTCCAACGACGAAATCGCCAGCGTGCCGACCTTCGTGGTGAACGGTCGGGAATACATCAATGACGGCGGTTTCAGCCGTGGTTCCTATCGCGAATGCGAGGGCTGGTCGTTCACCGCGTTCGCTGATTGGCAAGGTGCGACGTTCAGCTATCGCAGCCAAGTTCGCGCATGGGATAACGGCAGTCTCGAACGTGGCGACCGGCGCGGTCTCGTAGTACGCGTGCGCGGTCAGCTTTGCGTGCTGGACAGTGCCGTGAAGGTCTACGATACGCAGGCGACCGACGCGGTTTGGCAAGCGGACGATGCTGACGATGCGGAGACGGATGACGAAACCGACATCGACGACGAGAAAGCGCTGGAAGAGGAAGAAGTTGCCGCCTGAACGCGGCAATTAGGATAATCCGCCAAAATTATGGCAAATTAATTAACGCGAAATGAGCGAAGCCCGATTGGCGGCTACCAAACCGGGCTTCTACCAGAGCAGAGGCCCGTCTAGGAGCGCGTCCGCTTAGGATACCCGCATGATAGCTGTTCCGTCTATTGACCTCAAGCAAGGCCACGTTGCCTGCTGGGAGTCAGCTACCGGGTTCTACGAGCTGCGGTTATTCTGCGATCTCTTTGGTTATCCTGTCGCTCTTCGCACATGGGGCCAGAAAGATGGTATGCGCATTCGGATGCTCCAGACCGTTCTGGAGGCGGATGACCGATGCGCACCGCTCTTTCGCCTCGTGATTAGGCGCATGCGCGGACGCCCGTACACGCTTTGTAAGATCAGTTGAAGATGGAAGGACCGGAGGCCGGATCAATGGCAGTAACACCAGCGCCCAAGGGACAACACAAACCGTACATGCAAACAGAACTGTTCGCGGCGAACATGCTTGAGTGGCCGGTCAAGGACGACCTGGCCAGCATGGAGTTTCCATTGTTCTCGCTTTCGAAGCGACCGGACACGAAGGTTCGCGAGTACATCAGCCCTTCGACGCACAAGCGGGTCAAGGTGATTCCGTCCGTGCTCGGCGCAGCCACTGTCTTCGACAAGGATCTCTTGCTGTATATCGGCTCGCAAATCATCGAGGCTCGACAAGTCGGCTTGCCTATCTCTCGTACCGTCAAGATTGACACCTATGCGTTCCTGACTGGCACTGAGCGAGATCCAGGCGGTAAAGCCTACGACAACATGCTGGACATGCTTCGTCGACTGAAGGGGACGATGATCGAAACGAACATCGCGACAGGCGGCGCTGAGCAGACGCGAGGATTCGGGTGGATCGAAGACTACGAGGTCACGCGGCGAACGAAAAACGGCAAGGGTGCGCTGGAGGCCAGCGTAACCGTCGCGGAATGATTTTACAAGGCATTCCTGCACTACGAGGTGCGACGATCGATCGCCGCTACTTTCTGCTGACGCAATCGCTCGGCGGCGCTTGTACGAGCTGGCGCGCAAGCACACCGGCGACAAAGCGATCTGGAAATGCGACATCGAGATCCTGCGTCAAAACCTGCGTCAAAAAAGCGGCTCGGTCCAGACGCTGCGGCACTTCCGATCCGACGTGCGGGACATCATCAAACGCGATGCACTGCCGGATTACCGCGTCGCGTTGGACACCAGCGGAAAGCCGCATCGGATCGTTTTCTACACGCGCGACAGCAAAACGTTGATGAAGGAGTTGCAGCATATCGACGGCTTCATCTGGTTCGAGCAGCTCGAGTGGCAGGGCACCCTGCAGGCCGACGACTGAAGGAGCGCGGTCGTACTTCGCCGACACGCGTTGTCGGCGCCCATCGTGACTGTTGCCCAGCGTGCTCTAATCGCCGCGTTCCAGCTCGCAGCTATCGGTCTACCCTGTCCGCTACATCAACAATCCGACGGCGCCGAAGGCTTTTTCGAGCTTTTTTGACCACCTTCCAGAGTGTCGTATATCGCCGACGTTTTACGGCGATCTTCACTTACATACGTAAGTATGTACAGCCCCACCCATACCCCGCCTTCCCGCTCTGCGGGAAGGAGCGAGTCGCCCTCTGCCGTCAAGGGTGTGGGGGTAAGCCCCCACCCCCACACCCTTTCCTGAAGCGTTTATCCCGGCACGCCAGCCCGTCAAGGGCCGCTGCGCTGTCGTCCTCACCCGTTCGGTGCTCGACCTGGCCTGCGGCCAGCTCTGCGCTCCGCTGCGCATTCCGGGCCCCCTTGACCGTTTGCCATGCCTCAACACCCATCAAATATTTACGCAATTAACTACGTACGTATGTATGACAATATGGCGCTACTTTTTCCTGCACGGAGATCTCGATGGCAACATGAAGTATTTCCACGGCGATCGCCTGCTCACGGTCATCACGAGCATGCCGAACACTGAGTTCGCGAAGCGGTTTTCCCGGCGTGGTCGACCGCCGGTACGGCGGCTATCACATGTGGGTCGAATCTCCCGTCGACGCATGCGACCAAGTGCTGCCGGTCGAGCGGGTGATCGAGTACAAATCGAACCCGAGCCGACATAGCCGACATAAATGTGACGCCCGCTGTCTCAACGCGACGAGCCGAATCATGCACTGCGAGTGCTCATGCGGGGGCAAAAACCACGGAAGGGGCACGCGACAATAATACGTTATTACGTATTTACGTATGTATGTACGATATACTAGGTCCGTGCTGTCGAAGTCGGCGGCACCGGCGAACGCCCGGCGGCTACCGGGTTTTGCCGTCGACCATCCGTCTAGGAGCATAACCATGAAGCAACCGATGCGACCGTCCGAACCGGACGCGATCGAGAAGCTGGAGGCCGAGATCGAGTGGCTGAAGGCTTCGCAGAAAATGATGCGCACCGCGAACACTGCCCTGCGCAAGGGAGATGACAATGCCTTGCGGGCGCTGGGGTTCTCCGAGGAGCACATCGCCGAGCTCAAGAAGCGGGATTTCGCGGGGCGCGTCGACTTTCCCCAATCCGCGCTGCGCAACAACAACGCTGACATCCGCCACCTCAAGAAGGGTATCACCGAGATCCAGACGCGGAAGGCCTGCGATGGTGACGGTTGATCTGAAAATGTCGTGGGCCAGTGTATTGCCCGTTCTCCTCGCCGGCTACGCCGAGGGGACGGCCGAAGGGCGATCGATGGCCGTCGAGCAGTTCAAGAAGATGGCCGAGGCTTGCTGATTTGCGCACGAGCTGGCCGACGCGTTTGAGATGGTTCTGACCGTCTTCGAACGCTCGACGCCCACGGCGGGGCACTGGATGGAGGTTCAGCACGCCAAGAAGCTGCTGAGTCGCCTCCCTGCCCGCGAGATCTCGCAGGAAGGCTAACCCGATTATGTAGCGCGCACGAGGGAGTTATGGAACGCGAATACCGGGTTTTTTATCGCACTCCACAATCGTTCGACGAGAAGGCGCATACCGTTCGACTCGCTGTAGGAGACGGCGCTGACGAGAACACTGTCGAGCTGTTGCTGCTTGCTCAGGCGAAGCACGAGATTGCTACAAAGGTTGGCCGATCGCCGGACCAGGTGCATATCAATGGCTTCAGCTTGCTTTCGGACTGCCATAAAGGCAAAATTACGTAATTACATACGCAAGTATGTACGGAATAAGGAGAAACCCATGAAATACGCAGTTGTGAATACCAAGGGTGGCGTGGGCAAAACGACGACGGCCGTTCATTTGGCGACGCATCTCGCCACTTCGGAGCCTACCCTTATGATCGACGGCGATCCGCAGGAGACGGCGGCAACGTGGGCAGCATGGCGACGCGACAGCGATGCGGTGAAAGGCAAGCCGTCGCCGACAACAACGTGCCTGCGCGGCAAGGCCATCTTCGATGAAGGCAAGCAACTGTCGAAGGGGTTCGCACACACGGTCGTGGATGCCGGCGGTCGTGACGCGCCGGGTCTCCGCAATGCGCTGCTGCTGGCCGATTTGGCGATCGTTCCAGTCGGCGCGTCCGGCTTCGATGCTGCTGCGATGACGGATCTGCTCGAGGTCGTCGACTTGGCCAAGGATTACAACCCCGAGCTGCGCGTGAAGATCCTGCTCACGCGCATCGATCCCCGTACGAAGGACGGGAAGGAAATGCTCGAATTCCTGCAAGAAAACAAACTCGACGTGCTCAATGCCCGCGTGTGCGAGCGCGTTGCATTCCGCCGCGCTACCAGCGAGGGCTGCACGGTCGAGGAAATTGGCAAGGATAGCCAAGCCGTGGCCGAAATGGTCGCGTTCTACCAAGAGGTGAAAGCATGAAGAGAAAGCCTTCTCTAGAGGAATTCCGCGGCGGCGGCAGTGAAGGTGCGGTCGAATCGCAATCGACGGCGCCGGCCGGTGCTGCGGCAACGGTCCCGGCAGTGCCCGAGCGCACAAACAAGACCATCCGTATCCGCAAGGCCTTCGAGGCAAAGTTGAAGGAGGATGCGTTTCACCGCACGCAGGCAGAGGGTCGCCGGGTCACTGAATCCGACATCATCGACGAGGCGCTTGAGTTCTATTGGGCGCAGAAGAAGTAATTACGTATGTACGCACTCGTGTACATACGTAATTTGAAGCGGATAGGTCGAACGGAATGAAGAGGATCACAGTGTGCTTGCTGTCGATTTTCTCGATGATCGGGGTTGTTTCGGCTGGGGAATTGAACTGTCCCAACCATTCCGAGAACGGACCGCCGATCCGCCGGAAGGCAATGAATCAGTGTATGTAATTACGTGCGTGCACATCAGTAGGAGGCCGCCCGAGGGCGGTTTTTTCGTGCCCGCGCGTAGCGGAACGGGGCAGGGCCGCCGTCGACGGCCACACCCAAGGCCCAAGTGGTCGACCTGCGCGCGATCATCAAGGATCTGTCGCCCACGAAGCGGGCGCCGAAGGCATGAGCTCCTCCTATCAGCGGCTTCTGGCCGTCCTCGACGGTCGAATCGAGCAGGCTTGAGCGCGCGAGCGCGCTCAAGCCATCGAAACGATCCACGCGTTGATGGACACCTATGGCATCAAGCACAAGGATCTTGTCGGCCAGAACGGCCACCGCAGCTCCTACCAGATGCGCGAGTTGCCGACCCGTTACCGCGATCCGGCCACCGGGCAAGAATGGTGCGGACGTGGAAACGTGCCACTAGTGCACTGCGTCATTGAATTAGCACCCTGTCTGTGTTCAGATACAGGTCATGGGCAAAATGGACCTGACAGATCATGGGCAAAATGAACACAGACAGGGTGCTAATTCAATGACGCAGTGCACTAGAGACCGCCGATCGCACTCAGCCGGCCGAGGTAGAAGCGAAGACTGAACGCCTACGGGAGAAGATCGAGACGCTGCGCGAACAGATGCGCGATCTGAAACGCGCAGCGGAGCTTCTGAACGATCTGCCGGAAAAGCAGATCTCGCTGACCGACCCGGACTCACGCTCGATGATCTCTCAAGCCAAGGGTACGGGCGTGGTTGGCTATAACGTTCAGGTCGCCGTCGACGCCCGTCACCATCTCATCGTTACCCACGAAGTCACGAACGTCGGCAACGACCGGACGCAGTTGAGCCCGATGGCCAAAGCGGCGCGCGAGGCGATGGGCAAGAAGAAAATCAAGGCACTGGCAGACCGTGGATATTTCAGCGCACCAGAGATTAAGGCATGCGACGACGCGGGCATTGCGGCACTGGTGCCCCAATCGCAAACCTCGGGTGCAAAGGCTGACGGCCGCTTCGACCGGGCCGACTTCATTTACATCGCCAGGGACGACCAGTATCTGTGCCCGGCAGGGCAACGCGCGATATACCGCTACACTTCGTTGGAGAGTGCCAATTAGCTGAAATTGCGAACGTACTGGAGCAGTGCCTGTCCACTCAGAAAGCAGTGCACGCCGGCGCCATATCGGTTCGCCGATGGGAACACGAAGCGGTACTCGACAGAATGCAACGCAGACTGGATCGTCAGCTTGACGCGATGACAATACGGCGACGAACGGCCGAACACGTGTTTGGCACGCTAAAGCACTGGATGGGCTCAACCCACTTCCAGATGCGCAGGCTTGGGAACGTCTCGACTGAAATGAGCTTGCATGTGCTCGCGTACAACCTCAAACGCGTCATGAAGATCCTCGGATTTGCAAAGACACTGCGAGCGATGAAGCTCGCAGGTGCGTAATCTTACAGCTGCCTATGCTTGCTGGCGTGGCGCAATCAGTTCAGTCGTAGACAACAGGAAGCTGCGAAGGCGCGGTGTCACCAGTCGCTCGACAGGCTGCCGGCTCACGCGTTTTACACGGCCTCGGCCACTTTCTGCCGTTCGCCTGCGCCATGCAGTGGTCACTCGAACGGCTGGTCCACTCCGAAATCCGCCGGAGGCGCGACGCGCGCTTTTCGGCCTCTGCCTACGTTCGACGAGACTCTCTTGGACGTCGACAGTATGGCGGGTTGCCGCTGGTGGCGGCGTAGCGCGCTAGACAGCCGCGTCGGCCATCCCCAGCTCACAGTTTCGACGCAAGAATGGACAAGGGCGGTAGCCTCCCCGCTGGCCGCGTGAGTGGTATTCACCCCCGGTATCCTTCCTGAGCCTAATCAAAACATCGCCTGGAAAAGGGTCGCGACATACATAATTACATTCATCTCAAACCATAACGATGTCAGTGCGGATGCCCTACGACCGATGGTTTTGGACGCACGGCTCGCGATCGAGCTGCGAAGTCGGGGACACGATTCCGGTACGACATTCGCTTGAATAAGGGACGCCTTCCCGCGAGATGCGGCGGATCGGGTATTGCATACGCGGAGCCGCAGACGAAGCAATTTTGTGCGCATTCAATCTCGCCGTCCGACAACTTGAGACTTTTTGCACAGAACGAGAATTCCTGACACGAGAATTTCTGATGAACGGCCGTTAATTGAAAAGCCACGAAGGGCGGATCATCCACGATCGAGGTCACGGAAAGTCAGTAGAACGCCGCGCCCGAAGGTGCCCCGCGCACACCGAACGTAGTGCCGAACACCCGCTGTGTCAAATTGCAGGTGGCAATGCGCATCATGAACCTGCGCGCGACACTATAGACCGATGTCATCTGCGATGAGTCGCTCGATGTCGAGCAGAATTAACATGCGATCCCCCCTCTTCGCCTTTGACCGAACCCAAGTCAGTGATAAAGCCAGTATCGATGGTTGCGCCGAAACCAGGTGCAGGCCGGCGATCGGCAGCGCTGAATTCCAGTACATCGCTCACTGCATCGACGACCACCCCGACAATGCGCGCTGAAACATTCAGCACAATCACGACCGTCGAATCGTTATACTCCGCAGAACTCAGCGCAAACTTACTAATAAGTCATTAATTTTGCGGACAACTAGTCTATGCTTGAGCAATAGCTATTGGGAGCATCGCCCATGAAACGAGATGGCCGGAGTCTGGCTCACAACACGCTCGAAGAGATACGTATCCTTGCAGTTCAGCGTATGGCTGAAGGCGAGCATCCGAATGATGTTGCCGCGTCGTTTGGGATGCATCGCTCGTGGGCGTACAAGATCAGGGCACAGGCGCGAGGCCGTGGTCATGGTGTGCGAGCGCTGCGATCGACCAAGGGCACAGGTCGCCCACGTACGCTTACTGCGACGCAGGAGCAGCGGGTAATGCGTTGGGTTAATGGCAAGAATCCAATACAGTACGGGTTTGATTTTGGCTTGTGGACGCGCAACCTGGTCCGTGAGCTGGTACGACAGAGATTCGACGTCACGTTAAGTCTGGCTTCGATCGGTGCGATGCTCGCCCGTCTGCACCTGACGCCGCAAAAGCCGCTGCAGCGTGCTTACCAGCGTGATCCGGAAGCGATCGAGCGTTGGCAGCGAGACACCTATCCGAACATTGCCAGGCGGGCTCGTGAGCAGAAGGTGGACATCTTTTTCTGGGACGAATCGGGCTTCCGTGCTGACTCGGTACATGGCAGGACGTGGGCTGCTGCGCGTCAAACAAGATGAGAGCAGCGCGTCAATCAGGATGAGAGAAGCGGCTGCGCGCGCCGGGTTCAGCGCTGCCACGGGTTATCGCATCGATCAGGACCGGCGACTGCCATCGCAGAAGAAGGCACCACGTGCGCGCCGCCGTCCCGAGCTTCCGGGCAACGTGCGCCGCACACTGGAGCGCCGTATTCGCGACTGGCGCGCACTCCATGGCGAGGAGCATGACGTTATGTTCCGTCAGGTACACGAACCCGGTCGTCTCGGGTTGTCCGACTTCACCGAGATGGACAGCCTGGGCGTCACCGTGGCGGGTGTCGCGCTTGACCACCGCCTCTATCACTTCCGGCCGGCCTGCTCGGGCTTTGAGCACGCTCACGTCATTCTCGGCGGCGAGAGCTATGTCGCGCTGGCTGAAGGGCTGCAGAACGCCATCTGGGCACTCGGGGGCGCGCCACGCGAGCACCGCAGCGACAGCCTGTCGGCGGCGTTCCGCAATCTCGATGCCGACGCGCGCAAGGATCTGACCACGCGTTACGATGCACTGTGCGCCCACTACGGCATGCAGCCCACACGCAACAACCGTGGCGTTGCCCACGAGAACGGCGCCATCGAGAGCCCTCATGGCCACCTCAAGAGCGCAGTGCGTGATGCGTTGCTTCTGCGCGGCAGTCACGACTTCGACAATCTCGGTTCCTATCGCCGCTTCATCGACGAGATCGTCGGTCGAATCAACGCGCGTAATGGCAAACGCATTGAGCTCGAGCGGGCACTGCTTCAGCCGCTTCCGGTCCAGCGTACGTGCGACTACGAGGAAACGCGCGTTGACCTTCGATCGCCTGCTTGAGCAGCTACCGCAGCGCCAGGCATGCAGGACCATGATTGAACTGCTCAGCCTGGCCCACGAGCACAACTGCGAAGCGCAACTGGCCCAGGCGCTGCAGCAGAGTCTGGACGATGGACAGTTACCCGAGCTGGACGCACTGTGTTCGCGTTTCGAAGCGAAGCGCACGAACAGCATGCCGGAGGTGAACGTCCAGCTGGCACCGCTGAGCGACTACGAAGCCCTGCTTGACGACATGGCGACGGAGGTGACGGCATGGTCTCGACATCAACGCCACCCGCCTGTCGCTGCTGCTCAACGATTTGCGGCTGCCCGCCATCAAGCAGATCTGGTCCAGCTTTGCTGAGCGCTCCGACACGGAAGGATGGCCGGCAGCGCGCCTGCCGATGGCGCTGGCCGAACACGAGATCGCCGAGCGCGATCGACGCCGAATCGAACGTCACCTCAGGGACGCAAAGCTGCTGCCGGGCAAGACACTGGAGAACTTCAATTTCGACGCGGTGCCAATGGTGTCGCGCGCGCACGTCTCGGCGCTTTGCGCGGGCGACGGCTGGTTGCGTAACGGCACCAACCTGATTCTTCTAGGGCCTAGCGGAGGGGGCAAATCGTACCTGTCGTCGGCGATCGGACTGAGCCTGCTGGAGAAGGGCTGGAAGGTCTTCTTCGCTCGCACTACCGACCTCGTGCAACGGTTGCAGGTCGCGCGCCGCGAGCTCGCGCTGGAGTCCGCCGTCAACCGGCTGGATCGCTTCGACCTGGTCATCCTGGACGATTTCGCATATGTCAGCAAGGATCAGGCAGAGACGTCGGTGCTGTTCGAGCTCATCAGCGCCAGGTATGAGCGCCGTTCCCTTTGCATAACGGCCAACCAGCCGTTTGGCGAATGGGACAAGGTTTTCCCCGACCGGGCCATGACGGTGGCCGCCGTCGACCGGCTGGTCCACCACTCGACCATCTTTGAGCTGAACGTCGAAAGCTACCGTCGCCGTACTGCCCTGCAGCCCAAGCAGCAGGGACCGGGACGCCCGGCCAGTAGAGCGACACCAAAGAACGTTGGTGTGCCACCGACACAGGAGCATCAGCACGGCATCGACCTCACCGAATGATCCGCTGTTCTCGTCCTGATTGACGCGCGGCTCGCAGGCAAAGCTAGCCGCGTCAATCAACCGCAGCATCACCTTCCCGCCACCACATTCTCATCTTGATTGTCGCGCAACACCCACTCGCCCGCGTCAATCAACTCCGCGCGTCAATCAATAAACGCTTGCCAGCGTCAATCAACATCGGCATCAGCATTTCTGCCGCGACATTCTCAACTTGATTGTCGCGCCACACACGTAAAAAAATCATCGGGATGCGACGGCAGCAGCGCTTCCCCGCTGACCATCCTGCATGGGCTGCGATGCCTGCCACCAGTACCTGCCCGTGCGTAGTTGTGGATCGCGTATCGCGAGATATGTCGTGCTCCATAGCTGCGCAGCATTGGCTTCAGTCGCGTCCGCGCTGCGTGTGCCGAATGCGTCCGCCCGGTAATGTCCGCCTGTGTACGACCAGGTCCACATCTCGGAGGTTCGCATGTCGTGCGCGTTCGCGATCGCCCGCCAGATTATCAGACGTGCCTGCGTCAGCAGGGCGCGCGTTGGACCGGACAGATCCTCGCGCGCGAGTTGCCGGTCGAGGCCGGCGACCCACATCGCCTGCTGCCATGACCAGACCACGGTGCCGTGGTATGCAGAGCTCGTGAACTTCGGCCAAAGCGAGGGGCTCGCATATGCCGGGTTCGAGGCCAGCATGCCAACGTCGGTGACAAGTCCCGCCGGAAACGGTCGTGTCGCGTCTGCAACGATACGCTGCAGTTGGTCCTCGGGCGGCGTACCGAACAGCAGCGCGAAGCCGCCATCGGAATTCATTACGGGAACCGGTGTGCCCTGTTCGTCGAGCGATAGAGCATAAAACGATAGCGGCGCGTCCGGTGCGGCACCTGCAGGCACACCCGCCGTGGGCGCGTACCCGAATACATCAGTCGCCGCCTGGGCGGCCGGCACGTCCACCCGGAACAGCGCTGGCGCATACTGTTCCCACACCGCAGCCTCGTTCGCCGCGTTCACCAGCGTGGCGCGCTGCCCGGCGTCCAGATACGGATCGAGCAGCCGGCGCCCAAGGAACGCGCTTGCGGCATGCAGCGCGGCGGGCACCAGCACCGCATTGACGTCGTACGGATACACTCCATGACCAAGTCCCTCAGTGCTGTCCCGCCAGTTACCGACGATCTGCCCTCGCCGCAGATGGATCAGGTTGCTAACCGTCGGCTGTTGACTGAACGGCTTTGCGGTGTTTGCGACATGCAGCAGGTTGACGACGAGCCGGCTGCCGTTGGTCCGTCCGTCGCTGCCGCGCTGCGCAAGATACGCAGCCGCTCGCGACTGACCGCGTGCATCGTCGATCAGCCACGCGGCCGCGATAGGCGCGAGAAGGTAGTCGCCGTCGATCATCTTGTAGTCGTAAGTCGGCGTCGGGTCGTCTGGCCGGTTGTTTTTTGCATTGTCGATCAGCGCGAACTCCCCGATACCTTCCTCGTGTGCAACTCTGCCGTCGTCCGACAAGCGACCCAGCACAGACGTAAGGCCCGCCTCGATCGTAGCAGGCTGCAGCACCGGCATCAGCATGCACACGGAGATCAGCGTATCGCGGCCGAAGTACGTGTCGTACTGCCATGAGCCTGCGAGCAGCTTGTCGCGAAAGCTCAGGAATTCGAGCACATTCTGGCTCACCGGATCGGGATTCGCTGCCGGTGCGAGCAGGTCAGCGTGAGCGATTGGCGACATCGGCGTCTCGCCTGACAGCGCATCGATGTGCAACCTCAGCGTGTGTGCGCCGGCAGGCGCACGCAGTACAAGCTTGCCGCCCGCCGCTGGCACGATGTTGCCGCCATCGCGCAGCGACACGCGCAGTGCGTAACCCGCCGCGCCATCGACACGGTCGCGTCGCCATTGCACGCTGGCCTTCTGTACCACCGGCTGCGTGGTGATCTGCAGCGGCACCGTTGCACCACCGTTGAAGTCGCGCAGGAAGCGCACGTTGCTGAGCAGTCCTTCGCGAATTGTCAGCGCGTCAGTATCCACGGAGAGATCAGCACCGATACCATAGAGCGGACGCCCAGACCTGTCCCGATCCGATAGTGCGGAGGGGGCGCTATCAAGGCTCCAGTTCACCGTCTGCGCAGTGTCATCGAACCACAGTCCCGTGCCGCTGTTGCCAGCGGGGAATACGACGAGCAGCCGGGGTTTCGTCGACGAGCGCGCCAGTAGATGCGCGGCGACCTTGTCCTGCCGGTAGAACGCGTTGATCTGGCCGCCCGTGTCCATGCGAAATGACAGTGCCGAACTTGGGGCCCGTGTGCCGCTTGACTGGATGCTACCGTCATTGCATGCCGAGAGCAGTCCGGCACAGGCAAACCAAGCATGGAGAGGCTTCGTAAAACGATGCGTTTTTTTCATAGTCCTCCGATCTGATTCGGCGGTCACGTTCACCGAAATACGCACCATCAACCCGCCTGCGTATCTGGAATACGTCCCGACTCACATCGCGGAGCACAAAATCGGGCGCATCGACGAACTGCTGCACTGGAACATGGTCGGCAAGTTGCCCACGAAATCCGCATCACCGTCAGCGACAACCTGATCTCTGGAGCGTCTCCCGCAAACTACGCGCGAGCCTCGATTAACGCGCTACCACTAGCGTGCCACATGCGCGCGACATTGCGAACGGCCGACGCAAGGCGCTTTACGCTTATACACTACTCTTGACCTCAACTCCTCGGCGTACCCGGATTGAGGTAATACCGTCATTAACCAGCACACGATGTATCGCTCGGCGCTGTCCGTCGAAATCGTTCAGCGCATAGTGCTGCACATAGCGTGTCGTTGAAAATCCCATCCAACGGGACGAGTCATTCCTTCATGTTCAGTAGGCAGATCGTCATAGGTCGCGCACATGCTTGCTCGCCACCAATGTATCCCCACCGCATTGACGAATATCGGGGCCCCGCAGTACTGGGTACGCCAATGGAACCTCGTGGTATGGCGAGTCGGTGTGCCGCACGGGGCCGAGGTTGCTATTCCATTGCGTCATTGAATTGGCACTGGTCGAATCCGGCGCGAAGGATCGTCATATTTCCACTTGATCGGTTTCGGGTTCTTGTTGTGTTCGCGGATGTATCGGCATCAGTTTGCGATCCCAATCCTTCACCGAAGTGAAGATGCCGCGAGCGATCACTTCACGCTGAATGCGCGAGAACCAGTTCTCCACCTGGTTGAGCCACGACGAGTAGGTCGGCGTGAAGTGCAGGTGCACGTTGCGCTGCGCATCAAGGAAGTCGGCAACCCGCTGCGTCTTATGGCTGCTGACGTTGTCGCAGATCGCGTGGATTTCCCGGCGTTTGGGCTGGCTGGCGACGACGTCGGTCAGGAAGGCCACGAACTGCTCGCTGGTGTGGCGCGCCACCGTCTTGCCCAGCACCTCGCCGGTGGCAGTATTGAACGCCGCGAACAGGCTGAGCGTGCCGTTGCGCTTGTACTCGAAGCCGTGACTCTCGGCGCGCCCGGGCGACAGCGGCAGCATACGGTCCTTGCGATCGAGTGCCTGGATCGCGGTCTTCTCGTCCACGCAGAACACCGCTGCGTGCGCCGGCGGGTTCAGGTACAGCCCGATCACGTCGGCTGCCTTGGTCTCGAAGTCCGGGTCGTTGGAGACCATGTGCCGCTCCAACTGCTGCGGCTTGATGCCGTGCTTGCGCCAGATGCGCTGCACGGCCGAGACCGATACGTCGCCGAGTTCTGCTGCGAGCTTGTAGCTACTCCAGTGTGTCGAACCGTCGGCGGGTTTGTGCTTGAGGGTGCACTTGAGCACCCGCGCTTCCAGTTTGGCCGGTGGCTGCGTAGGCGCCCGCCCGCGGTGCCGGGCGTACATGCCGGCTAGTCGCTCGCTGAGGAAGCGCCCCGACCAGCGTGCGATGAAGCGCGAATCGCAACCCAGTGTGCGCATGATACTGTCGCGCGATTCGCCGTCCTCGAGCATCAGGATCAACTTTGCGCGTCGCACGTCCGCCGCACGCACCGTTCGGCTGCGCGCCGCCGACAACAGTTGCTCACGTTCGATATCTGTCAGGTTCATTTTGACCCATGACCTGTATCTGAACACAGACAGGGTGCTAATTCAATAACGCAGTGCAATAGCAATGAAACTGCTCGTCAGCACCCATCCTACGGACTTCTGGATATTGATCACCTGTCCATTTGGACAGGTGCGCGGTCGAGCACTTCATTAGATTCTCATCACAGTCAGCGAAAGAGCGAACGGCGTTCGTGCTCAAACTTGCTTGAAGAACGTCGCTCCCTCTGAAAGAGACGATCGAGGTGCGTTATGGGCCGTCCCCCGCAAAAGCCGGACATGCGGTGACGCTTAAATTTTGAGGTAGTCTTCTGCCTATGTTTTAAGCCTAGTCACAACGTGGAACCTCTAGAAGTTCTGACCCAGCCGGAGCAGCGCCGCCGGCGTTCGATTGAAGAGAAACTAGCGATAGTTCGCGAGACTTTCGGGCCCGGTACAACGGTCTCTGGCGTCGCTCGCCGACATCAAGTGAATGCCAACCAAGTCTTCGGCTGGCGCAAGCTCTATCAGGACGAGAGCCTATCGGTGGTCTGCCGGCGAGCACGTGGTGCCGGCATCTGACCTAGCCGAAGCAATGAAGCAGATTCGCGAGCTGCAGCGATTGCTAGGAAAGAAGACAATGGAGGTAGAAATCCTCCGTGAAGCAGTGGAGTATGGTCGAACAAAAAAATTGACTGCGCTCACCATTGCTGCCGGGGGACGACCGTTGAAGACGGTCTGTGAAGTCCTGGGGGTGTCGCGCTCGAATCTCGCAGTCAAGTCGAAGCGGCCGGCTGACTGGGTCGACCGGCGCAAGATGCCCGTGCTCGACGACACGGCGCTTGTCGCCGAACTTCATGAGTTGTTAGGCGACGCGCCGACGTATGGATACCGAGGTGCTTGGGCGTTGCTGAGGCGAAGCCGGGACATGCTGGCTCAACCGCGAGTAAATGCAAAGCGCGTGTATCGCGTGATGCGTCGCCACGGCCTGCTGCTTGAACATCGCCCTCGGCACGCCTCGTCTACGCGTCGGCATGACGGCAAGGTCGCGGTGGATAGCAGCAACATGCGCTGGTGCTCGGATGGCTTCGAATTCCGCTGCGATGCCGGTGTCCCATTGCGTGTCGTCTTCGCACTCGACTGTTGCGACCGCGAAGCCATGAGTTGGGCCGCGAGCACAGGCGGTTACACTGGCGATATGGTGCGTGACGTCATGCTTCAAGCCGTCGAGAACCGCTTCACCGGCGCGTTGAAGGCCGAAAGGGAAGTCGAGTGGTTAAGCGGCGATGGTTCCTGCTACATTGCCGATGACACATTGAAGTTCTCTCGAAAAATCGGACTGAAGCCAGTAACGACACCCGTCAGAAGTCCGCAAAGCAACGGGATGGCCGAGAGCTTCGTTAAAACGATAAAGCGTGATTACGAAACGATAAAGCGTGATTACGTTTCGTGGATGCCGAAACCCGACGCCAGGACGGCGCTGCAAAATCTGGCCATCGCGTTCGACCACGATAACGAGTCACACCCGCATAGCGCCCTTAAATACCGCTCGCCGCGCGAGTTTCGTCGGCAAGCAAATCCTCCAACCTAAGCGGGACCGGCTGTCCGGTTATGCGGGAGCAAGTCCACCGCCTCGCGCATGAAGTCGTTGCCGGTAGTACTGTGCATTGACGATACGACCGAGCTGAATTTTAACGCTCAGGACATCGAGGGAGCGGGGCCTCTCAGCTATGAAGCACAGGTGGGCATGTATCTTCACGCGACCTATGCGGTAAGCCCGGATCGAGAGCCGCTGGGGGTCGTGAATTCTTGGATGTGGGCGTGTGAGCCACGCGATGTGCACGGCAAGCGTGGCGGCATCAAGGAAAGTGCGCGGTGGATCGAAAGCTATGAGCTCGTGGCCGCTCAAGCGCGGCAGTTGCCGCAAACGCGACTGGTGTATGTGGCCGATCGTGAAGGCGACATCGCGGCACTCATGCAGCGAGCTCAGGAACTCGGTGAACCAGCGGACTGGCTGATCCGTTCACAGCACAATCGCGCCCTGGATGATGAAGGAAAGCTGTGGGAAAAGGTCCATACGGGTGACGTGCTCGGCCATCTTACTTTCGTGCTACCTGGGCGCAGTGGCCAGAAGACGCGTGAGGTTACGCAGGAACTGCGTAGCCAGCGCATCACCTTGCCCGCACGCGTTGGGCTGGCACTCACCTGCATCGAAGCCTATGAGGTTGATGCGCCAGCGAGTGTGAAGCCCGTTATCTGGCGTCTTGTCACCAATCGTGAAGTACTTGATACGGATGCGCTCGTCGAACTCATTGACTGGTATCGCGCGAGGTGGGAGATCGAGATGTTCTTCAATGTACTGAAGAACGCTTGCCGGGTTGAAGCGCTGCAGCTCTCGCAGATGGAGCGGGTGGAAAAGGCGCTGGTGTTGTACATGGTGGTGTCGTGGCGTATCGCACGGCTCATGCGCCTGGGCAGAACATGTCCGGACTTGGACGCCTCGCTGTTCTTTGAAACCGACGAGATACATGGTGCTCGTGTGCTTTCGAAGAAACCACGCCCCAAAAACCACTGACGCTTAACCAAATGATACGGATGATTGCGTCACTGGGCAGTTTTCTAGGGCGCAAGAGCGATGGTGAACCCGGTGCAAAGACCCTGTGGATCGGCATGCAACGAGTTATGGATGCGGTCATCACCATTCAAATCTTGCGTGGTGGGTATGATACTTCTGTATAAGGCAATGGCGTTAACCGTCTATAAAATTAACTGGTTTCCGATTGCAATATTTAGAACGGGTCAACTCAATCTGGCGAGAACATGAGTATTGACGTGGATCGGCTGGAACTATTGCGAGCTTATCGAATTCGTCTCGCCTCGTCAAAAGATGAATTGCAGCAGATTTTTAGGCTGCGACATCAGGTATTCGCTGAAGAGTTGCATTGGGTGCCGCAGGTTAATTCTGGCTTGGAGCAGGACCAGTATGATACTCGTGCCACACTAATTGGAATCTTTGACTCAGATGGGTCGGCTATCGGTACTATTCGAATTTTATTTAAACCTGATACATTCATGCTTGAGCGTGAGTTTGCCACCTTCCTGTCGAACTGCCCGACGGGCCAAATGGCCCCCGCGGAGATGACACGGTTGTGTGTTAATCCTCGAATACGCCGTAGCGGCTTAGGAAGGCAGGCTTCGCAGGCACTGTTTTACGCGGCTTATCTAGTATGTCTGAGACGAAATGCTCACGAAGCTGATTTCGTATCCACTCCAGCGTTTGTTCATTCCCTTCGCGAAAGGGGGTTTCCTTGCGTTCTTTTCAGCAACACTAAGACGCTTTCCGGAGGGGTGAGAAGTGTGGCTGCGCGTATGTATTGGGACCGTTTGGACACCTTTAAGGTTTTTGGTTTGCACATGTTAAAGCCTTAGTATTCCGCAATTAAAGGCTTTCGCTACGGCCTGGGATCGGGTGTTGCAGTTCAGCTTCGTCATTACGTTTCCAAGATGAAACTTAACTGTTCGCTCGCTTATTCTCAATATGCAGGAAATCTCCCAGTTTGTTTTTCCAGCTGCGACCCAGTGCAAAACGTCCGTCTCCCGATCAGATAGATTAATAAGATTGCAGTCAATTGGATTGGGGGTTTCGCTCGCAAATTGAAGGTAAGGAGATATTAGCT
>LFKV01000046.1 GCA_001189345.1 Candidatus Paraburkholderia kirkii
CTCCACCCCGCGTCCGTCGATGGAGAGAGTTATAAGTCATCGCTTACCAGGACGCAATGCCTTGTTTGCTTCAAGCGAAGACAAACCGCGAACACCGAAGATCCAGGCCTGCTGGGCCGTCCCCCGCAAAAGCCGGACAGCGGTGACGCTTAAATTTTGAGGTAGTCTTCTGCCTATGTTTTAAGCCTAGTCACAACGTGGAACCTCTAGAAGTTCTGACCCAGCCGGAGCAGCGCCGCCGGCGTTCAATTGAAGAGAAACTAGCGATAGTTCGCGAGACTTTCGAGCCCGGTACAACGGTCTCTGGCGTCGCTCGCCGACATCAAGTGAATGCCAACCAAGTCTTCGGCTGGCGCAAGCTCTATCAGGACGAGAGCCTATCGGTGGTCTGCCGGCGAGCACGTGGTGCCGGCATCTGACCTAGCCGAAGCAATGAAGCAGATTCGCGAGCTGCAGCGATTGCTAGGAAAGAAGACAATGGAGGTAGAAATCCTCCGTGAAGCAGTGGAGTATGGTCGAACAAAAAAATTGACTGCGCTCACCATTGCTGCCGGGGGACGACCGTTGAAGACGGTCTGTGAAGTCCTGGGGGTGTCGCGCTCGAATCTCGCAGTCAAGTCGAAGCGGCCGGCTGACTGGGTCGACCGGCGCAAGATGCCCGTGCTCGACGACACGGCGCTTGTCGCCGAACTTCATGAGTTGTTAGGCGACGCGCCGACGTATGGATACCGAGGTGCTTGGGCGTTGCTGAGGCGAAGCCGGGACATGCTGGCTCAACCGCGAGTAAATGCAAAGCGCGTGTATCGCGTGATGCGTCGCCACGGCCTGCTGCTTGAACATCGCCCTCGGCACGCCTCGTCTACGCGTCGGCATGACGGCAAGGTCGCGGTGGATAGCAGCAACATGCGCTGGTGCTCGGATGGCTTCGAATTCCGCTGCGATGGCCGGTGTCCCATTGCGTGTCGTCTTCGCACTCGACTGTTGCGACCGCGAAGCCATGAGTTGGGCCGCGAGCACAGGCGGTTACACTGGCGATATGGTGCGTGACGTCATGCTTCAAGCCGTCGAGAACCGCTTCACCGGCGCGTTGAAGGCCGAAAGGGAAGTCGAGTGGTTAAGCGGCGATGGTTCCTGCTACATTGCCGATGACACATTGAAGTTCTCTCGAAAAATCGGACTGAAGCCAGTAACGACACCCGTCAGAAGTCCGCAAAGCAACGGGATGGCCGAGAGCTTCGTTAAAACGATAAAGCGTGATTACGAAACGATAAAGCGTGATTACGTTTCGTGGATGCCGAAACCCGACGCCAGGACGGCGCTGCAAAATCTGGCCATCGCGTTCGACCACGATAACGAGTCACACCCGCATAGCGCCCCTAGCTCGATGAAGCACCCCGAAATCCGGTGTCAGGCGATGTGCGGATAGTCGGACAGCTTCAGGCTGAACCCGCGTTCGCTTGCGACGAGATGCGCCGTCGCGCCGAAGGGCAAGGTCAGCAGATTCTCGACATGCCCGAACTGCAGGCCCGTCACCACCGGAATGCCCGTCGCCGCCCTGACCTGCTCGATCATCGCGTCGAGCGAGTAACCGTTGTCGTAGTCCGAGAGACGGCCGCCCGAGAATTCGCCCATCACGATCGCCTGCTGCCGCCCGAGCACGCCCGACTGATGCAGTTGATAGATCATCCGCTCGATCCGGAACGGATGCTCGTTCACATCCTCGATGAACAGAATGCCGCCCTCGACCGGCGGCAGATAGGGCGTGCCGACGAGCGACGCCAGAATCGCGAGATTGCCGCCCCACAGCATGCCGGTAGCGTTCACCGACTGGCGTTGCGGCTGCGGTACGTTGCTCGTCACCGTGAAGCTCGGATGCGATATCGCGTTCCAGAAATGCCGCATCGTGAACGCGCTCACTTTCTCGGCGCCGAAATCGCCCGCGAACATCGGGCCGCCGAAGCTCTTGACCCCGCAATGCGCGAAAAGCGCGCACTGGATTGCGGTGAAATCACTGTGGCCCACGATCGCGATCGGCTGATCCGTGAGCCTGCGTAGCCCGAGATAATCCAGCCCGTGCAGGATGCGCGACGCGCCGTATCCACCGCGCACCGCCAGCACGATATCCGGCAGCCGGCGCGACGGGTCCGCGAGACGGTTGAGGTCGGCCGCGCGCTCGTCGTCGGTGCCGCCGAAGCGCTGGAAGTGCCGCCGCGTCGCCTCGACGTTCTCCAGCCGATGCCCTTCCCTGCGCAATCGGCCGATGCCGCGTTCGACGACCGCGGGATCGTGGGGATAGCCCGAGGGCGCGACGAGGTCGATGGTGTGTGATTTCACGATGTGGTCGTTGGATTCGTTGTCGGATCGGTGGAATCGGTCGCGGCAAGCTGCCCGGCTTCCCGCGCGCGGCGCGCATCGCGTTCTTCGCGCGCGAGGCGGCGGCGCTCGGCGAAGAAATTCCTCAGCGCGTGCCCGCATTCTTCGGCGAGTACGCCGCCGGTGACGGACGTCTGATGATTGAGCTGCCCGTTCGCGAACATGTCGACGACACTGCCGCACGCGCCCGTCTTCGGGTCGGCGGCGCCGTAAACCACGCGCGAAATGCGCGCGTGCATGATCGCGCCCGCGCACATCAGGCACGGCTCCAGCGTCACGTAGAGCTCGCAGCCGGGCAGGCGGTAGTTCCGGAGCGCAAGCGCCGCGGCGCGCAGCGCGGCCATTTCCGCGTGCGCGGACGGATCGTGTCCGCGGATCGGATGATTGAAACAGGTGGCGATGACTTCGTCGCCGAGCACGATCACCGCGCCGACGGGCACCTCGTCCGCGCGACGGGCTTCGTCGGCGGCGCGTTGCGCGAGCGTCATGAAGCGGCGGTCGCGCTCGCTGCAGGGATCGGCGATGGAAGGCGGTTCTGGTGCGGCGCCCGACAGCGGCGCCTCCGGCATATCGGGCGCTTCGGTCACTTCGTTTCCAGCACCGCGCGGGACAGCGCGCGCTCGGAGAGCCGTTCGGCGATGCGCCGGCGATACTCGTGCGGCACGCAACCGCCGCCGCGCAGCGATTCGAGCGCCATGTCGAGCGCCAGCATCCGGGCTTGCAACTGGCAGCGGGCGGCCGGGTCCGTCACGCGGTCGAGCTCTTCCTGCAGACCGCACAAGGCGCGGAGCTGCTCGACGGCCGGCGGGACGAAGCCCGCGTTCTTGAGGATTCGATTGGCGACACGCACTTCCTCGGGCACGAGGACGTCGTCGTCGAAGTGGAGCGGTACGCCCGGCAGGTGCAGGTTGTTGAACTCGCCACGCGCAGCGGCTTCGTTGATCCGCTGTTCGACCAAAGCATCTAGCAATTTCATCGGGGATTACGACCGGCTTTCGCCCGCGAACGGGCACGCGCGGCCTGTCACGATTTCCGTTGGTTAGCCTGAAGTCAAAGGGCAGCCGGAAAACCACGCTCGCGCGTTGTTCGGCACGTCTCGACAATCCAGTGCCTATTCTATCAGCGGCTGCGGCGAGGTTTTCGTCCGGATCGACCGCGCTCGCCGCGCATCGCATCGCCGCGAATCGCATCGCCGCGAATCGCATCGCCGCGCATCGCATCGCCGTATACCGGGCGTATTGCCTTTCGCATGCGTTGTTTTTGCAACATTCGTTGACCGAGCCACAACAAATGTGCTTGCATGGTGACTAGGCGCCCTGCTCGCGCTCCAGACGCGTGCCGCTCTCGCGCGTATAGTCCTCGGTCGCGAGCAGGAGCCGGCGCGTGTATTCATGCGCGACCTGGCGCGAGCGCACGGCTTCCACGTCCAGTTGCTCGACGATTTCCCCATTGCGCATCACCGCGATGCGCTGGCAGAGAAAGCCGATCACGGCGAGGTTATAGCTCACGAGGAGCATCGTGAGCTTGCGCTCGCGATGCAGCCGCCGCAGTAGATTCAGTATCTCCGCCTGCACGGAGACATCGAGTGCGGAAGTCGGTTCGTCGAGCAGGAGCACGCGCGGCTCGACGATCAGCGAGCGCGCGATCGACACGCGCTGGCGCTGCCCGCCCGAGAGCTGATGCGGATAGCGAAAGCGGAACGCCGGGCCGAGCCCGACTTCGGCGAGCGCGGCGAGGATGCGCGCGTCCTGATCGCCGATGCCGTCGATCGCAAGCGGCTCGCGCAGGGTCCCGACGGTGAAACGCGGATGCAGCGCGCCATACGGGTCCTGAAACACCATCTGCACGTCGCGGCGCGGCCCGCGCGGCGCGGCGCCGGAACCGATGCGCATGTCGCCGCCAGCGAGCGGCACGAGACCGGCGAGCGCGCGCAGAAGCATCGACTTGCCGCTGCCCGATTCTCCGACGAGCCCGAATACCTCGCCCTCCGCCACGCGCAACGAGACGTCGCGCACGGCGTCGACGTGGCCAGTCTTGGTCCGGAAGCGGATCAGCGCGCGCTCGATGTCGATCATCGTTCGGCTCCGGCGGCGTAGTCTTGCGTGAGCCAGGCCGGATCGCGGCGCAGCGTCGGCAGTTCCTCGGGCGGATCGTCCAGCGGCGGATTCACCGCCAGCAGCCCGCGCGTGTAAGGATGCGTCGCGTGCACGAGGTCGCGCGCGGCGCACGTCTCCACGATGCGCCCGCCGTACATCACCGCGACGCGGTCGCAGAATGACATCACGAGCGGCAGGTCGTGGCTGATGAACACGAGCCCCGTGCCGTGGCGCTCCATCATCTCGTCGAGCACGGAGAGCACCTGCATCGAGACGAGGACGTCGAGCGCGCTCGTGGGCTCGTCGGCGATCAGGAGGCGCGGGCCGACCGAGACCATCATCGCGATCATCACGCGCTGGCCCATGCCGCCGGAAAGCTCGTGCGGATACACATCCGCGACGCGCTCCGGATCGCGGATATGCACCGCCTCGAGCGCCGCGACGATGCGCTCGCGAATCTTCCGCCGCCCCTGTTTCGCCCCTTGCCGGACGAACGTCTCGCGCATCTGCTGCGCGACCGTCATCACCGGATTGAGCGAGTACTTCGGGTCCTGCAGGATCATGCTCATGCGCGTGCCGCACAGGCACCGCCGCTCCTTCGGACGCATCGCTAGCAGGTCCCGTCCTTCGAAGCGCAGCGCGTTCGCGGACCACTTCGCCTCGGGCGGCAGGAGCCCGAGCAGCGCGCGTCCGGTCAGCGATTTGCCCGAGCCCGATTCGCCGACGATGCCGAGCCGCACCGTCGTGTCCGGCGAAGGCCACCTGCAGTCCGTCGATCTGCGCCAGTGCATCGGACATGTCAGCCTCCGTGACGTGGATCGAAGACGTCGCGCAGACCGTCGCCGAGCAGATTGAAGGCAAGGCTCACCGCGAGGATCGCGAGGCCGGGAATCGTCGCGACCCACCATGCGTCGAGCAGCACGTTGCGGCCCGCCGCGACCATGTAGCCCTACTCCGGACTCGGCGGCTGCGCGCCCAGCCCGAGAAAGCCCAGACCCGCGACGGCGAGAATGATGCCCGCCATGTCGAGCGTCGCGCGCACGATCACCGACGACGAGCACAGCGGCACGATATAGCGCAGGAGAATACGCGTATGCGAGGCGCCCTGCAGACGCGCCGCGTGAATGTAGTCCGCCTGCGCGAGACGCGCGTACGGCGGCCAGGCCGTGATCGACAGCGCGATCACGGCATTGAGCACGCCCGGACCCAGCGCCGCCGCGAACGCGAGCGCCAGCACGATCTTGGGAAACGCGAGCGCGACGTCAGTCACGCGCATCAGCACCGTATCGACGATGCCGCCGGCATAGCCCACCACCGTGCCGATCAGCAGGCCGACCGGCACGACGAGCACGACCACGAGCACCGCGATCGCCAGCGTGAGGCGCGAGCCGTACACGAGTCGCGAGAGAATGTCGCGCCCCAGTTGATCGGTGCCGAACCAGTGCGCGGCATTCGGCGGGGTGAGACGCTCGGCGAGCACCTGCTGTAACGGATCCTGCGTGACGAGCAGCGGTCCCACCGCCGCGACCACGACGAGCAGCAGCAGGATCGCGAGCCCGAGCATGCTCAAGGGATTCGACGAGAAGCGCCGCCAGCGCCGGTACGCGCGGCCGAGCGCGGCCTGGTGCGGCGACGCGGGCGTGTCGGTCAGAAGCCAGGCGCGCCACTGCGCTCGCTCTTGCTTCATCGACGTGCTCCTGACGGGTGATTGCATCCGCAAACGTTCTCCATGTCAGCGCGCGCGTGGATCGAACACGCGATAGAGCGCATCGGTCAGCAGATTGAGCGCGATGAAGGTCGCGCCGATCACGAGCGTGCTGCCGAGTACGGCGTTCATGCCGGCGTTCAGCAACGCGCCCGTCAGATACGAGCCGATGCCCGGCCACGCGAATACGATCTCCGTCAGCACCGAGCCTTCCAGCAGATAGCTGTACGCGAGTGCGATCACCGTCAGAAGCGGCACCGTGATATTGCCGAACGCATGCCGCCAGATCACGCGGCGCTCGGGCAGGCCTTTCGCGCGCGCGGTCGTCACGTATGCCTGGCTCAGTTGCTCGAGCATGAACGAGCGCGTCATGCGCGAGAGATACGCGATCGAATAGAACGCGAGCACGCTCGCCGGCAGCGCGATGTGCGAGAACGCATTTTTGAAGACATCCCATTCGCCGGCGACGAGCGAATCGATCAGCAGACTGCCCGTGCGTGTATCGACCATGCCGTCGTAGAGCGGATCAATGCGCCCCGGGCCCGACACCCAGTGCAGCCGCGCATAGAAGAGCAGCAGGCCCATCAGCGCGAGCCAGAACACCGGCACCGAGCTGCCCGCGAGGCCGATCACGCGCGCGACGTGATCCACGAAGCGATTGTGCTTCACCGCCGCCGCGACGCCGATGAACGTCGACAGCGTCGCGAGCTCGAGCGTCGCGGGAAAGACGCGCCGGATGTCGTCGATGACCGGATTGGCCGTCAGGAGCGAGATGCCGAGATTGCCGTGCAGCACGTCGCGCGCGTAGATCAGGAATTGATCGACGAGCGGCTTGTCGAGCCCGAGCGCGCAGGCGCGCGGCCGCGTAGGCGCTCGCGGACGCGCGGTCGCCGAGAATGGCGAACCGGATCGATCGGAATCTTGCGGCCGATGAAGAAGGTGATCGCCAACAGACCCGTGAACGTGATCACGAACATCGCGATCCAGCGCGCGAGCGCCAGCGCGATGCGCACGCCGCCCCGTCGCGCGCTCGCGGCGCGCATGCGGTCGATGAGAGTGACCGTGCTCACCGCTTCTTGATGTTGCGGTACGACACGAGATCGTTGATCGGCCCGACTTCGAGACCGGTCACGCCGGGACGCGCCGCCACCTGCGACACCTTCTGGAACATGATCACGAACGGCGACTTCGCGAGCACTTTGCGCTGCATCTTCTCGTACTCTCGTACATCTGCGCGCGTTTCTTCGTATCGCTCTCGGCGAGCGCCGCGTTGGTTTCCTGGGTCAGCTGCGGAATGTCCCACGCGTTGCGCCAGGCGAGCATCTTGTAGCTCGACGCATCCGAGTTGTCCGGATTCCATACGAAGCCCTGCGCGTTGCTGTGCGGATCGATGTAATCCGCCGACCACTCGCCGATATAGATGTCGTGCGCCCGCGCGCGGTAGCGGCCGAGCGTCTGCTTGTTGTCGCTCGGCACGAGCTGCACCTTGATGCCCGCGAGCGCGAGATCCGCCTGCACCGCCTGCGCGATCTCGCTGTACGGGTAGTCGTTGCGCACGTCTATCTTCACCGTGAAGCCGTTGGCGAGCCCCACCTTCGCGAGCAGCGCCTTCGCCTTCGCGACATCCTGGTGATACGGGTTCTCGTTCAGCGCGCCGAGAAAGCCCTCGGGCAGGAACGTCTCATGAACCTTGTAGGTCGTGCGGATCACGTTCTTCTGGATGCCCTGATAGTCGATCAGCCACTTCATCGCTTTCCAGACTTCGGGCTTCGCGAGATTCGGGTTCTTGTTGTTCAGGCCGAGATACATGAGCGTCGCCTGCGGCACGGCCGTCGCCTTGATTACGTCGGACTTCGACAGCGTGTCGAGATCGTCGGGGCTCAGGTCGCGCGACGTCGATGTCGCCGTTCTGGATCATCAGACGCTGGCTCGCCGCCTCGGTCACGTGACGCAGCACGATGCGCTTCATCGCGAGCGGAATGCGGTAGCCGTCGAAACGCTGCAGCACGATGCTGTCGTTGGCGGTCCACTTCACGAGCTTGTACGCGCCCGAACTCGCCTCGTTGGTCTTGAGCCAGTCGTTGCCGTAATCGTTGGACTTCGCGTGCGATTCGACCAGCTTGCGATCCACCACCGACGCCGGCCACGAACCGAGCACGTTCAGCACGAAGGTCGGCGCATAGCGCTGATCGGTCGTGATGGAGACGGTCGTGTCGTCGATCTTCTTCACGTTCTGCAGGGCGTTCGCCTTCGTGAGGCCGATGCCCGCGAGCACCGCCGCCGTGCGCTGGATCGACCAGGCGACGTCGTCGGCCGTGAGCGGATTGCCCGAGTGGAACTTGAGCCCCGGGCGAATCCTGAACGTGAACGTGAGGCCGTCCGGGCTCACGGTCCACGACTCGGCGACATCGCCGTTGAATTTCGACGGATCCTTCAGGTCGACGCGCACCAGCCGGTCGTACGTGTTCGCGACGTATTCCTCCGGCACGAGCTCGTAGATTTCGCCGGGATCGAGCGTCGTGAATTCGTCGAGCAGCGTCGCCATGACGAACTTGTCCTTCGGCGTGGTGGCGCTCGCCGTGTTTGCGCCCAGCCCCGCCATCAGCGCCGATGCGAGCATGACCGCTGCCAATGCCTTTTTCATGTGAGGTCGTCCTTTGGTGTCGTTTTACATGAGCCGCAGCGGGCCGCTTTCTTCGTTGTCGATGAGAGCAAGTTCGAGCGAACCCGGCAATTCGTAATACCACCACTCGCTCTTGATGTGCGTGAAGCCCACGCCGAGCAGGAGCGTGCGGTTGCGCTACACGTGCTCCGGCAGGCCGAAATGGAAATGCTCGGATTCGACCACCATCGCATCGAAGCCGGTGCCCATGTCGAGCGCCTTGCCGTCGCCATCGACGAGCGTCAGATCCACCGCCGTGCCGCGGCTGTGGTTCGATCCGCGTCCCAGCTCGGCGATGAAGGTCGGATCGGGCAGGAAGTCCCATAGCACCTTTTGCGCTTGCGGCGGCCGATAGGCGTCGAAGATCCTGAGCGTCGTGCCGATGCTTCGCGCGATGTCGACGGCCTTTCGCAATGCGGCTTCGGCCGGTTCCAGCAGCAGGCAGTGCTGGGCCTTGTAGATCGGCTTGCCGGTGAAGTTGCGATCGGTCCCGTAGACGAGATCGATCTGGACGTGATGAGTTTCGGGCGTGATGTGCAGCAGGCGGGATCGAGTCATGTGTTCGAAATCCTGGCGGAGCGGTGACGCGTGCGGCGGTTGCTGTCGATAGACGAACCTTAACCCGTAGGAAAAATCTGCGAAACCCTTTCTGTCGGGTGGCTGCGGCAACTCACGACGCGAGCGGCCAGCGGGCGAGGACTTCGTAGCGCTACTGGCCGAGCAGGCTGCGCACGAGCGCGAACTCGCGCGCGGTCCACGCGATCGGCGCGACGGCTTGCCGCGCGAGGCGATGCTCGTCGTAGAGCAGGGTCACGTGAGGCGTAAAGCGGGGATGACGTTTGCCGGCGACGCTGGCGGCATCGAGCGCGGCGAGCGGCCCGGCGGCTTCGCCCGCGAGAACCAGCGGACGTCTGGCGCGATGGCCGGAGAAGCTTTCGACCCGGTCGAGGACGATCTCGACCGGCGGAGATTCGATCCCGGCGCCCGCGGCGCGCGCCTGCGCGAGCGTTTCGGCCGGAATGCCGGGGAAAACGCCGAGATAATGCAAGGTGACGTGAAGGCGATCGGCGCAACCGCCCTCGCCTTCAGCCTGTGATCGATCCGTAGCCGCGCCGCGAGTTCTCCGATGCGCGCGGCGGCGGCATCGTCGGGATAGAGCGCAAAGAAAAGGGATTCGGTGAGGCGCCCGGCCTGCTTGCGGTCGTTACTTTCACTCAATGTCGAGAGACCTCCCGGACATGCGTTGCACCGTCACGAGAGCGATCATAGCCGAAGAACGAAGCGCCCGGGCTTGCGTTCGCGAATCGACGCCTCATCTGGTGACGAAGCGGCGCGCCGCGCAGCCTTGTATGCCGGGCGCTCGCTCAGGCCGGCTCGTCGACATCCGGCTTGCCATTGCTCGATGAATTCCATCGGGATTGCCTTCACGGCCCGCGCGTACGGCTTTCCGACGAACTGCTCGGCACGGCGCAGCAGGAGCGGGACCGGACTGCTCGGCTCGTGCCGCTCGAACCAGTGACGCACTTCACGGATACGCGCGAGCGCGCCCTGCCGATCGAGTCCGTCTGTACGCGCCGGCGCTTGTCCGGGTGCTATCAGCCCTTCCGGCTCCGCGCCGCTCGCTGGCGGCTCGCGATCGTTCACCGGGACGCATGGCGCGTGAGGGTTCGAGGAGGATTCTTTGCCGCCGTACCCGACGGGGACGACAGGAGCCCTCGATGCTGTTTCGGCCAGATGTTCCAACAAAAGCATGAGCGGCGAAAGATCCGGCACGTAAGCATCGAGCCGCTCGCGCGCCCAGACGTCGATCCGTGCGAGACTCGCCGCGGCCTTTTCGAATTCCGTGAAGATGTCGGCCTGACGCGCACGCAGGTCGTCCAGCTGGCGCGCGACGGACTCGGGCGCGAGCGCGTCGCCTGGACGCGACTGTGCGAAGACACGCTCGATATCCCGTATCTGCAGCCGTGTCGCGCTGGAGCGCGCAAGCACGATCTCGCGCACGTCCGACATCAGGCCGTCGATGTCGGTCAGCACCTGCAGCGCATTCATGCGAATCTCGAGTGCCGCATCCCGGGCTTCGTCCATGGCGGGCTGCGGATGAATCGAGTCGGGAAACGCGGTCAGCCACGCATCGAACAAGCCCAGGCCTTCGGCCAATCCGGCAGCGCCCGAGAGCCGCGTGCGGCACCGCGCGAACAACACCGCGAGGCGCACGTCCTTGCTGCGCATCATCAATTGCCGGCATGCGCGGTCGACCTCGCTCCAGTTCACCGGCTCGGGCACGCCGACGAAGTCGCCATACTGGGCGTCCATGCGCGCGGAAACCTGCGCTGACAGGACGACGAACTCGGGATCGTATTCGAGATCGATGCCGCATGGCGCCGTTTCATCGACGGGCATCATCCAGTCATGCATCGTGGCAAAAGCCATGTTCTTCTCCTCCTGATGCCTCATGCCGATCGACCCGCGACGCGTAACCGGACACGAGCGGCGCCCTGTCCACCAGCGCGCGCGGCATGGCGCAGCGCGTCGGGCAAGCTGCGCATCCACGCGCAACCTCGTCGTAAACGAACGCCGGCTCCAGTGCGCCGAGCATGACCCGTTCGCGCCACTGTTCTGCCGTCTGCGCCCGATGCCCGGCGAATTCGCTCATCTGGCCAATTCCTCGACGTCGTGCGGGATATCCGGGAAGCGGATGGGACTATCGATGGCAAGTGCATGGTGCTCGCGCTTGACCAGATCGGGCGGCAGCACGCCGGTATATCGGGAATCTCTTTGCTGCTGTGGGTCTCGCAAGAATCGGCGCCCGATGACATGTCGAATGCGTCGTCCACGGTCTGGATGTCGCCGAGCAGGCCGATGATGGGGCAACCCGCGTCCCGGGTCCAGCCCTGCGCCTCCCCGCTGCAGGTTTTCGCGCCTTCGCTCTCGGACGCGCCGGCGCTCACCCACTTGCCGGCAACAGCGGTGAATGGCTGTTGCAATGCCGTGCGATATTGCTCGTAAAGGGAATCCATCAACGGATCGCCGCCAGACTGCCCCTGCTCCGCATCCGCACGCGCGGACGATTCGCGCGACCCGCCCGGCGCACCCATGTTCGCCGTCGCACCCAGCAGATCGAACACCGGATCGCCACCATTCGCAACATGCGCCTACCCGAGCCAGTCGATGGAATCGAAGACGTCATGAGGGCGATCGTCGACCGAACGCATTGCGCTCGATGCGACCGATGCGCCCGGCGCGGACGGACGACGAATCCGCACGACCATCGCCACCCTGACTCCGTATCCACTGCTTATACACGTTCTCTTGAATGTCCATGTTTCGGCAACCGCTTGTATAGCACGGCGTTTGATTTTCGCCGATATACATCGGATATTTAATTGTAATTTTTATGAGCCGATGCATGAAAATACAGAAAACAAAAAATTGCACACGCGCCGCAAGGCTTGCGCGCCTCGGGCAAGCGGACCCGATGCCGGATAGATTCCTCATTAATAAGCTAACCTACATATTTCGCAAAACTTTATTTGTGTCTACAATCGCCACCCGAAGAACCCGTCGTTGATTGCCGCATCGGACGTCGTCTCCCGGTAGCCGGAGTAGAAAATGATTTTCATCCATTCGATCTACTTAGAATTGGTTTCAAAAAGATCTCTTAGGGGCTGTTAACCCGTCTTAGGGGCTGTTAACCCGTAACGCAACCTGTTAACCTCGATCGTTGTGACAACAGGATCGAGGAGATGGGCAAACCAATCATCGACGACGAACTGTGGGCACTGATCGAGCCACTGCTACCACCAGCGAAGCCGCGCCGCTTCAAGTATCCGGGCCGCAAGCCGGTACCGGATCGGGCTGCGCTGACCGGCATCTTGTTCGTGCTGAAGACCGGCATCCGGTGGCGAGATCTGCCAGCGGAGATGGGATGTGGCTCTGGCGTCAGTTGCTGGCGCAGGCTGCGCGATTGGCAGCAAGCCGGCGTGTGGGATCGACTGCACGCACTGCTGCTGGCGAAACTACGAGCGGCCGGGAAGATCGACTTCTCCCGCGTCGTCGTCGACTCATCGTCGATTCGTGCGGTTGGGGCGGGCGAAAAACTGGCCCGAACCCCACCGACCGAGCACGACCCGGTTCCAAGCACCACGTCACCACCGACGCCAACGGTACGCCGATCGCGGCAATCCTGACCGGCGCCAATCGTCACGACGTCACCCAACTGATCCCGTTGATCGAGGCCATCGTACCGATTGGCGGCGTGCGCGGCCGGCCGCTGAGTCGCCCTGGCTGTGTTTATGCCGACCGCGGTTACGATCATGACAAGTACCGGTGCCTCCTTCACGCGCGCAACATTCCCACCAGCATCGCGCGGCGCGGTCACCCGCACGGTAGCGGCCTTGGGAAAGTCCGTTGGGTCGTCGAACGTACACATGCCTGGTTGCATAACTTCCGCCGTCTACGTACTCGCTTCGAACGTCGTGCGGACATTCATGAAGCGTTCCTCAAACTCGGTTGTTGCTTGATCTGCTGGAACACTCTTCGGCAATCTCAACAGCCTTTATGAAACCGTCTCTTAGTCGTCGGCGGGGTTGGTGATGATTTCCTGCGGCGTGCCGATCTGCACCACGCGGCCGCCTTCCATGATCACGATGCGCATCGCCTCTTCCAGATCGTGCTGGGACTGTTGCCGAACACCTTGCACAGTCCCTCGACTACCACCTTGGGGGAATTCATCGAATATCTCCTTGCATGGGCGGAACGCACGTCCGCGCTGTGCATACATAGTTGCCAGAAAAAAATCACGTCAGCCGACTATTTGCGACAACCATATGTGGAAATACGGCACTGGAATGTGGGGAAATGTGCCCGTGTTCTTTCAGAGCCTTGCCGGACAAGGGTTTGCGGGCGACGGAAAGAAAAAACTCGCGGATTTTGACGTGTCGCGCAAAGACAAGTCCGCATGCCTTTTTGCGATGAAGGCGGCTTGCGAAACGAGCGTCAGCAAGACGAAAGGAAGAGAAAGCTGTGTCGCGCGCCGGAGCGCGGAAGAAAGATGCGTCCGAAACGACGCCGGGGTAATGCGAGAACTGCTAGAAAAACTACAAAGACAAGAAGAAGTGGCGGGCGGGTCGTACGGCGTTTTGCCGTCGTGTGTTGCTGGTGTTGTGTTTCCCGCGCCGCCTTCAGCGACGCATTACAGACGAACGCCGAATGCCGTACCGTGCGCCTTGCGCTGACGCTCCGATTCACGGAAACGCGCTTGGTAGGAGTAATCCTTGTCCATCGGCAGGTGCGGCGATTCGAACAGCGAGGCAAATTTTTGCAGCAGGGCAAAGAGATAGCTCATGACTGACTCCGGTGAGTGATAGAGGGTTTTCCCTTAGGGAGGATTATAAGCCCTTATCGATTTCTAGTGCAATGCAACATTTCTTGGGAAGAAATTTGGTAGTTTTTCTACAAAATTACCGATTTGCAAGCGACTGAAAAAGGGGACGGAGCGCAGAGGCCCGTACAGTGGACAGCAGGAATCCGGACGAGTCGACGCGCGACACGCTGCCGCAGCGTCGGGTGTCGCGGGAATGTGACAGCAGGAATCAGTGCGCGGCCGAGCCGGGGCGGCGATGCGCGTGACGGGCGTGCCTCGGCGCGGCGTCCGGCTTGACGGCGCTCACCGGCTGCACCGGCGAGGCGTCGCCGGCGTCGCGCGATGCGTCGGACATGCGGCCCATGCTGACGGTAGCAGAATCGGTGTCGAAGAGCGACGCGAGCGTCGCCTGCTGGTTGAGCATCAGCTGCTCCGTGCGGTCCTGCTGCAGCTTGCTGTCGCGGCTCATGCGCATCAGCACGACCGTTTGCGTGATGCTCGCCACAGTGGCGAGCATCACGCAGACGATGATCGTCAGCATCGTCTTCATGCCATCGAGCGCGACCGAACTGAGGCTCGCCGCTCGCGCCACCGCGGCGGCGATCGCGCCCGGTTTCCCGGCGGCTTCGCTTGCGTCCGGTTGCGGCACGGCGGCCTCGGCAGGCTGAAGCGCGTCGTCCTGAAACAGTCCCTGCACCGGCGCGACCGACGCCACGCCGGCGCGCGCCGCGCGTTTCACGGCCGTCGCATCGGACGCACTGCCGCCCGGCGCCGCAATTCCGCAATTGGACTGCACCGCCGCGAGGAAAACCTCGGGAAGCTCGAAGCCCTCGAACGTGCCCTGCGGATGTCGGTGTTCATCGCCTGAAGGTGCGCGCGTTCGGCGTCTTCCGCGAAGAGGTCGAGCGTTCCGTCGCTGCGCGGGTCTTCGCTCAGTTGCGCGAGGCGCTGCGCGGAGCGGGCGGCACGGGCGAGTTTCCTTTCGGTGTCGGCGACGTCTTGCACGGCCGGCGTGTCGGCCGCGCGGCGACGGCGGCTTCTTGCGGCGGTGTCGCCCGTGAGCGTGTCAGGATTTCTTTTTACAGCGGAATCTGGCATAGGTTCGAAAGGCCGCGGCCTGGGCGGCCGGCACGCAGGGCGCCGGCACTTCGGCGAATATTTTCGAGAGGCCGCATTGTCGCATGGCCGCGGGCTCAATCCAGCACCCGCGAGACAATTTCAGCTCTCGTCGTCCTCGCGGAATTCGCGCACGACTTCGAGATGCCGTAGGCGATGGCAGATCGCCTGATATTCCGCCGCCGACGCGCGCGACAACTCCACCCGAACCTCGTCCAGATCGGGCGAATCGTCGCTCTGCTGCACGACGAACTGCTTCACGCGCACGCTGCCCGGCCCGAGCACCTCGTGCAGCGCGTGAAAGCTGAGCGAGCCGCGATCGACGAGCATCGTCAGTTGCCGGCGCTGCTTGACGCTGATGAAACGGCGCTCGAGCGGCTTGATTCCCGCCAGGATGACGAGGATGATGGCCGTCGCCGCGATTGACGCTGTATAGGCCCGCCGCCGACCGCGAGCCCGATCGCCGCGACCGATCAGAGGCTCGCGGCCGTGGTCAGCCCGCGGATGATCTCGCCGCGCAGGAGGATCGAGCCCGCGCCGAGAAAGCCGATGCCCGACACGACCTGCGCCGCGATCCGCGACGGATCGAGCACGACGTGATCGGCTTTGAGCACATCCTCGAAACCGTAGGCGGACACGATCATGATGAGCGCCGAACCGACACAGACGAGCATGTGCGTTCGCAGACCGGCCGCCCACGACAGCCGTTCGCGCTCGAAGCCGATCACGCTCCCGAGCACCGCGGCCATCACGAGCCGCGAAACGAGTTCGATATTTCCCCAACATGTTTTGCCCTCCTCTTGCCGATGACCCGGCGCCGTCCAAAGAAGCGGTTCGCGCCGGGCCGGTTTTGCTATTCTTTCCTGTTACGCGCCTGGCAAGTCCACGCGATCCTTAGGCCAATCAGAGTCTTCCTATGCTGGATCAGCAATCAAACGCTTCGTCGTCGATGCAAGCGGCGAGCCCGGGTTCCGCCGCATCGCTTCGCGAGCATTACGCGAACGTCGTGCTGCCCGTCTGGCGCGGCGCGGGATTCAATGCCTCGCTCGGCCTGCCGTACGAAGCCATCGCACCGGCCGATCACGCGCCGCTGCCGCCGAAGCGCTATCGCACCATGGCCTGCGCGCGGCAATTGTTCGTGTTCTCGGAAGCCGGCGACCTCGCCCATGCCGCGACGCTCTTCGAATCGCTACGGCACTATTTTCAGGACAAGCGAAACGGCGGATGGTTCTACAGCGTGGATACGGGCGGCGCGCCGCTGGAGCGCCAGAAGGACCTGTACATCCATGCGTTCGTGGTTTTCGCGTGCGCGCATTACGCGCGGCGCAGCGGTTCGGCGGACGCGTTCGCGCTGCTCGACGAAACCTCCCGACTCGTCGAGGCTCGCTTTTCGAGCGGCGGCGATCTGCTGAACGCGGTGCTCGCCGAGAATTTCGGCGCGACGCTCGAAACGCCGCTGCAGAATCCGCTGATGCATCTCGCCGAGGCGTGGCTCGCCGCCCGCGCGGCGACCGGCGACGCCGCCTACGACAAGCGCCTCGCGCGGCTCGCGCAGTCAGTCGCGGATGCGTTCGTGCACGAGCCGAGCGGCTCGATCGCCGAGCAGCCGATGGGCACGGTGGGCAACCGGCTGGAGCCGGGCCATCAGTTCGAGTGGTATTTTCTCGCGCACGGCAGCGGGCATGCCGCGTTCGAAGCAGCGGGACTCAACGAAGGACTCGCGCGCGCGTTCGATTTCGCGCAGAAGCACAGCGTGGACCGGGAAACCGGCGGCGTGTGCGCCGCGCTCGACGAAGTCGGCCGCGTGATCGACGGCACGCAGCGCATCTGGGCGCAGACGGAGTATCTGCGCGCGCTGGCCACGCGCGGCGATGCGCTCGGCGAGCAGATCGCGCGTTATCGCGCGCGTTTCCTGCACGAGCGCGGCTGGGTGGAATGCCGCTCGCCACACGGCGACGTCACCCGCGCCGAGATGCCGTCGACGACGCCGTATCACCTCGCGACGTCGTACGCGGCATTGCCGGCCTGAGCGGGCTCAGGCGAGCTGAAACACCGAAACCGCCGCCTTCAGCTGCCGCGTCTGCTCGTGCAGCGACGATGCGGCAGGGCGGCCTGCTCGACGAGCGCCGCGTTCTGCTGCGTCATCTCGTCCATCTGCGTAACAGCCTGATTGACCTGTTCGATGCCGACGCTCTGCTCCAGCGACGACGCGCTGATCTCCGCCATCATCTGCGTGACGCGCGAAATCAACGCCGACACTTCCCGCATCGCCTCGCCCGCGCGCTCGACGAGCACGGAGCCGTCGCTCACCTGCGCGACCGATTCGCCGATCAATTCCTTGATTTCCTTGGCCGATTGCGCCGAACGTTGCGCGAGGCCGCGCACTTCGCCCGCCACGACCGCGAATCCGCGGCCCTGTTCGTCCGCGCGCGCCGCCTCGACGGCCGCATTCAGCGCCAGGATGTTGGTCTGGAAGGCGATGCCGTCGATGACCGAGATGATCTCCGCGATCTTGTCCGAGCTCGCCGCGATGCCGCGCATCTTTTCGACGACGTCGTCCACCACGCCCGCGCCGCGTGAAGTCGCGTCGAGCGCCTCGCCCGCCAGCGTGTTCGCCTCGCGCGCGTGCTCGGCGTTCTGGAGCACCGTGGCGGTCAGCTCTTCCATGCTCGATGCAGTTTCTTCGAGCGAGGCCGCCTGATTTTCCGTGCGCACCGACAGATCGGCGTTGCAGCTCGCGATTTCATCCGCGCCCAAATTGATCGAATCGGACGTTTCGCGCACCGTCTTCACCGTGCTCGCGACGCTCGCCTGCATCGTCGCGAGGCCCGCAAACAGCCGGCCGATCTCGTTCGTGCCGCGATCCTCGATGCGCTCGTCGAGACGCCCCTTCGCGATGCGCTCGAAATGGCGGCCCGCCTCCTCGAGCGGCTCGATCACGCCGCGGCGCAGCGCGACGTGCACGAGCGCGACCAGAATCCCGATGTCCACCGCGCGGAACCACACGTAGCGCGTGTCGATCGACGAAAGAGAGCTGCGGCTGGCCGCGTCGCCGAAACTGACGAAGTTCTGCTGTTCCGCCAGATAGCGGTCCTGGAAGCCTTGCGTCGGCTGATCCAGAAACGCCTGCAAATTGCCCGCGTCGAGATACTGAGCGAGCTCGGAGAGCGCCTTCGAATACTCGGCGTATTTCGCCTGCAGGGCCGCGGCGCGCGTCACGTTTTCATCGCCGGTCTTCCGCGCGCTCAGAAACGCCGTGAACGATTGGTCCGCGGCGGCAATCTGCTCGCGCGCGTGCTGCACGATCTCCGTCGGCTCGGTACCGCCGCGCACCATGCGCGTGCCCGCGCGGGAGAGGTTGATGCGCGCGTCCATCAGATGCTGCGTGGTCGTGCTGACCGCGTCGACCTGCTTCAACGCGATGTCGGACAGGCTGTCGACATCGTCATGCGTGCGCGAGAGGGACCAGAAACCGAGCCCCTCGGTCACCAGTTGGAAGAGACAGAACACCACCAGAACAGCGAGCAAACCCGATGAAACCTTGATCTTTCCGAACATCTCTTGCACCCACACTTTCCGAAAATAAGCCCGCCTATGTGGAGACAGTGCGGGTTTACGGCAAGCAGCCCGGAAAGCTTGAATCGTTTGCCGCAAAGGTTTGTCTACCCGAATGCAGGGAATCGCCGCATCGGACCGAGCCGGACGGAACCGCGCGCGTGCCGCCCGAAACGCGCCATTGCACAATTTTTGCGTGACTTCCTTGCACAGCGCGCGAACGCTTCCTATTGTCTTCGCAGGACAGCACCGAACCCACCCAAGGAGTGTCCGAATGACTGAAATCGTCGATATCGCGCGCGGCGCGCTGAACGCGCAACCGTTCAGCGCCTTGCTCGGAACCAAACTGATGCAGGTCGATTCCGCGAGTCTCACGCTGTGCCTGACGATCAGGGACGAGCTGAGGCAACAACACGGGTTCGTGCACGGCGGGGTGGTGAGTTATCTGGTGGACAACGCGCTGACCTTCGCGGGGGCGCTGAAGCTCGGGCCGAAGGTCGTCACGGGCGAATACAAGATCAACTATCTGCGCCCGGCGGTCAGCGGCACGCTGATGGCGCGGGCGCGCGTCGTCCATGCGGGCATGACGCAGGCGACCTGCCAGTGCGACGTATTCGTCACCGACGGCGGCGCCGAGCGGCTCGTCGCGGTCGCGCAGGGCACGATCACGCGCATCGGCGAAGGCGTCGCCGCCGAACCGGTTTTCCACGCCTGAACGACCTTTCCCGAACCCGTCATCCAAAGCAAAGAACCTCGCCGCGGCGAGGTTCTTTGCTTATGCGCGTCCGGATTACTTCGCCGCGACCGTCTTCTGCGTCTACTCGCCGAGACCCTGAATGCCGAGACGCATCGTCTGGCCGGCCTTCAGATATACCGCGTTCGGCTTCATGCCCATGCCGACGCCCGGCGGCGTGCCCGTCGAAACGACGTCGCCCGGCTGCAGGCTCATCACTTTCGACAGATACGCGACCAGTTGCGCGACCGTGAAGACCATCGTCTTCGTGTTGCCGTTCTGATAGCGCTTGCCGTCGACTTCGAGCCACAGGTCGAGCTTCTGCGGATCCGCGACTTCGTCCTTCGTGACGAGCCAGGGACCGATCGGGCCGAACGTGTCGAAGCCCTTGCCCTTGTCCCATTGCGTGCCGTGCTCGAGCTGCCATTCGCGTTCAGATACGTCGTTGATCACGCAGTAGCCGGCGACGTAGTCGAGCGCGCGGGCTTCGTCGACGTACTTTGCCTCCTTGCCGATCACGACGCCCAGTTCGACTTCCCAGTCGGTCTTCACCGAGTTGCGCGGGATTTCCACGTCGTCGTTCGGGCCGCAAATGGTGCTCGTCCACTTGCCGAAAATGACCGGTTCGGTCGGCACCGGCAGGTTCGATTCCGCCGCGTGATCCGCATAGTTCAGCCCGATGCACACGAACTTGCCGACGCGACCGACGCACGGTCCGATGCGCGGATTGCCGTCGACGACCGGCAGCGACGCCGGATCGACCGCGCGCAGTTTCGCCAGGCCCGCCTCGGTCAGCGTCGCGCCGGCGATGTCGTCGACCACTTTCGACAGGTCGCGAATCCAGCCCTCGGCGTCCAGCAGACCCGGTTTTTCCTGACCCTTGGGGCCGTAACGAAGCCGCTTCATCTGGTTTGATCCTCCTGGTTCCGAAAAAAGAATGGACGGCGGGTCAGTTGGACCAGTCGCCATCGATGACATGAATCTGACCCGTCGTGAACGACGATTCGTCCGAGCCGAGATAGAGCGCGAGCGCCGCGATTTCCTCGGCACGGCCCACGCGCCCCATCGGCTGGCGTGCGACGAACGCCGCCTGCACCTGCTCGACCGTCGCGCCCTGCGCCTTCGCCTGCTCCGCGATGCGGTCGTTCAGCAACGACGATTCCACCGTGCCCGGGCAAATCGCGTTGCAGCGCACGCCGCGCGTGACGAAATCCGCTGCGACCGCCTTCGTCAGGCCGATCACGGCCGCCTTTCGACGCACCGTACACGGAGCGGTTCGGCACGCCCTTCACGCTCGACGCCGCACATGTTGATGATCGAGCCGCCGCCTTTTTCCAGCATCTTCGGCAGGAAAGCGCGAATCGTACGATACATCGCCTTGGCGTTCAGGTCGAAGGCGAAGTCCCAGTCCTCCTCGCTCGCCTCGAGAATCGAGCCGGCATGCACGAAGCCGGCGCAGTTAAAGAGCACGTCGATCGCGCCGACTTCCTGCGCGAGCGCGTCGCCCAGACGATGCTCCACCTTCGTGTGGCCATAGTGCGGTGCAGTATCGAAAAAGCGGTGCCGGCTTGCCACGCGGCATCGCCGGTCGCGCGCACCTCGTCTTCCGTGAGCTCGTGATACAGTCCGCCGAGCGGCGCGGTGCCGAGGGACAGCGCGGTGACGTCGAGTGATGTGCGGCCGATCTTGCGCCGGCGCGAAACTGCCTGGGTATCTCCGGTCATGTGCAACCCTCAGTCGATACGTTCAGTTCGAAACGCTCTCCACGGTGCGAGACGCCACAGCAACGCGTCCCGCGCCGCCGGGCAAACACGCGGGGCCGACCGGTTCGAAGGTTTTGTAAGTCAGAATGAACTCCTGGTGCCCGAGCGCCTCGGACTTCGATGCCGCGCCCGACGCCACCGCCACCGTGACGTCGAAGATTTCGCGGGCCACATCGTCGAGCGTCGCACGGCCTTCGAGAATGCGGCCCGCATCGACGTCCATGTCGCCGGACAGGTTGCGATAGGTCGCCGGATTCGCGCAAAATCTTGATCACCGGCGAAATCACCGAACCGACCACCGAGCCGCGCCCGGTCGTGAAGAGAATCACGTGACAGCTGCACGCGATCAATTCGCCGATCTCCGCGTTGTCGCTGATGGTCGGAAAACCGAAGCGCGGCTCGCCGTCAGGGACGACGTCGAGCAGATAGAGGCCGCCCGTCGGCGGTACGTCGCCCGGCTTGATGATGCCGACGATCGGCGACGCCCCGCTCTTCGAATAGGCGCCGAGCGATTTCTCTTCCTGCGTCGTCAGCCCGCCATCGGCGTTGCCGACCGAGAACGAGCCATGGCCCATCGCCGTGTCCGTGTAGTAGCGCGCGGCCTTCTGCACGCATTCGACGATCGCGTCGCCCAGTTCGGGCCGCGCCGCGCGGCGCTTCATATGGAACTCGCAGCCGACGAGCTCGCCGGTTTCCTCGAAGATGCACGAGGCGCCGGCGCCGATGAACGCATCGAACGCGCGTCCCCGCCGTCATGCCGCTGGTACCGTCGGAGCCGCCGCAGATCGTGCCGACGATCAGCTCATCGAGCGCCATCGGCACTTTTTGTTGCGCGGCGAGCGTCGCCCGCGCCTCGCGTACCCAGTCGAGACCGTTCTGGATCGTGCTGCGCGTGCCGCCCTTTTCCTGGATCGTCAGCACGGCGGCAGGGCGGCCGCTCGCGCGCACGGCGTCGGCGAGATAGTGCTTGTTCATGCTCTCGCAGCCGAGCGACACGAACAGCACCGCGCCCACGTTCGGATGCGTGCAGATGCGCTCCAGCATTTTTTTGGCGTAGCTGTTCGGATAGCAGCCCGGAAAGTCGATCAGATGCACGGGCGGTTCGGCTTGCGGATCGAAGGTATCGAAAGTATCGAAGGCGTCCAGCGACGGACGAAAATGCGCGACGATCTCGCGCGCGGCGTGATGCGCGCATTCGACAAGATACGCCACCGCGACGGCGTTGCGGATGCCCTTCCTGCCGGCGCGAAGATAGCCTTGCAGTGCGGGAGTGTTCGGCGTGCTGTTCATGGGCGTCTAGTGCTGCACGTACGCGTGTCCGGCGTCGTGTGTGTAAGTGGGGATGTAGTCGCTTTCCAGATTGTGCGTGTGCAGATGCTCGCCGCGCGCGACATCGGCATTGACGTGGCCGATGATCGCGCCGTAGCGCAGCACCTTCTCGTCCTTCGACAACGCGCGCCGCGCGACCTTGTGCGCGAGCTCGATGGTCGTCGCGAGCGTGACGTGCTCGCCCTCGATCACCAGCGTCTCGCCTTGCGGCAGACGCGCGGCGGCGATCAGACATTTGTCTTCCGGACTCAGCAGAATGAGGCGTGGGTCGGTTGTTTCTTGCATCGTCGCTATCTCGAATGAGTTCAGGTTTGCGCTTCGCCACCCGCGAGCCGCGCCACCATCAGCGAGCCGAGGATGATCGCGTCGTAGATCGCCTGAATCCAGAACGACGGTACCTGGGCGAGTGTCAGCAGGTTCTGCACGACGCCCAGCAGCAAAACGCCTGACAGCGCGCCGAACATCGTGCCCTTGCCGCCGTCGAGCGAAATGCCGCCGATCACCGCCGCGGTGAACACCGTGAAAATCATGCCGTTGCCCTGGTTCGCGTTGATCGCGCCGACGTAGCCCGTCACGATCAGGCCGCCGATAGACGCGAGCACGCTGCCCAGCACGAACACGCCCCAGGTGATGCGCTCGACGCGAATGCCCGCCGCGCGCGCCGCTTCCGGATTGCCGCCGATCGCATAGAGCGCTCGGCCGAGACGGTGATAGCGCAGCATGAACGCCGCGCACGCGAAGGCCGCCGCCGCGAGCCATACCGAAACCGGCAGGCCGAGCACGAGCGTCGTCGCGAGCGTGAAGAACGACGGTGGCATGTCGAAGAGCGCGCCGCCCTTGGTCGCGCCGACGAGCATGCCGCGCAGCACGATCAGCACGGCGAGCGTGACGATGAGCGTTCAGGCGCAGCCGTACGACCAGGAAGCCGTTGATGAAGCCGATCAGCGCGCCCACGACGACGATCGCCGCGAGCCCCGCCACCGGCCATTCGAGGCCGAAGCCCGACGAAGCCGCGGGCATCACGAGCATCGCGCCGACGGCGGGCGCGATGCCGACGGTCGACTCGAGCGAGAGGTCGAACTTGCCTGTCAGCACGATCAGCGATTCGGCGAGCACGACGAGCGCGAGCGCCGCCGACGCGCCGAGAATGCTGATCAGATTTGCCTGCGTCAGAAAGCTCGGGCTGACGAACGCGCCGATGGCGAGCAGGAGCGCCAGCGCGGGCAGCAGCGCAAGATCGCGAAAGCGCGCGAGCTCAAGGCGCGGGCGCTGCCGCTGCATCGGCACGCCGGCCATCGCGGGACTGGAGACGTCATGCTTCATGGAGACTCACTCCTTCGACGGATGCGATGAGTTCATGGTCCTGCCATCCGACAGGGAATTCGGCAGCGATCGCGCCACGGAACATCACGAGCACGCGGTCGCAGGTGCGCAGGTCGTCGAGTTCGCCGGAGACGACGAGCACCGCCTTGCCTTCCTCACGCACCCGCTCGACGACGCCGAGCAGCGCTTCCTTCGATTTCACGTCGACGCCGGCAGTCGGGTCGATGAGCACGAGCATGTCGGGATCGGTGGCAAGGGCGCGCGCCATCACCACTTTCTGCCGATTGCCGCCGGACAAGCCCGATACGACATGCTCCGGGCCCTGCGTCTTGATGCCGAGCGCGGCGATCATGCGGTGCCCGAACGCGTTCTTCTTCGCGGGAGACGCGATGCCGAAGCGCCCGAGCGTGCGCGCGATCGTCATCGACGCGTTTTCCGCGACGGATTGCGACAGCACCAATCCCTCGCGATGCTGGTCTTTCGGCACGCAGCCCACGCCGTTCGCCAGCGCCGCGGGCACGTCGCAGGGCGGGAGCGCGCGGCCATCGACTTCGACGGTTCCCCTGCGTTGTGCCTTCAGTCCGGCGATGGCTTCCGCGACGCTCGTGCGGCCGCTCGTCGTCGCGCCCGTCAGGCCGATCACTTCGCCGCGCCGCACGCTGAAACTGACGTTGTCGTAGTCGTCGCCGGAAAGGCCGGACACGGACAACGCGGCCGATGCATCGGCGGGCAAAGGCGCGCTGACGATGTGACGCGCATCGCGCAGCACTGTCACCGCCTGACAGATTTCGTGGACTTGCCCCCGCATAACCGGACAGCCGGTCCCGCTTAGGTTGGAGGATTTGCTTGCCGATGAAACTCGCGCGGCGAGCGGTATTTAAGGGCGCTATGCGGGTGTGACTCGTTATCGTGGTCGAACGCGATGGCCAGATTTTGCAGCACCGTCCTGGCGTCGGGTTTCGGCATCCACGAAACGTAATCACGCTTTATCGTTTCGTAATCACGCTTTATCGTTTTAACGAAGCTCTCGGCCATCCCGTTGCTTTGCGGACTTCTGACGGGTGTCGTTACTGGCTTCAGTCCGATTTTTCGAGAGAACTTCAATGTGCCATCGGCAATGTAGCAGGAACCATCGTCGCTTAACCACTCGACTTCCCTTTCGGCCTTCAACACGCCGGTGAAGCGGTTCTCGACGGCTTGAAGCATGACGTCACGCACCATATCGCCAGTGTAACCGCCTGTGCTCGCGGCCCAACTCATGGCTTCGCGGTCGCAACAGTCGAGTGCGAAGACGACACGCAATGGGACACCGGCATCGCAGCGGAATTCGAAGCCATCCGAGCACCAGCGCATGTTGCTGCTATCCACCGCGACCTTGCCGTCATGCCGACGCGTAGACGAGGCGTGCCGAGGGCGATGTTCAAGCAGCAGGCCGTGGCGACGCATCACGCGATACACGCGCTTTGCATTTACTCGCGGTTGAGCCAGCATGTCCCGGCTTCGCCTCAGCAACGCCCAAGCACCTCGGTATCCATACGTCGGCGCGTCGCCTAACAACTCATGAAGTTCGGCGACAAGCGCCGTGTCGTCGAGCACGGGCATCTTGCGCCGGTCGACCCAGTCAGCCGGCCGCTTCGACTTGACTGCGAGATTCGAGCGCGACACCCCCAGGACTTATAGGCTCCCGTCCTGATAGAGCTTGCGCCAGCCGAAGACTTGGTTGGCATTCACTTGATGTCGGCGAGCGATGCCAGAGACCGTTGCACCGGGCTCGAAAGTCTCGCGAACTATCGCTATTGCGCTGCGTCATTGAATTAGCACCCTGTCTGTGTTCAGATACAGGTCATGGGTCAAAATGAACCTGACAGATATCGAACGTGAGCAACTGTTGTCGGCGGCGCGCAGCCGAACGGTGCGTGCGGCGGACGTGCGACGCGCAAAGTTGATCCTGATGCTCGAGGACGGCGAATCGCGCGACAGTATCATGCGCACACTGGGTTGCGATTCGCGCTTCATCGCACGCTGGTCGGGGCGCTTCCTCAGCGAGCGACTAGCCGGCATGTACGCCCGGCACCGCGGGCGGGCGCCTACGCAGCCACCGGCCAAACTGGAAGCGCGGGTGCTCAAGTGCACCCTCAAGCACAAACCCGCCGACGGTTCGACACACTGGAGTAGCTACAAGCTCGCAGCAGAACTCGGCGACGTATCGGTCTCGGCCGTGCAGCGCATCTGGCGCAAGCACGGCATCAAGCCGCAGCAGTTGGAGCGGCACATGGTCTCCAACGACCCGGACTTCGAGACCAAGGCAGCCGACGTGATCGGCTGTACCTGAACCCGCCGGC
>LFKV01000047.1 GCA_001189345.1 Candidatus Paraburkholderia kirkii
GCTCGCGAGAGACTTCCCTCGTCTCTGGAACGATCCGCGCACACCTGATTGCGAGCGAAAGCGCATGGCGCGGCTGCTCATTGCTGATGTGACTTTGCTCAAGGGTGCAGACATTTGCGTTCAGGTCCGCTTTAATGGCGGCGCCACGCATACGCTACATGTGCCGCTGTCCAAGCCAGCGTGGATATTACGGCAAACCCCTCGCGCAGTCATCGCCGAAATGGACCGGCTTCTCAACGAGTACACCGAGAGTGAAACGACAGAGCAGCTTAATCGTCAGGGGCGCGCCTCCGGCTGGGGCAAGCGGTTTATTTCCAACCAGATCGAGCCGGCGTGTTCGGCCGCGAAGCTGCGCTTCTTCTCGGGCACGACATCCGGTCCGGCAATGCGTGAGATGCCGTGAGCCTTGAGCAGGCGATGTACGGTGCAGCGCGAGAGCGTGTTACGCGGCACCATTGCCGCGCGTCAAACAAGATGAGAGCAGCGCGTCAATCAGGATGAGAGTACTGGCGTTGTGGCAGCGGCTCCGGGCTACGCCCTCCACCGCTGCCGCAACGCCGCGCCGAAGAGTCCGTCCGCTGCCGGGGTGCCTTGTCGGTGGTCGCGGTAAATCGGGTATGAACAGCTCTTCCATGTAGCGAAGGGAGGCTGAGTTGCCCGGCCGACACATCAACGACCATCAGATGAGGCTCTACATGAAGTACAGACTCAAGGAAGGACCAGCTCAAGCGGCTGCGCGCGCCGGGTTCAGCGCTGCCACGGGTTATCGCATCGATCAGGACCGGCGACTGCCATCGCAGAAGAAGGCACCACGTGCGCGCCGCCGTCCCGAGCTTCCGGGCAACGTGCGCCGCACACTGGAGCGCCGTATTCGCGACTGGCGCGCACTCCATGGCGAGGAGCATGACGTTATGTTCCGTCAGGTACACGAACCCGGTCGTCTCGGGTTGTCCGACTTCACCGAGATGGACAGCCTGGGCGTCACCGTGGCGGGTGTCGCGCTTGACCACCGCCTCTATCACTTCCGGCCGGCCTGCTCGGGCTTTGAGCACGCTCACGTCATTCTCGGCGGCGAGAGCTATGTCGCGCTGGCTGAAGGGCTGCAGAACGCCATCTGGGCACTCGGGGGCGCGCCACGCGAGCACCGCAGCGACAGCCTGTCGGCGGCGTTCCGCAATCTCGATGCCGACGCGCGCAAGGATCTGACCACGCGTTACGATGCACTGTGCGCCCACTACGGCATGCAGCCCACACGCAACAACCGTGGCGTTGCCCACGAGAACGGCGCCATCGAGAGCCCTCATGGCCACCTCAAGAGCGCAGTGCGTGATGCGTTGCTTCTGCGCGGCAGTCACGACTTCGACAATCTCGGTTCCTATCGCCGCTTCATCGACGAGATCGTCGGTCGAATCAACGCGCGTAATGGCAAACGCATTGAGCTCGAGCGGGCACTGCTTCAGCCGCTTCCGGTCCAGCGTACGTGCGACTACGAGGAAACGCGCGTTGACCTTCGATCGCCTGCTTGAGCAGCTACCGCAGCGCCAGGCATGCAGGACCATGATTGAACTGCTCAGCCTGGCCCACGAGCACAACTGCGAAGCGCAACTGGCCCAGGCGCTGCAGCAGAGTCTGGACGATGGACAGTTACCCGAGCTGGACGCACTGTGTTCGCGTTTCGAAGCGAAGCGCACGAACAGCATGCCGGAGGTGAACGTCCAGCTGGCACCGCTGAGCGACTACGAAGCCCTGCTTGACGACATGGCGACGGAGGTGACGGCATGGTCTCGACATCAACGCCACCCGCCTGTCGCTGCTGCTCAACGATTTGCGGCTGCCCGCCATCAAGCAGATCTGGTCCAGCTTTGCTGAGCGCTCCGACACGGAAGGATGGCCGGCAGCGCGCCTGCCGATGGCGCTGGCCGAACACGAGATCGCCGAGCGCGATCGACGCCGAATCGAACGTCACCTCAGGGACGCAAAGCTGCTGCCGGGCAAGACACTGGAGAACTTCAATTTCGACGCGGTGCCAATGGTGTCGCGCGCGCACGTCTCGGCGCTTTGCGCGGGCGACGGCTGGTTGCGTAACGGCACCAACCTGATTCTTCTAGGGCCTAGCGGAGGGGGCAAATCGTACCTGTCGTCGGCGATCGGACTGAGCCTGCTGGAGAAGGGCTGGAAGGTCTTCTTCGCTCGCACTACCGACCTCGTGCAACGGTTGCAGGTCGCGCGCCGCGAGCTCGCGCTGGAGTCCGCCGTCAACCGGCTGGATCGCTTCGACCTGGTCATCCTGGACGATTTCGCATATGTCAGCAAGGATCAGGCAGAGACGTCGGTGCTGTTCGAGCTCATCAGCGCCAGGTATGAGCGCCGTTCCCTTTGCATAACGGCCAACCAGCCGTTTGGCGAATGGGACAAGGTTTTCCCCGACCGGGCCATGACGGTGGCCGCCGTCGACCGGCTGGTCCACCACTCGACCATCTTTGAGCTGAACGTCGAAAGCTACCGTCGCCGTACTGCCCTGCAGCCCAAGCAGCAGGGACCGGGACGCCCGGCCAGTAGAGCGACACCAAAGAACGTTGGTGTGCCACCGACACAGGAGCATCAGCACGGCATCGACCTCACCGAATGATCCGCTGTTCTCGTCCTGATTGACGCGCGGCTCGCAGGCAAAGCTAGCCGCGTCAATCAACCGCAGCATCACCTTCCCGCCACCACATTCTCATCTTGATTGTCGCGCAACACCCACTCGCCCGCGTCAATCAACTCCGCGCGTCAATCAATAAACGCTTGCCAGCGTCAATCAACATCGGCATCAGCATTTCTGCCGCGACATTCTCAACTTGATTGTCGCGCCACAGTGGGCAGCGAGACACCTATCCGAACATTGCCAGGCGGGCTCGTGAGCAGAAGGTGGACATCTTTTTCTGGGACGAATCGGGCTTCCGTGCTGACTCGGTGCATGGCAGGACGTGGGCGCCGCGCGGTGAAACGCCGGTGGTCGAGCGGCCCGGCGAACGTCACAGCATGGGCGCCGCGTCCGCCGTTAATTCGAAGGGAGCTTTCTGGTTTGCGACGTATGAAGGGGCACTAAGAAGTAGTTTCAAAAAGATCTCTTAGGGGCTGTTAACCCGTCTTAGGGGCTGTTAACCCGTAACGCAACCTGTTAACCTCGATCGTTGTGACAACAGGATCGAGGAGATGGGCAAACCAATCATCGACGACGAACTGTGGGCACTGATCGAGCCACTGCTACCACCAGCGAAGCCGCGCCGCTTCAAGTATCCGGGCCGCAAGCCGGTACCGGATCGGGCTGCGCTGACCGGCATCTTGTTCGTGCTGAAGACCGGCATCCGGTGGCGAGATCTGCCAGCGGAGATGGGATGTGGCTCTGGCGTCAGTTGCTGGCGCAGGCTGCGCGATTGGCAGCAAGCCGGCGTGTGGGATCGACTGCACGCACTGCTGCTGGCGAAACTACGAGCGGCCGGGAAGATCGACTTCTCCCGCGTCGTCGTCGACTCATCGTCGATTCGTGCGGTTGGGGCGGGCGAAAAACTGGCCCGAACCCCACCGACCGAGCACGACCCGGTTCCAAGCACCACGTCACCACCGACGCCAACGGTACGCCGATCGCGGCAATCCTGACCGGCGCCAATCGTCACGACGTCACCCAACTGATCCCGTTGATCGAGGCCATCGTACCGATTGGCGGCGTGCGCGGCCGGCCGCTGAGTCGCCCTGGCTGTGTTTATGCCGACCGCGGTTACGATCATGACAAGTACCGGTGCCTCCTTCACGCGCGCAACATTCCCACCAGCATCGCGCGGCGCGGTCACCCGCACGGTAGCGGCCTTGGGAAAGTCCGTTGGGTCGTCGAACGTACACATGCCTGGTTGCATAACTTCCGCCGTCTACGTACTCGCTTCGAACGTCGTGCGGACATTCATGAAGCGTTCCTCAAACTCGGTTGTTGCTTGATCTGCTGGAACACTCTTCGGCAATCTCAACAGCCTTTATGAAACCGTCTCTTAGTCGCGAGCTGTTCGTCGAATTGCTCAAGAAGTTGATGTTTCATCGTAAAAGAGCGGTTCATTTGATCGTCGACGGATTGCCAGCGCATAAGAAAGCCATCGTTAAGGACTATGTCGCGAGTACGCAGGGCAAGTTGACTTTGCATTTTCTGCCCGATTACGCACCGGACCTCAATCCAGATGAACTGGTGTGGAGTCACGTCAAGCGGACCGGCGTCGCGCGACGCCCACTTCAAAAAAGGTGAAAAGTTGGGCTCAAAAATTCACGAGCAGCTTTCACAAATTAGCCGCGATCCGTGCCTTGTTCGATCATTTTTAGGCATCAATCTGTCAGCTATATTGCTGACGTTTGAGTAAATGGCGCGGGACGCTCTGTTATAGCGCCGTTCCCGATTGTGTTTTCCGTTCACGATGATACTTTCGTCGCCAGCCAATCGATAAGAGCGCCGTGCAAGGCGCAGGAGACACGCATGACCTCGCGATCCACTCCGCTCGCCGTGCAGACCCTGTCGACGAAGCGCCCCTCTCGCGCTTTCAGATTGCAACCTTCCTCCTGTGCTTCGCGATTCTCGTGCTCGACGGTTACGACACGGTCGTCGTCGTCGGCTACATCGCGCCGGCGCTCAAGGCGCACTTCGGCGCGGCGCCCGCGCAACTCGCGCCGATGTTCGGCGCGGGCCTCTTCGGGCTCACGGTCGGCTCCTTCGTGTTCGGGCCCGTGGCGGACCGCTTCGGGCGCAAGTCGACGCTGATCGCCTCGATCACGCTGTTCGCGCTGTTCAGCCTGCTCTCGGCGTGGACGAACTCGGTCGGGATGCTCGTCGTGCTGCGTTTCGTCACGAAACTCGGGCTCGGCGGCGCGATGCCCAACGCGTACACGCTCGCCGCGGAATATTGCCCCGAGCGGCTGCGCTCGACCCTGGTCGCGCCGATCGGCTGCGGCATCGCGGCGGGCGGCGCGCTCGGCGGGCTGGCCGCGCCGCATCTGATCGGCGCGTTCGGCTGGCAGTCGATGCTCGTCGCGGGCGGAGTCCTGCCGCTCGTGCTGATCGTCCTGCTGGCGCGCTGGCTGCCGGAATCGGTGCGGCATCTGGTGGCGCACGGCGCGCGGCAGGACGAGGCGCGTGCGATCCTCGCGCGCATCGCGCCGGGCGCCGACCTGTCGCGCGTCCGGCTGACGCTCGCGGAAACGTCCGCGCGGAGCTTTCCGATCGGCCAGCTGCTGCGGCCAGGAATCGGCGGCGGCACCCTGCTGCTTTGGGTCACCGCCTTCATGGCGCTTCTGGTGATCTACTTTCTCGGCAACTGACTGCCGATTCTGATTCAGCAAAGCGGCGTGCCGTTTCGCGAGGCATCGCTGATGACGGCGCTCTATCTCACCGGCAACAGTCTCGGCGCGATCCTGCTCGGCGTGCTGATGGACCGTTTCAATCCGCAATACGTGCTCGCAGTCGCGTTCGTGTGCGCCGCGGCGAGCCTCGCCGCGTTCGGGCATCTGGCGGGACATCCTGCGCTCGCGTGGCTCTCGCTCGTCGCGCTCTTCGTGACGGGCGTCGGCACCGGCGGCACCATGACCGGCACTAACATCCTCTCGACCGGCTATTACACGACGGCCACGCGCGCGACGGGCGTCGCATGGACGCTCGGCATGGGGCGCGTCGGCTCGATCGTCGGTTCGATGATCGGCGGCGCGATGCTCGCCGCGCACTGGCCGCCGCCGCGCATCTTCGAAGCGGTGGCGGCGCCGGTCGCGCTCGCCGCGTTGAGCGTGTGCGCGCTCGCGGCCTATCGCGCGCGGCATCCGGCGCAGCATGCGCAAGCGGGTGAAACCTCAGGCGAGGCACCCGCCCGCAGCCTGTAGGCGCGGCAACGACCTCACCCGGAAACCGCGACGCGCGGCCCGCACACGGCGAGCCGTCCGTCGAGTTCGGCCTTGCCGTATTCGATCGCGAAACCCTCGGCCGCCTGCGCGGTCGGGAACGAGCGGAACGGCCCGATTGCGCGCCGCACGCCGCCGGGACGCTCGATCAGGAGCGTCGCCACGAATTCGCCGGACAGATGCCGCACGATGGCTGAAAGCTCGCAGCCTCGATATTCGACTGGGGTGGAGTCCATCGCTGACCTCGCTTGCCTGAATGGACGGGGGACATGTGATGAATCTACTGAAGCGTCGGAAAACGCGTAACCCCGTGAGTGGCTGCGAACGTAGGTCGATCGATTGTCCGTTTCGATGGCGGCCGCAACCGCGTGGAAACGTTTCCCGATCGGCCGCGCGATGTCCTTAAAAATGAGAGCGATTTCAGCAGGAATTTTCTTAAGCCGGTATCCTCCGACGGACAGGCCCCGACGACAGATGCCAGAAGTTCCCGCAATCCGACCTCGCGTAATGACAAATACCAAAGAACGACATTGCAGAACCGCCGCCTGGGTAATCGCCTGCGCCGCGCTAGGTGCCGCGAGCACCGCGGCTCACGCCCAGGAATTCTCCCTCCTCGCCGGGCCGCTCAAGAGCGGCAGCCAGAACACGTATTCGTGGGAAGCCAACTATCGCGAAGGGCTCGGACGCTATGCCGCCTGGAGTTTTCCCTGACTGAACGAAGGCCATATTCCCGACCATCATCGCGACGGGCAGGCCTTGCAGATCTGGGGACGCCTGCCGCTCTGGGGCGGCTCAAGCTCTCGGCCGGCGCGAAACCGTATCGCTATTTCGATACGAGCCAGGCGCAGGCCGGCGGCGACTATTCGAACACGCACGGCTGGGGCGGCATGTTCACGCTGCGCGCGGCGTACTACTTCGACAATCGCTGGATCGCGGAGATGAAGCTGAATCGCGTGCAGGCGTTCGGCGGCCCCGATACGACCGCGCTGTTGTTCGGCATCGGCTATCAGCTCGACGCGCCCGAGGGCCGCGGGCCGCGTGCGCGCCCCGTACCGCGCACGACCAACGTCACGAACAACGAAGTCACCGTGATGCTCGGCACGACGATCCTGAACAGTCCCGACTCGGAATCGAATCTGGCGGAAAGCATCGAATATTGCCGCGGACTGTGGCATTACGTCGATTTCACCGCGTCCTATCTGCACGAGGGCGGACACGTGCAATCGCGCCGCGACGGCATCGCCGCGCAGCTCTAGGCCACGCGCGCGTTCTTCGACGGCAGGCTCACGCTCGGCGTGGGCGCGGGTCCGTATCTGTCGATCACGCAGAACGACGATCTGCCGCAGAACCGGACGGGTGACGGTCGTGTCGCCGGCCTGGTATCCGTCTCGGCGAGTTATCGGCTGACCGGCCGATGGCTCGCGCGCGTGACGTGGAACCGCATGGTCACGCGCTACGACCGCGATGCGGACATCATCGAGGCGGGCGTGGGCATGCGCTTCTAGAAGAGCGCCTTCTGCCCCGACATCAGCACGGTGAAATCGTCGCGCATGAAGGACAGAATGCCGTCCGCCACCGGTTGAAGCTGCTTGCTCATATAGTGTTCGTAGTCGATCGGCGCGTGACGCGCTTCCACCGGCTCCGGCCCGGCGAGCGTCATCACATAGCTGATCCAGCCGCCGTTCTGATATTGCAGCGGACGGCCCTGCCGCGCGTTGTGCTCGTCGGCGATGCGCGCCGCGCGCACGTGCGGCGGCACGTTGCGATGATATTCCCCGAGCGTGCGTCGACGACGCGAGGCGCGGATCGAAGAAAACGGCAGCCGCTCGAGCCGAGCACACCGTAAAACGAATTCATGATGATCTTGAGCGCCTGCGACAACGGCTTGTCGCGCTGGCGCTTCGCGGCCTCGCGCCCTTCCCAGACCTGCGCGACAATCGCGGGCAGGCAATGCCCGTCGCGCGAGAAGCGCGCACCGGGAAATCCCGGCACGGTATCGGCGTCGTCGGGCATGCTCATGCCTTGCGCGAGCCCGGCCGGATCGATCAGGAAGGTGCGGATGATCGACGGATAAAGGCTCTTGTAGTCGAGCACGAGCACCGAATCGTAGAGACCGGGGCGCGAATCCATGACGAAGCCGCCGGGGCTCGCCTCCTCGGGCACGTCGCCGAGATTCGGCGCGACGAAGCCCAGCCGATGCATGCGCGGCATGTACAGATGCGTGAACGCCGCCACCGAGCCGCCGCTGCGATCGGCCTGCAAGCCCGTTACCGTCGCCCGCTCGAGCAGGAACGGCAGCAGCTCCGTCTTCTCGAAGACCTTCGTGACGAGCTCGCAGTCGCTCAGGTTGTAGCGCGCGAGCGCGGGCTTGTCCTCGCGGAAGCGCCGCTCGATCTCGTCCATGCGCGCGTAGGGACTGTCGATCGCCTTGCCCTCGCCGAGCAGGGACTGCGCGACGTATTCCAGACTGAACGACGGGAAATTCCATGTCGCCGAGCGCAGCGCTTCGATACCGTCGATCACGAGTCGTCCCGCGACCGATATGAAGAAGTGGTGACGGTTAATGCCGTGCTCGCGTCATTCGACCGCGCTGCCGTCGCGGCCGAGCGCGAGCGGCACGCCGTAGTCGTCGGCGTGCCGCTGGAGCACGCGCAAGTCGAACTGCACGACATTCCAGCCGATGATCGCGTCCGGATCGTGCTCGGCAATCCATGTGTTGAAACGGCGCAGCATTTCCGCGCGGCTTTCGCAATAATCGAGTGCGAAATCGCTTTGCGCGGCATCGCCATTCGGCGGCCCGAGCCGGCGGCCCGAGCATAAAAACCTGGCGCGCGCCGCAGCCTTCGAACGCGATCGAATACAGCTCGCCCTTCATACTCGTCTCGATACCAGCGACACGACCTTCAATGCCGGCCGGTAATCGGGCGCCGGCTTCAGCTCGCTCGAAATGTAACCGTCGCGCTCGACGCCTTCGAAGGACACCGGCGCCGTGATGAACCGCTCCATCAGATAGCGTTCGTGCGGACGGATATCGGCTTCGAATACGTTGACGCCCGCGCTTCGCAGATTCTTCTCGAGCGCGAGCAACTGGCGGTATTGCGGGCAATACAGCCCGAGCACCGGCTTCTGGGGGGAAATCCCTGAGCGGCAGATTGCGCAATTGCGCATCGTGCGCGGCCGCTACGATGGGCTCCGCTTTTGCGCGATCCTCGGCGCGAATGAAGGCGACGCTCGTCCGCCGTGCGATGCGGATCTTCTTCGGGCCGTCGCCGGTGGCGAGCCAGAAATCGACTTCCGTCCCGGCCGCGGTGTCGCGCCAGTGACGAGTCAGCAGAAAACCCTGTTGTGCGGAAGCCAAGCCATTACCTTCGAGCGCGCGTGCCATCGAGGCATTTTACTTGGGGCGGAAACAAACAGCCCGGCGCGAAAATCGGCGCCGGGCTCAGGATTCGGGAGAAAGAGAACGGAGAAGTAAAATGCGGTAGCGGCAGCCGGTCGTCCACCATCCTTGCGGACGGTCCCCGGAAAGCGGCCGGCGCCGCTACCGCCTAAGCAGCCTGTGCGACCAGGCCCGCCCGTTGCGGCTGTAACGCCGCTACGTTACCGAGTATCGTGTGCTCCGGCACTTCGTTCTTCGACATGACCTCCAGCGCGGCTTCTTGAGTGGCCTGTCGGGCGGCCGCCGCTTTCTTGGTCTTCCCCGCGCGTGACGGCGGCTGGCAGGCCCCGCACACCATGTTGTTCTGCAAATCATGTTTGTGCGCGACGAACTTCCCGGTGCAGCGGCAGCATGGCGTCATCTGCAGCATGCCCGCGTCGAAGAAGCGCACAAGAGTCCAGGCCCGCGTAAGATCGAGTACCGTCTCGGCGCCGCTATGGTTGCAGTGCTCAAGGTACAGCCGATATCCCTTGGTCAGCGCATCGAGATGCGAACAGCCCGCTTCGTTCTTCAGGAACGTATAGGTGTTATAGAAAAGCGATGCGTGGATATTGGCGAGCCACGTCATGTACCAGTCGGCCGAGAACGGCAGCATGCCCTTCGGCGGCGAGACGCCCTTCACTTCGCGATAGAGGCGAATCATGCGGTCGCGCGAGAGCGTCAGTTCGCTCTCCAGCACTTGCATGCGCGCGCCGAGTTCGATCAGCGCGATGGCACGGAACACGTCCTGGGCATCTTCAGTGAGGCTCTTCTTCAGCATGACTCGCTCCGTCACCTTAAGCGAACTGTTCAGCCGGCTGGCCAGCCAGCAGGATTGCCGCGTGCGTTGGCGCGATGTCCACGTTCTTCGCGGGTTGCGTCAAGGCCGACAGCATGGTGTGATCGTTGAAGCGGAAAGCAGGTTATCCGACGACGCGAGCTTGACGACCTGCCCGAGCGTGAGGCCCGACAGCAGATCGGCGAGTTCTGCCGACAGACCGAGCCGGAAGATGCCGATGGCGCGGTCCTCGCACAACAGACGCTGCGCGAGCATGATGTACGACAAGTTGATTTCCCGGATCGATTCCAGCGTTTCGCGACCGTTCATGGTTGCAACTTCCAGTAAATCCCCGAATTTCCCGCCGGCTTTTAACCGATATCTTTTTTGTGCCTCACCGGGCTCGTTCTGCCCGGCTACGTGCTGCGTAACTTTGTTTCATTTAGTTACATCTTGTAACAACACTGTGAAACGGATTCTAAATACGGTTCGAAACGAAAGCAAGGGCATCTCAATAATATTTTGTTGCAAAAAAACGCTTTTAATCAGTAATTTTTACTATACGGTTTTTTGACCGGTGTTAACGTGCCCGCTCTATTTTTCTGATGTTTTGGCATTTAACCAGCCGCGATTGGACTTTTGTCGGATAAATTGGCTATCGCGAGCATCAACGGGCGATTGCGGGATCCAGTTGACGTCTCTTTCAGTTATTTTTGAGATATTTAATCAGACGAATAGCGCGAAAAAATGCCGCTACACCGGCTGTTGCCGATGTGCGGCAGATTGAGCAAAAGTTACCTGATACGGGTTACCGTGATGTAACGGCATTTATTACCCGTATTTGTAACGCCGCACGTTACTTTTGGGGTACGCCCTTTCTCCATGCACCCCAATGTGTAACAAGCTCCTGTACGAACGGGTTACCGGTTCGGTACAGATTCTCGACGGCAGGCGTGAAACCGCCCTGCGCCGCGTAATTCAGCAGATTATCCGCCGCGGTCTATCCCTCGTAGGGCCGGTCGAAATCCGAGCCCGCGCGCAGCACCGCCACGCGTGAAAGATCCACCCGCTTCACGCTCGCGGCGCGCTTGAGCGCCTCGAAAGTCGCGTTGTCCTCCTGCTGGGTCGTGCAGTACACGCCTTGGCCATCGGTCAGGAGCCGCGTCCACGCGCGCGCTCGCCGATGTATTTGCCCGACCACCAGGTATCGCCGGCGAGCGTATCGCACTGGATCACGCGCGGCGGCTGATTCGCCGGCGCGTAGCTGAACTTGGCGCGCGCCACCTTGGCGTCGTCGCTGTCGGCCAGCACGACGTTTCGCGAGATCGCATAGGCGGCGTCGGCGAGCGTCGCGTTGAGCGCGAACACTTCGGTGCGATAGTCGAAGCGGCGGCTTCTCGTTCGGGCCCTTCGTATTGATGCCGACGAATCCGCTCGGCCACGCGGCGGGTTTTTCGCGCGCATCGAGCTCCCACTGAATGCCGAAGTCGACGAGATACTTGGCCCACGCTGTCGAGCCGATGGTCCCGCGCGCCGGATCGATGCCCGCAATGCCCGCGATCAGGAAATACGTGTCGCGCAGGTCGAAGCGGTCGGAGAACGTCAGCGCCATCATCGAGGCCGTCGCGTTGGTGTGGCCCATGCCCGTCGTGATGACGCAGACTTCGTCGCGGTTGCAGTGCACGTCGGGATAGTCCGGCGAGAGGCCGGGCACGCTGACCGCGTCCCATGGCCCGAGCCTGTCGAGCCAGACCTGGCCTTCGGGCGCGAACATGGTGACGATCATCACCTTGACCGGGCGGCCGTCGTCGCCGCGCCGGTCGTGATCGTCGCCGGCGCTGCGGTCCTGCTGCTGCGCGAACGCGCAGCCGGTGAAGCCCGTGAGACTCGTCACGCCGAGCGCGAACACCGTCGCGCACACGGCGTTTTTCAGCGACCCTGCGGAATATGTCCTTCGAAGCGTGCTTTGTTGGTCTTTCGATCGTGACGCGGAAGCGATTTTCATGGCGGGCTGATCCTCGTAAAGGTTCGACCTTCGAAAGAAGACCGCGCCCCGGTTCGCCGGCGCGATTATAGGAGCGCCAATAACCCGGCGATCCGCCCGCCGATTGGCGCAACGCGCCGGAATCAGGTGCCGCTCTGCGTCGCTCGCGGCGGCGGCGAATCCGAGGGCACGTTTCCGGTGCTCGCCGCCTCGCTCGTCGGATGCTGGGCGGCCTTCGACGGCTCGCTGCGCTGATCCGCGCCCGCCTCCTCGACGTCCTGCACGCTTTCCTGATTGCCGCCGTTCAGGATCACGAAGTTGCGTTGCGGATTGGCGATCTCGATGCCGCGCGCGGTGAACTCGTTGAGGATGCGTCGATTGAACTCGCGCTGCACCGGCCAGCGCGCGCTGTCGCGGCATTGGATCTGGCCCGCGAGCGTGACGGTCGAGCCGTCGACGGCATCGACGCCCCAGAAGCTGAAATCGGAGAGAATGCCGTCGCGGAACGCCTCGTCCTCGCGCAGTGCCGCGCCGATCTCCTTCAGCGCGGAGATCGCGAGATCGACGTCCTGGCCGAGCGCGATCGACACGCGCACCGACGCGTTGCCGATGCCGCGATTCGTGTTGTTCACCGTCGATACCGAGCTGAACGGCACCGTGTAGAGCGAGCCGTCGCCGCCGCGCAGGCGCACCGTGCGAATCGACAGATATTCGACCGTTCCCGAGACGCCCGCGAGCGTCACCCAGTCGCCGACCTGCATCGCGTTTTCCATCAGCAGGAAGATGCCGGTGATCAGATCCTGCACGAGCTTTTGCGAGCCGAAGCCCAGCGCCACGCCGAAGATGCTCGCGCTCGCGAGCAGCGGCGCCGTATTCACGCCGATCTCCGAAAGACCCGTCAGCACGACGACCATCGCGATCACGATGAACAGGCCCGTGCGCATCATCGGCAACAGGGTGCGCAGGCGCGCCGCCCGCAGGCGTTCGCCGCTCGCGGTCCATTGCTCCAGGCGCCGCTCGACGGCGATGTTCGCGCCTTCCCACACGAGCACCGCGAACAGTGCGGCCACCGCGATGGTCACGAGCGCCGACGCGAGGCGATTGCCGATCCCGCCCGCCGTGAAGAAATGCACGATGTCGATGCCCCAGATCTGCAGCAGCGCGATCACCGTGACGACGGAAATGACCGCCTGCACGATGCGCCGCAAGGCCGGGTAATAGCGGTACGCGCGGCGTTGCAGGATCGACCGTTCGGCGAGGTCGTTTTCATCATGCTCGTGAAACAGACAGCCGAGCGCGCCGAACGCGACGATCGCCAGCATGCGCGCTCCGACGAGCACGAGCAGGGAGAGGCCGCCCAGATGGAAGAGCGTCCGGTAGCCGTTCTGCACGTCGAGCGCCCACACGAACCAGAGCGCGATCACGAAGAAGATGGCGACGCCCGACCAGATATCTGCGACCCAGTTGCCGAACAGCCGGACCGAACGATTCGCCCTCGCCCGCTCGCGGATGCGCTCGGCCACCGATGCGCGGCAGTCGAAGATGACGTACGCGATCATCACATGCACGATCAGCAGCGTGACCTTCAGGACCGCGATGCGCGCGTCACCGGACAGGCCGAGCGGCTCGCCGGCATTGGCGAGCGCGATGCCCGCGCCCGCGCCCGCGACGCACACGATGCGCTTCACCCAGCGATGCGTATAGGCTGCATAGAAGTCGCGCATCTGGATGAGGCGCAGGCCGGGCGCGCGCGGCACGAGGAAGAAGCCGCTCACGATCACGATGGCGCGGCATGCCAGATAGACGTCGATCAGGGAGCCCAGGACGCGTGCTTCCGGCGTGTCGTCGTCGATGAAGAACCACATGAGCAGCGTCACGACGCCGATGAACACGACGAGCGGAAGCAGCGCGAGCAGGACATGCATGAGCGCGCTCGGCAAGCGTTGCAGCAGCGTCCAGTGACGCGCGGCGTGACGCTGGCCGCGCGCGTCGTCCACCTTGCGCCCGGCCAGATGCATGGCGGTTTCGTCGCCGCTTTGCGCCGCGATGTCTTCAGCGCGCTCTTCCTGCACGAGTCCGGGGTCCTGCTCCTCGGCGTCGGCGATGCCGCGTCCCGCAATTCTCGTGCGTGGCTTTTTCATGAGTCGCGTGCACAGGAATTCGAGCAGCAGCGCCGGCAGGAGCGAGGCCAGCATGGTCCACGCGACATGACCGAGGAGCGCGCGCCCTTCGCCGGTCGCCGTGCGGTTGCGCCACCACGAGGCCACCGAGCCGAAGTCGAGCAACGCCGAGACCGAGTGACGCATGCCGGCGCCGATCTGCACAAGCCAGTGCCCCGCTTGCCGCGAGACTTGCGAGGCGAGGCCGTTCGCCGTCAGCGAATGCGCGAGCATGCCGGATGCGTCCGAGGCGGGCGTGGCTGACGACGTCGATGCGGCCTGCGGCGCGCCCGCGGCCGCCACGGCGCGCAGCGTATCCTCGATCTGCGAACGGCGCGCGGGATCGTTCAGCACCGCGAGCGCATCGCGCGCCTGTTGCGGCGTCAGCGCGACGGCGGGTTGTGACGCGGGCTGCGGGGAACCGGTCGCGGCGAAGGAAGACTTCGGGAATGCTGACAGGAAACTCGACACGCCAACGAGCAATACGGCAAGAAGAACTTTGCGCATAGGTCGGATGAAGATCACGAAAATTCAGGGACTCGATGCGGACGACGCGCACGCCGTATGTTAACGCGCGGCCGTCGGCGAGACAGAAGCGGTTCCGGCGCGGCTTTCGACGCTTCGTAACGGCCCTGCTGACGCCGTCGGCGCCGAACCGATGCGAAGGGCGCGCACTGATGAGAATGGAATATCGACCGCTATGCTTGCGGTAGCACTTAGCGATCCCGCCCCGCGCCGGGCTTCAGGCGGAGGCGGCGGGCTCGTGGCGGTCGCGCGACATCCGGCTCGAAGAACACCCAGCGCACTTGCGCAAAGGCACCCTGCAGGATCTTCCTCGATGACGTTGATCGCGTCGATCATCTCGGCCTGCACCGCGACGACGACGACGACGACGACGACGACGACGTCCTTGCCCCATTGCAGCGTGATGAGGCTGATGGATGCACGTGATCTCGGGCCGCGCGCGCAAATGCGCTTCGATGGCCTTGCGCACTTCGGGACTCGCGGATTCCCCGACGATCATCGACTTCACTTCGCGCGCGACGAGATATGCGACGATCAGCAGCACGCCCACGCCGATCGAGCCGGCTGCATCGTGCCGGTATTGCCGGTGATCATCGTCATGAGCACGGTGCCGAATGCAATCGCGAGACCCAGCAGCGCCGCGACATCCTCGCCCGCGACGACCAGCAGCTCCGACTCGCGCGTCTCGCGGAACCATCGCCATAAGGTTTTATTCGGCGCGCCCTTGCGGATCTCGCGTATCGCGCCCGCCAGCGAGAACGCTTCGAGCACGACGGAGATGCCGAGAATTACGAGCGCGACGAACGGATTGGACAACGGCTCGTGATGCAGCAGCCGATGCGCGCCCTCGTACACTGAGAACGCGCCGCCCACGAAGAACAGCAGCAGCGCCACGATGAGCGCGTAGAAATAGATCTCGCGCCCCGAGCCCAGCGGATGCAGCGCATTCGCGGGCGCCTGCGCGCGCTTCAAGCCGAAGAGCAGCAGCAGCTGGTTGCCGCAATCGGCGGTGGAATGGATGGCTTCGGCGAACCTCGCGCCGGAGCCGGTGAACGCCGCCGCCCCGAACTTGCAGACGGCGATGCCGAAGTTCGCGGCGAGCGCGTGGAAAATGGCTTTCGGGGACTCTTCCTTCATGCCGGCTCTTTTGTTGTCGGATCAGTTTTTGTGGTCGGATCAGTTCACGTCGACGCGACCGGCGCCGTCCACCATCTCGCCGATGACTACGGCATCGTCGAAGTCGTCGGCGCGGAAGATCGCGAGCACGTCGCTCACCGCTTCCGGCGCGCACGAGACGAGCAGGCCGCCGGAAGTCTGCGGATCGGTGAGCAGGGTGCGCGCCTCGTCGCCTTCGACGTGCAGCGGACCATACGCGGTCCAGTTGCGCCCCGACGCGCCCGTATAGATGCCCTCGCGCACCAACTCCCGCACCTGCGGCAGCCACGGCAGGTCCGCATAGCGGATGCGCGCGGTCAGCCCCGCGCCGCGCGCGATTTCGAGCGTGTGGCCGAGCAGGCCGAAGCCCGTCACGTCGGTGAGCGCGTGCACGCCGTCGAGCTGCGCGAGCGCCGCGCCCGGGCGATTGAGCCTGGTCGCCGCCGCGATCATCGCGGCATAGCCGGCCTCATCGAGTCGGTCTTTCTTGAGCGCCGCCGACAGCATGTCGACGCCGAGCGGCTTGCCGAGCACGAGCAGGTCGCCCGCGCGGGCCGCCGCGTTGCGCTTCACCCGCGACGGATGCACGATGCCGAGCGCCGCGAGCCCGTAGATCGGCTCGACGGAATCGATCGAATGGCCGCCCGCGACCGGAATGCCCGCTTCCGCGCACACCGCTTCGCCGCCCTTCAGCACCTGCGCGATGACTTCGTACGGCAGCACATTGATCGGCATGCCGACGAGCGCGAGGATCGGCTTGCCGCCCATCGCGTAGACGTCGGAGAGCGCGTTGGTGGCGGCGATGCGGCCGAAGTCGAAGGGATCGTCGACGATCGGCATGAAGAAGTCGGTCGTCGCGACGATGGCCTGCTCGTCGTTGAGCCGGTATACAGCGGCGGCGTCGGCGGTGTCGTTGCCTGGACTTGCCCCCCGCATAACCGGACAGCCGGTCCCGCTTAGGTTGGAGGATTTGCTTGCCGATGAAACTCGCGCGGCGAGCGGTATTTAAGGGCGCTATGCGGGTGTGACTCGTTATCGTGGTCGAACGCGATGGCCAGATTTTGCAGCGCCGTCCTGGCGTCGGGTTTCGGCATCCACGAAACGTAATCACGCTTTATCGTTTCGTAATCACGCTTTATCGTTTTAACGAAGCTCTCGGCCATCCCGTTGCTTTGCGGACTTCTGACGGGTGTCGTTACTGGCTTCAGTCCGATTTTTCGAGAGAACTTCAATGTGTCATCGGCAATGTAGCAGGAACCATCGTCGCTTAACCACTCGACTTCCCTTTCGGCCTTCAACGCGCCGGTGAAGCGGTTCTCGACGGCTTGAAGCATGACGTCACGCACCATATCGCCAGTGTAACCGCCTGTGCTCGCGGCCCAACTCATGGCTTCGCGGTCGCAACAGTCGAGTGCGAAGACGACACGCAATGGGACACCGGCATCGCAGCGGAATTCGAAGCCATCCGAGCACCAGCGCATGTTGCTGCTATCCACCGCGACCTTGCCGTCATGCCGACGCGTAGACGAGGCGTGCCGAGGGCGATGTTCAAGCAGCAGGCCGTGGCGACGCATCACGCGATACACGCGCTTTGCATCTACTCGCGGTTGAGCCAGCATGTCCCGGCTTCGCCTCAGCAACGCCCAAGCACCTCGGTATCCATACGTCGGCGCGTCGCCTAACAACTCATGAAGTTCGGCGACAAGCGCCGTGTCGTCGAGCACGGGCATCTTGCGCCGGTCGACCCAGTCAGCCGGCCGCTTCGACTTGACTGCGAGATTCGAGCGCGACACCCCCAGGACTTCACAGATCGTCTTCAACGGTCGTCCCCCGGCAGCAATGGTGAGCGCAGTCAATTTTTGT
>LFKV01000048.1 GCA_001189345.1 Candidatus Paraburkholderia kirkii
GAATCAGGTTGGTGCCGTTACGCAACCAGCCGTCGCCCGCGCAAAGCGCCGAGACGTGCGCGCGCGACACCATTGGCACCGCGTCGAAATTGAAGTTCTCCAGTGTCTTGCCCGGCAGCAGCTTTGCGTCCCTGAGGTGACGTTCGATTCGGCGTCGATCGCGCTCGGCGATCTCGTGTTCGGCCAGCGCCATCGGCAGGCGCGCTGCCGGCCATCCTTCCGTGTCGGAGCGCTCAGCAAAGCTGGACCAGATCTGCTTGATGGCGGGCAGCCGCAAATCGTTGAGCAGCAGCGACAGGCGGGTGGCGTTGATGTCGAGACCATGCCGTCACCTCCGTCGCCATGTCGTCAAGCAGGGCTTCGTAGTCGCTCAGCGGTGCCAGCTGGACGTTCACCTCCGGCATGCTGTTCGTGCGCTTCGCTTCGAAACGCGAACACAGTGCGTCCAGCTCGGGTAACTGTCCATCGTCCAGACTCTGCTGCAGCGCCTGGGCCAGTTGCGCTTCGCAGTTGTGCTCGTGGGCCAGGCTGAGCAGTTCAATCATGGTCCTGCATGCCTGGCGCTGCGGTAGCTGCTCAAGCAGGCGATCGAAGGTCAACGCGCGTTTCCTCGTAGTCGCACGTACGCTGGACCGGAAGCGGCTGAAGCAGTGCCCGCTCGAGCTCAATGCGTTTGCCATTACGCGCGTTGATTCGACCGACGATCTCGTCGATGAAGCGGCGATAGGAACCGAGATTGTCGAAGTCGTGACTGCCGCGCAGAAGCAACGCATCACGCACTGCGCTCTTGAGGTGGCCATGAGGGCTCTCGATGGCGCCGTTCTCGTGGGCAACGCCACGGTTGTTGCGTGTGGGCTGCATGCCGTAGTGGGCGCACAGTGCATCGTAACGCGTGGTCAGATCCTTGCGCGCGTCGGCATCGAGATTGCGGAACGCCGCCGACAGGCTGTCGCTGCGGTGCTCGCGTGGCGCGCCCCCGAGTGCCCAGATGGCGTTCTGCAGCCCTTCAGCCAGCGCGACATAGCTCTCGCCGCCGAGAATGACGTGAGCGTGCTCAAAGCCCGAGCAGGCCGGCCGGAAGTGATAGAGGCGGTGGTCAAGCGCGACACCCGCCACGGTGACGCCCAGGCTGTCCATCTCGGTGAAGTCGGACAACCCGAGACGACCGGGTTCGTGTACCTGACGGAACATAACGTCATGCTCCTCGCCATGGAGTGCGCGCCAGTCGCGAATACGGCGCTCCAGTGTGCGGCGCACGTTGCCCGGAAGCTCGGGACGGCGGCGCGCACGTGGTGCCTTCTTCTGCGATGGCAGTCGCCGGTCCTGATCGATGCGATAACCCGTGGCAGCGCTGAACCCGGCGCGCGCAGCCGCTTGAGCTGGTCCTTCCTTGAGTCTGTACTTCATGTAGAGCCTCATCTGATGGTCGTTGATGTGTCGGCCGGGCAACTCAGCCTCCCTTCGCTACATGGAAGAGCTGTTCATACCCGATTTACCGCGACCACCGACAAGGCACCCCGGCAGCGGGACGGACTCTTCGGCGCGGCGTTGCGGCAGCGGTGGAGGGCGTAGCCCGGAGCCGCTGCCACAACGCCAGTACTCTCATCCTGATTGACGCGCTGCTCTCACCTTGTTTGACGCGCGGCAGAAGCTCGACTTCACGTATTTGACGCCCGATTCGACAATTCCCTTTTTAGCCGGGTCCCTCGGCGGACACGGATCGACCTTGAACGAATGCCCTTCGGCGCATTGCACGTAGGCCCGCTGGACTTCGGGTTCGTAGATACAGGCCTTGACGATGGCACACTTTGGGTTATCTATGATGGCGCGCGTCCCACTACGCCATTGAACCATTCGAAGGCATGGCGATGACACAGTAACCACATGTCGACACTCTGGTCGCGGACAAACTCAACGTATTGATGCCGCGATCAGCACAAGGTCATCACGAAGAACCATGTCTTGTGGATCTCTCCCGTGTGCGCATCCGTGATGGTCGGACCTGCGCCGAAATCAACCTGTGCGGCATCAGCAGGTTTGAACTCCAGCCGCATCGGTACATCCGGCGTAAGCTCCGCCTTCAGCTGTTGAAGCAGTCTGTATACGGATGAGTAGCTTCCTTCGTAGCCGTGGTTGCGCACCAGGGCGCTGTGAATCGTCGTGCCAGGGACGCCCGCGTCATGCCACTGGGCAATCTGTTCGCGCCACGGTTTGGCCGACGAGATACAGCTTGCGGGCAGGAACTCCTTGCGACTAAACGCTGTAGCGAGCTGCGCGTCATCCGGCAGAGCGTTGTCCGGAGAAAGCCACCCGCGCTCGGTTGCGATCTCCCGCACGGCTGCCAGCTTCTTACGGCCCATGATCTTCGACCGGTCGATATCCCGGTCGGAGTCACCCTGGCGCATTCGCACCAGAACCTGTCGATATTGGTACATCTCGAACTTCCTCTTCAAGCCACCCTCCGGAGCAAATGCGTGCCGGGAGGGTAGCGGTTGGCGAAGTTCGAGCGCCCGACTCAGACGCCAGTGGCGCCTTTACGGCGAAAATCTACTGGCGCCTATACGCCGAAAGACTTGTGGCGCCACAGAAAAGTCCCTGGCGCCTTTATGCCGAAAACGGTTTGGCTCCTTAACCGCGAAAGTTCACAAAGAGCGGCACGCCGCGCGTGCGTGTTCAGATCCAGACCAGCAGCGAGGCGATCAGCGAGTGGATGCCGGCCTGCAGCATCGGCGGGATCGACGCGTTCGCCTCCTTGATCGCGACTTGCTGAAAACCCCACGCGCCGCACAAGGCGATCATCACGATGATGGCGGTGGCGTCCGGGCGCGGCGCAGCGCGAGGGAGGGCGTGCTCATCGGCGGGTTCGCAAGCAAGGCTGGGCATGGCCGGCGTGAACGAACGTCGGCCATGCACTGATTTGGAGCGTCGATTGTGCCAGCGAATGGAACGCGAGAGTGAAAGGCCGGGTCGAGCCCGTGGAAATGCGGAGGCTTGCGCGCCGCGACGAGTGCGCGGCGCGCGAGATCGTGCGTGAATCAGGCGTGCTTTTCGATCAGTTCGACCTTGTAGCCGTCCGGGTCCTCGACGAACGCGATCACGGTCGTGCCGCCCTTCACGGGACCGGCTTCGCGCGTGACCTTGCCGCCCGCCTGGCGGATGCGCTCGCACGCTTCTGCCGCATTTTCGACTTCGAGCGCGATATGGCCGTACGCCGTGCCCATCTCGTACTTCTCGACGCCCCAGTTGTAGGTCAGCTCGAGCACGCTGTTCTCGCTTTCGGGACCGTAGCCGACGAAGGCGAGCGTGTACTTGTACTCGGTGTTCTCGCTTTGACGCAGCACTTTCATGCCGAGAATGCGCGTGTAGAAATCGATGGAACGTTGCAGGTCGCCGACGCGCAGCATCGTATGAAGGAGTCGCATGGTGGGGTTCCTGTTATGTGGATGCGATGAGACAGGCGTGCGCCCGCGCGGCGCCAGGCCGCGTCAGGCATGTCCGGAAATTGTACCGTCGGGGATTCCCGCGCGCTGGCAACGCCTCAAAGCGCCGGCAGCAAGTCCGGCGGATGATGCTTCAACGTATGCCGCGCCTCGCGGAACTCCGGGAAGATCGATTCGACCGTCTGCCAGAAACGCGGACTATGGTTCATCTCGCGCAGATGCGCGAGCTCGTGCGCGACCACGTAATCGATGATTGACATCGGGAAATGAATGAGCCGCCAGTTGAGGCGGATCTTGCCGTCGCTGGAGCAACTGCCCCAGCGCGTCGCCGCCGACGAAAGCGCATACGCGCGATACTCGACGCCGAGCTTGGCCGCATACACTGCGAGCCGCTCGCCGAAGATGCGCTTCGCTTCGCTCTGCAGCCAGCCCTGCACGCGATCCTTGATCTGCTGGGCATCGGCGAGCGCGGGCAGCGCGAGCGAGAGGACGTTGGTTTCGTCATCGAAGGACAGCATGCCTACCGCCGAGAGCGACACGCTGATCGTCTTGCCGAGATACGGAAACTGCGCGCCGTCCTTCCATTCGACGCGCGTCTGCCATTCGGTGAGCTTGTTGACGATCCATTTCTGCTTGTCGAGGATCGCGCTCTCGATGTCCGCGATCGTCACCCAGCGCGGCGCGGTGATCGCGAGCCCGGTGCCGTCGATGCAAAAACCGATCGTGCGCCGCGACGAGCGCTTGAGCCGATACTCGAGCGCGCCCGCCTTGAGCACGATGCGGCGCAGGCGCACCCCGTCGGGCAGCGGCGTTTGCGGCGCGGCGGGCGTAAGGACCGGCACGGGATCGGCGTTCGGGATGTCGCCGCGCAACGGAGCCGGCTCGTTCGCGGGCGGCGCGCCGGAGTAGGCGGGTGCATGCTCGAACGGAAGATCGAGTTGCAGGGTGTCGAGCGCGACGGCGGGACGCTGCCGCGATGGAGGCTTCTGCATCGGTTCGGCTTTGCGCTCACGGCGCAGCAATGACGAGAAGAACGAGTAAGGTACGCCGCAGCTCGATATGAATGCGCTGCCGCTTCAGCGGCCCGCGCCCGCGGCGCCGGCTCGACCCCGGCTGCGCGTACGGCGCGGCGTAGGCGTGCGGATCGATGCGGCGCATTTCCGTTTCGATCCAGCTTTCGACGCGCGTGTTCACTTCCTCGGGCATGAGGCCGGCGGTGTCGATCGGTTGACCGATCGACACCGTGACTATACCCGGATATTTGATGAAGGAATTGCGCGGCCAGACGTGACCCGCGTTATGCGCGATCGGCACGACCGGCGCGCCCGTCGCCACCGCGAAGCGCGCACCGCCCGTCTTGTACTTGCCCTGGCTGCCCACGCGCGTGCGCGTGCCTTCGGGAAACATGATGACCCACGCGCCCTCGTCCATGCGCGCGCGGCCCTGACGCGTGACCGATGCGAAGGCGTCGCGCCCCTGCTTGCGGTCGATGTGCACCATCTTCAGGAGCCCGAGCGCCCAGCCGAAGAACGGCACATAGGGCAGCTCGCGCTTGAAGACGTAGCAGAGCGGGCGCGGCATCAGCGCGGGGAACGCGAGCGTCTCCCAGGCAGACTGATGCTTCGGCAGCAGCACGGCGGGACCGTCCGGCAGGTTCTCCATGCCTTCGATCGTGTATCGAATGCCGATCAGATGCCGCAGCACGACGATCGTCGACTTGCACCAGCTCGCCGCCATCCAGTAGCGCCTGTCGGCGCGCATGAACGGAAACGCGATGAAGCACGCGATCGCGTATGGCATCGTGTATACGATGAAGTAGATCATCAACAGCAACGAACGGATGAAGCGCATGGAGTATCGGTAATGCCGAGCGACGGCGTGAAGCGGGTCAGTCTTGATGCCGCGCGAGGAAGTCGAGTGCGAACGCGCGCAGGTCCTTGTGAACGACGGTGCCTTCGGGCAGATTGCCTTCCGCAAGCGTCTTTTCGCCCTTGCCCGTGAGCACGAGATGAACCGGAAAGCCGAGCACCTCGCCCGCCTGGAGATCGCGCAGCGAATCGCCGACGACGGGCGTGTCCTCGGGATCGATCTCGAAGCGATCGATGATCTGCTGCAACATGCCGGGCCTGGGCTTTCTGCAGTCGCACTGATCCTCGGCGGTATGCGGACAGAAGAACACCGCGTCGGTGCGTCCGCCGACGGCCGCGGCCGCGCGATTCATCTTCTGATGCATCGCGTTGAGCGCGGCCATGTCGAACAGGCCGCGTCCGATGCCCGACTGATTCGATGCGATCGCCACGCGATAGCCCGCCTGATTCAGGCGCGCGATCGCTTCGAGGCTGCCGGGAATGGCGACCCATTCGTCCGGCGACTTGATGAACGCATCGGAATCGACGTTGATGACGCCATCGCGATCGAGGATGACCAGTTTTCGGTTCATGTTCGTTAGCATCGTCTGAGGCCGTGCCCTGTTCGTATCTTATGCCGCGAGCTTGGAGATGTCCGCGACGCAGTTCATCTGCTGATGCAGCGCATTGAGCAGCGCGAGACGGTTGTTGCGGAACGCCGGGTCTTCCGCGTTCACCATCACGTCGTTGAAGAACGTATCGACGCTCTCGCGCAACGCGGCGAGCGCCGCGAGCGCTTCCGTGTAATTGCGCGCGGCGAGCCGGCTCTGCACGCGCGGCGTCACGTGTTCGATCTGCGCGTAGAGATCCTTCTCCGCCGCCTCGACGAGCCGCTCCTTGCTCACCGACGAAGGCGCGCCCTGTTCCGACTTCCTCAAGATGTTCGAGATGCGCTTGTTGGCCGCCGCGAGCGATGCCGCTTCCGGGAGCGACGCGAATTCGCGCACGGCGTCGAGGCGCGCGACGATATCGTCGAGGCGCGTCGGGTTCAGGCTCAGCACCGCTTCGATGTCGTTGGCTTCGAAGCCGCGCTCGCGCAGCAGGCCGCGCAGGCGGTCCATGAAGAACGCGTATACTGCTTCGGTCGAATCCGCGACTTGCGGCACGCCCGCGAACTGGCGCTGCGCGGCGGCGACGAGCTCGCGCAGGTCGATCGGCAGCTTCTTTTCCAGCAGGATGCGCAGGACGCCCAACGCATGACGGCGCAGCGCGAACGGATCCTTCTCGCCGGTGGGGGCCAGGCCGATGCCCCAGATGCCGACGATCGTCTCCAGCTTGTCCGCGAGCGCGACCGCGCAGCCGACGCCGGTGGAGGGCGTTTCGTCACCGGAGAAGCGCGGCTGATAGTGCTCCGAGCATGCGAGCGCGACTTCCTCGGGCTCGCCGTCGTGACGCGCGTAGTAGGTGCCCATCGTGCCTTGCAGCTCGGGGAACTCGCCGACCATGTCGGTCAGCAGGTCGGCCTTCGCGAGACGCGCGGCGCGGCGCGTCAGCGCGGCATCGACGCCGACCATCGGCGCGAGCTTGCCCGCGAGCGTCTCGAGGCGTTCGACGCGCTGCAACTGCGAGCCGAGCTTGTTGTGATAGACAACGTTCGCCAGCAGCGGTACGCGCTCTTCGAGGCGCTTCTTCTTGTCCTGCGTGAAGAAGAATTTCGCGTCGGCGAGGCGCGGGTGCACGATGCGCTCGTTGCCTTCGATGATCTCGCCCGGCGTCTTCGTGTCGATGTTCGACACGATCAGGAAGCGCGAGCGCAGCCTGCCGTTCTGGTCCGTGAGCGCGAAGTACTTCTGGTTGGTCTGCATCGTGAGGATCAGGCATTCCTGCGGCACCTGCAGGAACGCCTCGTCGAAGTGGCATTCGTAGACGACCGGCCATTCGACCAGCGCGTTCACTTCGTCGAGCAGCGCTTCGGGCATCACGACGCGGCCTTCGCCCGCGAATGCCTGAAGCTGCGTGCGGATCGATTCGCGGCGATCGTCGAAGCTGGCGACGACGCGGCCCTTGTGGCGTAGCGTATCGGCGTAGTCATCGGCACCCGGAATCGCGATGAAGCCTTCCGACATGAAGCGATGGCCGACGGTGGTATCGCCGGAATCGACGCCGAGCGCGCTGACCGGCACGACATTGCGGCCATGCATCGCGATGAGACGCTGCACCGGACGCACGAACTGCACGCTGGTGCCGTCCGGGCGCTGATACGTCATGACCTTCGGAATCGGCAGCTTGCCGAGGGTTTCGTCGAGCGCGGCCTGCAGGCCTTCAGCGAGCGTCGCGCCCGGCGCCGCATAGCGAAGGAAGAACGCTTCGGCCTTGCCGTCCTGCGCGCGTTCGAGCTCGGCTACGGAGAAGCCGGGGAAGCCAAGCGCCGTGAGCTTCTTCGCGAGCGGGGGCGTGGGGTTGCCTTCCTTGTCGAGCGCCATCGACACCGGCAGTACTTTCTCGCACACCTGCTTTTCCGGCGCGACGTCGCGCACGTTCTTCACGAGCACGGCCAGGCGGCGCGGCGTCGCGTACTTTTCGAATTCGAGCGTGCCGTCGATCAGGTCGCGCGCGGCGAGCCGCTCCACGATGCCATCGGCGAAAGCGGCGCCGAGACGCGCGAGCGCCTTCGGCGGAAGTTCCTCGGTCAGCAGTTCGACGAGCAGGGAAGCGTTATGGGATTGCGTCATTGTTCTGTCGAGCCTCGTCAAACCTGTTCGTTGGTGCCGGTGGGGCTGCTTTCGACCTTCAGCGGCGGCGCCCAGGCGGGACGCTGCGCTTCCTGCTCGTCGGTGACGAGGTCGCGATCTCCCTTTACCGGATTGCCTAGAATCGGGAAGCCGAGCGCTTCGCGAGAATCGTAGTAAGCCTGCGCCACCAGTCGCGACAGCGCGCGGATGCGGCCGATGTACGCCGCGCGCTCCGTCACGGAAATGGCGCCGCGCGCGTCGAGCAGGTTGAACGTGTGACCGGCTTTCAGCACGAGCTCGTACGCGGGCAGCGCGAGCTTCGCATCGATCATCTTCTTCGCTTCTTCCTCGTAGCTCTTGAAGAACGTGAACAGCAGATCGACGTTCGCGTGTTCGAAGTTGTAGGTGGACTGCTCGACTTCGTTCTGGTGATACACGTCACCGTACGTGAGGCGACGCAATTCCTTGCCGTTCGGGCCGTTTTCTTCCCACTCGGTCCAGATGAGGTCATACACGTTCTCGATCTTCTGCAGATACATCGCGAGACGTTCGAGGCCGTAGGTGATTTCGCCGAGCACCGGCCTGCAGTCGATGCCGCCCGCCTGCTGGAAATACGTGAACTGCGTCACTTCCATGCCGTTGAGCCACACTTCCCAGCCGAGGCCCCACGCGCCGAGCGTCGGGTTCTCCCAGTCGTCCTCGACGAAGCGCACGTCGTTCTGCTTCAAGTCGAAGCCGAGCGCTTCGAGCGAGCCGAGGTACAGATCGAGGATGTTTTCCGGCGCGGGCTTCAGCACGACCTGATACTGATAGTAGTGCTGCAGGCGGTTCGGATTCTCGCCGTAGCGCCCGTCCTTCGGACGGCGCGACGGTTGAACATAGGCTCCCCGCCACGGCTCGGGGCCGATCGCGCGCAGGAACGTGTGGACGTGCGAGGTGCCTGCGCCGACTTCCATGTCGATCGGCTGGAGCAGCGCGCAGCCCTTTTCGTTCCAGTAGGACTGCAGCGTCAGAATGATTTGCTGGAAAGTGAGCATGATTGCCTTTTGCGGGGCGCGGCCATCGTCGTTGACGACGCGACTCCGAGAGTCGGCCGAAGCGGTAAAATATTGGATTTTAGCCGAATGAAGGATGGATGCGGCTTTTTGGCTGGCGCGCGTCCGCGGCCGGGGCGCGCCGGCCGCGCCGCGTTGGGCGGCGCGGCTTCGTTTCGCGCGGCGTTCAGCGCTTGCCCGGGCGTTTCCGATTCGGCGCGAACCCGAACGCGAGCAGGATCAGCGAGACGGCGATGACCGTTATGTTGCCGCTCGTCACATACGGCGTGCGGCCCGAGGTGCCTTGCACGGTCGCTTCGAGGACGCCGGTGGTGAAGGTCGGCAGCCTGGACACGACGTCGCCGTTGGCCGCGATCACGGCCGTCATGCCGGTGTTGGTCGAACGCAGCATCGGCCGGCCGGTTTCGATCGATCGCATGCGCGCGATCTGAAGGTGCTGATCGAGCGCGATCGTGTTGCCGAACCACGCGAGATTGGTCGAGTTGACGAGAATGCCCGCGGGCGTCTCCTGTTCGCGGATCGTGCGCGCGATCTCCGCGCCGAAGATGTCCTCGTAGCAGATATCGACGGCGATCGGCTGGTTGTGCACGAAGAACGCCTTCTGCGCGATCGGCCCGCGGGCGAGATCGCCGAGCGGAATGCCCATCATCCGCACGAACCAGTGAAAGCCGAGCGACACGAATTCGCCGAAGGGCACGAGATAATGCTTGTCGTAGCGATAGACGCCGTCCATGTGCGGCGTGACGCCGAAGAGGCTGTTGGTATAGTCGGTTGCGCGGCCGTCGGGGAGGATCGTGACGCCGATCACGCCGAAGAGGATCGACGAATTGGTGTTGTCCGCGAAGCTGCGGATCGCCACGGCGAAGTCCTGCGGGATCTGCACGGAAAGCACGGGCAGCGCGGTTTCTGGCGTGACGATCAGGTCAGCGGGCTTCTCGGTGATGAGCCGCCTGTAAAGCGCCAGCGATTCGTCGACGCCCGATTGCTCGAACTTCATCTCCTGCTTCACGTTGCCTTGCAGGAGACGCACGGTGAGCGGCGCATTCGCCGGCGTGGTCCATTGCACGAGCGACAGCAGTAGGCCCGCGACGATCAGCGCGATCGCCACCGCGGCGGGGACGAGCGCACGCGCGCCACGGCTCGCGTGTCGCCAGTGATAGACCGCCTGCACGATGAGCGCGGCGACGAGCGCGAGCACCCACGCGACGCCGTACACGCCGACGATCGAGCCGAAGCCGTTGAGCGGGCCGTCGACCTGCGCATAGCCGCTCGCGAGCCACGGAAAGCCCGTGAACACGAGGCCGCGCAGCCATTCGCCAAGCGCCCACGCGCTCGCGAAAGCGAACGCGCCGTGCCAGGTCGGCGCGTAGGGCGGCGAGGCTTCGATGTCTCGCGTGGCGGCGGCGTCTTCGTTGCCGAAACGGGCGCGTCCCGCGACGAACGACCAGACCACGCTCGACAATGCCGGATACGCGGCGAGATACAGCGAGAACAATGCCACGGCGGCCGCGGCGAGCGGCGCCGCCATGCCGCCGTAGACGTGCATGCTCACGTACAGCCACCACACGCCGGTCACGAAGTTGCCGAAGCCGAACGCCCAGCCGGTCATGGCGGCGCTGCGCCAGCCGCCGGTGCGCGAGAGCCACGCGAAGAACAGCGCGAAGACGACGAGCTCGATCCACCCGCCGTGCGGCGTCGGTGCGAAGGAAAGCGTGTTCGCCGTGCCGAGCACGGCGGCGACGAGGTAATGCCAGAAGGGCAGCGCGCGCGGCGACTCGGACGCCACGGGAGCCGCGGAGGTCACGGACGAATTACGCTGCCGGGAAAAAATGCGAAACGATGAATCGGCCATTGATGACGGTCGAAATGAAACGGAAGCGGGCGAACGAATGAGGGCGGGCGTGGCTTGCGTCCGGTGCCCGCGTGGCGCTTAGTCGCGCAGTTCGTCTTCGTCGCCCGCGTGATGATGCTGCTGCGCGAGATTCGGCACGCGCCGCACGAGGAGAACGTGAATCTGCCGCGCGTCGCCGCGCAGGATCTCGAACACGAAATCGTCGATGCGCACCTTCTCGCCGCGATGCGGCACGCGCCCGAAGCGATGCGTGACGAGGCCGCCGATGGTGTCCACTTCCTCGTCGGAGAAATCGGTGCCGAACGTCTCGTTGAACTGTTCGATGCCGGTGAGCGCGCGCACGCGGTACTTGCCGTCGGGCGTCGCGATGATGTTGCCGGCTTCCTCGTCGAAGTCGTATTCGTCCTCGATGTCGCCGACGATTTGCTCCAGCACGTCCTCGATGGTGATGAGGCCCGCGACGCCGCCGTACTCGTCGACGACGATCGCGATGTGATTGCGATTCACACGAAAGTCGTGCAGCAGCACGTTCAGGCGCTTCGATTCTGGGATGAAGACGGCGGGGCGCAGCATGCCGCGCACGTCGAATTCCTCTTCGGCGTAGTAGCGCAGCAGGTCTTTCGCGAGCAGCACGCCGATGACGTTGTCGCGGTTGCCTTCGTGGACGGGATAGCGCGAGTGTGCTTTTTCGAGCACGAAGGGGATGAATTCGGCGGGCGTTTCCGCGATGTTGATGGCGTCCATCTGGGCGCGCGGAATCATGATGTCGCGCGCGCAGAGATCGGACACCTGAAAGACGCCTTCGATCATCGAGAGCGAATCGGCGTCGAGCAGGCTGCGCTCGTACGCGTCCTGGAGCACTTCGAGTAGTTCGTCGCGCGATTCGGGCTCGTGCGAGATGAAATCGGTCAGACGATCGAGAAGCGAGCGCTTTTCATGCGGTTTGTCGGTGTGGCGTCGACTGGGATAGGGTTCATTCATAGCGGGGCGCCCGGGCGTTCCCGGACGCGGGTTAGCGGAGCGTTAAGCATACACCAAGGGAAAACCGCGGGCTGCGTGGCGCGGCGCGCATGTTTCGGCTGGTGGTGAAAGACGTCTGAACACTATGCGGTGGTCACATGAAGGCGCTGACATCGGTGCCGAAGCGCTCGGCCAACGCCTTTGCGACACTCTTGCTGATCGCGCGGCGGCCAGCAAGGATGTCGCTGATCATGGTCAGCGACGCGATGTCGGTGAGGTCCTTCTGCTTGAGATCGTGTGCATCCAGCAGATAGCGCAGCACGTCCTTCGGCTCGGTTTTCGGCAGATCCGGATGATGCGATTCCCACACCTCGATGAGATCCGTGACCACGCTGAACAAGTCGGCGAGCGAACCTTCCTCACCTTCGAGCTGATCGGCCAGTTCATCGGCGAGGGCGATCATCCTGCGATAGTCGTCGTCGTTGCGAATCGACCTGAGGAAGATCTGGTCCTGCAGCGTGGACCACGTCTTCGCGAATTCGGGAACGCCTCCCGTGTGGCTACGAGCTTTCATTTACGTCGGTTTGCATCGGTCCATTGATTGTACTGTTTGTGCGTCAGCACATGGCGGACGAACAGCATCTGCCGATTGAAGTGGATCGCGGCGACCACGCGAAAATTGTCGCCGCCCACATCGAACACGTAGTACTGCGGCGGAACGTAGTCGACCGTGTTGAAGGTTTTCCTGAGACCGGTCAGATCGTTTGCCCGGCATTCACTTGCCAGTTTATACCAAGTGAGAAGAGAACTCGTCGCGTCGGGATGCTGATCAATGAATTCTTCGAGCACTTTCCTTGAAATCACCCGCATCCTGCTTTTCCTTCCCGACAGATCGCGCCTCGGTCATCGTCTGCACCTCGAATCGAAATCCAGTTTATTCGCAAAATGCGAAATTCGCAATATGCGAACTTCGCGCGTGCCCGGTGCTGCCCTTGAAGCGAGACCTTAGCTGAAAAATATGCGAGAAGTATGTCCAACCCCGCGCGTCGGCCGAACGGACGAGGGCGAGCGCAAAATTCATACGGATGCCGGAGGCAAGCGCATCACTGCTTCCCCTGCGCCTGACAGCGCTTTAGCAGCGCCTCCAGCGTGCCACTCTCGCGCAGCGCCTCGACCGTCCGGCAGACGTAATCGAGCGTCGTGCCGTAGCGCCCGCTCGCGCAGCCGAGCACGATGCGCACGATGGGATCGGCGAGCTTGCCGGTATGTAGAGACGCCGCCTCGCGCCGCATGACGAAGGCGAGCGCTCGACACGCCGTCCATCGGCGAGAGCGCACGGCAGCCACGCCGGCCGGTAGGAGGCCGTCGCCATTTCGCGGCGCCACAGCACTTGCAGATGCTCGGTCGCGTCGGCGCCCGCGAGACGGAACGCCATGCCGGTGCACAAGCCGCCGCGATCGAGCGCGAGCACGAGGCCCGGCTGCTCCGGCGTGCCGCGATTCACGCGCGACCACAGATAAAACCCGCGATGACAGCCGCGCACCCTGCCGCGCACGGCTTCGAGCGTCGGCAGTCCGGGGTTCCAGATCAGCGAACCGTAGCCGAACAGCCACAGATCCGACTTCCGGTCCCAGCCGACGAGCGCCGCCTCGCGCGACGCGGCGAGTTCCTCGTCGGTCAGAAGCGCCGATTCGCCGAGCGCGGGCGGATAGTCCGGGCAGGGCGCGGGCGTCGGTTTGGCTTGGGGCGGTGGGGGCTGCGTGGGTTCGGGCGTCTTGTCGTTCACGGCGCGTTCAGGACATCGGACCGGCGTCAGGTCAAAGGCACGTAAGGATCGGAAAATCCCAGAGACTGCATGATATCCGTCTCGATCGATTCCATCTCTTGCGCCTCGCTTTCGACCTCGTGATCGTAGCCCTGCGCGTGCAGCGTCCCGTGGACGATCAGATGCGCGTAGTGCGCGGCGAGCGGCTTGCCCTGCTCGGTCGCCTCGCGCTCGACGACCGGGCAGCACAGAATCAGGTCGCCCACGACGGGATCGTCCTCCGACTCCGCGTAGGCGAAGGTTAGCACGTTCGTCGCGTAGTCTTTCTGACGATACGTACGGTTGAGCATCCGGCCTTCGTCCTCGTCGACGAAGCGCACGGTCAGCTCGGCGTCCGCGAAGAGCGACGCCTTGATCCAGCGCGCGAGCGTCGCGCGCGGCAGAATCGCCTTGTGCGACGGGAACGCCTTCGCGGCGGGGAACTGTGTCGCCAGCGTCAGGCGGGGTGCGCGCGTCATTATTCCGGCTTCTGCGATTGTTGAACAGCGCGCGCGGCCTCGGCGAGCGCGGCGTCCTTCTGCGCCTGCGCGTCGTAAGCCTCGACGATGCGCGCGACCAGCGGATGCCGCACCACGTCCGCCGACGTGAAATGTGTGATCGCGATGCCGCGCACTTCCGACAGCACGTGCTGCGCCTCGATGAGGCCGCTCTTGTGCCCGCGCGGCAGGTCGACCTGCGTCGTATCGCCGGTCACGGCCGCCTTCGAGCCGAAGCCGATGCGCGTGAGGAACATCTTCATCTGCTCGGGCGTGGTGTTCTGCGCCTCGTCGAGAATGATGAACGCGTGATTCAGCGTGCGTCCGCGCATGTAGGCGAGCGGCGCGATCTCGATCATCTGGCGCTCGAACATCTTCGCGGTCTTGTCGAAGCCGAGCAGATCGTAGAGCGCGTCGTAGAGCGGGCGCAGATACGGGTCGACCTTTTGCGCGAGATCGCCCGGGAGGAAGCCGAGCCGCTCGCCCGCCTCGACGGCCGGACGCGTCAGCACGATGCGCTTCACCTGATCGCGCTCGAGCGCGTCCACGGCGCACGCGACCGCCAGATACGTCTTGCCCGTGCCCGCCGGCCCGATGCCGAAGGTCACGTCGTGCGACAGGATCTGCTTCAGATACTCGCGCTGGGCGGGCGTCCGTCCGCGCAGGTCGGCGCGGCGCGTGTACAGCTTCGGCCCGTGGTCCTCGTCCTCGCCGAGATCGATCGTCGCGCTCGGCTCGTCGAACGGATGATCCAGGTCGCCGCGAAAACGCGGATCGCCCGCGTCCTCTTCTCCGTTGGCTTCGCGCGCTTCCTTCGCGCGGCGCGGCGCGTAACTCGCCTCGACGAGCGCAAGCTGGATGTCGTCGACGGAAATCGGATCGCGCGCGCGGTTGTAGAAGTTTTCGAGCGCCGCGAGCGCGACTTTCGCGCCGCGGCCGCGAATCGAAATCTTGTGGCCGCGCCGCGAGAGCGTGACGTCCAGCGCCTGCTCGATCTGCCGCAGGTTCTCGTCGAGCGGGCCGCAGAGGTTGGCGAGCCGCGCGTTGTCGTCGCGCGGAGCGGTGAATTCCAGATGCTGCGTAGGAGCGTTCTTCAAAGTGGACTGAATATCCTGTCTTTAGTGCGCCATTTCAGGCGCCATCACCCATTCGCCGCGCAGCGAGTGCGGATACGTGTGCACGATCTTCACGTCGATCATCTGGCCGATCAGGCGCGCATGCGATTCCACCGGCGCAGGGAAATTGACGACGCGGTTGTTCTCCGTGCGTCCGGCGAGTTCGTTCGGATCCTTGCGCGCCGGGCGTTCGACCAGAATGCGCTCGATCTTCCCGACCATCGACTCGCTGATGCGCTGCACGTTTTCCTCGATGGTCGCCTGCAAGTACTGCAGGCGCTTGAGCTTGACTTCGCGCGGCGTGTCGTCGTGCAGGTTGGCGGCGGGCGTGCCCGGGCGCGGGTTGTAAATGAACAAGAAGCTCGTGTCGTAGCTCATCTCGTCGACGAGCACCATCATCTTGTTGAAATCGTCCTCGGTCTCGCCGGGGAAGCCGACGATGAAATCCGTCGACAGCGACAGATCCGGACGGATCGCGCGCAGGCGGCGGATGACCGACTTGTATTCGAGCACCGTGTAGCCGCGTTTCATGGCCATCAGGATGCGGTCCGAGCCGTGCTGCACCGGCAGATGCAGGTGCGAGACGAGCTTCGGCACCTTCGCATAGGTGTCGATGAGGCGCTGCGTGAATTCCTTCGGATGCGACGTCGTGTAGCGAATGCGCTCGATGCCCGGTACTTCGGCGACATATTCGATGAGCGTCGCGAAATCCGCGATCTCGTGCGAACCCAGTGTCAGCGCGCCGCGATAGGCATTCACGTTCTGACCGAGCAGTGTGACTTCGCGCACGCCCTGATCGGCGAGGCCGGCGATTCGGTGAGCACGTCGTCGAGCGGGCGCGAGACTTCCTCGCCGCGAGTGTAGGGCACGACGCAGTAGCTGAAGTATTTCGAGCAGCCTTCCATGATCGACACGAACTCGCTCGGGCCCTCGACGCGCGCGGGCGGCAAGTGATCGAACTTCTCGATTTCCGGAAACGTGATGTCGACCTGCGCGCGGCCCGTGGCGCGGCGCTGGTCGATCATCTGCGGCAGGCGATGCAGCGTCTGCGGACCGAACACGAGGTCGACATAGGGCGCGCGCCACGATCGACGAGCCTTCCTGGCTCGCGACGCAACCGCCGACGCCAATCAGCAGATTCGGGTTCGCTTCCTTCAGCTCGCGCACGCGGCCGAGATCGGAGAACATTTTCTCCTGGGCCTTCTCGCGCACGGAGCACGTGTTAAACAGAATGACGTCCGCGTCTTCGGGCGTGTCCGTCTTGACGAGTCCTTCCGCCGCGCCGAGCATGTCGACCATCTTGTCGGAATCGTACTCGTTCATCTGGCAGCCGAAGGTCTTTACATAAACTTTCTTGGTCATGAATCGTCGCCGGTCGCAGTGGTTAACCTGGGGGCGCTGGTAAAAGATTGAAAAGGGGAATTGCGAGCCTCTGCGCGGACTTCTACGGTGATCTGCCCGCTTTTTGTCGTAATTTAGCCCGATATTTATAGCTCCGGCAGCCATTCTTGACGTCGCGGGCGTCGGTCGGGCGGATAGGCCAGATCGCCGAGCAGCTCCTGCGTGGTTTTTTCGAAACGCTCGACGAGAAAGTCCAGCAAGGCACGCACGCGCGGCACCATGTAGCGGTTCGCGCGGAAGAGCGCGTGGACCGCCGCTTCGTGCGTGCACCAGTCGGGCAACACCATCCGGAGCGTGCCGGCGTGGATATCGGCGGCGATATCCCAGATCGACTTGTGCGCGATGCCGTGGCCCGCCAGCGCCCAGGCGCGGGTGAGCGCGCCGTCGTTGGATTCCCACGAATCGGCGACGGGCATCGTGAAGGCGTAGCGCTCCTCGCCGCGCACGAAGTTCAGCTCGCTGAGCGGCCCGGCCGACGTGACGAGCACGACGAAATCGTGGCCGACGAGATCCGCCGGCGTCTTCGGCGTACCGCGGCGCGCCAGATAATCCGGCGACGCGCACAGCACGCGCCGGTTCGGCGCCAGCACGCGGGCGGCGAGACCGCTTTCCGGCGGCACGCCGAAGCGGATCGCCAGATCGATTTCCTCCAGCATCAGATTCGACACCGAATCCGAGAGCGTCAGCGCGAAGCTGACGTCCGGATGCCGCGCGCCGAATGCGTCGAGCCAGCCACGCAGCATGTAGCGGCCGAAATCCGACGTCGCCGAAATGCGCACCTTGCCGCGCACGAGGTTCTGGCCCGCCTGCAACGCGGCTTCGGCGTTGTCGATCGCCTGCAGCGCGATGCGGCAGTGCTGCAGATACATCCGGCCTTCGTCCGTGACGCGCAACTGGCGCGTCGTGCGCTCGAAAAACCGCGTGCGCAGCGACCTTTCCAGCTTGATGAGGCGCGCGCTCGCCGCCGCCGGCGATAGTCCGAGCTTACGTCCCGCTGCCGACAGGCTGCCCGCCGCCGCCGCTTCCACGAAAAGACGCATGTCGCCGAGCCTGTCCATCGTCATTTTCAAATCTGCTTTGAGAATGATTCAAAGACTAGCCCAATTCTCAAAAGCACGCTCTGCATTGCAGAATGCTAACCAAGCGTTAACCTTAGGTATCACCATGGGCTCGCCGTCAAGGAGCGCTCAAGCCATGCAACTCGACCACGTCACCATCGTCGCGCCGGCCTGCGAGGCGAACATGCGCTTTTTTGTCGATGTCGCGGGGATGCGGGTCGGGCCGCGACCGCCGTTCGGCGTCGGCGGCTACTGGCTTTATCTCGGTTCGCGTCCGGCGGTGCACCTGATCGCATCGGGCGCAATCGGCAATGGCGCGTCGGCGGACAGACCGGGCGCGACGCGCATCGACCATGTCGCGGCGCGTTCAACGTGGGCAATGCGGGCGGCGCTTGGCTTGGCGGCGCGGTGCTGACGCACGGCCACGGGCTCGATGCGCTGCCGTGGGCGGCGGCCGCGGTCGCCCTCGCGGCGCTCGCCGTGACGTGGTTCACCGCGCGACTGGACGCGCCGGGCGTTGCAGTCGAGGCGGAAGCAGCCGACGCCTGCTGAACGCTTATCATGTTGGCTCAACGCAATTCGAGCCAACATGATCGATCATCTCATCTGCGATTGCGACGGTATGCTCGTCGACAGCGAAATCATCGCGGATCGCGTGATGCTGGACGTTCTCACCGAGACGTTTCCCGGCATCGACTTCAAGCCGGCCGTCAAGACGGCCTTCGGACAGCAAACCTCGCGTTTCCTGGCCAATCTGGAGACGAAGTTCGGCATCGCGATGCCGCCGGATTTCGTCCACACGATCGAGGCGCGCGTCTCGGTGGAGCTCGCGCGCTGGCTCGGGCCGATTGCGGGCGTACGCGCCGCGCTCGAAGGCTGCGGCTTGCCGGTCGCGGTGGTATCGAACAGCCGCATGGAGCGTGCGCGCGCGTCGGTGCGGTGGGCGGGGCTCGACGAGATCGTCGGCGCGCGCGTGTTCAGCGCGCAGCAGGTCGAGCGGCCGAAGCCCTATCCGGATGTCTATCTGCTGGCGGCGCGCATGCTCGCTGTCGAGCCGGCGCGCTGCCTCGTCGTGGAGGACAGCGTCGCCGGACTGACGGCAGCGCGCGCGGGCAGCGCGCGCGGCGGGCATGAAGACCATCGCGTTCGTGGGCGCGAGCCTCCTTCGGGCTACGCGCAGGTGCTGCGCGAAACCAGCATCACGCGGATCATGGCGCACATGGACGAGCTGCCCGCGCTCGTCGCCGCCGGCGTGCGCGGGGATTTCGGCGACGTGCTCTCCTGAGCCGGTTCCATTTTCTCAGACGGCTTCTTCCACGGCTTCAAGCGCGGCCGCGAGCGCGGCGCGGAATTCGACCAGTTCCGCGATGGTCAGCATCGGCAGGCCGTGCTCCTTCGCGAAGCGCTCGACCTGCGCGCCGCGCGTCATCGTGCCGTCGGGGTTCATCAATTCGCACAGCACGCCCGCGGGCTTGAGGCCGGCGAGGATCGCCAGGTCGATGGTGCCCTCCGTGTGGCCGCGCCGCGCGAGCACCCCGCCAGGCATCGCGCACAGCGGAAAGACGTGGCCGGGCCGCCCGATGTCGCCGGGCTTCGCGTGATCGGCGATTGCCGTGCGGATCGTCGTCACGCGATCGGCCGCCGACACGCCCGTGGTCACGCCTTCGCGTGCCTCGATCGAAACGGTGAACGCGGTGCCGTAGCGGCTGCCGTTCGCGGCGGCCATCGGCGGGAGTTCGAGTGCGCGCACTTTGCCGTCGGGCAGGCACAGGCATACGATGCCGCTGCATTCGCGGATCAGGAGCGCCATCGTGGCGTCAGTGAGTTTCTCGGCGGCGACGATCAGATCGGCTTCGTTCTCGCGATCGTCGTCGTCCTGCAGCACGACCGGGCGGCCTGCGCGCATGGCGTCGAGCGCGACGGCGTGCGCGGCGGAATCTCGGACGACGAGAGTTGAGGAAGGTCGGCAAAAGCGTCGTCGGCGATGAGTTGAGGAAGGTCGGCAAAAGCGTCGTCGGCGATGACGGCGGGTACGGCAAACGACAGGCTGCTGGTGACTCGAGTCTGGGACATGTGAAACGCTCTCGCGAAAAAAATGGGCGAAAAACGTTTCAGGGCATTGCAAACAGACAGAACGGCACCCCGCGGCGACGCGCCGGGCGGCGCGGCGTCGTTCGGTTCGGCGCAATGCGCGCGCTGCCATGGGGAACGGACATGGCCATCTGCACATCTTCTTTCATCCGGACTGTGACCGTCGGCTCTGGCGTCTCACCAGATCTGCTGACCCCGCGCATGAGGCTCGCGCGGGCGCTCGCGGGCTCGTGACCGGCCGCGAGGCCTGCCACATACCGCCGGTGGGGAATTGCACCCCGCCCTGAAGACGTACTGAATGCCGGCAAGCCGGACGGCTCGACAGCTTTTTCAGGATACCGCACGCACGCACGCACTTTTTGCACTGCCGCATGATCGGGCGTTCCGGAAAACGACATGGGCCGCTCAGCCGTCCGCCCATGCCTTTGCCGCGCTGACGGCGCGCCGCCAGCCACGGAGGCACGACTCGACTTCGGGCGCGGGCATGGACGGCGTGAAGCGCCGCTCCAGTTGCCATTGCGCCTTGAGCTCGTCGATGTCGTTCCAGTACCCGACGGCGAGGCCCGCGAGATAAGCCGCGCCGAGCGCCGTCGTTTCCGCGATGCGCGGGCGCGCGACGTCGACGCCGAGAATGTCGGCCTGAAACTGCATCAGGAGATCGTTCGCGCAGGCGCCGCCATCCACGCGCAACTCCGCGATGCGCATGCCCGAGTCCGCTTCCATCGCCTTGAGCACGTCGACGGACTGATACGCGATGGAGTCGAGCGCCGCGCGCGCGAGATAGCCCGAGGTCGTGCCGCGCGTCACGCCGAAGAGCGTGCCGCGGGCGCGCGCGTTCCAGTGCGGCGCGCCGAGACCGGCGAAGGCGGGCACGAGATAGACGCCGTCGCTGTGCGGCACGCCGCGCGCGAGCGTCTCGACTTCGCTCGCGTGGCGGATCAGGCCGAGGCCGTCGCGCAGCCATTGCACGACCGCGCCCGCGATGAAAATGCTGCCTTCGAGCGCATAGTCGACCTGATCGCCGATCTGCCAGGCGATCGTCGTCACGAGATTGTTGCGTGATTCGATCGGCTTCTCGCCCGTGTTCATGACGAGAAAGCAGCCGGTGCCGTAGGTGTTCTTCACCATGCCGGAGTCCGTGCACATCTGCCCGAAGAGCGCGGCGTGCTGATCGCCTGCAAGCGAGGCGAGCGGGAGATCCTTCGCGAACACCGTGCCTTGCGTCGTTCCGTACACCTCCGAGGATGTCCGCACTTCGGGCAGCATGCTGCGCGGAATGTCGAGCGCGTCGAGCAGTTCGTCGTCCCAGCGCCGCGCGTGGATGTCGAAGAGCATCGTGCGCGACGCGTTGGTGATATCCGTGATGTGCAGGCCATGCCGCGTGAAATTCCACACGAGCCAGCTGTCCACGGTGCCGAAGGCGAGACGTCCCTGCTTCGCCTTGTCGCGCGCGCCTTCGACGTTGTCCAGAATCCAGCGGATCTTCGTGGCGGAGAAATATGCGTCGATGGGCAGGCCGGTCTTTGCGCGCACCATCGTCTCGAGACCGCGCGCCTTCAGTTCGTCGCAAAAGCCGGCCGTGCGGCGGTCTTGCCAGACGATGGCGTTGTACACCGGCTTGCCGGTCTCGCGGTCCCAGACGATCGTGGTTTCCCGCTGATTCGTGATGCCGAGCGCGGCGATCGACGAGGCGCTAGCCCCCGCCCGCGTGACCGCCTCGGCCGCGATGCCCGCCTGCGTCGACCATATTTCCTGCGGATCGTGCTCGACCCAGCCGGCTTCCGGGTAGATCTGCTGGAATTCCTTCTGCGCCACCGACACGACGTTGCCGCTCCGGTCGAACAGCATGGCGCGCGAGCTGGTCGTGCCCTGGTCGAGCGCGAGAACGTACTGATCCTGCATGGTCTTCTCCGGGTTGGGCGGGCGTCGAGGCTTCGCGCCGTGGCGAGCGATGGCCGTTGATGTCGTTTGCGCAATCTATCGGAGGACGCCGCTGCGGACAACCTGGCCGAATGGCATAAGCCGCGCGACATCCGTTCCACTGCAAAATGCCTATGCCATTCGGCCGAGTGGCGCGACGGTCCCGATCGGTCGATACTGGCATCGGGAAATCGAACGAAGGGTGAGTGCGATGCGAATGCTGTTTGTTTCAGGCGTGCTGGGTGCGGCGCTTTTGTCCGGATGCGTCGGCACGCCGAGCCTGCAAGGATCGATGGGCGCCCCCCGTCTTTCAATGCGTTGCAGGAGATGTGCGGCGCGTCCCCGGTCGACTATGGCGCGGACGCGCAGTCCGTCTATTCGGCCTTCTTCGATGCCTATGTGGCCGAGCGGCGCGGCGGCTTGTCGAAGGAGCGCTTCTGCGCGTTTCAGGCGGCGATTGCCGAGCGGCATCGCGCCTATCAGGCGAATCCTGGTCCCAACTCGCAAAGCACGTGGGCGAACTTCTTTCTGGATCAGCGAGCTCGGGCCCTGAGCTGCCGCGCCGCGGTCGACCCGCCGCTGCGCGCCGGATGAGGCATCCTCGCCGGAACTTGAATAGGGATGAAACGGACGCGGCTCCAGGCCGCATCCCGAGTCCTGCTGCGTATGCTACGAGTAGCGCTTGAAAGCCTTGACGGTGGAATCGCCGGTCGCGGTGAGACGCCATTGCTGACGTCCGGAGGCGAGATTCTCGAGCTGAACGAGCTGGCGTTCGAGCAGGGCGTTGAGTTCTTCGCGTTCCATGTCGATCTGATTGGGTGCTTCCTGAACCACCAGTAGCAGCGTGGCAAATTCGTGCGGACTCAGCATTGAGTTCTCCATGACGACCGAACGGCATCAGCAGCCGGCTTGGTAAGCCGGATCTTTTGCTTCGAAACGTTGTACGGGGAAACTAAAAAAACTGTCGGGCAGACGCGTTGGTTTTGTACTGCGCGTGCTGGGAATTGGGATTGTAGGCAAGCGTCTGAGGAGTGCCAAATTCATCGCGAAAATTTTTACTTTGACTTTTTCACCCGCGTAGGCGGTCCTCCGCTTATGGAAATTCGGAGAATCCACTTGAGGTTCGTGCGGCGGCGCACACAAGCACCGGCCTCTGCCAGGGGTCCCACGAATGCCGGACTGCGCGCCCAATGCTGCTTCATCGAATCATGCGCATTTATCATTAACTCATACGATAAATGAATTTGTTTAGGATTAAGCAGGCAATGCAATATTCCCCTTTTGCCCGGCCGTCTCCCAGCGTCGCCCGGACGGCCTTGCCCGCTGGTACTTCGGACTTCATTCAATGACTCGCTTCAACTGGCAAAACCCTTATCCCACGCCGCGCCTGCCGGTGTTCGCTCGCAACATCGTTTCGACGTCCCATCCGCTCGCCGCGCAGGCCGGGCTGCGCATGCTCTGGAAGGGCGGCAACGCCGTCGATGCCGCCATCGCCGCGGCAGCGGCCATCACCGTGGTCGAGCCGGTGTCGTGCGGCCTGGGCGGCGATGCTTTCGCGCTCGTGTGGGATGGGATGGCCGGAAGCTGCACGGGCTTGAATGCGTCCGGCGTATCGCCGGCGGCGTGGAACGTCGAATATTTCCGCCGCAAGTACGGCGAGGAGAACGGCCTCGCACGCCAGCCCAAGCGTGGCTGGGATGCGGTGACGGTGCCGGGCGTCATCGCCGGATGGGAAGCGCTGCACGCGAAGTTCGGCTCGCTGCCGTTCGCGGACCTGATGGAGCCGGCCATCGAGATCGCCGAGCGCGGTCATGCGGTGGCGAGCATCGTCGCGTACAAGTGGGCCGCGGCGGTGCCCGAGCTTAAGGATCAGCCGGGCTTCGCGGACGTCTTCATGCCTCACGACCGCGCGCCGGAAGTGAGCGAGCTCGTGCGCTTCCCCGGTCACGCCAGGACGCTGCGCAAGCTGGCGCAGGACGGTCCGCGCGCGTTCTACGAGGGCGAGATCGCCGAGCGCATCGCCGCGTTCGCGCGCGAGGGCGGCGCCGCGCTGACGTTGGACGATCTGCGCAACTATCGCGCGGATTGGGTCGAGCCGATCAGCAAGGACTATCGCGGCTACACGGTGCACGAAATCCCGCCACACGGGCAGGCTGATCGCGCTCGGCATTCTCGACAAATTCGATGTCAGCACGCTCACCGTCGATCGTATCGAGTCCCTGCATCTGCAGATCGAGGCGATGAAGCTCGCCTTCGCCGACGTCTACCGCTCGTCGCCGATCCCCGCTCGATGGAAGTGACGCCCGAGCAGATGCTCGACGACGCCTATCTGACGGAGCACGCGAAGCTCATCGACCCGACGAAGGCCTCCCAATTCGACTTCGGCATACCGAAGGCGGGGGCACCATCTACATGTCCGTGGCAGACGAGCGCGGCATGATGGTGAGCTTCATCCAGTCGAACTACATGGGATTCGGCTCCGGCGTGGTCGTACCGGATACCGGCATCTCGTTGCAGAACCGCGGCTGCGGCTTCTCGATGGATCCGAAGTCCGCGAACGTGGTCGAGGGCGGCAAGCGCCCGTTCCATACGATCATTCCCGCGTTCCTCACGCAGCAGGTCGACGGCCGCCGCGAAGCCGTCGTGAGCTTCGGCGTGATGGGCGGCGACATGCAGCCGCAAGGCCACCTGCAATCCATCGTGCGCATGCTCGACTACGGCCAGCAGCCGCAGGCCGCGTGCGACGCGCCGCGCTGGAAGGTGAATCGCGATTTCACGATCGACATCGAAGCCACGCTGCTGGACGCGGAAACCGCGCGTGCGCTCGAAGGGCTGGGCCATACGATCAAGTCCGTCGACGATCCGTATATGGACTTCGGCTCGGGCTAGTACATCTGGAAGCTCGATCGCAACGATCCGGAGCGCGGTTACGTCGCGGCAAGCGACAGCTGCGTGACGGGCTCGCGGCCGGCTTCTGACCCAGACATCGGAGGCCGCGCCCTTCGGGCGGGTCTCCTTTCATTGAAACAATCGCGCGTATTCGCTGCTGGCAGGCAAGCGAAACGGACACGCACGCCCGCGCGCGGCATAACCGCCGCGGGCTCGAACCACGACACGGCAGCTTAAGCAGGGAAAGGATAAACATGAACGAAAGCGCGTATCGAGCGCCGAACGCTCAGGGCACGGCGGCGGCGAATGCAGGAACGGCCGCACCCAGGGAAGCGATGTCGAAAGCGATGGTCCGCCGCATCGTGTTCTCGTCGTCGGTGGGCAATGCGCTCGAGTGGTTCGACTTTCTCGTGTACGGCTACTTCGCGACGGTCATCGCGAAGGCGTTCTTCCCGTCGCACGACGAATGGCTTTCGACGATGCTGGCCATCGGCACCTTCGGCATCTCGTTCCTGATGCGGCCGCTCGGCGCAATCGTGCTCGGCGTCTATGGCGATCGCAAGGGCCGCAAGGCCGCGCTCACGCTCGCCTTCTGCTGATGATGGTCGGCACGCTCACGATGGCCGTCATGCCGTCGTATCGGCACATCGGGATCACCGCACCGCTGCTGATCCTGCTTGCGCGCCTCGTGCAAGGCTTTGCCGTCGGCGGCGAATTCGGCAGCGCGACCGCGTTCATGGTCGAGCACAGCGATGCGCGGCGCGGCTACTATGCGAGCTGGCAGTTCGCGAGCCAGGGGCTTGCGGCGATTATGGCGGCGGCGTTCGGATCGCTCCTGACGGCATGGCTGCCGCAGCCGGCACTCGAAAGCTGGGGGTGGCGCATTCCGTTCGTCTTCGGTCTGCTCGTCGGTCCGGTCGGTTACTACATTCGCTCGCATCTCGACGAAACGCCCGAGTTCCTGGCGACGCGTTTAGCGAAGAAGGCGAGCGCGCCCGGCGTCTCGTTCTCGAATCAATGGCTGAATCTGCTGCTCGCCGTGGGCATCGTCGCGCAATCGACCGTCGGCGTGTACGTCTGTCTTGCAACTCTACATGCCGATATACGCGGTCAAGCAACTGCATCTCCCGGCCACCGCATCGTTCGCTGTCGTCGTGCTCAACGGCGGATTGCAGTTCATCTTCTCGCCGTTGATAGGCGCGCTCTCCGACCGGCTGGGACGCATCCGCACATGCTCGCCACATCCATTTTCATGGGTGTCACGATTTATCCGATGTTTGCCTGGCTGCAGGCGCATCCGACGGTCACGTCGCTCGTCGTCCTGCAGGCGGCCGCGGGCATCCTGAAGGCGGCATATTCCGGCCCGATGCCGGCGCTCATGTCCGAGATATTCCCGACCCGCGTGCGCTCGACAGGCCTCTCGATCGGCTACGTGCTCGGCGTCACGCTGTTCGGCGGCTTCGCGCCGACCATCGTCGAGGCTTTCATCCATTTCACCGGCGACAAACTCGCGCCCAGCTACTACGTGTTGCTCGCGGCGGTGCTGTCCGGCGTGTCACTTGCGATCGTCGCGTGGCGCATGCGGTCCGCGCGGCGCACGGCTTGAATCCTCCGCTGGCATACATCGGCTGAATCGATCGAGGCGGCTTCGGCCGCCTTCGTGCGTCCGGGCTCTCTCCCTGGTCCGCAGAGGAATGCGACCGGCACGTTTCGTGCTGCAAAAGTCGATGGCTGGCGCGCCGAGTCATGGAAATTTCACACAGGCGGAACCGATGCGTCCCCACGCGAGTCTGTCCCCATGTCTGCAAAGTTGTTGCAGGGTGGCTAAGATGGGAAAAACAAGCTGCTAACATGTGAAGTTGAAGACGCTGTGACCGAACCATTCGCGGCGTCGCCTGAACCTCGGCCTTCTCTTGTTGGCCGATGGCGCGTTCAGTCCAGCCAGGGAGCGCGATACATGCACACCGACAGTACCCACGTCATGCCGTGGCGCATCGAGGACATCGATCTCACCCGGATCGACCGTCAAAAGGCGGAATCAAAAGAGCATCTTCTCTTGTTGCTGTGCGCCTGCTCGTTCATCGAGAGCGGCACCGATCTCTACACGAGCAATCTCAGCAAGTATTTCCACGACGACCCCGAGATCTCCGCATGGCTCAACAACGAGTGGGAGCCCGAAGAGATGCAGCATGGCAGGGCGCTCAAGACCTACATCAATTACGTCTGGCCGGAGTTCGACTGGGACACGACCTTCCGGAATTTCTTCGATGAATATTCGCTCACTTGCTCCTACGAGGCCTTCGAGAAGAAGCGCGCGCTCGAGATGGTGGCCCGCTGCGTCGTCGAGACGGGCACGGCCACGCTTTATCGCGCCATCAACGAATGTTCGGACGAACCGGTGCTGAAAGAGATCACCGACAACATCCGGACCGACGAAGTGCGGCACTATAAGCATTTCTTCCGCTTCTTCAAGAAGTGGAACAAGATCGAGGCCAACGGCCGCATGGCCGTGCTCGGCGCGCTCGTGCGGCGCGTCGTGGAACTGAAGAGCGAGGATTCGGAGATCGCGCTGCGCCACGTCTTCGCCATTCGCTATCCGGAGCATGCGCAGGATTCGGAATACAACCGCGAACTCTCGGCGCGCGTGAATGCGCTCGTAAGGCGCAACCTGTCGGCGGATCAGTGCATCAAGATGCTGCTCAAGCCGCTCGAGTTGCCCGCTCGCATTCAGCCCGGCGTGCACTATCCGCTCGCCAAGATGACACAGTTGTTCTTCCGCTAGCCGCCGTTCAGCGATGCCGGCCCGAAGCCGGCAAGTCGATATGACCGACCGCACCGCGCCGCAGACATCGCTGTCCTCCCATTCCGTTTTCGACGAATGGCCGCTCCCGTTGCGCGCGCTGTTCGACGGCACGCTCGCGGGCGCCGACGGCAGGTTCACCGCATCGCTGTACGCCGCCGATTCGGCCCGTCGCGTGCGGACCGCGCTGCCGAGCGCGGGCGAATTGCTCGCCCCCGATGTCCGCACGCTCGCGTTCGCGTTCTGGCCGTCGTCCCGGACCGCGCAGGCTGTCGCGGCGAGCGGGCGCGCGACGCTTGCCTTCGTTTTCGATGAGGCATTCCATCAGGTGCAACTGGATGTGCGACGCGTGCCGCTCGACGATGTGCCGCTCGCATACTTCGTCGGCACGATCGAGAGCGGCGAGATGCAGCGGGTGGGATATGCGCGACTCACGAGTGGAATCGCGTTCGAACTGACCGGAGCCCATGAGGCCCGTGCGGTGCTCGCGCGCTGGCGCGAGCAACTCGAATGGCTGAAGCGGGCGGCGAGCGCCGCCGCCTGAAGCGTCGGCGCGCCGCGCCGACGCTCGTTCAACGCCCGCGATTGCTGGAGCGCTCGGCGTTACGCCGGCCGCCGAGCAGCGCACCGGGGTTGGCCGCCGGCTTGCCGTTATTGCGCCCGTCGCGCGCAGGCTGACCGCCATTGTTGCCATTCGCCGGCCGCGCCTCGCCGCTCGGACGGCCGCCGTCACGGCGCGGCTCGCCATTGCGCCGTGCTTCGCCGTTCGGACGCGCCTCGCCGTTGCGCGGAGCCTGACGCCCCTGAGCCTGGCCGCGCCCCTGGCTGCGGCGCTGGATCGGCTCCGGCTTCGCGTTCGGATCGGGTTCGAAGCCGGGAATCACTTCGTGCGGAATCGGGCCCTTGATAAGGCGCTCGATATCCCGCAACAGCTGATGCTCGTCCACACAGACCAGCGACACCGCTTCGCCTTCTGCGCCCGCGCGGCCCGTGCGGCCGATGCGATGCACGTAGCCTTCCGGCACTTTCGGCAGATCGAAGTTGACGACGTGCGGCAACTGGTCGATGTCGATGCCGCGCGCCGCGATATCGGTCGCGACCAGCACCTGCAGCGTCTGATTCTTGAACTCGGTGAGCGCGCGCGCGCGTGCCGACTGGCTCTTGTTGCCGTGAATCGCGAGGGCGCTGATGCCGTCCTTGCCCAGTTGCTCGGCGAGCCGGTTCGCGCCGTGCTTCGTGCGCGTAAACACGAGCACCTGGAACCAGTTGTTGGTGCGGATGAGATGCGTGAGCAGCTCGCGCTTGCGATCGCGATCGACCGGATGGATCTTCTGCTCGACGGTCTCGGCCGTCGTATTGCGGCGCGCGACTTCGATGAGCGCGGGCGAATCGAGCAGGCCGTCGGCGAGCGCCTTGATCTCGTCGGAGAAGGTGGCCGAGAAGAGCAGGTTCTGGCGCTTCTCCGGCAGCCGCGCCAGCACGCGCTTGATTTCGTGGATGAAACCCATGTCGAGCATGCGATCGGCTTCGTCGAGCACGAGGATTTCGAGCTTGGACACGTCGATCGTCTTCTGCTGCATGTGGTCGAGCAGACGCCCCGGCGTCGCCACCACGATATCGACGCCGCGGCGCAGCGCCTCGATCTGCGGATTGATGCCGACGCCGCCGAACATCACCGTCGATCTGAGCTTCAGATACTTGCCGTATGCGCGCACGCTTTCCTCGACCTGTGCGGCGAGTTCGCGCGTTGGGGTGAGAATCAGCGCGCGCACCGGACGCTTCGCGCCGCCCGTGACGGGCGCGAGTTGCGACAGGCGCTGCAGGATCGGCAGCGTGAAGCCGGCGGTCTTGCCCGTGCCGGTTTGCGCGCCCGCCAGCAGGTCGCCGCCTTTCAGAACGGCGGGGATCGCCTGCAGCTGGATCGGGGTGGGACTGGAATAGCCGAGTTCGTTGACGGCTCGAAGCAGGGGTTCGGACAGACCGAGTGAATCAAAAGACATAAATGGATGTAATCGTGATGCCGAGTGGCGCGCATGCAAATCGTGACTGCGGCGAACCATCGTTCGGCCGGCAGAGCGCATGCGCGACGCTCGGAAAAAAATCGGGCGGCGGGCCAATCGGCGGTCAGTGAGCGCCGGGCGTTGCCGCAAGGTTCGACGTGTTATCAAGACACGTCATGTGGCGCTAAGTTGCATCGATGACGCTGCGATGCCGTGGCGCTCGCCCCGTCCGACGCTTACGCGACATAGCGCGCGATGCTTACGAACTGGCACAAGCTGCCTGCCAGCACGAACAGATGCCAGATTCCATGTCCGTGCCGAATGCGCTCGTCGTTGATGAAAAACCAGATACCGGCAGTGTACACGACGCCGCCCGCCACCAGCCACGCGGTTCCCGTGGGCGGCAGCGCCGTCACGAGCGGATGAACGGCTACGAACGCGAGCCAGCCCATCAACACGTAGAGCATCATCGAAACGCTGCGGGTTCGGCGCCCGAGCGTGAGGCGTGATGCCGAGCGCGGCAAGTCCCCAGCTCACGCCGAAGAGCGACCAGCCCCATGGCCCACGCAAAGTCACCAGTGTATAAGGCTTGTAGCTGCCGGCGATCAGCAAGTAGATGGCCGAATGATCGCACTTCTGCAGTATTGCCTTGACGCGCGGCGTGCGCGCCCAATGGTACAGTGTGGAAATGACGTACAGCACGCAGAGCGCCGCGCCGTACAGCGCGAAGCTGACGACCTTGTAAGCGTCGCCGTACAGCGCGCCCATCGTGACGAGCGTCGCCAGTCCCACCACCGACAGCAAGGCGCCGATCAGATGGCTGATGCTATTGAAACGCTCACCTGCATGCATGTGCGGTCCACAAAAGACTAGGGCGCAGCCCCAACTGCGAAGGCTGCGCCCTAGTGCACTGCGTCATTGAATTAGCACCCTGTCTGTGTTCAGATACAGGAATTGACTGCGCGTTCACCATTGCTGCCGGGGGACGACCGTTGAAGACGGTCTGTGAAGTCCTGGGGGTGTCGCGCTCGAATCTCGCAGTCAAGTCGAAGCGGCCGGCTGACTGGGTCGACCGGCGCAAGATGCCCGTGCTCGACGACACGGCGCTTGTCGCCGAACTTCATGAGTTGTTAGGCGACGCGCCGACGTATGGATACCGAGGTGCTTGGGCGTTGCTGAGGCGAAGCCGGGACATGCTGGCTCAACCGCGAGTAAATGCAAAGCGCGTGTATCGCGTGATGCGTCGCCACGGCCTGCTGCTTGAACATCGCCCTCGGCACGCCTCGTCTACGCGTCGGCATGACGGCAAGGTCGCGGTGGATAGCAGCAACATGCGCTGGTGCTCGGATGGCTTCGAATTCCGCTGCGATGCCGGTGTCCCATTGCGTGTCGTCTTCGCACTCGACTGTTGCGACCGCGAAGCCATGAGTTGGGCCGCGAGCACAGGCGGTTACACTGGCGATATGGTGCGTGACGTCATGCTTCAAGCCGTCGAGAACCGCTTCACCGGCGCGTTGAAGGCCGACAGGGAAGTCGAGTGGTTAAGCGACAATGGTTCCTGCTACATTGCCGATGACACATTGAAGTTCTCTCGAAAAATCGGACTGAAGCCAGTAACGACACCCGTCAGAAGTCCGCAAAGCAACGGGATGGCCGAGAGCTTCGTTAAAACGATAAAGCGTGATTACGAAACGATAAAGCGTGATTACGTTTCGTGGATGCCGAAACCCGACGCCAGGACGGCGCTGCAAAATCTGGCCATCGCGTTCGACCACGATAACGAGTCACACCCGCACAGCGCCCTTAAATACCGCTCGCCGCGCGAGTTTCGTCGGCAAGCAAATCCTCCAACCTAAGCGGGACCGGCTGTCCGGTTATGCGGGGGCAAGTCCACGCGACGCGGATCGATGGCGCGAGTCCGGCTGCGTTAGCTTCGTCGGGAAAGGCAAACGTGTGCGGAAACAGGTGCGGTAGCAACTAGCGCGCATGGTCAGGACCTGGCGGGGCGCGTGGAAGGCTGCCGAGCATTTCTTCAATGCGAATGTGGTGCCGCACACGGGTCAGTCCCGCAGCGACCTGCTGGTCAGGCGTTGGTAGCGCTCACGGTAGTCTTCGCCCGGTTGGACTGACGCAGCGGCGGGCGGCTCGACACCGAGCAGCCGCCGGCGGGTGGCAAGTCGGTCTGCCCGGTGACAGTTGGCGAGCCAGCCGTAGCGGATGCGCTTGAAGCCGTCGGGCAGCACATGCAGCAGGAAGCGGCGGATGAACTCGTCGGCCGTGAGCGTCATGGTGCTGTGCCGGGCCTCGTGCCGGTAGTCCTTCCAGCGGAACTGCACGGCGTGTCCGCCGAAGCTCAGCAGCCGGTTATTGGAAATGGCGACGCGATGGGTATAGCGGCCCAGGTAATCGAGCACGTGTTCGGCACCGCCAAAGGGTGGCTTGGCGTAGACGACCCACTCCGACCTGGCAGCGAGCGCAAGCCAGGCAGCGAACGCGCGGGCATCATGCAGCGGCTCGAGCTGGCCGTGCAGGCGAAGCATGCCGGCGTCGAACGCGCGGCGCAGTTGCTCGAGGAACAGTCGGCGAAAGAGCCGTGAGAGCACCCGCACGGGCAGGAAGAAGCCGGGGCGGCAGGCGATCCAGCGCTCGCCATCCGGGGAGATGCCACCACCGGGCACGACACAATGCACGTTCGGGTGGTGCAGCAGATTCTGCCCCCACGTGTGCAGGATCATGATGAAACCGATCTCGGCGCCCAGGTGCTTCGGATCGGCGGCGATCGTACGCAACGTCTCGGCGCTGGCGCGAGCATGTCATAGAGAACGCGTTTGTTCTGGTGCGCGAGAGCCGCGATGGGTTCGGGAAGTGTGAAGACGACATGGAAGTACTCCACCTGTGGAAGCAGCTCGGCCTGCCGGCGCTCGAGCCATTGCGCGCGGGCGAGCGACTGGCACTTTGGGCAATGTCTATTGCGGCACGAGTCGTAGGCGATGCGCTGATGGCCGCACGCGTCGTACCGCTCGACATGTCTTCCGAGCGCGGCGGTACGACACAGTCCGATGGCGCTCATCACACGCCACTGGACACGACTGAGCCCGTCGGCATGGGTTTGCCGGTACTGCAGGCCGCAGCGGCGAAGAATGTCCGCCACCTCGAGCGCCGGACGCATGGTTGCGCTCAGAAATACTCGGGCGCAGGAGGCGGAGATGGAATGGGTTCGGGATGCGGGAGCAGGTCGAAGGGACTGGTGGTAGCGCACACGGTACTGGTCGCGATTCGTAAGTAGCGCGAGGTAGTCGAAAGGGACCTATGGCCCATGAGCAGCTGGATAGCTGGATCCTTCGTACGTCAGCACCCGTTTCCAGCAGGTGCGTGGCGAACGCGTGCCTCAAGGAATGCGGTGTTATGGGCTTCTTGATGCCGCTGCGCTCCCGTGCCATGTTACATTCCAGCCTGATCGCGGAAGGAGTGATCGGGCGTCCGGGAATGTCGCCGGGGAAAAGCCAGTCGCGAGGATGAGCATCGTGCCAGTACGCTCGCAGGATCTCGAGCAGGCGCGGGGATAGCATTACATAGCGATCCTTACGGTTCTTGCCCTGGTTCACGCGGATGACCATGCGCTGACTGTCGATGTCGATGGCCTTCAGGTGCGCAACTTCTGAAATTCGCAGACCGGCGGCATACGCGGTCATCAGCATGGCCCGGTGTTTCAGGCTGGGAACGGCATCGAAGAAGGCTTTAACCTCGTCGAAGCTGAGGATGACCGGTAGTCTCACCGGCTTCTTGGGCAAGGGAAAGTCTTCGTTACTCCAGTCGCGTTTGAGCGTCACGCGGTACAGGAAGCGCAGTGCACCGATCGTTGCGCTGAGACAGGCGGGTGCCAGCCTGCGCTCTTCGCGCAGGTAGACGAGCCAGGCCCGGATCTCCTCGGGACCCAGCAGTTCGGGCGAGCGGCGGAAGTGCCGGGCGAAACTGCGTACCTGAATCAGATAGGGCTTCTAGGTATTATCCGCAAGGTTGCGAATCTGCATGTCATGCAGCATGCGTTGGCGCAGTGGTGTCATGGCGAGCTTTCTGGAAACAGTGGGTGGAATGCCCAACTGGGCGTTCACATACTGCTCCTGGCGACACCGCTCACCACCTCGCTGGGTTTCAGCGTCAGACAACCCTCTTCATCAAACGTCAGCCATAGACCTGTGTCCGCCTCCCCCTCCCGCGTCAGCGGGTTAGTACTACTAAATCATGAAATTCCGGATGACGATGCTGATTTTTCAGGGTAGTTCGGTTCAATCCGTATAACCCCTGCATTCGCGTGGTCCGTACAGCGTTCCTAAAGCGATGGTGAATTGAGAGAGGCGATTATTTCAGTTAAAGGCGGCTGTTATGGAGACTATCCTCATATATGTGGAAAATACTTAAAAATCGCATTTTATGGCGAGGTTCTCATTTTTGAGGTGTTGATATATCAAGCTTGAAATAAGAGTTTTTCTTTATTGGGCCCGATGTCCTGATTAAATTTCTTGCCAAACGCTTTCATGCCGGGATGATCTCTTAATCCGCCACAGGCGGCGCACGCGCTTCCGGCTGCCAATAACCATTCGCGACCGATGATATTGACTCTCCTGTCCGCGCAGCCCGAGATCGCTCTGTTTTCCAGTCTCGCGATCGGCTATTTCATTGGCTCGTTCAAGCTCGGTCCCATTACAGCTCGGCGGCGTTTGCGGCACGCTCATCGTCGCCTTGATTCTCGGTCAAAGCGGTGCGCGTATCTCGCCCGATCTCAAAAACATCGCTTTCGCGCTTTTCATCTTCTCGCTCGGCTTTACAGGCGGCCCGCAATTCTTCGCGAATATCGGACGCGGATGGCGTTACGGCGCGCTGTCGATCGTCGAGATCGTCGTCGTGATCGCGCTCGTGCTCGGCGCCGTCGTCGTGCTCAAGCTCGATGCGGGAACCGCGGCCGGACTCCTCGCCGGCGGAGCGACCGAATCGGCCGTGATCAGCACGGCATCGGAGACCATCAACCGCCTCGGACTACCGGCCGCCGAAACGGCGCGGCTGCAGGCGAATATCGTGACCGCCTACAGCGTGAGCTATCTGTTCGGTCTCTTCACGATTGTGCTTTTCGCGAGCCAGTTCGCGCCGCTCATCCTGCGCGTGAACCTGCGCGACGAAGCGAAGCGCGTCTGGCGCAAGCTCGGCGGCGACGGCGCGCTCACGCCCGGACAGACGCCTGCCGCGCCGCCGCTTGCCGGACGCGAGCTCAGGGTGACGACGGGCGCCGGCAACACCATCGGCGAGCTGGAAAAGCGCTTCGGCTACAACATCAGCGTGCAGCGCGACCACTCGATCATCAAGCCCCAGCCCTCGGTGGTGCTGAAGGCGGGCGACAGCGTCGTGGTCGGCGGGCGGCGCGAGGCGCTTATCGAGGCGATTCCCGCGATCGGCAAAGAGGTGTACGGCGGCGGCGTCTCGGACGTCTTCGTCGAGCGTGCGGAGGTGATGCTCACGCAGCGCGCGATCCACGGCCTCACGCTCGCGCAGGTGCGCGCTCGCGCCGCGCCCGCCGACGCGCACGGCGTGTTCATCGCGGCCGTGACACGTCTCGACAGCACGATTCCCGCCCTGTCCGGCACGCAGCTGCAGCGCGGCGACGTGCTGACGCTGGTCGGCAACAAGGAGGACGTCGCGCGCGGCGCGGCCAGGCTCGGCTACATGCTTCGCGCGACGCAGAAGACCGACTTCGTTTTTCTCGGGCTCGGCGTGCTGCTGGGCATCGGGGTCGGGCGATTGTCGGCCCACGTCGGCGGCATCGATCTCATGCTCGGCACGGGCGGCTGCTGCCTGCTCGCTGGGCTGCTGTTCGGCTGGATCCGCTCGCGCTATCCGCTGATCGGCTCGCTGCCGTCGGTGGCGGCGCAGATCCTGAAGGACTTCGGCCTCTGCACGTTCATCGCGGCGGTTGGACTGTCAGCGGGCGCCGATGCGCTGCGGCTCATCCGCGAATACGGCATCGCGCTGCCGGCCGCGGGCATCGTCATCACGCTCGGACCGGCGCTCGCGTCGCTCTTCATCGGGCGCTGGCTGCTGAAGCTCGAAGTGCCGATGCTGCTCGGCGCGATCGCCGGCCAGCAATGCAGCACGCCCGCGATCAGCGCGCTCGTCGGCGTGACGGGCAACGCGACGCCCGTCATCGGCTACACCATCACCTATGCGCTTTCGAACATGCTGCTGCCGTTGCTCGGGCCGGTGATCATCGGGCTGGCTGGTAAACTGGGTTGATGTCATGGACTGGATTCACGACATCTTCCAGAAGTCGCCGGAATCCGCGCTCTTCCTGTCGCTCGCGGCGGGCTATCTGATCGGACAGATCAACTTCGGCAGGTTCCAGCTGGGCGGCGTGGGCGGATCGCTCATCGCGGCGGTCGTCGTGAGCCAGGTGGGCGTGCAGATCGACAACGGCGTGAAATCGGTGATGTTCGCCGTGTTCATCTATGCGGTCGGCTACGATTCCGGCCCTCAGTTTTTCAATTCGATCAACCGCAAGACGCTGCGCGAAATCGCGATGGCGGTATTTCTCGCCGTGACGGCGCTTCTCAACGTGATCGTCTGCGCGAAGGTCTTCGGGCTGAACAAGGGACCCACCGCCGGGCTCGCGGGCGGGGCGCTCACGCAATCGGCGATCATCGGCACGGCGGGCGACGCCATCGCGCGGCTCGGCCTGCCCGCCGACCAGACGAAGGCGCTGCAGGCCGACGTGGCGGTTGCGTATGCCGTGACCTACGTGTTCGGCTCGACCATCGTATGCGTGAACATCCTACCGAAGTTCATGGGCCAAAGCCTGAAGCAAGCGGCGACGGAGGCGGAGAAGGCGCTCGCCGGCACCGCCGCCGGCACCGGCCCGGGACAGCTTGCCGCGCTGTCGGCGCTCGTCGGACGCGCCTATCGCGTGACGAACAGCGGCGCGGCGGGGCGCACGGTCACCGACATCGAAGTGGACGATCACGACCTGATCACCGTCGAGCGCATCCGGCGCGCGGGCCGCGCGCTCGAGCCGCGTCCGGACACCGTGCTGGAGGCGGGCGACGTCGTGCTCGTCGTCGGGCGGCGGGAGGTGATGGTGAGCGCGGCCGCGCATATCGGCGAGGAAGTCGCGGATACGGACGGCATCAGCGTCGTGATGCAGAAGCGCCAGGGCGTGTTCACGAAGCGCGGTATGAATCACACGACGATCGCCGAGGTGCTCGCCCGAGTCGATCGCGACATGCGTCACGGCGTCTATATCCACGACATCGCGCGCGCCGGTCGTCCGCTGCCGGTGTTGCCGCAGACGCGCTTCGAGCACGGCGACGTGATCACGTTCTATGGCTCGCCGCAGGACACGAAGCGCGCCGTGGACGCCGCCGGCTACGAGCTGCCGTACACCGACAAGACCGACTTCATCTACATGAGCGCGGGCATCGTGCTCGGGCTGCTGATCGGGCTCGCCGGTCGACGTGGGCAGCGTTCCGCTCACGCTCGGCTCGGGCGGCGGCTGCCTCGTCGCCGGTCTCCTGTTCGGCTGGATGCGCGGCAAGCATCCGATGTACGGCGTCATGCCGCCGGCCGCCTCGCAGTTGCTGAAGGATTTCGGGCTCGCGGCGTTCGTCGCGGCGGTCGGCCTGAATTCAAGGCTGCAGGCGGTCGTGACGGTGAAGCAGAGCGGCCTGACGATCTTCCTGCTCGGCGCATCCTGTTCCCGCTCCTTCTGACGATGCTTTTCGGCCGTTACGTGCTGCGCTACGACAACGCCGCGCTGCTGGCGGGGGCGCTCAGCGGATCGCGCAGCGCGAACCCGGCGTTCGGCGGCGTGCTCGACCGTGCGGAGAGCGCGGTGCCGACCGTGCCGTTCGCCATCACCTACGCGCTCGCCAACGTATTGCTGACGCTGCTCGGACCGCTCGTCGTCGGTCTGGTCTGAGCGCGGCGGCGGGCGTGCTCCTTGCGCCATAATCGGCGGACACACAAGGAGGCTTGCAATGACCCGATCCATTCCGACCGTCACGCTGCCGACAGGCGAATCGATTCCGAAGCTCGGCCAAGGCACCTGGGAAATGGGCGAGCGCCCGAATGCGCGCAAGAGCGAAATCGCCGCGCTGCGCGACGGCGTCGAGCTCGGCATGACGCTCGTCGATACCGCCGAGATGTACGGCGACGGAGAAAGCGAGAAGCTCATCGCCGAGGCGCTCGGCGACGTGCGCGACGAGCTCTTCATCGTGAGCAAAGTGTATCGCACAACGGCAGCGAGCGCGGCGTGCAGGCCGCGTGCGAGCGCAGCCTGAAGCGCCTGAAGACCGATCGCATCGATCTTTATCTGCTGCACTGGCGCGGGGGCGAGGATCTGGAAGGCGTGGTGGCCGGTTTCGAAAAGCTGAAGGACGACGGTAAGATCCGTCACTGGGGCGTGAGCAACTTCGACACCGACGACATGGAGGAACTGTTCTCGCTCGATGGCGGCGACGCCTGCGCGACCGATCAGATTCTCTACAACGTCGCGCGGCGCGTGCCTGAGTTCGATCTCCTGCCGTGGCTGCGCGAGCGCCGCCTGCCGGCGATGGCCTATAGCCCGGTCGATCACGCTTGCCTGCCGCGCGGCGGCGCACTGGACAAGATCGCGGCCGCGCGCGGCGTGTCGGCGTTTCAGGTGTCGCTCGCATGGGTGCTGCAGCAGCCCGGCGTGTTCGCGATTCCCAATGCGGCCGATGTCGCGCACGTGCGCGAGAACCGCGCGGCGCTCGATCTGCGGCTGTCCGCCGATGAACTCGCGGACATCGACCAGCAGTTCAAACCGCCGAAGACGAAGCGCTCGCTCGAAATGCTTTAGGCAACGCCTTGGTCTTTGGCCGTTGCATCGGCGCGGGCGCGCCGATGCAACGTTTCGTGACAGGCCGACGGATGGCGCGGAAAATATAGTAGGATGGTTTGCTACAGATATCCGAAGCCGGTTTGCTCACATTAGTTAGGATATCAAATCAAGCAAGCAGCCAACCGGAGTTCGAATATCGGCGTCACCGGTGGCGATTTGAAGAAAGGCAGGGAATGACAGAAACAACGAACAAAGCGGTGAACGGCGAGTCGCCTTGCAGGGGCCGCCTCAGCGACAAAAAATATCAAAAAGCGATACGGTCGTTGCACGTCGAGTTGGTTAAACTGCAGGAATGGGTCGTGCATACTGGCGCAAAGTCTGCATCGTGCTCGAAGGGCGGGACGGCGCCGGCAAGGGCGGCACGATCAAGGCGATCACCGAACGCGTGAATCCGCGCGTCTTCCGGGTGGTCGCATTGCCGAAGCCGAGCGAGCGCGAAAGGAGCCAGATGTACTTCCAGCGTTATCTGCCGCACTTGCCCGCGGCGGGCGAGGTCGTGATCTTCGACCGTAGCTGGTACAACCGCGCCGGCGTCGAGCGCGTGATGGGTTTCTGCAGCGAGGAGCATGTGCAGGAATTTCTGAAGGTAACGCCGCTCATCGAGCGCGCGATGGTTCATTCGGGCATCGTGCTTCTCAAGTACTGACTCGATGTCAGTCCCGAAGAGCAGACACGGCGTATCGGGGACCGCATTCGCGACGAGCGCAAGACCTGGAAGCTGTCGCCGATGGATCTCGAATCCTATGGCCGCTGGTACGACTTTTCCCGCGCTCGCGACGAGATGCTTCTGAAAACCGACTCGGATTTCGCGCCGTGGTTCGTCGCCCATTCGGATAACAAGAAGCGCGTCCGGTTGAACGTCATCAGTCATCTGCTGGACAAGGTGCCGTACAAGCCCGTCTCCCGGACAAGGTGAAACTCCCGAAGCGGCAGAAGGCAGACGGCTATCGGGAGCCGGAACTCGCCTGCAAGCCGGTGCCGGAGCGCTATTGATTCTCAGCGCGCGACCCCGGGCGAGCGGGGCTCACCCGGGTCGAATCGCCTTCCGTGCGAGCGGAGTCAGGTGCATGCATGATGCGCGTGCACCGAGTCGAGCACCGCGATTTCCGCGGGCGTACGCTTGAGATCGGCTTCGTCGACCTGCTTCGCGTCGGCGAGGAAGTCGTCGATGATCGACGAAACCTTCGTGTCCGTTAGGCACAGCGAGACGCGCTTCATCTCGCCATCGGAAAGCGACGCGCGCTGCGACAGGAACAGCACGCCATACTGATACCCGCGCACGATGCCGCGCACGGCGCTGACGCATTGCCCGAGCGCCGCGTTGCCGGACTTCGCGGCGCATTGCTGCGCGAGCGCATAGGCCGAGAAGGTCGGATCGGACGCGCCGGGCGTCGGGGCTGGCGGCGGTGTCTGCGCATGCGCGGCCAGCGCGACGGCGAAAGTCAGACCTGCGGTGAGCGCGCTGGAGAAGGCGGGTTTCATCGGTTGAATCCTCGTTGTTGTCGGACATCGAACCGGTGAGAGACGCGCAAGGCCGCTTTGGTTCCGGCGAATGCTTCATCCGCCGCCTGGCCGTTGCGCGAGATCAGCTTTCCTGGCGTTGCAGCGCGCGCAGTTCGTCGACGGGAATGTGGCAATGAATCGCGTGATCGTTGCCTGCATCGCGGCAAGGCGGCGTCTCGGTCTCGCATATGTCGCCGATCTTGCGCGGGCAGCGCGTATGGAACACGCACCCCGACGGCGGATCCGCCGCGCTCGGCAGCTCGCCCGGCAGACGGATGCGCTTCGCGCGCGCCCCGTCCAGCGCGGGCGCCGACGACAGCAGCGCTTCGGTGTACGGATGCTGCGGGCCGTCGAAGACATCGGCGGCGCGGCTGATCTCCATGATGCGCCCGAGATACAGTATGGCGATGCGGTCCGAGAGATAACGCACGACGTGCAGATCGTGCGAGATGAACACGTAGCTCACGCGCCGTTCGCGCTGCAGGTCCGCGAGCAGGTTGAGAATCGCGGCCTGCACGGAGACGTCGAGCGCGGAAGTCGGCTCGTCGCAGACCACCACGCGCGGGTCGCCCGCGAAGGCCCGCGCGATCGCGACGCGCTGCTTGAGCCCGCCCGACAGCTGCCGCGTGCGCGAGCCGAGGTAGCGCTCCGGCAGGCGCACGGCTTCGGTCAGCGTGCGCAGACGCTCTTCCTTCGCCTGTCCATGCAGCGCGGCCAGCTTCGAGAGCGACCGCGCGATCAGCCGCCGCACCGAATGGGCGCGGTTCAGCGCGGAGTCCGGATTCTGAAAGACGATCTGCAGCGACTTCACCTGCTCGCCGCTGCGTCGGGTCACGCGCTCGGGCAGGCTCGCGCCGTCGAGCTCGAGCGTCGCGCCCCTGTCGGGCGACACGAGGCCGAGCAGCAGCTTCGCGAGCGTCGTCTTGCCGCTGCCGGATCCGCCGACGAGCCCGAGCGTCTCACCCTGCACGAGATCGAGCGAGACATCGTGGACGGCGCGCACGTCCTCGTCGCCGACGCGGAAGGTTTTCGAGAGATTGCGCGCCGAGAGCGCCAGCGGCGATGCCTCGCCGCTGGCGGCGGGCACCGGCGCTTCGTCGGTCGAGCGCGGCAGCGTTTCCGCGCGTTCGTGATAATGGCAGCGCGCCATCTGATCGCCGTGCGCCGACGCCACGCGATACGGCGGCGGCGCGTCCTTCAGGCAGCGCTCGTCCGCGAGCTTGCAGCGCGGCGCGAAGATACAGCCCTGCGCGATCGAACCCGGCAGCGGCAGCGAGCCGGGAATCGTGTCGAGGCGGCCCGTTTCCTTGCTGCGGCCCGCGCGCGGCAGACAGCGCAACAGGCCGACCGTGTACGGATGACGCGGCTTCGCGAAGACGTCGGCGGCCGGACCTTCCTCGACGAGCTTGCCCGCGTACAGCACGCCGACGCGGTCGCACATGCGTCCGATCACGGCGAGGTTGTGGCTGATAAGAGCACGGCCATGCCGATCTCCGCGCGCAGTTGCACGATGAGATCGAGCACTTCGGCTTCGACGGTTGCGTCGAGCCCGGTGGTCGGCTCGTCGAGAATCAGCAGCTCCGGGTTGCACGCGAGCGCCATCGCGATGACGACGCGCTGCTGCATCCCGCCCGACAGCTGATGCGGATAGCTCTCCATCACCCGCTCCGGCGAAGCGATGCGCACGCGCTTGAGCATGTCGGCGGTGCGGGCGAGGGCGTCGTCGGCGGAAACGCCCGTCACCTCGAACGCTTCGGAGACCTGGTGTGCGATCGTGAGCGACGGATTCAGCGCGCGCCCCGGATCCTGATACACCATCGACACGGCGCTCGCGCGCATGCCGAGCAGCGCGTCGGCGTCGAGCGCGGCGACGTCGCGTCCGCCGATCGAAATCCGGCCCGCCTTCACGCGGCCGTTTCGCGGCAGATAGCGCAGCACCGCGAGCGCCGCGGTGGACTTGCCGCAGCCCGATTCGCCGACGAGCCCGTACGTCTCGCCGCGCTTCACGCGCAGCGTCACGTCCTGCAGCACTTCGCGCTCGCGTCCGCGCGAGCGGTACGACACCGTCAGGCTGACGATGGTGAGCGCGTCGGCCTGCTCGCCCTTGGTGCCGCCGAAAGTGGGAAAAGCCGATGGCGGCGGTCCGTTCATCGGTCGAGCACTCCCTGCACGGCATCCGCGACAAGATTCACCGCGACGACGAGCGAGGCGATCGCGGCGGCGTCGAACACGACCGTCCACCACGCGCCGCCCGCCATCAGCGTATAGCTTTCGGACAGCGTGAGGCCCCAGTCGGCGGATGGCGGCTGGATGCCGAAGCCCAGGAACGAGAGCGTCGCGACCATGAAGGTCGCGTAGCCGAGCCGTACGGTCGCCTCGACGATGATCGGCGGCAGCACGTTCGGCAGGATCTCCGCGAACATGATGTAGAGTGCGTTCTCGCCGCGCAGCTGCGCCGCGAGCACGTAGTCCAGATGCCGCTCGCCGAGCACGGCGGCGCGCACCGTGCGCGCGGTGATCGGCGCGAAGGTGAGGCCGATGACGAGTATCATCGTCGTGTTGCTCGCCCCGACCGCCGCGAGCGCGAGCAGCGCGACGATCACGAGCGGCAGCGCGAGCAGGGCGTCGATCACCCGTCCGATGGCGGCATCGACTCAGCCGTCGAAATAGCCGACGACGAGTCCGATCGCCGTGCCCGCCGCCGTGCCGAGCAGGGTGGCGAGCGGCGCGATGGTGAGGATGTCGCGCGAGCCGACGATCACCCGCGCGAACACGTCGCGGCTCAGCTGATCCGTGCCGAACCAGTGATCGGCGGAAGGCGCGCCGAGCGAATTGAGCGGGTCGGACGCGTACGGATCGTGCGGCACGAGCCAGTGCCCGAAGAGCGCGCACAGTACCCCGAAGAGCAGGATCAGCACGCTGGTGTCGAAGGTGGCGGAGCGCACGAGCGCGCCGAGCGCCTCGAAACGGCGCGGCCTGGCGGGCGCCGGGGCGGCGGTGGTTGTGCTCATTGCGAATCCTTCGATGAGTCGGCGGTGCGCAGGCGCGGGTTCAGCACGACGTAGAGCGCGTCCGCAATCAGGTTGGCCGCCGTGTAGATCATGCCGATGGTGAGCACGCCCGCCTCGAGCATCGGAAAGTCCTTCGCCTGCGCGGCGTTGTAGATGAGCGAGCCGATGCCCTGATAGTGAAACAGCGTCTCCACGACGACGAGGCCGCCGATCATGTAGCCGAGCTGCGTCGCGGCGGCGGTGATGGTCGGCAGCAGCGCGTTGCGCAGCACGTGCCGGAGAATCACGACGTGCTGCGGCAAGCCCTTGAGAATCGCGGTGCGGGTGTAGCGACATCGAGCGCCTCGACCGTGCCGGAGCGCGCCATCCGCGCGATATAGCCGAAGAACACGAAGACGAGCGGCAGCACCGGCAGGATCAGATGCGCCAGTTGCGTGAGAACGCCCGCGCCGGCGGGCGCCGTTGCCTCGATCGGCAGCCACTGCAGCCACACGCCGGAGATCAGGATCAGCACGATCGACGAGACGAACTCCGGCACGACCGTCGCCGTGAGCCCGCCGATGCTGATCAGCCGGTCGATCCAGCGTCCCGCGTGCAGCGCCGCGTACACGCCGCCCACGATGCCGAGCGGCACCACGACGACGAACGCGAGCGCGCCCAGCTTCGCCGAGTTCCAGAGCGCGCCCGCGATGAACGGCGCGACCGGCGCACGGAAGGCGTAGGACTCGCCCATGTCGCCGCGCAGGAAGTGGCTGATCCAGCTCGAATATTGCGTGAGAAGCGGCCGGTCCACGCCCAGTTGATGATTGAGCGTCGCGACCGCGCGCGCATCGGCGAGCGGCCCGAGGATCGCGCGGCCGACGTCGCCGGGCAGCAACTGGCCGCCGGCGAAGACGATCATCGACAGGAGCTAGAGCGTGACGAGCGCGAGCAGCACCCGCACGCCGATGAAGCGCGCGATGCGCCGCGTCCTGGCAGCCGTTGAGCGGCGTGCCGATTCGGGTCGTTGGCGTAACCGTGCTCATCGTACGGACCTCCTTGCGGCGCTCAGCCCGCCGCCACCGTCGCGCGGTCGAACCACATCTGCGAGATGGGGTTGAAGCGCACGCCGGAGACATTGGCGCGCGTGACGATCAACTGGTCGTAGAAGTAGGGGATCACCACCGGCGTTTCGTCGAGCAGGAGACGCTGGATCTGGCCCGAGAGCTTCTTCTGCGAGGCGACGTCGAGCGCCGCGACGAACTGCGCGACTAGCCTGTCGTACTCCGGATTCCTGAGTGCGCCGCGTTCCAGGTGCCGCCGCTCGTGAGCGGCGCGTTCAGGAACACGTTGGGCACCCCGCGATGCCCGTAATCCGTGATGCCGAGCGGCAAATCGAGCCAGTCCGACTTGCCGAACGTGCCCGATCCGTAATAGAGGTCCTGGCTCTCCACCTTCAGCTGGATGCGAATGCCGATCGCCTTCGCCGCGTTCTGCACGACGACCGCGAGGTCGGGAATCTCCATGTACTCTCGGTCGTGAGCGTGATGTCGAAGCCGTTCGCGACGCCCGCTTCGCTCATCAGCTGTTTCGCCTTCGCAATGTCGATCCTGCGCTGCGGCACGGTGAGATCGCTCGACGGAAACACCGGCGCGAACGGGCTGTCGTTGCCGACGGTCGCGCGGCCGCGAAACAGGCCCTGCACGATCACTTCCCGGTCGATCGCGAGCGCGAGCGCCTGGCGCACGCGCTTGTCCTTGAACGGGCCCGCGTTGCAGCGCATGTGCATCTGGCGATGCGAGCTGGACTTCGTGCCCAGCATCTTGAACTGCGGATTCGTCAGCATCGAGACGCCGCCCTGCATCGTGAAGTCGCCCATCACGTCGGCCTGGCGGCCTTGCATCGCGAGGAGTTGCGCCTGCTGGTCCGCGTAGAAGGCGAACTGCACGCGATCCGGCAGCGACTTCTCGCCCCAGTAATCCGGATTACGCACGAACGAGGCGCCGACCTTCGGCGTGTATTTCTCGAGTTTCAGCACGCCCGTGCCCATGAACGTCTTTTCGTACGGCCCGCTGAAATTCGCCGGCAGAATCACCGCGTTATACGTATTCGAAGAAACGTAATACGGGAAATTGCCGTTGGGCGCATCGAGATGGAACTCGACGGTATGATCGTCCACGGCTTTCGCCGAATCCTTCGACAGCACGCCTTTGAGCACCGAGAGCGCGGCGGATCCCGCGCCCGGGTCGGACAAAGCGGTTGAAGGTCGCGACCACGTCCTTCGCCGTCATCGGCTGGCCGTCGTGGAACTTCACGTTCGGGCGCAGCTTGAAGGTCCACACGTCGCCCTTCGCATTCGAGGACTACGACAGCGCGAGCGTGGGCCGCAGGGCGAGATGCTCGCTGTCGTCGTCGATCAGGAATTCACCGGTCTGGTTGATGAGCGCGAGACCCGCCGCATCGGTGACGGTGAGCGGATCCACGGCGCCCGCGGGCGTCAGATACGCGACGCGGATCGTGCCGCCCGGCTTGCCCGCGCCCTGCGCTCGTGCGCCCGGCATCCCGAGGATGCCGCCCGCGCCCAGGGCAAGGCCGAGCACGCTCGCGTGGCGCAGCAATTCGCGGCGTGTGAGGCGGCCGGCCATGAACTCGTCGATCGCGTGATTGCCCAGTTCGCCCGCGTGCCAGCGAGCCTGTTCGAGGAGATGCGCGTCGGTCGAAGGTTTTTTCATCGTGTGCGGATGTTGTAGTTGTCGCGCTCGCCGGGTTCATGCGCCGGGCGAGCGACCCGTTTAGCCGCGCCGAAAAGCGCCGCCGCGTCTTTGCGGGATAGCAAGTTGCGCGCCGCATGTCGCCGCGCGATCGATCGCCCGCCTCAGTGGTCGTGCGGATGCTTGTGAATCGGATCGACCCAATAGACTTCCTCGGGTGTCTCCACGGCATCGATGTCGAGATTCACCACCACTGCTTCGTTGTCGCTGCGCACGAGCACGCATTCGAGCGGCTCGTCGGTCCTGGCGTTGATTTCCTGGTGCGGGCGTAGGGCGGCACGAAAATGAAATCGCCGGGACCGGCCTCGGCGGTGAATTCGAGGTGCTCGCCCCAGCGCATGCGCGCCTGGCCACGCACGATATAGATGACGCTCTCGAGCGCGCCGTGATGATGCGCGCCCGTCTTCGCATTCGGATGAATCGTGACCGTGCCGGCCCAGATCTTCTGCGCGCCGACGCGCGCCGCGTTGATCGCGGCCGCGCGGTTCATGCCCGGCGTCTGCGGGGTGTTGGTGTCGTAGCTGATCGCCCTTGATGACCTTGACGCCGTGCTCGCGCCAATCAGTGTGATGATGTGGGTCGCTCATAGCAGTTTATCGTCTGCGGATAAGAAAAGTCCGTTGCCGCCACCAACGAGCCAGCAACGGACTTCGATGATGCTACACGCTTTTTGACGCGCCTTTTATTTCGCTTTCGAGTTGACGATCGCCTCCGACACGTTCGACGGCGTCTCCGCGTAGTGCTTGAACTCCATCGTGAAGGTCGCGCGGCCTTACGTCAGCGAACGCAGGGACGTGGAGTAGCCGAACATCTCGGCGAGCGGCACTTCCGCGCGCACGAGCTTGCAGCCGCCGCCCGCGATGTCCTCCATGCCCTGCACGATGCCGCGCCGGCCGGAGAGATCGCCCATCACGTTGCCCATGAATTCCTCGGCGCTCGACCTCGACGGCCATCATCGGTTCGAGCAGCACCGGCTTCGCGCGGCGCATGCCTTCCTTGAACGCCATCGAGCCGGCCATGCGGAACGCGTTCTCGTTCGAGTCCACGTCGTGGTACGAACCGAAGGTCAGCGTCACCTTCACGTCGACCACCGGATAGCCCGCGAGCACGCCGGCCTTCAGCGTTTCCTGAATTCCCTTGTCGACGGCGGGAATGAATTCGCGCGGGATCACGCCGCCCTTGATCTGGTCGACGAACTCGTAGCCCTTGCCCGGATCGGGCTCCAGCGAGATCACCGCGTGGCCGTACTGGCCGCGTCCGCCCGACTGCTTGACGAACTTGCCTTCGACGTCCGTGACCTTGTTGCGCACCGTCTCGCGATACGCGACCTGCGGCTTGCCGACCGTCGCCTCGACACCGAACTCGCGCTTCATCCGGTCGACGAGAATTTCGAGGTGCAGCTCGCCTATGCCGGAGATGATGGTCTGGCCGGATTCCTCGTCGGTCGTGACGCGGAACGACGGATCTTCCTGCGCGAGACGGTTGAGCGCGATGCCCATCTTTTCCTGGTCGGCCTTGGTCTTGGGCTCGACGGCCTGCGAGATCACCGGATCGGGGAAGATCATCCGCTCGAGGATGATGACGTTGTTCGGATCGCACAGCGTGTCGCCGGTCGTCGCTTCCTTGAGGCCGACCGCCGCCACGATGTCGTCCGCGCGCACTTCCTTGATTTCTTTGCGCTCGTTGGCGTGCATTTGCAGGATCCGGCCGAGGCGCTCCTTCTTTTCCTTCACCGGGTTGTAGACCGTGTCGCCAGATTCGACCACGCTCGAGTACACGCGGAAGAAGATCAGCCGGCCTACGAACGGATCGGTCATGATCTTGAAGGCGAGCGCGGAGAACGGCTCGTCGTCGCTCGGATGGCGTTCCGCTTCCTTGTCGTCTTCCGTGTGGCCGAGAATCGCGGGAACGTCGACGGGGGAGGGGAGGTAGTCGATCACCGCATCGAGCATCGCCTGCACGCCCTTGTTCTTGAACGCGCTGCCGCAGAGCATCGGCACGATCTCGTTGGCGATGGTGCGCTTGCGCAAGGCGTTCTTGATTTCTTCCTCGGTCAGGCTGTTGTGGTCCTCGAGATACTTTTCGAGCAGCTCCTCGCTCGCTTCGGCGGCCGCCTCGACCATCTTCTCGTGCCATTCCTGCGCGAGATCCCTGAGGTTGTCGGGAATCTCCTCGTAGGTGAACCTGATTCCCTGGCTTTCGTCGTCCCAGACGATCGCCTTTATCTTCACGAGGTCGACCACGCCCTGGAAATGCTCTTCCGCGCCGATGGGAATCTGGATCGGCACCGCCACGCCCTTCAGGCGCTCGCCGATCTGCCGCTGCACGCGGAAGAAATCGGCGCCGACGCGGTCCATCTTGTTGACGAACGCGATGCGCGGCACCTTGTACTTGTTCGCCTGGCGCCAGAGACGGTTTCGGACTGCGGTTGCACGCCGCCCACCGAGTCGTAGACCATGCATGCGCCGTCGAGCACGCGCATCGAGCGCTCGACCTCGATGGTGAAGTCGACGTGTCCCGGCGTGTCGATGATGTTGATGCGATGCTCGGGATAGTTGCCGGCCATGCCCTTCCAGAAGGCCGTCGTGGCCGCGCCGTCGTGAACCTCGCCGATCTTGTGCGTCACGCCGGTGTAAAAAAGGATGCGCTCGGTAGTCGTGGTCTTGCCGGCGTCGATGTGAGCGCTGATCCCGATGTTCCGATAGCGCTCGATGGGAGTCTTGCGGGGCACGTGAACCTCCTGTTGATATGTCGACCCGTGGTCTGCCATGCGGCGACCGTCGGCGCGGCGAGCGGCTCGCGGGCGTCGCGCCGAATCTTTTCAGGATAGCGCGTCGACAGGCTCTTTGCAGGAATCCTGCCAGCCCGCTGGAGGCGCCCGTGCGCGGCGCGGAGGCGAAAAAAAACCGGCGCGAGAGCCGGTTTTTTTTCTCATCGGAGCACGCGGCTCACGCAAGCCTTCGCTGTGCCCGCGGCAGGCCCTTGATCTGCATTCCGGGCTTGAGGCCCTTCGCCGCGAACCAGCCCTTGCTCATTTCGAGCGCGTACACGCCATTGTTGCGCGGGCAGTGATTGTTCTCGGTTTCGGCCTGCATTTCGTCGATGTCGGTGATCGTGCCGTCCGCGCGGATGAACGCGATCGACAGCGGGATCAGCGTGTTCTTCATCCAGAAGCAATGCACCGCGTTCTCGTTGAACACGAAGAGCATGCCTTCGTTGGCTCCGAGCTGCGTGCGATACATGAGGCCCTGCTCGCGATCGGCATCGGTCGCGGCGACGGCGGCGTCGATCACGTACATGCCCGCCGTGAGCTTCGCGCGCGGAAAGTCGGACGGCTGCTTGGCGCCAGGCGGCATGGTCTGCGCCTGCGCGAGCGGGAGCGCCGCGAACGGCAGCGTCAATGCGATCACACCCGCGCGGACGACGGCGGCGAGCCGCGAACGCCTGACCGAAATGCTCGAGCCGAATGTAGACACCAGGGCACGCAACAACAGACTCACGACGATGCTCCTCACAGGACGATGATTGCGCCGGAAAACCGGCGGCCCCGCGCATGTTACTCGATACTCGATGCGCAGATTCAAGACACAAGGGCAGACGCCTTGCGGCCGTCTGCCCTTCAACGCCGTAAAGACGGCGGTAATGCTTGTTCTTGACTTCGCTATACCGCCTCTTACAACGAACTTACTGAGCTGCCGAAGCGGCTTCCGGTGCCGAAGCAGCGGCTGCCTTCTTGTGCGACTTCTTCGAAGACTTGTGCGACTTCTTGTGAGCTGACGAAGCAGCTGCCGGTGCAGCAGCAGCCGGTGCCGAAGTTTCTTGTGCGAAAGCGGCGGTTGCGAACAGGCCAGCGACGAGAGCAGCAATCAGTTTGTTCATCTGTGAATCCTCAGCTTGAGTTAATTAACCAAACGACCCGGTCATTGAGTCATCTCGGTAAACGAGCCACCTAACTTTCGGTTGACAGTCGTATCGATAAATCGAATCCGATGCGACCGTGAACGTTGAACCTTTCAAACTCCCTGGAGCACACAGGTCGTTGTAATCGGCTATTCGCTCCTGCCGGATAGCTTTATGCGGCATCTGAAGCCCTTAACGCATCGTGCGAGGAGTCGGTTGACGCGGATTTAGCGAGAATTGCGCAGCAGCCCAAAAAAATTTATCGAAGCGCGAAAGGCGCTAGCCGGTCTTCATGACACGGTGTTTAAGCGCGGCGACAAAAAGTGATAAGTGATAAACGGTGCGGGGCGGCTTATTTTCGAGATAGTTGAATGCGATTCAACCAGCGCGTTGCCACGGCGCGCGCGGAGGCACTTCGACGGACTCGCCGGGCGCGAGTCCGAGCGCGAAGAGATAGATCGAGCGCGCCGACGGCCACGCGCACGAGCCTCAACGTCGGATAACCGACCGCCGCCGTCATGCGCCTGACCTGCCGGTTCTTGCCTTCCGTGATGGCGAGCTCGATCCATGTCGTCGGAATCGCGGCGCGATAGCGGACCGGCGGATTGCGCGGCCAGAGCGCGCCGGTGTGCTCGTCCGCCACGAACGCGGTGCGACATGGGCGCGTCACATAGTCGCCGAGATCGACGCCCTGCGCGAGACGCGCGAGCGCGGCATCGTCGGGCGCGCCCTCGACCTGCGCCCAATAGCGCTTGACGAGCTTGTGACGCGGCTCCGCGATGCGGGCCTGCAGCGCGCCGTCATCGGTGAGCAGCAGCAGGCCTTCGCTGTCGGCATCGAGCCATACGCCCGGCGTCTTCACCCAGTCGCCAAGCGACGCGCGCGTTTCGTGCGCGGAGAACTGGCAGATGGTGCCGAACGGCTTGTTCAAGGCGATGAGTGACATCGAAAACGGAAAAGTGTGAAGGAGCGCCGCCTGATCGAATCCGGCATCTTAATGCATGGGCACGAGGCATCTCGTGCCGCCCGCCGGCGCGCCAGCATGGTTAGAATGATGTTCTGGCTATTTTCGCGTGCGGCGGCGCCCGCGTTTGCTGCATCGCGTTGCGCGCTCTGTCCAGTTTGCTTCCATTCAAGCCCGGCCTCATTTGGAGTCGACCATGCCGTATCAGCACATCAAGGTTCCGGCGGACGGTGACAAGATCACCGTCAACGCGGATTTCTCGCTCAACGTTTCCGATCAGCCGATCATCCCGTACATCGAGGGCGACGGCACGGGCGTCGACATCACGCCGGTGATGATCAAGGTCGTCGACGCGGCGGTGGAAAAGGCCTACGGCGGCAAGCGCAAGATTCACTGGATGGAAGTCTACGCGGGCGAGAAGGCGACCAGGGTCTACGGTCCGGACGTATGGCTGCCGGACGAGACGCTCGACGTGGTGAAGGACTATCTCGTGTCGATCAAGGGGCCGCTCACGACGCCGGTCGGCGGCGGCATCCGGTCGCTGAACGTGGCGCTCCGTCAGCAACTCGATCTGTACGTCTGCCTGCGTCCGATGCGCTACTTCAAGGGCGTGCCGTCGCCGGTGCGCGAGCCCGAGAAGATCGACATGGTGATCTTCCGCGAGAACTCGGAGGACATTTACGCGGGCGTCGAATGGCCGGCGGAATCGCCCGAGGCGAAGAAGGTCATCAAGTTCCTGCGCGAAGAAATGGGCGTGAAGAAGATCCGCTTCCCGGATTCCTCGGGCATCGGCATCAAGCCCGTCTCGCGCGAGGGCACGGAGCGGCTCGTGCGCAAGGCGATCCAGTATGCGATCGACAACGACCGCCGCTCGGTCACGCTCGTGCACAAGGGCAACATCATGAAGTTCACCGAGGGCGCGTTTCGCGATTACGGCTACGCGCTCGTGCAGAAGGAATTCAACGCGGAGCTGATCGACGGCGGCCCGTGGATGAAGGTCAAGAATCCGAAGTCGGGCAACGACATCGTCGTGAAGGACGTGATCGCCGATGCGTTCCTCCAGCAGATCCTGCTACGCCCGGCTGAGTACGACGTGATCGCCACGCTCAATCTGAACGGCGACTACATCTCGGACGCGCTCGCGGCGCAGGTGGGCGGCATCGGCATCGCGCCGGGCGCCAACATGTCGGATTCGGTCGCGATGTTCGAGGCGACGCACGGTACGGCGCCGAAGTATGCCGGCAAGGACTACGTGAATCCGGGATCGGAAATTCTCTCCACCGAGATGATGCTGCGCCACCTGAGCTGGTTCGAGGCGGCGGACCGGATCATTTCGTCGATGGAGCAGTCGATTCTGTCGAAGCGCGTCACGTACGATTTCGCACGACTGATGGAAGGCGCAACCCAGGTTTCATGCTCCGGATTCGGTGAGGTGATGATCGAGCATATGTAAGGACTCACCTTGATTGGGCGTGGTAAATAAAAGCCCCGGAAGGCCTACGCCTTCCGGGGCTTTATCTTGCATCACTGCATCATATATCATATATGTGCAAAATGGGAAACAGCGGGCGCAAAAAAACCCGACGCGAAGGCCGGGTTTCACGAGGCTAAGTTCGATCGAACGGTCAGGCAGCGTCCTGGATGTTCGAAGCTTGCTTGCCCTTCGGTCCTTGGACGATCTCGAAGCTGACCTTCTGGCCTTCCTTGAGCGTCTTGAAACCGTTCATTTGAATCGCCGAGAAATGTGCAAACAGATCCTCGCCGCCTTCATCGGGCGTGATGAATCCGTAGCCTTTCGCGTCGTTGAACCATTTGACCGTACCAGTAGACATTCGTACTTCTCCTCTAACTCTCGTCGCAACCCAGAGCACGCTCGAAAAGCTCGACGGCCACCCCACAAGTGAACCGCCCCCTCCTCACTAGCTCACCTCGGCCATTTTTCGTCCGCGGAATGGCCCCCATAAAAAGCGCCAGTTTGATTGTTAAATCTCTTAAATCGAGTGTCAAGGAATTTTTGGGATAGCCGATAAGCGCGTTGCAAAGACCGCATTTGTAGGGTAATTCCTGCTTTGCGTGTGCGGCGCCGTCCAAGCAAGTCATCTTGAAAAGTCGCATAATCGACTCACTTGTGTGACACCGTCGGCACCCGGCGTCTGATGGTCGGTTTGTTTTTTGAAGCTGTGCGATACTGGGTTCGACGAGGTGCAAGCGGGCCGCGCTGAGCCATTGGGCCGCGGCAGGATTCGATGGATCGTACTGCGCGAGCGCGCTTTTCAGCGTTTCATTCCGGCCGGCCGGTCGGTGCTGGAGCGGCGATTGCGAGGGCGTCCGTGTTGTTTAGAATGGGTGTATGGCGATCAATCCCAACAAGCAGGATGGCACGGTACTGGAGCGGCAGGAGCAGAAGCTCAAGAAGCCGTCGATGTACAAGGTGGTGCTGCTGAATGACGACTTCACGCCGATGGAATTCGTCGTGATGATCGTGCAGGAATACTTCAATAAAGATCGTGAGACTGCGACGCAGATCATGCTGAAGGTTCATCGCGAAGGCAGGGGAGTTTGTGGGGTCTACACGCGAGACATTGCGTCGACCAAAGTTGAGCAAGTCGTTAGCCATGCACGGCAAGTAGGGCACCCGCTGCAGTGTGTGATGGAGGAAGCATGATTGCCCAGGAACTGGAAGTCAGTCTGCACATGGCGTTTATGGAAGCACGTCAGGCGCGGCATGAGTTCATAACGGTCGAGCACCTTCTGCTCGCCCTGTTGGACAATCCAACCGCGGCTGAAGTGTTGCGCGCCTGCGCAGCCAACATTGAAGATTTGCGTCAGAACCTGCGCAATTTCATTCATGACAACACGCCGACCGTGCCCGGCACGGACGACGTCGATACACAGCCGACGCTTGGTTTCCAACGCGTGATCCAGCGCGCGATCATGCATGTGCAATCGACCTCGAACGGGAAGAAGGAAGTGACCGGCGCGAACGTGCTGGTGGCGATCTTCGGCGAGAAGGACTCGCACGCAGTGTACTACCTGCAGCAGCAGGGCGTGACGCGTCTGGACGTCGTGAACTTCATTTCGCACGGCATCGCCAAGACGAACAGCGGCGACGCCGCGAAGGCGAACAGCGAAACGAATCCGGAATCGGAAGACGCCGCCGCGCAGAAAGAAACGCCGCTTGCACAATTTACGCAGAACCTGAACCAGCTCGCCAAGGACGGCAAGATCGATCCGCTGATCGGCCGCGAGGTGGAAGTCGAGCGCGTGGTGCAGGTGCTGTGCCGCCGCCGCAAGAACAATCCGCTGCTCGTCGGCGAAGCCGGCGTGGGCAAGACCGCGATCGCCGAAGGCCTCGCGTGGCGCATCACGCGCGGCGAAGTGCCGGACATCCTGGCCGACGCGCAGGTGTACTCGCTCGACATGGGCGCGCTGCTCGCGGGCACGAAGTACCGCGGCGATTTCGAGCAGCGTCTCAAGACGGTGCTCAAGGAACTGAAGGAGCGTCCGCACGCCATTCTGTTCATCGACGAGATTCACACGCTGATCGGCGCGGGCGCCGCATCGGGCGGCACGCTCGACGCATCGAACCTGCTCAAGCCCGCGTTGCCGTCGGGACAGCTGAAGTGCATCGGCGCCACCACGTTCACGGAATATCGCGGCATCTTCGAGAAGGACGCGGCCTTGTCGCGGCGCTTCCAGAAGGTCGACGTGACCGAGCCGTCCGTCGAGCAGACGGTCGCGATCCTGCGCGGTCTCAAGACGCGCTTCGAAGAGCATCACGGCGTGAAGTATTCGTCGGGCGCCCTGTCGGCGGCGGCCGAGCTGTCGGCGCGCTTCATCACCGACCGTCATCTGCCGGACAAGGCGATCGACGTAATCGACGAAGCGGGCGCGGCGCAGCGCATCCTACCGAAGTCGAAGCAGAAGAAGACCATCGGCAAGAGCGAGATCGAGGAAATCATCTCGAAGATCGCGCGCGTGCCACCGCAGAGCGTGTCGCAGGACGACCGCAGCAAGCTCCAGACGCTCGACCGGGATCTGAAGGCCGTCGTGTTCGGTCAGGATCCGGCGATCGACGCGCTGTCGGCATCGATCAAGATGGCGCGCGCGGGTCTCGGCAAGACGGACAAGCCGATCGGCGCGTTCCTGTTCTCGGGACCCACCGGCGTCGGCAAGACGGAAGTCGCGAAGCAGCTGGCGTTCACGCTCGGCATCGAACTGCTGCGCTTCGACATGTCGGAATACATGGAGCGCCACGCGGTGAGCCGTCTGATCGGTGCGCCGCCGGGCTATGTCGGGTTCGACCAGGGCGGCTTGCTGACCGAGGCCGTCACGAAGAAGCCGCACTGCGTGCTGCTGCTCGACGAAATCGAGAAGGCGCACCCGGACATCTACAACGTGCTCCTGCAGGTGATGGACCATGGCACGCTGACGGACAACAACGGCCGCAAGGCGGATTTTCGCAATGTCATCATCATCACGACGACGAACGCGGGCGCCGAGGCGATGGGCAAGGCAGTGATCGGGTTTACGTCGCGCCGCGAGTCAGGCGATGAAATGGCCGACATCAAGCGCATGTTCACGCCGGAGTTCCGCAACCGTCTGGATGCAATCATCAGCTTCCGCTCGCTGGACGAGGAAATCATCCTGCGCGTGGTCGACAAGTTCCTCATGCAGCTGGAAGATCAACTGCACGAGAAGAAGGTCGATGCGATCTTCACCGATTCGCTGCGCAAGCACCTGGCGAAGCACGGTTTCGATCCGCTAATGGGCGCGCGCCCGATGCAGCGTCTGATCCAGGACACGATCCGTCGTGCGCTGGCCGACGAGCTGCTCTTCGGCCAGCTGGTCAACGGCGGCCGCGTGACCGTGGACGTCGATGCCGACGACAAGATGCAGATTACGTTCGACGAGAGCTCGGCCCCGCCGCGCAATCCGAATCCGGAAGCGATCGAGATCGACTGATCTGGCTGGCCTCAAAAGCAAAACGGCGCGATTTCGATCGCGCCGTTTTTTTTTTTGCTGCCGACGAAGCTCAGTGTTTGCCCGTGCTGCCGAAGCCGCCCGCGCCGCGCTCGCTCGCCTCGAACTCGTCGACAATATTGAACTCGGCCTGCACGACCGGCACGATCACCATCTGCGCCAGGCGCTCCATCGGGTTGAGCGTGAAGGCCGTCTCGCCGCGATTCCATGTCGAGACCATCAACTGGCCCTGATAATCCGAATCGATCAGCCCGACGAAATTGCTGAGCACGATGCCGTGCTTGTGGCCGAGGCCCGAGCGCGGGAGGATCAGCGCAGCGTAGCCCGGGTCGGCGAGATGAATGGCGAGGCCGGTCGGCACGAGCACCGTCTGCTGCGGCTCGATGACGAACGGCTCGTCGAGGCAGGCGCGCAGGTCGAGGCCCGCGCTGCCGGGCGTGGCGTAGGCGGGCATGAAGTCGCGCATGCGCGCGTCGAGGATCTTGACGTCGAGTTTCATGAAATCGGGCTTTATTGGGCCGACTGGCCGAGCTCGAATGCTTCGGCCAGGAGTTGATAGGACCGCGTGCGCGCGGCGTAGCTGCCGGCGACCGTCAGCACGATCAGTTCGTCGGCGTTGAATCGTTCCTGCAGCGCGCGCAGTCTTTCTGTAACGCGCTCCGGCGTGCCGATGATACTGCGCGCCTTCTCGTGCGCGATCACCGCGAGCTCGCGCTCGCCGTAGTGCTGCGCGGCGCCTTGCGCGATCGACGGAATCGGCTGGTTGAGCCCGTAGGCCATCTGCACGCGGCGCAAGTCGACGGCTTTTTCGAGCGCTTGGGCTTCTTCGTCGGTATCGGCGCAAATGACGAATACCGCAGCCGCGAGATACGGATTCGCTTCGTGACCCGGGACGAACCGCTCGCGGTACGCCTCCGCCACGCGATGCCCGTATTGCGCATTGATGAAATGCGCGAACGCGAAGCGGATGCCGAGCTGCGCGGCGAGCAGTCCGCCGAAGTCGCTGGAGCCGAGCATCCACAGTTCGGGACGCGTGTCGATCTGCGGCTGCAGCAGGACGCCCTTGGCGAGCGAATCGTCGGGGATATTGCCGTCGAGGAGCGCGACGAGTTCCGCGACCTGCTGCGGGAAGATGTCGCCGCGATTGTACGAACCCGCCGCGACCGCCTGCGCCGTGCGCATGTCGCCGCCGGGCGCGCGACCGACGCCTAGATCGACGCGGTTCGGAAACAGCGCTTCGAGCATCAGGAACTGCTCGGCTACCTTGAACGCGCTGTAGTACGGCAGCATCACGCCGCCCGAGCCGATGCGAATGCGCTTCGTCGGGCTGCCGATGCGCGCGAGCATCACTTCCGGACACGGATTCGATACGCCGTATAAACCGTGGTGCTCCGCGCACCAGTAGCGTGTGTAGCCGAGATCGTCGGCGAGCTGCGCGAGATCGAGCGTCGCGGCGATCGCGTCGGCGGTCGTGTGACCGTGGATGACGGGCGTCTGGTCGAGAACGGAAAGTCGGGTCATGAGAGCAGCGGCCCACCGGTTCGCGGCGCGCGCTTCGCTATTTCCGCGATCAGCGTGCGGGCGAGTTGCTGCTTGTCGGCGCCCGGCAGCGGCGTCGTGCCGCTTGCTTCGAACAGCACGACCTCGTTGTCGTCGCGGCCGAAGGTGAGCGGGCCCAGATTGCCGATCAAAAGCGGCACGTTCTTGCGCTGGCGCTTTTCTTCGCCGTGCACGTCGAGATCGCCGCTTTCCGCCGCGAAGCCGACGCAGAAGGGCGGATTCGGCAGCTTTGCCACCGTTGCGAGAATGTCGGGGTTCTCGACGAAGCTGAACGCGGGCAGCGCGCCGCCGCTCACCTTCTTGATCTTCTGCTCGCTGACATGATCGACGCGCCAGTCGGCAACCGCCGCCACCGCGATGAAAATGTCCGCATCAGGCGTTGCCTGCATGACCGCGTCATGCATCTGCTGCGCGGTCTGCACGTCTTCGCGAAAGACGCCCCACGGCGTCGGCAACGAAACGGGGCCGGCGACGAGATGCACGTCCGCGCCCGCCTGCGCCGCCGCGCGCGCGAGCGCGAAGCCCATCTTGCCCGACGAGCGGTTGGTGATGCCGCGCACCGGATCGAGCGGCTCGAAGGTCGGGCCCGCCGTGATCAGCACGCGCTGGCCGCGCAGAATCTTGGGCTGGAAGAACGCGCAGATCGCCTCGAAGACCGCTTCCGGCTCGATCATGCGCCCGTCGCCGACCTTGCCGCACGCCTGCGATCCCGAATCCGGCCCGAGTACTTCGACGCCGTCCGCGCGAAGCTGCGCGACGTTGCGCTGGGTCGCCGGGTTCTGCCACATCTGCCGGTTCATCGCGGGCACGACGAGCAGCTGGCAATCGCGCGCGATGCAGAGTGTCGAGAGCAGGTCGTCGCACATGCCGTGCGCGAGCTTGGCGAGGAAGTCGGTGGAGGCGGGCGCGATGACGATCGCATCGGCTTCGCGCGAGAGGTCGATGTGCGGCATGTTGTTCGGCATGCGCGCGTCCCATTGCGACGTGTAGACGGGACGGCCCGAGAGCGCCTGCATCGTGACGGGCGTGATGAACTGCGTGGCCGCTTCGGTCATCACGATCTGCACGGTTGCGCCGGCCTTGATCAGAAGACGCGTGAGCTCGGCGATCTTGTAGCAGGCGATGCCGCCCGTCAGCCCCAGAACGAGATGCTTGCCTGCGAGTTCCGAAGATTCCAACTTGCCTCCGTCAGGAGTGTGATGCGCGGCTTCGTGAATGAAGCCGCGCCGGAAACGTCACCGCGAACCGCGCACGCGCCGCAATTCGTCGAAGATCAGCAGCGCCGCGCCGACGGTGATCGCGCTGTCGGCGAGGTTGAACGCCGGCCAGTGCCACGCGTTCACGTGGAAGTCCAGGAAGTCGATGACGTGCCCATACGCGAGCCGGTCGATCACGTTGCCGATCGCGCCGCCCATAATGAGCGCGAGCGCCGTGCAGAACATGCGCTGCCCCGAATGGCGCTTGAGCAGATGGCAGATCACCACCGCCGCGACCACGCCCAGCGCCGTGAACGTCCAGCGCTGCCAGCCGCCCGCGGCCGCGAGGAAGCTGAACGCCGCGCCGCGGTTGTAGACCAGAAGCAGATTGAAGAAGGGCGCGAGCGCGTGGGGCACACCGTAGGCGAATACCTTCTGCACCGCGATCTTCGTCGGCTGGTCGAACAGGATCACGATCAGTGCGACGCCGAGCCACGGCGCAAGCGATCCACTCGAAGTTTGTTTCGCCATCGTCCTTGCCATTATGCTGCGCCTCGCGTTTCACCGGCGCCGAACAGGTTGGAGAAGCAGCGGCCGCACAGACCCGGATGATCCGCGTGCGAGCCGACGTCCGCGCAGTAGTGCCAGCAGCGCTCGCATTTCATGTAGCCGGACGCCGCGACCTCGACACCTTCTTCCGCTTCGCTCGCCACTTTCTCGACCTTCACCTGCGACGTGATCAGCACGAAGCGCAACGCATCGCCGAGACTGGCGAGCGCGCCGTAACGCGCGCCGCTCGCGCGAACCACCACTTCGGCTTGCAGCGACGAGCCGAAGTGGTTGGCCGTGCGCGCCTCTTCCAGCGCCTTCGTGACGTCGCCGCGCGCGTTGCGGATCAAGGTCCACTTGTCGAGCAGCTCGCCGCCGTTCGCGATTTCCGGATACGTCGCGAAGACTTCCGTGAAGATCGTGTCCTGACCGGGCTTGAGCACCTTGTACGCTTCTTCCGCCGTGAACGACAGATACGGCGCGACGAGACGCAGCAGGCCGTGCGCGATATGGAACAGCGCGGTCTGCGCGCTGCGGCGTTCGCACGAATCGGGCTTGGTCGTGTAGAGACGGTCCTTCAGCACGTCGAGGTAGAAGCCGCCGAGGTCTTCCGAGCAGAACGTCGCGATTTTCGCGACGACCGGATGGAACTCGTACTTCCCATAGTGCGCGAGCGCGTCGTCCTGCAGGTTGCGCGTGAGCGCGACCGCGTAGCGATCGATCTCGAGCCAGTCATCGACCGGCAACGCGTTCTTCCCGAAGTCGAAGTCCGACAGGTTGGCGAGCAGGAAGCGCAGCGTATTGCGGATCCGGCGATACGTTTCCGTCACGCGCTTGAGGATTTCCTCGGAGATCGCGAGCTCGCCCGAGTAATCGGTCGACGCGATCCACAAGCGGATGATTTCCGCGCCCAGCCGGTTCGAGACCTCATGCGGATCGATGCCGTTGCCGAGCGACTTCGACATCTTGCGGCCTTCGCCATCGACGGTGAAGCCGTGCGTGAGCAGCGCATCGTAGGGCGGACGGCCATCGAGCATCGAAGCCGTGAGCAGCGACGAATGGAACCAGCCGCGGTGCTGGTCCGAGCCTTCAAGATACAGATCGGCCGGGAACTGCAGGGAATCCTTGTGCGAGCCGCGCAGCACGTGCCAGTGCGTCGTGCCGGAGTCGAACCACACGTCGAGCGTGTCGCGGTTCTTTTCGTACATGTTGGCGTCGTCGCCAATCAGCTCGCGCGGATCGAGCGATTGCCACGTCTCGATGCCGCCCTTCTCGACGCGCTTCGCCACTTCCTCCAACAACTCCAGCGTGCGCAGATGCAGCTCGCCGGTTTCCTTGTGCACGAAGAACGCCATCGGCACACCCCACTGGCGCTGACGCGAGAGCGTCCAGTCCGGGCGATTCGCGATCATGCTGAAGAGACGCTGCTTGCCCCACGACGGATAGAACGACGTGTTCTCGATGCCTTCGAGCGCGATCTCGCGCAGCGTGCGGCCGCCATCCTTCGGCGTGACGTCCATGCCCGCGAACCACTGCGAGGTCGCGCGGTAGATGATCGGCGTCTTGTGGCGCCAGCAGTGCATGTAGCTGTGCGTGTACTTTTCGCTCTTCAGGAGCGAGCCGGCGCCTTCGAGCGCCTCGATGATCTGCGGATTCGCCTTCCAGATCGAGAGCCCGCCGAAGAGCGGCAGCGATTCGATGTAGCGGCCATCGCCCATCACCGGATTGATGATGTCCGAATCCGACATGCCGTGTGCCTTGCACGACACGAAGTCCTCCGCGCCGTACGCCGGCGACGAGTGCACGATGCCCGTGCCGCTTTCGGTCGTCACGTAGTCGCCGAGATAGACCGGCGAGGTGCGCTTGTAGCCCGGATGCGCCGCCGCCAGCGGATGATGGAAGCGCAGGTTGGCGAGCGTCTCGCCGGTCGTCGTCGCGATGACTTCGCCGCTGAGGCCGTAGTTCTGCAGGCACGCCTCGACGCGCTCCTGCGCGAGGATCAGCAAGCCGCGCGGCGTATCGACGAGCGCGTAGACGATCTCCGGGTGCACGTTCAGCGCCTGGTTGGCGGGAATGGTCCAGGGCGTCGTCGTCCAGATGACGATGCCGCCTTCCGCCTTCGGCAGCGCCTTCAGGTCGAACGCGTGCGCGGTCTTCTCCGGCTCGGCGAAGCCGAACATCACGTCGATGGTCGGATCGGTCTTGTCCTTGTACTCGACTTCCGCTTCGGCCAGCGCCGAGCCGCAGTCGAAGCACCAGTTCACCGGCTTGAGGCCGCGGAACACGAAGCCCTTCTCCATGATCTTCGCCAACGCGCGGATCTCGCCCGCCTCGTTGGCGAAGTTCATCGTCTTGTACGGGTTGTCCCAGTCGCCGAACACGCCCAGACGGCGGAATCCGGCCTTCTGCTTCTCGATCTGCTCGCCGGCATACGCGCGCGTCTTCTGCATCACTTCGGCGGCGGGCAGCGACTTGCCGTACTGCTTTTCGATCTGGATCTCGATCGGCATGCCGTGGCAGTCCCAGCCCGGCACATACACGGCGTCGAAGCCCGCGAGATTGCGCGTCTTGACGATCATGTCCTTCAGGATCTTGTTGACGGCGTGACCGAGGTGGATGTCGCCGTTCGCGTACGGCGGGCCGTCGTGCAGGATGAACTTCTTGCGGCCTTTCGAGGCGGCGCGGATCTTCTCGTAGACCTTGTTGTCCTGCCATTCCTTGACCCACGCGGGCTCGCGCTTGGGCAAGTCGCCGCGCATCGGGAAGGGCGTGTCGAGCAGGTTGACGGGGTACTTCGAGGAGGCTTTCTCTTTCTTGTCGCTCATGGGTGACTCGGTGAATTCGGTGAGACGGCGCTCGGGCTTTTGCGCGCGGTGATTCGGGAGCGGGGCAGCGGGCGATACGGATGCACCGCGCGCTCACCTAATTTGATCGGTGGCCGAAATGGCGAAGCCCGTGGTGCGGCTGCCGGCATTGCTCGGCGGCAGGCCGAAATACGCGCGAGTGTTGTCGACGTCCTTCGCGATGGCGGCCGTCAGCGTTTCGAGGTCGACGAACTTTTCCTCGTCGCGCAGCTTCTTCAGGAATTCGACGCGCACGAGCTTGCCGTAGGCGTCGCCGTGCCAGTCGAGCACGAAGACTTCGAGCAGCACACGGCCGGAATCGTCGACGGTCGGGCGCAGGCCAAGGCTCGCGACCGCCGGCAGCGGTTCGTCCGCGAGACCGTGCACGCGCACGACGAAGATGCCCGCGAGCGCCGGCCGCTTGTGCGCGATCGGCAGGTTCAGCGTGGGAAAACCGAGACCGCGGCCGAGCTTCGCGCCGTGCACCACGTGCCCGCTGATGATGTACGGCCGTCTGAGCGCGACCTGCGCGGCTTCGAGATCGCCCGCGACGAGCGACGCCCGCACCGACGACGACGAAATGCGCGCGCCGTTCGGATGCGCGACGGTCGCCATCTGCTCGACCTCGAAGTCGTATTTCTCGCCGGCGGCCTTGAGCGAGTCGAAGTTGCCCGCGCGTTTGGCGCCGTAGCAGAAGTCGTCGCCGACCATGACCCAGCGCGCGTGCAGACTGTCGACGATGACGTTCTTCACGAACGTATCCGGCGACTGGCTTGCGAAAGTCTTGTTGAAATGCTCCACCACCACGCGATCGACGCCGTTCGTGCGCAGCGCTTCGAGCTTGTCGCGCAGCATCGCGATGCGCGGCGGCGCGCCGGCCGGATTGAAGAACTCGCGCGGATGCGGTTCGAAGGTCATCACGCAGACCGGCAGGCCGCGCGCGTCGGCGGCCGCCCGCACGTGCACGAGCAGCGCCTGGTGGCCGCGATGGACACCGTCGAAGTTGCCGATGGTCAGTGCGCAGGGCGCCCGGCTTTCGGCATTGGGGAGGCCGCGAAAGACTCTCACGGTAGACGTTGGTCGGTGGGACAGCAGGGCTGATGCTGCAAGGCATTAGATTATAAACGCTCGCACGGATCGACGGGCGCGCGGCCGGGCGACGTTCCGCGTGACGCCCGGCTGATCCCTTTTGGCACGATTTTCGCGCTCGCCGAATGATAAAATCCGCGGATGAAAAAAATCGTCATTCTGATCTCCGGACGCGGGAACAACATGGAGGCCGTGGTGCGCGCATGCGCGCGCGAAGGCTGGCCGGCCCGGGTCCAGGCGGTCATTGCAAACCGGCCCGATGCCGCCGGGCTTGGCTTCGCGCAGGCGAACGGCATCGAAACCGTGGTGGTGGATCATCGCCGGTTCGAGCGCCGCGAGTCGTTCGACGCGGCTCTCGCGAGCGAAATCGACCGCTTCTCGCCCGACCTCGTCGTGCTGGCGGGCTTCATGCGCGTGCTGACCGACGCCTTCGTCGCGAAATACGCGGGGCGCATGCTCAACATTCATCCGTCGCTCCTGCCGTGCTTTCCGGGCCTGCGCACGCATCAGCAGGCGCTCGACGCCGGCGTGCGCGTGCACGGCGCGAGCGTGCATTTCGTGACGCCGACGCTCGATCACGGGCCGATCGTCGCGCAAGGCGCGGTGCCGGTCGTCGCCGGCGACGATGCCGAGGCGCTCGCCGCGCGCGTGCTGAAGGTCGAGCACGTCATCTACCCGCGCGCGGTGCGCTGGTTCGTGGAAGGGCGTCTTTCCATCGAGGGGGAGCGCGTTGCGCTGACGCCGTCTGAGCCGCAATGGCTCTTTGCCGACATTGCCGGGGAGGGCGCATGAGGCTGCATGGATTTCTGATCGGACAAACCGAAACGCTGCTCGCGGACGTGCTGCGCTTCTCGGGCCCCGCGGACGCCGCGACGAGCCGCTTCTTCCGCGCGCATCCGAAGCTCGGCCACGGCGAGCGCGGCGTGATCGCGGAAGCGGTGTTCGCCGTGCTGCGCCGGAAGATGGAGTTTTCTCACCTTGCGGAGAGCGGCAGCGGCAGCCAGGCGCGGCGTCTGGCGCTGCTCGGACTGATGCAGACCGCGGGTCTGAGCGCGTTGAAGCACTTCGTCTCGGCTGACGAGCATCAATGGCTTGCGCAGGTTTCGAAAATCGATCCCGCGAGCCTGCCGGTGCGCGTGCGCACGAACCTGCCGCAATGGATCTACGACGCGCTCGGCAAGCGCTTCGAGCCGGAGGAGCTCGCGCAGCTCGCCGCCGTGCTGAACTACCCGGCGCCGCTCGATCTGCGCTCGAATCCGCTGAAGGCGAGCCGCGAGGTCGTGCTGAAGGCGCTGACCGACGCCGGCATCGACGCGGGCGAAATGCCTTACGCGCCGTTCGGCATCCGCGTCGACGGCAAGCCCGCGCTGACGCGCCTGGCGCCGTTCCAGGAAGGCTGGATCGAAGTGCAGGACGAAGGCAGCCAGTTGCTCTGCTCGCTGATGGCGCCGCGCCGCGGCGAGATGATCGTCGACTTTTGCGCGGGCGCGGGCGGCAAGACGCTCGCCCTCGGCGCGATGATGCGCTCGACCGGCCGCCTCTACGCGTTCGACGTGTCCGACCGGCGTCTCGCGAAGCTGAAGCCGCGCCTCGCGAGAAGCGGCCTGTCGAACGTGAATCCGGTGCTGATCGACCGCGAGCACGACGCCAAGATCAAGCGCCTCGCGGGCAAGATCGACCGCGTGCTCGTCGATGCGCCGTGCTCTGGCCTCGGCACGCTGCGCCGCAATCCGGATCGCAAGTGGCGCCAGTCGCCCGCGACGGTCGCGGAGCTCACGCCCAAGCAGCTGTCGATCCTCACGAGCGCGGCGCGGCTGGTGAAGACCGGCGGGCGTCTCGTCTACGCGACGTGCTCCATGCTCGAAGCGGAAAACGAGGGCGTCGTCGCGCAGTTCCTGGAAACGCATCCGAATTTCCGCGTCGTGCCCGCGCGCGACGTGCTGGCGGAGCAGCGCATCGCGCTGGACACGGGCGAGTATTTGTCGCTGTGGCCGCACAGGCACGGCACCGACGGCTTCTTCGCGGCGGTGCTCGAGCGGCTGCCCGACGCTCCGAAAGCGCCGAAGCCGGACGAAGAAACCGCGTAAGCCGGCTCGAGCATGCAGAACCGCTTCCAGAGCGAACTCTTCGCGCGGCTCTTCCGCGACTTCGGCGAGCCGGAAGCGATCTGGCAGGTCGCGGCGCTGCTCGGCCTGCTCGCGGTGGCCTGGTGGTGCGCGCGCCTGCTGCGCAAGCGGCTCGATGCGCGCCGCCAGTCGCGTTTCGAAGCGGTGCGCTTCGGCGCGGAAAGTCTCAACAAGGCGCTCTTTCCGCTGCTCGGCACGGTGTTCGTGTCGATCGCGCAGGGAGTGCTCGCGCCGTTCATCCACAACTCGCTCCTGCGCCTCGCGCTCGTGCCGCTGTGCGGCATCACCGTCATCTACACGATGTTCTACGTCGCGCGGCGCGTGTTCAGCCGCGGCGGCACGAGGCGAACGCGCTGCTGTATCTCTTCGAGAAGCTGGTGACGGTGATCGTCTGGGTCGCGATGGTGCTCACCGTCATGGGCATCCAGGACGACGTCGTGCACTGGATGGCGAGCGTGCGCTTCAACTTCGCCAACGCGCATATGACGCTGCTCTCGCTCGCCTCGGGCGTGCTGTGGGTGTGCATCACGCTGATCGTCGCGATGTGGGCGGGCGCGCGGCTCGACGACCGCCTGATGCGCGCCCGCTCGCTGGACGCCAACCTCAAGGTGGTGCTCGCGCGCGTCGGGCGGACGCTGATGATTCTTGCCGCGATTCTAGTGAGCCTGTCGATCGTCGGCATCGACATCACCGTCACCGTGCTCGGCGTGTTCGGCGGCGCGCTCGGCGTCGGGCTGGGCTTCGGCTTGCAGAAGATCGCGAGCAACTATGTGCCGGGCTTCATCATCCTGCTGGATCGCTCGTTGCGGCTGGGCTACATGATCAGCGTGAGCGGCAACCAGGGCACCGTCACGCAGATCCGCACGCGCTATACCGTCGTGCGCGGGCTCGACGACATCGAAACGTTGATTCCGAACGAGAAGCTGATCACCGATGTGGTGCAGAATCATTCTTCATACCTGACGCGCGGCAACGCGAAGATCGCGGTGCAGGTGAGCTACCGCTGCGACGTCGAGCGCGCGATGCAACTGCTCGTCGACGCGACGCAGGGCACCGAGCGCGTGCTGCAGGACCCCGCACCGGCCGCGCTGCTCGCCAGTTTCGGTGCGGACGGCATCAAGCTGGAACTGAGCTTCTGGATCGAGGACGCCGCGAAGGGCACGGGCGGCGTAAGGTCGTAGGTGAATCGCGCGGTCTGGCGGTTATTCTCGGAGAACGGGATTGAAATCCTGTACGCCCAGCGCGAGATCAGAATCACCGACGGCGTTGCGCGCGCGAGCCGCGATTCGGCATCAAATACCGAAAATCGCGCGGAAGGCGCCGCGCCGGCGGCCTGAACGCTGGCCAGCCGGGTCGATCTCCCGATTTGGGTCAGGAATCAATACCAATTCGGGGCGTGAGTTTTTCCTCGTTTCGGTACGATTCAAAAAAATTTCACCTTTAGGACAAAGACTTGGAACGCATGCAGTAGAATGCGATCGAACCTGCGCACGTTCCTTTCACGTGCCCAACAAGTTGCCTGAGGCCGATTTGACCGGCCATTTTTCCCGAATTTCACAGCTACATAGGTAAACCGCCTTGCTGAATTCTTCCCTTGAATTTCTCGCCAACGGATTGCTGGACTTTTCCTGGTGGCAGATTCTGCTGTTCATGCTCGTGATGACGCATGTCACCATCGCCGGCGTCACGATTTACCTGCACCGGTGCCAGGCGCACCGCGCGCTGGATCTGCATCCGGTCGCGAGCCACTTCTTCCGTTTCTGGCTGTGGATGACCACCGGCATGCTGACGGGCCAGTGGGCGGCGATTCACCGCAAGCACCACGCCAAGTGCGAAACCGAAGAAGATCCGCACAGCCCGCAGACGCGCGGCATCTGGAAGGTGCTGCTCGAAGGCGCGGAACTCTATCGCGCCGAAGCGAAGAACGAAGAAACGATGCGCAAGTTCAGCCACGGCACGCCGAACGACTGGCTCGAGCGCAATCTCTACACGCGTTATCCGATCCTCGGCATCAGCGTCATGATGGTGATCGACGTCGCGCTGTTCGGCAGCGTCGGCCTGTCGGTGTGGGCCGTGCAGATGATCTGGATTCCGTTCTGGGCGGCGGGCGTCGTCAACGGTCTCGCGCACTTCTGGGGTTATCGCAACTTCAACTCGTCGGATGCGTCCACGAACATCTTCCCGCTCGGTATCCTGATCGGCGGCGAGGAACTGCACAACAACCATCACACGTTCGCGACTTCGGCGAAGCTCTCGAGCAAGTGGTACGAGTTCGACATCGGCTGGATGTACATCCGCATCATGTCGGCGTTCCGTCTCGCGAAGGTAAAGAAGGTCGCGCCGACGCCGAAGCTCGCCGCGAGCAAGGCGGTCGTCGATCAGGACACGCTGCAGGCCGTGCTGTCGAACCGCTATGAAGTGATGGCGCGCTACGGCAAGGCGCTCAAGCGCGCCTACGCGCAGGAACTGGCGAAGCTGAAGGAAGCCGGTGCGCGCGAGAAATATCAGCTGATGCGCGGCGCGCGCAAGTGGTTCCACAAGGAAGAGGATGGCCTGGACGAGCCGCAGCTCAAGCAACTGCCGGAACTGACCTCGGACAACCAGCGACTGCGCACCTTCATCGAGCTGCGCAAGGATCTCTCGTCGATGTGGGACCGCTCCAACGCGTCGCGTGAGCAACTGGTCACGCAATTGCAGGACTGGTGCCGCCGCGCCGAGGAAAGCGGCATCAAGGCTCTGCAGGATTTCGCCTTGCGCTTGCGCCGCTACGCCTGAAGCCGTGGCGTTATCCGTTAAATTTAAGGACGTCACAAGACCCCGCTCTGGCGGGGTCTTTGGTTTTTGGCGGCCGATTTTTCGCGTTTGTGTTTGGCTGAAGCTGGCAGCAGGGGGACAGAAACATGGAAGCGATCAGGAGCATCGAGTACGACCGGCCGCAAGGCCTGACGTGTGGAGTAGGCGAGGCGTGGGCGCGGGTGCCGGAAGCGCCGTCTCCGGAGAGAGGCGTGCGCTGAAGGAGCGCATTCGAGCGCTGCTGCGGCGGGAAGAGGCGGTGCTGGTCGCTCATTATTATGTCGACGCCGAATTCCAGGAAATCGCCGATGAAACCGGCGGCTGCGTCGCGGATTCGCTGGAAATGGCGCGCTTCGGACGCGATCATGCGGCGAAGACGCTGGTTGTCGTCGGCGTGAGCTTCATGGGCGAGACGGCGAAGATTCTGAGCCCGGACAAGCGCGTACTGATGCCCGATCTCGATGCGACCTGCTCGCTCGACCTGGGCTGTCCCGCCGACGAGTTTTCTGCCTTCTGCGACGCGCATCCGGACCGCATGGTCGTGGTTTACGCGAACACCAGCGCGGCCGTGAAGGCGCGCGCGGACTGGATGGTCACTTCGTCGATCGGGCTGGAGATCGTCGCCGATCTGCATGCGCGGGGCGAGAAGATTCTCTGGGCGCCGGACCGGCATCTCGGCGGCTATATCCAGAAAAAGACCGGCGCGGACATGTTGCTGTGGCAGGGTTCGTGTCTCGTCCACGACGAATTCAAAGGCATCGAACTCGATCTCCTGCGTGCGGAATACCCGGACGCCAAGATCCTCGTGCATCCGGAATCGCCGAAAGCAGTCGTCGCGCTCGCGGATGTCGTCGGCTCGACCACGCAGTTGATCGACGCCGCCGTGCGGATGGACGCGAAGCGCTTCATCGTCGCGACGGACCTAGGCATCCTGCACAAGATGCGCCTCGCCGCGCCCGGCAAGACCTTCATCGAAACGCCGACCGCCGGCAACAGCGCCACCTGCAAGAGCTGTGCGCATTGCCCGTGGATGGCGATGAACGGTCTCGCGAATCTCGCCGCGGTGCTCGAATGCGGCCACAACGAGATTCACGTCGATCCGGCCATCGGCGTACGCGCGCGGCTGCCGATCGACCGCATGCTCGACTTCGCCGCGCGTCACAAGAAGCGCGTTCAGGCGAGCGGCGATCTCGCCAGGGAGCATCGTTGTTCACGAACGTGGGAGCGGCATGATGGCGGATTCTGCGTTCCACGCGCCGATCTTCGAGGAAGTCCGCGCTCAATACGGCGAAGCGTTCGACGCGGCGCTCGTGCGCAATGTCGTCGATGCGCTCGATGAAGACGTCGGCACGGGCGACTACACTGGACGGCTCGTGCCGGCCGACGCGCGGCGCACGGCGCGTATCATCGTGCGCGAGGATGCCGTGCTGTGCGGCGTGCCCTGGTTCGACGAGGTGATGCGCCGCGTCGATCCGTCGATCGAGATCGAATGGCAATACCGCGAAGGCGAGCGCATGGCGGCGAAGTCGGCAGTCGTGCTGCTGCACGGTCCCGCGCGCTCGCTGCTGACGGCCGAACGCAACGGCCTGAACTTCCTGCAATTGCTCTCGGGGATTGCGAGCGCCACGCGCCGCTATGTGGACGCCATCGAAGGCACGCGGGCGCGCATTTTCGATACGCGCAAGACGTTGCCGGGCCTGCGGCTCGCGCAGAAGTACGCCGTGCGCGTGGGCGGCGGCGCGAACCAGCGCCTCGCGCTCTACGACGGCATCCTGATCAAGGAGAATCACATCGCGGCGGCGGGCGGTGTTCGCGCGGCGATGGAGGCGGCATTCGCGCTGAACGCGGGCGTGCCGATCCAGATCGAGGTGGAAACGCTGGAGCAGCTCGAGACGGCGCTCGGCCCGCGCGCGGAATCGATCCTGCTCGACAACTTCACGCTCGACATGATGCGCGACGCCGTGCGCATCACCGGCGGGCGGGCGCTGCTGGAAGTCTCCGGCGGCGTGAATTTCGACACGGTGCACGCCATTGCCGAAACCGGCGTGGATCGCATTTCGATCGGCGCGCTCACGAAGGACGTGCGCGCGACCGATTTCTACATGCGCCTGATCTGAACGCTAGACCGCGCGCCGCCGCAGCGCCGGCGGCATCAGCACGGTCGAAATGTTCTTCGAGAAACGCGCGCGGCTGATGGCTGATGTCGAGATACACGCAGTCGATGCCGCGCTTCTTGATCTCGAAGTCGATCGCCCGCGCGACAATATCGCGCGGCGCGAGTTCGGCGCGCTCGTCGTGCGCGGGCACATGAAGCGCGTGCCGTCGGGCAGGCGCAGGATGCCACCTTCGCTGCGCACCGCCTCGGAGATGAGGAACGATTTCGCGTAGGGATGAAAGAGGCAGGTCGGATGGAACTGGATGAATTCCATGTTGGCGACGCGGCAGCCCGCGCGCCACGCCATCGCGATGCCGTCGCCGGTTGCGGTGTCGGGATTCGTCGTATAGAGATAGACTTGCCCGCGCCGCCCGTCGCGAGCACGGTGTGCGGCGCCTGAATGGTCACCGTGCGGCCCGAGTCGAGGTCCAGCGCGTAGAGCCCGTGGCAGCGATGGCCCGGCAGTCCAGCGATGGCCCGGCAGTCCGAGCCGGTCGGACGTGATCAGGTCGATCGCGTAGTGATCTTCGAGAACGGTGATGTTCGGATGCCTGCGCACGCGTTCGCTGAGCGTCGTGACGACCGCGTGGCCGGTGGCGTCGGCGGCGCGGATGATGCGGCGATGACTGTGGCCGCCTTCGCGCGTCAGATGAAAGCCCAACTCGGCGGAGCCGTCGCGCGTGAAGGGCACGCCTTCGTCGATGAGCCATTCGATCGCGGCCCGTCCGTTTTCGACGATGAAACGCGTCGCCGCCTCGTCGCACAGGCCGCCGCCCGCGACGAGCGTATCCCCGACGTGATTGTCTATGCTGTCCGACGAGTCCAGCACGGCCGCAATGCCACCCTGCGCCCAATCGCTCGCACCGACGCTCGCCGCGCGCTTCGCGAGGATCGCGACGCGTCGCGTTTCAGCCAGATTCAGCGCGACATTCAGGCCCGCGAGCCCGCTTCCTACGATTGCCACATCGAAATTCATGCCACCGGTTCTCCGTCCGTATTCTCGTCGATAGCCGGCAAGCATAACCCGCGAGAACCATGAGGGACAGCGAGAACCCCCGTACGGTCGTGTGAAAAGCGTGTGAAAAAGCGGCGCAAAAAACAAAAAGCCCCGCGATTGCGGGGCTTTCTGCTGTCTTCGTTCAGGCTCTCAACATCAAGATTTACTTGATCTTGGTTTCCTTGTACTCAACGTGCTTGCGGACGACGGGATCGAACTTCTTGATCGCCATCTTTTCCGGCATGTTGCGCTTGTTCTTGGTCGTCGTGTAGAAGTGACCCGTGCCTGCGGTCGATTCCAGCTTGATCTTGTCGCGTGCGCCCTTGGCCATGTGCGTGCTCCTTAGATTTCATCGCGTGCGCGCAGGTCTGCGAGCACGGCGTCGATACCGTTCTTGTCGATCAGGCGCAGACCGGCGTTCGAAACGCGCAGACGCACCCAGCGGTTTTCGCTTTCAACGAAGAAACGGCGATTCTGCAGGTTCGGCAGGAAACGGCGCTTGATCTTGTTGTTTGCGTGGGAAACGTTGTTGCCCGACATCGGGCCTTTCCCAGTTACTTGGCATACGCGTGCCATGAGGACACTCCTAATACACGTTAAGTTAAGTCTGAGTCGAACGCTCGAATGAAAGCACTCGCTTTCGTTTCGATGTCTCTTATCGCCCGATTTGCCGATCGGGGACTTGGCAACACGGTTATGCCAATGAGGACCGCATAAGCCCAGAGCAGGCAGGCGAGGCTTGAAAAAGCAAACAGGGACTTTAGCAGCAAAAGTCGTTCAATATCAAGCGCTTTTGGCGCTTGCCAGACGCTACAGCCAGCCGTGGCGCGCAAACGAGAAAACTTCATTCGCCGCCACGACGATGTGATCGAGCAGCCGCACGTCGATCAGCGTGAGCGCGTCCTGCAGCGTTTTGGTGAGGCGCCGGCCGTTGGCGCTCGGCGCGACGCCGCCGGACGGGTGATTATGGGCGGCGATGAGCCCCGCCGCATTGAGCGTGAGCGTGCGCCGCACGATTTCGCGCGGAGACCGCCACGCGCGTGAGCGAGCCGCGCGCCGACTCCTCGGCGTGGAGCAGCTGATGGCGGGCGTCCAGATACAGGCAGACGAATACCTCGTAGGGCCGCGTGCCGATCAGAAGCCGCAGATAGTCCTCCACGGCGCCCGGCGCGTTCAGGAGCTCCCGGTCGCGCGCCTTTTCAGCGAGCGCCCGGCGGTACAATTCGGAGACGGCGAGCAGGGTGGCGGTGCGGGCCGGCCCGATGCCGCGCTCCTCACGCAATTCCCCGGCGGACGCATCCAGCACGCCGCACAGCGAGCCGAAGCGCTGCAGAAGCTGACGCGCGACGTCGACCGCCGTGGCGCCCGAGACGCCGGTGCGCAGGAACAACGCGAACAGTTCCGCATCCGACAGGGAGGCGGGGCCCGTGTCCAGCAGTCGCTCGCGGGGGCGGTCGGCGCGCGCCCACTGGCGGATGGGCATGACCGGCGCGATCGCCGACAGGTCCGCGTTCGGCGAGGCGGGCGCCTTCACGAGCCGCCGATCGGCGCTCATTGCGGCCCGCCGGGACATCTTGTCGCGCGCGCGCCAGCGCACGCAGGACGCAGCCATGTGACGCGTCCGGACACAACTCTGTCTTACAATAGCGATTTTGGCGCCCAGTTCGCACCGGCACCGCGCGGTTCGCCGCCTTGTGCCGAGGAGCCGCCTCGCGCCGGGTCCGCGCCCCGCATCCGACTGTACGGCCACATCCAATACTCATGAGCATCATCGATATCTCCGAGGTGAAACCCGGTTCGCACGTCACGTTTCATTACCGGCTTGCACTGGCCGATGGTGCGGACATCGTCAACACGTTCACCGACAAGCCCGCCACGCTCCTGCTCGGCGCCGGCCAGCTCGCGGAACCGTTGGAAGAGATTCTGCTGGGCCTGAAGGTCGGCCACCATTCCACCTTTCAGCTAACGCCCGGGCAGGCGTTCGGGCCGCGCAATCCGGAGCTCGTGCAGTGGGTGTCGCTCGCCACGCTGCGCGAGAACAGCATGATCGGCGAGAATTTTTCGCCCAGCGATCTCGTCGAATTCAACGCGCCGAACGGCGGACGCTATGCGGGCGTGCTGAAGGAAGTCGGCGAGACGGCGGCGCTGTTCGATTTCAATCACCCGCTGGCCGGGCAGGCGCTCGTCTTCGAAGTGAAAATCATCGGAATTCTGTAGCCATGAGCCTGACTGAAAGCATCAACGAAGTTCAGACCGACGTCGAAATCCTGCTTGCGCAGCCGCGCGGATTCTGCGCGGGCGTCGATCGCGCGATCGAAATCGTCGAGCGCGCGATCAAGCTCTTCGGCGCGCCCATCTACGTGCGTCACGAGATCGTCCACAACGCCTATGTCGTCGAGGCTCTGCGCAAGAAGGGCGCGATCTTCATCGAGGACCTGGCCGACGTGCCCGAAGGCAGCACGCTGATCTTCAGCGCGCACGGCGTCTCGAAGGCGGTGCGCGGCGAAGCCGAGGCGCGCGGCCTGCGCGTGTTCGACGCGACCTGCCCGCTCGTGACCAAGGTGCACATGGAAGTCGCGAAGATGTGCCAGGAAGGCTTCGACATCGTGATGATCGGCCACAAGGGCCACCCCGAGGTCGAAGGCACGATGGGCCAGTCGGGCGAGGGCATGCATCTCGTCGAGGATATCGAGGACGTGCTGAAGCTCGAGCTCCCCGATCCGCAGCGCATCGCGTACGTCACGCAGACGACGCTCTCCGTCGACGACGCCTCCGCGATCATCGACGCGCTGAAATCCAAGTATCCCGGCGTCAAGGAGCCGAAGAAGCAGGACATCTGCTATGCGACGCAGAATCGTCAGGACGCGGTGAAATTCCTCGCGCCGCAGTGCGACGTCGTGATCGTCGTCGGCAGCCCGAACAGCTCCAATTCGAGCCGTCTGCGGGAAGTCGCCGAGAAGCGCGGCATTCCCGCCTATATGGTGGATTTGCCGACGCAGATCGATCCGAAATGGGTCGAGGGCAAAAAGCGCATCGGGGTGACGGCGGGCGCATCCGCGCCGGAGGTGCTGGCGCAGGCGGTCATCGCGCGGTTGCGCGAGCTCGGCGTGCGCAGCGTGCGGTCGCTGGAAGGCATCGAGGAAACCATCGCGTTTCCGCTGCCGCGCGGACTGTCGCTGCCGCAGTGAATCAGAGGGAACCCTCGAAAAAAGCGCCTCCGGGCGCTTTTTTCGTCCGCGCGGGGAGATCGCGGCGCGCAAGGAGCCCTCGCGGCCGATACGAAACCAAACCTGGGCACCGTATTGGGGCGCGCATCGAAATGGATATTTTCTTCTAAATGACTTCAGGGTTTCCCCGTCGATCCGATATGCAAACGTAGCCACCCGAACTGGGCCGATTGAACCTGTTGCCGTTATGGTGCAACTGCTGCACAAAGACGGATCGTAACCCGGTTGCGCTTTGCGCCGAAAATTGCCGGAAAAATGCGGTTGCAATGCTGGAAAACTCCGCCACGCAAGAATATTGCTCGTCTCATATTTAGCGTTACAATGCGCGCGTCTTGAGGCCAGAAGGGTTCACGACGACAGTTTTTAGAGGCGCAGGAGACCTTATTGATGCGATTCAAGTTTGCTCACGCCGTGTCCATCGCGGCTGCAGTTGCAATGGCAACCGCATGCGGCAAGAAGGACGAGGGCGGGGCGAGCACGGCAGCGTCGGCGGCGAGTCCCGCGGCGGCGCCGGCTGCTTCCGCGCCCGCGCCCGCGCCCGCGAGTGCGGCAACTGTTGTAAAAATCGGTCATGTCGCGCCTCTGACGGGACTGCAGGCTCATCTCGGCAAGGATAACGAGAACGGCGCGCGTCTCGCGGTGGAAGAGATCAGCGCGCAGGGGCTGACCATCGACGGGCATTCCATTCATCTCGAGCTCGACAGCCAGGACGACGCGGCCGATCCGCGCACCGGCACCGAAGCGGCGCAGAAGCTCGTCGACGACCACGTGGTCGCGGTGATCGGCCATATGAACTCGGGCGTGTCGATTCCGGCCTCGAAGATCTATAGCGATGCGGGCATCGCGCAGATTTCGCCGTCGACGACGAACCCAGAATACACGAAGCAAGGTTACAAGACGACGTTTCGCGTCGTGGCGACCGACGCGCTGCAGGGCCCCGTGCTGGCAGGCTATGCGATGAAGACGCTGCACGCGAAGAAGGTCGTCGTGGTGGACGACGCGACCGCCTACGGCCGGGGACTGGCCGACGAATTCGCGAAGACCGTGCAGGCCGGCGGCGTGAAGATCGCCGCGCGCGAGCAGACTACCGAAAAGGCCCGCAATTTCAAGGCGATCCTGACCAAGATCAAGCGCATCCAGCCGGACGTCGTGATGTACGGCGGCATGGACGTGACGGGCGGCCCGTTCGCGAAGGAAGCGGCGGCGCTCGGCATAAGGGCGAAGATCCTGGCGGGCGACGGCGTCTGCACCGACAAGGTGGCCGAACTCGCGGGCGACGCCGTGCAGAACCTCGTCTGTTCGGAAGCGGGACTGGCGCTTTCGAAGATGGACAAGGGAGCGGACTTTGCGCAGAAGTACGAAGCCCGCTTTCACACCCCGGTGCAGATTTACGCGCCGTTCACGTATGACGCGATGTACGTGATCGTCGACGCAATGAAGCGCGCCAATTCCATCGAGGCGCCCAAGGTGCTCGCTGCGATCGCCACGACCGACTACAACGGTCTGACGGGGCACATCGCATTCGACGACAAGGGCGATCTGAAGGCGGGGACGATTACGCTTTACGACTTTAAGGACAAGAAGAAGGACGTGCTCGACGTCGTCAAGCAGTAGCAGCGGGCGTTTGCAGTTCCAGCGGCGCTTCACCGACAGCGCCGTTTCGCATCCGTTCGGGGACGGCTGCAGCCTTATCCGGCCGCGGTCGGACAACCGAGCGACCAACCTTTACCGGTTTTTTCAAAAGTACGCGCAGTGCCGCTTCAGATTTCGCTTCACACCGGTTTATCGGCCGGTGATAAAGGCGTAACCGAATCGCACGGGGCTAAGGAGCTTTAAATGGATATTTTCATCCAGCAGATCCTCAACGGTCTGGTGCTTGGCAGCGTCTACGCCATCATCGCACTGGGCTATACGATGGTGTACGGCATTCTGGGCATCATCAACTTCGCGCACGGCGACGTGCTGATGGTCGGCGCGATGGTTGCCTTGTCGGCCATCGGCGTCATGCAGAATCACTTCCCCGGCTTGCCCGGGCCGATCATGCTGACGATCGCGCTCATCGTCGCCGCGGTCGTCTGCGCGCTCGTCGGCTACACGATCGAGAAGGTCGCGTACCGGCCATTGCGCCGCGCCCCGCGCCTCGCCCCGCTGATCACCGCGATCGGCGTGTCGATTCTCCTGCAGACCCTCGCGATGATGATCTGGGGCCGCAACCCGCTCGCGTTCCCGCAGCTCCTGCCGACCGATCCGATCAACGTCATCGCCGCCGGCGAGAACAATCCCGGCGCGGTGATCTCGATGACCGAAATCGTCATCATCGTGGTCGCGTTCCTCGTGATGGGCGGCCTGCTGCTGCTGGTGCACAAGACCAAGCTCGGCCGCGCGATGCGCGCCATCGCCGAGAATCCGGGCGTCGCCTCGCTGATGGGCGTGAACCCGAACTTCGTGATTTCCGCGACCTTCATGATCGGCTCGGCGCTTGCCGCGCTCGCCGGCGTCATGGTCGCCTCGGAATACGGCAACGCACACTTCTACATGGGCTTCATTCCGGGCCTCAAGGCGTTCACGGCGGCGGTGCTGGGCGGTATCGGCAATCTCGGCGGCGCGATGGTCGGCGGCGTGCTCCTCGGTCTCATCGAGCAGCTGGGCGCCGGCTACATCGGCAACCTGACGGGCGGCGTCTTCGGTTCCAACTACCAGGACGTGTTCGCCTTCATCGTGCTGATCATCGTGCTCGTGTTCCGTCCGTCGGGTCTGCTCGGCGAACGTGTCGCGGACCGCGCTTAAAGACCGTGTGAGGACCTCAAAAATGACTTCGATTCAACCGATTGAGCCGTCCACGACGCTCATCTCCGAGAAGAACATGACGAAAACGCTCGTCGTGGGCATTCTCGCCGCCGTGCTCGTCATTGCCGCGCCGATGGTCATCGGCGCCGCGGGCGGCAACTACTGGGTCCGCGTGCTCGACTTCGCGATGCTCTACGTGATGCTCGCGCTGGGCCTGAACGTGGTGGTCGGCTTCGCGGGCCTGCTCGATCTGGGCTACATTGCGTTCTATGCGGTCGGCGCCTATACCGCCGCGCTGCTCTCGTCGCCGCAGCTGACGACGCAGTTTGAATGGATCGCGCATCTCGCGCCCGGCGGCCTGCACGTGCCGTTCCTCATCATCGTGCCGATCGCGATGGCGCTCGCCGCGACCTTCGGCGTACTGCTCGGCGCACCGACGCTGCGTCTGCGCGGCGACTATCTCGCGATCGTGACCCTAGGCTTCGGGGAAATCGTCCGGATCTTCATGAACAACCTCGATCGTCCGGTGAACATCACCAACGGTCCGAAGGGGATCACGGGCATCGATCCGGTGACGGTGGCGGGCTTCAACCTGTCGCAGACGCACGAGCTCTTCGGCTTCAAGTTCCCGTCCGTCTACATGTATTACTACCTGTTCGTGCTGTGCGCGCTCTTCGTGATCTGGGTGTGCACGCGCCTGCAGCACTCGCGCATCGGCCGCGCCTGGGCCGCGATCCGCGAGGACGAAATCGCCGCGAAGGCGATGGGCATCAACACCCGCAACGTGAAGCTGCTCGCGTTCGCGATGGGCGCGTCGTTCGGCGGTCTGTCGGGCGCGATGTTCGGCGCGTTCCAGGGCTTCGTGTCGCCGGAATCGTTCACGTTCTGGGAATCGATCGTCGTGCTGGAGTGCGTGGTGCTGGGCGGCATGGGTCACATCCCCGGCGTGATTCTCGGCGCGGTGCTGCTCGCCGTGTTCCCCGAGTTCCTGCGCTCGACGATGGGTCCGCTGCAGAACGCCATCTTCGGCCATCAGATCGTGGATACCGAAGTCATCCGCCAGCTGCTGTACGGCCTGGCGATGGTGCTGATCATGCTATATCGCTCGGAAGGCCTGTGGCCCGCCGCGAAACACGAAGACAAGATCGCGAAGCGCAACGGCAAGAAGCCGGCGCGCGCCTGAAGAGCGGAGATTCAGAACATGAGCGAAAAGCAAATACGACTTTCCGTCAAGGGCGTCAACAAGCGCTTCGGTGGCCTGCAGGCGCTGTCGGACGTCGGCCTCGAAATCAAGGAAGGCGAGATCTACGGCCTGATCGGCCCGAACGGCGCCGGCAAGACAACGTTCTTCAACGTGATCACCGGTCTCTATACGCCTGATTCGGGCGAGTTCAGGCTGGACAACCAGGCGTACACGCCGACCGCCGTGTATCAGGTGGCGAAAGCGGGCATCGCGCGCACCTTCCAGAACATTCGTCTGTTCGGCGGCATGACGGCGCTGGAGAACGTGATGGTCGGCCGTCACGTGCGCACCAAGAACGGTTTGCTCGGGGCCGTGTTCCAGACGCCGGCGGAACGTCGCGAAGAAAAGGAAATCAAGGAGCGCGCGCTCGAACTGCTCGAGTACGTCGGCGTGCTGCAATACGCGGACTATACGTCGCGTAATCTCTCGTATGGCCACCAGCGGCGTCTGGAAATCGCGCGTGCGCTGGCGACGGATCCGAAGCTGCTCGCGCTCGACGAGCCGGCCGCCGGCATGAACGCGACGGAGAAGGTCGAGCTCATGCGCCTGCTCGACAAGATCCGTTCGGACGGCAAGACGATTCTGTTGATCGAACACGACGTGAAACTCGTGATGGGGTTGTGCAACCGCATGACGGTGCTCGATTACGGCAAGGTGATCGCCGAAGGTCTGCCGCAGGACGTGCAGAAGAACCCGAAGGTGATCGAGGCATATCTGGGTGCGGGGGTACACTAAATGGCGACCACGAATGCAATGTTGAAGGTCAAGGGTCTGCAGGTGAATTACGGCGGCATCCAGGCGGTGAAGGATGTCGATCTGGAAGTCGGGCAGGGCGAACTCGTCACGCTGATCGGCGCGAACGGCGCCGGCAAGACCACGACGATGAAGGTCATTACGGGACTGAAGCCGTACTCGGGCGGCGATATCGAGTACATGGGCCATTCGATCAAGGGCGTGCCGACGCACGAGTTGCTCAAGCGCGGCCTGGCGATGGTGCCGGAAGGCCGCGGCATCTTCGCGCGCATGTCGATTCTCGAGAACATGCAGATGGGCGCGTATCTGCGCAACGACACCGCGGAAATCCAGAAGGACACCGAGCGCATGTTCGGCTTCTTCCCGCGTCTGAAAGAGCGCGCTTCGCAGTATGCGGGCACGCTCTCGGGCGGCGAGCAGCAGATGCTCGCGATGGCGCGCGCGCTGCTCTCGCGTCCGAAGCTGCTGCTGCTCGACGAGCCGTCGATGGGTCTCTCGCCGATCATGGTCGAGAAGGTCTTCGAAGTGGTGCGCGAGATCTCGTCGGAAGGGCTGACGGTGCTGCTGGTGGAGCAGAACGCGCGTCTCGCGTTGCAGGCGGCGAATCGCGGCTACGTGATGGATTCGGGCACGGTCACCATGTCCGGCGACGCCAAGGTCATGCTCGATGATCCGAAGGTGCGCGCGGCTTATCTGGGCGGATGATTTCGCTTGTCGTTTGAAGAAGCCGATTGTTGAAGGGCAGTCGGCTTTTTTATTTGTTTAGAGCCGCTTGCCGAGGCTCACGACTTCATCCATCCGATAGCCGAGCTTCTCATAGAATCCGCGCAACCCCGTCCTGACCGCGAGGATCTGCAGATTCACCTTCGGACATCCGAGCCCGGCGAGCGCAGCTTCCGCATGCCGCATCAGCGCGCTGCCGAAGCCGCGTCCGCGCATCGAAGGCGCGACGGCGAGCGAATACACCCAGCCGCGATGCCCGTCATATCCGCACATCACGGTGCCGATCACTTCGTCGCCGAGCGTGCCGACGAAGAACAACTCCGGCTGCGTCCCCATCTTGTTGGCGATTGACAGCGTCGGATCGCGCTGCGGCCGCGATGCGTCCGCGTACTCCGGAAACACCTCGCGCCACAGGGCGATCACGGCCTCGCGATCGCCGGCATCGAAGGTACCGATGATCACAGCGAATCGAGCACCGAGCGCAGCATCTTCATCGTCAGGTCGATCTCGTCCCGGGTCACGTTGAGTGCGGGCATGAAGCGCAGCAGGTTCGGGCGCGCCGCGTTGACGAGGAGGCCGTCCGGCTGCATCAGACGCGCCTTCTCGACGATCTGCGGACCCTTGTCGCTGTCGAGCAGCAACGCACGCAGCAGGCCTTCCCCGCGCTCGCCCTTGAAGCTGCGCTCCGCCGACAGCTTGAGCAGCTCCTGCTTCAGATACTCGCCCTTCTCGCGAACGCCTTCGAGGAAGCCCGGCGCGGTCAGCTGCGAAATCACCGAATAACCGACCGCCGTCATCAGCAGATTGCCGTTGTAGGTGCCGCCCTGGCCTCCCGCGTCGAAGCACGCGACGTCCGCCTTCGAGAGCAGCGCCGCGAGCGACACGCCGCCGCCGATACCTTTGCCGAGCCATGATGTCCGGCTTGATGCTCGAGAGCTCGTAGGCGAAGAGCGTCCCCGCGCGGCCGCAGCCGCTCTGCACTTCATCGACGATCAGGAGCAGGTTGTGCTTCTTCGTGAGCTCGCGCAGTTGCTGCATGAACTCGCGCGTCGCGGGAATCACGCCGCCTTCGCCCTGGATCGGCTCGAGCCGGCCTTGCCGCTCGCCGACATCGTCGCGAGCGTGCGGCCGTGGAAGCTGTGATCGAACGTGATGATCTCGTACACGCCGTTCCTGAACTTCCTGCCCCACTTGCGCGCGAGCTTGATCGCGCCTTCGTTCGCTTCCGCGCCGCTGTTGGCGAAGAACACCTTGTCGAAGCAGCTGTTGGCGGTGAGCAGGCCGGTGAGCTGCGCCATCGGCGCGTTGTAGAACGCCGGCGACGGGTTGATCAGCGTGCGCGCCTGCTTGTCGAGCGCTTCGATCATGCCGTCGTTGCAGTGGCCGAGCGCGTTGACGGCCCAGCCCTGGATGAAGTCGAGGTAGCGCTTGCCCGTGTTGTCGTAGAGCCACGAACCCTTGCCGTGCGTGAACACGATCTCGGGGCGGTTCGTGATGTACATCAGCGAATCAACGGGGTACTCATTGAAATTCATGACAGCGGGCTCCACGAAGGCTAGTGCAAGAGAAAGGGAAAAACGGCGCGGAAAAAACAAAAGCCACGGAATTCCGTGGCTTCATTTCGTGCGCTTCGAACAAACCGAACCGAAAGCGCAAATGCGTGACGAGCCAGCGGCATCCCTAGTGCACTGCGTCATTGAATTGGCACTGGTCGAATCCGGCGCGAAGGATCGTCATATTTCCACTTGATCGGTTTCGGGTTCTTGTTGTGTTCGCGGATGTATCGGCATCAGTTTGCGATCCCAATCCTTCACCGAAGTGAAGATGCCGCGAGCGATCACTTCACGCTGAATGCGCGAGAACCAGTTCTCCACCTGGTTGAGCCACGACGAGTAGGTCGGCGTGAAGTGCAGGTGCACGTTGCGCTGCGCATCAAGGAAGTCGGCAACCCGCTGCGTCTTATGGCTGCTGACGTTGTCGCAGATCGCGTGGATTTCCCGGCGTTTGGGCTGGCTGGCGACGACGTCGGTCAGGAAGGCCACGAACTGCTCGCTGGTGTGGCGCGCCACCGTCTTGCCCAGCACCTCGCCGGTGGCAGTATTGAACGCCGCGAACAGGCTGAGCGTGCCGTTGCGCTTGTACTCGAAGCCGTGACTCTCGGCGCGCCCGGGCGACAGCGGCAGCATACGGTCCTTGCGATCGAGTGCCTGGATCGCGGTCTTCTCGTCCACGCAGAACACCGCTGCGTGCGCCGGCGGGTTCAGGTACAGCCCGATCACGTCGGCTGCCTTGGTCTCGAAGTCCGGGTCGTTGGAGACCATGTGCCGCTCCAACTGCTGCGGCTTGATGCCGTGCTTGCGCCAGATGCGCTGCACGGCCGAGACCGATACGTCGCCGAGTTCTGCTGCGAGCTTGTAGCTACTCCAGTGTGTCGAACCGTCGGCGGGTTTGTGCTTGAGGGTGCACTTGAGCACCCGCGCTTCCAGTTTGGCCGGTGGCTGCGTAGGCGCCCGCCCGCGGTGCCGGGCGTACATGCCGGCTAGTCGCTCGCTGAGGAAGCGCCCCGACCAGCGTGCGATGAAGCGCGAATCGCAACCCAGTGTGCGCATGATACTGTCGCGCGATTCGCCGTCCTCGAGCATCAGGATCAACTTTGCGCGTCGCACGTCCGCCGCACGCACCGTTCGGCTGCGCGCCGCCGACAACAGTTGCTCACGTTCGATATCTGTCAGGTCCATTTTGACCCATGACCTGTATCTGAACACAGACAGGGTGCTAATTCAATGACGCAGCGCACTACACGCTGGAGGACGCGCTCACCCTGTACGACATGACGGTGCTCGAAGCGTTGAACAAGTTGGAGGCAGCGGAACAAGCGGAGAAAGACGCGAAAGCGAAGGGCGGGTGAGGCGTGTCGGTTACGCACTAATCTCGCGGGCCGCGCTGGACTCTCGACCGGGAGTAGACGCGGCTTTTCTTCGCACTCGCCGCGAGTTATAGTCGCGGCTCCGCTTCGGCGGAAAAATTGCGGAAAAGCTGAGCGAGCGGAGAACAGTGTGACTCGCGGCGGAAGGTTCTGCCGCTGCGAAAGCCTTACAGCGTAAGACCTAAGTATAAGTAGTTGGTGCCCAGGGCCGGAATCGAACCGGCACGCCTTGCGGCGGGGGATTTTGAGTCCCCTGCGTCTACCAATTTCACCACCTGGGCCTGCGTCGGCTCGCGGCGCGAAAAAGCGGCGACGGGCCAATCGAGTTGACGATTATGACCGAAAACGCCGCCGCGGGCAAGCGGCAACGCCATGGTTTCCGGTCTCCCGGACGCTACTGCGCGAGGTAGACGAACGCGCCGTTCCTGATCTCGCCCATCACGCTCGCGCGCTGATCCAGCCCGACATGATCCGTCGCGCTCGTATTCACGACGCCGTTCGGCACCACGAGTTCGTGCGCATGCTCGAGCTCCGAGCGCAGCGCCGCGCGAAACTTTCTTCGTCCCCGGCTTCCCGGCCTTCAGCGCACGCGCCACGGCATCCTGCAGACGCGGATACACGCCCGCCGCATCGCCCGCGAACTGCGTGACGGTTCCCTTGCCGTACTTCTCCTCGTAAGCGTTCACGAACGCGAGCGCGGCCTTCTTCGACGGATGATCGGCCGGCAGCGTGCGGGCGACGACTACCGGCTGCGTCGGGAAGAGCGTGCCTTCGACGTCCTTGCCGCCCAGCTTGATGAATTCCGGCGTCGCGATGCCGTGCGTCTGGTAGATCGCACCCTTGTAGCCGCGTTCGACGAGCGTGCGCTGCGGCACGGTCGGCGTACCCGCGCCCGCGATCAGCACCGCATCCGGCTTCGCGGCCATCAGCTTGAGGATCTGCCCGGTGACGCTCGCATCGGTCCGATTGAAGCGCTCGCTCGCCACGATCCTGATGTGCCGAAGATCGACGAACTTGGTGAACTCGTTGAGCCAGCTGTCGCCGTAACTGTCAGCGAATCCGATGAACCCGACCGTCTTCACGCCATGATTCGCCATGTAGCGCGTCATCACGTCGGCCATCGCGCGGTCGGTCTGGGCCATCTTGAACGCCCACACCTTCTTGCCTTCCTGCGGCTCCACGACGGATGCCGAGCCGATCAGCGTGATCATCGACGTCCCGTATTCGGCGACGGGGTCGAGCGCCGCGAGCGCCGCCGGCGTGACGTTCGGCCCGACGATCACGTCGACGTGGTCCTCCGTGATGAGCTTGCGGATGTTGCGCACCGCCGCGCCCGGGTCCGGGCCGTCGTCGAGGATGATGTACTCCGCGTTCTGCTCCGCGATGGTCTTCGGCCACATCAGCATCGCGTTCTTGCTCGTGATGCCGATCGCGGCGGCGGGGCCCGTGCTCGACAGATCGATGCCGACTTTCGACTTTCAATTGCGCGTGCGCGGCGGCAGCCAATACGGATAGGGCGGCGCCGGCGAGCAGCCGGCGCGTGAACATCGACAAGGTCATCGGAAAGGTCTCCAGGGGAAGACAATCATTTTTCTGGCGGCGCGCGGTAGCCGCTTGATGCAGCGGTGGTCAAAGCTCGTAGCTTTCGTGCTTGCCCGACAGCGCCTGCTCGATCAGCTTGCGGTTCAGCGACGGCGACAGCAACTCGACGAGCGTATACACATAGCTGCGCAGATACGCGCCCTGTTTCAGCGCGAGCCGCGTGACGTTAGTGCCGAACAGGTGGCCCACCGGCATCGCGCGCAGATGGCGGTCGCGCTCCGGATTGAATGCGATGTCCGCCATGATGCCGACGCCGAGCCCCAGCTCGACGTAGGTCTTGATCACGTCCGCGTCGATGGCTTCGAGCACGATGTCCGGGGTCAGATTGCGCAGCCCGAACGCCTGATTGATCTTCGTGCGCCCGGCGAACGACGCCTCGTACGTGATGATCGGGTATTGCGCGAGATCGTCGAGCGTGAGGATCTTGCGCTCGAGCAGCGGGTGATCCGGCAGCATGACCGCGAGATGCTGCCACTGAAAGCAGGGCAGCGACACCAGTTCCTTATAGTTGGTGATGGCCTCGGTCGCGATGGCGATGTCCGCCTGATCGTGTATCACCATTTTCGCAACCTGCGTCGGGCTGCCTTGCAGAATCGAAAGGTGCACCTTCGGAAAGCGCTTCTTGAATTCCGCTATGGCCGACGGCAGCGAGTAGCGCGCCTGCGTGTGCGTGGCGGCGATCACCAGATTCCCCTGATCCTGCGCCGCGTAATCATTACCGACTCGCTTCAGGCTCTCGACTTCCTGCAATATTTTCTCGACCGACGCGAGGATGATCCTTCCCGGCTCGGTGAGCGATCTCACGCGTTTCCCGTGACGCGTGAAGATTTCCACGCCCAGCTCGTCCTCCAGTTCGATGATCGCCTTGGAGACGCCCGGCTGCGAAGTATACAGCGCTTTCGCGGCTTCCGTCAGGTTGAAGTTCTGCCGGACGGCCTCGCGCACGAAGCGGAACTGATGCAGATTCATTTATAACTCAGTCGCATATCAAAGTAATTTTTACGTCGTTTTTAATATATAGCAGGTTCTTTACTATCAGTCCAATTTTTCCAATATCCATATCTGTTTTCGTCATTTGCTAATGAGCGTTCCATCTGAACGGCGCGCGCGACGGGCACTCAATGGATATTCGATGGATGAGACGCGCCGCGTAACGTAGGACGCCGCGCTTTTTTTTACAAGAACTTGGGGGGCCCCGAATGTACCAATACGATCAGATCGACCAACGCATCGTCGACGAACGTGTCGCGCAGTATGCCGACCAAGTCCGCCGCCGGCTGTCGGGCGAATTGAGCGAAGAGGAATTCCGTCCGCTGCGTCTGCAGAACGGCCTGTATATGCAGCGCCACGCGTACATGCACCGCATCGCGATTCCTTACGGCAACCTGCGCAGCGATCAATTGCGCATGCTCGCCACCATCGCGCGCGAGCACGACCGCGGCTACGGTCACTTCTCGACGCGCATGAACATCCAGTTCAACTGGGTCGAGCTCGAAGAGACGCCGGAAATCCTGCGCAAGCTCGCGTCGGTGCAGATGCACGCCATTCAGACCTCGGGCAACTGCATCCGCAACATCACGGCGGACCAGTTCGCGGGCGTGGCGCCCGATGAAGTCGTCGATCCGCGTCCGTGGGCGGAGATCATGCGCCAGTGGTCGACGTTCCATCCGGAATTCGCGTGGCTGCCGCGCAAGTTCAAGATCGCGGTGAACGGCTCGGCGGAAGACCGCGGGGCCGTGCAGATCCACGATCTGGGCGTCTACCTGAAGAAGAACGCGCAGGGCGAAGTGGTCATGGACATCCTCGCGGGCGGTGGTCTCGGCCGCACGCCGATCGTCGGCGCCGTCATCAAGCGGGATCTGCCGTGGCAGCACCTGCTCACGTACTGCGAGGCCGTGCTGCGCGTGTACAACCGCTACGGCCGCCGCGACAACATGTACAAGGCGCGCATCAAGATTCTCGTGAAGGCGCTCTCGCCCGAGAAGTTCTCGAAGCAGGTCGAGGAAGAGTGGCAGCATCTGAAGGACGGCCCGTCGACGATCACGCAGGAAGAAGTCGATCGCGTGTCGAGGTTCTTCGCGCCGCCCGCTTACGAAAAGCTCGCGGACACGGACGCGTCGTATGAAAAGCATCTGCTCGAGAGCAAGCCGTTCGCGCGCTGGGTCGAGCGCAACGTGCGTCCGCACAAGGTGCCGAACTACGCCTCGGTGACGCTCTCGCTCAAGCCGCGCGACATCGCGCCGGGATATGCCACCGACAAGCAGATGGACGGCATCGCCGATCTCGCCGTCGCGTTCTCCTTCGGCGAAATCCGTGTATCGCACGAGCAGAACCTGATTCTCGCGAACGTGAAGAAGCGCGACCTGTACACCGTCTGGGAGCGCGCGAAGGCGCTCGGTTTCGCGACGGCGAACATCGGCCTGCTGACGGACATCATCTCGTGCCCGGGCGGCGACTTCTGCTCGCTCGCGAATGCCAAGTCGATTCCGATCGCGCTCGCCATCCAGGAGCGTTTCAACGATCTCGACTATGTGCACGACCTGGGCGACCTGTCGCTGAACATCTCGGGCTGCATCAACGCGTGCGGTCACCATCACGTCGGCAACATCGGCATTCTCGGCGTCGACAAGGACGGCTCGGAGTGGTATCAGGTGACGCTCGGCGGCGAGCAGAGCTCGGGCGCAACCGGCGCGCATCTGGGCAAGGTGATCGGCCCGTCGTTCTCCGCGGAAGAGATGCCCGACGTGATCTCGCAAGTGATCGACACCTTCGTCGAGAATCGCGGCGAAGGCGAGCGCTTCATCGAGACGTTCAACCGCATCGGCATCGCGCCGTTCAAGGAGCGCGTGTACGCATCGCGCCAGGCTCACGCTTAAAGGTCAGACAGAGGATTTGCAGATGGCTTTGATTATCAGGAACCGCTCTGTCGTGGAAGACGACTTCACCGTGGTGCGTGCGGTCGAAGACGGCGTACTGCCCGCCATCGACGCGCTGCCCGCGGGCAGGATCATCGTTCCGTTCGCGCTGTGGAAAGAGCACAAGTCGGCGATCGTGGCGTCGCGCGCGAAGGAGGACATCGGCGTGTGGCTCGCGCCCGACGACGAGCCCGCCGACCTCGCGCCGGATTTCGACTCGATTTCGCTGATCGCGGTGGATTTCCCCGTGTTCCACGACGGCCGCGGCTTTTCCATCGGCCGCTTGCTGCGCGAGCGTCATCACTGGACGGGCGAGCTGCGCGCGATCGGCGACGTGCTGCGCGATCAGGTGCTGTTCCATTCGCGCTGCGGCTTCGATGCGTTCGCCGTGCGCGCGGACAAGGACATCCACGACGCGCTGAACGCATTCAACGAGTTCACCGAGCTGTATCAGGGCGCGACCGACAACCCCGAACCGCTGTTCCGCCGCCGCGCGGCGCTCATCGCGGCGCTCGGCGCCTGAGGGAAAAAGCAGCATGACCCCTGAATTGCAAGCCAAGGTTGAACGCCTGGACGCGCTGCTCGATTCGATCGCGGCGCGTCACGAGCGCGTCAAGCTAGCCAGCAGCCTCGCCGCCGAAGACATGGTGCTCACGCACGCCATTCTGTCGCGCGGCGTGAAGATCGGCATTTTCTCGTTGAACACGGGCCGTCTGCACGCGGAAACGCTCAGCATGCTCGATACCGTGAAGGAACGCTACGGCTACGAGATCGAGCAGTTCCATCCGCAACAGGATGCCGTCGATGCCTACGTGCGCGATCACGGCCTGAACGCGTTTTACGAAAGCATCGATTTGCGCAAGCGCTGCTGCCATATCCGCAAGGTCGAGCCGCTCGATCGCGCGCTGTCGGACGTGTCGGCGTGGGTCACCGGTCAACGCCGCGAGCAATCGGTGACGCGCGCCGAGCTGCACGAGGAAGAGCACGACGCGCCGCGCAACATCGCGAAGTTCAATCCGCTCGCGGACTGGACGGAAACCGATGTGTGGGACTACCTGAAGGCCTTCGGCGTGCCGGTGAATCCGCTGCATGCGCGCGGCTATCCGAGCATCGGCTGCGAGCCCTGCACGCGCGCCGTGCGCCCCGGCGAGGACAGTCGGGCGGGCCGCTGGTGGTGGGAATCGCGCGACACGAAAGAATGCGGCCTGCACATCACGAACATCAGGATCGTGGAAGAAGCCCCGAGCTCCGCGATCTGAAGGCGCGAAGACGCCGAATCGAACTCTGTCACTGAACGCGGCCTTCGCAGAAAGGCCGCCAAGAAAAGGATCGACGAACATGAGCACGACGCTCGACTCTACCGTCACCGCACCGGTCGTCAACAAGGCGACCCGGATGGATCACCTGGACTGGCTCGAAGCCGAGTCGATCCACATCATTCGCGAGCTCGTCGCGGAATGCAGCAAGCCCGCGCTCCTGTTCTCGGGCGGCAAGGATTCGGTGGTCGTGCTGGCGCTCGCGCTCAAGGCGTTCGGCCTGGGCGCGAACCGCAAGACCGCGCTGCCGTTCCCGCTCGTGCATATCGATACCGGCCACAACTTCCAGGAAGTGATCGACTTCCGCGATCGGCGCGCGGCGGAAATCGGCGCGGAACTGGTCGTCGGTCACGTCGAGGATTCGATCAGGAAGGGCACCGTTCGCCTGCGCCGCGAAACGGATTCGCGCAATGCCGCGCAAGCGGTGACGCTGCTCGAAACCATCGAGGAACACGGCTACACGGCGATGATCGGCGGCGCGCGCCGCGACGAAGAGAAGGCCCGCGCGAAGGAGCGCATCTTCTCGTTCCGCGACGAATTCGGCCAGTGGGATCCGAAGGCGCAGCGCCCCGAACTGTGGAGCATCTATAACGCGCGTCTGCATGCCGGCGAGCATCTGCGCGTGTTCCCGATCTCGAACTGGACCGAGCTCGACGTGTGGCAGTACATCGCGCGCGAGAAGCTCGAGCTGCCTTCGATCTACTACGCGCACGATCGCGAGATCGTGCGCCGCAACGGCCTGCTCGTGCCGGTGACGCCGCTCACGCCGGTGCGTGAGGGCGAGACTGCCGAGATCGCGCAGGTCCGCTTCCGCACGGTCGGCGACATCAGCTGCACGTGCCCGGTCGCGAGCGACGCCGACGACGTCGAGAAGATCATCGCGGAAACGGCCGTGACGGAAATCACGGAGCGGGGCGCCACGCGCATGGACGATCAGGCTTCCGAAGCCGCGATGGAACAGCGCAAGAAACAAGGTTATTTCTAAGCGACACGCCAGAAGGAACGATCGAATCATGAGCATCTATCAAGCTGAAGACCTGGGCGTGTTGCGCTTCATCACGGCGGGCAGCGTCGACGACGGCAAGAGCACGCTGATTGGCCGCCTGCTGTACGACAGCAAGGCTGTGCTGTCGGATCAGTTGTCCGCGATCTCGCGCGCCAAGAACAAGCGCACGGTCGGCGACGAAATCGATCTGTCGCTGCTGACGGACGGTCTCGAAGCCGAGCGCGAGCAGGGCATCACCATCGACGTCGCTTACCGCTATTTCGCGACCGCGAAGCGCAAGTTCATCACCGCCGATACGCCGGGCCACGAACAGTACACGCGCAACATGGTGACGGGCGCATCGACGGCGCATGCCGCGATCATTCTCGTCGACGCGACGCGCGTCACGTTCGAGAACGGCGTCGCGCAACTGCTGCCGCAGACCAAGCGCCACAGCGCGATCGTCAAGCTGCTCGGGTTGCAGCACGTGATCGTCGCAATCAACAAGATGGATCTGGTCGATTACAGCGAGGCACGCTTCAACGAGATCCGCGACGCTTACGTCGAGCTCGCGCGCCAGCTCGGTTTCTCCGACGTGCGCTTCGTGCCGGTGTCGGCGCTCAAGGGCGACAACATCGTGAGCGCGAGCGAGCGCATGCCGTGGTACGGTGGCGAGCCGCTGCTCGATCTGCTCGAATCGCTGCCCGTCGCGCAGCCGAACGATCAGGCGCTGCGTTTCCCAGTGCAGTGGGTCGCGCGTCAGGACGGCTCGCAAGCCGACGATTTCCGCGGCTACATGGGCCGTGTGGAGGCGGGCGAAGTGCGCGTCGGCGATTCGATCGTCGTGCTGCCGGCCAATCGCGAGGCGACGGTCGCCGAGATCATCGCGCCGGTGCTGGGCGGCGTGGCGCCGGTGGACCGCGCGTTCGCGGGCCAGACGGTGACGATCCGCCTCGCGGAAGACGTCGACGTGTCGCGTGGCGACACTTTCGTTCCGGCCGCGCAGAAGGTCGAGCCAGCGAAGAAGCTCGAAGCCGACCTCTGCTGGTTCGACGAAGAGCCGCTGTCGCCGCAGCGCAAGTATCTGCTGAAGCAGACGACGAACACGGTATTCGCGCGCATTGGCGCGGTGAAGCAGGTGCTGGACATGCATACGCTCTCGCATTCGGTGGACCGCAGCACGCTCGCGATGAACGACATCGGCCGTGTGGCGCTCACGCTGCAGAAACCGCTCGTCGCGGACGAGTACGATACGCATCAGGGCACCGGCGCGTTCGTGCTGATCGACGAGGCGACGCATCACACGGTCGCGGCCGGCATGATTCGTGCGGTTTCTGCATGAGCGTGCTGAACGCGTGAGTTCGACGATGAAAGCTATGGGTAAGGTTTATCTGATCGGAGCGGGGCCGGGTGCGGCGGATCTCATTACCGTGCGCGGCATGCGCCTGCTCGAGCAGGCGGACGTGGTGCTGCACGATGCGCTCGTCGAGCCGGCGATGCTCGAGTACGCGCCGAATGCGAAGAAGATCGCGGTCGGCAAGCGGTGCGGGCAACGTTCGACGGCCCAGCACTTCATCAACAAGCAGATCGTCGATGCGGCGCAGGAGCATAGTCTCGTCGTACGCCTGAAGGGCGGCGACCCGATGCTCTTCGGCCGCGCCGACGAGGAAATGCGCGCGCTGGAAGCGGCGGGCATCGAGTATGAAGTGGTGCCCGGCATCACGGCGGCGTTGGCGAGCGCGGCCGCGCTCAGGCGTTCGCTGACCTTGCGCGGCGTATCGCGCAGCGTCGCGCTGGCGACGCATTCTCGCGCGGCCGATAGCGACGAAATCCGCGAGCAGGCGAAAGCCGATTCGCTGGTGTTCTACATGGGCCGCGACAGCGCGCCGGATATCGCGCAGCAGCTGATCGACGCGGGGCGTCCGGGCTCGACGCCGGTGGCGATCGTCGAGGCATGCAGCACGCCGCGCGAGCGCACGCTGACGTTGACGCTCGCGCGCATGGCGCTCGGCGAGGCGCAGGAATGGCTGGATCCGTCGCAGCCGAGCTTGCTGATGATCGGTGAAGCGTTCAGGGAAAGGGCTTTGGCGAAGCCGAAGGTGCATTTGAAGGGGATGCAGTTCGCCGCTTGACGGCAATGGAACCGGCGGAGGGAAAAAGCGCACCGGAGACGGTGCACTTTTTGTTTTGGGCTTCGGCCTAATTTCGGCCTAGTAGATTGCGCTGTCTCGCCGCAATTCATCAATTACCGGCTGGGTGAGTGGCGTCGAGTCCCGGCGGGGGCCAAGTCTCTCGCAAAAGCACGCCGATCGAAAAATGTGTCGCGAATACAGACGCCACCGTCGACCGTCATGCGAACGGCGACATGATCACCTGCTTCAAGACCAAGATGACGAGCGAACCTGGCCGGAATCCTTACCACCCGGTCTTCGCCGAGCCTATATAACTTGAGCTTCATTACCCAGTGTATTGTCAATCTGCCTGCCTCAAACAATACTCCGCCACCGCATCCAGCACCGCGTCGTCCTCTCCGACCGTCGTCGCGCAGGAGATGGCCACATGCGGATGCGCCGCGCGGCACTTCTCGATGATCCCGGGTAGATCCCGCCGCACATGCCCGCCTTGCCCGAAGAATACGGGCACGACGGTGATCGCATCGCAATCGCCGGCGGCCTGCTGGGCGACCGCAGCCGGCAAATCCGGCGTCATCAGTTCGAGAAACGCCAACGAAACCGGCTCGCCGCGCAGCGCGCGCAGCTTCTCCGCCAGCCGCTCGAACGGCTCGGCCCAGCGCGGATCGCGCGCGCCATGACCGAAGAGGATGATGCCGTGCTTGTTCATCGGGCGCTCCTCGAAGAAACTTCAGTGCCGCTCCACCCACTTCAGCCCGAGCAATCCGATCGCCAGATAGGCGAGTGCCGGCGCAGCGGCGGTGATCGGCGCGGGCCACGTGTTCAGATTGCCGATGTGCGAGAAGAGCGTGTTGAACAACTGGAAGCTCATCCCGATCATGATGCCGCCGAACACCTTCACGCCGACCACGCCCGCGCGCGCGTGCAGGTAGGCGAACGGCAGCGAGAGAATGAGCATCACGAACACCGCGAACGGATAGAGAATCTTGCGCCAGAACGCGATCTGATAACGCTGCGTATCCTGATGGTTCTCGGTCAGATGCTGGATGTAGCGAAACAGGTTGAACATCGACATGCGGTCCGGCGACACCAGCAGCACCGACAGAATCTGCGGCGTCAATTCCGAGCGCAGCGAGTATTCGGGCAGCGTCGTCTGCGTCGCGCGATAGACTGGATTCAGCGTATCGCCGGGATTCACCGCCTGCGGCAGTGCGTCGCTCACTCGCGTGTCCGTGACGCCGGTGAGCTTCCAGTGACCGGGCGGCTCGTACACGCCGCTCTTCGCGATGCGCACGTTCGTCAAGTGGAACTTCGAGTCGAACTCGTAGATGCGCACGTTGGCGATCGTCGTGTCGGGATTCAGCGTGCCCACGTTGACGAAGCGCGTCACCTGCTCGCCGTTTTCCTTGGCCATCAGCGTGTCCTTCACCCACACGCCGGACTGGAAGTTCGACGACACCGACGACCCGAGCGCCTCCAGCCGCACGCGCTCGGACAACTGATCCGTGTAAGGCCCGACCACTTCGCCGATGATGTACGTGACGAGCACGAGCGGAATGCCGATCTTCAGCAGCGAGCGCAGCGCGGCGCCGGTCGAGAGCCCGGACACGCGAAAGATCGTGAACTCGAAGGCCGCCGCCATCTGCGCGAAAACGTAGATGGCCGAAATCAGCGCGGCGACGGGGATGATCTCGTAGAAGCGCGACGGCGTTTGCAACGCCACGCGCAGCACCGCGAGCGTGAACTTGTAGTTGCCGTGCCCGACCGTGTTCAACTCGTTGATCAGGTCGAAGAAGAAGAACAGGCCCGAGAACGCGAACAGGATGAAGATGAACGCGAGATAGATCTGGCGCGCGAAGTATCGTTCGTAGATGCGCATCGCGTCAGGCCTCCTTCGAACCCGTCAGCGACGAGAGCCTGAAGAGCGGGCGGTTGCGCACCCGCAGCCAGAAGATGAACGCGACGAGCGCCCCCACGACGACGTGCAGTCCGACGATGCCCACGCCGAACGAGAGCTTGCCCTGCTCGATCCACGACTGCACGACGTTCAGCAGGTTCGAGTAGGTGAGATAGATCAGCACGGCCATCACGAGATTGATGGTGCGGTTGCAGCGCGGATTCTGATACGAAAGCGGAATGGCGAGCAGCATCAGATTGATGGCGATGAGCGGCAGGCCCGCGCGCCAGGCGAATTCCGCGAGATTCTCTTTGGTCGGGTCGGCGAGCAGTGCCGGCGTGGAAATGCCTGTCGTCGTGGGCGTGTTGACGATCTGATGACTCAGTATCTTCACACCATAGCGCTCGAACTCCATGATGCGGAAGTTGGGCTGCCCGGGCTCGCCGTCGTAGCGGCGGCCGCTGTCGAGCACGATGAAGCGGTCGCCGTCCTCGCGCGTTTCGGTGTGGCCCGTCTGCGAGACGATCACGTTGACCTTGCCGCCCTCCGTGCTCGTGACGAACACGTTCTGGACCTTGCTTTGGTCCGGCGACATCTTCTCGATGAAGAACACGCGATGGCTCGACGGCGATTCGTGGAACTGGCCCGGCGCGAGCAGCGACACCTCGTCGCGCTGCTGAAAGCGCGCCTTGATGAGCTTGCTCTGCTGGTTCGACCATGGCCAGCCGACGAACGCGAAGAACATGATGAGAATGATGATCGGCGCGGAGAACATGGCGATCGGCTTGATGAGCTGCGTCTGGCTCACGCCGGAGGCGAGCCACACCACCATCTCCGAGTCGCGGTACCAGCGCGTCAGCACGAAGAGGATGGAGACGAACAGCGTCACGATCAGCATCACGGCGAGATAGCCGATGACGGTGAGCCCGATCAGCACGACGACGTCTTTCGGGTCGACCTGGCCCTGCGCCGCGAAGCCGACGATGCGGATCATCATCGTCGTGAGCATGATCGTGAGGAGCACCATGAACACGGCGCCGGCCGTGTACGCGAGTTCGCGCTGCAGGGAGCGTTCGAAGATCATTGAATTTTTGCTTGGAGCTGGCGGGGACGCGGAATCATGCACGCATCTCTGGCGAACGGGGTGGCCATATGAGCAAACTCACGCTCACCCTTGTCTCTCGCCTGTGACCGCCGCGGAAAAAATAGCGGATAATTGCGGCTTTCATCCTTCAGCCAAGATTTTATCCGAGGATAAGCGCGATGGACTTTAGCATAAAAGCCTGTGATTGGAGCAAAGGCGAGGCAAATGGTTTCCTGACGGGGAAGTCGGATGTCATCGTCCTCGGCATCTTCGAAGCGCAGACGCTCACGGGCGTCGCGCGCGTCATGGACGCCGCCACCAAGGGCCTCATCTCGCGCGTCGTGAAGGCCGGCGACATGAGCGGCCGCGCCGGCACGACGCTGCTCGTGCCCGAAGTGACGGGCATCGGCGCGTCGCGCGTGCTGCTCGTCGGTCTCGGCAAGCAGGATGCGTTCAATCAGAAAGCCTACGGCGAAGCCGTGCGCGCCGCGTGGCGCGTGGTGCTCGGCTCGAAGATCGGCCAGGCGACCTTCACGCTCGCGCAACTGCCGATCCAGGAACGCACCGCCGACTGGGCCGTGCGCGCTGCGATTCTCGCGCTGCGCGAGCTGACCTACAAGTTCACGCAGATGAAGAGCAAGCTCGAGAACGGCGCGCGCTCGCTCAAGAAGGTCGTGTTCAGCGTCGATTCCGCCGACGAGAAGGCCGCGAAGATCGTGGCGAAGCAGGGTGTCGCGATCGCGGGCATGGACCTGACGCGCGATCTCGGCAACCTGCCGCCGAACGTCTGCACGCCGACCTATCTCGGCCAGACCGCGAAGAAGCTCGGCCGTGACTGGAAGCTGAAGGTCGAGGTGCTCGGTCAGAAGCAGATCGAGGCGCTCACTCAATATGGGCTCGTTCCTGTCGGCGGCGAAGGGCTCGGTCGAGCCGCCGCAGTTCATCGTCATGCATTACCAGGGCGCGGCCGTGGCCGCCAAGGGCAAGAACGCGCCAATCGTGCTGGTCGGCAAGGGCATCACCTTAGATTCGGGCGGCATCTCGATCAATCCGGGCGAGGCGATGGACGAGATGAAGTACGACATGTGCGGCGCGGGCTTGGTGTTCGGCACGCTCCGCGCGGTCGCCGAGATGGGCCTCAAGCTCAACGTGATCGGCGTCGTCCCGACCTGCGAGAACATGCCCGCGGGCAACGCGGTGAAGCCGGGCGACATCGTCACAGCGATGAACGGCACGACCATCGAAGTGCTCAACACCGACGCCGAAGGCCGCCTCATCCTGTGCGACGCGCTGACGTACGCCGAGCGCTTCAAGCCGCGCCGTGATCGACATCGCGACGCTCACGGGCGCGTGCATGCATCATCGCGCTCGGGCATCACAACACGGGCCTTTTCTCGAAGGACGACGCGCTCACGGGCGAGCTGCTCGACGCCTCGCGCGACGCGGTCGACCCGGCCTGGCGCCTGCCGTGCCGCTCGACGAGGAGTATCAGGACCAGCTCAAGTCGAACTTCGCGGATGTCGCGAACATCGGCGGCCGTCCGGCGGGCAGCGTGACGGCGGCGTGCTTCCTCTTGCGTTTCGCGTCGAACTATCCGTGGGCGCACCTCGACATCGCGGGCACCGCGTGGAAGAGCGGCGCGGCGAAGGGCGCGACGGGCCGTCCCGTGCCGCTGCTGTCGCAGTTCCTGATCGATCGCGCAGGGCAGTGACCGACCCGTGACGCGCATCGACTTTCATACGAATGTCGGCGATCCGCTCGCGTACACCTGCCGCCTCGCGCGCAAGGCGTACCTGAGCGGCAAGCCGGTCGTCGTGCTTGCCGAACCGAAGCGGCTCGCCGCCTTCGACGAGCAATTGTGGACCTTCCAGCCGCTCGAGTTCGTGCCGCACTGCATGGCGAAGAGCCCGCTCGCGCAGGACACGCCCGTCGTGCTCACGTCGAATCTCGACGATGCGCCGCATCATCAGGTGCTCGTGAATCTCGGCGCGCCGGTGCCCGCGCAGTTCGCGCGCTTCGAGCAGCTCGTGGAGATCGTCGGCAGCGACGGCGACGAACTCACGGTGGGCCGCGAGCGTTATCGCTTCTACCGCGATCGCGGCTACACCATCGAAACGCACAATCAGGGCGGTTGAGCGAACAGAAGGCGCGGGCTCGCCGGGGTAAGCTTTCACGGTGAGACAGCCCGCCTTGCACGAGGCCGCAAAGGCGCCGAAGCGCCGGCCGCGGTCGAAAGGAGACCAACCGACATGACGAAAAAGCCCGAATCCTTCGATCCTTCCATTCCGGTCCTGACCGACGTCGTCGTGCCCGGCAAGCCGGAATATGCGCGCGCCGTTCGCCGACGAAACCGCGATCGAATACGATGCGGCGCTGCTCGCCGAGCGGCTGCGCGGCCGCTTCACGGGCTTTCTGACCGGCGACGCCCGCCCGCTCATCGAGGAACGCTGCCGTGGAGGTGCTGCGCGAGCATTCGGCGCGACTCGTCGCCGCCATCACGCGCGAGGTCGCGATGGCGCTCGAAGGCCGGATGAGCGAATGGGTGCGCGAGGCGGTCGAGGACGAATTGCGCCGGCAGCGCGGCGAGTGAACCCGGGTTATCGCAGCGACAGGATCCAGTCCGCGAGCGCGACGGCCTGATCGGACGAAATCTGCGTGTTCGCGGGCATCGGCACGGGGCCCCACACGCCCACGCCACCTTCGACGATCTTGCGCGCCAGCTGGGAGCGCGCGCCGTCGACATCCGCGTACCTGTGCGCGACGCTGTCGAACGACGGCCCATGAACGTGCGCGACACCGAGTGGCAGCTCATGCAGTTGTGGCGCTGCGCGAAGCCGAGCATCGACGTGCTCGCGTTCTGCGCATCCGCGCTGCCGCACAGGGCGAGCAGCGCGATTCCCGCAACGACACCCTTTGACTTCGCTTTCATATGGTCTTCCCCGATGCACGCGCCCGGTTCATGTTGTGGCACATTATAGGAGACAGATCGCGGCGCGCGCAGCATAAAAAAGGGGGCGCACGCGCGCCCCTCGGGTCCGGTCGGACTACGCTCGAATCAGCACGTCACCGCACCGCGATTGGCCGGCAGCGCGAGCGCCGCGTACTTCGCGAGCACGCCGCGCGTGTAACGCGGCGCGGGCTTCTTCCACGCGGCGCGGCGGCGCTGAAGCTCCGCGTCGTCGACGTTCAGTTGCAGCAACAACTTGTGTGCGTCGATGGTGATGGAATCACCTTCCTGCAGGAGCGCGATCGTGCCGCCCGCATAGGCCTCCGGCGCGACGTGGCCGACCACCATGCCCCAGGTGCCGCCCGAAAAGCGCCCGTCGGTGATGAAGCCGACCGATTCGCCCAGCCCCTTGCCGATGATCGCCGACGTCGGCGCGAGCATCTCCGGCATGCCGGGGCCGCCTTGCGGGCCGAGATAGCGCAGCACGAGGATATCGCCGGCCTTGATCCTGTCACCGAGAATCGCCTCGAGCGCGCTTTGTTCGTCGTCGAACACGCGCGCGGGGCCGGTGATGACCGGATTCTTCAAGCCGGTGATCTTCGCGACCGCGCCGTCTTCCGCGAGATTGCCGCGCAGGATCGCGAGGTGGCCCTGCTTGTAGAGCGCCTGCTCGATCGGGAAGATTACCTTCTGATCGGCGCGCGGTTTGCTGGGCACGTCCTTCAGTTCTTCCGCGATGGTGCGGCCGGTGATCGTCATGCAGTCGCCGTGCAGCAGGCCCGCATCGAGCAGGACCTTCAGTACCTGCGGAATGCCGCCCGCCTTGTGCAGATCGGTGGCGACATACTGGCCGGACGGCTTCAGATCGCAGATGACCGGCACTTTCTTGCGCATGCGCTCGAAATCGTCGATGGTCCATTCCACTTCGGCCGCGTGCGCGATCGCCAGATAGTGCAGCACCGCGTTGGTCGAGCCGCCCGTCGCCATGATGAGCGCGACCGCGTTCTCGATCGACTTCTTCGTGATGATGTCGCGCGGCTTCAGATCCTTCTTCACCGCCTCGACGAGCACGCGCGCCGATTCGGCGGCGGAGTCGACCTTCTCCTGATCGGGGTTCGCCATCGTCGACGAGTACATCAGCGACATGCCGAGCGCCTCGAACGATGAGCTCATCGTGTTCGCCGTGTACATCCCGCCGCACGAGCCGGTGGACGGGCACGCGTTCTTCTCGATGCCCTTGAAATCCTCCTCCGACATGCGGCCCGCCGTGAACTCGCCGACCGCCTCGAACGACGTCACGATCGTCAGATCACGGCCCTTCCAGTTGCCCGGGCGGATGGTGCCGCCGTACACATAGATCGCCGGCACGTTCATGCGCGCCACGCCGATCATGCCGCCCGGCATGTTCTTGTCGCAGCCGCCGATCACGACGACGCCGTCCATCCACTGGCCCTGCACGGCCGTCTCGACACAGTCCGCGATCACTTCGCGCGAGACGAGCGAGTACTTCATGCCTTCGGTGCCCATCGACATGCCGTCGGAGATCGTGGGCGTGCCGAAGGTCTGCGGATTCGCGTCGGACTTCCTGATCGCCTCGACGGCGGCATCCGCCAGGCGCTGCAGGCCCGCGTTGCACGGCGTGATGGTGGAATGCCCGTTGGCCACGCCGATCATCGGCTTGTCGAAGTCTTCCTCCTTGTAGCCGAGGGCGTAATACATCGAACGGTTGGGCGAGCGCGCGACGCCCTGGGTGATGTTCTTCGAGCGGCGATTGAAGGCCATGGTGTGCTCCTGAAGGGGACTTTTTGGTTTAGTCCAGCAAGCATGCAACTCCCGCGATATGCTTGTCCAATATATATTCAGGGTCTATTAGGTCGCAAAACATATCGATGGAGCAGAGAAATCCGCCGATCGAGCTGCGTCTTCTGCGCTATTTCGTGACGGTGGCCGAAGAGATGCACTTCGGCCGCGCCGCCGCGCGTCTCGCGATGACGCAGCCGCCGCTCTCGCAGGCGATCCGCGCGCTGAAAGACGCGCTCGGCGTCGCGCTGTTCGTGCGCACGAAACGCACCGTGGAGCTGACGCCGGTCGGCAAGGACCTGCTGCCGGAGGTGCGGCGGCTCCTCGCCTCCGCCGACGCGCTGCGCCCGCTCGCGCAGTCGCTCGCCTTCGTCTCCACGGCCGATTACGGACTGCTGCCGGCGCTCCTGCGCGATTTCGGCGCGCGCCATCCCGGCGTGCGGCTGCAGCTGACCGAGGCGACGAGCGACGTGCAGATCGAGGAGCTCGTCGCCAGGCGCATTGACGCGGGCCTCGTGATTCCGCCGCTGCCGCCGCGCTACGCGAGCGCGCTGTCGTATGTGGCCGTGGCGCGCGAGCCGCTCGTCATCGCGATGTCGGCGAACGCGGCGCTGGAGCTGGGGCTGGGCGCGCAGGAATGGGCCGAGACGCCCGTCGATCTGCACGATCTCGCCGCGGCGCCGCTCGTCGTCTTTCCAAGGCGGCTCGCCCCCGGTTTGTATGACATCGTTATGGGCTGCTACGGCGTGGCGGGACTGACGCCCGGGCAGGAGGCGATCCAGATGCAGACCATCGTGAGCCTCGTGTCCACGGGCATGGGCGTCGCGCTTGTGCCGCGCTCGCTGCGCCATCTGCGCCGCACGGGCGTCGTGTATCGTCCTCTGCGCCCGCTGGACGAGTCGGCGACACTTGTCGAAACCGGGCTCGTCTGGCGCGCGGCGGAAGTGAGTCCGGTGCTCGCCGGGTTCATCGAGATCGTCCGGACGCGGGCCGCCGCGGTCGGTGCTTTATGATTCGCCTTTGAAAGTCGCTCAGCTCTTCCACATCAGAATGCTCATACATCCCAATTTCGATCCCGTCGCGATTCATCTCGGACCGCTCGCCATGCGCTGGTACGGCCTCATGTATCTGGTGGCGTTCGTGTCGGCCATCGTCATCGGCCGGCTGCGGTTGCGGCTGCCGTATGTCGCCGCGCAAGGCTGGACCGCGAAGGACATCGACGACATGCTGTTCTACGGCGTGCTCGGCACGATTCTCGGCGGCCGCCTGGGCTACGTGATCTTCTACAAGGCGAGCTACTATGCAGCGCATCCGCTCGATATCTTCAAGGTATGGGAAGGCGGCATGTCGTTTCACGGCGGCTTTCTCGGCGTGACGCTCGCGATGGTGCTGTTCGCGTATCAGCGCAGGCGCGCCTGGCTGCAGGTGACCGATTTCGTCGCGCCGATGGTGCCGCTCGGCCTCGCGGCGGGGCGTCTCGGCAACTTCATTAACGGCGAGCTATGGGGACGCGTGACCGACCCGAATGCGCCGTGGGCCATGCTCTTCCAGAACTCGTCGAACGACGATGCGATCTGGCTCTCGAAGAATCCGCAACTCGACGCGCAGTATCACCTCACGGAAATCTTCCAGCGCTATCACATGTTGCCGCGCCATCCGTCGCAGTTGTACGAGATCGCGCTGGAAGGGCTCGTGCTGTTCATCGCGATCTGGACGTTCTCGCGCAGACAGCGGCCCGTCGGCGCGATTTCCGCGCTGTTTCTGATCGGCTATGGACTGGCGCGCTTCACGGTGGAATGCGCGCGCGAGCCGGACGATTATCTCGGCCTCCTGACGTTCGGCCTCTCGATGGGCCAGTGGCTCTCGCTGCCGATGATCATCGCCGGCGTGCTGATGATGGTGTGGGCGTACAAGCGCAACCTGCGCCTGCCGCCGGAGTCCGCCAAGGCGTGACGGAATGCGGGGCGCGCGCCCCCCGTACATCGGGTTCAACGCCCCATCTGCACCGAACCCGATACGTCGACGGTCACGATGGTCGTGCCGGCTTCCATGGCGATCGGCGCGGCCATCTTCGCATCGGCGCTCATCGCGCGCGACTGCATCATCATGACCGGGCGCGGCTGGACGCTGCCGCGTCCGACGTTCACTTCCCGAATCGTGAAATTGCTGTAGCCGAACGCTTGCGCGGCCGTCTGCGCTTGCTTGCGGAACGAATCGATCGCCTGCGCGACGAGCTTCTGTTCGGCCGCGCGCTGCGCGTCGGGCGAGAGCGAGAACGCGACGCTACCCACTTGCATCGACGCGCTCATCTTGCCCGCGAGCTTCGATGCCGCCGCGAAGTCGTGCGATTCGAGCACGACTTCCGTGCGGCCGCGCCATGCGGAGATCTTGCCGTCACGGTCCGTCGATGGATATACGGTGAACGAGTCGCTCTTCGCGGTCACGCCGTCGACGCCTTTGGCTTCGCGCAACGCGGCCTCGGCGCGCTGATTGAGCGTGTTGGTGAGCGACGAGGGATCGGCGGCTTCCTGCTCGTAGAAGAGCGTGATGTTGACGACATCCTGCGGCACTTGCGCGCTCGCCTGCGCCGAAAGCGAGAGCACGCCCGAAGGCTGCTGCTGGGTGATCACCGTTTGCGCGGCGGCCGACTGAGAGAAGCTGAGCGCGGCGCCGGACATCGCGAGAAGGGCGAGCGCGGCGGTGGTTTTCTTGTTGATCATCGAAGGACTCCGAACGCCTTGTTGGCATAATGCCGTCGCGTGATTCGCGACCGCATTTAGGCGCGGCATTCGTGTCGTAAGTTCCTTGTTAGACGAGATGCTCGGTAATAAATCGCCACTGCGCCTCGGTCACCGGCGTGATCGACAGGCGATTGCTGCGCGCGAGCACCTGCATGTCCGCGAGCTCCTTGTGTTCGCGCAAGGTCGCAAGCGGAATGAGCGGCGTCTTCTTCACGAACTTCACGTCGACGAACATCCAGCGCGGCGTTTCCTGCGTGGACTTCGGATCGTAGTAATCGCTCTTCGGATCGAACTGCGTGGGATCGGGATACGCCGTCGAGCACACTTTCGCGATGCCCGCGATGCCCGGCTCCGGACAGCTCGAATGATAGAAGAGCACGCCGTCACCGATCTGCATCTGGTCGCGCATGAAGTTGCGCGCCTGATAGTTGCGCACGCCCGTCCACGGCAACGTCTTCTTGGGCGCGTGCGCGAGATGATCGATGCTCGCTTCGTCCGGTTCGGACTTCATCAGCCAGTAGCGCATGATTGTTCGCTATGCGGGATCGACGATGCAAATGAAAACGGCACTGGAAAAAACGATGCCGTTTGAAATCAGGTCCCCGCCACAGCCGCTAGGCCGGCATCCTGAACCTGGGTTCAAGACTGGTCGCGGTAAGCAACACTTCGGGTACATCGGACTAGCGACGCGCGCGCCCGTGCTGCAAGGTTCCGCAACCGTGACAATGTAGCATTTTCAAGGAATAGATGACCTTGGCGTACCAGGCAGGGAAACGTCACTCTACACCAATCGTTTGCCCAATGCAGCCCTGCCGCGGTTTCTTTTTTCGATTGACATCGGGCGCGTGATTAGCATACGCCCGAGTCCGATTGGCGCCCGGTTACTGCGCTTCATATTGCGCAATGACAGCGCCCAGTTGCTCGTTCATCGAGTGCATCGTGCGGCGAATTTCCTCGGCGGGAAAGGCCTTGCCGTGACGCACGCTTTCCTGCAGCCTAAGCAATTCCGACGCCAGTGACAGCGCCGCCATCACCGCGATGCGATCGGTGCCGCGCACGCTGCTCGCGTTGCGCACCTTGTTCATCTCGGCGTCGACGCGCGCCACGGCTTCGCGCAGCGCGCCTTCCGTTTCCGGCGAGCAGGCGAGGCGATACGGCTGCCCGAGAATGGATATTTCGATTTGCGTGGTCGTCATGCCTTCTCTCCCTGATGATGCTCGCCGTGCATTTCCTGCTCGTCCGCATGTTCATGCGCTTCTTGCGAATCTGCTTCGAGGAGATCGAGTTGATTATCGGACTCGGCATGATGCGCGGACTTCGCGCGCGGCAGCTTTTCGAGGATCGCGTTCAGGCGCACTTGCGCATCGTCGATCTTCGCCGACAGCGAGTCGCGTTCGGACTGCAGCGCATCGCGCTCTTCACGCACCTGCGCGAGTTCGGCCTGCACGTTTGCGTAGTCGGCGCGCAGCAGTTCCAGTTGTTCCTGCAGCGCCTGGCGCGCCTGATTGTGGCGCTCGCTGATCTGGATCAGCCGGCCGATATTTCCTGACAGTGATTCGAGTTCGTTGAGCATGTGCTGCGCCCTCTAAAGACCTCGCATTTTAGCGAGGTTCAACGGAGCTTCCGATAATTGTCTCGTTTCGAGACGTAACAGCACGCGATCTTGCGCTTAAACCGTCGGTACAAGCGCATGCCGCCATGCATTCGTGTGCAGAAAACGCGAGCGCTGGTCTTCGCTCGTGAGGACGGGCCCGGCCGATTCTCGTTCGATTCGTCATGCGCCGCGCTCGATGCCATCCGCGCCCGGTCCGTGCCGTTTCTTGACGGCCCCGACACGCACTCCTACACTTGCCGCACTTTTTGGTGCTCGCATTCGCGGATCTCGCGGATGCAGTCAAACGGGAAACAGGGAGCGAAGTCCCCGAAGTCCGACCGGGACGAGCCAACCTGTGCTGCCCCCGCAACGGTAAGCGACCGCAACGCAAGTTGCAAGTCGTCCCTTGCGCGTTTTTAGCATGGCGGGCGTGCCGATTTTCATTACGCGAAACCACTGCAAGAAACGTGTCGACGCCACTGCGCAGATGCGCGGGAAGGCGGGACGATCCGTCGCCAGCCCGGATACCGGCCAGAGCCCGGCGCGCCCGCCGCATGACGCAGGGCGTGCCGGTCGCGCATCGACCTCGCGGGGAGCGGGGCCGCGCTCACGCGAAACGGACCCTTCACATGCTATCGCCACCGGCCGCGTTCAAGGACGGCCTTTCTCGCCGCGGCGTGCTCGCCGCCGCCGTCGGCTTGCCGCTCGCAAGCGCGGCACACGTCGCGCTTGCCGCCAATGACGCCCCGCAAACGCTTGCGCCCGTCGTCGTCACCTCGACGCGCGCGCCGCAGCCGCTCGCGGACGCCATCCCGCAAACCTCGCTGTTCGACGAGCAGGACATCGCCGACGCCAACGCCGACGATGCGCTCGGCCTCGTCGCGCTCGCGCCGGGCGTGCAGATCACGCGCAACGGCGGCCCGGGCTCGAACTCGGGGCTCTTCATACGCGGCGCGACATCGTCGCAATCGCTCGTGCTGATCGACGGCGTGCGCGTCGAATCGGCGTTGCTCGGCGCGGCGCAGCTCTCGCAGCTGGTGCTCGATCAGATCGGGCGCGTCGAGGTCGTGAACGGCACCGTGTCCGCGCTGTACGGCTCTAACGCGATCGGCGGCGTCGTGCAGATCTTCACGAAGGAGGGCGAGCCGCATCCGCCGCGCTTCAACTTCGAGGCCGAATACGGCAGCTATCACACGCAGCGGCAGTCGGCGGGCGTAAACGGCGCGCTCGACAAGGACGGCCGCACCACCTTCAGCCTGAACGTGTCGCGCGAAAAGACTGACGGCTTCTCATCGATCGATCCCGCGAAAGCGCCCGGCGCGAACCCGAACGCGAACGGCTATCTGAACGAGAGCGTCGCGGCCACGCTGCGCCACAAGTTCAGCGACAAATGGGACGCGGGCGTGCGCTTCCTGCAATCGAACGGCATCAACAGCTTCGACGATGCCTACGGCCTGCCGACCGATCTCAACGAATCGCACGACCGCGTGCACTCGGCATCCGTGTTCGCGAACGGCAGGCTCACCGATAGCTCTGGACCACGCACTTCACGATCGCGCAGGGGTAGGACCGCGCGAACATCGAGCAGAACGGTGTCTATACGAGCCGCTTCAACTCGGAGAATCGTCATACACCTGGCAGAACGACATCAGGATTACGGACGCGCACAAGCTGCTCTTCGGCTACGAGCATCTCGACCAGACGCTCGACTCCGACCAGTTCAGCGCGCCCGATCGTCACGTGAACTCGGTGTTCTCGGGCTATGTGGGGCGCATCGGGCCGAACGAATTGCAGGCGAATCTGCGTCACGACCAGTATTCCGATTTCGGCGGCGCGAACAGCTACTATCTGGGCTATGCGTACAACTTCGATGCGCACTGGAAGGCGAGCGCGAGCTATTCGGCATCGTTCCGTGCGCCGAGCTTCGACGACCTCTACTATCCGCTCAGCGGCAATCCGTCGATTCAGCCGGAGCGTAGCCATTCGGTCGAGGCGGCGCTGCAATACGCATCGAATGCGCTCGGCGTGCTGCGCGTGACGCTGTTTCAGACGCGCTACTCGAATCTGATCGACTACGTGTCCGACGGCGGTTTCTACTATGTCGCGCAGAACGTCGGGCGCGCGAAGGTGCAGGGCGTCGAGGGATCGTGGGCGGGGCACGTGGGCGCGACGGACCTGCGCGCGGGCGTGACCTTCCAGAATCCCGTCGACGAGACGAATCACGAGGATCTGACGCGGCGCGCGCGGCGCTTCGCGACGCTTACGGCGCATCGGACGATCGGGCGCTGGCGCGTCGGCGGCCAATGGATCGTGAGCGGGCAGCGCAACGATTACGATTCGACGCTCGCGGGCTACGGCATCGTGAATCTGTCGGTGCGCTACGACATCTCGAAGTCGTGGTACGTCACGGTGCGCATCGACAATCTGTTCGACAAGGACTATGAACTTGCGTACTCGTACAACACGCCACGGCGCCTACATCACGCTCGGCTGGCATCCGTCGTGAGCCATGCGCTTGAACGTCCGCGCGCGATGAACGCAGCGCGAGCGACCGCGATCTGGGCCGTGCTCGGCATGGCCGCGTTGCTCGTGCTCGTCGCGTCGCTCGCGATGGGCAGCGTCGCGCTGCCGGTGTCGCGCGCGCTCGGGGCGCTCTTTCACGCGAATGCGGCCGCTCCCGACATCGCCGACGAGATCGTGCTCACGCTGCGCCTGCCGCGCGCGCTCGCGGGCTTCGCGTCGGGAGCATTGCTCGCGCTGGCGGGCGCGCTGCTGCAGGTGCTGTTGCGCAATCCACACGCCGAGCCGTACGTGCTCGGCGTGTGGCGGCGCGGCGACCTTCGCGCTTGCCGCGATGCTGGCGTCGTCGCCGTGGTGGGGCGTCGATCTCGCCGCGTGCGTCGGGGCGTTCGCATCGATCGCCATCGTGCTCGGCCTCGCGCGCCGCGACCTCTGGCGCAGCGGACAGGATGCATCGCCGAGACTGCTGCTGACGGGTGTCGTGATCGCGGCGGGATGGGGCGCCCTGATCACCCTGATTCTGAGCATCGCGCCCGAGAACCGGCTGCACGGCATGATCTTCTGGCTCACCGGCGATCTCAACGGCGCCGCGGCGCCGTGGCCCGCACTGATCGCGCTCGCGGTCGCGCCTGGTGCTGATCGTGCCCGTCGCGCCGCAGCTGAACGTGCTCCTGCGCGGCGACGCCGCCGCGCATGCGCTCGGCGTGCCGGTCGCGCGCTTGCGCCTGCGCGTGTATCTCGTCGCGTCGCTCGCGGCGGCGGCCGCGGTGACGACGGCGGGAACCATCGGCTTCGTCGGGCTCGTCGTGCCGCATCTGCTGCGGCTCGCATTTGGCAACGACCAGCGCATGCTCGTGTCCGCCGCCGCGCTCTCGGGCGGCCTCGCCGTGATGGCCGCGGACCTCGCCGCGCGCACGGTGATCGCGCCGGCGCAATTGCCGGTGGGCGTCGTCACCGCGCTTATCGGCGTGCCGACGTTTCTGTGGATGCTGCTGCGGAGACCGCGATGAGCCTGCAACTCGACGGCATCGTCCTGCGCGCGGGCGCCCGTACGCTCATCGACCCTCTCACGCAGACGATCGCGGCTGGTGGAGTGTGGTGCATCGCGGGGCCGAACGGTGCGGGCAAGACCACGTTCATCAACGTGCTGGCGGGCCTTTCGCGCCCGGCCTCGGGCAGCGTGTCGCTCGACGGCCGCGCGCTCGCCCGCGCGTTGATGCGCAGGCCACGCACGACGCCTTCAGCGCGACCGTGCTCGATACCGTGCTGCTCAACCGCTTTCCGTATCTCACCGGCTGGGGCTGGGAAAGCGAGGACGATCGCATGGCCGCGCGCGCCGCGCTCGATGCGCTCGGCCTCGCGTCGTTCGCCTCGCGCGACGTGCTGACTTTCTCCGGCGGCGAACGCCAGCGCGTCGCGCTGGCCGCCACGCTGTGCCAGAACGCGCCGCTGCTGCTGCTCGACGAACCGCTCGCGCATCTGGACCTGCATCATCAGATCGACTGTCTGCATGCGCTGGGACACGCGGCGCGGGAACACAAGCGCACCGTAATCTTCTCGTGCCACGATCTCAATCTCGCGCGCTGTTTCGCGACGAACGCGCTCCTGCTCGACGGCCACGGCGGCGCTTACGCGGGCCTCGTCGCCGATGTCCTCACGCCCGAGCGCGCAAGCGCGGCATTCGGCTATCCGCTCGCGCTGATCCGCGACGGCGGCCACGAAGCGCTCGTGCCTTCCATTCAACGCCCCTAAGGAATTTCGATGTCCACGCTCAACGACATCCCGATGCCCGGCGCACTCGCCCGCGCGCTCGAAGCCGAACTGCGCCGCGTCATCGACACGAAGACGAAGCCGCCCGGCAGCCTCGGGCGTCTCGAAGCGCTCGCGCTGCAGATGGGCCTGATTCAACGAACGACGAAGCCGCGCGTCGAGCGTCCCGCGATGATCGTGTTCGCCGCCGATCACGGCATCGCGAAGGAGGGCGTGAGCGCGTATCCGCAGGAAGTGACCGCGCAGATGGTCGCGAATTTCCTCGCAGGCGGCGCCGCGATCAACGCGCTCTCGCGTTCGGTGGGCATGACGCTCGAAGTCGTCGATGCGGGCGTCGCGACGCCGATTCCCATCGATCGCGGCTATGAGCGCCTGTCGCTCGGATCGGGAACGCGCAACTTCGCGAGGGAGCCCGCGATGTCGCGCGAGACCGCGCTCGAGGGCGTCGCGCGGGGCGCGGCGCGGGTGCGGCATCATGCGTCGCTCGGCACGAACGTGATCGGTTTCGGTGAGATGGGCATCGCGAATACGTCGGCGGCGGCGTGTCTGATGAGCCGGTTGTGCAATCTGCCGATCGACGAATGCGTCGGACGCGGCACGAGTCTCGACGACGAGGGTCTCGCGCACAAGCGCGGCGTGCTGGGTCGCGCGCTCGCGTTTCATGCCGAAGCAGCCGATGCGATCGACGCGCTCGCGACCTTCGGCGGCTTCGAGATCGCGATGATGACGGGCGCGTATCTCGCCGCGGCGAGCGAACGCATGACGATTCTCGTCGACGGCTTCATCGCGACGTCGGCGCTGCTCGTCGCATCGAAGATCGCGCCCGAGGTGCTCGAGTACTGCGTGTTCGCGCATGCGTCGAACGAGACGGGGCATCGCCGCATGCTGGCGCACTTCGATGCCGCGCCGCTGCTGCAGCTCGACTTGCGGCTCGGCGAAGGCACGGGCGCCGCGCTCGCGCTGCCGATCCTGCGCGCGGCCGTCGCCTTCGTCGGCGAGATGGCAAGCTTCGGGTCGGCGGGCGTCTCCAGCAAAGCCGAATGAAATGAATCGTCCGCTCGACGAACTACGCTATTTCTTCACGGCGCTCGGCTACTTCACGCGCGTGCCGGTGCCGCGCTGGGTCGGCTTCGAGCGCGACTATCTGAACGCGGCGGCGCGCTACTTCCCGCTCGTCGGCACGATGGTGGGCGGCGTCGCGGCGCTCGTCTATCTCGCGGCGTCGCGCGTGTTTCCATCGGGCGTGGCGGTGCTGCTGTCGATGGCCGCGACGCTCGTGCTGACCGGCGCATTCCACGAAGACGGCCTGGCCGATTGCGTCGACGCTTTCGGCGGGGCCTGCACGCGCGAGGATGCATTGCGCATCATGCACGACTCGCGCATCGGGGCCTTCGGGGCGATCGCGCTCGTGATCGCCCTGGCGCTCAAGTGGCAGACGCTCGCCGCGCTCCCGCCGCCGCGCGCCGCATGGATCATGGTCGGCGCGCACGCCGCGAGCCGCGCGTGCGCGATCAGCTATCTCGTCACGCTCGATTACGTGCGCGCCGAAGGCAAGGCGAAGCCGGTCGCGCAGCGGATGAGTCTCGCTTCGTTCGCGCTGGCGCTCGTGTTCGGCCTGCCGTGGCTCTTTGCGACCGACTGGCGGCTCGCATGCTTCACGATCCTTGTGCTGAGCGTGCTGCGCTTCGTCATCGGCCGCTATTTCGTGCGGCGCATCGGCGGCAATACGGGCGACTGCCTCGGCTTCGCGCAGCAGGTGTTCGAAATCGTGATCTATCTCGTCGGCCTCGCATGGATCTCATCCTGATCCGGCATCCGGAAGTCGCCATCGAAGCGGGCGTTTGCTATGGACAAACGGATGTGCCCTTGCAGCGCGACGTGCGCTATCTCGCGAGCGCGCTGATGACGCGCATGAACGCGCTGAGCGTGCCCGCATGCCTCGGTGGCTGGCACACGAGCCCGCTTCGGCGATGCGCATCGCTCGCGCACGCGCTCGCCACCGCCACGCACGTCGACACGCGCCTCTCCGAGATGGACTTCGGCGCATGGGAGGGTCGCAAGTGGGACACGATCGAGCACGCCCTCATCGACGCGTGGGCCGCCGATATCGAGCATGCGCGTCCGCATGGCGGCGAAAGTCTCGCGCAGTTCGCGGACCGCGTGCTGGCGTGGTTTCAGCAGACGTGCGCCGATCGCGAGGACGCCGTGCATGTCATCGCACATGCGGGCGTCGTGCGCGTGCTCGCCGCGCATCTGCTCGGCATCGCGCGCGAGACCGCGCTGCAATGGCCGCACGATTTCGGCGCGCTCGCGTGGTTCAGGCGCGTGCACGGGCAATGGCTTCTCGTGCGCTGGAACGCGTGATCACTTCGGACGCCGTTCGCGCGCCGTTTCCAGGTCCCGGCAAAGCACCGCCGCGCCCGCCGCGAGCCGCGGCGTGGGCCGATTGATGAGATCGCCGTCGATGCCGAAGAGGTTGCCGCGCGCAACGGCGGTGAGCGAAGTCCAGCGCTTCCATCGGTCGAGCGCGGGCAAGGGGCGCTCGGGCGGGGTCGCACCGGGCGTTGCGGTGACGATCGCCTCGGGGTCGGCCGCGAGCACGGCTTCGGTCGAGATCGTAGGCACGCGCGGTTTTTCCGCCGCGAACACGTTGATGCCGCCGCACAGCCCGATCACTTCGTCGAAGACGTTGTCGCGGTTGAGCATCATCAGCGGATCGTCCCAGACCTGATAGAACACGCTCACGGCCGGCCGCTGCGCATAACGCGCGCGCAGTCGCGCGATGTCTTGCGTGAACGCATCGGATGCGGTGTGCGCGCTCGTTTGCGTGCCGAGCAGCGTGCCCAGCCGGTCGATGCTCGTCGCGATGTCGTCGAGATGCTTCGGCTCGCTGAAGTAGATCGGGATGCCGAGCGCCTTCAGCCGATCCATCTGACGCGCCGCGTTCCCGTGCCGCCACACGACGATGAGATCGGGATGCAACGCGACGATGCGCTCCAGATCGAGCGCCTTGTTGTCGCCGACGCGGGGAATCGCCTGCGCTTCCTTCGGATAATCGCTGTACGTCACCGCGCCGACGATGCGTGCGCCGCCGCCCGCCGCGAACAGCAATTCGGTGACGTGCGGCGCGAGACTGACGACGCGCCCGGCGGGTTGGTCGAGCGTGATGGATGCGCCGCTGTCGTCGGTGACGGTGATGGCGGCGTGCGCCTGTGCAATGACGAAGGCGGCCAACCAGGCGAGCGCGCACCCCGGCCTCACGCGCAGATCTCCTGCAACGCGAGCGTGAGGCGCGCCCAGTCGCCTTCCGCGCCCGGCAATCCGATGCGCAGGCTCGGCGTCATGTGGGGCAGGTCGAACAGGCGCGTCCAGATGCCGCGCAGGGCGAGCGCGTGCTGAAGCTCGGGCGCCTGGGGCGTCGACGTCCATGCGAAGAGCGGCGTCGCGCGCCCGTCGAAGCCGTGGCTCGCGATCGACGCGGCGAGGCGCGCGCCATCCTGTTGCAGGCGTTCGCGCGTTTCGCGCTGCCATTCGACGTCGGCAAAGGCGGCTTCGACTGCATGGCGCGCTGGGCCGCTTACCGTCCACGCGCCGAGCGCATCGCGCAACGCATCGAGGATGGCAGGCGCCGCGAGCACGAAGCCCGCGCGTATGCCCGCGAGACCGAAGAACTTGCCGACCGAGCGCAGCACGACGAGTCCCTCGCGCACGGTTTCGTTCGCGAGCGATGCGGCAGGGTCGGCGTCGGCGAAGGCTTCATCGACGATCAGCGTGCCGCCGCGCGACGCGAGCCGCTCGTGCCAGCGCAGGAGCGTGTCGCGCGAAATGCGCTCGGCGGTTGGGTTGTTCGGATTGGCGACGATCAAGTGATCGAGCGCGGCGGGCAGGTCGTGCGCATTGACGTCGAGCGGCGCGACGGCATGTCCCGCGCGCGTGAACGCGGGCGCATATTCACCGTAGGTCAGCGGCGCGATGCCCGCCGTGCCGCGCGGCAACAGAGAAGGAAGCGCGCGGATCGCCACCTGAGAACCCGCCACCGCCTGGGCGCGCGGCGCGCCGTAGTAGCGCGCGGCGGAATCGGCAAGGCCGTCGTCGTCTTCCGGCAGCCTGCGCCATGCGTCGGGCGGCACGGGCGGCACCGGATAGCCGCGCGGATTGATCCCCGTTGACAGGTCGAGCCAGTCGTCGAAAGGAATCGCGTAGCGGCGCGCGGCTTCGCGCAGATTGCCGCCGTGTCGGATCGGATGGGTCATGTCAGCCACTCGTGGTCACGCTCAGCACGGCGAGGATCAGCAGCACCGCGAGCCACATGAGCGTCGCGCGCTCGACGAGGCGCAACGCCGCGACCACATGTTGCGGATTCGCGCTGTGGCCCGCGCCGAGCGTCGGCCGCGCTTCGAGCTTGCCGTGATAGACTGCCGCGCCGCCGATCAGCACGTTCAGGCTGCCCGCGCCCGCGGCCATCACCGGGCCGGCGTTCGGGCTGTCCCACGAGCGCGCCTGCGTGCGCCAGCAGTGCCAGGCCATGTGCGTGTCTCCCGCGAGCGCGTAGGTCGCCGCCGTGAGCCGCGCGGGAATGAAGTTGAGCACGTCGTCGAAGCGCGCCGCCGCCCAGCTGAAGCGCAGATAGCGCGGCGTGCGATAGCCCCACATCGCGTCGAGCGTGTTGGCGAGGCGGAACATGAGCGCGCCGGGACCGCCCGCGACGGCGAACCAGAAGAGCGCGCCGAAGATCGCATCGTTGCCGTTCTCCAGCGCCGATTCGACCGCCGCGCGCGAGAGGGCATTTTCATCCGCCTGCGAGGTATCGCGCGAGACGATGCGCGAGGTCAGCGCGCGGGCGCCGTCGATGTCGCCGAAGCTCAAGGCGCGCGCGATCGGCACGATATGCTCGCGCAGGCTCTTCGCGCCGAGCGCGAACCAGAGCAGCAGCACATGCACGAGGCATGCATAGGAAAAGGGCAGCACGCCGACGAGGATCCAGGCGACGCCCACCGGCGGCGCGACCAGCACGAACCACGCGAGGATGCCCGCGGGCCGCGCGCGAAAGCCCGTGTTCATGCGCGCTTCGAGCTTCGTCGCGAGCCTGCCGAAGGCGACGAGCGGGTGCCGTGCGCGCGGCTCGCCGAGCAGGCGATCGACGATCACGCCGAGCACTGCGAGCAGGGCCATTACGTAGGCGGAGAGGGGCAGCATCGCGGGTTCAGCCCTTGAGCGCGAGCGGCAGGCCCGCGACCATCAGCGTGGCGCGCGTGCTCGCGGCGGCGACGCGCTGGTTCAGGCGGCCGAGCTCGTCGACGTAAAGACGCGTGACCGAGCCGAGCGGCACGACGCCCAGGCCGATTTCGTTGCTGACCACGACGATCTTGCCGCGCGCGTCGGCGAGCGCGGCGTCGAAGCGGGCGAAGGCCTCGCGCGCAGAGTCGGGCAGCACGGCGATGTCCTGATCGGCCGAACCGGACGAGAACAGGAGATTGGTGAGCCACAGCGTGAGGCAGTCGATCAGCACGCAATGCCCCGCGCGATCCGCCTCGCGCAGCGCGCCCGCGAGATCGAGCGGCGCTTCGACGAACGACCAGTGCGCGGGCCTGCGTTCGCGATGCAGGCTGACGCGCTCCGCGAATTCCGCATCACCGATGCGCGCAGTCGCGATATATGTGACGGGCAACCCGCTATCCGCGGCAAGACGTTCGGCGTGCGCGCTTTTGCCCGAGCGTGCGCCGCCGAGAACGAAGGTGATGTCGCGCGATGAGTCGGTCGAAGTCATCGCAATATTGTACCGGCGGGTTAGGATGGCAGGTTCCGCTTCGAAGGAATCTTTCTATGCCATTCACGCCACGCGGCACGCTGATGATCCAGGGCACGACCTCCGACGCCGGCAAGAGCACGCTCGTCGCCGGGCTGTGCCGTCTCGCGCGGCGCGCGGGCGTGCGTGTCGCGCCGTTCAAGCCGCAGAACATGGCGCTGAACAGCGCAGTGACCGTCGACGGTGGCGAGATCGGCCGTGCGCAGGCGCTGCAGGCGGTCGCGGCGGGCGTGCCCGCGCGCATAGACTTCAATCCGGTGTTGCTCAAGCCGACGAGCGATCGCGGCGCGCAGGTCATCGTCCACGGTCACGCGCGCGCGAACCTCGATGCGCGGGCGTATCACGACTACAAGCGCGTCGCGTTCGATGCGGTGCTCGCGTCCTACGCGCGCCTGCGAAACGAGTTCGACGCGGTGATCGTCGAAGGCGCGGGCAGCCCCGCCGAGATCAATCTGCGCGAGGGCGACATTGCCAACATGGGATTCGCGGAGCGCGTCGACTGCCCGGTCGTGCTCGTCGCCGATATCGATCGCGGCGGCGTGTTCGCGCATTTCGTCGGCACGCTCTCGTGCCTGTCGGAGCGTGAGCGCGCGCGCATTCGCGGCTTCGTCGTGAACCGGTTTCGCGGCGATGTCGGCCTGTTGAAGCCCGGGCTCGACTGGCTGGAGGCGCAGACCGGCAAGCCGGTGCTCGGCGTGCTGCCGTATCTGCACGGCCTCGCGCTCGACGCCGAGGACATGCTGCCGAGCCAGCCGCACACACGCGCAGCGAACGGATCGGCGCCCGCGCTGAAGGTCATCGTGCCGGCGCTGCCGCGCATCAGCAATCACACGGATTTCGATGCGCTGCGGGCTCATCGTCAGGTCGACTTCGAATACGTGCGCGCGGGCGTCGCGCCGCCGCCCGCCGACCTGATCGTGCTGCCCGGCTCGAAAAGCGTGCAGCGCGATCTCACCTGGTTGCGGGAAAACGGCTGGGACCGCGCGATCGGGCGGCACCTGCGCTACGGCGGCAAGGTGCTCGGCATCTGCGGCGGCATGCAGATGCTCGGGCGGGAGATCGACGATCCGGATGGTGTCGAAGGCGCGGCGGGCCGCGTGAACGGCCTCGGGCTGCTCGAGCTTTTCACCGTGCTGACGCCGCGCAAGCAACTGGAGAACGTCGTCGGCCGTTTGGCCATCGGCGATACGGAAGCGCCCGTGCGCGGCTACGAAATCCACATGGGGCGCACGCACGGCGCGGCGCTCGCGCGGCCGTTCGTCGCGCTGGATTCGGGTCGGCCCGACGGCGCTGTGTCCGAAGACGGCCAGATCGCGGCGACCTATCTGCACGGCGTGTTCGACACGCCCGAAGCCTGCGCGGCGCTGCTCGCGTGGGCGGGCGTGCGGGGCGCCGAGTCGCTCGATTATCCGGCGCTGCGCGAGGCGTCGCTCGACCGTCTGGCCGATTCGTTCGCGCAATCGCTCGATCTGGCGGCCTTGCAGGCAGCGTTCGGTCAATAGAGGATCATCTGCGTGCACCGGAAAGTGGCGATGAGCTTGCCGTCGCCGTTCGTCACGGTCGCGTCCCACACCTGCGTGCTGCGCCCGAGATGCACCACCGCGGCCTTCGCGACGATCTTCCCCTCGCGCGCCGTCGAAACGTGGTTGCTCTTCAATTCAAGAGTCGTGAAGTTCTGCGCGTTCTCCGGCAGATGCGCGATGCAGGCATAGCCGCAGCACGTATCGGCGAGCCCGACGACCGTCGCCGCATGCAGAAATCCGTTCGGCGCGAGCAGCTCCGGGCGGATGGCGAGTTCGCCGGTCAACTGGCCCTGATCGAGCGAAACGAGCTGCACGCCGAGCAGGTCGGGCAGGCGGCCTTTCTGGCGGTTGCGCAGGAAGTCGAGCGTGACATCTGGGCGGAGTACGGTCATGGGCGTCGTGTGTGTCGGATGGAAGTGGAAGAATGACGGAAGGCGACATCGGCGGCCAATTCGGCACTGTCGTTCGGCCAGCGTGCCGGATGCGCCACTTTTGCCGATAATATCAACGCTCGAATCAGGCATCCGCAGAGATTCATCCAATAACGAACGAAAGCGCGCGCCGCAGGCCAGGTCCGGCGTGCGCGCCAAACTTTTCTCCGGGACCTTTCATGACCGTGATCGTGGTGGCAAATCCGAAAGGCGGCGTGGGCAAGAGCACGCTCGCAACCAATCTGGCGGGATATTTCGCGGCGCAGGGCGAATGGGTCGCGCTCGCCGATCTCGACAAGCAGCGCTCCTCGCATGCGTGGCTCACGCTGCGGGTCGACACGCTGCCGAAGATCGAGGAGTGGGACATCGACGTCGATGCGCCCGCGAAGCCGCCCAAAGGTCTGAAAAAGCCGTCGTCGATATGCCCGCCGGCGTCCACGGCAACCGGCTCGCGCTCGCGCTGGAACTGGCGGACAAGGTGATCGTGCCGCTCCAGCCGTCGATGTTCGACATCCTCGCGACACAGGACTTTCTCGCGAAGGAAAAGGCGGTGAGAAAAGGCGCGATCGAGGTCGGCGTGGTCAGTATGCGGGTGGACGCGCGCACGCGGTCGGCGGATCAGTTGCATCGCTTCGTCGAAGGGCTCGATCTGCCGGTGCTCGGCTTTTTGCGCGACACGCAGAATTACGTGCAGCTCGCCGCGCGCGGTCTCACGATCTGGGACGTGGCGAAGAGCCGCGTCGAGAAGGATCTGGAGCAGTGGGCGCCGATCGTCGACTGGGTATCGAAGAAACGACGCCTTGACATGAAAAAGCCGCTCCGGAGAGCGGCTTTTCATCCTGCGGAGGAGATTCAGGTCCAGTTCTGCGTCGGCACGTGGTCGCGGCTGCCCTTGATGCGGTTCTTCTCGTCGACGAACACGAGATCCGGTTTCCAGCTCGCCTTGATTTCCTCCTCGTCGACCTGCGCGAACGCCGCGATGATCACGAGATCGCCTAGTTGCGCGCGGCGCGCGGCCGAGCCGTTCAGCGAGATCATGCCGCTGCCGCGCTCGCCCTTGATCGCGTACGTGGTCAGGCGCTCGCCGTTGTTCACGTTCCAGATGTCGATCTGCTCGTTTTCCATCAGATTCGCGGCTTCGAGCAGGTTTTCGTCGATCGCGCACGAGCCTTCGTAGTGAAGCTCGCAATGCGTGACGGTGGCGCGATGAATCTTCGATTTGAGCATGGTGCGCTGCATGATGCTTCCTTCCTCTTGCTTCGAATGGCTTCAGATTTCCAGATTGTCGATGAGGCGCGTCGTGCCGAGCTTGGCCGCGGCGAGCACGACGAGCGGCGCGTCCGCGTCGGCTTCGCCCGGCGGCAGCAGGTTCGCGCGCTTGCGCACGCTGATGTAATCGGGCTTCCAGCCGCGCTCGGCCAGCGCGTTCATCGCGTCGCGCTCGAGGGCCGCGAGATCGCGCTTGCCTGACAGCACAGCCTCGCGCACGCGCTGCAGCTGCGCCGCGAGCTGCGGCGCCTCAGCGCGCTCGGCGTCCGACAGGAAGCGGTTGCGCGAACTGAGCGCGAGGCCGCTTTCGTCGCGCACGGTTTCCGCCGCGACGATTTCCGTCGGCAGCGCGAACTGGTGGCACATCGCCCGCACGATCATCAGCTGCTGATAGTCCTTCTTGCCGAACACCGCGACGCGCGGCTGCACGCACGACATCAGCTTCATCACGACCGTGCACACGCCCGTGAAGAAGTCGGGGCGGAATTCGCCCTCGAGGATGTCGCCGAGATTGTGCGGCGGATGCACGCGATACTCTTGCGGCTCGGGATACATGTCCTTCTCGGTCGGCGCGAAGAGCACGTAGACATTCTCTTTTTGCAGCTTTTCGATGTCGTCCTGCAGCGTGCGCGGGTATTTGTCGAAGTCTTCGTTCGGGCCGAATTGCAGCCGGTTCACGAAGATGCTCGCCACCACCGGATCGCCGTGCTGGCGCGCGAGGCGCATCAGCGAGAGATGGCCCTCGTGGAGATTGCCCATCGTCGGGACGAAGGCGGTTCGGTTCTGGCCGCGCAACTGGTCGCGCAGTTCGTGGATGGAGCTGATGACTTTCATCGAGCGGGTGTCTCCTGGCGGGCGGCCTGGATCGGCGTCGCACCGGGGCTTAAGGAAAGAAAAAGCGAATTCTAGGCGGGCGAGTACGCCAGTCTCACGTAGATCGGCGCGTACGGCTCGGCCTGTGTGATCTCGATCAGCGACTCGCGCGACAGCTCCAGCATCGCGATGAAGTTCACCACCACCACCGGCACGCCGCGCGAGGTGTCGAACAGCTCCGTGAATTCCATGAAGCGCGCCGTCTGCAGGCGCCGCAGGATCACGCTCATGTGCTCGCGCACCGAGAGCTCCTCGCGCGAGATCTTGTGATGCTGGACGAGCTTCGCGCGCTTGATGACGTCGGCCCACGCGGCGCGCAGATCGTTCATGTCGACGTCGGGGAAGCGCTGCTCGGCGGCCTGTTCGATATAGATGTCCGCGCGCAGGAAGTCGCGGCCGAGCTGCGGCAACTGGTCGATCTTTTGCGCGGCGAGCTTCATCTGCTCGTATTCGAGCAGGCGCCGCACGAGCTCGGCGCGCGGGTCCTCGGCTTCCTCGCCAGTGTCGGCCTTCTTGACCGGCAGGAGCATGCGCGACTTGATTTCGATCAGCATGGCCGCCATCAGCAGATATTCCGAGGCGAGCTCCAGATTCGACTCGCGGATCTGGTCGACGTAGCCCAGATACTGCGCGGTGACATCCGCCATCGGGATGTCGAGCACGTTGAAATTTTGCTTGCGGATGAGGTACAGCAGGAGGTCGAGCGGGCCTTCGAACGCCTCGAGAAAGACTTCGAGCGCGTCGGGCGGAATGTAGAGGTCGGTGGGCAGCTTCCAGAGCGGCTCGCCGTAAAGATGCGCGAACGCGACGCCGTCGATGGTGTCGGGCGTCGAATCGGTCGCGGGCGTGGCGAGCGCCACCGCCCCGTCTTCCCGTGCTTCGTCCCGCGTGGGCTCGTGGGACGAATGCGGCTCGCGGCCAGCTGCGCTCACGTTCAGAAGTTCTGGTAGTAGACGTAGGGCGTCTGTTTCACGCGCGATTGCTGCTGCTCGCTGCGCTCGTCGAGGTCGATCGGCTGCTTGTCCCACAGAAGCGCGCGGCCGCGGCGCTGTTCTTCTTCCAGCGACGGCTTTTGCTGTTTCAACTGATTGACGAACTGGGTGATATCCGACTGATACATGATCCGGCTTCCGTTGGGTCGATGCGTGCTCGATGGCGCGTGACGCGCGTCTCGCGGCGGCGGGGGCGAGGGACCGCCTTCGCCTGTGCGCCGCAATTTTACCGCAAGCGTGCGGAACCCCGCGCGCCGCGAGCCGTCCAAAGGCGCATTTCCGGCGCGAGCCGGACTGCGTTCCCCGACGCGCGGGCCGTTTTTGCGACGGCGGCCCGCATCAGTGTGGTGAAATAGCGCCTGCGTTGCCTGCACCTGACGCCGCACCGCGCCGACCGCGCGACGGCGGCACGCATAAGCTTTCAATTCCAGTCATCCCGATGCCGGAGGTCACGTTTGGCGGGGCGTTCGTTTGATCCGCTGCGCGCGCTGCGCGTGAAGCCGCTTTGCCCGAGGCGCATGCCGGTCGTGCTTGCCGCGTTCATCGCGTTCGGCTTTGCCGCGCCCGCACTCGCGAAGTACGACGTCGACATCGATGCGCCGCGCAGCGTGAAGAAGCTGCTCAAGGACAACCTCGACATCGCCCGCTTCGCCAAGCGCGACGACGTGAGCGACGACCAGTTCCAGTTCCTCGTCATCGCGACGCCCAAGGACGTGCGCGATCTCGCCGTTACCGAGGGCTATTTCTCGCCGGTCGTGCGCACGGACGTGACGACCATCGACGAGAAGCGCCACGTCAGGGTGAGCGTCAATCCCGGCCCGCGCACGATGGTCGCCTCGGTGCAACTGCATTTCACGGGCGCGGTGACGACCGAGGACCGCGCGCAAGAGAACGCCGCGCGTTTCGCGTTCTCGGTCAATGAAGGCGACCCGTTCACGCAAAGCGGCTGGGACGACGCGAAGAACGCGGCGCTGCGGGCGCTGCAGTCGAAACGCTATCTCGGCGCGAAGATCGTCCGCTCGCAGGCGCGCATCAATCCGCGCGCGCATCTCGCCGATCTCTCCGTGACCTTCGACAGCGGGCCGACCTTCACGCTCGGCAAGCTCGACGTGAGCGGCACGAAGCACTATCCGGCGTGGATCGTCGATCACGTGAATCCGATCCAGCCCGGCGAGGTGTACGACGTCGCGCGCATCAACGAGCTGCAGTGTCAGGTGCAGAACACGCCATACTACGCGAGCGTAGCGATCGACGTCGACAACGACGTGAACAAGCCGGTCGAGACTCCGCTGCATCTGAAGGTAAGCGAGTATCCGTTCCACAGCATCCGCTATGGCGTCGGCTACGTGACCGACACCGGTTTTCGCATTCAGGGCGCGTACAGCTATCTCAACACGTTCGGCGCCGCTTATCCGTTCACCATTTCCGGCCGGCTGGACCAGACGCAGCAGTACGGCCGCGTGCAGCTCGCGATGCCGCCCGATTCGCACGGCTGGGTGAACGCCGTGTTCGGTTCGTACACGATCACCGACGTATCGAGCACGAAGATCTACAGCGGGCGCGTCGGCGTGCAGCGCTCGCGTTCGCGGCAGAATATCGACACGACGTACTCGCTCACCTTCTACGACGACCGTCTCACGCAGAACGAGCCGAATCCGTCGACGACGCCCGCGCTCGTGCCCGCCTGGAGCTGGGTGCGCCGTGACGTCGACGATCCGCTCTTTCCGCGCCGCGGCAACATCATCCGCGCGGAGGCGGGATTTGCCGTCAAGGGCGTGATGACGGATCAAACGTTCGCGCGCCTCTATACGAACGCGCTGCAGTATGTGCCGCTCGGCAAGAACGACCTGCTCGTGTTCCGCGCCGAGTTCGGCGGCGTATTCACGAGCGGGCCGTCCAGCGGCGTGCCGGCGTCGCTGTTGTTTCGCGCGGGCGGCGCGAACTCGGTGCGCGGTTATAGCTATCTGAGCATCGGCAACAATGTGGCCGGCTCGATTCTGCCAACCAAGTACATGGTGACGGGCAGCAGCGAATATCAGCACTGGTTCACGCACGACTGGGGCGGCGCGGTGTTCTTCGACATCGGCGCCGCGACCGACACCTGGAGCGAGCGCGTGTTCCAGCCGGGCGTGGGCGTCGGCGCGCGCTGGCGCAGTCCGGTCGGCCCGGTCAACGTGGATGTGGCCTACGGGCTGAAGAACAAGAGCATCAAGCCGTATCTGACGCTCGGCATCGCGTTCTGATGCGCGTGAGGACGATGGTCAAGGATATCGAAACGACATGACGGACCCGACGAAGCAAGCGGACGCTGAAGCACCGCCGCCCGGCAACGCAGGCGGCGGCGACGGCGCAGGAAAGACGCCGCCGCGCAGGAGCGGCTGGCGGCGGCTCCTGCGCTGGATCGGCGCGCTCGTGCTCGTCGTGGTGCTGATCGCCGCGCTCGCGCTGGGCACCGTCTTCTACGTGCTGACCACCGAGCGCGGCACGCGCTACGCCTGGGAAGCGGCCACCTCGATCCTCAAGGGGCAACTCACCGGCAAATTCGACGGCGGCGCGATCGCGACCGGCGTGCAGCTTCGCGACGTGCACTGGAAAGACGCCAGGGGCACGGACATCGCCGTGGACAGCGTCTCGGGCCGCTGGGCGCTCACGCGCGGGCCGCTGCGCTTCACGATCGACTATCTGCACGTCGGGACCGTCGACGCGCGCATTCCGCCCTCGAACGAGCCGAGCAAGAAGACCGAGCTGCCGACGGATCTGCGCATCCCGATCCAGCTCGCGATCAACGATCTGTCTGTCGAGAAGCTGCGACTGCACCAGGGCACAACGACGACCGAGTTCGCGCGCCTGCTCTTCAACGGCCGAAGCGACGGCCGGCACCACGAGGCGACCGTCCAGCGCCTCGACACGCCGTTCGGCGCGGTGACGACGTCCGCGAAGCTGGACGGCGGGGCGCGGCCGTTCCCGCTGTCCGGCGACGCGGGCTATTCCGGCAAGGTCAGCGGCGAAGCGGTGAACGTGAGCGCGCACCTCTCCGGCTCGCTCGAGGATCTCGTCGCGGACGTCGACGCGAGCGGCATGAAGCTCAACGGAAAGGCGCATGTCGAGGCGCTGCCGTTCGCCGACGTGCCGCTCAAGTCCGCGCTCGTCACCGACGATCACGTGAATCCGCAGGCGTTCAGTCCCAGCGCGCCCGAGGCCGATCTCGCCGTGCGCGCCGAGGTGAAACCCGTCGAAGGCGCCTATCCGAAGGCGTTCGTGGTGAGCGGGCCGGTGTCGATCGTTAACGCGATGCCCGGTTCCATCGACAAGAAGCGGCTGCCGCTGATCGATGCGCACGCCAGCGTCCGCCTCGACGCCGCCGAGCAGAGCATCACGGATCTCGACGTGCGGCTCTTGAAGAATGCGACCGTGACGGGCGGCGGCTCGCTCGCGGGCGGCAAGGGCAAGTTCGACCTGAAGGTGGCGAGGCTCGACCTCAATGCGATCGAGCCCGGCCTGCGCGCGACGGATTTCGCCGGGCCGATCGGCATCGTACTCGCGGGCGACACGCAGACGATCACCGCCGATCTCGACGACCCGAAAGCGGCGATTCGCGCGCAAGCCAGAGTGAAGCTCGATCCGAAGCAAACCTCGCTCGACGAAGTGAAGCTCACGGTCGGCAAGGGCCGCGTCGAACTGAACGGCGCGTTCAGGAAGGACGCCAGCTCGAGTTATGACCTGAAGACGAAACTCGTCGACTTCAATCCGCTTCTGCTCCAGCAGCAGCTGATCGCGCAGAAGCCTGCGCTGGCGAAGAAGGGCACGGCCAAGAAGCCCGCCGCGCCGCCGCGCGTGATTGAAGCGCGCGTGAACGGCACGCTTGCCGCATCGGGCGCGCTCGCGCCGACGCTCACGACGAAGGCGACCTTCAAGCTCGGCGACAGCATGTACGACAACCTGCCACTGACGGGCGAGGGCACGGTGCAGGTCGCGGACACGCGTCTTCTGCCGAGCAAGGCGACGTTGTCGGTCGCGGGGAACAATGTGGACGTGAACGGCAGCTTCGGCGCGCCCGGCGACCGGCTGCGCTTTCGCGTCGATGCGCCCGCGCTCGAGCGGCTCGGCTTCGGCATCGCGGGGACGGTCAAGGCGAACGGCGATCTGACCGGCTCGATCGCGCATCCGAACGTCGCGGCGAACTATCAGGCCGATGGCGTCGTGTTCGGCGCGAACCGGCTGGGCCACGCGGAAGGCCGCGCCGATATCCGAGACGGCGCGAACGGCGCGCTCGTCTTCACGCTGAAGGCGCGCGACGCGAGCGCGGAAGGCATCGAGGTCGCGAACCTCGATGCGAACCTGAGCGGCACGCGCATGCATCACACGCTCGACGTGACCGCGACCGGCAAGGTGCGCGGCCAGCCGGTCAATCTCGCGCTCGGCGCCAACGGCAAGTTCACCGGCACCGCCGACGGCCCGCATTGGGACGACACGATCACGAAGCTCTCGAACAAGGGCACGCCGTCGCTCAACCTCGAATCGCCGCTGACAGTCAGCTACGGGCCGAAGCGTCTCGTGCTCGGCGTGACGCGGCTCGTCGCGGAAGGCGCGGTGCTGAACCTCAAGTCCTTCGCGATGGACCACGGCCGCATCCAGTCGGTGGGCACGCTCACTAACTTGTCGGTGCCGCATCTGCTGGAAGTGCGGCAGGAACTGACGGGCGCGGAGTCGCCGATTCGCACCGATCTCGTCTTCGACGGCGACTGGGACTCCTCCCTCGGCGCGAGCGCAACGGGCCACGTGCAGATCAAGCGCCGCAGCGGCGACGTGACGATCAACGGCACGCGCGGCGTCGCCGCGCTCGGCATCTCGGACATCGCCGCGCGGGTGGACTTTTCCGGCGGCAATCGCCTGAACGCGTCGCTGCATGCGCAGGCGAGCCGCATCGGCGTGATCGACGCGAACGCGCACACGCCGCTCGTCAACCGCGACGGCATGCTCACCGTCGACGACAAAGCGCCGCTCACCGGCGCCGTCGACGCGAACATTCCCGAGCTGCGCACGACGGGCGGGCTGCTCGGCGCGAACTATCTGCTCGGCGGGAAGATCGCGCTCAAGCTCGTGATCGCGGGCATCGTCGCGAAGCCGAACCTGTCGGACTCGCTCACCGGCGACAACCTCTCGGCGACGGTCGTCGATCAGGGCGTGCAGTTGAAGAACGGCGTCATTCGCATCGCGCTGTCGGAAAATCTCGTCGATTTCCAGCGAGTCGAGTTCCACGGCGCGAGCGGCACGCTGCGGGCAACCGGCAAGGTGCGGCTCGACCAGGAGCAGCCCGATCTGACGGCGAGCATCATCGCGGACAAGCTGGAGCTGTTCGCGTCGCCCGACCGCGAGCTGATGCTCTCGGGCAGCGCGAGCATCGCGAACGCGGGCCTGCAGGGCGGCATGGCGATCAACGGCAAGTTCGCGGTCGATCACGCGCTCATCGATCTGCCGGAATCCTCCGCGCCCTCGCTCGGCGACGACGTCATGATCGAGCGCCCCGACGGCACGATCAAGGGCGACAACCAGCAGATCATGGCCGCGACCGGGAAGCCGGTCGGGCCGTTCACGCCGCGCGCGAACATCGACATCGATCTCGGGCAGCGTTTCCGCTTCAAGAGCGCGGGCGCGGATCTCGGCCTCGCGGGCACCATCACGGCGACGAGCGCGCCGAACATGCCGCTGCGCGCGGTCGGCAACGTGCGCGTGACGCCGGGTTCGACCTACACGGCGTTCGGCCGCAAGCTCAATATCGAGAACGGCTTCTTCACTTTCAACGGGCCGGTGGCGAATCCGGGCATCAACATTCTCGCGATGCGCCGCAATCAGGAAATCGAGGCGGGCGTGCAGGTCACGGGCACGGTGCAGGCGCCGGTCGCGAAGTTGATCTCGGAGCCGAACGTGCCCGACAACGAAAAGCTCTCGTGGCTGCTTTTCGGCCACGGCACGGATCAGGGCAACAACATCGGCCAGCAGAGCGCGATGACGAGCGCGTTTGCGCTGCTCGGCAGCACGAGCGGCAAGCGCATCGCGCAGACCTTCGGGCTCGACGAGTTCACGATCGGCTCGAGCGAGGTCGGCCTGACCGATCCGCAAGTGGTGATGCTCTCGAAAGCGATCAACGAGCGGCTCGTGCTCGGCTACGAGCAGGGGCTGCAATCGGCGAGCAATGCGGTCAAGGCGACGCTGAACCTGTCGCGGTTCTGGGCCGTGACAGCGTATGGCGGCACGTATCAGGGCGTCGATCTTTCGTATACGCGGCGGTTCAATTCGTGGGCGAGGCTGTGGTCGTCGTCCACTTCGTCTTCTTCGTCCTCTTCGTCCTCTTCGTCCTCTTCGTCCTCTTCGTCCTCTTCGTCCTCTTCGGCCGCGTCGGCGTCGTTGTCGGCTTCGGACGCCTCGGCCGCTTCTTCGGCCGGCGCGGAATCGCCGGATTAGGGCGCGTCGCCACGCGACCGAAAAGCACAAAGGGCACGCGAATCGCTCGCGTGCCCTTTGTGCTTATTGCGCTGTCGATGCGGCCTACTTCACGCGCATTCCCGGTTTCGCGCCGCTATGCGGCTCCAGAACGTAGAGACCCGGCTCGGCCTTCTCGTCGGCCGCGGCACCATGCCCTCCGAGAGGCCGAACTTCATCTTGCGCGGCGCGAGGTTCGCGACCATCACCGTCAGCTTGCCGATCAGGTCCTGCGGCTGATATGCCGACTTGATGCCCGAGAAGACGTTGCGCGTCTTTTCCTCGCCGATATCGAGCGTCAGTTGCAGCAGCTTGTCGGATCCTTCGACTGCCTTGCAGTCGACGATCTTCGCCACGCGCAGATCGACCTTCGCGAAGTCGTCGATGGAGATGACGTCCGGTTCGTCCTGCTTCGGCTTCGCCTCTTTCTTCGCGGTGGCCGCGGGCGCCGCCGCTTCCGCGCCCGGCTGCAGCGATTCGCGATTGGCCGCGAGCAGCACCTCGATCTGCTTCGGGTCGACGCGCGTGGTCAGGTGCTTATAGGCGTTGATCGGGCTGGCCGACGACAGCGGCTTCGCGGCATCGGCCCAGACGAGCGGCGCGATGCCGAGGAACGACTCCACCGACTCGACGAGCTTCGGTAGTACCGGCTTCAGCGCGAGCGACAACAGGCGGAACGCTTCCAGGCTCACGCTGCAGGTCTCGTGCAACGCAGCCGCGTTCGCCGGATCCTTCGCCTGCTCCCACGGCTTGGCGGTGTCGACGTAGCCGTTCACGACGTCGGCGAGCTCCATCGTCGTGCGCAGGGCGCGGCCGTACTCGCGCGCTTCGTAGAAGCCGGCGATATGCGGAACGGTCGCGCGCAACTGCTCCAGCAGCGGATGATTCATCGCGCTGTCCTGTACGCGGCCGTCGAAGCGCTTGATCAGGAACCCGGCCGCGCGGCTCGCGATGTTCACGTACTTGCCGACGAGATCGCTGTTCACGCGCGCCTGGAAGTCCTCCAGATTGAGGTCGATGTCTTCCATCGTGCTGTTGAGCTTCGCCGCGAAGTAGTAGCGCAGCCACTCGGGGTTGAGGCCCGTGTCGATCACGCTCTGCGCGGTGATGAACGTGCCGCGCGACTTCGACATCTTCGCGCCGTCGACCGTCAGGAAGCCGTGCGCGAACACGTTGGTCGGCGTGCGATGGCCCGAGAACTCAAGCATGGCCGGCCAGAACAGCGTGTGGAAGTAAAGAATGTCCTTGCCGATGAAGTGATACTGCTCGGCCTTCGAGCCGAGCTTTACCCAGGCGGCGAAATCGAGGCCGATGCACTCGGCGAGATTCATGAAGCTCGCGTAATAACCGACCGGGGCGTCGACCCAGACATAGAAATACTTGCCCGGCGCGCCCGGAATCTCGAAGCCGAAGTAGGGCGCGTCGCGCGAGATGTCCCAGTCGGCGAGCTTGGCTTCGCCCTTGTCGCCGAGCCATTCGCGCATCTTGTTGGTAGCTTCGGGCTGCGCGAGGCCGCTCACCCAGCCGCGCAGGAATTCCTCGCAGCGCGGATCGGACAGGCGGAAGAAGTAGTGCGTCGAGGTCTTGCGGATGGGCGTGGCGCCCGAGACGACCGAGTACGGATTGATCAGCTCGGTCGGCTGATAGGTCGAGCCGCAGACTTCGCAATTGTCGCCGTACTGGTCCTGCGCTCCGCATTTCGGGCACTGGCCCTTGATGAAGCGGTCCGGCAGGAACATTTCCTTGACCGGATCGTAGGCCTGCTCGATGTCGCGCGCGTCGATCAGGCCGGCCTGCTGGAGCGAAGTATAGATCGAGTCGCAGAGGACGCGGTTTTCCTCGGCATCGGTCGAGTAGTAGTTGTCGAACGAAATGCCGAAGCTGTCGAAATCGCGCTTGTGCTCCTTCCAGACGCGTTCGATCAATGCCTTGGGCGTGATGCCTTCCTTCTCGGCGCACAGCATGACCGGCGTGCCGTGGGTGTCGTCCGCGCCGACGTAGTAGACCTCGTGGCCATGCATTCGCAGCGCCCGAACCCAGATATCCGTTTGAATGTATTCGACCATGTGGCCGATGTGAATCTGACCGTTCGCGTACGGCAACGCGGACGTGACGAGGATCTGGCGGCGACCGTTTTCGTTGGCGAAAGCGGCGGGCGCGGCGGAGGCTGAAATCGGTGCTGACATGAAGGCGCGGCCCGTGGGAGTGCTTGCGGTTGGTGAAAAAAGCGGAATCCGATTTTAGCAGGGTGGGGATCGGCGGGCTGCCTCGTTGCGATACGGCGCAAATCACTGCTTTTTTGCAACCACAAAATGCATCAAATAAAATCGAGGCCTATTTCGGCGAAAAGCGCGAGGTGCCGATGCCCTCGAAACCCCGAAAAGGCCAGCCCGTGGTGATCCTGCCCGCGCTCGTCGTATCGAAAGGTACTGCTTCAGAACGAAATGGTCCGTCAGGGCGTGCGCAAGGCCGAACTCGCGCGGCGACTCAACGTTCACATGCCGCAGGTGGATCGTCTGCTCGATCCGAGTCACTCGTCGAAGCTGGAAGCGATCGAGGAAGCGTTTCTGTCGCTCGGAAAACATTTGAAGATCTCGGTGGCCTGAGCCCGGCCCGCGCACTCACGATTCGAGCGCCCAAAAGAACCGGGGCTCAAACCGGCCCCGGAGCAACAACGACAAGAGGAGAATGGCAGGCGATGGCCTCGCCATCCACCTACCGTAAAGAGAGACTAGCCGTGCCGCGCCCAAGTTTCAAATTTTTTTCAGGCAGGCGCACGCGCTTGGCTGGACCCGCTCGCCGCCGCTCTCGCGACGGCATATTCCCCTTTTAAATCAATCGCTTTACTGAACCTGACCGGGCTGCGCCGTCGCGCGCAGATAGATCTCCACGCGGCGATTCTGCGCGCGGCTCGCTTCCGTCGAGTTGTCGGCGATCGGCTGGTTCTGGCCCATGCCTTGCGCCGACAGACGCTGTGCCGGGACGCCGTGCGACGAGATGTACGAAGCGACGCTCTGCGCGCGGTTTTGCGACAGCGTCTGGTTGTAGGCCGGCTGGCCGGTGTTGTCGGTATGGCCGACGACGTTCGCGATCAGCTCCGGATGCTGCTGCATCGTCTGCGTGACGGAATTCAGCACCGGATCGAACGACGGCTTGATCGCGTAGCTGTTCGTGTCGAACGAGATCGAATTCGGGATGTTCACCTTGAGCGAGCCGTCCTGCTGCTCGGTCACCTGCGTGCCGGTGCCCTTCGAGTCGTCCGAAATCTTGTTCTTGATCGACTGCCAGTTGTAGCCGACGATGCCGCCTGCCGCCGCGCCCGTGGCCGCGCCGGTTTCGACCGCCGTGTTGGTGCCCTGCTGCGTCTGGCAGCCGGCGAGAAGGGCGCCCACGAGGGCTACGACGGACAGGCGAGTCATCAACTTCGTATTCATTTTCGATCTCCTTGATTCTTCAACGAGCTTCGGCCAATGCGCCGATGGTGCCAAAAGGGTCTTCGGACGTGCGCCGGGGGACGAGCCTCTACAATAGTCATAAAGGCGTCCGGCTGCCTGGTGCGATGCGTCCCCGGAAAAGTTTGCAGCGGGATAGTGCAATGCGCGCGAGCCGCGCGCAACGGCGTTAACAATCCCTTTCAAATTCTTCAGTTTGTTGCGGTGCGTCGATGGCATTCAGCGCATTCAGCAACAATCGTTCCATGGAGTTTCAATGAGCATCGACCGCGCGAAGATCGACACCGCACTCGCCACGCTGACCGATCCGAACACCCACCGCAAGTTCGTCGATACCAAGAGCATCCGCAACGTCGCCGTGGAGGGCGCGAACGTCGCGGTGAGCGTGGTGCTCGGCTATCCGGCGAAATCGCAGTTCGAATCGATCCGTGAGCTCGTGGCGGGCACGCTGCGTCAGGTGCCCGGTGTCGCGAACGTGACCGTGGACGTCTCGTCCCAGGTCGTCGCCCACGCGGTGCAGCGCGGCGTGAAGCTGCTGCAGAACGTCAAGAACATCGTCGCGGTGGCGTCGGGCAAGGGCGGCGTCGGCAAGAGCACGACCGCGGTGAACCTCGCGCTCGCGCTCGCGGCCGAGGGCGCATCGGTCGGCATGCTCGACGCGGACATCTACGGCCCCTCGCTGCCGATGATGCTCGGCATTGCCGGCCGCCCCGAGTCGCCCGACAACCAGACGATGAACTCGCTCGAAGGCCACGGCATCCAGGCGAACTCGATCGGCTTTCTGATCGAGCAGGACAACCCGATGGTCTGGCGCGGCCCGATGGTCAACTCGGCGCTCGAGCAGCTGCTGCGGCAGACCAACTGGCGCGACCTCGACTATCTCGTCGTCGACATGCCGCCGGGCACCGGCGACATCCAGCTCACGCTCGCGCAGAAGGTGCCGGTGACGGGCGCGGTGATCGTCACGACGCCGCAGGACATCGCGCTGCTCGACGCGAAGAAGGGCCTCAAGATGTTCGAGAAGGTGGGCATTCCGATTCTCGGCATCGTCGAGAACATGAGCACGCATATTTGCTCGAACTGCGGCCACGAGGAGCATATCTTCGGCGCGGGCGGTGGCGAGCGTATGGCCAGGGAGTACGGCGTCGAGATTCTGGGCCAGCTGCCGCTCGACATCGCCATCCGCGAGCGCACCGACGCGGGCCAGCCGACCGTCATTTCGCAGCCGGACAGCCGCATCGCCGAAACCTATCGGGCGATCGCGCGCCGCGTGGCGATTTCGATCGCCGAGCGCCAGCGCGACATGACCTCGAAGTTTCCGAGCATCGTCGTGCAGAACACCTGATTTCGAGCAGTCGATCGAATCTCCGCGAGCCTTTGCGATGCGGCTCGCGGTATCATGTCGCCTTCGATGCGCGACAGCGTGGACGCACTGGGCGTCGGCGGGCCGCCGAGAGGATCGTATGAGAAACAGATTCGACGGAAGGGCGCTGTGCGCCTTGATCGCGACGGCTGCTTGCAGCGTCATGCTGAGCGGCTGCGGCTTCATCTTCCAGAATCACGAAAAGCGCGCGGACGCGACGCTTCAGCCGACGCCCGGCAGCGCCACGCGCGGCACCGTCACGCTGATCGAGCGCGCGGACGGCGTGCAGGTTTCCTACAGTCTCACCGACATGCCGCCAAACAGCGATCACGCGCTGACCGTGCACGAGCGCGGCGACTGCATCGCCGTCAACGATCCGGAAGCGAGCCCGGTGTTCGCGCTGCCCGCGGACCGCCGAAGGGCGAGCGCGCGGCTCGAGGGCGAGCTCGGCAACATTCACGCGGACGCCACCGGCTCCGCCACGGGCTTCATCGCCGCCACTGACGTGTCGCTCGACGGCGTGCGCTCGGTCATTTCGCGCGCGATCGTCCTGCACCGCGAGGCGCTGGATCCGTACGCGAGCGCGCCGCACAACGTGGGTCCGGCGCTCGCTTGCGGCGTGACCCGGCGCTAGGCGCGCAAGCCGTATCCGGTGCCGGCGTACCGGCGCGCCACGTCAATCACGTAATAAAATACGCGCTTTCGTTTGGCTCGCGCGGCGCGAAACGCCGCCGAAGGCCATGCTCCGTTTCACCGCAGGCGGCGGTCGCGAGACTGAAAGCCTTCACCGTTGAGTAGCGTCCCCTATGAGCATCAAGTCCGACAAGTGGATTCGCCGCATGGCCGAAGAGCACCGAATGATCGAGCCGTTCGTGCGCGATCAGGTGCGTGTGTCCGAGGACGGCCGCAAGATCGTGAGCTACGGCACGTCGAGCTACGGCTACGACATCCGCGTCGCCGACGAATTCAAGATCTTCACCAACATCAACTCCACGATCGTCGATCCGAAAGCTTTCGACGAGAAATCGTTCGTCGACTTCAAGGGCGACGTCTGCATCATTCCGCCGAATTCCTTCGCGCTCGCGCGCACGGTGGAGTATTTCCGCATTCCGCGCTCCTGCCTGACCGTCTGCCTCGGCAAGTCGACGTATGCGCGCTGCGGAATCATCGTCAACGTGACGCCGTTCGAGCCGGAATGGGAAGGTTATGTCACGCTCGAATTCTCGAATACGACACCTTTGCCTGCCAAAATCTACGCGAACGAGGGCGTCGCCCAAGTCTTGTTCTTCGAAAGCGACGAAATGTGCGAGACGTCGTACGCGGATCGCGGCGGGAAGTACCAGGGGCAGCACGGCGTGACGCTGCCCAAGACCTGATAAATCGCCGCGTTCTCAGAAACGCACACGGCAAACGCTTGCCGAAAGACCACTGGCATCGAGTTCGGGACTCGGCGCAGCGGTCGTTCCATTTGGAGATTTGCCTCATGAAGTTCCGCTTCCCCGTCGTCATCATCGACGAAGATTTTCGCTCCGAGAACATCTCAGGTTCCGGCATCCGGGCGCTTGCCGAGGCGATCGAGAAAGAAGGTGCCGAAGTGCTCGGCCTGACGAGCTACGGCGACCTCGCGGCGTTCGCGCAGCAGTCGAGCCGAGCGTCGTGCTTCATCCTTTCCATCGATGACGACGAGCTGCTGCCTTACGCGGACAACGTGGTCGTGGAGGGCGACACGCCGGAGCTGGCCTCGGCGATCGTCGCGCTGAGGGCGTTCATCAACGCCGTGCGCCGCCGCAACGCCGATATCCCGATTTTCCTGTACGGCGAGACGCGCACCTCGCGCCATCTGCCGAACGACATCCTGCGCGAGCTGCACGGCTTCATCCACATGTTCGAGGACACGCCGGAATTCGTCGCGCGGCGCGTGATCCGCGAGGCGAAGGTCTATCTCGATTCGCTCGCGCCGCCGTTCTTCAAGGAGCTGGTGCAGTACGCGGAGGAAGGCTCGTATTCGTGGCACTGTCCGGGCCACTCGGGCGGCGTCGCGTTCCTGAAGAATCCGCTCGGGCAGATGTTCCACCAGTTCTTCGGCGAGAACATGCTGCGGGCGGACGTCTGCAACGCCGTCGACGAGCTCGGCCAGCTGCTCGATCACACCGGCCCGGTCGCCGCTTCGGAGCGTAATGCGGCGCGCATCTTCAGCGCGGATCATCTCTTTTTCGTGACCAACGGCACGTCGACGTCGAACAAAATCGTGTGGCACGCGACCGTCGCGCCGGGCGACATCGTGCTCGTCGACCGCAACTGCCACAAGTCGATCCTGCACGCGATCACGATGACGGGCGCGATCCCCGTGTTCCTCACGCCCACGCGCAACCACTTCGGCATCATCGGGCCGATTCCGCGCGACGAGTTCAAGCCGGAGAACATCCGCAAGAAGATCGAGGCGAATCCGTTCGCGCGCGAGGCGCTCGCGAAGAACCCGAAGATCAAGCCGCGCATCCTGACGATCACGCAAAGCACGTATGACGGCGTGATCTACAACGTCGAGATGATCAAGGATCTGCTCGGTGATCTGCTCGACACGCTGCACTTCGACGAAGCCTGGCTGCCGCACGCCGAGTTTCACTCGTTCTATCAGGATATGCACGCGATCGGCGCGGGCCGTCCACGCACGGGTGCGCTCGTGTTCGCGACGCACTCCACGCACAAGCTGCTCGCCGGCATTTCGCAGGCGTCGCAGATTCTCGTGCAGGACAGCGAGAACAGCACGTTCGATTTCCATCGCTTCAACGAGGCGTATCTGATGCATACGTCTACGTCACCGCAATACGCGATCATCGCGTCGTGCGACGTGGCCGCTGCGATGATGGAGCCGCCGGGCGGCACGGCGCTCGTGGAGGAATCGATTGCCGAGGCGCTCGATTTCCGCCGCGCGATGCGCAAGGTCGACGCCGAATACGGCGATGACTGGTTCTTCAAGGTCTGGGGCCCGGACGCGCTGGCGGAAGAGGGCGTCGGCGATCGCGAGGACTGGATGCTCAAGCCCGATGACCGCTGGCACGACTTCGGCGCGCTGGCGGAAAACTTCAACATGCTCGACCCGATCAAGGCGACGATCATCACGCCGGGGCTCGACGTGGACGGCGAGTTCGGCGAGACCGGCATTCCGGCCGCGATCGTCACGAAGTATCTGGCGGAGCACGGCATCATCGTGGAGAAGACGGGCCTGTACTCGTTCTTCATCATGTTCACGATCGGCATCACGAAGGGCCGCTGGAACTCGATGGTCACCGAGCTCCAGCAGTTCAAGGATGACTACGACAACAACCAGTCGCTGTGGCGCGTGCTGCCGGAGTTCGTCGCGCAGCATCCGTCGTATGAGCGCATCGGCCTGCGCGATCTGTGCGAGCAGATCCACAGCGTCTATCGCGCGAACAATATCGCGCGGCTGACGACCGAGATGTATCTCTCCAGCATGGAGCCCGCGATGAAGCCGTCCGAGGCGTACGCCAAGCTCGTGCACCGCGAGATCGACCGAGTGCCCATCGACGAGCTCGAGGGGCGTGTGACCAGCATCCTGCTCACGCCGTATCCGCCGGGCATTCCGTTGCTGATTCCAGGCGAGCGTTTCAACCGGACGATCGTCGATTACCTGCGTTTCGCGCGCGAGTTCAATGAGCGCTTCCCGGGCTTCCATACGGATATCCACGGGCTGGTGGGTGAGATGATCAACGGGCGCATCGAGTATTTCGTCGATTGCGTGCGTGATTGACGTTCGCCTGAGTTGCTGCAAATATAAACGGCTCTTCGAAGAGCCGTTTGTCGTTTCAGGCGTCACCGATCCTTCAGATCAGGCCTTCCGCCTTCATTGCCGCCTGCACGCCGGGGCGCGTGCCCACGCGAGCCTGATACGCGGGCAGCGCTGGCCACTTGCCGAGGTCGAGATCGATGTGCTGCGCCCAGCCGAGCACGGTGAAGAGGTAGGCGTCGCCGATGCTGAATTCGTCGCCGAGCAGGAATTGCTTGTCGTCGAGATATTGCGCCGTATAGGCGAGGCGGCGCTCGAGACTGGCGAGCGCGGCCGCTTTCCAGTCGCTGCTCGCGGCCGGATTGAAGAACGGCGAAAAGTTCTTGTGCAGCTCCGTGCCGATGAACGTGAGCCAGCTCTGCAGGCGATAGCGCGTCATCGCGTCGGCGAGCGGCGCGAGATGCTTGGCCGGGACTTGATCCGCGACGTACTGCATGATCGCCGGGCCTTCGGTCAGCAGCTCGCCGCTGTCGAGCAGCAGGGCGGGCACGTAGCCCTTCGCGTTGATCCTGGTGAAGTCCGCGCCGTCGGTGGTGACCTTGGTCTTGAGATCGACGGCCTCGGTTTCGTAGGCCAGCCCGGATTCTTCGAGAACGATATGGGAAGCGAGGGAGCAGGCGCCTGCCTTGTAGAACAGTTTCAAAACATTTCCTCCAGGATTCCAGGATGAGTGTGCGGAATTATGAACGAGACCGCACCCGCGCGACACGCGTCGCGGTGAAACGATGTGTGTCGTTCGGCGAAAGATCGGGCTTGGGGCGCAACTGCGACTAGACAGCAGGTAATTGGCCGACGTCAGTCGAGAATGAAGTCGCGCGGCGGCGCGAACGGTTTCGGCGCGAGGTAGAAATCAGGATTCGCCGCCATGTCGTGCAACGCGATTTCGAGCGTTTCGCACATCGCGTTCAGCGCGAGATCGTTCTCCTCGAGGCCGAACGGATCTTCGATCTGCGCGGCGATCGCTTCCAGCGACATGAACGCATAGGCCACGAGCAGCGCGAAGAGCGGCATGAGCAGGCCCGCGCCATCGACGAGGCCGAAAGGCAGCAGCATGCAGAAGAGATAGACCGTGCGGTGGATCAATCACCGAGTAGGAGAACGGCAGCGGTGTGGTCGCGACGCGCTCGCAGCCGCCGATCACGTCGGACAGCGCGTTCAGATTGTGTTCGATCGCGAGCATCGCAAAGCCGTCGATGGCGCCTTCGCGCTTGCGCTCGGCGGCCCATTCGCCGAGTCAGAGCAGGATCAGCGCGGGCCGGAACTTCGCGACGGCCACGCGTGCGTGCAGCTCGGACGGGAGGTGCGGGGAGAGGTCGGCGAGCGCATCGGTGCCGCGCGACTGATGGCGCAGCGCGTGCGCCAGTGCGCCCAGAAAGCGCCGGGTCTGAGCGGGATCGCGGGGATCGGGCAGCGACAGCGCCTGCCGCCCGAGCGAGCGCGCCGTGATGACGAGCGTGCCCCACAGCCTGCGGCCTTCCCACCAGCGCTTGTAGCTCGCGCCGTTGCGAAAGCCCAGAAACACCGCCAGCGCGATGCCCACGAGCGCGAACGGCGGCGTGCCGAGCCCGATCGGATACGTGCGCATATGGTCGTGCATGAAGATCGCCATCACCGAAAGCGCGAAGATCAGCCCGAGGCGCGGCAGCAGTTGCGGCAGCACGGAGCCTCGCCACACGAACAGCAGCCGGAACCAGTTGAGCTTGGGACGAGTGATCATGACGGGGCACGGCGACGGGGCACGGGTGAACAACACCCGATTATCTCGAAAAAGCTGCGCGGCGCGCAGACGCATGTTGCCGTATCCGGCAACGAAAAAGGCCGCTCTTGCGAACGGCCTTCGATCTCACGAACCGGGCAGCGCGATCAAAGCGCCGCGCGTGCCGCCTTCGCCGCCGCGCGCACCTGATCCGGCGCGGTGCCGCCCGGATGATCGCGGCTCGCGACCGAACCTTCGAGCGTCAGATACTCGAACACGTCCTCGCCGATGAGATGCGCCACGTTCGGCAATTCCTTGCGCATTTCTTCCAGCGAAAGGTCCGCGATATCGCACTCGCGGTCCACGCAGATGCGCACCGCGTGCGCGACCGCTTCGTGCGCGTCGCGGAACGGCAGGCCGCGCTTCACCAGATAGTCCGCGAGATCGGTCGCGGTCGAGAAGCCCTGCAGCGCCGCCGCGCGCATCGCCTGCGGTTTGACGGTGATGCCCGCCGCCATTTCCGCGAAGATGCGCAGCGTGTCGGCGACCGTATCGACGGTGTCGAACAGCGGCTCCTTGTCTTCCTGATTGTCCTTGTTGTATGCGAGCGGCTGGCCTTTCATCAGCGTGAGCAGCGCCATCAGATGGCCGTTCACGCGGCCGGTCTTGCCGCGCGCGAGCTCGGGCACGTCGGGGTTCTTCTTCTGCGGCATGATCGACGAGCCGGTGCAGAAGCGGTCCGCCAGATCGATGAAGCCGACGCGCGGGCTCATCCACAGCACGAGTTCCCCGGAGAAGCGCGACACGTGCGTCATGACGAGCGCGGCGGCGGCCGTGAATTCGATCGCGAAATCGCGGTCGGACACGGCATCGAGCGAGTTCGCGCAGATGCCGTCGAAGCCGAGCGTCGCCGCGACCGCGTGACGGTCGATCGGATAGCTCGTGCCCGCGAGCGCCGCGGCGCCCAGCGGCAGGCGGTTCACCCGCGCGCGGCAATCGCGCATGCGCTCGGCGTCGCGCGCGAACATTTCGACGTACGCGAGCAGGTGATGCCCGAACGTCACCGGCTGCGCGATCTGCAGATGCGTGAAGCCGGGCATGATGGTGTCGGCGTGCTTCTCGGCCATGTCGATAAGCACGGCGCGCAGGTCCTTCAGCAAATCGCCGATGCGGTCGATCTCGCCGCGCAGCCACAGGCGGATGTCGGTCGCGACCTGATCGTTGCGCGAGCGGCCGGTGTGCAGGCGCTTGCCGGCATCGCCGATCAGCGCGGTCAGGCGCGCCTCGATGTTCAGGTGCACGTCTTCCAGATCCAGCTTCCACTCGAACTCGCCGCGCTCGATTTCGCCCTTGATCTGCGCCATGCCGCGCTCGATCGCGGCCAGGTCGTCGGCGCTGATGATCTTCTGCGCCGCGAGCATCGACGCATGCGCGAGCGAGCCATGGATGTCGACGAAGGCGAGCCACTTGTCGAAGAACACCGACGACGTATAGCGTTTGACGAGCTCCGACATCGGCTCGGAGAAGCGAGCCGACCAGGCTTCGCCTTTTTTGTGGAGTTGGGACGTCATGGTGATGTGAATGGCGGTTGATGCGGCCCGTTCTGCAAGCCGGAAGTTGATGATTTTAACATTCGGCGCTATGTGCTCCCCACGAGTATCACCAGCTTGAGATCCTCGCGATGCGCCGGCTTGAACGTGATCTGATTGAACACGATACGCCCGCGCGCCGGATGATCGAACGCGCGCTCGCCGCCTTCGCGCTCGAATACGTCCTGCGACGCCCAGTAGCGGGCGAACGCATCGCTCGCGGCGCTCAGCGTGTCGATGAGCGCGCGCGTCGGCGGATCGTTCAGATGGCGGATCGAATCGGCGCGAAACTCGGCGGCGAGCCGCCGCGCGCGCGTCTCCCAGTCGACGATCAGCTCCCACGCCGCCGGCAATGTGAAGGTATAGGTCAGCAGATTGCGGTCGTACGCGCCGTCGAGCCAGCCGACGAACAGCTCGGCCGCGTGCGTGTTCCACTGGCGGTCGAGCACGTAGGCGGGCGCGCCGATCAGGCCGACCATCTGCAGGAGCGCGGCGGGCGCGTCCTGGCTCGCGGGGTCCGGCTCGGCGGGATCGCGCTGGGCGGCGAGCTCGAACAGATACGCACGTTCGGCGCGCGAAAGCTGCAGGGCGACCGCGATGCGCGCGAGCGCGTCGGCGGAAGCGGACACGGGGCGGCCCTGCTCGATCCACGTGTACCAGGTCGGGCTCACGCCGCACAATTGCGCCACTTCCTCGCGGCGCAATCCCGGCGTGCGGCGGCGCGGGCCGGGCGCGAGACCGACGGCCTGCGGCGAAAGGCGTTCGCGATGCGCGCGGATGAACTCGCCGAGCGCGCGCGGGCGTTTCGGCCAGGGGTTCTACGGGACTCTTTTCTGAGGTGCTCATGAAGCCTGAAGCCTTCGACCGGCAGTGCGCGCCGTCGACGTGGTGGTTTAGATACCAGAATAATCTGTCAGCTTGTACTGGTACAAAGCGGGCTCTATTGTGTAGCGGCACACGATCCCCACGACGAACCTCGGAGACCACGATGAAACACCACGACCAGGTCGCAGACGCCTTCGGCAGCACCGCCGCCTATCTCACGAGCGCCGTCCATGCGAGCGGCGTGGATCTGCAGAATCTCGCCGCGACCTTTGCGGCCACGTGCGGCAACGCCGGCGTGCTGGACATGGGCTGCGGCGCGGGGCATGCGAGTTTCGCGATCGCGCCACAGATGCTCGCAACCGTCGAAGTCGCGGCGAAGGAGCGCGGCCTGAGCACGATCCGCACGCGGCAGGGCGCGGCCGAAACGCTGCCGTTCGCCGACGCGACGTTCGACTAGGCCGTGAGCCGCATGAGCGCGCATCACTGGCGCGACGTTCCGGCCGCGCTGCAGGAGGTGCGGCGCGTGCTGAAGCCGGGCGGGCGGCTTAAATTCAATCGATATCGCGGGCATCGACGATCCGCTCCACGACACGCACATCCAGGCAACCGAGCTGCTGCGCGACGCCTCGCACATTCGCGACTATCGCGCCGACGAATGGATCGCCATGCTCGATGCCGCCGGCTTCGACGCGCAGGTGACGGAACGCTGGCGCATTCCGCTCCGAGTCGTGGGTCACGAGGATGCGCACGCCGCCCGAGCGCGTGACGGCCATCCGCTCGATGTGGAAAGCCGGCCCGACGAAGTGCGTCAGTACTTCGGCGTGAAGGACGATTGTTCCTTCGAGCTCGACGCGATGATGATCGAGGCGAAGCGCCGGGACTAGACGCCGAAACGGCGCCGTCCGAAATCAATCAGCCGGTATTGCGCAAGCCCGCCGCGATCCCGTTGATCGTCAGGTGAATCCCGCGCCGCAGCCGCACGTTCTGGTCGCCCGCGCGGTGACGCTTGAGCAGCTCCACCTGCAAGTGGTTGAGCGGATCGAGATACGGGAAGCGGTTCTTGATCGAGCGCGCGAGCAGCGGATTGTCGGCGAGACGCTCGTTCCTGCCGGTGATTTCGGCGAGCACGTCGCAGGTGCGCTGGTGTTCCGCGACGATGCGGTCGAAGACGTGCTTTCTCAGCTTCTTGTCGGTGACGAGCTGCGCGTAGCGCGACGCGACCGCGAGATCGGTCTTCGCGAGCACCATGTCCATGTTCGACAGCAGATTCTTGAAGAACGGCCACGTCTTGCACATCTTGCGCAACGTGGCGAGGCGCCTCGCGCGTTCCTCGTCCGAGCCCGCTTGGTCGAGATAGGCCGCCACCGCACTGCCGAAGCCGTACCAGCCGGTGAGCAGCAGGCGGCACTGGCCCCACGAGAAACCCCACGGAATCGCGCGCAGGTCTTCGATCTTGCGCTGCTTCGGATCCTGCAGCTTGCGCGACGCCGGCCGGCTGCTGATGTTCAATTCCGCGATCTCCGCAATCGGCGTCGACGAGAAGAAGTAATCGGTGAAGCCCGGCGTTTCGTAGACGAGCGCGCGGTACGCGGCTATCGCGGAATCGGAGAGCGTCTGCATCACCTCTTCGAAATGCGGCAACTGCGCGGGCGCGTTTTCGTGCGGCAGCAGCGAGGCCTCCAGCGTCGCCGCGACCACCGTCTCCAGATTGCGCCGCCCGATTTCCGGATTGCCGAACTTGCTCGCGATCACTTCGCCCTGCTCGGTCAGGCGGATCTGTCCGTCGACCGTGCCCGGCGGCTGCGACAAAATCGCCTGATAGGTCGGGCCGCCGCCGCGTCCGACCGTGCCGCCGCGTCCGTGGAAGAGCCGCAGCGTCGTGCCGTGCTCCTTGAAGAGCGCGACGAGCGCCAGTTCCGCGCGATACAGCTCCCAGTTCGACGTGAGAAAGCCGCCGTCCTTGTTGCTGTCCGAATAGCCGAGCATCACTTCCTGCTCGTTGCCCTGATTCGCGATGAGCGCGTCGATGCCGGGCAGCGCGAAGAACTCGCCCATGATGACGGGCGCATTGCGCAGGTCGGCGATGGTCTCGAACAGCGGAATCACCATGAGGCCGCCGCGCGCCGGATCGTCCTTGCTGCCGACGCAGCCTTGCAGCAGGCCCGTTTCCTTCTGCAGCAGCATCACTTCGAGCAGATCGCTGACGGTTTCCGTGTGCGAGATGATGTAGTTGCGCACCGCGCGCGCGCCGAACTTCCGGCGGGTTTCGCGCGCGGCTTCGAGCACGCCGAGTTCGCTTTTCGCGAGATCGGAATATTGCGCGTACGGCAGGCGCAGGGGACGCGGCTGGGCCAGCTCCTTGAGCAGCACGTCTCGCTTCTCTTCCTCGGACAGCGATGCGTAATCCGCCACGACGCCCGCGTGCGCGAGCAGTTCGGCGATCACGGCTTCGTGGATGTCCGAGCTTTGCCGCAAGTCAATGCTCGCGAGATGGAAGCCGAAGACTTCGGATGCGCGCGCGAGCGGCGACAGACGCAGGATCGACATCGACGCGCCGTGATGCTCGGCGAGCGAATCGATCAGCACGTAAAGATCGCGCGTGAACTCGGACGCGTCAGCGTAGGGCGCCGCGCCGCGTCCCGCGCTGCGCACCGCGACCGTGCCTTCGCCGAGGTGCACCCGCGCGCTCGCCGCCAGCCGCGTGTAGATGCCGATGAGCGCGCGCCGGTACGGCTCGTCGGTGCGATGCGGCGACTGGTCCGGCGATGCGTCGGCGAGCGCCTTCAACGCGTCGCTCGAACCCGCGAGCAAATTCGACACGGACAGCTCCGCGCCGAGCATGTGCACCTGTTCCAGATAGTGCTCGAAGATCACGGTGGCCTGCCGCGTGATGGCCGTCTCGAGCGTCTCCGCCGTGACGTTCGGATTGCCGTCGCGGTCGCCGCCGATCCAGCTTCCCATCTGGAAGAACGGCGGCAGGCGCACGGGCAGGCCGTGCTCGGCGAGCGCGGTCTCGACGTCGGCGTAGAGCCCGGGAATCTCTTCGAGGAAGGTCGCGCGATAGTAGGACAGCGCGTTCTCGATTTCATCGGCAACGGTCAGGCGCGCGTCGCGCAGCATGCGCGTCTGCCAGAGTGAGGTCGTGCGCGCGCGCAGCACCGCTTCGTTGTGGGCGCGTTCGCGCGCGGTCAGCTCCTGATCGCGCTCGGCGAGCAGGCGCGCGATGTCGTGCTGCGCGTCGAGAATGCTCTTGCGCGACACCTCGGTCGGGTGCGCGGTGAGGACCGGCACGATCAGCGCGTCGCCGAAGAATTTCTCCAGCAGCTTGCGCGTCGCGCTGACGTTCTTCTGCTCGCGCATGCGCTCGATCGCATAGGCGATCGTGCCCGGCTGAGAGCCCGAGCCCGCGAGCGCGTGAATGCGGCGGCGGCGATTGTGATGCCGGTCCTCGGCGATGTTCGCGAGATGCGAGAAATAACTGAATGCGCGCACGACCGAGACCGTCTGTTCCGGTGAGAGCGCGCGTAGGCGTTTCTCGAGAGTCTGCGCGGCCTCGCTGTCGTCCTCGCGGCGGAATTTCACGGCCGTCTGGCGAATGGCTTCCACCACGTCGAACACGGTGTCGCCTTCCTGCTCGCGCAGCACTTCGCCGAGCAGGCGGCCGAGGAAGCGGATGTCCTCGAAGAGCGGGCGGTCCTTGTCGTCGCGGGCGCGGCTCGAGGACGCGGCGCGCTTCGTCCGCGCGCCATTGACGGCCGCGGCGCCGTTCGGCTTGGCGGCGGCCTTCGCGGGTTTCGCGCGGGCGCTGGTCTTGGCCGCCTTCACGATCGCCTCGATACCCGGCTTCGTCCTGGGCGCAATGGCGGCTTTCGATGCCTTCGCGACGCTCGCGGCTTTCGTCCTGCTAACGGATGGCGACGACGCCGTGCGCAGCGCGTCGGAGAGAGAGAGTCGGGCGATGCGGCAGTGCGGCGCGCTGCGCGAGCCGGTCCGGAAGACGTCACGTGGGTTCTCCTCTGAAGCAGCACTACCAGGGACCATCGCAAGGTACATCGACAAATTCAACGGCGAAAGCGGACGCGTTGCGTGCCGCGGCCGTTGCCCGCCGTGGCCGCTCATCGCGAACGGACGTGCGTGAGCGTGAAACACGCCGGAAATGTCACGGGCGCGCATCGGCCTCGATCGAACCCGCCGCCGCGCGCCGCGCGAAAGATTCGCGGCGCACGCCGGGAGGCGCATCAGACAAGGCTCTGCGCGCCGCCGGCCGACAAGTGGACCCTGGAGCGCGTGCTACCATTGTTCGTTATTTCATCCCGTCATTCGATCGAGTATCAATGAATTCCGAGACGCATTCCACGACACCGCCCGCGAGCCTCACCATCGCTTCGCGGAAAAGCCGTCTTGCCATGTGGCAGGCCGAGCATGTGCGGTGTGCGCTGCATAAATTATATCCATCTTGCGACGTGAAAATCCTCGGAATGACGACGCGCGGCGATCAGATTCTCGATCGCACGCTGTCGAAGGTCGGCGGTAAAGGTCTTTTCGTGAAGGAACTCGAGGCCGCGCTCGCCGAGGGCCGCGCCGATCTCGCCGTGCATTCGCTGAAGGACGTGCCGATGGAGCTGCCCGAAGGCTTCGCGCTCGGCGCCATTCTCGAGCGCGAGGATCCGTGCGATGCGTTCGTGTCGCCGCACTACGAATCGCTCGAAGCGCTGCCGGCGGGGAGCGTCGTCGGCACCTCGAGTCTGCGCCGCGAAGCGATGGTCCGCGCGCGCTTTCCTCATCTCGACGTGCGTCCGCTGCGCGGCAATCTCGATACGCGCCTTGCCAAGCTCGATTGCGGCGAGTACGCGGCGATCATTCTCGCGGCGGCGGGTCTGAAGCGACTCGGTCTGGAAGCGCGCATCCGCGCGCGGCTCGATGCGTCGCAGAGCCTGCCGGCGGCGGGGCAGGGCGCGCTCGGCATCGAGATTCGCGCGGACCGCGCCGATTTCGCCGCGTGGCTCAAGCCCTTGCACGACGAAAGGACCACGCTCGCCGTCGAAGCGGAGCGCGCGGTGTCGCGCGCGCTCGGCGGCAGTTGCGAAGTGCCGCTCGCCGCGTTCGCCGAATGGCGCGACGACGCGCTGCATCTGCGCGGCGCGGTGTCCACGCCCGACGGCCGGCGCGTGCTGCGCGCGGAAGAGGCCGTGCGTTCGCCGGATCTCGCCGCCGCGCTCGCCTTGGGCAAGCGCGTCTCGGCCGACCTCGAAGTGCAAGGCGCGATGGACGTCGTGAATGCGCTCACGACGATGAACCGCGCCGCCGGCCCGAACGCCGCTCCCTCGGGGCCGAAGTCCTGATGGCGAGCGAACGCCGCGCCACGATCGTCATCACGCGTCCGGCCGGACAGTCGTCCCGGCTGCTCGCGCTTCTTGCCGGCGCCGGATTCGACACGCTGGACTTCCCGCTCATCGACATCGCGCCCGTCGCCGACGATTCGTCGCTACGCGCCGCGCTCGACGAGCTCTACCTGCCGCCCGATGCGCCCGCGCGCTACGCGCTCGTCGTGTTCGTGTCGCCGAACGCGGTCGATCACGCGTTCAGCCGGCTCGGCGCGCCGTGGCCGGCGGACCTGCCGGTCGCGGTCGTCGGCCCGGGATCGGTCGTGGCGTTGACGCGGCAGGGCGTGCATGCGCCGGCGCATCGCGTGATCAGTCCGTCGGCGGACGAAGCCGATCCGCGCTTCGATTCGGAAGCGCTCTACGCCGCGATCGAAGGGCATTTCGGCACGAACGGGCTCGCGGGCAAGCGCGTGCTGATCGTGCGCGGCGACGGCGGCCGCGAATGGCTCGCCGAGCGCCTCGCCGAAGCGAGCGCTCGGGTCGAGAAAGCCGCTGCATACCGCCGCATGCTGCCCGAGCCGTCGATGCAGAAATGGGAGCGCATTCATGCGCTGCTCGCGGGCCCGCCGGACTTTCGGCACGCGTGGCTGCTGACGAGCTCCGAAGGCGTGCGCAATCTCGACGAGCTCGCGCACGAGCATCTCACCGCCGATGAAACCGTGCAGCTCAAGCGCACGCCGCTCGTCTGCCCGCACCCGCGCATCGCCGAGGCCGCGCGAGGGGCGGGTTTTGATAGGATTACGGTGTCTGGCGCGGGCGACGAGCGCATCGTGCATGCGCTGGAAGCGTTGTTCCCACTCGACTCCGCCGGTGCATCCGCGCAATCGGAAGCAAGACGCGAATCGGGGGGATTCGGAGGTCCGCGCACAAGCGAGCGCGTCCGCGAGCGCATCGAGCCCGATTCATTCCACATCCGCGCCGACGGACGCCAAATTGGCCACCGCGCCGGCCCACCAACCGGCTCAATCACGCATGACTGATTCGAACGATTCCAAGAAAGCTTCACCTCAGCCGAACGTGACACCACCCTTGCCGCCGAACGCGCCCTTCACGCCCTACGAGCAGCAGAAGCGTCGCGGCGGCGTGGGCATCGTGCTGTTGTGGTTCGTCGTCGTCATTCTGGCGGTGGCGGCGGGCGCGGGCGCCTTCGTCCTGAATCGCAAGCTCGACCGTGCCGACACCCGGATGTCGCAGCGTCTCGCCCAGGCCGACGAGCAGAACGCCGACTTGCGCGCGAAGGCCGATCAGGCGGCAAGCGCCACCACGGCGCTCAATACGCAGCTCATCCAGCTGCAGGGCAAGCTCGCCGACGCCGAAGCGCACAGCCAGGCGTTGCAGCAGCAGTATCAGGATCTCGCGAGCAATCGCGACGACTGGACCGTCGCCGAAGTCGAGCAGATTCTGTCGAGCGCGAGCCAGCAGTTGCAGCTGACCGGCAACGTGCAGCTGGCGTTGTTCGCGCTGCAAAGCGCCGACACGCGCCTCGCCGCGACCACCGGCCCGCAAGTGGTGACGATCCGCAAGGCCATCGCGCAGGACATCGACAAGCTCAAGGCGACGCCGACCACCGATCTCACGGGCCTTGCGATCAAGCTCGACACGGCCATCGACCAGATCGACCAGCTGCCGCTCGCGGGCGAGGCGCCGATCGCGCGCGCCCGTGCGCAGGCGGCCGCGCCGGCGAACAGCGCGTCGATCGCGGCGGCCACCGGCGAGCCGCGCTGGAAGGTGCTGTGGCGGCAGATCACGAGCGGCATCGGGCAGCAGCTCTCGAGCCTCGTGTCGGTGCGCCGCATCGACAACGCGGACGCGATGCTCACGTCGCCCGATCAGGGCTACTTCGTGCGCGAGAATGTGAAGCTGCGCCTGCTGTCCGCGCGCCTGTCGCTTTTGTCGCGCAGCGAGCCCGCGCTCAAGTCCGACCTGCATGCCGCCGACGCGGCGCTCGCGCGCTACTTCGATGTGTCGTCGAAGAAGGTGCAGGCCGTGCGTGATCTCGTGAAGCAGGTCGATCAGGCGTCGCTCGCGGTCACCGTGCCGAACCTGAACGCCAGCCTCGCGGCCGTCCATCAGTTCAAGCGAGGCGGATGATGACGATTCGTGGACTCATCTGGCTCGCGCTGCTGTTCGCCGTCGCGGTGATCGTCGCGACCGTCGGCGGCTTCGACGGCGGGCAGATCCTGCTGGTGATGCCGCCGTATCGCGTGGACGTGTCGCTCAATCTGTTCATCGTGGCGCTCGTCGTGCTGTTCATCGTGCTGTACGTGCTGATTCGCGCCGCGCGCGGCGTGTGGAAGATGCCGTCGCGCGTCGCCGCGTATCGCGCGCGCAGCAAGCTCGCGAAGGCGAATGCGTCGCTGCGCGGTGCGATCGGCCATCTGTACGCCGGGCGCTTCTCGAAGGCCGAGAAAGCCGCGCGCGACGCGCTTTCGGTCGACGACAACAAGGGGGCGGCCGGGCTGATCGGCGCGAACGCGGCGCATCGCCTGCACGAGTACGCGCGCCGCGACGAATGGCTCGCGCAGATTTCCGGCGCCGACTGGCAGGACGCGCGCCTGATGGCGACCGCCGACATGCGCGCCGACGGCCGCGATACCGACGGCGCGCTCGTCGCGCTCACGGAGATGCAGGCCCAGGGCGGCCGGCGCATCCACGCGCAGCAGATCGCGCTGCGCGCGCAGCAGCAGCTGAAGAACTGGGGCGAAGTGCTCAAGCTCGTGCGCATGCTGGAAAAGCGCGAGGCGCTGCATCCGGCCGTCGCGGTGCGGTTGCGGCAGGTGGCGGCGGAGAATCTCCTGCGCGATCGGCGCCACGATCCCGATGCGCTTATGGAACTGTGGCAATCGCTGTCGGCGACCGAGCGCCAGTCGCCGCGCCTCGCCGATCTCGCCGCGGAACTGCTGATCGCGCTCGACCGGCGCGCGGAGGCGAAGAAGATCGTCGAGGAGGCGCTCGCGCACAACTGGGACGCGCGCCTGCTGCGGCGCTATCCGGACTGCATCGTCGGCGGCGACGCGTTCCCGCTGATCCAGCGCGCCGAAGCGTGGCAGAAGGAGCGCACCGAGGACGCCGACCTGCTCTTCACGCTCGGGCGGCTATGTCTGCATCAGCAGTTGTGGGGAAAGGCGCAGGCGTTCCTCGAATCGGCGCTGAAACTCGCCGACAACGAGCCGCTCAAGATCCGCACGCATCGGGCGCTCGCCCGCCTGCACGAGCAGCTCGGCGACACGGAGAAGGCCGCGGAGCATTGCGCGAGCGTGCTGGCGATGAACGTCGTCTGATTCGCGCGGCGCGGGAAGCGCTGCAGGAAAGAGCCGCAGGAAAGAGCCGCATGAGCGAACGTTCATGCGGCTCTTTTCAAATGGGCCGGGTCTTTCGCGGTCAGACGATGCCGGTACGCGAGCGCCCCGGCCCCGCGTGGCCCAACGGGGATCAATACGTGGGAACCGACGGGTCGACCTGACGCGACCACCCATCGATGCCCCCGTACAGGTTGAACATCTGCGTGAAGCCGCGCGATTCCAGGAACATCGCGACCTGGGCGCTGCGCGCGCCGTGATGGCAGATGCAGACGATCTGCACTTCGTCGTCGAGCTCTTCGCTGCGCGCGGGGATGTCGCGCATCGGAATCGACACGATGTTTTCGATCTTCGCCGTCTGGATTTCCCACGGCTCGCGCACGTCGAGCAGAACGGGAGCGGGGCGCGAGGAATCGGCGAGCCACGCGGCGAGTTCGGGTGCGGTGAGGTTTGCATGGAAATCTCGCAAGACGAGGGGTGCGCCGCCGCGACGATGCGCCCGGCGGCGCGCGCCCGGTTCAGAACCGGAACAGCGACGGATGCACCGCGTTCCTGAGCGGCGCGACGAGCGTCTCGAACACGTCCGACACGCGGAACTGCTTTTCGTCGACCCGCGTGATGATTTGCGCCTTCATGACGGGCGCCGCGCCGACGAACGCCGCGATGCGGCCGCCGATCTTCAGTTGTTCCAGAAATTCCTGCGGCATGACGGGCAGGCCGCCCGACACGCAGATCACGTCGTAGGGCGCGCCCTGGTTCCAGCCGAGCGCGCCGTCGCCGACGATCACTTCCGCGTTCGTCACGCCGTTCGCCGAAAGGTTCTGCTTTGCGAAATCGGCGAGTTCCGGCGAGATTTCGATCGTGGTTACGCTGCGGCCGCGGTGCGCGAGCAGCGCCGCCATGTAGCCCGAGCCCGTGCCGATTTCCAGCATCGTTTCGGCCTTGTGAACCGCGAGCTCCTGCAGGATGCGCGCCTCGACCTTCGGCGCCAGCATGCGCTCGCCGCTGGGCAGTGGCACTTCGAGATCCGCGAAGGCGATGTTGCGGTACGCGGCGGGAACGAAGTTCTCGCGCTTGACGATCGCGAGCAGGTTCAGGACGTCCTGGTCCAGCACTTCCCACGGACGAATCTGTTGCTCGATCATGTTGAAACGCGCTTGCTCGATGTTCATGTTCTGTGTGCGTAGTGGCGACCGGCGCATGCATGCGTCGCGGCCGGATGCGGGGCTAGAAAACTACGGGATTGTAGCAAAAGCACGGGGTTTCCCTCCCGTTTCTCCTCCCTTGCCCGCTCGATGCTAGTGCGGCAGCCGGATATCGAACTTGAAGGTGACGAGCCGCGCGAGCAGATGAACGCCGTCGACAGGAGCACGTTGTAGATCGTGTCGATGTCGAGCCGCTCGAGCCCAAGATAGATCCAGCATCCGGCGAACGCGCACACCACGTAGGGGCGCGAGTCGCGCAGGATCAGCGGGATCTCGTTGCAGAGCACGTCGCGCAGGACGCCGCCGAACACGCCGGTGACGACGCCCATCATCGTCGTGGTGAAGGCGGGCATCTGCGCGTCGAGCGCGATGGAGGTGCCCGACACGCTGAAGAGGCCGAGCCCGATCGCGTCGGTGACGAGCAGCGCGCGCTGGTCGAACAGGCGCGAGGTCACGCGCAGGAAGAGCGGCGCGAAGATCGACATCGCGAAGTTGAAGAGCACGTAGTCCTGATGCTCGACCCGTAGAACGGGCGGCGCGAGAGCAGCACGTCGCGCACGGTGCCGTCGCCGAACGCCGTGACGAGCGCCACGAGGAACACGCCGACCGCGTCGAGCCGGCGCTTGCGCGCCTCGATGAGCCCCGAGAAGGCGTACGCGAAGATCGCGAGCGCCTCCATGATGGCGATGGCAAGCGAAAGTCTAGGATGCGTGGGGTCCGGATCCGCGACTCTTGTCCTGCGGATGGTTGTGATGGCGCGGCGCGCCGTGCGGCTGCAGGAGCACGAGTACCGCGCCCGCGCCGCCGTCGTGCGGACGCGCCTGGCAGAACGCGATCACTTCCGACTTCTGCACGAGCCACGCGCGCACCTTGCCCTTCAGCACCGGCTCGCGGCCGATGGAGCCGAGTCCCTTGCCGTGGATCACGCGCAGGCAGCGCAGCCCGCGCTTCACCGATTCGCGGATGAAGTCCGTGAGCGCCTCGCGCGCTTCCTCGCGGCGCATGCCGTGCAGATCGAGTTGCGCCTGCACGATCCACGCGCCGCGCCGGAGCTTCCTGACGACTTCCTGGCTCACGCCGGGCCGGTAATAGGAGAGGGCTTCGTCGATGTCGAGCAGGCTTTCGGGGTCGTACTCGTCCGAGAGCGCTTCCTGCAGCACGGCTTCCTCGTCGCGGCGGCTTTGCAGCGGCACGGGCGGCGGCGGCACGCGGACAATCGTCGTACGCGGCGGCGTCCTGAGCGGCTCGACTTCGCCGATGGCGCGGCGGAACTCGTCGACATCGGCGACGGCTTCGCGTTCGGCGCGCGCCGCCGCGACGCGCTGCACCTCGCGTTTCTCGGCGTCGGTCTTCAGCGCGCGCTTGAGCGACGACAGGCCGGCGAGGCCTTCGCGCTTCACGGCGGCGGTCACGTCGCGCGCAGCGGCCGGTCCGGATTCGGCGGGCGCGGCCGCGCGCGGCGCTTCCGTGCGCCGGACTTTCGGTTCGTTCGGATGAGGGAGATTCTTCGGCATCGTTCGGCCAACGGAAATCGTCAAGGAGCGGACTCGACGCGCCGCGCGCCGATTGTGCCACGCGCGGGCGTCATGCCGGATGCCGGCGCGTGAAACGCGGCCACGCGCGCGCCGAAACGAAAACGGGCCGGCGGCGCGAGCCGTGGCCCGTTCTGCAACCCCGATGCGCCGGTGCGGAACGTCCAGCGCCGGCCAGGGACGCATTCCTCGAAGCCGGCGACACACATTTTAATGTGTCGCCGCGCCTTTCAGCGTCGCGGAAGGCCGATCAGCGATCCGCTTCGTGGCTCATCGAATGCGGCGTCGGCGTTTCGTCGATGGTTTCGAGGTAACGCTGCGCATCGAGCGCGGCCATGCAGCCCGTGCCCGCGCTCGTGATCGCCTGGCGATAGACGTGATCCTGCACGTCGCCCGCCGCGAACACGCCGGGGATGCTCGTCGCGGTGGCGTCGCCCGCGGTGCCGCTCTTCGTGATGATGTAGCCGTTCTTCATCTCGAGCTGACTGACGAAGAGATCGGTGTTCGGCTTGTGGCCGATCGCCACGAACACGCCCTGCAGCGCGATGTCCGTGGTCTTGCCCGTTTGCGTGTCCTTGATGCGCAGGCCGGTGACGCCCGAGTCGTCGCCGGTCACTTCGTCGAGCACGTGGTTCCACTTGATGTCGACGATGCCTTCCTTTTCCTTCGCGAGCAGGCGATCGATGAGGATCGGCTCGGCGCGGAACTTGTCGCGGCGATGCACGACCGTCACCTTCTTCGCGATGCCCGCGAGATAAATGGCTTCCTCCACGGCCGTGTTGCCGCCGCCGATCACCGCGACTTCGCCGTTGCGATAGAAGAAGCCGTCGCAGGTCGCGCAGGCGGACACGCCGCGACCCATGAACGCTTCTTCGGACGGCACGCCGAGATATTGCGCCGATGCGCCCGTCGCGATGATGAGCGAATCGCAGGTGTATTCGCCCGAGTCGCCGATCAGCCGGAACGGCCGCTCGTTGAGCTTCGCGGTGTGGATGTGGTCGAACACGATCTCGGTGTTGAAGCGGCGCGCGTGTTCCTCGAAACGCTGCATCAGTTCCGGGCCCTGCACGCCCGACGGGTCCGCCGGCCAGTTCTCGACGTCGGTGGTGGTCATCAGCTGGCCGCCTTGCGCGAGGCCGGTGATGAGCAGCGGCGACAGGTTCGCGCGCGCGGCATAGACGGCGGCAGAGTAGCCGGCGGGGCCGGAACCGAGAATCAGCACTTTGGCGTGTTTGGGCGAAGACATGATGATGGTCCGTTATTGATGGTCGGCTCGGAAGCGCGCCTGGCGCATGCGCATGCTCGATTGCCTGCAGCGCAGCGACATCGACGCCAGCCCCGCGGCTCGTGGCCGGGGACTTGCGCCGGACGCCCCCGATAAACGCTAGTTGGGTGCGAAGAGAGGGATTATAAAGGCCGGGGGGAAAGCCTTCCGAATGAACCTTTCAATCGGTTTGATAGGCGCGATGACGAGGAATGACCGCGTGACGGGCGCGTGACGAGTGTTACAGGTTGCAAGAACAGACCCGTTTTTGCGCCGTTCACCGCAATGCAGCGTTTACAATAGGCCACCGTTCTATGCGGCCGTTTCCTTTGAAGGACGGCCGCGACAAGCGACACTGAATCAATGGCCAAAGCTACTTATTCCGCGAGCCCGCAGGCATTGCCGCACCGCATGTCGCGGCTCTTCACCGAGATTCGCTGGATTCTCCAGGTCGCGCTCGGATTGTTCCTCGTGATGGCGCTCCTCTCATACAGCCGTAAGGATCCGAGCTGGACCCACGCGGTGAGCGTCGATCACATCGCGAACTGGGCGGGGCGCGTCGGCGCGTACACGTCCGACATCCTACTGCTCGTTTTCGGGCTGTCCTCGTACTGGCTGATCGTGCTGCTCGCGCGGCGCATCGTCGCGAATTACCGGCGCATCACGCAACCGGCTGTCGTCGACGAGGACGCTCCGCGCGATCGCACCTGGCTGGCCGAAGCCTTCGCGTTCATGCTGGAGTTGCTCGCGAGCGACGGCATCGAGGCGCTGCGCATGTGGTCGCTCAAGGTGCAGCTGCCGCGCGCGCCGGGCGGTGTCGTCGGCGATATCGTCGCGCGGCATGTTTCGCATGCGCTCGGTTTCACCGGCGCCACGCTGTTTCTGCTGATCGCGCTCGCGATCGGACTCTCGCTCTATTTCCGCTTCTCGTGGCTCTCCGTGTGCGAGAAGGTCGGCGACGGCATTCTCAACGCGATCACCGGCGCGCAACTGCGCCGCGAAGCGGGGCGCGACCACAAGCTCGGCGAGGCGACCGCCTCGAAGCGCGAAGGCAAGGTCGTGCGCTCGCGCGAGAAGAGCGAGGATCACGAGCCGGTCATGATCGTGCCCGCGGTGGCGACGCCCGCGCGCTCCGAGCGCGCCGAGAAGGAAAAGCAGGTGCCGCTCTTCAAGGACCTGCCGGGCGATTCCACCTTGCCGCCACTCGCGCTGCTCGATCAGCCGCCGAAGACGCAGGAAACCATCGCCGCCGATACGCTCGAATATACGTCGCGCCTCATCGAGAAGAAGCTGAAGGACTTCGGCGTCGAGGTGAGCGTGGTCGCGGCGTACCCGGGGCCGGTCGTCACGCGCTATGAGATCGAGCCGGCGACGGGCGTGAAGGGCAGCCAGATCGTGGGTCTCGCGAAGGATCTGGCGCGCTCGCTGTCGCTCGTGTCGATTCGCGTCGTCGAGACGATTCCGGGCAAGAACTACATGGCGCTCGAATTGCCGAACCAGCGCCGCCAGACGGTCAAGCTCTCCGAGATCCTCGGCTCCGAGGTCTACGCGGCAGCCAGCTCGAACCTGACGATGGGCCTCGGCAAGGACAATGGCGGCAATCCAGTGTGCGCCGATCTCGCCAAGATGCCGCACTTGCTGGTCGCCGGCACGACGGGCTCGGGCAAATCGGTCGGCATCAACGCGATGATTCTCTCGCTGCTGTACAAGGCGAGTGCGGACCAGGTGCGCCTCATCCTGATCGATCCGAAGATGCTCGAAATGAGCGTCTATGAAGGCATTCCTCATCTACTGTGCCCGGCCGTGACCGACATGCGGCAGGCGGGCCACGCGCTCAACTGGGCGGTCGCCGAAATGGAGCGCCGCTACAAGCTGATGAGCAAGATGGGCGTGCGCAATCTCGCGAGCTTCAACGCGAAGATCGAGGAAGCGAAGAAGCGCGACGAGAAGATTCCCAACCCGTTCAGCCTGACGCCCGACGAACCCGAACCGCTCACGCGCCTGCCGAACATCGTCGTCGTGATCGACGAGCTCGCCGACCTGATGATGGTCGTCGGCAAGAAGGTCGAGGAGCTGATCGCGCGCATCGCACAGAAGGCGCGCGCGGCGGGCATCCACCTGATTCTCGCGACGCAGCGCCCGTCGGTCGACGTCATCACCGGTCTCATCAAGGCGAACGTGCCGACGCGCATCGCGTTCCAGGTGTCGTCGAAGATCGATTCGCGTACGATTCTCGATCAGCAGGGCGCCGAGTCGCTGCTCGGCATGGGCGACATGCTCTATCTGCCGCCGGGCACCGGCCTGCCGGTACGCGTGCACGGTGCGTTCGTGTCGGACGAGGAAGTGCACCGCGTCGTCGAAAAGCTGAAGGAGCACGGCGAGCCGAACTATATCGAGGGCATTCTCGAAGGCGGGCTGGCGGGCGAGGGTGACGAAGGCTCGGTGGGCGCGGGCGGAACCGGCGGGGCCGACGGCGAGTCCGATCCTCTGTACGACCAGGCGGTCGAGGTCGTCATCAAGAACCGGCGCGCGTCGATTTCGCTCGTGCAGCGGCACTTGCGCATCGGCTACAACCGCGCGGCGCGCCTGCTCGAGCAGATGGAGAACTCGGGGCTTGTCTCGGCGATGTCGTCGAACGGCAACCGCGAGATCCTCGCGCCGGCGCGCGACGCGGAATGAGCGCGCGTCGCCGGCATCACGAAGGGAGAACAAGAGCATGAAGCAGCAAACGGGGAATCGTTCGATCAAGGCATTGAGCGCCGCGCTCCTGTCGGCGTCGATGCTGTTCGCATCGCACGCATTCGCGAGCGGCACGGAGCAGTTGAAGGCGTTCGTGTCGCAGGTCCGTGCAGCGCGCGGCGACTTCACGCAGCAGGAAGTCAAGGCGCCGGGCAAGGCGAACAACGGCGCGACTTCGAACCCGATGCCGACCAGGGGCACGACTTCCAGCGGCACGTTCATGTTCGCGCGGCCGGGCAAGTTCATCTGGTCGTATGAGAAGCCGTACTCGCAGATCCTGCAAGCCGACGGCGACAAGCTCTACGTCTACGACAAAGACCTGAACCAGGTCACCGTGCGCAGTCTCGGCGGCGCGCTGGGCGCGAGCCCGGCGGCGATTCTCTTCGGCAGCAATGACCTGCAGAAGAACTTCAACCTGCGCGATGCGGACGAGAAGGGCGGCATCGACTGGCTGGAACTCACGCCGAAGGCGAAGGACACGCAGTTCGAAACGGTCGGCATCGGCTTCAAGGACGGCAACCTGCAGGCGATGGAGCTGCACGATGTGTTCGGCAATGTCACGCTGCTCACGTTCTCGAACATCCAGAAGAACCCGCCGGTCAAGAACGACACGTTCAAATTCACCGTGCCGAAGGGCGCGGACGTGATCAACGAATAAGGCCGCACCGCGCGGCTCCGTTCCTCCATTCGGGCCGCGCATCGTTCAACGATAGTTCGTCATGAGCGTCACGCGCGTGGGGGAGGAAGGGGCGTCGTCCTTTGCGCGCATCGACAGCGTGCCGCCCAGCGCGCCGACATGATATGTCCCGCGGGCGTCCGGCCCGACGACGTGACCCTTGCCATCCCTGAAATCAGCGGCGAGCGTGTCGGCGCCCGTCGCATGGCCCGCTACCGACAGGGAAAGCTCCGCGTTGGGCGGATTGTTCGGCTCGGGGACGAACGTAACGTAGGTCGTTTTCCCGCTCGCAATCTGCGTCTGCGCCACGGAAGCGTGCGATCCCGGCGCGGATCCTCCGACTGAAACGTCGAACGAAGGCGCCACCAGCGCGCCGGTGAAGGTGATGACGCCTCCCGTCGCCGCGGTTGCCGCGGTCGCGACCAGGCAACCGGCGAGCGCGCTCGCCAGCGCGATTCGTCCTGGCCGTGTCGCATCTCTCAGGTTCGTTTCTTTCATCTTTTTTCCCCATTGAAAAGAAGCCGTTCCGCTGGTGGCGGGCTGGCACCCCATACGGCGGAAGCGCGTGCATCGAGCCGCCTGGGCGAGTCGTTGCGTCTTATTTTTGAGATGCGCGCGAGATGATGTTAGGAGGATTCGTATTGCTCGTGCAATACGATTTTGATAGTAGAACTGTAAAATATGTGCTTCCGGCCTGGAAGCATTTGTAGTGCTTATTTTGTTGCTTCAAAGCAGTTAGATGCACGAGCCCGATCTCTTGCGGCAGCGCCGGGCGTCACGCATGCGCGGCTTGCATATCCTCGATGAACGCCTCGACGATCTCACGTTTTGCCCCGTGCGCGCCGCTCGCTCCGTGCGCGTGACCATCTGAAACGCGACGCGATAGCGCATCGCCTTCGGATTGAGCGGCGCGAGCAGTCCTTCCTTCACGTAGGGCGCGGCGAAATGCTCGGGCAGATAGCCCAGACGACGGCCCGAGAGGACGAGCATCGCGACGGCCTCCATGTTGTCGGCGACCGCGCTGATTTTGCGCGGCGTGAGCGCGCCGGCCTCGGGCAGCGGATAGCTGCGCCACGCCCATTCGTGCTCAAAAGCGTCGGCCACGCGGATGCGCCTGGCGCGCGCGAAGAGCGGATGATCGCGTCCGCAATAGGCGAGCTGGTCCTCCGCGAAAATCTCGGTGCAATCGAGCGACGGCACGCGATGCCAGAAATATCCGATCGCCATCTGGATGCGCTCCGGCAACAGCATCTCCTCGAGTTCCCCCGGCGAGCGCACGAGCACCGCGAAGCGTACCAGATTCGTCGCACTGCCGGAAACGCGCGATCGTCTGACTGACGCGCGCGTTCGCGCTGACGGGTGTGTCGCCGATCATCCCGAGCGTGAGTGTGCCGACGAGCTTCTTGCCGACGTTGCGCGCAGTCGAATCGAAGGTTTCGATGGCGGCGAGCAGCGTCCGGCAGGCGTCGACGAACTGCTCGCCGCGCGAGGTCAGCGCGAAGCCGCCGCACCCGCGTTCGCAGAGTCGGTAGCCGAGCCGCGTTTCGAGCGTCGCGAGCTGCGTGCTGATGGTCGATTGCCCGACGTTGAGCGTCGCCTGCGCCGACGACACGCCGCCTGCATCGACGATGGCGAGAAACACGCGGATGAGCCGCAGATCGAGATCGGAGAGATGAATGAACATGCGCGTGCCGCCTTACATCGACAGATATCAATGTGAAGTTATTTTCATCGCCATTTTAACTTCGGAAAAAAGCGGCTGTTAATTCCAGGATGAGGCGAGCCAGCCGACTTGCCAGACACTTGCCGTACAACCGGAATCATCTAAAACCATGAATACGTCCTCGCTCTTCGCTCCCACCGAGCACTTCGACTCGCACTTCCTGGAACATCGCGCCGAGCGCCCGCAGCCGCTCTCCGGCAACACGATGATGCGCCTGCCGCACGTCCAGTCCGCCGAGGGACTGGACGCGTGCTTCGTCGGCGTGCCGTTCGATCTGGGCACGTCCAACCGGACCGGCGCGCGTTTCGGCCCGCGCCAGGTGCGCGGCGAGTCCGTGCTGCTGCGTCCGTACAACATGGCGACGCGCGCGGCGCCGTTCGATTCGCTGCGCGTTGCCGATATCGGCGATGTCGCGATCAACCCGTACAACCTGCTCGATTCGATCAACCGCATCGAGCGTGTGTATCGCGAGATCCTGAAGCACGACTGCAAGCCGCTCACGCTCGGCGGCGATCACACCATCGCGCTGCCGATCCTGCGCGCGATTCACGCGAAGCACGGCAAGGTCGGGCTGATTCACGTCGACGCGCACGCGGACGTCAACGACACCATGTTCGGCGAGAAGATCGCGCACGGCACGCCGTTCCGCCGCGCGGTGGAAGAGGGCCTGCTCGACTGCTCGCGCGTGGTGCAGATCGGCCTGCGCGGCACCGGCTACGAGGCCGGCGATTTCGACTGGTGCCGCAAGCAGGGTTTTCGCGTCGTACAGACGGAGGAATGCTGGAACAGGTCGCTCGCCCCGCTGATGGAGGAAGTGCGCGCGCAGATGGGCGACGGCCCGGTCTACATCACGTTCGATATCGACGGCATCGATCCCGCGTTCGCGCCGGGCACGGGCACGCCGGAAATCGCCGGGCTGACGGTGCCGCAGGCGCTGGAAATCGTGCGCGGCGCGCGCGGGCTCAACATCGTCGGGGCGGATCTGGTGGAGGTCGCGCCGCCCTACGATCCGTTCGGCACGACCGCGCTGCTCGGCGCGAACCTCGCCTTCGAGCTGTTGTGCGTGTTGCCGGGCATCGAGTATCGCGCGGCGAAGTAAGCCCGCATCGGCATCACGCGTAAGCGCGACGCCGTCCCGATACGAGCGCCAGATAACACACCGCGCCGAGCGCGAGCGCGGGCAGCGTCGCACCGAGATTCGGCAGCCACTGGTTGATCGCGTGATACGCGGCGATCCCGATGCCCCACGCGACGAACGCGCTCAGGTGCCAGCCGCCCGAATAGCCGTAGCGTCCGTCGATGGCCCCGAGCGCGGCGGGGTCGATGCGGCGCTTTCGCACGATGAAGTGATTCGCCAGCACGACGCCGAAGAGCGGCGCGAACACCGAGCCGATCAGCAGCAGGAAGTTCTGGTACTTGCCCATCTCGACGACGAGCGCGACCAGCGTGCACAGCGCGCCCAGAACGTGCCCGTCGATACGGCCGCGGAGTGGATGTCGGCGAAGGCGTTGTCGGTTTCGTCGATCAGAATCAGAAACAGCGCGATGCCGCCGCCCGCCTGCGCGAACGCGACGGTCAGCAGCGCATCGCCGCCGCCCGCGGCAAGCCCGTACACCGCGCCCAGCGCATAGAACCAGAGATTCGCGATGCCGTAGCCCAGCAGCGTGCCGCGAAACGCGCCGCCCGCGCTCTTGCCGAAGTGCGTGTAATCGGCGATGAGCGGCAGCCACGAAAGCGGCATCGCGACGACCAGATCGATGCCCGCGCCGAACGCCATCTCGCCTGTGCCGGGGCGCGACAGGAGCGCGCCGAGATCGTGCTTCGAGAGCAGATTCCACGTGAGCCAGCCCGTGCCGCCGAGCAGCAGCCAGATGCCCCAGGTCCGAAGGAAGCGCTGCACGAAGGAGAGCGGGCCGCTGACCGCGAGCAGCGTCGCGAGCGCGCCGAAAATGAGCGTCCAGACGAGCGGCATCGAGAAATGGAAGAATTGCTTGGCGAGCGCTTCGGCGGAATCGCGCATCACGATGATCTCGAACGAGCCCCAGCCGACCAGCTGGATCGCGTTGAGCACCGCCGGCACCGACGCGCCGCGCAAGCCAAGCGTCGGCCTGAGCGAGGACATTGCCGCAAGCCCGGTATCCGTGCCGACGACGCCCGCCAGCGCGAGCAGCACGACGCCGATCGCAGTGCCGATGACGATCGCCGCGAGCGCGTGCGGGAGCGACAGCCCCGGCACCAGCAGCGCGCCCGCCTGCGCCACCAGAAGCCCGATCCCGAGCGAAAACCACAGCGCGAAGGCATCGCTCGTGCCGAAGGCGCGCCGCTCGGCCGGCACCGGCGTGAGCGGCGCGTAGGTCGAGGTTTCGACCGGTCCCGCGCCGGTTGTCGTGTACTCTTGCCCCATCGGATTGCGTCCTTTATTGTCAAAGCATGGTCGGAAAAGCGCGCCGGCCGCTTCGTGCGAAGCGAGCGGCCGCCAGGCTGTCATAATGATCCGATTTTGCGGCCACGCCGCGTCCCGTGGAAGCGCGGGATTATCGCCGCGATCCACCCAACCGCGTCAACCTGCATCGCACAGCACATGTTCGAAGAAAACCGTGGCACCGTTCCGCTCGCGGAGCGCCTGCGCCCCCGCACCATCGACGACGTGATCGGCCAGAAGCATCTGCTCGGGCCGAGCAAACCGCTGCGCGTCGCGTTCGAATCGGGTGAGGCGCATTCGATGATTCTCTGGGGCCCGCCCGGCGTCGGCAAGACCACGCTCGCGCGCCTCATGGCCGATGCGTTCCACGCGCAGTTCATCTCGCTCTCGGCGGTGCTGTCCGGCGTGAAAGATATCCGCGAGGCGGTCGAGACCGCGCAGATCCATCGCGCGAACGGGCATCAGACGCTCGTGTTCGTCGACGAGGTGCATCGCTTCAACAAGAGCCAGCAGGATGCGTTCTTGCCGCATGTGGAGTCCGGCCTGTTCGTGTTCGTCGGCGCGACGACCGAGAATCCGTCGTTCGAGGTGAACAGCGCGCTTCTGTCGCGCGCAGCGGTGTACGTGCTGAAGAGCCTCGACGCGGACGAGCTGAACGAGCTGCTCGAGCGCGCGACGAAGGAACTCGGCGGCCTCACGTTCACCGAAGAAGCCCGCCATGCGCTGATCGGCTCCGCCGACGGCGACGGCCGCAAGCTGCTGAACAATCTCGAGATCGTCGCGCGCGCGGCGGCGCAGCAAAAGCAGACTGATGTGGACGGCGCGCTCCTCGGCAGCGCGCTCGCGGAGAATCTGCGCCGCTTCGACAAGGGCGGTGACGCGTTCTACGATCAAATCAGTGCGCTGCACAAATCGGCGCGCGGCAGCAATCCGGACGCCACGCTCTACTGGTTCTGCCGCATGCTCGACGGCGGCGCCGATCCCCGCTATCTCGCGCGACGCATCGTGCGCATGGCGTGGGAGGACATCGGCCTCGCCGATCCGCGCGGTGCGCGCATCGCGCTCGATGCGGCCGAAACCTACGAACGGCTCGGCACGCCGGAGGGCGAGCTGGCGCTCGCGCAGGCGCTGATCTACCTGGCCGTCGCACCGAAGTCGAACGCCGGCTACAACGCGTACAACGAGGCGCGGCGCTTTGTCGGCCGTGACCAATCGCGCGGCGTGCCGGTGCATCTGCGCAACGCGCCGACCAAGCTGATGAAGGAGCTCGGGTACGGCCACGAATACCGCTACGCGCACGACGAACCCGACGCCTATTCAGCCGGCGAAACCTATCTTCCCGACGGCATGCGCGAGCCGAACTGGTATCAGCCGACGCCGCGCGGGCTCGAAGGCAAGATCGGCGAAAAGCTCGCGCGCCTGGCCGAGCTCGACGAAGCCTGGCGGCGCGAGCATCGCGACGACAAGAAGCGCTGATTCGCGCCTTCATGCCCTGGTCTGAAATGACGGCCGCCCGCGCCCGGTTCGCGATGACCGTGCGCTAGAATCCTCGTTTCCGAATACTCAATACAAGCAGCCCCCGCCATGCTCGACATCCAACTCCTCCGCAAAGACCTGGACGGCGTCGCGAAGCGCCTCGCCGATCGCGGCTATACGCTCGACGTCGTCGCATTCGCCGCGCTCGAAGCCGAGCGCGGCGAGATCCAGACCCGCACCGAAGAACTGCAGGCGCGCCGCAACACGCTGTCGAAGCAGATCGGCGCGCTGAAGGGGCATGGCGAGGACACTTCCGCGGTGATGGCGGAGGTGAGCGGCATCGGCGACACGATGAAGGAGTCGGCGGCGAAGCTGGAAGACATCCAGAAGCGCCTGTCGGATCTCATGCTGACGGTACCGAATCTGCCGCACGAGAGCGTGCCGGTCGGCAACGACGAGACGCAGAACGTCGAGGTGCGGCGTTGGGGCAAGCCGCGCGAGTTCGACTTCGAGATCAGGGACCATGTCGATGTCGGCGCGCCGCTCGGCCTCGACTTCGAAACCGGTGCGAAGCTCTCGGGGGCGCGCTTCACGCTCCTGCGCGGGCCGGTCGCGCGCCTGCATCGCGCGCTTGCGCAGTTCATGATCGACACGCATACGGAGCAGCACGGCTACACCGAGGCGTACACGCCGTATATCGTGAATCCGGAGATTCTGTACAGCACGGGCCAGCTGCCCAAGTTCGCCGACGACATGTTCCGCGTCGAGAAGGGCGGCGACGAGAACAAGGTGACGCAGTACCTCATCTCGACGTCGGAAATTTCGCTGACGAACACGGTGCGCGACGGCATCCTTGAAGCGAGCGCGCTGCCGGTCAAGCTCACGGCGCATTCGCCGTGCTTCCGCTCGGAGGCGGGCTCGTACGGGCGCGACACGCGCGGCCTGATTCGCCAGCATCAGTTCGACAAGGTCGAGATGGTGCAGATCGTGTCGCCGGAGCATTCGTACGCCGCGCTCGACGAGATGGTCGGCCAGGCCGAGACGATCCTGCAGAAGCTGGAACTGCCGTATCGCGTGATTACGCTCTGCACGGGCGACATGGGCTTCTCGGCGGCGAAGACATTCGACCTCGAAGTGTGGCTGCCGGCGCAGAACACGTACCGCGAGATCTCGAGCTGCTCGAACACCGAGGCGTTCCAGGCGCGCCGCATGCAGGCGCGCTTCCGCAATGCGCAGGGCAAGCCGGAATTCGTGCATACGCTCAACGGCTCGGGGCTGGCAGTGGGGCGCACGCTCGTCGCGGTGCTGGAGAATTTCCAGAACGCCGATGGCTCGGTCACGATCCCGGCCGCGCTGCGTCCCTACATGCGCGGTCAGGAGCGGATCGAGGCACCAGCCGTGGCCTGAAGTTTATTTGCCAAAAGGGGTTTGGAAAGCACGAAAGACTTCGATATACTCTCGTTCTTCGCTGAGCAACGACCCGCTTCGCGAAGGCTGATCGAAGCGAAGCAGAAGTCAGGCAAAGCCCGGTTGGTAGACGCGGAGAGGTGGCAGAGTGGTCGAATGTACCTGACTCGAAATCAGGCGTACGGTTTTCCCGTACCGTGGGTTCGAATCCCACCCTCTCCGCCAAGATACGGAAATCCCGCAAGTCGTAAAGGCTTGTGGGGTTTTGCTTTTGGGGAGCGTGATTTGGGGCGTGTGATTGGGTACGCGCGATTGGGTCGCGCGGGGCCATGCAATTCGCGCTGCCCCCGCTCCGGCGACGAATCGCGGGTTTGCCTCCGGTCGCCTCAAGTCGAGCAGCGCGCGATATCGAAGCGCAGTTCCGGCTCCGGCACTCCGCCATCGTCGCTCTACGACTGCTGCACCTTCACGATCGATCCATACGCCGAAGGCGTCAGCGTCACGAGCCACGCGTTCGAGCCGATCATCAACTCCGTCGACCCTTGATCGCGCGTCGCCTGCGCGGAGGGAATCATGCGCTGCAGGCAACTGGAGATGTCCGACGCGGTCCGCGCCGACGAAACGTGAATCACGGGCCTGGACGCGCGCAGCTCGGGGCTGCTCGTCGAGCTGCAGGCGGCAAGGGCGGCGACGCCCGACAGGACGGCGAAAACCAAGGCAAATCGATGCAAGATCATAACGCTCCGACAAGTCTGAATCCGGACCGCTAAAACACAAACGCGCCCGCATCACAAGGGCGAAAGCCCGTTACGCGCGATGCGGGAGAGACCGGCGGGCGGAGCGCCCGGGCGCATTCCGCAAGGGCCGGGCTGCGCGGGAATGCTATCATCGGCCCCATTGTCCTCGTGCGGTGCGCCGCCCGCCTGAAACACGGCGGAACGCCGCGCACGCAGGCGGCACGAACCCATCTGCATTGCTCAATGGCCATCACGCTCAAGACACCCGCCGACATCGAAAAGTTGCGCATTTCCGGCCGCATGGCCGCCGAAGTTCTCGCGATGATCGCCGAACACGTTCGCCCGGGCGTCACCACCGACGAACTCGACGCCATCTGCAATCGCTTCATCGTCCAGGAGCTCAAGGCCATTCCCGCCAACGTCGGCTACATGGGCTTTCCGAAGACGATCTGCACCTCGGTGAATCACGTCGTGTGTCATGGCATTCCCGGCCCGAAAGAACTGAAAGACGGCGACATCATCAACATCGACGTCGCGATCATCAAGGACGGCTACTACGGCGACACGAGCCGCATGTACTACGCCGGCACGCCGAGCGCGGAAGCCCGCCGGCTCGCCGGGACGACCTACGAGGCGATGCTCGCCGGCATCCGCGAGGTGCGCCCGGACGCGACGCTCGGCGACGTGGGCTTCGCGATCCAGGGCATCGCGCATCGCGAGGGCTTCTCGGTGGTGCGCGAGTACTGCGGCCACGGCATCGGCCGCGTGTATCACGAAGACCCGCAGGTGCTGCACTACGGGCAGCGCGGCGCGGGCCTGCGCCTGAAGCCGGGTCTCGTCTTCACGATCGAGCCGATGATCAACGCAGGCCGCGCGGCCACGCAGCAGTCGCGCGACGGCTGGACCGTGACGACCAAGGACCACTCGCTGTCCGCGCAGTGGGAGCACATGGTCGTCGTCACGGACGACGGATTCGAAGTGCTCACGCCGTGGCCGAACGGCACCGGCGCATATCCGGCGCTGTGAGCCGCGCTGTGAGCACGGCTGCGCAACCCCGTGTGCACTGTAATGCACTTTCCGGGATTTAGGAATTGACGGGTTCGCCCGTTCGGTTGAAGCTATGCCAATGGCCCGAAATGCCGGACCGGCCGCAAGAGCCGCACGTGCATGGAGCCTGAAAGTCAGAGAGAAATAGCCCCGCATGAGTCCCTCATTGACCGTCAGCCGCATCGCCGCGCAACAAGGTTCGGTCCTGCGCGAGCTTCGCACGGCGTCGCTGCGCGAAGCGCCGTACGCATTTGGCGAAACGCTGGAAGATGCGCTTCTGGTCGAGCCATCGTACTTCGACGAGACCACGGCGCGGCACGCCAGCTCGGAAAAGCTCGCGACATTTCTGCTGTACACGGAAGGTCATCCCTGCGGTCTCGTGCACGCCTACATCGAAGATGCGCCGAACGCGCGCGCCTTCGTGAGCGCGCTGTGGGTCGCGCCCGCGGTGCGTCATCTGCGCGGCGGCGAGCTGCTCGTGAAGGTCGCGTCGCAATGGCTCGCGGAGCAGGGCGCCGCCGAGGTGCACGCGTGGATCGCCGATGAAAACCGCACCGCGATGCGCTTCTACGAGCGCCTCGGTTTCGGCCCCACGGGCGATCGCCGCGCGATGCCGTCCCACGAGGAAGAAGCCGAGTCGCTCTACGTGCGCCACATGCATTCCGCGCGCGAAGCATAAGCGCGTCCCGTCCTTGCCGCACGCGTGCCTGTCGCGCATTTCTCGTTTTCGATAGCCGAAACGGTCCTAAAAAATATGGCCGTGTGCAACAGCGCCTGTAAAATACGCAAAATTTTTGGCCGTTCCTATGTCGCTCAACAAAATGCCCTTTTTCGAACTGCGCAGTGGCTCCGTCGACACGCTTCTCTTCGTCGTCAAGACTTCCGACCTCGATGCCCTGCGCACCGAACTCATGCGGCGCTTCGAAGCGACTCCCGAATTTTTCGCGGGCGATGTCGTCGCCATCGACGTGCGCCGTCTCGCTGAAAACGAACGCGTGCCACTCGCGGAGCTGGAGAAGCTTCTCACCAGCGTGCGCATGCGGCCGATCGGCGTGGTCGCGCAACCGGCGCAGGGTTGGGCGATTCAATGGGCGAACGAAGGCGGCCTGCCGGTTCTCGAAGCGCGTGACCGTCGCGGCGCGCCGAAGCCTTCGGTCGACGAAGCGAAGCCGAACACCGAAGCCACCGCGGTGATCGAGGCGGCCGTCGCCAACACGCCGCCGCCGGCGGTGCTGCTGCAGCCCGCGACCATCATCGACCGGCCGCTGCGCTCGGGCCAGCAGGTCTACGCGAAGGACGATTTGATCGTGCTCGGGCTCGTGTCGTTCGGGGCCGAGGTGATCGCGGAAGGCAATATCCATATCTATGCGCCGTTGCGCGGCCGCGCGCTGGCAGGCGTGCACGGCAATCTGGATGCGCGGATCTTCTGCACCTGTCTCGAGCCGGAATTGATTTCCATCGCGGGAATCTACCGGACCACCGAGAACCCGCTGCCTGCCGACGTGCTGAGCAAACCGGTGCAGATCTGGCTGGAAGAAGAAAAACTCATGATCGAACCGCTGCGGCTGACCTGACGAGTCGACCCGACTCGCGCGCCCGATGCCCCTGGCGGGCGCGCGCTCATGGCAACGCGAGCGGACCTATTTGACGAACACAAGGTACTTGTATGGCAAAAATCATTGTGGTGACTTCGGGAAAGGGCGGCGTCGGCAAGACGACCACCAGCGCGAGCTTCGCATCGGCGCTCGCGTTGCGCGGCCACAAGACGGCCGTGATCGACTTCGACGTCGGTCTGCGCAATCTCGACCTCATCATGGGTTGCGAGCGCCGCGTGGTGTACGACCTGATCAACGTCATTCAGGGCGAAGCCAACCTGCATCAGGCGCTCATCAAGGACAAGAAGTGCGAGAACCTCTACATCCTGCCGGCGTCGCAGACGCGTGACAAGGACGCGCTCACGCTCGAAGGCGTGGAGAAGGTCATCAACGAACTGATCAAGATGGACTTCGAGTACATCGTCTGCGATTCGCCGGCGGGTATCGAGTCCGGCGCGCTGATGGCGATGCACTTCGCCGACGAAGCGCTCATCGTGACGAATCCGGAAGTGTCGTCCGTGCGCGACTCGGACCGCATCCTCGGCATCCTGTCGTCGAAGACCAAGCGCGCGATCGAAGGCAGGGAGCCGGTCAAGGAACACCTGCTCATCACGCGCTACAACCCCAAGCGCGTCTCCGAAGGCGAGATGCTCTCGCTCAACGACATCCAGGAAATCCTGCGCATCGAACTGATCGGCGTGATCCCGGAATCGGAAGCGGTGCTGCATGCATCGAACCAGGGTCTGCCCGCCGTGCATCTCGACGGCACGGATGTCGCCGAGTCGTACAAGGACGTGGTGTCGCGCTTCCTCGGGGAGCAGAAGTCGCTGCGCTTCACCGATTATCAGAAGCCCGGTCTGCTGCAACGCATCTTCGGCACCAAGTAAGGGGACGCAATGTCGATTCTTTCGTTTTTGCTGGGCGAGAAAAGAAAGTCCGCTACGGTCGCGAAGGAACGCTTGCAGTTGATCATTGCGCACGAGCGCGCGGGTGGCAAAGCCGCCGCCGATTACCTGCCGGCGTTGCAACGGGAACTCGTTGCGGTGATTTCGAAGTACGTGAAGATTTCCAATGACGACATTCGGGTCAGCCTCGAGCGTCAGGACGATCTCGAAGTGCTGGAAGTGAAGATCGAGATTCCCCAGGCGTAACGACGAGCGCCAGCGCGCGCGGCACGGTGCCCGGCTCGCCCGGGCGCATGCCTCGCGAAAAGACAAAGCCAGGATCGAAGGATCCTGGCTTTTGTTTTCCGCGTTATCGTTTGCGCGCGCGATTTGTTCGACGCGCACGCTACTTTCATCGTAAGCGCTCGATCTGTACCGTTGTCTCGTTCTATTCCATTGCGTCATTGAATTGGCACTGGTCGAATCCGGCGCGAAGGATCGTCATATTTCCACTTGATCGGTTTCGGGTTCTTGTTGTGTTCGCGGATGTATCGGCATCAGTTTGCGATCCCAATCCTTCACCGAAGTGAAGATGCCGCGAGCGATCACTTCACGCTGAATGCGCGAGAACCAGTTCTCCACCTGGTTGAGCCACGACGAGTAGGTCGGCGTGAAGTGCAGGTGCACGTTGCGCTGCGCATCAAGGAAGTCGGCAACCCGCTGCGTCTTATGGCTGCTGACGTTGTCGCAGATCGCGTGGATTTCCCGGCGTTTGGGCTGGCTGGCGACGACGTCGGTCAGGAAGGCCACGAACTGCTCGCTGGTGTGGCGCGCCACCGTCTTGCCCAGCACCTCGCCGGTGGCAGTATTGAACGCCGCGAACAGGCTGAGCGTGCCGTTGCGCTTGTACTCGAAGCCGTGACTCTCGGCGCGCCCGGGCGACAGCGGCAGCATACGGTCCTTGCGATCGAGTGCCTGGATCGCGGTCTTCTCGTCCACGCAGAACACCGCTGCGTGCGCCGGCGGGTTCAGGTACAGCCCGATCACGTCGGCTGCCTTGGTCTCGAAGTCCGGGTCGTTGGAGACCATGTGCCGCTCCAACTGCTGCGGCTTGATGCCGTGCTTGCGCCAGATGCGCTGCACGGCCGAGACCGATACGTCGCCGAGTTCTGCTGCGAGCTTGTAGCTACTCCAGTGTGTCGAACCGTCGGCGGGTTTGTGCTTGAGGGTGCACTTGAGCACCCGCGCTTCCAGTTTGGCCGGTGGCTGCGTAGGCGCCCGCCCGCGGTGCCGGGCGTACATGCCGGCTAGTCGCTCGCTGAGGAAGCGCCCCGACCAGCGTGCGATGAAGCGCGAATCGCAACCCAGTGTGCGCATGATACTGTCGCGCGATTCGCCGTCCTCGAGCATCAGGATCAACTTTGCGCGTCGCACGTCCGCCGCACGCACCGTTCGGCTGCGCGCCGCCGACAACAGTTGCTCACGTTCGATATCTGTCAGGTTCATTTTGACCCATGACCTGTATCTGAACACAGACAGGGTGCTAATTCAATAACGCAGTGCAATAGAACGAGACAATGGTACAGATCGAGCGCTTACCCTGCAAATACGCGGATCTGGATCGCCGCAGGCGTCACTGACATGTGATCCGGCTTTAATGCGCTTGCAGCGAAGGTGCAGACAGTGCTTGAGAAGGATCCGTACGGTGGCCAGGTTTTTATCTTCAGAGGGCGCCGTGGTGACCTTATGAAGGCGTTGTACTGGAGCGATGGCGGCCTATGTCTGTTTGCAAAGCGCCTTGAGAAAGGACGTTTTGCATGGCCACGTGCTGACACTGGTGTTGTGGCGCTGACAACGGCTCAACTGGCGCTGCTTCTCGAAGGGTTTGACTGGCGCGAACCGATCGAGGCAGCACGCCCGCGCAGCGCTTTGTAAACGTCAGTTACCTGATGATCCGCGTGCAGCAGACAGTCGTAAACTGCTGCCATGGATCTGACCGGTAGCGACCTGCCCGACGACATCGATGATCTGAAGCTGAGGATCGCGAAGTTGCGTCGCATGCAGTTCGGTCGCAATCATCTGGAACGCGAAGAGCGCATGCACCGTCCGGCCGAAGAACGTTGCCCCGGCTGCGGTGGCACGCTCAAGCCACTGGGCGAAGACATATCCGAGCAGCTCGAATCCAAACTCGCCTGTTCGTGCTGTGACTGCATCGTGCAGGCTGCCGCGCCGAGTCGTCCAATTGACCGGGGCCTTCCTGGGCCTGCATTGCTCGCACATATCGCGACATCGAAGTTTGCCTATCACATCCCGCTCTATCGGCAATCTGTCATGTACGCGCGCGATGGCGTCGAGATTGAGTCGGGCACCATGTGCCACTGGCTGGGCAGCCAGACATGGCTGCTCGATCCGCTGGTGGACGCAGTGCGCCGCTATGCGCTCGGTGGCACCAAGGTTCACGCCGACGACACGCCGTTGCCAGTGCTCGCGCCGGGCAATGGCAAGACGAAGACGGGGCGGCTCTGGGTATATGTGCGCGATGATTGGCCCAGTGGTTCGACTGAGGCTCCAGCAGTCTGGTTCGCTGATACACCGGATCGTCGCGGCGAACATCCGCAGCGACACCTTGCCAGCTTCAAGGGCGTACTGCAGGCTGACGCGTTTGCCGGCTACGCGGAACTCTACGCCGGTGGTCAGATCCGGGAAGCTGCGTGCCTGGCACATGCACGTCGAAAGCTGCACGATCTGCACGCTGTGCGACCGTCGTCGATTACCAACGAAGCACTCGAGCGCTTTGGCGCGCTCTATGGCATAGAGGAACACATTCACGGCAAGCCTCCGGGGGAACGGCTGCGAGTTCGCCAGACGCAGGCGGTGCCGCTGCTTGAGGATATGAAGCGGTGGTTCGAAGCGACGATTCTCACACTCTCCGCGAAATCGGACACCACCAAGGCGATCCAGTACTCGTTGAATCGCTGGCCTGCGCTTGTCTACTACTGCGGTGATGGTCAGGCGGAGATCGACAATCTGATCGCCGAGCGGGCGCTACGCGGCGTCGCAATTGGAAGGCGGAATTATCTGTTTGCCGGCGCAGACACAGGCGGCGAACGTGCAGCCGCGATGTACAGCCTGATCGGCTCAGCACGCCTGAATGGTATCGATCCCGAAGCCTATCTGCACTACGTCATCGAGCGCGTTGCCGATTACCCGATAAACCGCATCGACGACCTGTTACCCTGGAACGTCGCTCCTGTGTTGCCCGCCTCCGCGCACATCGATTCCATTCGCTAGCAGCGCCGCCTTCAAAGGTCAATGTCGACCCTCGATGGTACTGATCGAGCGCTTAGAGACGGTTTCATAAAGGCTGTTGAGATTGCCGAAGAGTGTTCCAGCAGATCAAGCAACAACCGAGTTTGAGGAACGCTTCATGAATGTCCGCACGACGTTCGAAGCGAGTACGTAGACGGCGGAAGTTATGCAACCAGGCATGTGTACGTTCGACGACCCAACGGACTTTCCCAAGGCCGCTACCGTGCGGGTGACCGCGCCGCGCGATGCTGGTGGGAATGTTGCGCGCGTGAAGGAGGCACCGGTACTTGTCATGATCGTAACCGCGGTCGGCATAAACACAGCCAGGGCGACTCAGCGGCCGGCCGCGCACGCCGCCAATCGGTACGATGGCCTCGATCAACGGGATCAGTTGGGTGACGTCGTGACGATTGGCGCCGGTCAGGATTGCCGCGATCGGCGTACCGTTGGCGTCGGTGGTGACGTGGTGCTTGGAACCGGGTCGTGCTCGGTCGGTGGGGTTCGGGCCAGTTTTTCGCCCGCCCCAACCGCACGAATCGACGATGAGTCGACGACGACGCGGGAGAAGTCGATCTTCCCGGCCGCTCGTAGTTTCGCCAGCAGCAGTGCGTGCAGTCGATCCCACACGCCGGCTTGCTGCCAATCGCGCAGCCTGCGCCAGCAACTGACGCCAGAGCCACATCCCATCTCCGCTGGCAGATCTCGCCACCGGATGCCGGTCTTCAGCACGAACAAGATGCCGGTCAGCGCAGCCCGATCCGGTACCGGCTTGCGGCCCGGATACTTGAAGCGGCGCGGCTTCGCTGGTGGTAGCAGTGGCTCGATCAGTGCCCACAGTTCGTCGTCGATGATTGGTTTGCCCATCTCCTCGATCCTGTTGTCACAACGATCGAGGTTAACAGGTTGCGTTACGGGTTAACAGCCCCTAAGACGGGTTAACAGCCCCTAAGAGATCTTTTTGAAACTACTTCTTACAACGGATGTGCAGCTCGCGCAACTGACGCTCGTCCACCTCGCTCGGCGCCTGCGTGAGCAGATCCTGTGCGCGCTGCGTCTTCGGGAATGCGATCACGTCGCGGATCGAGTCGGCACCGGCCATCATCGTGACGATGCGGTCCAGACCGAACGCGATGCCGCCGTGCGGCGGCGCGCCGTACTGCAGCGCGTCGAGCAGGAAGCCGAACTTGAGGCGCGCTTCCTCGGGGCTGATCTTCAGCGCGCGGAACACCTTGCTCTGCACGTCTTCCTGGAAGATACGCACCGAGCCGCCGCCGATTTCCCAGCCGTTCAGCACCATGTCGTACGCCTTCGCGAGGCAACGGCCCGGATCGGTTTCGAGATACTCGAGGTGCTCGTCCTTCGGGCTCGTGAACGGATGGTGCGCGGCCACGTAGCGGTTCTCGTCCTCGTCATACTCGAACATCGGGAAGTCGACGACCCACAGCGGCTTCCAGCCGGTCTCGAGCAGACCGTTCGCACGGCCGAACTCCGAATGGCCGATCTTCAGGCGCAGCGCGCCGAGGCTGTCGTTCACGACCTTCGCGCGATCCGCCGAGAAGAAGATAATGTCGCCGTCTTCCGCCGCCGTGCGCTCCATGATCGCCGCGATCGCCGCATCGTGCAGGTTCTTGACGATCGGGCTCTGCAGGCCGTCGCGGCCGCGGGTCTTGTCGTTGACTTTGATCCATGCGAGGCCCTTCGTGCCGTAGATGCGCACGAATTCCGTATAGCCGTCGATGTCGCCGCGCGAGAGCTCGCCGCCCTTCGGCACGCGCAGGGCAGCCACGCGGCCGTCCTTCGAGTTGGCCGGCATGCTGAACACCTTGAAGTCGACGTCCTTCACCGTGTCGGTAAGGTCGGCGAATTCGAGCTTCACGCGCAGGTCGGGCTTGTCCGAGCCGAAGCGGCGCATCGCTTCCGAGTACAGCATGACCGGGAATTTCTCGGGCAGCGCGACGTCCATCGTCTCCTTGAAGACGTGGCGGATCATCGCTTCGAACAGGTCACGGATTTCCTGCTCGTTCAGGAACGAGGTTTCACAGTCGATCTGCGTGAATTCCGGCTGACGGTCGGCGCGCAGGTCTTCGTCGCGGAAGCACTTGGTGATCTGGTAGTAACGGTCGAAGTTCGCGACCATAAGCAACTGCTTGAAGAGCTGCGGCGATTGCGGCAGCGCGAAGAACTGGCCCGCGTTCACGCGCGACGGCACGAGGTAGTCACGCGCGCCTTCCGGCGTGCTCTTGGTAAGCATCGGCGTTTCGATGTCGATGAAGCCTTGCGCGTCGAGATACTTGCGCACTTCCATCGCCACGCGATAGCGCAGGCGCAGGTTCTGCTGCATCTGCGGACGGCGCAGGTCGAGCACGCGGTGCGTGAGGCGCGTGGTTTCGGAAAGGTTGTCGTCGTCGAGCTGGAACTGCGGCGTGACCGATGCGTTCAGCACGTTCAGCTCGTGGCACAGCACCTCGATCTTGCCGCTCGTCAGATTGGCGTTGACCGTGCCTTCGGGACGGTTGCGCACGACGCCCTTCACCTGCACGCAGAACTCGTTGCGCACGCCTTCGGCCACCTTGAGCATCTCGGCGCGGTCCGGGTCGCAGACGACCTGAACGAGCCCTTCGCGATCGCGCAAGTCGATGAAGATAACGCCACCGTGATCGCGGCGGCGATGCACCCAGCCGCACAGCGAGACAGTTTGGCCCAGTCGGGCCTCGGTCACCAAACCGCAGTATTCAGATCGCATCGACATGATGTTGTGTCTTTCGTTGTTCGTTGATCAACGGCTCGCGCGCCCGGGTCATGCTCTTTGGTCGGCTGACTCTCGGCTCGCGCGCGCCGGCATTACATCGGTGGCTCGGTGGGGCGGCGGGCTAGCGCGACCGGGGTCGGCGCGCTCGGCGCAGGGGCCACCACGCCCATCGAGACGATGTACTTCAGTGCGGCGTCGACGGTCATGTCCAGTTCGACGACTTCGCTTTTCGGCATCATCAGGAAGAAGCCGGACGTCGGGTTCGGCGTCGTCGGCACGTAGACGCTCACGTGATCCTCATCCAGATGGTTCAGTACGTCGCCGCCCGGGATGCCCGTCAGAAAGCCGATGGTGTACGAGCCCTTGCGCGGATATTCGATCAGGAGCGCCTTGCGGAACGCGTTGCCGCTCGATGAAAGCAGCGTGTCCGACACCTGCTTCACGCTCGTGTAGAGCGGACCGACCACCGGAATGTGACGCAGGATCGCGTCCCACCATCCGACGAGTTTCTGGCCGACAAAGTTCTGCGTCAGCAGGCCGACGATGAAAATAAACGCAAGCGTCAGCACCGCGCCGACGCCCGGCAGATGGAAGCCGACGATGCGCTCGGGCTGCCACGACTGCGGCAGGAGGAGCAGCGTCTGGTCCATGGTCCCGATGACGAGGCCCAGCACCCACAGGGTGATCGCGAGCGGAACCAGCACCAGCAGGCCGGTGAGGAACACGGATTTCAGCGTAGTCTTTTTCGTCGTCATTTACACGGGACGAAGGCTGCGCCGGCTCTCGATTGCACGGGAGATTCGGCTTGGCGGGCGAGCCGCGCTCAGGCGAGCGCGGTCGGCGAGGTCATCTGCATGGCATTCGGCCGGACGGGCCGGCCGTCTTGCGCTTCAGGCCGTGCCCGACGATGCGGGAGCGCCCGCCGCGGGCTTGCCGGCATCCGACGATGACGTGCTCGCCGGGGTCGCGCTGTCGCCTGAACCCGAGCTGGCGGAAGCGTCCTCCGATTTCGGCGCCGACGCATTCGACGCGCCCGCGCTGCCGTCCGAGCCGTTTTTGGCACCGCTGTTACCGCCACGGAAATCGGTGACATGCCAGCCCGATCCCTTCAACTGGAAAACCGGCGGCGGTCACCTGCTTCGAGAAAGCGTCCGCTCCGCAGGCGGGACATTGCGTGAGCGGCGCATCGCTCAGTTTCTGAAGCACATCTTTCGTGGCCGCAGTTTGCGCAGCGGTACGCGTGGTACGCGTAAATCGGCATGGCATCCTTCCTACAATTATCTGTCGACGCTTGCAAAGCCTTGGATTATAGCCGCAAACCAATTTTGCCCCGCGATTTTCAGGTCCGCGGGCACACGTTGAACCGAGCGATATTTCAGGGCGGTGGCGGCAGATTTCAAGCCGAGGCGCTCAGATGCGCCGCCAGGTCAGCCAGCGCTCCCGGCCGGCGAACACGGGAATCGAGCCGCTCACCTCACGGTTGTCGACCAGCTCGAAGTGAGGCGTCAGGAGCGCGTCCAGTTCGCCGCGCTCGATGCCGAATGGCGGTTCGGCGTCGCGCCGAAGAAAAGAAGCCCGCGAAGAAGCCCGCGAGCTGCACACCGGGCCTGAGAAGCGCCGCCATCCGGCTGGCATAGTCCTCTGCCAGCGGTCGCGGGGCAGCGCGCACAGAAAAGCACGCTCGCAAATCCAGTCGGGCGAAAAAGGCGGCTGATAGGCAAAAGGCGGCTGATAGGCAAAAGGCGGCTGATAGGCAAAAGGCGGCTGATAGGCAAAAGGCGGCTGATAGGCAAAAAAATCCGCCTCCTCCACGAGGCCCGCGTGCGCGCCCAACTGCCTGCGCGCCGCCTCCACCGCGCCCGGCGAGAAGTCGATCGCGCGCACCGGCCAGCCGCGCTCGGCCAGATCTCGAAAGACGGAACGTCGGAATGGGTCGGATCGCTCATGAAGTCGGCTCTGGTGCGGGTTTCGTCGATGTCCGGAACTCAGGGATGGCCGAGCCACAACTGCGCGATCACGACGCCCGCGCTGGCCATTGCGACGAGGCCGACGGCCAGCAGCGTCATCAGCAGGCGATTGGTGCGCTTCTGCTCGGCGAGCAATTGCCGCATCATCTCCTCGTTGCCGCTCTTCGGGGCATCGTGGTGCTCGGCAAGCAAATGATGGATCAGGCGCGGCAACTGCGGAATGGTCTTGCTCCACTGTGGCGCCTCCATCTGCAGGCGCTCGTACCAGCCGCGCCAGCCGATCTGCTCGTTCATCCAGCGTTCGAGATAAGGCTTGGCGGTTTTCCAGAGATCGAGCTCCGGGTCGAGCGAGCGGCCGAGCCCTTCGACATTGAGCATCGTCTTCTGCAGCAGCACGAGCTGCGGCTGAATCTCGACGTTGAAGCGGCGCGACGTCGAGAACAGACGCATCAGCACTTGTCCGAGCGAAATGTCTTTCAGCGCGCGGTCGAAGTATGGTTCGCACACGGCGCGGATCGCGCTTTCCAGCTCCTCGACGCGCGTGCTCGGCGGCACCCAGCCCGACTCGAGGTGCAGCGTCGCGACGCGGTGATAATCGCGCTTGAAGAACGCGAGGAAGTTCTGCGCGAGATAGTTCTTGTCGAAGTCCGACAGCGCGCCGACGATGCCGAAATCCAGCGCGATATAGCGCCCGAAGGTCGCCGGGTCGAGGCTCACCTGAATGTTGCCGGGGTGCATGTCGGCGTGGAAAAAGCCGTCGCGGAACACCTGCGTGAAGAAAATCTCGACGCCTTCGCGCGCGAGCTTCGGAATGTCGACGCCGGCCGCGCGCAGCGTGTCGACCTGACTGATCGGCACGCCGACCATGCGCTCCATGACGAGCACGCTCGCCGCGGACATGTCCCAGTACATCTCGGGAACGAGAAGCAGATCGAGCCCCTGAAAGTTGCGGCGCAGCTGGCTGCCGTTGGCGGCCTCGCGCATCAGATCAAGCTCGTTGTGCAGATACTTGTCGAATTCGGCCACGACTTCGCGCGGCTTTAGGCGCCGGCCGTCGGCCCACAGGCGCTCGGCCCACGTCGCGATGTCGCGCAGGAGCGCCAGGTCGGAATCGATCACCGGCAGCATGCCCGGGCGCAGCACCTTCACCGCGACGGCCTTGCCGGCGTGCTCCCCGGTCTTGATCTTGGCGAAATGCACCTGCGCGATCGAGGCGCTCGCCACCGGCACGCGCTCGAAATCGTCGAACAGTTCGTCGATCGGCGCGCCGAGCGATTTCTCGATGATCGAGACCGCCACCGCGGAATCGAACGGCGGAACCCGGTCCTGGAGCTTCGCGAGTTCATCGGCGATATCGACCGGCAGAAGATCGCGCCGCGTCGAGAGCACCTGGCCGAACTTCACGAAGATCGGGCCGAGGCTCTCCAGCGCGAGCCGCAGGCGGATGCCGCGCTCGACGTCGAACCTGCGGCCGAAGGTCGTGATGCGCATGAGAAAACGCACGCGACGATCGTCGATGCCGCTCATGACGACTTCATCGAGCCCGAAGCGGACGATCGTGAAAAAAATCTTGAGAAAACGCAGAAAACGCATGGTTCGGATTCGCTTCAGCCCGTTATTCGTGCGAGCCGCGCACGGACTCGCCGCCGGTTCGCGCTGAGGCGCCGCGAGCCGGCTGTCGTTGTTCGGTTTGTTCGATTCTTTCGATACGCTTTTCGACGCGCGCAAGCGCATCGCGTACCTTCGAGAGCTCCGCATTGAACGCGTCGAGCGCGCTCTTGCGCACGAGTTGCGGCCGTTCGTCGAGGAAGTATTCGGTGAAGGTGTCCAGCAGATTCCGTCCGGTGCGCTGCGCCTGCTCGTGCACCGCGCGCGCGACGATGCCTAGCCGATGCGCGGGCGCGTCGCCGATCACGCGCGCGAGATCTTCTTCCAGGTCCCAGCGCAGATGCTCCGCGAGCTTGGCGAGCGTCGTGGCGAATTCGGCGTCGCCTTCGATCCTGACGTGCTTCATCACCGCGGCCTGACCGCCTTGCAGAAACGCGGGCAGCGCATCGAGCGGCACGGCGATGGTCACGTCGAACTGACCGGCCTCCGCCTCGGTCGTGGCCGCGAAAAGGCCGTCGGGTTGTACCACGAGCGCGATCGAAATCGGCGTGCACGATAGTTTCACGCGCTTGCCCGCGTACAGCTTCACGCGCTCGCGAGCCCACGGCTCGCGCACGAGCAGATGATTGACGGCGGCCGCGAACGCGCCGGACGCGGTCTTGAAGGCGGGATTTGCTGCGGGACGGGCGAATTCGTCTGCGTTCATCATCGGCTGTGAGATGAAAAAACCCGCGCGAGACGCTTCTCGCGCGGGTTCATATTCTACCGCCGCAACCGGCCACACTGACGGTTGCCGACTCCAGGCCATTCGGCCGAGCCTCGACGCCGGGATTTGCGCCCGGCGCGCGATCACGCTCAACTGACTTGCTGAATCCCCGCCAGCAGCCAGCCTTCGTTGCCGACTTTCTGCTTCGACAGGTTCCAGATCTCGACGAACGGCTCCGCCGCCGCCCCTTCCGACTCGCGGATCAGGCCGTGGAAGCGCACGCTCGCCAGATACTCGGTCGGACGGTCCTCGACGCCGAGCAGATCGGCGTTGAGCTGCACCACGTCCGTGCGGTTCGGCGCGCTGCCGCGTGCGTCGATGTCGAGCTTGAATTCGGCGAACATCTCGGGGGTCGTGAATTCGCGGATGTCGTTGACGTTGCCGCGATCCCACGCGTCCTGCAGGCGCACGAAGTAGACCTTCGCGTTACGCACGAATGCTTCGGTTTCGAAGCCCGCCGGCACGTTCGGATTCGCCTCCTGCTGCAGCGCGGGCGACTCGATGTAGTTCGCGCCGAAGCCGCTCGGCTGCTGCGGCACTCGCGGCGGATCCTGATTCAGGCTCGTGCGCGCGCTCGCGCCGTACGGCGAGCCCGAGGCCGAGCCAGCGTAGGCGGGCGTGCCGCCGCCCTGACGCCTGCGCATGATGAAGCGGAACAGCATGACAGCCGCCAGCACGATCAACGCGATCATGATCATGTTGGCCATGGCGTCGGCGAACGCCTCGCCCAGCCCGAAGTGCGACAGCAGCGCGGCGATGCCCAGACCGGCCGCGAGACCGGCGATCGGGCCGAGCCAGCGGTTGCGCGCGGGTTGCGCCGCGGGCGCGGCAGGCGTTGCGGGCGCGGGCTGCGCGCGCTGCGCCTGGCCGGCCTGGCCTTGCTGCATCGACTGCGACGGCGGCGTCGCCTGATGCTGCTGCGTCGCCGTGGCCGACTGGCGGCCCATGCTGCGGCCGCCGCCCATGCGCCTGGCTTCCGCCGTTTCCGAGAAGATCGCGCCAGCCGCAATAACGCCAGCCAGCGCCAAGATTCCGGCCTTCCTGAAGACGCTGTTCAGGAAATCCCGGGATTGGGGTGTGCACGAATCGGACATTTCGAATCCTTTGAAGAGTGGAACACTAGAATTTGGTCCCGACGTGTAACGCTACCACGCCACATGACAAACTGTAATATTTGACTCGATCCAGGCCCGCTTGTTCCATCATCGTTTTTAAAGTTTCCTGGTCCGGGTGCATGCGGATGGACTCGGCCAAGTACCGGTAGCTGTCCGCATCTTTCGCCACTTTTTCGCCAAGCCACGGCAAAATCTTGAAACTGTAGATATCGTACGGCTTTTTCAGCGGCTCCCACACTTTCGAGAACTCCAGCACAAGCAACTTGCCGCTCGGCTTGAGCACGCGCGTCATCTCCGCAAGCGCGCGCTCCTTGTGCGTCATGTTACGAAGACCGAATGCAACCGTAATCACATTGAAATAATTGTCCGGGAACGGAACCTTCTCTGCGTCGCACAGCAGCGCGGGCGTCAGCACACCCTTGTCGATCAGCCGGTCGCGGCCGACGCGCAGCATCGATTCGTTGATATCCGTGTGCCAGACTTCGCCGGTCTCGCCCGCCTGTCTGGCGAAGGCCATCGCCAGATCGCCTGTGCCGCCCGCGATGTCCAGCACCTTGTAGCCCGGCCGCACCTTCGCCTGCCCGATCGTGAAATGTTTCCAGATCCGATGCAGTCCGCCGGACATCAGGTCGTTCATCAAGTCGTAGTTGCTCGCGACGGAATGAAACACGCCCGCCACTTTCTTCGCCTTGTCCTGCTCGTTGACCGTTTCGTATCCGAAGTGGGTCTTGCTCATCGCGCTCTTTCCTCGCCTGTTGTTCGTTCTATGCTGCGCAATCGCCGCGCCGGCTGTGCGGCGTTATGCCGCATCGGTATTGTTCGGTGGTCTCAGTGGCAATGCCCGCCACCGGCGGGACCGGCGGCCATCGGCGTATCACGGTCCACGCCCGCGGCCTCCAGTTTCGCCAGATAGTCCCGCCACAGTTCGTCCTGGCGTGTCGCCAGGTCGTAGAGGATGTCCCAGGAATAGATGCCGGTATTGTGGCCGTCCGAAAAATTGAGCTGCAGCGCGTAATGCCCGACCGGATCGATGCCGATGATCGTCACGTCACGCTTGCCGGTCTGCAGCGTTTCCTGCCCCAGCCCGTGGCCCTGCACTTCCACCGACGGCGAATACACGCGCAGCAGCTCGAACGGCACGCGATGCGACTCGCCGCCGTATTGCAGCTCCAGCACGCGGGATTTCGAATGCACGACGACGCCGGTGGGAATCGGCGTCGTTGAAGTGAGTCCGCTCATGGTCTTGTCTTATTGATGGCCAAACGCCTGGTTCAGCTCGTTGCGCACCTGCTCGCGCAGAAGCGTCGCCTGCGCGCGGCGCCTCGAAAGCTGCGTCTCGGAGACCGTGCGCTGGCGCGGGGCCCAGATCGGCAGAGGAAAGCGGGAGTCGTTGGAAAAGCGCGGAATGACGTGCCAGTGGACGTGCGGCACCTGATTGCCGAGGCTCGCCAGATTGATCTTCTCCGGCACCAGCACGCGGCGCATCGCGCGGTCGCCGTCCGCCAGATCGGACATTTCGGCGGCGTACGCGCCCCAGATCACACGGCACAGGCCCGGCCAGTCGGGCTCGGCGGCGAGGACGACGCGCAATGCGTCGTCCGACCACAGCACTTCACCGCCGTCTTCACGGCAAAACACACAGTCCATCACGTACCTCTAGCGAATCAAGCCCCGATTTCGCTATTACACCAGCACGCGCTCGATACCGCCATTGTTCGCGCGTTCGACATACTGCTCCATCCAGTTCTCGCCGAGCACCTTGCGCGCGATTTCCACCACGATATAGTCCGCCTCGATGTTGGCGTCCTCGTTGTAGCGCGAGAGACCCTGCAGGCAGGACGGGCAGCTCGTCAGGATCTTGACGTCCGCGCCGTCCGGCTGCGGGCCGTCGCCGGCCTTGAGCACGGAGCCGGGCTGCGCGCCCGCGGCGCCCGCCGACGCGTTCGCGAGGTTGATCGCGTTCGCGCCTTCGGCGACGAGCGGAATGCCGCGCAGCTTGGCCGCGCCCTTGCGGATCTCCTCTTCCTTGCGGAAGCGCACCTGCGTCGAGATGTCCGGGCGCGTCACGGCGAGCGTGCCCGATTCGCCACAGCAGCGGTCGTTCTTCTCGATCCTGTAGCCGTCGTTCTGCGAGCCCATCAGGTCGTTGACGAGCCTGACCGGGTCCATCGTCTTGATCGGCGAGTGGCACGGGTCGTGGTACATGTAGCGCGTGCCCTTCACGCCGTCGAGCTTGATGTTCTTCTCGAGCAGGAACTCGTGAATGTCGATGATCCGGCAGCCCGGGAAGACCTTCTCGAATTCATAGCCCGCGAGCTGGTCGTAGCAGGTGCCGCACGACACGACCACGGTCTTGATATCGAGATAGTTCAGCGTATTGGCCACGCGGTGGAACAGCACGCGATTGTCGGTGACGATCTGCTCGGCCTTGTCGTACTGGCCCGAGCCGCGCTGCGGGTAGCCGCAGCACAGATAGCCCGGCGGCAGCACGGTCTGCACGCCCGCTTCCCACAACATGGCCTGCGTCGCGAGGCCGACCTGCGAGAACAGGCGCTCCGAGCCGCAGCCCGGGAAATAGAACACGGCTTCCGAATCGACGGTAGTCGTATTCGGATTGCGGATGATCGGGACGATCTTGTTGTCCTCGATGTCCAGCAGCGCGCGCGCCGTCTTCTTCGGCAGATTGCCCGGCATCTTCTTGTTAACGAAGTGGATCACCTGCGTGACCACCGGTGGTTTGCCGACCGTCGCGGGCGGTTTGGCCGTCTGCTTTTTGGCAAATTTTTTCAGCACGTCGTTGCCGAAGCGCTGCGCCTTGTAGCCGAAGTCCATCATCGCGGTGCGCGCGAGGTTGATCGTCTGCGGATTCGTCGCGTTCAGGAAGAACATGCCCGCCGCGTTGCCCGCGTTGAACTTCTTCTTGCCCATCTTGCGCAGCAGGTTGCGCATGTTCATCGTGACATCGCCGAAATCGATCTTCACGGGGCACGGCGTCACGCATTTGTGACAGACGGTGCAGTGATCCGCCACGTCGTTGAACTCGTCCCAGTGCTTGATCGACACGCCGCGGCGCGTCTGCTCTTCGTACAGGAAGGCTTCGACAAGCAGCGAGGTCGCGAGAATCTTGTTGCGCGGGCTGTAGAGCAGGTTCGCGCGCGGCACGTGCGTCGCGCAGACCGGCTTGCACTTGCCGCAGCGCAGGCAGTCCTTGATGGAATCGGAGGTCGCGCCGATATCCGACTGCTGCATGATGATCGACTCGTAGCCCATCAGCCCGAACGACGGCGTGTACGCGTTGCGCAGGTCCGCGCCGTCGAACAGCTTGCCCTTGTTGAAGCGCCCGTGCGGATCGACGCGCTGCTTGTACGCGCGGAAATCGCCGATTTCCTCTTCGGTCAGGAACTCCAGCTTCGTGATACCGATGCCGTGCTCGCCCGAGATCACGCCGTCGAGCGAACGCGCGAGCTTCATGATGCGCGCCACCGCGTGATGCGCGTCCTGCAGCATCTCGTAATTGTCGGAGTTGACCGGAATGTTCGTGTGCACGTTGCCGTCGCCGGCGTGCATGTGCAGCGCGACGAACACGCGGCCGCGCAGCACTTGCTTGTGGATGGCCTGCGCTTCGTCGAGGATCGGCTTGAATTCGCCGCCGTTGAAGATCTGGCGCAGCTCCGCGCGGATCTCCTGCTTCCACGAGACGCGCACCGTGCGGTCCTGCGCGACGTGGAACACCGTGGCGTCCGGCTGCACGTCCACGCGATCCGCGAACTTCTCCGCGAGCACCTCGTAGCCGAGATTGACGAGATAGTGCTGCGCCTCACGCAAGGGCATGTCGAGCTTGTCGCCGACGAAGGTCCAGCGCTTGCGCACGCGCTTCAACAGATCGAGCGCCTGCTGCACGCGGTCTTCGAGCAGCTCGGCGCTGGGGATTTCGTTCGCGTCGTCGGTCTTGCCGAGCGGCAGCTTGCCGGTGCGGAAGAACGCTTCGAGCGCGTCGATCAACTGCAGCTTGTTCTTGATCGACAACTCGATGTTGATGTGCTCGATGCCGTCCGTGTACTCGCCCATGCGGTTGAGCGGAATCACGACGTCTTCGTTGATCTTGAATGCGTTGGTGTGCTTCGCGATCGCGGCCGTGCGCGAGCGGTCGAGCCAGAAGCGCTTGCGCGCCTCGGTGTTCACCGCGACGAAGCCCTCGCCGCTCTTGCCGTTCGCCATGCGCACGACTTCCGACGTGGCGGCGGCGACGGCATCGGCGTCATTGCCGACGATGTCGCCGATCAGCACCATCTTCGGAAACGCGTTGCGCTTGCTCTTGGTCGCGTAGCAGACCGCGCGCAGATAGCGCTCGTCGAGGTGCTCCAGGCCGGCGAGGATCGCGCCGCCCTGCTTCGACGTCTCGAACAGATAGTCCTTGATCTCGACGATGCTCGGAATCGCGTCGCGCGCCTGGCCGAAGAATTCGAGGCAGACGGTGCGCGTATGCGCTGGCATCTTGTGCAGGATCCAGCGCGCCGACGTAATCAGACCGTCGCAGCCTTCCTTCTGCACGCCGGGCAGGCCGGCCAGGAACTTGTCGGTGACGTCCTTGCCGAGCCCTTCCTTGCGGAACGTCCGGCCGGCGATATCGAGGTTTTCCGTGCGCAAGAGCTTCTCGCCCGGCGGACGATCGCCATCGAACCAGTCGAGCCGGAAACGCGCTACTTCGACGTCATGGATCTTGCCGCAGTTGTGGTCCAGACGCGTGACTTCGAGCCAGTTGCCTTCCGGATCAACCATGCGCCACCACGCGAGATTGTCGAGCGCCGTACCCCACAGCACCGCTTTCTTGCCGCCCGCATTCATCGCGACGTTGCCGCCGACGCAGGATGCATCGAGCGCGGTCGGATCGACGGCGAACACGAAGCCCGCCTGCTCCGCGGCTTCGGTGACGCGCCGCGTGACCACGCCCGCGCCCGAGAAAATCGTCGCGACCTTGTGATCGACGCCCGGCAGATCGGTCATTTCGACCGGACCGAGCTGTTCGAGCTTTTCCGTGTTGATGACGGCCGAGAACGGCGTGAGCGGAATCGCGCCGCCCGTGTAACCGGTGCCGCCGCCGCGCGGAATCACGGTGAGCCCCAGTTCGAAGCATGCCTTGATCAGGCCGGCGATCTCCGCTTCGCTGTCCGGCGTCAGCACGACGAACGGATATTCGACGCGCCAGTCGGTCGCGTCCGTCATGTGCGCGACGCGCGAGAGGCCGTCGAACTTGATGTTGTCCTTCTGCGTCTGCTTGCCCAGCACGCGCGACGCGCGGCGGCGCAAGTCGGCCATGCGGTCGAACTCGGCGGCGAAATCGTCGACGGTTCGGCGCGCCGCCGCGATCAGCAGTTGCACGCGCTCGGCGCGCTCGCGGCTGCCGGCTTCGTCGCTGTGCGCGGAGAGATCGGCGCTGCGGCGCTTCTCGATCTCGGCGAGCCGGTGATTCAGCGCCTCGACCAGCAGCGCGCGGCGCTTCGGGTTGTCGAGCAGGTCGTCCTGCAGGTACGGGTTGCGGCGCACGACCCAGATATCGCCCAGCACCTCATACAGCATGCGCGCCGAGCGGCCGGTACGGCGCTCGTTGCGCAGTTCGTCCAGCACGGCCCAGGCTTCGTCGCCGAGCAGCCGCATGACGATTTCACGATCGGAGAACGACGTGTAATTATAGGGAATTTCGCGCAGGCGGGGCTCGATATCGAGCGCCAAGGCGGCATGGGCGCCGTTCGGATCGAAGGCTTGAGGTGCGTTCATGTTCGACGGTTCGGTGTGCCGGCGGGGCGCCATAAAAAGCGGAATTGCCGGCGATGCGCGTGGGGGCGCAGATTTTCGGATGAGACTTTTCTATTGCGAAGGTAGCCGGGAAACTCATCACGGCGCCTTCGATGTGCCCGGGATCAACGCCACGATCGCGCGTGACGCGCATGCCGTTCCGCCGCAGGATGGGCCTCGCGGGAGACATGCGCCAGAAAATCGATCCGAAGCTGCCGGTGCATCTGCCGATCCTGAATGCTGATTCGTAAAAGGGAATTCTAACCCATCGCGGTGACGCGCGTTTGCGGCGGCTAGCAGTCAGAAGGGGCTTTTGCGTGCGTATTCGCGACGCGTTCATGTCATTTTCGACGCTTTTTTGCACGACCGTCCGGACGGTAGAAACGCATCGGATGCCGGAAGGACGCTGGTTGGCGCTATCATTGATGCTTTCGCCCTTAAAAAACCGCGCACCCTGCGGCGTGACGATTCCCGGCATGACACATCCCGACTACCTGAAAAAAGTGCTGACCGCGCGCGTGTACGACGTCGCGCGGAAAAGCGAGCTCGAACCCGCGCGCAGCCTGTCGGCGCGCCTGCGCAATTCCGTGTTCCTGAAGCGCGAGGACAATCAGCCGGTGTTCTCCTTCAAGATTCGGGGCGCCTACAACAAGATGGCGAATCTCTCCGCGGACGAGCTCGCGCGCGGCGTGATCACGGCGTCGGCGGGCAATCATGCGCAGGGCGTGGCGCTCTCGGCGGCGCGGCTCGGCTGCCGCGCGGTGATCGCGGTGCCGACCACGACGCCGCAGGTGAAGATCGACGCGATCCGCGCGCACGGCGGCCCGACGGTGGAAGTGGTGCTCGCGGGCGAGTCGTACAGCGACGCCTACGCGCGCGCCGTGCAGCTTCAAGAAGAGCGCGGCCTGACCTTCGTGCATCCGTTCGACGATCCCGATGTGATCGCCGGACAGGGCACCATCGCGATGGAAATCCTGCGCCAGCATCAGGGGCCGATTCACGCGATCTTCTGCCCGATCGGCGGCGGCGGGCTCGCGGCGGGCGTCGCGGCGTACATCAAGGCGGTGCGCCCGGAGACGGAGATCAAGGTGATCGGCGTGCAGACCGAGGATTCCTGCGCGATGGCGCAATCGATCGAGGCGGGCGAGCGCGTCACGCTGAACGAAGTCGGTTTGTTCTCGGACGGCACGGCGGTGAAGCTCGTCGGCGAGGAAACGTTCCGGCTGTGCTGTGAGCTGCTCGACGAAGTCGTCATCGTCGACACCGACGCGCTCTGCGCGGCGATCAAGGACGTCTTCCAGGACACGCGCTCGGTGCTCGAACCGGCAGGCTCGCTCGCGGTCGCGGGCGCGAAACTGTATGCGGAACGCGAGGGCATCGAAGGCAAGACGCTCATCGCCGTGACCTCGGGCGCGAACATGAATTTCGATCGCATGCGCTTCGTCGCGGAGCGGGCGGAAGTCGGCGAGGCGCGCGAGGCCGTGTTCGCCGTGACGATTCCCGAGGAGCGCGGAAGCTTCAGGCGCTTCTGCGAGCTGGTCGGGACGCGCAGCGTGACCGAGTTCAACTACCGCATCGCGGACGAGCAAGCCGCGCATATCTTCGTCGGCATGCAGATCAAGTCGCGCAAGGAAACCGCGCAGATGATGGCGTCGTTCATCGAGCACGGCTTCGCGACCGTCGACCTTTCGCACGACGAGCTCTCGAAGCAGCATATCCGCTACATGGTCGGCGGCCGTTCGCCGCTCGCGCACGACGAGCGTCTGCTGCGCTTCGAATTCCCGGAGCGTCCCGGCGCGCTGATGAAATTCCTTTCGTCGATGGCGCCGGAATGGAACATCAGCCTGTTCCATTACCGCAACCAGGGCGCGGATTACAGCTCGATTCTGGTCGGTATCCAGGTGCCGCAGTCGGACAACGCCGAGTTCGAACGCTTCCTCGCGACACTCGGCTATCCCTGGTGGGACGAAGGCGCGAACCCAGTCTACAAGCTGTTCCTCGCGTAAGGTTCGAGGCGATGCCGAAGTTCACGCTCGAAGACAAGCTGGTGGTCGCGATTTTATCGCGCGCTCTTCGATTTCGAGGAAGAGAACCGCGTCTTCGAGACGGGCGACCTCGCGCGCTACGAAGCGCTGCAACGCTCGCGGCTGGACCAGCCCGCGAAGCCGGGCGTCGCGTTCGGCCTGATCCGCAAGCTGCTCGCGCTGACCGCGGACGAGCAGCGCATCGAGGTGGTGATTCTGTCGCGCAGCGATCCGATCAGCGGCCTGCGCGCGTTTCATTCGTGCCGCGAGCATGGTCTCGCGATCGAGCGCGGCGTCTTCACGCGCGGCCGCTCGCCCTTTGCGTACTTGAAACCGCTGCGCGCGTCGCTATTTCTGTCGGCGAATCCGGACGACGTGCGCGCCGCGCTCGCCGCCGGCTTTCCCGCCGCGCGCGTCCTGCCCGAAACGCCGCGCGCCGCGAGCCGGTATGCGGACGAGATCCGCATCGCGTTCGACGGCGACGCCGTGCTTTTCTCCGACGAAGCCGAGCGCGTGTTTCAGAGCGACGGCCTGTCGGCCTTCGTCGGCCACGAGACCGACAAGAAGGATTCGCCGTTGCCCGGCGGGCCGTTGAAGCCGCTGCTCGCGGCGCTGAACCAGTTGCAGCGCATCGCCGACGAAAACGACGCGGTACCGTCGCCGATGCACATTCGCACCGCGCTCGTCACCGCGCGCTCCGCTCCCGCGCACGAGCGCGCGATCCGGACGCTGATGGCCTGGAACATCGAAATCGACGAAGCGATGTTCCTGGGCGGACTTGACAAGGGCGAATTCCTGCGCGAATTCGAGCCCGACTTTTTCTTCGACGATCAAATTCGCCACTGCGAAGCGACCCGCGGCATCAGCCCGACGGGGCACGTTCTCAGCGGCATTGCGAACGCATCACGACACCCGATCAATCTCCGCTCGGCAAGCCCGTCCACTACACCGAACAGTACGACGCCTCGTTGCTGTTTCCGATCGACCGCAAGCGCGCGCGCGACGCGATCGGCGTGCCCGCGCGCCTGCCGTTCTTCGGCACCGACATCTGGAACGCGTACGAGCTCTCGTGGCTGAACCGGCGCGGCAAGCCGCAGATCGCGGTCGCGACGTTCTTCGTGCCGGCGGATTCGCCGAACATCGTGGAGTCGAAATCGTTCAAGCTCTATCTCGGCTCGTTCGCGCAGACGCAGTTCGATTCGATCGACGACGTGCGCGCCGCGATCAAGCGAGATGTCTCCGCGACGTGCGGCGCGAACGTGTCGGTGCAGCTCGCGGCGCCCGCCGATTTCGCCAGGCTGACGATGAAGGAATTCGACGGTCTGTCGCTCGATCGGCTCGATCTCGATTGCGAGATTTTTTCGCCCGAGCCGTCGTTGCTGAGCGCGGCGCACGATGAAGCGCCGGTCGACGAGACGCTGTTTTCGAATCTCTTGAAGTCGAATTGCCCGGTGACGGGTCAGCCGGACTGGGGCAGCGTGCAGATCCGCTATTATGGCGGGCAGATCGATCACGCGGGGCTGCTGCGGTACATCGTGTCCTATCGCGAACATACCGGCTTCCACGAGCAGTGCGTCGAGCGCATCTTCATGGACATCATGCGGGAATGCAAGCCGGAACGGCTCGCGGTGTATGCGCGCTACACGCGGCGCGGCGGGCTGGACATCAATCCGTTCCGCACGAATTTCAACCTGCCCATGCCGGATAACGCGCGACTGGCGCGGCAATAACACCTCAGGCGCGCATCGTCGCGCCTCGATCGCCGGCGATGGCGGTCGGCACCGCTCCGGAGCGAACGTCGGCACCGACAGACGCCGCGACCGGAGTCACCAAATTTGACAGCGCGATTCCCTGGAAACGAGATACGTTCGCTCGTCCACCCAGTCCGGTGCTTCACACAGGAATCTCGCATGTACTCACCCACGCGCCTCCGCGGCCGGCGCAGCTTCAGCGTTCCGTGCCGCGCGGCGGCGGCCGGCTTCGGCCTCATCGCCACGAACGTTTTCGCCGCGCTCCAACCCGTGTCGGAAGCCCCGCTCGCGCTCGAGCGCAACGCCGACTGCCGCTTCGACAAGGACGGCAGCACGGAATGCCTGGACACCTACCGCTATACGATCCTGTCCGAGGCCGGACGCGAAGCGCTCTCGCGCATCGACATCGACTATCCGGAAAAAGACGTGGTCAGGATCGAACGCGCCGAGCTCGTTCAGCCGAACCAGAAACCCGTTGCGCTCGACAAGTCGCAAATCGACACGCGCACGGCGCCCAATCCCGATCAGGGCTTTCTGCGCGACAAGCAAACGTCTCTGGCATTCTCGAACTTGCGTGTCGGCTCGTCGATCGTTTATGTCGTGCGCCGACGATTCGCAGCGGTGCCGCCGGCGACGCAGTTCAGCTATACCTATGATTTTCTCCCCTCATCCCTGCGCTACGATCGCTTTCACGCGACGTTTCGCGCTGACCGGCCGATTTGATATCGCGCGGACAGGATGAGCGAATTCACGATCGCTTCGTCCGCAGACGCAAGGACACTTACGCTCGATCTGAAGGCGCCGCGCTTCGTGAACTATGTCGACGAACCCGACTCCGGCGACATCCGCCGTTATCCGCGTATCGTGCTGGGTAGCTCGCTCGATCTGCAAGACAACGTCGGGGCGTTCGCGAAACGCTACAACGACATTCTCGCCGCGCCGCTGCCGGCGCGCGCTTCCGCCGCCGTGGCGAAAGCCAGGAGACTCGCGCCGCCTCAACGCGTGGTCGCCCTGATGCGGTATCTGAACGAGAATTTCCGCTATCTGAGCGACTGGCGTGCGAGCGAGCGCGACTTGGTGCCGTTTTCGCTCGCCGAGATCGAGCGCCACGGCTATGGCGATTGCAAAGACCTCTCGACCCTGCTCACCGCCATGTTGCGCGCAGCCGGTGTGAAGGCGGAGCCCGTCTGGGTCCGGCGCGATGCTTTCACCCCCGCAGCGCTCGCGCCGACCATCTACGCGATCGTGCGGGCCGAGGTCGATGTCGCCGTCTGGTGGCTCGACCCGACTAACCCGGTGTTCGCGCCCGGAATGGTCATGCCGGACGTTCAGGATCGATGGGCATGGGTGCTTGGCGCCGACGGTCGCGTACGGCAGGATTTGATCCCTCTCGAAGCGCCGCGCGCGGCCCTCGATGCGAAGCTCAGGCAACGCTTTGCGGATGGCGAGAAAGGGAGCATCGACGGCACGCTCGCGCTGGGCGGGCATATGCTCATGGATCTGTCCGTCTCCGATCGCAACGAGGGCAAGAGCAGCGGCGACCGGGCCATCTGCAGCCTCATCGCGACGGAACCCGGCCAGTGCAATGTGGAGCGCCGCGCGACGAGCTTTCTCGTTCCGGAGCAATATGCGGTCAAGGCGCACATCACGGATTTGCGCGCGCTCGACAGGAACGCCGGAAAATTCGAATTCGCCCGGCCCGATTTCGCCACGCTCTGGGACGCCTTCGCGCGCTACAAGCGCAACGGTTAGCTCACCGATCTCTATCTCGGCGCTCCGGAAAGCATCTCCGCGGACATGACGCTGATTGCGAGGAACATCGACAGGCAAGCACGCAATTGCTCGATCCGCAGTCGCTGGTTCGACCTCGATCTGGACGGAAAACCGGCATCCGGCGGATATCGATACCGTTACGGCCTGACGCGCAAGGTCGCGTGGGTGCCGCATGACGACATCGTCAGCGCTGAATTCCAGAAAATGGCCGCGCAGGCGAGAGATTGCGTGAACGGCCTGCGGTTCAACGTGCAGCCCGAGAAGGGCTGAGCATCGAAAGCGCGCGGCACGCCGCCGCGCCGCTCGTTTCATGGGCCGCACCGGTCGTCCTCGGCGCAGCCTTTCGGACAGGCTCAGACCGCCGGCTTCTTGTAAGCCACGCAATCCACCTCGACCTTGCAGTCGATCACCATCGACGACATGACACACGCGCGCGCCGGCGGATTCGCGCCGAAGTACTCCTTGAACACCTTGTTGAACGACGCGAAGTCGCGCGGATCGTCCAGCCATACGCCGCAGCGCACGACATGCTCCGTGCCGCAGCCGGCTTCCTTCAGAATCGCGAGCACGTTCTGAATCGCCTTGTGCGATTGCTCGACGATCCCGCCGTTGATCACCTCGCCGTCTTCCATCGGCGTCTGGCCCGACACGAACAGCCAGCCATCGGCCTCGACCGCGCGTGCGAACGGCATGTGCGCGCCGCCTTGTCCCTTGCCACCTTCCACGCCATAACGCTTCATCGTCCAGCTCCTTTCAATTAACGAGAATTCAGAACGCGCCCTGCGCATCGAGCTTCGATGCCGCGCCGCGCGGCCACGAAACGTCCCGCGCGCGCCGGTCACGGCCTGCTCGCGATACGTCAAAACGCCATTCACCCACATCGCGTCGATGCCGTCCGCCGCCTGCTGCGGCTGGGCGAACGTCGCGGCATCGCGCACGCGCTCGGGATCGAATACGACCAGATCCGCGTGAAAACCCACCTTCACTTCGCCGCGCTCGGCGATGCTGAAACGCCGCGCCGACAGGCTCGTCATCTTGCGCACCGCTTCCTCGAGCGGGATCAGCGCCGTGTCGCGCGCATAGTGGCCGAGCACGCGCGGAAACGCGCCCCACAAGCGCGGATGCGGCAGCGGATCGTTCGGCAGGCCATCCGAGCCGACCATCGTCGCGGGATGCGAGAGAATGCGCCGCACGTCGCCTTCCGACATGTGGTGATACACCGCGCCCACCGGCTGCAGGCGCCGCGCCGCTTCCTGCTGGCTCACGCCCCATGCGTCGGCGACCTCGCGGATCAGCTTGCCCACTATCTCCGGATGCGGCGTCGACCACATGATCGTGATGTCGATATCGCCCGTCACCTGCTTCAGGTCGAGCGTCGACGAGCTGCGGTTGTACGGATAGCAGTCGCAGCCGACCGGCTGGCCATCGCGCGTCGTTTCCAGCGATTCGAGCACTTCCACGCTGCGCCCCCAGTTCGACGGCCCGGCGCACTTCAGATGCGAAATCACCACCGACACGCGCGCATGGCGGCCGACGCGATACGCTTCGTCCATCGCGTCGAACTCGGTGCGCATGTGGTGCGTCGTATAGAGCGTGCCGGCTTTGGCGAGCGGTTCGGCGAGCGCCTGCACTTCCTCGGGCGGCGCGTTGAACGCCGAACCATAGGCGAGACCGCTCGAGAAGCCCAGCGCGCCGTTGTCCAGCGCTTCCTCGAGTTGCGTGCGCATGCCCACGACTTCGTCGGCAGTCGCGGCGCGGTCTAGGCGATCCATGTGATTGTTGCGCAGCGCCGTGTGGCCGATCAGCGCGCCGACGTTCACCGAGGGACGCGCTTGATTCACCGCATCGACGTACGCTGCGAAGGTCGGATACTTGAACGCGCCAGCATCGCCGAGCAGGTTCATCGGATCGGGCGGATCGCCTTTCAGCGTCACCGGCGACGCGCTGATCCCGCAATTGCCCACGATCACCGTCGTCACGCCCTGCGTGATCTTCGGCATCATCTGCGGCGAGCGGATCACGTGCGTGTCGTCGTGCGTATGGACGTCGATGAAACCGGGCGCGAGCACTTTTCCCCGCGCATCGAACACCTCGTCGGCGTTCCAGCCGGACAGGCCGCCCAGCGCTTCGATCGCAACGATGCGTCCGTCGCGCACCGCGACGTCGCGTTCGACGGCGGGCGCCCCCGTGCCGTCGATGGCGCGCGCCCCGACAATGAGCGTGTCGGCCTTTTCCATGATCAGTCTCCCAAAGGTTGACGCTCGCCGCCGCCGCGATGCGCATCGAGCGCGTGCTTCATGCGGCGCAGCAGTTCGCGGCTGTGATCGGCCTGCTTGACGGCCAGTTCGGTGACGAGCAGATCGAGCGCCATCATCATCGCGTAGCGCGACGACGACGGCTTGTAGATGAAGTCCGTTTTGATCGCGATGACCGGAACCAGCCAGTCCGCGAGCGCTCCGAGCGGCGACGCGGGCGCGGTCAGCGCGATCACGCGCGCGCCGTACTGCTTCGCGAGCCGGCAGCTTTCGACCATCTCGGGCGTCTGCCCCGTCACCGAAAGCGCGACCACGACGTGCTCCTTCGACAACGTCGACGCCACCATGCGCTGCAACAGCCCGTCCTGATACAACGCGACCGGCCGCCCGAGCCGCACGAGCCGGAAGCGCATTTCGTCCGCGAGCGCGGTCGAGCCGCCGCCCATGCCGAACACGTAGATCATCGACGCGGCGGCGAGCGCGTCGGTGGCCTCCGCGATCGGCGCGGCGGCGAGCGCGCCCTGGTTCTGCGCGAGCGTCGCCTGCACTTCCTCGAAAATGCGCGCGGCGAGCGAATGCGGCACCGCGTCGCCCTCATCCGGGCGTCGCTTCAGGAAGCGTTGCCCGACGCCCGCGGCCTGCGCGAGCCGCAGCTTCAGCTCGCGCACGTCCTCGCAGCCGACCGCTTTCGCAAAGCGCGTGACCGTCGCGACGCTGACCTCGGCCCGGTCCGCGAGCGCACCGATGCTCGAGCGCGACGCGCTCACGATGTCGTCGAGAATCAGCGCGGCGACCTTGCGCTCGGCGCTGCGCAACTCCGGCGCGCATTCCGCGATGCGTGCGACGATATCGATGCTGAGCGAATCGGCGGGGCCGTTCATGATCGGTCCGAGGGTTTACGTGAGGTTCATGTTACTAAATAACATTTCCGTCGAGGATCCTGATTTGGTTAACATAGCACCGTCAACCTTGATGCGCATCGAATCGTGCACGAGGTTTATTTAAACGGACGATGGAGTGGTAGCACATGAAAGTTACAAACTATCAAGGCGCGACGATCGACCCGTTCGGCAAGAGTCTCGGCATGGTGCCGGGCACGAGCATCCAGATCGAGCGACGCATCGCGTCTGCAATGGAACCTGCTCGAGGAGGACGTGAGCCTGCCCGCCACCGTACTCTATTCCGACCGCATCGAGCACAACCTGACCTGAAGTGGATGCAGGCGTTCGTCGGCGAGTACGGCGTGAAGCTCGCTCCGCACGGCAAGACGACCATGGCGCCGCAGCTCTTTCGCCGCCAGCTCGACGCCGGCGCGTGGGGCATCACGCTCGCGACCGCGCACCAGGTGCGCGCGGCGTATCGCGGCGGCGTGCATCGCATCCTCATGGCGAACCAGCTCGTCGGCAAACGCAACATGGGCATGATCGCCGAGCTGCTACTGATCCGAATTTCGAGTTCTTCTGCCTGGTGGATTCAGCCGACGGCATCGATCAGCTCGGCGAATTCTTCAGCTCGGTGCGCAAGAAGCTGGACGTGCTGATCGAGCTCGGCGTGCCGGAGGGACGCACCGGCGTGCGCGACGATGCGCAGCGCGAGGCCGTGCTCGCGGCGATCGCGCGCTGGCCGGGCACCATCGAGCTCGCGGGCATCGAATTATATGAAGGCGTGCTGCAGGACGAAACGAAAGTCCACGAGTTCTTGCGAAGCGCGGTGGATATCGCGCGCAAGCTGATCGCCGAGGGGAAGATCGCGCGCAAGCCCGCGATTCTTTCGGGGCGGGATCGGCATGGTACGATGTGGTCGCCGACGAATTCGCCAAGGCCAGCAGCGACGCGATCGAAGTCATGCTGCGCCCCGGCTGCTATCTGACGCACGACGTCGGCATCTACAAGAAGGCGCAGAACGAAATCTTCGCGCGCAATCCGATCGCGAAGAAGATGGGACAGGGTTTGAAGCCGACGCTGCAATTGTGGGCGTACGTGCAGTCGATTCCGGAGCCGGATCGCGCGATCATCGGGCTCGGCAAGCGCAACTCCGCGTTCGACGCGGGCATGCCCGAGCCGGCGAAACACTATCGTCCGGGCAACGAGGCGCCGCGCGACGTCTCGCCCGACGAAGGCTGGGAAATCTTCGGCCTGATGGATCAGCACGCGTACCTGCGCATCAAGCCGGGCGACGACGTGAAGGTCGGCGACATGATCGCGTTCGACATCTCGCACCCGTGCCTCACGTTCGACAAGTGGCGTCAGATCCTCGTCGTCGATCCGAAGTATCGCGCGCGTGACCGAAGTGATCGAGACGTTCTTTCTAAGCCTTGTCCTCGACGGCGGTCGCGACTGCGGCGTTCGCGGCCGCGACTTCCTGAATGCGTCCCTCGAACATGTGGAGCGCGCTCGACAGGGCCTCGATGGCCTCGTCGGGCAGCGCGGCCATCGTGTCGTGCAGGAACGCGTTGCGCCGCGGCAGACCTTCCTCGGCAATCGCCCGCCCCTGCGTCGTCAGCGCGACGTTCGATACGATACGGTCCTGTTCATTCATGCTTTCGCTTCCCCTGATCGTTCGGCGAGGATGATCGGTTCCTGCGGTCCTTTCAAGCGCACCGGCGGCACGCGGCGCGACTGCCACAGCGACAGCACCGCGACCACCGCCGCCAGGGCGAGACCGATATGGATCGCGGCGACGAGCGCCTCGCGCGCGGCTTCGAGCAGCATCGCGCCGTCATGGCCCGTGGCCGCCAACTGCGAAAGCAGCGCCTGCTGTCCGTCGCGGTTGATGAGAATCTGCGGATCGGACAGGTCGCCGGTCCAGCGCATTGCGTGATCCTTTTCCAGCGCCAGATTCACGCCGCTCGCGTACAGATGGCTGATGAGCGTGCCGGTGAGCGCAGTGCCGATCATCCCGCCGATCATGCGCAGCGATTGCAGCAGCGCGGTGGCAATGCCCAGATGCGCGCGCCCGGCCGTCTGCTGCGCGAACACGTTGAGATTCGGCATCACGAAGCCGAGGCCGAGGCCGCCGATCAGCATGATCGCCAGCAGGATCGAGCGCGGCATGGTATGCGTGGCGACGACGACACCCAGACACGACACCGCGAGAAACGCGAAGCCGACGTAGAGCATGAGGTTGGCGTTCTTCAGGCGCGTCACGATGCGACCGTTCACGATGCTGCCGATCGTAATGAACACGACGAGCGGCGTGACCATCATCATGCCCGCGTCCTTCGGCGACATGCCGAAGCCGCCCTGAAACAGCAGCGGCGCGTAGAACAGCAGCGAGAACATCGTGAAACCGCCGAGAATGGCGAGCGTGAAGAGCGCGGCGAGCGCCTTGTTGCGGAACATGTCGACGGGCAGGATCTCATAGTCGCAGCGCGTTTCCCACTTCCACAGGCCGAACACGGCGGCGGCGCTCATCGCCAGCAGCGCGGCGGTTTCGGCGCCGAGGCCGTGCTTCGGCAGCATTTCGACGAACAGCTGGAGCGCGCCGAGCGCGACCGCTATCAGCGCGGTGCCGGGTCAGTCGAGCCGCATCTTGCCTTCATGGGCGACGTGGCGCAGATGCGGCAGAAAACGCCATACGAAAAAGAGCGAAACGACGCCCACCGGCAAATTGACGTAAAACACCGACCGCCAGCCGTAGTATTGCGTGAGAAACCCGCCGAGCGTGGGCCCGACCGCGTTGGCGATGCCGAACGCAGAGCTCATCAGCACCTGCCAGCGCAGGCGGACGGCGTTGTCCAGGAAAAGATCCGCGATGCACGCGAACGCGGTGCCGACGAGCATCCCGCCGCCGATGCCCTGCAACCCGCGCGCGAGCACCAGAAACATCATGCTGTTGGCGAGCCCGCGCACGGACGCGACGATGAACACGACGATCGACGCGATCACGAACAGCTTGCGGCCGTAGTAATCGCCGAGCCGCCCGAAAATCGGCACAGTGATGACGGAAGTCAGCAGATAGGAGGTCGCGACCCAGGCGTAGAGATCGAAGCCCTTGAGCTCGGCGACGATCGTCGGCAGCGCGGTACCGACCACCGTCTGATCGAGCGCGACGAGCATCGTGACGAAGGAAATGCCCAGCATCGCCATGAGCGATTCGCGGAAAGGCAGAACCTGTCCGCTCGAGTGATGCGCGGCGGTGTGAACGGCTATCTTTTGTAAGCGCAATGATTGACTAGTCAACAGAAATGGAATCGTAGCACGGCGCCGCGCTCTACAATCTGCGTGACAACTCACCATTTACCGGGCAGAAATCATCGCATGGAACCGACGCCGATCATCACCTCGCCGCTCACGTCTGACGATTTCGCGGCTTTGTCCCGCGCGAAAGAATCGCTCGAAAGCCCGTCCCTGACGATGAAGCTGGCGAGAGTCGTCGGCGCGCGCCCATCGAAAAACTGATAGGACGGATGCCCTCCGCCGCGCAGGAAAAAGTCGACGAGGCAACGCAACTCGCGCTGAAGAAGTGTCTTCAGGTGGCGCTGCGCACGCTAGGCAAGAGCGCGCCGTCGGATTCGCTGCTCGCGCCGCCGCCCGACAAGCCGCACAACCTGATGCACAAGCTGGCCGTCGCGACGACCGGCGCGGCGGGCGGCGCATTCGGACTGTTCGCGCTGCCGGTCGAGTTGCCGGTGACCACGACGCTGATGTTCCGCTCGATCTGCGACATCGCGCGCAGCGAGGGCGAGGACGTGCATCGCGTCGAAACACAATTGCAATGCATGATGGTGCTCGGCATGGGTGGCACCAAGGCCAGCGACGACAACGCCGATCTCGGCTACTTCATCGTGCGCGGCGCGCTCGCGCAGTCGGTTTCGCGCGGTGACCAACGAGATTGCCGCGAAAGGCCTGAGCAGCCATGGATCGACGGCGCTGCTCAAGTTCCTGCAGAACGTCGCGGCGCGCTTCTCGGTGCAGGTCAGCGAACAGGTCGCCGCGAAGTCGATTCCGGCCATCGGCGCGGTGCTCGGGGCGATGGTCAACACGGTGTTCATCGACCATTTTCAGCAAATGGCGCATGGACACTTCACCGTGCGCAGGCTCGAGCGCCGCCACGGCCCGGCGGCCGTCGAGCGGGCTTATCAGACCATCGAGGTCATGGGCGGGCGATGAGGCTCCTGTGACGACGTCGCCGCGACGATGAAATCCGCCGCGCGAGCGAGTGCGCGGTTCGCCTCGGGCATGAACGGCGCCCAGACCTGGAAGATGTGCGGAACGTTGCGCCATATCTCCAGCTCGACGCGAACGCCCGCCGAGCGCGTTTTCGCCGCCACGCGCGTCGAATCGTCGAGCAGCAGTTCGGTGTCGCCGACCTGGATCAATAACGGCGGCAGGCCTTCGAAATTGCCGAACAAGGGCGAAGCGTAGGGATGCGTCGCGACGGCGTCGCCGAGATACTGAGCGGCCACGCGCGGAAACACCGACGCATGGTACATTGGGTCGCGGCCCTCGTTGGTTCGCATCGACTCGCCACTGCACGTCAGATCCGTCCACGGCGAAAAGAGCACGGCCGCGGCGGGAAATGGGTCGCCGGCATCGCGCAGCGCGAGAAGCGTCGCCAGCGCGAGGCCGCCGCCGGCGGAATCGCCGGCCATGACGATCGACTCCGCAGCAACGCCATCGGCGAGCAAGCGGCGGTAGGCAGCGATGCTATCGTCGAGCGCGGCCGGAAAACGATGCTCGGGCGCGAGCCGGTAGTCGAGAGAGAGAAGACGCCGGCTTTCGCCTTCGCGGCAAGACCGAAGGTGATCGCCCGATGGCTGCGCGGCGAACAGAAGTAGTAGCCGCCATGAAGATAGAGTACGACGGCTCGCGGCGACGTGTGCGGCATGAGCGATTCGCCTCGCAGCGGAGCGTCTGCGGCCGCGTCGCGAATGTCGAGCCGCCAGCCTCTCGGCACGCCCGGCAACCACGCCCGGCGGGACGCGTAGATCCGTGCCCGCCCGACGTCCAGCTCAGGCTTGGCGCTCTCGGGCCGTATGCGCCTGCGCACGGCCCAGCAAGCCAGGGCGCTCTGCCAGCTCATCGCCGAAGCACCTCAATTGACCGGCATCACCTGACCGCGAATCTCTCCGGTCGGGTTCTCCTGCGTGTGGATGTTGAAGTACCACTGCCCGGTCATGAGATCCGTCACCTGTTGATCCGTCAGTGTCGCTTGTCCTTTCATCGGGCTCGCGAGCGCATGCTTGTCGACCGGTACTTGCACCTTCGCGTTCTGGCCAACCGGCGCGGGGCCGTGGAAATGCGCCATCGTCACGGGGCCCGAGAGTTCCGCGTAGGTCGCGGTCCAGGTGAGGACTTTGGTATCGGTGTCGAAGGTCGCATCGAGAATGCCGTGGCCTTTGCTAACGTGCGGCGGAACTTCGCTCGAGGGCTGGAGACTGGCTTTGAGCGCGACGGTATCGGCAAGGGCGGCGCCCGAGGCGACCAGCGAGAGAATCAATCCTGCGGCCCAGCGATAGTACGGCCTGCGTGTCGCGATTGAAGTTGACCCGCGAAAACGGACACTTCTTCTTTTTGAAGAGGAGGTGCCGAAATGGGCAAGACTCGTACACCGTACCCGGCGGAGTTTCGGGCGCATATGGTGGAACTGGTCAAGGCCGGGCGTACACCACGGGAGCTCGCGCGCGAGTTCGAACCGACGGCGCAGACCATCGTCAACTGGTGCGCGCAGGCTGAGCGTGATGCTGGCGTACGGCATGACGGGGTGACCACGGCTGAACGGCAGGAACTGACGCGTCTGCGCCGTGAGAATCGCCAATTAAAAATGGAGCGCGACATTCTCTCGCAGGCTGCGGCCTGGTTCGCGAGAGAGACGGGAGCCGTGCCACCGAAGGGTACGGATTCGTGAAAGCGAACCGGGCCCGCTGGCCCATTGCTAAGATGGCACGGCTGCTCGGGGTCTCGACGAGCGGCTTTTACGCATGGCTGGTACGCGAGCCATCGCAGCAAGCATGCAGCGATGCGCTGCTGCTCGCACGCATCCGTACGCTGCATGCGAGCTCGCGCGGGACGTATTCACGCGCAGCTCGCACGCGAAGGCATGCACGTGGGACGCAAGCGGGTGGCGCGACTCATGCGTATGGCAGGGTTGTGTGGGGCCAGCCGACGGCGCTGGCCACGTACCACGCGGCAACGTGCGGGGGCGCGGCGAGCACCCGACCTGGTACGTCGGCACTTCAGCGCTGAGGCGATGAACGTGCTTGTGGGTTGCAGATGCCACCCACATCCCGACTGATGAGGGGTTTCTGTATTTGGCCGTAGTGCTTGACGTGTTCAGCCGGCGCATCGTGGGCTGGGCGATGTCCAACCATCTGTACACGGAACTCATGCTGCGAGCGCTGGACATGGCATTGCAGCAGCGCCACCACGAGGGGGTGATTCTACATTCGGACCAAGGCTGTCAGTACACGTCTATTGCCTTCGGTCGACGTTGTCGCGAGGCCGGCGTGCAACCATCAATGGGGACAGCCGGCGACGCCTATGACAACGCGATGTGTGAGTCGTTCTTCGGCACGCTCGAGGCCGAGCTGCTATCGCGCGAACACCTCGCCACTCACGAACAGGCGCGTCAACGAGTGTTCTCATTCCTGGAGGGCTGGTACAACGTACGCCGCCTGCACAGCAGCATCGGGTATTGCTCGCCGCTCGAATTCGAAAACCTGCACGCGCCACATCAACCGTCATCGCAGCGCGGGTTGCCCACCGCCGGACAGCGTCATGGTCGAGAGAAAGCGACCCGCCGCCCGGCCGTGGACAACCCGCGAATCAACCCTTAAAGGAGGCTAGACCAAACCAAATGGCTGACTACGAATCTGTCCGTCAAACCGGGGCAACCTCACGATCATGCGTGCTCTCCTTGAAAAAGCCGAGACGCTCGCGGGTTGATTCTGTTGAACGTCGGCCGTAGCGTCATGGTAGGGCATTTCGGGTACGCACCGCATGTTGCCTTCAGACGCGAGCCAATGCAAAAGGGCACCTTGAGGTGCCCTGGTGCCCTTTTGCTACTGCCTGCGGCTTACGCCACGGTCTTCTATCAGAAGCGGTGACGGATACCCGTGTTTACGAGAACCTGACGGCTGCTCGAGGGCGGTCCGAACGCGCCGTTGCTGTTTGCAATGGCCGCCAGCGGGGTGAAATTATCGTTACCGCCGCTGCCGATCTGCGCCACGGTTTCGATATGGAAATCCGTGCGCTTGGACAGAGCGTAGTCAGCCTGCAGACCGAACTGATGCCACTTGAGCGTGCTGGACGTCAGGCCGAAGTCGCTGATCTTGCCGGTGGTATAGGTGTACGCCGCTCCGAGCGCCAGAGCCGGCGTCAGGAAATAGCGACCATTGACTTCATAGTTGTTGAACACGTTCGAGTAGTCGCCACGGCGACCATTGTCGAAGCGCGTCGAGTCCACACCGCGCCGAAGACCATGGCGTCGTACGCGTAACTGGCGCCGGCACCGAACGTACGCTGACGGAGGGAACCGTCGACGTCAACCAGGCCCAGCATCGCCGGGGCTGCATCGCCGATGACAGCGCTACTGCCGTTGGTCTGCGAGTTCACGCCGTTGGCCTGCATATATGCAGCGCCGATCTTCAACGGACCATTCGTGTAGCCCGCACCGAAGCTGTAAGCACGGTTGCCCGCAAACGCGCCGGCCTTGTTGGAGAAGCCATACAGACCGCTGAACGAGAAGCCGGAGAAATTGGCGCTCTGGTACTTGATCGAGTTGTGGCGATGCTGAAGTTGCTGTTCAGGTTGTCGTTGGCAGCGACGTGGCCGAAATACGTGCCACCCCAGGTACCGGCAGCGCTCAGCGGCCCGAGGTAGTCAACGACGCCGTTGTACTGACGACCCAGCGTGACGGTGCCGTACTCGGACGACATACCAACGTACGCCTGACGACCGAACATCGTACCGTCTTCGTTGGACTTACCGTTGTTCAGGCTGAATCCGCTCTCCAACACGAAGATCGCCTTCATGCCGCCGCCGAGATCTTCGGATCCGCGCAGCCCCTAGCGGCTCTCTTGCAGATTGCCGCTGGTCAGGCCGCGAAAGCTCGCCTTCCGGTTGCCGTTGTTCGGATTGTCGTTGATGACATTGTTCACGAACGTCATGCCTGTGTCGACAACGCCATACAAGGTGACGCTGCTTTGCGCGCTTGCAGCGGTTGCGAACGATGCAGCCAGTGCTGCCACTGCTGCCACTGCTGCTCCGATGAGATTCTTTTTCATGCGTGTTCCTATGGGTAAGTCTTGAGACTCGACGGGTTGCGTCAGGCTGAGTGTTTGTCGAGTTGATTTGCTGCTTCACTCGCTTGGCTATGCACCGATAGTCGGCAGAGCAAAGTTTATTGCCCGACTTTTTGGGGACGCAGAAAAAGAAAAACACAAAGGCCTTTTCGAACAATTCAAAAAATCCAATTTCAATATGAGTAAACGTTTAGGCCACGCGGACTTACCTATCGTTTCGCTCAACGCTGGCACGAACGCTGACACGCATCAGTTGCATACATGCGACAGTTGCCGTATTGAGACAGGGTTCGTTGACCAGACCGATCCGATTCCGATACAAGCGCCTGCCCGTTAAGATCGTGCACGCGAGACGCCCTTCTTGCTCTCGAATCGCATCATTACAGCGCTCAAAGATCGCTTCCCGAACTGCTCTCTTCATGAATCAACTCCAGGCGATGCGCGTCTTTCTCAAGTTGGCGGAAACCGAATCATTCGGCCGCGCCGCCGCGGCGCTCGATCTCTCCAATGCCGTGATTACGCGCTACGTCTCCCTGCTCGAAACGCATCTCAACACTCGCCTGCTGAATCGGACGACGCGCAGCGTATCGCTGACCGAAGCGGGTCGCTCTTATGCCGAGGGCTGCCGCGCAGTCATCGAGCAGATCGGAACAATCGAAGCGTCAGTAGCGAACAGTTCCATAGACCCGTCAGGCACGCTCAAGATCGTGGCGTCAGCGTCGTTCTCGCTGTTCGGGCTCACGCCGATGCTGTGCGAATTTCGCGGCCGGTATCCGAACGTGAAGTTGCGTCTTACCTTGCTGCATCGCCCGGTCGATCTCGTCGCGGAAGGCTTCGACGTCGGAATCGTCGTGCCTCATCTGCTGAACAGCGGCATGCTGATCAATCGCCCGTTGTTGAAAGTCGGCGCGGCGCTCGTCGCATCGCGGGAGTATTTGTCGCAGCGCGGTACGCCCCTTCATCCGGCCGCGCTCGTCGCTCATGAATTTCTCGCGCCGTCCGCGGAAATTCACGGATCGACGTGGTCCTTCATCGGACCGTCAGGCGTGGTGGAAAGCGTCGTGCTGGATCCCGCGTACACGGTCAACAGTTCGCACATGCTGCGGCAGGCAGCCGTGTCCGGAATAGGCATTGCCGTGCTGCCCGAGACCTATGTGAGACATTCAGGCGGGGACGCTGGTTCGGCTGTTGCCGGGCTACACGCTCAAGGACGTGGACAAGGAAGTGTCGATCGTCTACCCGGGAAGGCGGCACGTTTCTGCCAAGACACGTTCCTTCGTGGATTTCGCGCTGGATTATTTCGAGACCGCGAGCCTTTCAATGAGCACGCCGGAGCAACCCCGGAATGGGGCGGAACGCCGGCCAAGCCGTAACAGGCACGACGCTCGATGCGTGGCCTGCCAGAATCAGATGAGCGTTGCACCTTGCGAGTGAATGCGCTCGACAAGCTGCTCGCATCGCGCGGCTGGCGCGAGCCCCTCTTGCTGGCGCGTTTCGTGCGCGGCCGTATGCAAGTCGCGGCGAAAGGCCTCGAGCGCATCCAGCAGCGGCCGATGCTGCAACACACTGGCGGCACCGATAACGCGATGATGCCAGTCGCGCACGCAGATCATCGACCGTGCCGCGATCGAGCAATCGCCGAAGCGGGACGAGATCCTCGCGGAACGACGAGACGAACGCATCCAGCAGCGCCTTCACGGCCGCCTCGTTACCCCACAGTTGCGCCATGGCGGTCAGATCGAGTTCGTCATCGTCCCGGGATGGCGGGACGGCATCGGGCGGCGACCGGGCATCGACTTCGGTTGCCGAACGCTCCGATACCCGCCAGCGATTCAGATGTTCGCGCAAGGTTGCAAGCCTGGTGGGCTTGACCAGACAGTCGTCCATGCCGGCTTCGCGGCACCGGCGCAACTCGTCGGGCACGGTACTGGCCGTGATGCCAAGAATCGGCAGATGCCGCGACGTTCCGGACTCTTCGGCTCGCACTCGGCGCGCGAGCTCGTAGCCCGTCATGTTCGGCATGTGGCAGTCGGTGATCAGGAAGCCGTATCGCGTATTCGCCAGCGCGGAGAGCGCCTCGGCGCCGTCGTGCACGACGGCGCAGGCTGGGCCGTCTCCCGCAAAAGCCGGACATGCGGTGACGCTTAAATTTTGAGGTAGTCTTCTGCCTATGTTTTAAGCCTAGTCACAACGTGGAACCTCTATTGCGCTGCGTTATTGAATTAGCACCCTGTCTGTGTTCAGATACAGGTCATGGGTCAAAATGGACCTGACAGATATCGAACGTGAGCAACTGTTGTCGGCGGCGCGCAGCCGAACGGTGCGTGCGGCGGACGTGCGACGCGCAAAGTTGATCCTGATGCTCGAGGACGGCGAATCGCGCGACAGTATCATGCGCACACTGGGTTGCGATTCGCGCTTCATCGCACGCTGGTCGGGGCGCTTCCTCAGCGAGCGACTAGCCGGCATGTACGCCCGGCACCGCGGGCGGGCGCCTACGCAGCCACCGGCCAAACTGGAAGCGCGGGTGCTCAAGTGCACCCTCAAGCACAAACCCGCCGACGGTTCGACACACTGGAGTAGCTACAAGCTCGCAGCAGAACTCGGCGACGTATCGGTCTCGGCCGTGCAGCGCATCTGGCGCAAGCACGGCATCAAGCCGCAGCAGTTGGAGCGGCACATGGTCTCCAACGACCCGGACTTCGAGACCAAGGCAGCCGACGTGATCGGGCTGTACCTGAACCCGCCGGCGCACGCAGCGGTGTTCTGCGTGGACGAGAAGACCGCGATCCAGGCACTCGATCGCAAGGACCGTATGCTGCCGCTGTCGCCCGGGCGCGCCGAGAGTCACGGCTTCGAGTACAAGCGCAACGGCACGCTCAGCCTGTTCGCGGCGTTCAATACTGCCACCGGCGAGGTGCTGGGCAAGACGGTGGCGCGCCACACCAGCGAGCAGTTCGTGGCCTTCCTGACCGACGTCGTCGCCAGCCAGCCCAAACGCCGGGAAATCCACGCGATCTGCGACAACGTCAGCAGCCATAAGACGCAGCGGGTTGCCGACTTCCTTGATGCGCAGTGCAACGTGCACCTGCACTTCACGCCGACCTACTCGTCGTGGCTCAACCAGGTGGAGAACTGGTTCTCGCGCATTCAGCGTGAAGTGATCGCTCGCGGCATCTTCACTTCGGTGAAGGATTGGGATCGCAAACTGATGCCGATACATCCGCGAACACAACAAGAACCCGAAACCGATCAAGTGGAAATATGACGATCCTTCGCGCCGGATTCGACCAGTGCCAATTCAATGACGCAATGGAATAGGAGCCTGATGGTTTGAAACATTTCCCGATTCGACGCCAAAATTCCTGTTTTCGACATCGAGGGTTAACGAGAAACGACGCGCGAAAGACGCCCGTGCGGTGCTGCGAAACGCCGCGAATTCATGCAGCGAAGCGTTCAGAGCGCCTTCTGGTAGCGCCGGCTATCGGCGAAATGGCGAACTGCGCCTTGTAGCGCGTCGAGAAATGCGTGAGCGAAGTGAAACCCGTGCGCGCGCACACTTCCTCGAGCGCAAGTCCGGTCCGGTAGAGCAGCTGACGCGCGCGCAGCAGGCGGATTTCGAGGTACGCCTGCGCAGGCGTCTTGCCGAGGCACTCGCGGAACCATCTTTCGAGCTGCCGTTGCGATACCTTCACGAACGATGCGATCTCCGCGATGCTCATGGTTTCCTCGACATTGCTCTCCATGACTTGCAAGGCCTCGTCGAGCTTCGCGTGCTCCTCTCCGACGTATCGCCGGAGCGACGTCGTTTGACGCTGCTCGTGATCGCGCCGCTCGGCGACGAACAATTCGAGCACGCGCGCCGCGAGCGACGGACTGCCGGGCGGCAGTCCGAGCAGGTGCACCATCAGGTCGAGCGGCGCGACGCCGCCGCTGCATGTGTAGCGGTCGCGGTCCACTTCAATAGAGGCGATTGGAGACGGTCAGCTTCGGGAATTGCTCCAGCAGCACGTCCTGATCTTCCCAGTGGATCGTGCAGCGGTAGCCATTGAGCAGGCCCGCGCGCGCCAGAAAATAGCTTCCGGTGTCGAGGCCGCCCAGCGCGCTACCGTGCCGCGCCTGCAGGCGCGGCCAATCCATGACGGTGCCGATGCCCTTGCGCGGAATCGGATTCGGTCCGACGACGAACACGGCGTCGAAGCCGCCCGCTTCCTTCATCGAGGTATCGGGAAGCACGCGAATGCCGTCGCTCGAACGCACGACATCGCCGTTCGTGCCGATCAACGCGTATTCGTACACGGTCCGTTCGACCAGCATGTTCGCAATTCGCAAGGGATCGACGGCCGTGCCGAGCGCGATCAGCGAGAAGTTCTCGAGAAGCAGAAATCCGACGCGCATCACACGAAGGTCGTGCATGCCGGCGTTCGCGTGCTTTCTCGAATGCGGGTCGACAGAAGATGGCATGAGAGGTCCGATCCGGTCACTGGTCGCGTCGATCGCCACTGCGCAAGTCATCGAACTTGCGACGCGTGGCGTCCGCTGCGACGTCCGCCCCGGGAATGAGAGCGGCTCAGGCGTTACAGTAAAACAGCGCCTCCGCCACGGAAGGAGGAAACGAACTATGCGGCAGGTTCGGCCGGCCAGCCGTTTTCGAACATGCAACTATCGAGTGTGCGGCGTTCCGCCCATCCTTCGAATTGAAGCATGGGCTGATCGTAGAACGCCTCGACGTGGCCGAGGCAGAGGATCGCGACAGGTCTGGCGCCCGGAGGGATGGCGAGCAGCGTGCGCACCGCATCGACATCGAACAACGAAACCCATCCCATGCCGAGTCCTTCGGCGCGCGCGGCGAGCCACATGTTCTGAATCGCGCAAGCCACGGAAACGAGGTCCATTTCGGGAAGCGTGCGGCGGCCGAATATATGACGCTCGCGTCCGTCCATTAGCGCGACCACCAGCAATTCGCCGCATTCGCGAATCCCTTCCACTTTCAGCCGCATGAATTCGGCTTCCCGCTCGCCGAGCGCATGGGCAGTACGACGGCGCTCGCTATCCACGATCGCGTACAACGCCTCGCGCAACTCCGGTCGGGTGATGCGCACGATCCGCCACGGTTGCATGAAGCCGACACTCGGCGCGTGATGCGCCGCGCGCAGGAGCCGCTCGAGCAAAGCGGGATTGACCGGGCCCGCCTTGAAATGACGCATGTCCCTGCGCTCGAAAATCGCCCGATAGACAGCCGCGATATCGGCATCGCTGAAACGTTCCATGATTCTCTCGCGAAGTCGTCGTCCTGGCCTCGCCGCTGCGAGGCCGGTCGCGGGATAGTAGCAGACCCGCTACTCGCGTCCGGAGGCGAAATCAGCGACGACGTGGCGCGTCGTGGATCGGACGTAAGGGAGGCGCGTTTCCGCGGGTATTCGGTCGACGCAAGTGGCATAATCCGATGCATTCGAATCACACAGCCGACCTATGAGAAGCCGCCTTCTTCGGATGCTTGGCTGCTTTCCGGTTGTAATCGTCCCGCCTTGTCGTTTTCGCACAGGTCGTCGAGGTCGTGCAGCAGCGGCGCGCGACGCGCTTCGAGAGTGTGCGGCTCGAAGAACCGCTCAAGCCCGGGCAGCCACGCGCCGCGCTATCCGTTATTGCGGCCGCGCTTGGCGCCGTCACGATGCTGCCGCGGCACGCACATGCCCACGCGATTGCCGGCGACCGCGTGTTCCCCGCCACGATGGCGGTCGACGATCCCAGTGTCGGCGACGAGGCGAATCTGCAGTTCGGGCACGTTCGCGTGCCCGGTGACAACGGCGATCAGAGCATCAACACATTCGAATTCGAATACGACAAACTGATTACACCGAGGCTCGCGCTTTCCATCGGCGGCACGTACGCGATGCAGAACAACCCGACCGCGCACGACTTCGACAACTTCGAAGTGGGCCTCAAGTATTTGCTGTACGTGAACGAAGTCCACGAGTTCATGACCTCCGTCGGTGTCGACGCGGAACTCGGAGGCACGGGCAGCCGTGCAATTGCCAACAATTTCTCGACGATCTCGCCGACCGTCTTCGTCGGCAAAGGCATGGGCGATCTGCCCGATTCGCTGGCGTGGCTGCGTCCTGTCGCGATCACCAGCGAGGCCGGTCCCGCGCTCACGACCGGCGCAGGTCAGCCGAACGCCTTCAACTACGGCTTCACGGTGCAGTACAGTCTGCCGTATCTGGAGCAGCACGTGCATTCGCTCGGCTTGCCGCAACTGCTCGCGAGCGTCATTCCGCTGGTCGAAATTCCGCTTTCCCGAAGTCGGGGACAGACGATCGGAACGGTCAATCCCGGCTTCATCTGGATCAATCGCTACGGTCAATTCGGCATTGAAGCGCAGATACCGATCAATCGGGCGAGCGGTTCGCACGTCGGCGTGCTTGTGCAGGCCCATATTTCTTCGACGATGTCGCGCCGACCACCCTCGGCAAGCCGCTTTTCAACTGGTAGCGGGAGCATGAGATGAACTCGAGATCCAATCTTCGCAGGTTGGTCACCCGGGGCGCATGCGCGCTCGGACTCGCGTGGACCATCGCGGTCTGGGCGCATGTCTTTCCACGCACGCAGGTTCCCGCAGCGGATGCTACCGTCTCGCTGCCCGGCGAGGTACGGATCGTCTTCGACGGTCCGCTCGAGCCTGCGTTTTCCTCGCTCGCCGTCGATGACGCGAGCGGCAAGCAGGTCAATGCCGCGAAGTCGGTCGTCGACCCGCAGCACCGGGAAGCCATGGCGGTCGCGTTGCCGACGCTACCGTCAGGGCATTACACCGTGCATTGGGTCGCCGTCGCGTCCTATGGACATCGGACCCACGGTGACTATGGCTTCGACGTAAAGTGAAACTCGACCAGAATGAACGCGCTACCGCCAGGAACGAAGTGAACGGCTGGCGCGTCTGGGCGAGCGCTTGCCGGATCGCCTGCTCGAAGACTTCGGGCGGCTGCCCACCGCTCACGAGGTAGCGCTGGTCGAAGATGACCGCCGGAACGGAGGTGATGCCCATCGCTTCATTGTCGCGCTCCTGCTCACGCACTTCGTCGGCGTACGCGCCGCTTTGCAGGACTTCGCGCGCACGCGCCGCCGCATCGAGCCCGACGGAGCGCGCCGCCTCGACGAGCACGTCGTGATCGCCCGGGTTCTTGCCCTCTCCGTGATACGCGCGCAGCAGCGCGAGCTTGAGCGGCACCTGCTTTCCCTCGATGCCGACCCAATGCAGCAGCCGATGCGCATCGAACGTGTTGTAGACATGCGTGCGCGGGCCGAACGCAAAGCCCACGCTCGCGCCGCGCTCGCGGATCATGTGCTGCGTCTCCGCGATCTGCTCGGGCGTGCGCCCGTATTTTCTTCCGAGATAGTCGACGATGGCTTCCCCCTCGGGACGCATCTGCGGATTGAGCTCGAACGGATGCACGACGATCTCGGGCTCGACGACATCGGACAGACGCGACAGCGCGAGCTGAAGCAAGCTCAGGCCGATCGCGTACCACGGGCAAGCGATATCGGAGATGAAATCGATGCGAAGCGGCTGGGTCATGGGCCTGGATTGAATAGGTTCCGCGAAGTGTACAGGTTAGCGCGAATCGGACGGGTTTGCCGGAGCGGTCGGACCCGGCGTCGTCGCACCCTCGGAAGACGCCACGCGTTCGAGGCTCCATTCGGAACAGTCAGGCGATCGAACACCGGCTGCGCGACTTCGAAATGAAAACACTTCTTGCGCCCGAACGCCTCTGAACCGACGAAACCGAGCTCTGCGGAATGCCCCCGACCGCACCATCGAAAGCTCATGCAAAAGCTCATGCATTTCCGGCTCGCTTCGAAAAACGCCTTCGCCCGAGTCCCGATCGGGTCATGAAAGCCCTTCGCCAGGCGCGCACCGAAGACATGAGATCCCATCTCCTTCCGGCGATCCCGCCAATCAGTGAATCGGCGATACGCTGATCAGGTGCGCGTGCCCCCACAGCAACATGAATGCGTACAAGCCCAGTCCGCCGGCTAAGACGATCACATCGTTCATCGCCGATGCCGGCGCGCACGGCGACTGACCGAGATCAGGTCTGCCACGGCCCAGACGAGGAATGCGCCGAACAGCACTACGTCGTTCAGCGTTCCGTTGGTGATCAGATGCGACAGCGCCCACAGGATGACGGTCAGCAGCATCGGATTTCGGGACAAGCGTTTGATGCGTCCCGGGAAGTACGCGGCGATCAGCAAGGGAAAGACGGGCACCATGATCAGCAAAGCGAGGTGCCGCAATGCGATCGGCGGCATGTAGACCATCACCGGTGCGTGCCGAACGATGTCATAGCCGTAGAGCATCATGGCGAGCCCCGCGATCGACACGAGCGAATAGAGTCCCTTCCACGGACCGTCGCCCAATCGGCGGACCTGCGCATCCCGCCAGCGCGGCGCGACGATCGATATGGAGTGGACGCCAAAGAACACGATGAGACCCAGGGCGAAGATGAGCATCGGTGTAAAATATTGACATCGACAACATCAAGGTTAGATACCGGTTCAGTGTTAGTCAAGCTAAAATTGACGCTGTCAATATAGGGACGAAACCCGGAGAAGAAAAACGATGGGAGCCAGAAAAACAGGCAAGCCGGCAGCGGCGGACGCCGCCAGGCGCCCCTACCATCACGGCGCGTTGCGTGAAGCCATGCTGGAAGGCGCCGAGCGGATCCTCGCTCGCGAGGGTATCGAAGGCCTGACGCTGCGAGCTGCCGCGCGCGAAGCTGGCGCCTCTCACGCCGCGCCGAAAAATCACTTCGACAATGTGACCGGACTGCTCAGCGAGCTGGCAGCCGTCGGCTTTCGACGCTTTCGGCGCTGTCTGCTCGACGCGGCCGCCGCAGCGGATACGCCGGAGGCCCGGCTGGCTGCATTGGGACGTGCCTACGTCGAGTTCGCGACACGGTATCCCGGTTTGTTTCTGCTCATGTTCCGCAGCGAACGGCTCGACCTCGAACGGCCCAATCTGCGCGAAGCGATGAACGAGGCGTCGTCGGTACTGCGCGACGCGGTCGGAGCGCAACCCGGGCCGCATGCGACGTTGCCGATCGATGCGGCCGCGCGCCTGCTGACGGCGTGGTCGCTTGTCCACGGTTTCGCGATGCTGAAGATCGACGGGCGGCTCGATCCCATCGTCCGCAGCCTGTCCGGAAGCATGGACGCGATGGCGCTGCTCGACGTGATTCTCGAGGCGGGCGGCGGCCAATTGAGAAGTACCTGAGCCTGCGCGGGACGGACTGGGTCCCCATAACGGCGGTTCGCGGCTCGAGACGCACCTGTCCAAATGGACCCCGCGCGAAACCCTCCGTTATGAACACCGTCAGCAGCGCACGTCATCGCCTGCGATTCACGGCGCGAGCGCCGCGCGTTTCACACGAAGCGCGGCGAGAATGCCTCTCAGGATGTCGATGGGAGGCGGCGGACAACCCGGTATCGTGACGTCGACGGGAAGCAGCGTCGAGAGCGGTCCGCACACGGCATAGCTTTCCTTGAACATGCCGCCGGTGCAGGCGCACTCGCCCGCCGCGACGACCAGTTTCGGATGGGGCGTCACCTCGTATGCGCGTCGCACCGCTTCCTTCATGTTCAGCGTCAGCGGACCGGTGGCCAGCAGCATGTCGGCATGCCGGGGACTCGCGACGGACCGGATACCCAGATCCTCGATGTTGTAGTACGGATTGTTGAGCGCGTGGATTTCGAGTTCGCATCCGTTGCAGGAGCCCGCGTCGATCTCGCGAATGCACAGCGCCCGGCCCAGTACGTCGAGTATCTCCTGCTGGATCTGCTGGCCTTCGGCACGCCATGCGTCATCGCTTTCCGGCACACGCATGTCCGGCGCGACGGTTCTCGCGATCTGCTTGAAAAGTTGCCACATTACAGGTCGTGCCCCGCGTAGTTCAGATTGAATGACTTGTTGATCAGCGGAAAATCGGGAACGATATTGCCGATGATCGCGTGCTCCAGAGCAGGCCAATTCTGCCACGACGGGTCGTGGCAGTGACAGCGCAAGACGGTCCCGTCAGCCCCGGTCTCGGGCGCGACGAACACATCGCCCCGCCAGCCCTCGATCCACCCCACCCCACCCCACAGGATGCCACGCCTTCATGCTCGATCGGCGCGACGATCTCGCCGCCCGGCAACTCGGACAGGAGCGTCCGGATCAACCGGACCGATTCGTAGATCTCGTTGAACCGCACCGCGACCCGGGCTGCCACATCGCCGCGGTCGTCGCCGACGGGCTGACCAGTACCTCGTGATACGGCGCGTACGGGTGATCGACGCGCACGTCGATTTTCCGGCCACTGGCGCGCCCGACCAGCCCGCACACGCCGAAGTGCTCGGCCACCTTCGCCGAAAGGATGCCCGCGCCGGCAAAGCGGTCCTGCAGTCCCGACTGATCGTCGTAAATGGTCTGCATCACGCGGACCTGGGTGTCGATCCGCTCGCATTGCGTCAGCATCGCGGTGATGCCGCGCGGATCGATGTTCGCTGCCATGCCGCCGGGAACGATCCGGTCCATCAGATAGCGATGTCCGAAGATCCGCTCGTTCAGGCGCAGCCAGTCTTCCTTCAGGCGAGAAAACGCGGCCAGGCCGTATGCGAAGCCGGCATCGTTGCCGAGCGCGCCCAGGTCGCCGAGATGGTTGGCAATGCGTTCACGCTCGAGCAGCAGCGCACGCAGCCACTGCGCGCGTGGCGGAATCCGGACATCGATTGCCCGTTCGACCGCCATGCAGTACGCCCACGAGAACGCGACCGTGGAATCCCCGGCGATTCGTCCCGCCAGGCGATGTCCGAGCAGCAGAGGTGTTTGCTGAAACAGTCTTTCGACGCCCCGGTGCGAGTAACCGAGCCGCTCCTCGAGCCGCAGCACTTTCTCGCCAACGACCGAGAAGCGGAAGTGCCCCGGCTCGATCACGCCCGCGTGGATCGGGCCGACCGCGATCTCGTGGACGCCGTCTCCGGCGACCGGCACGAACCGATAATCCGCTTCCTGCGATTCGAACCGTTCAGCGCCGGAAGACAGCTTCTGCAGCGGATAGTAGTCAGCGGGCCGCCATGGTTCAGCCACGGCCTCGTATCTTCGGCGCCGATCGCACGCAGTCCCAGCAGATCGTGGACGGCGCGTTGCATGCGCGTCGCCCCCGGAAAGACGGTCGACAGGTCCGGGTATCCGTTCTCTTGCGCGTCGCCCGCCGGCGACTGAAGCCACAGGATGCCGTCTTCCAGTGCGTACGCGGCGGAGATCACGAATGCGCCTGGCCGGCTCTTCGCCGCCCCACAGGGAAACCAGACGGCCGCCCGCCTCGCAGACCGCGCAGGCGGTGCGGGTCCACGCATCATGATCGACCCGTGCGAGATAAGCCGAGGACCTGCCCGCAAAAACGGAAGACGAACCAGGTTGGGAAACCCGAATGCCTCGATGCGCATGTGTCACTCCGCGATCATGGCCGCCGCCTGCCGATACCACGTCGCCAGGTAGGGCGGAATGTAGAGTCCCAGCATCAGGCAGGCGCCGAGATGGACGAACACGGGCAGCAACGCCGGCGGGTGCTCGAGCGCCTTGACCGTCGTCTCCCCGAACACCATGCCCGCACGCGTACGAAGATGGCCGCGAACGCGGCAGCAAGCGCGAGCAGCAGGAAAGGCGTGGCCCACGGGAGCTTGCTCATCGCGATCGTCAGGATCAGGAACTCGCTCGCGAAGACGCCGAACGGCGGCATGCCCAGGATGGCGAGCGCGCCGAGCATCATGCCCCAGCCGACGGTCGGACTCACGCGCAGCAACCCGCGAATGTCGTCGATTGCCTGGGTGCCGGCCTTCTGGGCCGCATGGCCGACGGTGAAGAAGATCGCCGACTTCACCAGCGAATGGACCGTCATGTGAAGCAGCCCTGCGAAGGTGGCGATGGGGCCGCCAAGCCCGAAGGCGAACGGCTGTGGCGCGACAATCCGGATGAGAGACGCGCGACAATCAAGTTGAGAATGTCGCGGCAGAAATGCTGATGCCGATGTTGATTGACGCTGGCAAGCGTTTATTGATTGACGCGCGGAGTTGATTGACGCGGGCGAGTGGGTGTTGCGCGACAATCAAGATGAGAATGTGGTGGCGGGAAGGTGATGCTGCGGTTGATTGACGCGGCTAGCTTTGCCTGCGAGCCGCGCGTCAATCAGGACGAGAACAGCGGATCATTCGGTGAGGTCGATGCCGTGCTGATGCTCCTGTGTCGGTGGCACACCAACGTTCTTTGGTGTCGCTCTACTGGCCGGGCGTCCCGGTCCCTGCTGCTTGGGCTGCAGGGCAGTACGGCGACGGTAGCTTTCGACGTTCAGCTCAAAGATGGTCGAGTGGTGGACCAGCCGGTCGACGGCGGCCACCGTCATGGCCCGGTCGGGGAAAACCTTGTCCCATTCGCCAAACGGCTGGTTGGCCGTTATGCAAAGGGAACGGCGCTCATACCTGGCGCTGATGAGCTCGAACAGCACCGACGTCTCTGCCTGATCCTTGCTGACATATGCGAAATCGTCCAGGATGACCAGGTCGAAGCGATCCAGCCGGTTGACGGCGGACTCCAGCGCGAGCTCGCGGCGCGCGACCTGCAACCGTTGCACGAGGTCGGTAGTGCGAGCGAAGAAGACCTTCCAGCCCTTCTCCAGCAGGCTCAGTCCGATCGCCGACGACAGGTACGATTTGCCCCCTCCGCTAGGCCCTAGAAGAATCAGGTTGGTGCCGTTACGCAACCAGCCGTCGCCCGCGCAAAGCGCCGAGACGTGCGCGCGCGACACCATTGGCACCGCGTCGAAATTGAAGTTCTCCAGTGTCTTGCCCGGCAGCAGCTTTGCGTCCCTGAGGTGACGTTCGATTCGGCGTCGATCGCGCTCGGCGATCTCGTGTTCGGCCAGCGCCATCGGCAGGCGCGCTGCCGGCCATCCTTCCGTGTCGGAGCGCTCAGCAAAGCTGGACCAGATCTGCTTGATGGCGGGCAGCCGCAAATCGTTGAGCAGCAGCGACAGGCGGGTGGCGTTGATGTCGAGACCATGCCGTCACCTCCGTCGCCATGTCGTCAAGCAGGGCTTCGTAGTCGCTCAGCGGTGCCAGCTGGACGTTCACCTCCGGCATGCTGTTCGTGCGCTTCGCTTCGAAACGCGAACACAGTGCGTCCAGCTCGGGTAACTGTCCATCGTCCAGACTCTGCTGCAGCGCCTGGGCCAGTTGCGCTTCGCAGTTGTGCTCGTGGGCCAGGCTGAGCAGTTCAATCATGGTCCTGCATGCCTGGCGCTGCGGTAGCTGCTCAAGCAGGCGATCGAAGGTCAACGCGCGTTTCCTCGTAGTCGCACGTACGCTGGACCGGAAGCGGCTGAAGCAGTGCCCGCTCGAGCTCAATGCGTTTGCCATTACGCGCGTTGATTCGACCGACGATCTCGTCGATGAAGCGGCGATAGGAACCGAGATTGTCGAAGTCGTGACTGCCGCGCAGAAGCAACGCATCACGCACTGCGCTCTTGAGGTGGCCATGAGGGCTCTCGATGGCGCCGTTCTCGTGGGCAACGCCACGGTTGTTGCGTGTGGGCTGCATGCCGTAGTGGGCGCACAGTGCATCGTAACGCGTGGTCAGATCCTTGCGCGCGTCGGCATCGAGATTGCGGAACGCCGCCGACAGGCTGTCGCTGCGGTGCTCGCGCGGCGCGCCCCCGAGTGCCCAGATGGCGTTCTGCAGCCCTTCAGCCAGCGCGACATAGCTCTCGCCGCCGAGAATGACGTGAGCGTGCTCAAAGCCCGAGCAGGCCGGCCGGAAGTGATAGAGGCGGTGGTCAAGCGCGACACCCGCCACGGTGACGCCCAGGCTGTCCATCTCGGTGAAGTCGGACAACCCGAGACGACCGGGTTCGTGTACCTGACGGAACATAACGTCATGCTCCTCGCCATGGAGTGCGCGCCAGTCGCGA